>CAWCPG010000001.1:0-6020 GCA_963797325.1 uncultured Actinomycetota bacterium
GCACCTCGCGGGTGGTCTCCGCGCACACCGCTCGCCGGAGTCAGTTCACCCGGCTTGCCACGTTGCCCGTTCCGACCAATCGAGCTTCGTTCCTGACACGACGAGCGGCGGAGGGGCGGGCAGAACAGCAGGTAGACCCCCTGCACGTCACCGAGGGCGTCGGCGTCGTCGGCCCCGCGACGGGCAAGTGCTGTGTGCGCGCCGGTGACACCAGCATCTGCCCACCCGACGAAGACCACTGGCATGGCGCCGCCGCCGACATCTTCATGAGCCACCTCGCCATGCTCGAAAGCCGCCCCGACGGCGGCGACCCGACGACCTGGCTGGAGCCGGTTCCGGGAGCGGAGTACAGCGCGGCGAACAAATGTTCCCTGGTGCGGTGACCACAACGTTCGCCGGGCCGGGCCGGCTGTCGGTGTATCCGCCACAGGCGCCATGGTCCAACCCTCAACCTCTGTTGTCCGACCTCTGCCGGAGAACCGCCTCGCGAGGCCTCGGAGTCGTTCTGCGGCTGCGGCCAGCACCTCGCCACCGCCGGTCATGACTGGGCAGGTGAGCGAGGTGCTCGCGACACGATGTCCGTCTGTTCCACACCGGAATGATGTTCACAGCTCGTTGAGCGTGGCGTCCCCGACGCAGTTGTCCTGGATCGCATGCGCCCTATCGGCCTTGCTCACCCTCAGCCGGCGTGTGCGGCGTCTGGGCTGCGTGAGGCGGCGGGGGCGAGGCGGACCACCCACAGGAGCAGGGCGGTCGCCACGAACACCACACCTACGGTGATGTAGAGGGCTTCCGGAGTCCAGCCGATGTCGAGCAGCCCTCCCGCGACGGTCGGCGACAGGATGGCGCCGATCCGGCCGATGCCGATCGCCGTCCCGACTCCGGTGGCGCGGACGCCGGTGTCGTAGACGACGGCGGTGAGCGCGTAAAGGCCTGCGACGCAGCCGTTGACGAACACTCCGATCACCGCGGCGGTGATGAAGGCGGCGGTCAGGGAGGAGATCGAGGTGATGAACAGGGCGAGCAGCGCCCCGGTGATGACCAGGTACGCGATCAGGACGGAGCGGAGCGCGAAGCGAGCGGCCAGGACGCCGAGAAGCGCCGCGCCGAAGATGCCGCCGAGGTTGAGCAACGTCCCACCGGTGAGCCCTTGGCTGGCGGACAGCCCGGCCTGGACGAGCAGCGTGGGCGTCCAGCTGGTGACGAAGTAGAAGCCGGCCATCACGAGCAGGAACACGCCCAGAGCAGCAGCGTGGCGCGGCGCAGATTGGGCGCGAGGAGCTGCGCGAACGTTCCGTGCGCACGCGCGGGTGCAGCGGTCGGCGCGGGGAGTTCGTCGAGCGGCGGTCGGCCGATGCGCCGGGCAAGCGCGTTGACCCGATCCAGCGCGCGGGCCGGGCGGCGGGTGAGCAGGAAGTCGATCGACTCGGGTAGGCAGACCCACACCAGGGGGATGGTCACGAGCGTGGCGACGCCACCGAAGAGGAACACCGATCGCCACCCGAAGCTGCCGATGAGCACGACCGCGATCAGGCCGCCGAGGGTGGCGCCCAGCGCGTAGCCGGTGGAGTTGAGGCTAACCGCCAGCCCGCGCCAGCGGTTCGAGGCGTACTCGCTGCCGATGACGTTGCTGCTGGCCAGGATGCCGCCGATGCCGATGCCGGTGAAGACGCGCAGCAGACCGAGCTGGGTGGGCGAGCCGCTTATCGCCGAGAGGAGCATTCCGACGGCCGCGATGGCCAGGCAGAGAAGGATCATCGGACGCCGCCGATGCGATCGGCCCAGGGCGCGAGCAGCATCGATCCGATCGCCATGCCCACCAGACCGGCTGAGAGCAGCAGTCCCAACTGGGCGCCGTTGAGGCCCCACTCGGTCGACACCGCCTTGCCGGTGAAGGCCATGACCAGCACGTCGAAGCCGTCGAGCATGTTGAGCAGTACGCACACCGCGACGGCGAACCACTGGAAACGCGACATCGGGCCCTCGTGCAACGAGTCCCGCAGCGAGCGGCTCATCGCAGGACCTCGCGAGGCACAGGGGTGAGGAGAGGAACCATGTCAACACTCCGTTGTTCGACGGCATGGTGGAAGGGGGCGCCCGCGACGTACGAGGGGCGCGAGTGCTCGGCGGCTCGCCGACCGGCCAGCGGTGGCGAGCGATCCGGTGCCGACGATGGTGCGGGAAGCGCTACGGGCCGGGGAACAGGACTTCCGTAAAGCGGAAGCCGACTCGTTCGGTCAGGCCGGACGGCGGTCCGCGATCGATCCTGCGAGGGCCCGGGAGATGGCCCGAGCGCTGGTGAGCAGGGGCGGCACCAGCAGCTGCGGCGAGATGCCGTGACGCACCACCAGTGACACGGCGGCGACCACCTGTTTGCGGTCGTCGTACACCGGGGCGGCGACGGAGAGCGTGTCGAGCGACAGCTGGCGGTCGCTGATCCACGAAGCCCTTGGTCCGCACGTCGGCCAGCATCCGGCGCAGCACCTTGCGGGTTGGTCACGGTGTGCGGGGTGTAGCGCTCGCAGGGGCCGGCCAGCACCTCGTCCTGGATCTCGACGGGAGCGTGGGCGAGGAGGACCAACCCGACACCGGTGGCCGTCGTCGGGAGGCGGCTGCCGACGCGGGTGAACACCGGCACCGCGCTCGACCCCGCGATGTGCTCGACGAAGATGATCGCGCTGCCCTCGCGCACGGCCAGTTGCACGTTCTCCCGGGTGACCTGGGACAGGTCCTCCAGGTACGGCAGCGCCCGCTCCCGCAGCCCCGGACCCCGCGGGGCCAGCGCGGCGAGCTCCCACAGCCGCAGCCCGACGCGGTAGTAGCCGGCCTCGTCGCGCTCGAGAGCGCCCCAGTCGACGAGCTGGTTCACCATGCGGTGCGCCGTCGACAGCGGCACCCCCGCGTGCCGGGACAACTCGGTCAGCGTCATCGCCGGCGTGCTGGGCGGTGAACGCGCCGAGCAGGTGCAGCACCCGGCTCACCACCGGTCCCGTCTGTCCCCGCGGGCCCGGCTGCCGCGACACATGAGGACTCTGTCATGTGACGGGCGTCTCAGTCAGCCATCTCGTCCTTCCGAAAAACGGAAGCTCCGTGTCGGAGGCCGCCCGCGCCGTCGCACGCTGTCTTCCACGCCGAGAGCGAAGGAGCACGAGGTGGTGGAGAACTCCAACGTCGTCACGTTGAAGGTGCAGGCCAAGACGCCACAGGCCGAGGACGTCGTGACGGTCACGCTCGTCGACCCGGAGGGGCGGCGGTTGCCGGACTGGGACGCCGGGGTCGCACATCGACCTGGTGCTCTCGAACGGCCTGACCCGCCAGTACTCGTTGTGCGGCGACCGCTGGGACGCCTACTCCTACCGGATCGGCGTGCTGCGCGAGCCCGCCAGCCGCGGCGGGTCCGCCTTCGTCCACGAGGAGCTGCGAACCCGGGCACCTGGTCGGGGTCAGCGCTCCGCGCAACAACTTCCCGCTCGTGCCGTCGCCGCGCTACCTGTTCGTCGCGGGCGGCATCGGCATCACCCCGATCCTGCCGATGATCCACCAGGCCGACCTGCTCGGGGCGGACTGGCAGCTGCTCTACGGCGGCCGCCGACGCGCATCGATGGCGTTCCTCGACGAGCTCGCCGGCTACGGCGACCGCGTGCGGATCCACCCGCAGGACGAGCTCGGGCTCCTGCCGCTCGCGGAGTACCTCGGCGAGCCCGCGCGACGAGGTCAAGATCTACTGCTGCGGGCCCGGCCCACTGCTCGACGCCATCGAGGCGGTGTGCGCCGCACTGGCCGCGGCACGCACTGCGCACCGAGCGGTTCGTCGCCGCCGAGCACGGGCCCGGCCGTGCACGAGGGCCCGTTCGAGGTCGAGCTGGCCCGCACCGGCGCCACCGTGACCGTCACGCCCGCAGGTGTCGGTGCTCGACGCCGTGCACGCGGCGGGGATCGAGGTGCTGTCGTCATGCCGCCAGGGCATCTGCGGCACCTGCGAGACCACGGTGCTCGCCGGGCTGCCCGACCACCGCGACTCCCTGCTCGACGACGACGACCGCGCCGCCGGCGACTGCATGTACATCTGCGTGTCCCGCTCCTGCACCGACCGCCTCGTCCTCGATCTCTGACCGCCCGTCCTTCTGATCCACCGGAGCCTACCGTGACCGACCATCGCCGAGCGCGCGCCCGCGCTGCCCACCGACGACACCGACCCGTTCGCCCACGAGGTCCTCGAGGACCCGCTGCCGATGCAGGCCGCGCTGCGCGACGCGGGCCCGCTGGTCTACCTGACCCGCTACGACCTCTACGCCATGGCCCGCTACGAGCAGGTGCACGCCGCGCTGGTGGACTGGCAGGAGTTCCAGTCCAGCCGCGGGCGTCGGACTGTCGAACTTCCGCTACGAGAAGCCGTGGCGCCCGCCGAGCGTGCTGCTGGAGGCCGACCCGCCGCACCACGACGCCCCTCGCCGGGTGCTGCAGAAGATCCTCTCGCCCGCGGTCGCTGCGCCGGCTGCGCGACCGCTGGCTGGCCGATGCCGAGCGACCTCGTCGACGAGATTCTCGCCGAGGCGGCGGCGGGACGCTGGAGTTCGACGCCGTCCCGACCATCGCCCAGGCGTTTCCCGCTGCGCGTGTTCCCCGACGCGGTCGGCCTCCCGCAGCAGGGCCGGGAGAACCTGCTGCCCTACGGCGACCACGACTTCAACGCCTTCGGCCCGGCCAACGACCTCGTCGCCCAGGGCGCCCCGCGCGTCGCCGAGCTCTCCGCGTGGGTCGACGCGCAGTGCGCCCGCGACGTCCTGGCCCCGGAGGGGTTCGGCGCGCGACATCTGGGCCGCCTCCGACCGCGGCGACATCACCGCCGAGCAGGCCCCGCTGATCGTCCGCTCCCTGCTCACGCGCGGGCGTCGACACCACCGTCCACGGCATCTCCGCGGTGCTGTACGCGTTCGCCACCAACCCCGACCAGTGGCAGCGGCTGCGCGCCGAGCCGTCCCTGGCCCGGGTCGCGTTCGACGAGGCGGTGCGCTGGGAGTCGCCGGTGCAGACGTTCTTCCGGACCGCCACCACCGACGTCCGGGTCGGCGACCACGTGGTTCCGGACGGCAAGAAGATCCTCATGTTCCTCGGCTGCCGCGAACCGCGACCCCCGGCGCTGGGCCTCCCCGAGCACCCCGACCCCGACGCCTTCGACCTGACCCGCGACCCCTCCGGGCACGTCGGGTTCGGCATGGGCATCCACCAGTGCATCGGCCAGCACGTCGCCCGCCTCGAAGCCGAAGCAGTGCTCACCGCGCTGGCCCGCCGGGTCGCACGCATCGAGCTCGCCGGCCCGACCCGCCGCCACCACAACAACACCCTGCGGGCCTGGGAGTCCATCCCGCGTGAGCCTCAGTCTCACGTGAGCGAGCGAGTCCCTGCTCGCCACCACACAAGGAGAACAGATGTCCTTACCTGCCCGGACCACCGGTCACGCGTCGTTCCGCGACTTCCCTCTGAACGCCTGGTACGCCGCGGCGTGGGACCACGAGGTGGGGCGCAACCTGTTGGCCAAGACCGTCGCAGGCAGGCCGATGTGTTCTACCGGACCACCACCGGCCGCGCGGTCGCACTCGCGGACGCCTGTTGGCACCGGTTGGCGCCGTTGTCGATGGGCAAGCTGCGCGGCGATGACGAGATCATGTGCGGCTACCACGGCATCTGCTACGACGCCGACGGCCGCGCGACGTTCATGCCTGCCCAGGACACGATCAATCCGAGCGCCACCGTTCACTCGTACCCGGTCGTCGAGCGGCACCGTTATGTCTGGGTGTGGCCGGGTGACCCCGCGCTGGCCGACCCGGACACGGTGCCCGACCTGTTCTGGAACGATCACCCGGAGTGGGCGGGCGACGGTAAGACCATCCATGTCAACTGCAGCTACCAGCTGATCGTCGACAACCTGATGGACCTCACGCACGAACAGTTCGTGCACGGCTCGAGCATCGGTCACGACTCGTTGAGCGAGTCTGATTTCGAGGTCATTGCCGCCGAGC
>CAWCPG010000002.1:0-6045 GCA_963797325.1 uncultured Actinomycetota bacterium
GACTGGGCTGCGTCCTGAGGCCAGGCCCACCAGTCCCGGCTTCACCAGGTGAGGCAGCCGCATCGGGGCTTCTCATGGCGAACTCACCGTGTGAAGCCGAGCTTCACCATGGTCACATGGTGAAACTGTGACCCATGAGGCCCACCCTCCGCACCGACCGGCTGCGCCTCGAGCCCACGGGTGAGGCCGATCTCCCGCTCTTCGAGGAGCTCAACGCCGACCCCGACGTGATGCGGTTCGTCCTGGGACGCGCAGCCAGCCCCGAGGAGACCCGCGCCGAGTGGGGCGGAGCGGCTCGGGCCGCGCACGGACGAAGGGCGGGGCCTCGGGTACTGGACCGGCTACGTCGACGACGCGTTCGTCGGCTGGTGGTCGGCGAGCAGCTTCGCCGAGGACCCGCACCGAGCCGGGCCTCGGCTACCGGATCGTCCGGTCGGCCTGGGGCCGCGGCCTGGCGACCGAGGGCGGGGTCGCGATGCTCGCCCAGGCCTTCTCGGTGCCCGGCGTCGAGACCGTCATGGCGTCGACCATGGCGGTCAACACCGGCTCACAACGGGTGATGGAGAAGCTCGGGATGCAGCAGGTGCACAGCTACGTCGGCGAGTGGGACGACCCGATCCCCGGCTGGGAGCAGGGCGAGGTCGTCTACGAGCTGACCCGACCGGTCAGCGTCACCAGCTCTCCACGAGGTCCTTGGCCGCCTTCAGGCTGATCCCGCTCTGCTCGCGGACCACCTTGATCGCGTGGATCTTGTTCCCCGCGGCGGCGAGGGCACGCGCCTCGGCGTAGGCATCGTCGACGGGTGCGGGGCGCGGCCGTGGGTACGGCGTCCGCGCTCACGGCCGCGGAGTCGGCCGGCCGAGCCGCCAGCGCTGCGCTGAGTCGGGCGACCTGCTCCTCCAGCCTGGCCACGCGGTTCTCCAGTGCCAGCATCTCGCCACGGTCGGGCGAAGCTCCGAACAGACCCACGCGGGGGAGCCTAGACCTCCGCGGCGCCGAGCAGGCGTCCGTAGCAGCGGTTGTTCGGGAACTCGCGGTAGTACCCGAACGGGTCGATCCGTTGGTAGCCCGCGGACTCGTAGAGCGCCATCGCCTCGGGCTGCGCGGTCCCGGTCTCGAGGATGATCACGTCGGCGCCGGCGGTGCGGGAGGTCGCCTCGAGATGGGCGAGCATGAGCCGGGCCAGGCCGCCGCGCCTGGCCGAGGGCGCGACGTACATCCGCTTGACCTCGACCGCGCGCTGCGAGCCGAGCCGGGTCACGTCGGGCCGGAAGCGCCAGCCACCCATGGTCACCGGCCGGTCGTCGCGGTAGCCGACGTAGAACGCACCGTCGGGTGCCTCGAACTCGGCCGGGTCCATCCGGGTCCGGTCGGTGCCTCCGTAGCGGACGACGTACTCCGCCTGGACCTCCTCGTCGAGGACCCGGGCGTCGGGGTGGGTGTAGGGGACCTGCTCGATCCGCAGCTCAGCCGGCAAGGGCGTGCCCGCAGTGGTCGCAGAAGCCGGCCGCGGCGTCGTTGCGCGTGCCGCACCGGCTGCAGAACGGGCCGGTCTCGCCTGGCTCGCCGGGCACGTCGTCGACGGTGTGGCCGACGCCGAGGATCCCCTCGCCGTCGGTCAGGTAGCTCGCCGAGTCCTTGATCACAGGAGTCGTCTCCCCCGCGACGTAGCGCAGACCCACCCCCAGGAAGCCGGCGCGGAGGCACCACGCCGCCGGCGCGAGCAGCAGGACCCCGACGAACGCCATCCAGAACCTGGACGGCATGTCCATGGAGTCGGAGCTCATCGACGAGAAGAAGTCCGCGAGCCCCAGCCCGAGCAGGACCAGGGCGACGACCAGCAGCACCACCCCCACCACACGAAAGGTCGTGCGGAGGGCCGTCTGGTCGCGCAGGCCCGGCTCCGTGGTGCTCATCTGGTGTCCTCCCGTGGTCCCGGATCGACGGCCCTGACACAATAGTCAGCGCCGACAGCGTCGTCAGGCAGACCACCTCACCACCACGGAAGGTTGCTCATGACCGACGCGATCTCGATCCCCGCAGACCTCAAGCCGGCCGACGGCCGCTTCGGTGCGGGACCCTCCAAGATCCAGACCAGCCACCTCGACGCGCTCGCGGCGACCGGGTCGTCGCTGATGGGCACCTCCCACCGCCAGGCGCCCGTGCGCAGCCTGGTCGGCCGCGTCCGTGACGGGCTGGCCACCTTCTTCGACCTGCCCGAGGGCTACGAGGTCGTCTTCGGGAACGGCGGTGCCACGGCGTTCTGGGACGTCGCGACCCATGGCCTGATCCGTGAGAAGAGCCAGCACCTGTCGTTCGGCGAGTTCTCCTCGAAGTTCGCGGCTGCAGCCGCGGCGGCGCCCTGGCTGGCCGACCCCTCGATCGTGAAGAGCGAGCCGGGCACTCGCCCGGTCTCCGTCGCCGAGGAGGGCGTCGACGCCTACGCCTGGGCGCACAACGAGACCTCGACCGCGGTCATGGCGCCCGTACGACGTCCCGTGGGCGCCGCGGACGACGCGCTGGTGCTGGTCGACGCGACCTCCGGCGCCGGCGGCCTGCCCGTCGACCTGACCGAGGCCGACGTCTACTACTTCGCCCCGCAGAAGTGCTTCGCCTCCGACGGCGGCCTCTACATCGCGCTCATGTCGCCGGCCGCGCTCGAGCGGGCGACGGCGGTCAAGGAGAGCGGCCGCCACATCCCGGCGTTCCTCGACCTGGTCACCGCCATCGACAACTCGCGGCTCAGCCAGACCTACAACACCCCGTCGATCGCGACGTTCTTCCTGATGGCCGAGCAGCTCGACTGGATGAACGGCCAGGGCGGCCTGACCGGCATGGTCGAGCGCACGACCGCCTCGTCCGACGCGCTCTACGGGTGGGCCGAGAAGACGTCGTACACCACGCCGTACGTCGCCGATCCCGACCACCGCTCGCTCGTCATCGGCACCATCGACTTCGACGACTCCATCGACGCCACCCAGATCGCGAAGACCCTGCGGGCCAACGGGATCGTCGACACCGAGCCCTACCGCAAGCTCGGCCGCAACCAGCTCCGCATCGCGATGTATCCCGCCATCGACCCCTCCGACGTGGAGGCCCTCACCGGCTGCATCGACTACGTCGTCGAGCGCCTCTGACCCCACCTCGGCGACAGTCCTCGAGATCGGGGCGCGGGACGACGTCGGGATAGTCCCCGATCAGATGGCGGTCAGAACGGCGATCTCACGACCATCTCGTCGGGGACTATCCGGCTGAGGCAGAGGGAGGCTGGGCCTTGGTGAGGTGGAGGAGCCAGTCGCTGCCGGTCTCGATGAGGGCGTAGCGGCGGGGCCCGGCGCGACCGTGGAGCACGAAGACGAAGCGGCGGTCGTTGCGGTCCTCGAGCTCCCACCAGCCGGTGTCGGCGATCGACTTCGTCGCGTCCGTGTACGACGCGTGGTCCAGGTCGTGGTCGCCGACGGCCACCGCGAGCCGGTCGCCCTTCGGGTCGGTGGGCATCCCCTTCGGCACGGCCCAGGAGCGGAGGACCCCGTCCTCCTCCAGTCGCAGGTCGAAGTGAGGCTGCGGCTTGCGGTGGTCGTGGAGCACGAAGACCGGCCGATGCTCACTCACGGGTCGCCGCCACCAGCGCGTCGTACGTCGGGCGGCCGAAGGCGACCAGCCGCCCCTCCTCGACCCTCGTCGGCGTCGATCGGAGGGTCGAGACCGCCGCCGCGATCGCGTCGTCGAGCGGCCAGGCGTAGACGCCCGCACTGATCAGCGGGAAGGCCACGGACCGCGCACCGAGCTCGTCGGCGACCGCGAGCGCCCGGGCGTAGCAGGAGACGAGCAGCGAGCGGTCGCGCTCGCCGCGTCCGTAGTTCGGGCCCACCACGTGGATCACCCACCGCGCCTGCAGCGCGCCCGCGGTCGTCCAGCCGGCGTCGCCGGTGGCCAACCCGTGCGGGAAGCGGGCGATGCAGTCCTCGAGCACGGCGGGCCCACCGGCCCGGTGGATCGCTCCGTCCACCCCACCACCTCCGCGCATGGCCCGGTTGGCGGCATTCACGACCGCGTCGACGTCCTGCCGGGTGATGTCACCCTCCACGACCGTCAGCTCCATGCCCCCATCGTTCCCCACCCTGGTCTCGACACGCTCGACCGGCGAACTCAGGCGTCCTTCAGCAGCCGCAGGACTGCCCGCTCGAGGATGGTCTGCCGCTCGTTCGGCGTCGCCGCCTTGCGCCGGGTCGCCGCCCTGATCGTGATGCCCTCCTCGTAGGCGTCCACCACGCGTGGGTCGACGTACGACGAGCGCGCCAGCGCCGGGGTGTTGCCGAGGAACTCAGCGACCTCCTTCATCGCCGCCACCTCGGCCCGCTTGCGCGACGCCTTCGTGTCGCCCGGCTCGGCGGACTCGGCCAGTGAGGCGGCCGCGATCACGGTCGCGTGCCAGGTCCGGAAGTCCTTCGCGGTGGCGTCGAGGCCCGTCGTACGACGGACGTAGTCGTTGACGTGCCCGGAGTCGAGGTCGCGCCAGCGGCGACCCTCCTTCCAGGCGATCAGCTCCTCGTCGGCGGGTCCGCGGCGACGGCGCATGATCTCCAGGGCCTGCACCGTGGCCGGGTCGTCGATGGTGATGCTGTGCTCGATCCCGGACTTCCCGACGAACTCGAAGACCATCGTCGAGCCACGCTTGCACACGTGCTGCCGCTGCAGCGTGGTGAGCCCGAAGCTGCCGTTCTCCTCGGCGTACACGTCGTTGCCGATCCGGAAGTAGCCGAGGTCGAGCAGCCGGACGGCGACGGCGCAGGCGCGGTCCTGGCTCATGCCCTCGGTGCCGAGGTCCACCAGCACCTGCTCGCGCGCCCTCGACAGCACGCGCCCGAACTCCAGCACGCGCGCGTGCTTGGCGGCGTCGCGCTGGGTGCGCCAGTCGGGGTGGTACAGGTACTGCCGCCGGCCCGCGTCGTCGGTGCCGACCGCCTGCAGGTGCCCGTGGGGGAAGGGGCAGATCCACACGTCGCGCCAGGCGGGCGGGATGACCAGGCTCTTCACCCGGGCGACGTCGTCGGGCGGCAGCCGCGCCCCAGCCTCGTCGAGGTAGACGAAGCCTCTGCCCGCTCGGCGACGGCTCCAGCCGGGATCGTCCGGTGAGCTCCTCCGCAGCCGCGCCATGGTGCCACGCTAGCCAGCCCGGCCGTCGTCTTCCTCACCCGAAGGAGGGCCTCCTCGCGGGCGGCGCAGGGAGAGCAGCAGCACCCCCAGCGCCGCGACGCCGAGCAACCCGCCTGCCAGCCAGGGCCGGACGTGGCGGGTCGATGCCTCGTGCGGTGGCGTCGAGCCTCCCGGCGCAGCACCGGGCGGGGCCGAGGTCGACGGCGGCGCCGAGCGGGAGGGAGTCGCGGCCATGGCCGCCCGGGCCGCCGCCGGCACGCGGGTCTCCAGGACCGGGGCGCGGACACCCTCCGAGGAGAGGTAGAGGGTGTCGTCCGGCCCCACGGCGATCCCCTCCCCTTGGGGCTGGGGCGGCAGGTCGAAGGTGGCCACCCGCTGCATCGACGGCCAGGCGTAGACCGCCGCCACGGAGTAGTTGCGGATCACCAGGTGGCGCCCGTCGGGGAAGAACGAGCCGTCGGTCGCGACCGGCAGCACCCGCCCGACCGGCTGTAGCCGGTTGGTGCCGGTCGCGCTCAGCGCCTGGGGTACGGCGTACAGGCGACCGCCGAGGAAGTTCTTCGTGGCGAGGTAGAGCCGCCCGGTGACGGGGTCGCGAACCAGTGTCTCGGCGTCGCTCGCGCCGCCCGGGTAGGTCAGGTGGTACGACGTGGCGTGCACGGTCCGCTCGCCGCGGCCCACCGGCACCCGCGTGATCGTCACGTCGGACCGACTGGCCAGGTTGTCACCGATGTCGCCGACCCAGACGTAGCCCGGGCCGCCCGGGGCGAGCGCCTCCGTGTCGGTCGGGTCGTCCGACCAGTGCGTCACGCCGACGGTCGCGCCCGACCGGTCGACGACGAAGATCCGCCCGGTGTCGCCGGAGTCGTTGGTGGTGACGAACAGCCC
>CAWCPG010000003.1:0-5650 GCA_963797325.1 uncultured Actinomycetota bacterium
TCGTGTCTGCCGTCACCGCCTACGAGCACCTGGCGCTCGATGCTGCGCTGCAGGGCGGTCGGCACCGCGTCTTCGAGGCGTTGCTCGCGCACCCGCTCGTGGGACAGGTCGAGCTCGCCCAGGGACTGACCGACAGGCTGATCGCGCACAACAAGGACTACCTGCCATGGGCGTGACACCTGCCGTGCTGGCGGTGGATGCCGGCAACTCGAAGACGGACGTGGCGGTCGTGGCCGACGACGGCGAGATCCTCGGATCCGCCCGGGGACCCGGCTTCGTGCCGCAGGTCGTCCAGGTCGACACAGCGGTGGCGGGTCTGCACGTCCTGGTCGAGCAGGCGGCTGCCGACGCCGGCATCGGAGCGCCGAACGGCATGGTGCGCCACGTCTCGGCCTGCCTCGCCAACGTGGACCTGCCGGTGGAGCAGCGGCTCCTGGAGGAGGCCGTGGAGGCGCGTGCCTGGGGCGCCACGAGCGCGGTCTTCAACGACACCTATGCACTGCTGCGGGCCGGCCTCGACGAGCCGCACGGATCGCGGTGATCTGCGGAGCCGGGATCAACTGCACCGGGCGTCGACGCGACGGTCAGGAGGTGCGCTTTCCTGCCGTCGGGCACATCTCCGGCGACTGGGGCGGGGGAGGGTTCCTCTGGTCCGAGGCGATGTGGTGGGCGGCCCGCGCCGAGGACGGACGCGGCCCGGGCACGGCGTTGGCCGACGCCCTGCCGGCTCACTTCGGCCTCCCCTCGATGCTGGCGCTGATCGAGGCGGTGCACCTGGGGCACCTGACTCACGAGCGGTGCGTGGAGATGACACCGCTCCTCTTCGAGGTCGCCTCGGACGGCGACCGCATCGCGGCGGACGTCGTACGACGCCAGGCCGCGGAGGTCGCGGCCCTCGCCGTCGCGGCGCTGACCAGGCTGGAGCTGCTCGACCAGCCGACCCCTGTGGTGCTCGGGGGAGGCGTGCTGACGGCCGGGCACCGGATGCTGCTCGACGGCATCGACGAGGAGCTCGCGTCCGCGGCCCCGAAGGCCTTCACCCGTGTCGTCACCACTCCTCTCGTGGTGGGCGCGGGGCTGCTCGGCCTGGACCACGTCTCGGCGCCGGAGCAGCTCGAAGGAGCGCCTGCGCGAGAGCCTGGCGCCGTCCGGGGAGCGCTGATGGAGGTCGTCATCTGTCCCGACTCCGGCGCCGCCGCGGTCCTGGTGGCGGACGCCATCGAGCGGCTGCTGCGGGGCGACCCCGAGGCCGTCCTCGGACTGGCGACGGGCTCCAGCCCCCTCGGTGTGTACGACGAGCTCGCCCGCCGCGTCCAGGCCGGCACCATGACCCTGTCCCGCGCCCGCGCCTTCCTCCTCGACGAGTACGTCGGACTGCCCAGTGGGCACGAGCAGAGCTACCGGTCGGTGATCCACCGAGATCTCGTCAGCCGGGTCGACCTCGATCCCGGCGCGCGTCCTGGGGCCCGACGGCGACGGCGGCCGACCTGGTCGCGGAGTGCGCGGCCTACGAGGACGCGATCGCGGTCGCCGGGGGCGTGGACCTCCAGCTGCTCGGGGTCGGCACCGACGGGCACATCGCCTTCAACGAACCCGGGTCCTCACTCGCGTCGCGGACCCGCATCAAGACCCTCACGAGGCAGACCCGGGAGGACAACGCCCGGTTCTTCGGCGGCGATCCCGACGCGGTGCCTCAGCACTGCCTGACGCAGGGCATCGGCACCATCCTGGAGGCGCGACACCTGGTGCTGATCGCGTCCGGTCGGAGCAAGGCCGAAGCGGTGCGACAGCTCGTCGAGGGGCCGGTGTCGGCGAGCTGGCCCGCGACCGCGCTGCAGCTGCACCGCTCACGTGACGGTGCTGGTGGACCCCGGAGCCGCCTCGAGGCTGGACCGTCGCGACCACTACGTCGAGACCTACGAGGCCAAGCCACCGTGGCAGGGCCTGTAGCAGGCGCAGCTCAGCCCGGGCGTGCCATGACCTCAGCCGGGTGGCCGAGGTCGACCGCTCACGTCACCGCCCCGACCCACTGCCGCCACACCGGGGTGCCGTGCGCCATGGCTTCCGAGAGGGTCGGCTGGGTGCAGTCGTCCGAGGAGATCCGGTCGAGAACTGCCCGAGCCAGCAGCGCCCGGTCGACTGCCGGTGCCGGACCGTCGTCGACCAGGTCGCGCCCGTCGGCGAAGGCATCGTGCGCCAGGACGATCTCGCCGGCTCGGGTGATCGTCGTCCAGACCCGCCAGGTGCTGTTCGTGGGGCACGTCCAGCCAGTCCTGGATGTCGCAGGTCCACCCTGCGATGGTCATGCCCGCGTCGTGCACTGCCGTCCACGCCGAAAGAGTGAGTCGCCCGTAGGGCGGCCGGTACCAGACCACCGGACGCTGGATGGCCTGCTCGAGCATGTCCTTGGACTCGACCAGGACTCTCGAGAACTCCGCCTCCGGTACCTGGTCGACCCGACGGTGGTCCGCGCCGTGCAGGCCGATCTCGTGACCCTCCGCGACGACCGACCTGAACACGTCGGGGTAGAGCTGCACGCGCGTGCCCAGCACGAAGAAGGTGGCCCGCGCGTCGGCCGCGGCGAGCTCTCGCAGGACGGCGGGGGTGCCCTCGGGGTCAGGACCGTCGTCGTAGGTCAGCAGCACCGAAGGCGCCTCGTCCGGGCTGACGGCGACGAGAGCCTCACCAGGTTGATCGGTCATCAGATCCAGTCACCTCCGCGCATCACCTGGCGGACCCGCCAGTCGCTGTCGAGCACCACGAGGTCGGCGCGCAGGCCGGTCGCCAGGCTGCCGCGGTCGTCCAGGCCGAGCAGGGCAGCGGGTGTGGAGGTGGCCGCGGCCACGGCGGCGACGGGATCGACGCCGGCGTGCACCACGCAGCGGCGGACCAGGTCGGCGGCGTGCGCCGTACCTCCCGCGAGCGTCGGCGGTTCGGTGCGCGTCCACGCCCGGCCGTCCGCGACCCGCACCCGCACGGACCCGAGCTCGAAGTCGCCGTCCGGCATCCCGGCGGCCACCATGGCGTCGCTGACGAGTACGACGTGCCGCCCGGGGTCCACCGCGAACACCAGGTGCACCGTCTCGTCGGCCACGTGCACGCCGTCCGCGATGAGCTCCACGTGCGTCGCTCCGCGGGCCAGGGCATCCAGGGAGGCCGCGACCGGCCCCGGCCGGCGATGGTGCAGGGGCTCCATGCCGTTGAACAGATGGGTGACCAGGGGCCTGCGCAGTGATCGCAGCGCCTCGCCGAAGCCGGCTGCGTCGGCGCCGGTGTGGCCGAGTCCCACGACGACCCCGGAGCGCTCGAGGAGCTCGGCGGCCGCGACAGCACCAGGCAGCTCGGGGGCGAGCGTCACCATCCGGACCGTCGGACGGCCGGCGTCATCGACGCCGGCCGCCAGCCAGGCGGCGAGCTCGTCGGACCCGGGTAGGCGCAGGTGGGCGCGGTCGTGCGCGCCGCGGTGCTCCGGGTCCAGGAAGGGTCCCTCGACGTGGCACCCGACGACCGGTGATCCCTTCGCCGCGACCGAGGCGATCGCCGCGATCGCGGCGACCAGCTCGGGGGCCGGCGCGCTCACCAGACTGGCCAGCATCGTCGTGGTGCCGCGGGAGAGATGGTGCGCCCCGACCGCGGCGACCTCGGACGGGTCACCCGAGGTGACGGTGTGGCTGCCACCGCCGTGACAGTGGATGTCGACGTACCCGGGCGCGACCGTGTCGACCGGCTCGGGGGCCGGGCCCGACCAACCGGACGCCGGGCCGACGTACCCGATCGTGCCGTCGAGGCGGACCTCGAGCACGCCCTCGTCCAGGATCCCGGAGGTCGTCACGAGCCGCCCGGCCAGCGCCACGCGGTCATGACTCGGCCGCCCATCCGTCGCGGGCCAGGAGCGCGGCACCGATCACGCCACCTCGGTCGCCGAGGACCGACGCGGTCACCTCGGCGGGATGGACGATGGTGACCCGCTGGCGCAGCGCGACGCGCAGCGGCGCAAGCAGGGCTTCGCCGGCCCGGCTGAGCCCACCGCCGATCACCACCAGGGCCGGGCTGACGACCAGCGAGAGGATGTCGAGCGCGTCCGCGAGCGCTTCCACCGCGTCCTGCCAGACCTGCCGCGCGACGGCGTCCGTGCCCAGCCGCTCGACGACGTCGTGCGCACCGGTGACGTCGTTCCCGCTCAGACCCGTGTAGCGGCGGGCGATCGCCGCCGCGGACGCGACGGCCTCGAGGCACCCGTCGCGGCCGCACGCGCACCGGACGCCGGGCCGGACGATCAGGTGTCCGATCTCCGCCGTCTCGCCGCGGTGCCCGGTCACCAGGTGTCCGCCGGAGACGATCGACGCGGCGATCCCGGTGCCGATGGGCATGAACACGAGGTCCTGCGTGCCCACGCCCGCGCCGAGCCTGTGCTCGGCCACGCCGCCGGCGGCGACGTCGTTGGCGATCCGCACCGGCACCCGCCACTCGGCACCGAGCGAGCGGACGAGCTCGAGGTCGCGCCAGCCGATGTTGGCGCTGTACGTCGCGATGCCGGCCTCGCGGTCGACGAGGCCCGGGACCACGACGCCTGCGCCGACCACGGGCGCGTCGGACCGCTTCGCAAGCAGGGTGCGGCCGACCTCGGCGATCGTCTCGAGGGCTTGGTGCCCCTGTGGTGTGGGGCGTTGCTCGGCAGCCACCACCGTCCCCGCGCTGTCGACCAGCTCCGCCTTGATGGTCGTGCCGCCGACGTCGACGGCGAGTGCGAGCCCCTCGTCTGCCGTCATGGGTCCAGCCTGGACCCATCGCGGCCCGGGCGGTCACCGGAACGTTCCCTGGGACACCGACCCCTCCAGCTGCCGCTGGAAGATCAGGTAGACGATCAGCACCGGCACGACCGTGATGACGACCGCGGCGAAGAGCGCGCCGAAGTCGACTGCGTAGCCCGCCTGCGAGGCGAACTCCGCCATTCCCTGGGTCAGCACGTACTTGCTCAGGTCGGTGTTCAGGGCCACCGGCAGCAGGAACTGGTTCCACAGTCCGAGGAAGTTGAAGATCGCGACCGTGGCCATGCCGGGCCGGGCCATCGGCAGCATGATCTGGAAGAAGGTTCGCCAGTCCCCCGCGCCGTCCATCAGCGCCGCCTCGTACACGTCGTCCGGCAGGGACTTGAAGAACGCGTAGAGGAAGAACACCGTGAACGGGAGGGCGAACGCGACGTACACCATGATCAGCCCGGGCAGGGTGTTGAGCAGCCCGATGTTCCTCAGGATGAAGAACAGCGGCACGATCGCGAGGAAGACCGGGAAGGTGAGTCCGGCAAGCATCAGGTAGTAGATGAGCCGTGACCCGGGAACTCGAACCGCGCGAGCACGTAGGCACACATCGCCCCCAGCAGCATGACGAGCACGAGGGAGACTCCCACCACGATGACCGTGTTCAGGAAGAACTGACGGATCCCGGCGTCGGTCCACGCGTGGACGTAGTTGTCGAAGCTCCAGTGCGCAGGCAGTGAGAACGGCGAGGCCAGGATCTCCTTGGTCGTCTTGAAGGACGACAGCACGACCCACAGGAACGGGACGATGACGATGACGGTCCAGATGGCGAGGAGCACGTGCGAGCTGGCCTCGACGGCCAGGTCGCCACCGGTCCGGTCGCTGTGCTTCTC
>CAWCPG010000004.1:0-10576 GCA_963797325.1 uncultured Actinomycetota bacterium
ACGCCAAGGGCTAGGAGAAGTCCAGGACGATCGTCTCGTCACCCCGGGCGCGCCAGCCGAGGTCGGTGAGCAGACGGTTGGCGTCGGGCTCGCTGCTGACCGGGATCGACCAGCTCGTCCTCGGCGAGTGCTCGCCGGCGGCACGTGGTCGCGCACCAGCAGCTGGACGTAGCCGGGCTTGCCGCCGATCTGGCGCACGCCCAGGACGTTGCCCCAGCTCGACCTGCACCCGGCGCTCGAACGCCGGATCACCACGCCCTCGGTGTCCCAGGTCGTCGTGGCGCCGGGGTGTCGGTAGAGCCCGTCGTCGAGGTCGTGCATGGCGCGGAAGGTAGCCGTTGGAGGTTACGAGCCCGCGGGTGGTCGAGACCAGTGCGGCCGGCGTGTCGGAGCGTGGTCAGGGAGCGGCCGCCCGGAGCTTCTCGAGCAGCGGTCCTGCGGCCTCGGCAAGGAACTGCTCCTGGGTGTCGCCGCCGACCTGGACGAGCGCGACGTCGGTGAATCCGGCCTCCCAGAAGGGCCGGACCGCCTCCACGACGGCGTCGAGGTCGGGTCCGCAGGGGATGTTGTCGGCGACGTCCTCGCGGCGTACGAACTGGGTGGCTCCCGCGAAGCCCGCCGTCGTCGGCAGGTCCGCGTTGACCGACCAACCGCCCGCGAACCAGCGGAACTGGTCGTGTGCCCGGTCGACGGCCGCCTCCTCGTCCGGGTCCCAGCAGATCGGGATCTGGCCGATGGCGCGGGCGGGACTGCCGATGGTGGGTGCGCCCTCGGTGTCGTTCCACTTCTGGACGACCTCGCTCGAGCGGCTCGACCGCGATCATGTGGTCGGCGAGAGGCGCCAGGGCCTGCACCGCCCGGTCGCCGGCGACCGCGACCGCGATCCCGACGGGGTCGTCGGGCAGGTCCCAGATCCGGGCCGAGTCGACCTGGAAGTACTCACCCCGGTGGTCGACCAGGTCGCCGGTGTGCAGCTTCCGGATGATCCCGATGGCCTCGACGCAGCATCGCCTCGCGCTGCTGCAGGGCCGGCCAGCCACGACCGACGACGTGCTCGTTGAGGTTCTCGCCGGTGCCGAGGCCGAGGGTGAACCGTCCCTCCGACAACAGCTGCACGGTCGCGGCCTTCTGGGCGACCACGGCCGGGTGGTAGCGCACGGTCGGGCAGGTCACGTAGGTCATCAGGTCGACCCTGGAGGTGGCGTGGGCGACGGCGCCGAGCACCGACCAGGCGTACGGCGCATGGCCCTGCGCGCTGAGCCAGGGGAAGTAGTGGTCGCTCATCACCTCGAGGTCGAAGCCGACCTCCTCGGCCCGGACGGCGTAGTCGACCAGGTCCCTCGGTCCGCTCTGCTCGGTCATCAGGGTGTAGCCGAACCTGGTCATGCTTCTCCTTGCTCGGTGCTTCGTGGTCAGCTGCGGGCGTCAGAGCGTGGGACAGGTACTTCTCCCAGTCCAGGTCGATCAGGTCCTCGGGCACGTCGACCACCAGCGCGGCGCCCGCGTCGACGAGCTCGGCCTCGCTGTAGCCGCCGGAGCGCAGGCGTGATGCAGCGCATGCCGGCCTCGTCCGGCCGACTCCACGTCGTACGGCGTGTCGCCGACCATCACCGCGTGGGTCACGCCGTCGAGCCGGTTCAGCGTCTCCTGGAGCAGGTCCGGATCGGGCTTGGAGTCGTCGACGTCCTCCGAGGTCGTCAGGACGGCGACGTCGTCGGCGACCCCGAGTGTCTCCATCGCCTCGCGCGAGAACTCCGGGTCGCCCGAGGACGCGAGCGCGACCTGGTAGCCCTGCTTGCTCAGGGAGCCGATCAGCTCGGCCGCTCCCGGGAGCGGGGCGACCTCGTCCTTGATCTTCACGTACTCCTCGCGCCAGCGGTCGCGGAGCTCGTCGCCGTGCTTCTCCTCGACCTCGTCGCCGGCCACGTCCGCCACGAGCTTGTCGCCACCCATGCCGACGGACCGGTGGATCCGCCAGAGCGGGAGCGGCATGTCGAGGCTGTCGAAGGCGCGCTGCCAGGCGATCGCGTGGTGGTACGTCGAGTCGACGAGCGTGCCGTCGATGTCGAAGAGCACGGCGCTGCGTGGTGGGGTCCATGCGCGCCCATTACCCAGCCGGGTCCGAGCACGCGCGATCAGCTGAGCTGGTCCGGCTGCGGGTCGGACTTGTGGCCCGCGTCCGAGCCGACGGCGTCGGCGGAGCGGCTCGACTCGCCGGCGGCGGCGCTGTCCCGCGACGGAGCGCTCGAGCCGGATGATCACCGACTTCGAGGTCGGGGCAGTTGCTGCCCAGCGCCGTCGAGTCGAGCGGGACGAGCGGGTTCACCTCGGGGTAGTAGGCCGCGGCGCATCCGCGCGGGGTGTCGTACTCGACGATCCGGAAGGACGGCACGCTGCGCTCGGTGGTCTCACCGGAGTCGGGGTCGCGCCACTCGCTGACCAGGTCGACGACGTCGCCGTCGGCGAAGCCGAGCGCGGTGATGTCGTCGCGGTGCACGAACACCACGCGGCGGCCGTTCTTGATGCCGCGGTAGCGGTCGTCGAGGCCGTAGATCGTCGTGTTGAACTGGTCGTGGCTGCGCAGGCTCTGCAGGAGCAGCCGCCCCTCGGGCACGTCGATCACCTCCATCGGGCTGGCGGCGAAGACGGCCTTCCCCACGCTGGTCGGGAACGTGCGCGAGTCGCGGGGCGGGTGCGGGAGCACGAACCCACCGGGCTGGTTCACCTTCTCGTCGTACGACGCACAACCCGGGACGACGCGGGAGATGGCCCGCCGGATCTCGGTGTAGTCGGAGCGGTACGACGACCAGGGGACCGGGCCCTCGGTGCCGAGGGTGGCCTCCGCGATGCTGCAGATGATGTCGACCTCGGAGCGGAGGAACGTGCTCGCCGGCGCGAGCGGTCCGCGGGAGGCGTGCACGGCCGACATCGAGTCCTCGACGGTGACGCGTTGGTCCGTGCCGCCGGTGCGGTCGCGCTCGCTGCGTCCGAGGGGCGGCAGGATCAGCGCCGTCCGGCCGCAGCGCACGTGCGACCGGTTGAGCTTGGTGGAGACCTGCACGGTCAGCTCGGCGTTCTCCATCGCCTCCTCGGTGACGACGGTGTCGGGCGCGGCCGAGACGAAGTTGCCGCCCATGCCGACGAACACCTTGGCCTTGCCGTCGCGCAGGGCGCGGATGGCGTCGACGGTGTCGTAGCCGTGCTCGCGCGGGGGCTCGAAGCCGTACTCGTTCTGCAGCGCGTCGAGGAAGTGGTCGGGCACGCGCTCCCAGATCCCCATGGTCCGGTCGCCCTGCACGTTGGAGTGGCCGCGCACGGGGCACAGGCCTGCGCCGGGCTTGCCGATGTTGCCCTGCAGCAGCGCGGCGTTGACGAACTCCTTGATGGTCGCGACGGCGTTGCGGTGCTGGGTGATCCCCATGGCCCAGCAGTGCACGGTCGCCTTCGAGGCCGCGAGCATGTCGGCGGCCTCCTGGATCTGGGCCCGGGTGAGACCGGTCGCGGACTCGACGAGGTCCCAGTCGAGGGTGCGGATCTCCTTCGCCCAGCCGTCGAACCCGGTGGTGTGGTGGGCGATGAAGTCACGGTCGAGGACGCCGCCACGCTCCTCGTCCATCTCCAGCAGGAGGAGCCCGATGGCCTGCCAGAGGGCGAGGTCCCCGTTGATCCGCACGGGCAGGTGCAGGTCCGAGAGGCCGGTGCCGACGCCGCTGAGGCCGCGCGGCGTCTGCGGGTTCATGAACTTCATCAGCCCGGCCTCGGGCAACGGGTTGATGGTGAGGATCTTCGCGCCGTTCTGCTTCGCCTTCTCCAGCGCCGTGAGCATCCTGGGGTGGTTGGTGCCGGGGTTCTGCCCGCTGATCACGATCAGGTCGGCCTGGTAGAGGTCCTCCAGGTGCACCGAGCCCTTGCCGATGCCGATCGACTCGCTGAGCGCCGTGCCCGTCGACTCGTGGCACATGTTCGAGCAGTCGGGCATGTTGTTGGTGCCGTAGGCACGGGCGAAGAGCTGGTAGACGTACGCCGCCTCGTTGGAGGTCTTGCCGGAGGTGTAGAACACCGCCTCGTCGGGGGAGTCGAGCGAGCGCAGCGACTGGCCGATGAGCTCGAAGGCCAGCTCCCAGGTGATCGGCTCGTAGTGGGTGCCGTCGGTACGGCGCACCATCGGGTGCACGATCCGTCCCTGGTGCCCGAGCCAGTAGTCGGTGTGCTTCGCGAGGTCCTCGATGCTGTTGTCCCGGAAGAACTCCGGGGAGATGTGGTCGGTGGTCGCCTCCTCCGCGACGGCCTTCGCGCCGTTCTCGCAGAACTCCGCCGTGTGCCGCTCACCCGGCGCGGGGTCGGGCCACGCGCAGCCCTGGCAGTCGAACCCGTGCACCTGGTTGAGCCGGAGCAGGGTGCGCGCCGTACGCGTCGGCCCCATCTCCTCGACCGCCCGCTTGAGCGCGACCGCGACGCCGGGCACGCCCGCTGCCTTGTCCTTGGACGTGACCGACGTGGATCTCGTTCTCGTCGATGTCGGCCAGGGGTGCGCCGCGTCGTTTGGCCATGCTCCTGTTGTACCCGACGGATCGGCGGCCACACGAGCCAGCCCGTCCCCGGTGTCGTGCCGGCGGACGTGTGAGCGGTCCGCTCAGTCGTTCACATGGGACCCATGCTTGGCGTTGTCGGCGGCATCCCGTCATAGCCGTCGGGGCCGATTCGGCGAGACTTCCAGAACCTCCCGCACCGGGTGCACGTCCGATACGGCCCCGCCTCGTCGGACTCGACCGGGCCCCATGAATGGCGGCCCACGAGGCAAAGAAGTCGTCCCATCAGGGGGCTCCCGTCGCAGACTGAGGCGTTGGCCTGAGCGTACTCATTGCGACGGCAGCCCCCAACGCCTCGTCCTGTCATCGGCGTCAGCCTGGGCAATGCCGGGTGGGTGGTGCGGACGGTCAGGTGCGGCATCATGAGGGACATGTCGGATGCCGAACTTCCGAGTGCCCTTCGACGCGTTGCCTGGAGCCAGCACCATGCCAGTGACCCGAGGATTCTTCCGTCGTCGTCCCGAGGGCCCCGCGGGACGGCTGCCTCCGGGTCAGTACGACGTGGGTGGCGGTTGGCCGGTCCTGACCGCCGAGGCGACGCCGAAGGTGCACCTCGACTCCTGGACCATTCGCGTCGACGGGTTGGTGGAGCGGCCGACGACCTGGACGTGGCAGCAGGTCCAGCAGCTGCCGCGGTCCACGTACGCCGGCGACATCCACTGCGTCACGACCTGGTCGAAGTTCGACGTCGCGTTCAGTGGCATCAGCGTCGACGACTTGCTCGTGGCGGCCGGCCCGACGCCCGAGGCGGCGTTCGTGATGGCCCACTCCAGCACCGGCTACACCACCAACCTGAAGCTGAGCGACGTCACCGACGGCAAGGCGTGGATCGTCTGGGAGTACGGCGGCAAGCCGCTGTCGCGCGAGCACGGGGGCCCGGTCCGGATGCTCGTCCCGCACCTGTACTTCTGGAAGTCCGCGAAATGGATCAGCCGCCTCGAGCTGATGAGGGAGGACCAGCCGGGCTTCTGGGAACGCAACGGCTACCACGACCGCGGCGACCCCTGGCTCGAGCAGCGCTACCAGGGCGACGCGTGAGCGCCACCGCCACGACTACCGCGGAGACCGCCTGGACGACGGGTCGGATCATCTCCAAGGAGCTGCCGACCTCGACCATGGTCCGGCTGCGCATGCACGTCGAGGACCGCAAGCGGCACTGGCCGGGCCAGCACTACCTCATCCGCTTGCGCGCTCCCGACGACTACACGGCCCAGCGGTCCTACTCCGTCGCCTCCGACGACAGCGACCCGCTGGTGGAGTTCCTCGTCGAGAGACTGCCCGGCGGAGAGGTCTCGGAGTTCCTGGCCGATGTCGCCGAGGTGGGCGACGTGCTCGAGCTGCGCGGCCCGATCGGCCGCTGGTTCCTGTGGGACACCGAGACCCCGGCGCTCTGCCTGGTCGGCGGATCCGGCGTCGTCCCTGCCGTGGCCATGACCAGAGCGGCTCGACACGCCGGCAACCCAGGGCTGGTCCGGGTGGTCGCGGTCGGCCGCACCCCCGAGGAGCTGCCGTACTCCGACGAGCTCACCAAGGCCGGCGCCACGATCGCCTACACCCGCCACGAGACAGACACCCGCGCCGCCGGCCCACCGACGGTCGAGGAGCTCACCCCACTCCTGGCCGGCAGTGAGCTGGCCTACGTCTGCGGCTCGTCGCGCTTCGCGCAGTTCGCCGAAGGACTGCTGCTGGAATGCGGGCTCAGCCCAGAGGCGATTCGGGTCGAGCAGTTCGGCGCTACTGGCTGAGGCGCTGCGGCCGGTCTATCCCGGGGATGTCGGGTTGGAGGGATGACTTGCTCGTGCTCAGGGATGCTCGGACTCTGAGAGTGAGGAGTCGAGGAGGTCGGCGGTCATGCAACCGCGGTGCGAGCCAGGGGCGAGTGATACCGAGGCGTCGGTGATGGGCGTCTGCCTGACCTCGCGTCCGGCAAGTCAACGAGCTCCGGCATCCTGTTCGCGTCTTACGCGGGCGCTTGGCTCGTGAACAAGCCCGGACTGCAGATCTTGTGGATCTTCCCCGACACTGACGAGCCGTGGAAGCGCGGCTCGTTGTCCTTCGCGACGTCCGTGGCGGCGTGGTCGACGGCGATGCTGGCCGCGGAGGCTGCCCTGCGTCGTACGAAGCTGCCGGCTACTGGCGACCGCCCGAGTACTCAGAAGGGGTAGTCATAGCAGATGCTCTCTGCTCGCACGGTGCCTCAGCCTCCGTCCTTCAGGACGTCGGGGTGTCGGTGACGGCTGTCGCACGCGCCCTTCTGTCCGACTGGTCACGACCAACGAACTGCTGTTGGCAGGCCTGGCAACGGTAGATCCTGACGCCGAAGCCGAGAGGTATGGACGAGCGGCATCACTCATCGGCCTCTGAGTCACACGGGAAAGTACGGTCATGCCGCTGATCGAGCGGACCTGCCGATGTGCGATCACGCTGCTGGATGGAGCGGCGCCTAGGACGTCATCCGAATCGTGGCCTCAAGCGCACGATTCTGATGACGTCCGCCTGACCCGTGGGCGCTACCGCTTCCCACGGCCGAACATGCGGCCCAAGCGGCGGGCCATCGACCCTGCGGGCTTGATGTCGATCAGCGTCGACCCCTCGGGCAGCGGAAGGTTCGCCGCCTGCTCCGCGGTGAGCGTCGTGCAGACGCGCGTGGTGTAGATCGAGCCGATCTGGTCGGCGTCGACGAACCGTGCACCGTCCTCCGTCTGCACGACGATGCCGTCGAACACGGAGACCTTCTCGTCGACCAGCACGGTCGTGACCGTGGCAAAGCTGTGTCCGTCGCTCGTCTGCACCGGCGTGCCCGGCTGGAGTGCGGTGTAGGCGATGGGGTGGCCAGGCTCTTCAGGCATGCAGCAACCCTAGGACCGGCCCACAACGGTGGGGACGACTACCGTCTCGCCCATGGCTGACGACTGGCTGTCCGACACCCGCTCGTCGTACGACATCGACGCCACCGGGTACGCCGAGAAGGTCCAGGGACTGCTCGACGAGATGCCCTACCTCCGCGCGAGCCTGACCTTGTTCGCGGAGCTGGTGCAGGGTGCCGGGGGAGGGCCGGTCGCCGACGTGGGGTGCGGGCCGGGGTACGTCTCCGGCTACCTCCACGACGCCGGAGTGGACGTGTTCGGCATCGATCTCTCGCCCGAGATGATCGCCATTGCTCGTCGCGACTACCCGGACCTCCGCTTCGAGGTCGGGACGATGACCGACCTCGACCTGGCGGACGACTCGGTGGTCGGCATCGTGGCCTTCTGGTCCGTGATCCACGTGCCTGATGCCGCCGTCCCCGGCGTGCTCGAGGAGTTCCGTCGGGTGCTGCGACCCCAAGGTCTGCTGCTGGTCGGCTTCCACGTCGGTGACGAGACCCGACACACGTCCGAGGGTTACACGGGTCGTCCCGTCAACGTGGACAGTCACCGTCGCCGGCCCAGCACGATGGCGGAGTGGCTCCGCGACGCCGGGTTCACGATCGAGGGCGAGCTGGTCATCGGGCCGGACGAGGAAGTCCCCGGGGCCGTCATCTTCGCGCGCAGCGCGGCCTGACGCGCCAACGGTTCTGGCACAGCCGCTCGGATCGCAGTGTCGGGCAACCCTCAGTGCAGGCCGACCTCGAACACGCGAGTGCCCCAGTTCCTCTCTCGGGTGCTGGTCTGGCTCGAGCGCGGCGGGACGTACTCCGTCGCGAGCCACACCGCATCACTGACCGTGCTCAGCACCGCGAACGAGTAGTCGCCCCAGCGCGGCGAGTCCGAGACGTACGGCCCGGTGCCTGCTGCAGCCACCTTCACCGGTCCGAACGACGAACCGGTGGACGGCAGCGTCGAGTACGCCGCGCTCGGGTACCGCGTGGCGCCGGTCAGCGTGAACACCATGGCCGCCCGTCCTGCGGCGTCGGCCTGCAGAGCCGGGTAGATGACCGACGCGCCCGGAGACGTGACGTAGCCCTGGCGGGCGACGGATGCGGCGGTCAGCCGGCCGTTGCCGAGAGTGGGTGTGACGGCGAACCACGCAGCGCCGGCACGGGGTGAGGCCGCACCCGGCGCGGTCACGCCGGTCGTCAGCTCGCCCCAGATCTTTCCGTTGATGTACTGCGTCTGCTGCATCCGGTCGTCGCCACTGTCGATCGGCGTGGTCGACCCCTTCTGCGGAGCCGCCTCCGGGACGACGTACGGCTCTGAAGCGATCACCTTCGAGGTGAGCACGGGGGTCCCACCGCTGCCGACCCGGTCCCCGTGCGTGAGGGCCCACACGCCGATCCGGTGGTCACCGGCACCAGTGGGGTCCAACGAGTTGAGGAAGTACTCCGCCGCGGGTGTGCCGGTGGTGAGGGCCGGCTGGACCGAGAAGGCGAGGCCGCCGCCGCTGGTGAGAGGTCCGAAGTGCACGAAGTGTGCTGAGGCCAGCCCGTTGACGAGGTCGCTCTTGTCGATCGCGTAGATCTGGGCGCCGTTGAACTCCGGCCCGTTGATGGAGAACTCGTCCGTCGTCACGTAGAGGTTGTTCCGGTCGATGCCCAGGCGTGGCTGGTCACCGAAACAGGGGCAACCGTTGCCGCCCTTGTGGGTGGTGTTGACCTGGAAGTGGTTCCACGGACCGGTCGGGTCCGCGGTCTGGCTGGTCGCGATGTCGATACGTCCGGCCGTGAAAGCAGCGTTCAGGAAGAGGATCGTCGCGAACCAGCGGTGGGTGGTGGCGTCGTAGTAGCAGCGCGGATCGGAGGTGAACTCTGCGGCACCCTCGTTGAACAGGTCGTTGACGTTGAACGGCCCGCGGACGCGGGTGCCGTTCGTCCGGTAGATCGAGTAGGCAGAGTTGACCGGCTCGAGGACGAAGCCGTTGCCCGCGCACAGTCCCTGGTCCGGGGGCTCGAACCGCGCGTTGAAGTTGGTGACCTCGCTGTCGCGGCTGCTGACCCCGTTGAAGTTGTTCACCAGGGTTCCCGTCGACGTCGAGGTGGATCCCGTGGCCGTCGGGGCGGTGTTGGCGCGAGCGGCACCGCCCGAGAACCGGTGCCGCACCCCCTTCGAGCGGGTGGACAGCGCATGCGTCTCCGCCTTCGCCGACCCGTGCACCTGTGGCGCCAGGCCGCGTGACACCGGCGGGGACGACGGTTGCTGTGGCGCTGCCCAGGTCGTCGGCACGACTGCGAAGAGCGAGACGGTGGTCGCCGCCGTCACTGCCAGTACGGTCCTTCGTCGCATTGCCGTCATGCTCGGGTACACCCCCACGTGTCGGCGGCGCCTCAGACGTGGCGGCGAGGACGCCGGTACCTCGCAGTGAACTCCTGGAGCGGGATGTCGTCAACGGGTGGTGCGCACGGACGATCGGCACGGTTGCAGGTGGCGTTGCGCTGCGGCCGGGTGCCATCTGCACGACACCGCCATTGCAGAATGAGTTGTGGTCCAGTGGTGGCGCGGCTTCGTCTCGCGGGAGCTGGCGCGCGTACGTCGCGACGGCCGGGCCTCGGTGCTGTGGTCGCTGCGCATCACCGTCGCTGCCACGGCCAGCTATCTCGTGGCGTCCCTGTTCTTCCCGGACACGCAGCCACTGCTCGCGCCGCTGACCGCGATGCTGGTGGTGCAGGTGACGCCGCTCTCGCTGCTCGCCAGCGGGCTCGACCGCGTGGTCGCGGTGGTGGCGGGGGTGGCGCTGGCCGTCGTGTTCGCGACGGTCGTGCCGCTGGAGTGGTGGAGCCTCGGGGTACTCATCCTGATCTCCATCACCCTCGGCCAGTTCCTGCGCCTGCGATCCAACCTCGTCGAGGTGGCGATCAGCGCCATGCTCGTCCTCGGGGTCGGAGCGATCGGCGCGGAGGCAGCGGCGTGGCAGCGGATCGCCGAGACCCTGGTCGGCGCGGCGGTGGGCATCCTCGCCACCCTCGTCTTTCCGCCGAAGGTCGCCAGCTCTGACGCCGGCCGCTCGATCGAGGGCCTGGCCGACGCAGTCAGCGAGCTCCTCGTCCGGGCGGCCGGCGAGCTCGACGCCAT
>CAWCPG010000005.1:0-134438 GCA_963797325.1 uncultured Actinomycetota bacterium
ACGCCTCAGGCGGACTTCTTCTTCTTCGCCTCGGACTCGCGGGGTACGAGGGTCGGCGCGACGCCGTCGTTGACCACCTCGGCGGTCACGATGACCTTGCCGACGTCGCCGCGCGAGGGCACGTCGTACATCACGTGGAGGAGGACCTCCTCGATGATGGCCCGAAGCCCGCGCGCACCGGTGCCGCGCTCCATGGCCCGGTCGGCGATGGAGTCGATGGCGTCGGCGGTGAACTCGAGCTGGACGTCGTCGAGCTCGAAGAGCTTCTGGTACTGCTTGACGAGGGCGTTGCGCGGCTCGGTGAGGATCTGCACCAGGGCGGCCCGGTCGAGCTTGTTGACGCTGGCGATCAGCGGGAGCCGGCCGATGAACTCGGGGATCAGTCCGAACTTGGTGAGGTCCTCGGGCCGGACCTGGCCCAGGAGGTCCTCGGCGTCACGCTCGACCTGGCCCCGGACCTCGGCGGTGAAGCCCAGGGTCTTCTTGCCGACGCGCTGCTCGACGATGTGCTCGAGCCCCGCGAACGCGCCACCGACGATGAACAGGATGTTGGTGGTGTCGATCTGGATGAACTCCTGGTGGGGGTGCTTGCGGCCCCCCTGCGGCGGGACGGAGGCCGTCGTGCCCTCGATGATCTTCAGCAGGGCCTGCTGCACGCCCTCACCGGAGACGTCGCGGGTGATCGAGGGGTTCTCCGCCTTGCGGGCCACCTTGTCGATCTCGTCGATGTAGATGATGCCGGTCTCGGCCTTCTTGACGTCGTAGTCGGCGGCCTGGATCAGCTTGAGGAGGATGTTCTCGACGTCCTCACCGACGTAGCCGGCCTCGGTGAGCGCGGTGGCGTCGGCGATCGCGAACGGGACGTTGAGCATCCGGGCCAGGGTCTGGGCGAGGTAGGTCTTGCCGCAGCCCGTGGGGCCGATCACCAGGATGTTGGACTTGGCGACCTCGACCGTCTCCTCCTTGGAGTGCTTGGCCGAGGTGGGCCGGAGTCCGGCCTGGACGCGCTTGTAGTGGTTGTAGACCGCGACGGCGAGCGACTTCTTGGCCTGCTCCTGGCCGATCACGTAGGAGTTGAGGAACTCGAAGATCTCGCGCGGCTTGGGCAGCTCGTCGAGGCTGACCTCGGTGCCCTCGCTGAGCTCCTCCTCGATGATCTCGTTGCACAGGTCGATGCACTCGTCGCAGATGTAGACGCCCGGGCCGGCGATCAGCTTCTTGACCTGCTTCTGGCTCTTCCCGCAGAAGGAGCACTTCAGCAGATCGCCTCCGTCACCGATACGTGCCACGGGCGGTCAACCTCCGGTTCGGCCCGGCTGGTGCCGGTGCGTTGTCGCTGGGCGGTACTGCTGTCGGGAGCCTCTCGACGGTACATCCTCGGCACCGATTTGAGGCGACTCCCACACGGATCTTTGCCAGACGCCCGGACCCGGTCCGGACGCCTGGCGGGTGGGTCAGGCGAGGACGGGCACGGCCTTGCGGGAGTCGAGGATCGCGTCGACCAGACCGTACTCGACGGCCTGCTGGGCGGTGAGGATCTTGTCTCGTTCGATGTCGCGGCTGACCACGGTCTGGTCCTTGCCGCTGGCGTCGGCGATCATCTTCTCGAGCAGCTCACGCATCCGGATGATCTCGTTGGCCTGGATCTCGAGGTCGGAGATCTGACCGCCCGTGCCCTCGGTGTAGGGCTGGTGGATCAGGATCCGGCTGTTGGGCAGGGCCAGTCGCTTGCCCGGGGTGCCGGCCGCCAGCAGCACGGCCGCGGCCGACGCCGCCTGGCCGAGGCAGACGGTCTGGATGTCGGGCTTGATGAACTGCATCGTGTCGTAGATCGCGGTCAGCGCCGTGAACGAGCCACCGGGGCTGTTGATGTAGATCTGGACGTCCTGGTCGGGGTTCATCGACTCCAGGCAGAGCAGCTGGGCCATCACGGCGTTCGCCACGTCGTCGGAGATCGGCGTACCGAGGAAGATGATGCGGTCCTCGAAGAGCTTGCCGTAGGGGTCGATCCTGCGGAAGCCGTAGGAGGTCCGCTCCTCCCACTGGGGGATGTAGTAGTTCACGGGTGCGTCCTCACTGTCGGGCCGGGCGGCCCTCGTCGGCGGCCTCGCTGGCCTGGGTGATCACGTGGTCGATGAAGCCGTACTCCAGCGCCTGCTGGGGGGTGAACCAGCGGTCGCGGTCGGAGTCGAGCTCGATCTGCTCGATCGGCTGACCGGTGTGCTGCGCCTGGAGCTCGGTGAGCTGCTTCTTCAGCAGCAGGCTCTGCTCGGCCTGGATCTTGATGTCGGACGCCGAGCCACCGATGCCACCGCTGGGCTGGTGCATCATGATCCGCGCGTGCGGCAGGGCGTAGCGCTTGCCCTTCGCGCCCGCGCAGAGCAGGAACTGCCCCATCGAGGCCGCGAGCCCCATGCCGACCGTCGCGACGTCGCAGGGGATGTAGTTCATGGTGTCGTAGATCGCCATGCCGGCGTCGACGGAGCCACCGGGACTGTTGATGTGGAGGAAGATGTCGGCCTCGGGGTCCTCCGCCGACAGCAGCAGGAGCTGCGCGCAGATCGCGTTGGCGTTCTGGTCGCGGACCTCGGAGCCGAGGAAGATGATGCGCTCCTTGAGCAGCCGCTGGTAGATGTGGTCGTCGAGGCCGTAGCCGGCTCCGCCGTTCATCTGCGGAGAGAGCGGTGTGGGCGAGTAGTCGTTCACGTCTGCGACCTTAGCCGTAACGGCCGACGCTTCCACGCGTCGCGGGCCCCTGTTCGCCGACAGCGGATTCACGCGCGCCGGCGGGTCGCTCAGGCCAGCCAGTCGCGGAGCGCGGCGTGCACCCGGGGGTGGTTGAGCAGGTCGAAGTGCCCGGCCCGGGGCAGATGCAGCTCGTCGGCACCGGGGAACAGCCCCTGGTGTCGGCGGGAACGGCCGTACGCCGAGGGCTGGCGCACGAGCAGGTCGCCGAACGCGCGGCCCACCGGGTGGCGGGGCGAGCGGGTGAGGGTGGCCGAGACCAGGTGGTAGCGCGCGTGCGGCAGCGGCGGCACGTCGTCGTCGAGCCCGTCGACGAGGTCGAGCACGCCGGCGGAGCGCTGGTCGAGGATCCGTCCGAACGCCGCGGTCTCCGGCAGCCGGGTCAGGGCCCGTGCCCCCGTGCCGACCCCGGCGGCCAGCGGCGCACCCAGGTGCGGCGTACCGAGCGTCACCACGTGGGTCACCAGGGCGTCCCATGGTCGGCTCGCCGCGCTCCGCACGGCACAGGCGGCGCGAACGATCAGCCCGCCCATCGAGTGGCCGACGAGGGCCACCTGCTCGACCGGGACGGGCCAGGCCTCGGTCAGCTCCTGCAGGAGGCTCGCGAGCGCCACGCCGTTCTCGCGCAGCGGGAGCCCGGTGTTCGCACGGAGCAGGACCGGCGTCCAGCCCAGGGAGGCGAGCGTGTCGGCGTAGGTCGCGCCGACGACGTCGCCGTGCCGCTCGAACGACGACTCGCTCTCCGACAGCCCGTGCAGCAGGACGGCCACACGCCCGGTGGCCCCCGGGAAGGCCGAGCGGAGGGCGTCGGCCCGGAGCGGGACGTCGCGCCCGTCACGTCGTACGGCGAGGGGGACGGCCAGCCGCGGTCGCTCGCGTGCGAGTCGGTCACCGATGATCCCGTTCACGGCGGCCTGGGCCGCCCGGCCCGGCCCGGTGTCCTCGAGGGCCGGCCCGACGCCGAGCTCGGCGAGGGCGCCGAGGCCGACCGAGAGCGCTCGCAGGCCGGCGCCCAGCCCGGCGTACACGCCCGACGCGACGCCGCGATGGACCTGCTCGGGGACGCGCGACCCGGTCCCCGTGGAGGCGCGCACCACCGTGTGGATCCGCGCCGCCCACGCGTCGTGCGTGTCGCGGACGGTGCGGACGACCAGCTCGTCGGCCACCTCGGAGAGCAGGGCTGCCGCGTCGAGCAGTCGGGGCCCCGAGGCGACGGTCATGCCGCGATGCTCCGCGATCCACCCGCCGGCGTCAACGACCCAGGCGGTGCGTCTCCGCGGTGGTCCGCCACGGGACGTCGAGCCCGCGGGTGGGGGTCAGGCCTCGGTCGGCTCGCCCTCGGTGTCGACCGTCGCCGTGTCGTCGGTCGCCGACTCGTCGGTCCCGGCCTCGGCGGGGTCGCCGAGGGTGCCGTCGGGACGGAGGTTCTTCAGGTCGACGACCTGGCCCGACGCGTCGGTGACGGTCGCGCCCTCGACGATCTGGGCCAGCGCCTTGCCCCGGCGGATCTCCGCGACGAGCTCGGGCACGTGGTTGTGCTCGAACATGTGGTTGGCGAACTCCTGCGGGTCCTGGCCCGACTGCTGGGCGCGCATGACCATGTGCTGGGTCAGCTCGTTCTGGTCGACGCCGAGCTCGAGGGTGTTGGCGACCTCGTCGAGCACGAACTGCGCCGCGACGGAGTCGCGGACCCGGCGCTCGAGGTCGGCCTCGAACTCATCCTGGGTCTGGCCCTCGTCCTCGAGGTAGGAGTCGAGGGTCAGCCCGGCGTAGGCCAGCTGCTGCTCGATCGACTCTCGTCGCTGGTTGAGCTCGTCGGTGACGACACCCTCGGGCAGCGGGACCTCGACGAGGTCGAGCAGCTTCTCGAGCACCGCGTCACGTGCGGCGGCCGCCTGCTCGAGGCGCTTGCCGTTGCTCAGCCGGGAGCGCACGTCGTCGGTGAGCTCGTCGGCGGTGTCGAACTCCGAGGCGAGCTGGGCGAACTCGTCGTCGAACTCGGGGAGCTCCTGCGCCTGGACCTGGGAGACCGTGACCTGCACCTCGACGTCCTCGCCGACCAGGTCGCCGCCCACGAGCTGGGAGGTGAACGTCGTGGTGTCACCGGCACTCATCCCGGCCAGCGCCTCGTCGAGGCCCTCGAGCATGCCGCCGCGACCGACGCGGTAGGACATGCCGCTGACCTCGGCGCCCTCGACGGGCTCGCCGTCCTTGGTGGCGACGAGGTCGATCACGACGAAGTCACCGTCGGCGGCGGGACGCTCCACGTCGACGAGGCTGCCGAAGCGCTCGCGGAGCGCCTCGATCTGCACCTGGACGTCGTCGTCGGAGACCTCGGTGTCCGCGACCTCGGCGGTCAGTCCGGAGTAGTCGGGCACGGTGATCTCGGGACGGACGTCGACCTCGGCGGTGAACTCCAGGGTCTCGTTGTCGTCCATCCGCGTGACCTCGATGTCCGGCTGCGCGAGCGGCTGGAGGTCGTGGGACTGGAGGGCCTCGACGTACTTCTGCGGCACGACCTCGTTGATCGCCTGCTCCAGCACGGCGCCGCGGCCGACCTGACGGTCGATCACCATCGGGGGCACCTTGCCGCGGCGGAAGCCGGGGACGTTGATCTGCTGAGCGATGGTCTGGTAGGCCTTGTCGAGGCTCGGCTTGAGCTCCTCGAAGGGCACCTCGACGGTCAGCTTGGCCCGGGTCGGACTCAAGGTCTCGACGGCGCTCTTCACGGGTTTCTCCTCATGTGCGTGGGGTGTGACGCCGGGCTCGTGGCGCGGTCCTCCACCTGGCCGCCGGCATCGACACCAGGGGGGTCGGTACGGCGTGTGGCGGGTCGCCCGCTCGGCGCGACCCAGCCTAGGGCAGTCAGGAACGGCGACCTAACCGAGCCGGGCACGGGGCGCGACCGTCGGTCGGACCGTCGGGGCGACAGGACTCGAACCTGCGGTCTCCTGCTCCCAAAGCAGGCGCGCTAGCCACTACGCTACGCCCCGTTCGGGTGCCCCCGGAGTGCCTCCGGGACCACCGTCGAGCGGACGACGGGAATCGAACCCGCGTAATCAGTTTGGAAGACTGAGGCTCTACCATTGAGCTACGTCCGCGCACCGTCGCCGGGCTGATCCCGGGGTGACACGCGAGGGTCATGGTGCCACACGGCACCGCCCGGCTCCCAACCCCCCGAGGCCGTCCACCGACCGGTCGGCGAGCCGCTCAGTCGCGCCAGAGCAGGAGCAGGGCGCGGTCGTCGCCCCGGCTGCCCGCGGAGTCGACGAGCGTCGCCGCGCCGCCCTCGAAGTTGCTCCGGAGCTTGCGGTCGGCCTGGCCGATGAGTCGGTCGATGCCGATGCCGATGTCGGCCCGGCGGGTCTCGACCATGCCGTCGGTGTAGAGCATCAGGGCATCGCCGGAGCGCAGCACTCCCCCGGCGTGCAGGAAGTCGGCGTCGGGGATCAGCCCGAGCATCGGACCCTCGGACTCCAAGGGGGTCCACCGCCCGGCACCCGCCCGCCAGTGGAGCGCCGGCGGGTGGCCGGCGGTCCAGATCGCATAGGCACCGGTGGCGAGGTCGAGACTGAGGTGGACGGCGGTCGCGAAGCCGTCCTGCCAGGGATGGTTGATCAGGTAGGTGTTGGCCGCCGGCAGGAACTCGCCGGGCTCCACGGCCGTCACCAGGCCGCCCATGGCCCCGGCGAGCAGCAGCGCCCGCGTGCCGGCGCGATCGCCCTTGCCGGAGACGTCGACGACGGTGACGTCGAGACGACCCGTCTCGACGTCGCCGACCACGAAGAAGTCGCCCGCGAAGCGCGTGCCACCCGCGGACCGGATCACGGACTCCGCGTGCCAGGGCCGGGGCAGGACGGGGAGCACCCCCTGGCCCTGGATCCGGTCGCTGAGCTCGGCGAGCATCGACTCCCCCATGCTCCCGGCGATGCCGAGCCGCGATCTGCGGAACGACGTCAGCATGATGATGAAGGCGAGCAGGAAGATCACCACGACGGTGAACACGGCCCGGCCGTTGAACTGCGGCACCTTCGGCAGGGCCAGCGTCAGCAGCACCATGTTGTAGACCACGAACCACGGCAGGGCCCGCGGACCGAGGAACAGGCTCCCCATCACCAGCGGCAGGACGATCGTGGGCGTCGGCACGTTGGGGAAGATCTGCATCGCCACGCCGACCAGGGTCGCGAGCAGGAACAGCGCGATCAGGGTCAGCCGCTCCGGCTGGGAGCCCGCGAACAGTGACGCCACCCGCCGTCGGGCGCGGTCAGGGGCGGGACGTTGCCCGGGGGCTGGTGGGGTCATCGTGGGTCCCGTCCTACGGTGTCGGGATCACTGTAGGGCCCGCGAACGGAACCTGCGCTGACACTGGGGACACCAGAAGATGTTGCGCCCGACGAGCACGTCGGTCCGGATGGTCGATCCGCAGACGAGGCAGGGCCGGCCGGTCCGGCGGTAGACGTAGACCTCGCCGCCGTGGTCGTCCTGGCGCGGCGGGCGGCCCATCGCCTCGGGCGTGTGCTCGGGGCGCACGGTGTCGATGCGGCCCGTCCGCACCCCCTCCGCCATCAGCGCCACGAGGTCGTCCCACAGGGCTCGCCACTGGCCGACGCGCAGGGTGCGCCCCGGGCGGAGCGGGTGGATGCGGTGTCGGAAGAGCACCTCGGCGCGGTAGACGTTGCCGACGCCGGCCAGGACCTCCTGGTCCATCAGCAGGTCGCCGATGGCCCGAGGGCTGCGCGAGATCCGACGCCAGGCCCGTTCGGGCTCGGCGTCGGGTCGCAGTGGGTCGGGCCCGAGCCTGGCCACGATCTCGTCTCGGCGCGAGCCCGTGACGAGGGCACACTGCGTGGCGCCGCGCAGGTCGGCGTACGCCGTGTGGTCGCGGACCAGCCGGAGGCGCACCTGGCCGACCGGGGGCGGCACCTCGGCCACGCCGCCGTGCACGTCGAACCCGCCGATCAGGCCGAGGTGCACATGGACGACGCGGTCGGCGTCGAAGTCGAGGAACAGGTGCTTGCCGGCCGACTCGGCGGCCAGCAGCGTGGCACCGTCGAGCTGGGCGGCCTCGGTGGCGAACCGGCCCTGCGGGCTGCTCACCCGCACCGGCCGACCGGCGAAGGTGTCACCCAGGGAGGTGGCGAGCCGGTGGAGGGTGTGGCCCTCAGGCATGGTCTCGAGACGTGGTCCCGCCCTCCTGGGCAGACGGGGGCAGCGCCGGGAGGTCGCCGGTCGACTCGTAGTCGGAGAGCATCGCGATCCGCCGGACGTGGCGTTCCTCGCCCGTGAAGGCCGTCTGGAGGAACAGGTCCACGAAGTGGGTCATCTCCTCGACGGTGTGCATCCGGCCGCCCACGGAGATCACGTTGGCGTCGTTGTGCTGGCGGGCGAGCACGGCCGTGTCGTCGTTCCAGACCAGGGCGGCGCGGATGCCCTTCACCTTGTTGGCGGCGATCTGCTCCCCGTTGCCCGAGCCGCCGATCACCACGCCGAGGCTGCCGGGATCGGCCGCGACCCCCGCCGCGGCGCGGAGGCAGAAGACGGGGTAGTCGTCCTGGGCGTCGAAGGCGAACGCGCCGTGGTCGACCGGCTCGTGCCCGTGCTCTCGTAGCCAGTCGATGAGGTGCTGCTTGAGCTCGAGGCCGGCGTGGTCGGTGCCGAGGTGGACGCGCATGGGGTGAGTCTTCCAGTCACCTCCGACAAGGCCCACCGGCCGTCTACCCTCGGGGCATGACCGGGGGCTCGCACGCGTGGGCGCGGGTCCCGGCGCACACCGCCGGATCCGTGGCGCTGGCGCTCGCCCTGACCGGCTGCGGCGGCTCGGGCTCGCACCACGACGCCTCGCCCGCGTCGTCGTCCCCCTCCTCGTCGGCGGCCGGCGCTCACCCGAGGTTCGAGCCGGCGCCGGCAGACTTCCGAGAGATCAAGGCGCTGCTGGCGCGCCAGGCGCGTGCCCTGATCCACCACGACCGGGCCGCGTTCCTCGCGACGGTCGACCACCAGCAGCCCGCTCTGCTGAAGCAGCAGCGGACGCTCTACGACAACATCACCCAGCTCCCCCTGGCCTCGCTCGGCTACGGCGTCGACACCTCCGCGGCGCTGGTGCCCGCCGACGTCCCGGGCGACGACCCCCTGCTCCATCCGGCCGTGGTCGAGCACCTGAAGCTCGCCGGCACCTTCGACCGGCCCGTGTCCAACGCCGTCGACGAGACCTTCGTACGACGGCACGGTCACTGGCTGCTCGGCTCGGAGAGCGAGGCGAAGCAACCGGACCACTTCGACACGCCCCAGGAGCGACCCTGGTTCGGGGTCCCCATCGTCGCCGCGCACGTCGGCTCCATGACGGTGCTGATCGACCGGTCCCAGGCCGACAAGCTGGCCGGCCTGACGACGGCCATCCAGGACGACATCACCCACGACGCCCGGCTCCTCGGCGTACCGGCGTCGTCGAAGATCCTGGTCGACGCGACCACGAACGGGCTGAGCCTGAACTTCTCGTCGTTGAGCCAGGAGGAGGCTGCTGCGGTCACCTTCGGCGTGACGAGCACCGACGACCTCGGCGAGCAGGAGACCGGGCTCGCCGGCCACGTGATCAAGGTCAACCCCCACACCGTCGACCGGGTGGTCGACGACGAGGGGATCATGCGCCACGAGCTGACGCACTACCTGCTGGAGGGCTACAACGGCTACCTGCCGAAGTGGCTGTCCGAGGGTGTCGCCGCCTGGGTGCAGTACTACCCCGACGACTTCTCGCAGTGGCAGGTCCCGGCCGACCTCTACGGCCGGCTGATGCGGGCCGACCACACCCTGCCGATCCTCGGGCTCTTCAACGACGACCCCTCGCTCAACTACCCGATCTCCCAGGCGGCGGTGAGCTGGCTGGTCGCCCACTACGGCGTCGCGAAGCTGCTCGACCTGATGGGCGCCTACCGCACGCACTACACCGACGCCAACGTCGACGCCCTCACCCCGAGGCTCCTCCGCCAGGTGTACGGCGTGACGCCGGCCGAGGTGACGGACGGGGCCTGGGGGCTGCTCGCGCAGTACGCCCACTGAGCCGTTCCTCCCGCGCGTCCCGCCGCCCGTCGTACCCACAAACCGGTGGACACCCCGGCCGCGCCGCGGGTTTGCTGGACGGCATGGCCGACATCCGCGTGGACCGCGCCACCGACCCCCAGCGCTACCTCGACTCCGACAAGCTCGTCTGGTTCGACAACCCCGGCGAGGACCCGCTCGAGCTTCAGCTGCGCGGCGTCCCGGAGGACCAGCGCTTCGCGGCCGAGGTGGTCGGCTCCGAGGTCGACCCTGCTACCTATCCCGGCATCTACGGCGTCCGACCGATGCAGCTGTCCGTGCCCGACGGTGCCGGCGACGGGCGCGCGGTCCCGGTGGCCGGTCTCACCTGGGTCGGCGTCCATCCCGACCACCGCCGTCGCGGCCTCCTCACCGCGATGATGCGCCACCACTTCGAGCAGACGCGGCGCGAAGGCGTGCACCTCTCGGCCCTCCATGCGAGCGAGCCCGGCATCTACGGCCGCCACGGCTACGGCCTGGCCTCGCTCGAGCTCGAGGTGCAGCTCGGCCGCGGCACGTCGTTCACGGCTCCGCACCTCGACGACGAGGCCGCGGGGATCTCGACCCGCCTCCACACCGTCACCGACGAGGGCATCGCCGGGCGCCGTCGCCGGGTGGACCTCGCGCTGCTCCCGGAGTGCGTCGGCACGATCGTCGGCGACGAGGAGTTCTACGACCTGCTCACCCACCTCTCGCCCGCGGACAAGCGCGACGGCGAACCGCCCAGGATCCTGTTCGCCGTGCGCGACGGCCGCGACATCGGCTACGTCGTGCTCAAGCGCAAGCACAAGTGGCCGAACTCGCGACCGGCCGCCGAGGTCACCGTCAGCCCGATCTCGGGAGGACCTGCCACCCGGTTGGCCCTGGCGAGGCGCGTGGTCGACCTCGACCTGAGCGGGGCGATCACGGTGCACGGGGTGGCCGAGTCCGACCCGCTGCTCTCGTGGGTCCAGGGTCCGCGCGCGCTCGGCGACGTCCACCCCTACGACAGCCTCTGGGTGCGTCTCGTCGACCTGCCCGCGGCGCTGGCCGCTCGCGGCTACGAGGCCGAGTGCGACGTGGTCGCCGAGGTGGCCGACGAGCCGGCTCCGTGGAACGCCGGGCGCTGGCGGATCCGCGTCAAGGACGGCACCGCCGACGTGTCACGCACCGACGACGCCGCCGACGTCTCCGTTCCGGTGAGCGCGCTCGGCGCGGCGTACCTCGGCGGTGCGAACCTCGCCGCCCTCCACCGCGCGGGCGTGATCGCCGAGCACCGGACGGGCGCGGCGCGCGAGCTGTGGCACGCCTTCCGGACCGACCTCGGCCCCTACGCCGCTCGTGGCTTCTGAGCGGCCGTGGTCGCGCTCGCCTGGGGCGTGCTGGCGCTCGTGCTCGCCGACGAGCTCGCGGCGATGGCGGCGTACGGCGTGTGGGGCTGGCAGGTCGGCACGCCGCGCTGGCTGCTCGTCGCCCTGCTCCCGCTGGCCGCGATGACCGTGTGGTGGCTGTTCGTCTCGCCCAGGGCGAGGTTCGGCAGCCACGGCAGGCGTGAGGTCGTCAAGGCGCTGGTCCTCGGTCTGGCGAGACTGCCCGGTGTCCGCGCCGTCGCCGAGCCGACCTGATCAGGCCTCGAGGCGGGCCCGCTCCTCGTCCACCACGCCCGGATCGAGCTTGGTGAAGATCGGCGTCGGCTTGGCGACCTTCGCCCCCACCGTGACCGGCCGGCTCTCCCACGGCGGGGTGCCGGAGTAGTCGCCGGTGATGATCGGGTACGACGTGAGCCCGGCGCCCGAGTCGGGGTCGAGCTCGTCGACCTGCTCGATGTGCGGCATCGGCATGAACTCGCCCTCGCCGCCGTACGTCGTCCACACCGTGTTGGCGGAGAACGGCAGGAACGGCGCCAGGATCGTGTTGCAGTCGAGCACGCACTGGGCCGCCACGTGCAGCACGGTGGCCAGTCGCTCGCGCTGCGACTCGTCCTTCATCTTGTAGGGCTCGGTCGCGGTCAGGTACTTGTTCACCTCGCCGACCACCCGCATCGCCTCGGCGATGCCCGAGCGCAGCCGCTGCCGGCCGACCAGGTCGCCGACGGTGTCGAAGCCCCGGCGTACGGCGTCGAGCACGGCCTCGTCGACCGGCTCGAGCGGCCCGGCGGCCGGGATCTCGCCGAAGCTCTTGGCGATCATCGTGGCGGTCCGGTTGACCAGGTTGCCCCAGCCGGCGACGAGCTCGGAGTTGGTGCGCAGCACGAAGTCGGCCCAGGTGAAGTCGGCGTCGGAGGTCTCCGGGCCCGCCGCGCACAGGTAGTAGCGCACGGCATCGGGCTGGTAGCGGGCGAGCATGTCGCCGACCAGGATCACGTGCCCGCGGCTCGTGGAGAACTGCTTGCTCTCCATCGTCATGAACTCGCTCGAGACCACCTCGGTGGGCAGCTGCAGGTCACCGAACGGCCCCGGCTCACCGCCGAGCGCGCCCCTGCCGTCGTACGCCAGGAGCTCCGCGGGCCAGATCACGGAGTGGAAGACGATGTTGTCCTTGCCCATGAAGTAGTAGGACAGCGCCTCGGGGTCGTTCCACCAGTCGCGCCAGCGCTCGGGCTCGCCCGTGCGCCGCGCCCACTCGATGGCGGCCGACAGGTAGCCGATGACCGCGTCGAACCACACGTAGAGCCGCTTGTTCGGGTTGTCGCGCCAGCCCTCGATCGGGACCGGGATCCCCCAGTCGATGTCGCGGGTCATCGCGCGGGGCCGCAGGTCCTCGATCAGGTTGAGCGAGAACTTGATGACGTTCGGGCGCCAGGTGCCCCCCGCTTCGCGGCCCTTGATGTACGTCGTGAGCGCGTCGGCCAGCGCGGGCAGGTCGAGGAAGAAGTGCTGGGTCTCCACGAACTCCGGCGTCTCGCCGTTGATCTTGCTACGCGGGTCGATCAGGTCGGTCGGGTCGAGCTGGTTGCCGCAGTTGTCGCACTGGTCGCCGCGCGCCTCGCCGTACCCGCAGATCGGGCAGGTGCCCTCGATGTAGCGGTCGGGAAGCGTGCGCCCCGTCGAGGGGCTCACGGCACCCTTGGTCGTGCGCTCGACCATGTAGCCGTTGCGGTGCACGGTCGTGAAGAGCTCCTGCACGACCCGGTAGTGGTTGCCGGTCGTCGTCCGCGTGAAGAGGTCGTAGGAGAGCCCGAGGTCGTGCAGGTTCTGCACGATCACGGCGTTGTTCTGGTCGGCGAGGTCCTTCGCCGCCACCCCCGCCGCGTCGGCGGCGACCAGGATCGGGGTGCCGTGCTCGTCGGTGCCCGACACCATCAGCACGTCGTGGCCGGCCATCCGCATGTACCTGCTGAACACGTCGGAGGGCACGCCGAACCCGGCCACGTGGCCGAGGTGGCGCGGGCCGTTGGCATACGGCCAGGCGACGGCGGACAGGACGTGACTCATGCCCGGAAGCCTAGTGAGGCGGCTCCAGTGGGTTTCCGGTGGTCAGACCTCGCGCCCGGCGAAGGCCGCGATCCGGGTGTAGGCGTCCGCGTCCGGCGGCGCCGGCCGCTCGGGGGCGAAGACCGGGTCCCGGTTGTCGGCGGTCAGTCCGGCCGCCATGAAGGCGAGGCCGCGCTCGGCGACGGCGGGGTCGAGGTCGCCGGTCGGCCGGCCGATCGCGCGAGCGAGGTCCCAGGTGTGGACCGCCAGCTCGGCCAGCTGCCAGGCCAGCGGGCTCGGCCGCTCACCCTCGTCAGGGGCGCGCCAGGCGGCGAGGAGATCGTCGCCCGCCGCGCGGAACAGCGCCTCGCGGTCGGACCCGACGTGGGGCGGCGCCGCGCCCCAGTCGAGCTCCTCGCCGCGCATGATCGTGACGAAGACGGACGGGGCGTTGACGAGGTGGTCCACCAGGTCGCCGACGCACCACTGCGAGCACGGCGTGGCGCCCGTCAGCCGGTCGTCCTCGACCCGGCCGAGCAGGTGGGCGGCCTGGTCGACAGCGCGCTCGAGCAGCGCGAGGTCGGCAGGTTCCGGGATCACCTCGCGAGGCTATCCCTCGCGGACCGCGGTCAGCTGAAGTCGAGCTCGCCGGTGCGGGTGCGCTTGATCTCGAAGAAGTAGTCGAAGTCCGCGAGTGCGATCGTGCCGTCCCAGACCCGACCGGCGTCGTCCCCACGCGGGATCCGCGACAGCACCGGGCCGAAGAACGCGGACCCGTTGAAGGCGATGGTGGGCGTCCCGACGTCGTCGCCGACGCGGTCGATGGCCTCCTGGTGGGAGGCCAGCAGCGGCTCGTCGTACGACGGGTCGTCCATCGCGGCGACGAGGTCCGCCGGCAGCCCGGCGTCGGCCAGGGCGGCCACGACCAGGTCGCGCCCGAGCTCCTGCTTCTCGTGGTGGATCCGAGTGCCGAGGGCGGTGTAGAGCGGCGCCAGCGCCTCGGGGCCCTGCTGCTGCTCGGTGGCGATCAGCACGCGGCCGATGGGCAGGCCCCGGGCGATGCGGGCCTGGTAGCTCTCGGAGAGGTCGCGATCCTTGTTCAGGAAGTACAGGCTCATCACCCGCCAGTTCACGCGGACGTCGCGCACCTGCTCGACCTCGAGCATCCAGCGCGAGGTGATCCAGGCGAACGGACACAGCGGGTCGAACCAGAAGTCGGCGACGTCGATGGTGGGGGCAGGGGTCGGGGCGTCCGCGAGAGTCATACAGAGGGAACCAATGGATCTTGCGGACCATTCCCGCGGGTCCACCGAGGGGTGGGGGCGCGGACGAAGAAGCGTGGCCGAGTCGTGATCCGGCCGGAGTTGTCACGGCCGTCACAGTGGATGGCAGGATGCGTCGCATGCCCGGAACCAACCTCACGCGAGAAGAGGCCGCCGCTCGCGCCGCCCTCCTCGACGTCACGTCGTACGCCATCGACCTGGACCTCACGACCGGTGACAAGACCTTCGCGTCCACCACCACCGTCCGCTTCAGCTGCAGTGAGCCCGGGGCGGAGACGTTCGCCGACCTGGTGGACGCGATCGTCCACGAGATCACGCTGAACGGCGAGCGCCTCGACGAGGCCTCGGCGTACCAGAACGGGCGGATCGCCCTGACCGGTCTCCGGGCCGAGAACGAGCTCGTGGTCCGGGCCGAGTGCACCTACTCCCACTCCGGCGAGGGACTGCACCGGTTCGTCGACCCCGTGGACGGCCGCATCTACCTCTACACGCAGTTCGAGGTGCCCGACGCGCGGCGCGTGTTCGCGACGTTCGAGCAGCCCGACCTGAAGTCCGTGTTCACGTGGACCGTGACCGCGCCCGCCGCGTGGAAGGTCGTGTCCAACGCGCCCACCCCGGACCCCGAGGAGCTCGGCGACGACAAGGCGCGCTGGAGCTTCCCGGAGTCGAAGCGGATGTCGACGTACGTCACGGCGCTGATCGCCGGCGAGTACCACGAGCACCACGACACCTACGAGGGGAAGAACGGCACGATCCCGCTGGGGCACTACTGCCGTCAGGCGCTGGTCGAGCACCTCGACACCGACGAGCTGCTGAAGCTGACGCGGCAGGGCTTCGAGTTCTTCGAGGAGGCCTTCGACTTCCCCTACCCGTTCGAGAAGTACGACCAGCTCTACGTGCCGGAGTACAACGCCGGAGCCATGGAGAACGCCGGCGCGATCACCCTCCGCGACGAGTACCTCCCCCGCAGCCGGCAGGACGCCGCGTTCTACGAGTTCCGCTGCTCGGTGATCCTCCACGAGATGGCGCACATGTGGTTCGGCGACCTGGTGACGATGAAGTGGTGGGACGACCTCTGGCTGAACGAGTCGTTCGCCGAGTGGGCGTGCTACCACGCGGCCGTGGAGAACACCGAGTTCACGGAGTCGTGGACCGGGTTCACCAACGCGCGCAAGAACTGGGCGCTGCGTCAGGACCAGCTGCCCTCCACGCACCCGATCGCCGCCGACAACTACGACCTGCACGCGGTCGAGGTCAACTTCGACGGGATCACCTACGCCAAGGGCGCCTCGGTGCTCAAGCAGCTCGTCGCCTGGGTGGGGCTCGAGCCCTTCCTGGTCGGGCTGCGGCAGTACTTCAAGGACCACGCCTACGCGAACTCCGAGTTCGTCGACCTGCTCACCGCGCTGGAGAAGGCGTCGGGCCGCGAGCTCGACGCCTGGGCGAAGGAGTGGCTGCAGACGAGCGGTGTGAACACGATCTCGGCCGAGTTCGAGCTCGCCGACGACGGCACCTACGCGTCGTTCGGCGTCCGGCAGACGGCGGCCGGAGACAACGCGACCCTGCGCCGACACCGCCTCGGCATCGGCCTGTACGACGAGGTGGGCGGCCGGTTGGTGCGTCGTCGCAACCTCGAGACCGACGTCGAGGGCGACCTGTCCGCCGTCGACGCGCTGGTCGGCGAGAAGCAGCCCGACCTGCTGCTGCTCAACGACGGCGACCTCACCTACGCCAAGATCCGGCTCGACGACCGCTCGCTGCACACCGTGGTCAACGGCCTGCGGCTGCTCGACGACTCGCTGGCCCGGGCCCTGTGCTGGGGCGCGGCGTGGGACATGACCCGCGACGCCGAGATGACGGCGTCCGACTTCGTGACGCTCGTGCTGGCCAACATCGCCACCGAGACCGACGCGTTCGGCGTGCGGGCGATCCCGAACTATGCCGCCGCCGCGATCAACCTCTACTCCCATCCTTCTCGCCGCACCGAGCTCCGGGCGCAGTGGGAGACCGGCGTGCGCGCGCTGCTGATGGCGGCCGAGCCCGGCAGCGACCACCAGCTGACCTTCGCCCGCGCCTACGCCGCCGCAGCGCACTCCGGGCAGGCCGTCGCCGATCTCGAGGGGCTGCTCGACGGCTCGCTGGTCGTGGCCGGGCTCGACATCGACACCGACCTGCGGTGGGCCATGGTGATCGGGCTGGCCCGCGCCGGGGCGGCCGACGAGGCCCGGATCGACGCGGAGCTGGAGCGCGACCGCACGATCTCCGGTCAGGAGCACGCCGCCGCGGCCCGGGCCTCCCGCCCGGACGCCGAGGCCAAGGCGCGTGCCTGGAGGGACCTCGCGGAGAACCCCGAGGTCCCCAACGAGACGCACCGCTCGATCGCGGTCGCGTTCATGCGTCACGGCCAGGAGGACCTGCTCGAGCCGTACGTCGAGCGATACCTCCAGGCGGCCGACGACATCTGGGAGCGGCTCGGCACCCACATGGCCTCCAACACGCTCGAGGGCGCCTTCCCGGTCCCGATGGGGAGCCCCGCGCTCGTCGCCCGGCTCGACCAGTGGCTCGACGAGTCGCCGGCCAACCCGGCCGCCAAGCGCTACGTGCGCGAGGGCCGCGCCGACGTCGTCCGCGCCCTCGCCGCCCAGGACAAGGACGCCCCACGCTGACCCGGCAGACGTTCACGCCGTAGATCGCCGACCCGGCAGAAGCTCACGCCGTACCACCGCGTCGACAAGCGCCGGGTCAGCGCCCCCCGGCGTCGACAAGCGCCGGGTCAGCGCCCTCAGACGTCGACAAGCGCCGGGTCAGCGCTGGCCGGCGTCAGAGCTGGTGGGCGTGGAGGGTGCGGGGGGTGCGCGACTGCATGGCGAGCATGCTGATGCCGCGGCGGAGTCCGCGCACCAGGTCACCGGAGGCGAACTCGGTCCGCATCTCGAGGACGGCGAGGCCGACCTCGTGGTCGGTGAGCACGCGCCGTACGTCGCTCCCCGTCACGACCTCCACCAGGCGAGCCGTCGGGTCGACCATGACCAGGATGCTGCGTGGCGGCGTCGAGAGCGAGGCGTGGAGACGCTCGGCGAAGGGACGGGGCTCGCCCTCCGCCGCTCCGACGAAGACCGAGAACTCGAAGCGGGAGACCTGCTCGGCCGCACGGATCGCCTGGTCGAGGGCGACCTGCTGGGACGTCGTGAACTCGCGGGACATCGCGGTCACCACGTGCCGGAGGCGCCACCGGTGTCGCGGGCGCTCTCCGTCTCGTCCGCGTCACGACCGGCGGTGGACGCCTCGAGCTCGGCCGTGGCCCGACGGCCGCCGAACCACTGGTCGTCGGTGTGCGCACCGGCCGGTGCCACCGACTCGCCTCGGACGACCCCGGGCAGATACACCGCCGCGACGATGACCGCGGTGATCAGCAGCGGGATGCCGATGAAGACCATCAGGTCCCTCAGGACCGGCACGGGGGGCGGGTCGCTCCAGCCCACCGGGATGTCGGCGGCCGCGGGCCCGGCGTACGCGAGCACGAGGACCGTGGCGGACCCCACCACGAGGGCGGCCCGGCGGGACTGGGAGATCACGCGATGAGGATACTGGACCCCATGTCCGCGCTCATCATGGGAATCGATCACACGGACTGGTCCAACCTCGGCACGCTCGTCGCAGCCAAGTCTCTCGCGCTGCTCACCATCGTGGTGCTCGGGCTGGTGGCTCAGTTCGTCTTCCATCGGCTCATCGACCGACTCGTACGACGAGCCGAGGACGGCGTGCTCCCCGACCGGCTCTCGCAGGTCGGGATGGGACGCAACGCCGCGCAGCCTCCGCCGGGCTCCACGCGCCGCGTGCAGCGGGCCAAGACCATGGGCACCCTGCTGAAGAGCATCACGTCCGGGGTGATCGCGGCGATCGTGATCACGATGGCGCTCGCCGAGCTCGGCTTCGACATCGGCCCGGTGCTCGCCAGCGCGGGCATCATCGGGGTGGCCCTCGGCTTCGGGTCGCAGACGCTGGTCAAGGACTTCCTGTCGGGCATCTTCATGATCTTCGAGGACCAGTACGGCGTCGGCGACGTCGTGAACCTCGGCGACGGCCTGTCCGGCACGGTCGAGGCCGTGAGCCTGCGGGTCACCCGGGTCCGCGACACCAACGGCACGGTCTGGTACGTCCGCAACGGCGAGCTGCTCCGCGTGGGGAACATGAGCCAGAACTGGGCGCGCGCCGTGCTCGACGTCCAGGTCAGCTCGCAGGAGGACCTGGCCCACGTACGCCGGGTGCTCGCCGACGTCGCGAACGACCTGTGGCACGACGACGAGTTCGACGGCGTGGTGATCGAGGAGCCCGAGATCTGGGGCGTCGAGGCGGTCACCCCCGACGCGATCACGCTCCGGGTGACGCTCAAGACCGCACCGATGGAGCAGTGGCGGGTCGGGCGGGTCCTGCGCGAGCGGATCAAGGCCAGGTTCGACCACGAGGGCATCGCCGCGCCGTACCCGACCTCCGTGGTCATGAACCGCACCTCCGCCGCGGCGGATCCCGGCGCCGCGGAGCCCGACACCGAGCCGGCGGACGCGTGACGGCCGCGACACCGTCGGCCGAGGGCGCCGGGGACAATGAGCGCGTGACCACGTTCTACGACGAGATCGGCGGCGAGACGACGATCACCGCCATCGTCGCTGCCTTCTACCGCGGCGTGGCCCGCGACGAGGTGCTCCGACCGCTCTACCCCGAGGCGGACCTCGGACCCGCCGAGGAGCGCTTCCGGCTCTTCCTCATGCAGTACTGGGGTGGCCCCACGACGTACTCCGACCGGCGCGGCCATCCGCGCCTGCGGATGCGGCACGCGCCGTTCGCGGTCACGCCCGATGCCAAGGACCACTGGCTGCAGCACTTCCGCGCCGCGCTCGACGAGGTCGGGCTGCCGCCGGAGCAGGACGCCCAGTTCTGGGACTACGTGACCCACGCCGCCCAGTTCATGGTCAACTCGTTCGAGTGACCGAGCCGCCACGCAGCCTGCTCTCGAAGAGCTCCCGGTGTCGAGGGTGCCAGGTCAACGGGTGCTCGTCCTCGTCGACGTTGACCTCGACCATGCGGCTGCGGGCCATGACCCGGTCGCCGTCGCGGATCTCCTGCTCGAAGCTCACCGACGTGTCACCGACGCCCACGACCCGGCTCCGGACGGCGTACGGCTCGGCGCGCAGGCCCATCTGGCCGACGTAGTCGATCTCGCTCCGGGCGATGACCGTGGTCACCGAGCCGCTGACGCGGGCCTCCTGGAGGACGCCCGTCAGCAGGTCCACCTGGGCGATCTGGGCGTACTCGAGGTACTGCAGGTTGTTCACGTGCCCGAGGAGGTCGATGTCGGAGAAGCGCACGTGCACCGGCCGCTCCACGACCTCCGGCCCCCAGCCGGGGCCACCGCGGGCGAGCGCGCGGTCGGAGACGGGCGACGCCTCGACCCCCGGCGTGAGCCGGTCGCGCTCCTCGACGGTCATCCGGCGCGGGCGCTCCGCGGCGAAGACGTACGGCGTGAGCACGGTCGTCGCGCGGCCGTGCACGAGGCGGGCGTCCGGCGGACCGGTGCAGAGCTCGTAGCCCAGCGTGAACGACGCAGCCCTGACCTCGACGGGCCAGACGGCGACCGAGAGGGGTGCCTGGGAGAGGCGGAGCGGGGCCAGGTACTCCACGACGGTGCTGACCACGACGAGCCCCTCGCCGGGACTCGGCGTGGGCGAGGTGTCGTGGCGGCGGAGGAGGTCGAGGCGGGCCTCCTGCAGGTAGTCGACGAACGCGACGTTGCTGATCGTGTCACCGTGCCGATCGGCCCGGCGCATCTGGCACTCGTAGACGTGGCGCACGACCCGATCCTGCCAGCCGGGCGCCGGCGGTGCTCAGTGGTGCAGGGCGAGACGCGGGCCGTAGTAGGCGCGCAGCGACTGGTGGCTGGCCAGGCGGACGCGGCGGTTGCGCACGACCCCGGAGGTGACCACGCCGAGCGAGAGGACCAGGGCCAGGGCGGCGAACGAGAACACCGCGATCAGGTAGACGTTCACCAGGCTGTCGAAGGACGTCATGTCCCTCTCCTTTCTACTTTTGTAGAATCTCTACGTATGTAGAAAGTACGCCGCTCCGACCCGACGCGCAAGTCGGCGGGTAGTCTCGCGCGTCACACCCCCAGGGAGGACCGATGCCCGAGCCGCCGCTCAGCCCCCGCATGGAGCTGCTGCTGACGGCCGCCCTCCACGTCGTGGCGGAGCGCGGCCTGCGCGGGCTCACGCATCGGGCGGTGGACCGCGAGGCGGGGCTCCCCGAGGGCAGCTGCTCGGCGTACCTGCGCACGCGCAAGGCGCTCGTGCTGGCCCTGACCGGTTTCGTGGCTCACGAGATCACGACCGACGTCGAGCAGCTCGCCCGAGACCTCGCGTCCTGCGCGCTGGGGGACGACCAGGCGATCGAGGCGGTGACGGCGTTCTTCATGCGCTGGCTCGACGAGCGCGACCTGCTGCTGGCCCGGATGGAGCTGTCGCTGGAGTCCGCACGCGACCCCGAGCTCGCGGCCATGCTCGACGGGTGTCGGCAGGGCCTGGTCGACCTGGTCGACGGGATCCTGGCGGCGCGCGGCAAGGAGCGCAGCGAGGCCCTCGCACAGACCTTGGTCGCCTCCTTCGACGGCGTCCTGTTCGGCGGCCTGCCGCGTCCCGCCGACGTGCGCCAGCCCTTCGTCCGTCAGTCGATCGAGGTCCTGATGAGCGGACTAGGGTGAGACCTCCCTCGCGTACCGACCACGATCGGAGCTCCCCGTGCCCGAAGCCGTCATCGTCTCCGCCGCCCGATCGCCGATCGGTCGGGCCGGCCGTGGGTCGCTGAAGGACCTGCGTCCCGACGACCTCGTGGCGGCCATGATCCGGGCCGCCCTCGACGAGATCCCGGCCCTCGACCGCCACACCGTCGACGACCTCTACCTCGGGTGCGGACTCCCCGGCGGGGAGAGCGGCTTCAACATGGCCCGGATCGTCAACGTCCTGAACGGGATGGACGACGTCCCGGGCGCCACCATCACCCGCTACTGCGCGTCGTCGGTCCAGACCACCCGGATGGCCTTCCACGCGATCAGGGCCGGCGAGGGAGACGTCTTCGTCTCGGCGGGCGTCGAGACGGTGTCGCGGTTCGTGGCCGGCAGCTCCGACTCCTGGCCCGACACGCACAACCAGGTCTTCGCCGAGGCGGAGTCACGCAGCCAGGAGCGTGCTGAGCACGGCTCCGGCGGTACGCCGTGGCACGACCCCCGCGCCGACGGACTGGTGCCCGACGCCTACCTGGCCATGGGCCAGACCGCGGAGAACGTCGCCACCCTGCGCGGCTTGAGCCGGCTCGAGCTCGACGAGTTCGGCGTACGGTCCCAGAACCTCGCCGAGAAGGCGCTCGCCGACGGCTTCTGGCAGCGCGAGATCACGCCCGTGACCACGCCGGACGGCACCGTGGTGACCGCCGACGACGGGCCGCGGGCCGGCGTCACGCTGGAGGCCGTGTCGCAGCTCAAGCCGGTCTTCCGACCCGACGGCGTGGTCACCGCCGGCAACTGCTGCCCGCTCAACGACGGGGCAGCGGCGGTCGTCGTGATGTCCGACACCAGGGCCGCCGAGCTCGGGATCACCCCCCTCGCCCGGATCGTGGCGACGGGGGTCAGCGCCCTCTCACCGGAGATCATGGGGCTGGGCCCGGTCGAGGCGACCAAGCGGGCCCTGGCCCACGCCGGGATGACCATCGGTGACATCGACCTGGTCGAGATCAACGAGGCGTTCGCGGCGCAGGTGGTGCCGTCCTACCAGGACCTCGGCATCGACCTCGACCGCCTCAACGTCAACGGCGGGGCCATCGCGGTGGGTCACCCGTTCGGGATGACCGGCGCCCGGCTGCAGAACACGATGCTCAACTCGCTGGACTGGCACGACAAGTCCACCGGCCTGATCACCATGTGCGTGGGCGGCGGTCAGGGCATGGCCCTCATCCTCGAGCGGCTGGGCTGACCGCGCGGCGCGCCCATGCCACGGAATCCGTTGCCTCCTCGCTACGATTCCGTCATGTCCGAGGGACGGGGGACTCGCTGGCTCGACGCCGACCAGCAGGCGTCGTGGCGCGCCTTCGTCGTGGGCATCACGCTCCTGCTCGACCGGCTCGACGCCGACCTCCACCACGACTTCGACCTGTCGCTGACCGAGTACGAGATCCTCGTCCGCCTCTCCGAACGACCCGACCGCCAGATGCGGATGGCGCAGCTGGCCGACGCCCTGGCCCACAGCCGGAGCCGGGTCACCCACACCGTGACCCGGCTGGAGAAGGCCGGACTCGTCCTGCGCACCTCGTCACCCGAGGACGGCCGCGGGATCGTCTGCCGCCTCACCGACGAGGGGTACGCCGTCCTGTCCGAGGCCGCGCACGTGCACGTCACCGGAGTCCGTGACTACCTGGTCGACCTGGTCAGCCCCCAGGACTTCGCCGCGCTCGGGCGGGTCATGGACGCCGTCTCCGACCGGCTGATCGCCTGCCATCCCGAGATGGACATCCGGCCCGGCAGCTGAGGCCGCCGCCCGGACGACGGTCAGTCGCGGGTGAGCCGGCGGTGCGTGACCCGGTGCGGACGAGCCGCCTCGAGCCCGAGGCGCTCGATCTTGTTCTCCTCGTAGGCGGCGAAGTTGCCCTCGAACCAGAACCACTTCGCCTCGTCCTCGTCGTCGCCCTCCCACGCCAGGATGTGGGTGGCGATCCGGTCGAGGAACCACCGGTCGTGGGAGGTGACCACGGCACAGCCGGGGAACTCCAGCAGCGCGTCCTCGAGGGACTGCAGGGTCTCGACGTCGAGGTCGTTGGTCGGCTCGTCGAGCATCAACAGGTTGCCGCCCATCTTGAGGGTCAGCGCGAGGTTGAGGCGGTTGCGCTCACCGCCGGACAGGACGCCGGCCCGCTTCTGCTGGTCGGGGCCCTTGAAGCCGAACGACGCGACGTAGGCCCGCGACGGCATCTCGAAGTTGGCGACCTTGATGAAGTCGAGACCGTCGGAGACGACCTCCCAGACGTTCTTCTGGGGGTCGAGACCGCCGCGGCTCTGGTCGACGTAGGAGATCTTGACGGTCTTGCCGACGACCAGCTCCCCGTCGTCGGGCTTCTCCTCGCCGATGATCATCTTGAACAGCGTGGTCTTGCCGACGCCGTTGGGACCGATCACGCCGACGATGCCGGCGCGGGGCAGGCTGAAGGAGAGGTCGTGCATGAGCGTGCGGCCGTCGAAGCCCTTGGCCAGGCCCTTCGCCTCGAGGACGATGTCGCCGAGCCTCGGGCCGGCGGGGATGTTGATCTCCGCGGTGTCGATCTTGCGGTTGCGATCGGCCTCGGCGGCCATCTCCTCGTAGCGGGAGAGACGGGACTTGCTCTTGGCCTGCCGCGCCTTGGGGTTGGACCGCACCCACTCCAGCTCCCGCTCGAGCATCTTGGCGCGCTTGGCGTCCTTGGCCCCCTCGATCTTGAGCCGCTCCTGCTTGGTCTCGAGGTACGTCGAGTAGTTGCCCTCGTAGGGGTGGGCCCGGCCGCGGTCGAGCTCGAGGATCCACTGGGCCACGTTGTCGAGGAAGTAGCGGTCGTGGGTCACGGCCAGGACGCAGCCGGGGTAGGAGGCGAGGTGGCCCTCCAGCCACTGCACCGACTCGGCGTCGAGGTGGTTGGTCGGCTCGTCGAGGAGGAGCAGGTCGGGCTGCTGGAGAAGCAGCTTGCACAGCGCCACCCGGCGGCGCTCGCCGCCGGACAGGTGGTCGACCAGCTCGTCGGGCGGCGGGCAGCGCAGCGCGTCCATGGCCTGGTCGAGCCGGCTGTCGAGGTCCCAGACGTTGGCCGCGTCGAGCTCGCTCTGCAGGTCGCCGGCCTCGGTCGCCACCTTGTCCTGGTCGGCGTCGGGGTCGCCCATGAGCAGGTAGAGCTCGTCGAGCCGGGCCATCTTGGCGTGTGTCTCGGCCACCGCCTCCTCGACGTTCTCCAGGACGGTCTTGCCCTCCGTCAGCGGTGGCTCCTGCTGGAGCATGCCGACGGTGGCCCCGGGGTCGAGGATCGCGTCACCGTTGTTGGCGTGCTCGAGCCCCGCCATGATCTTGAGCAGTGTCGACTTGCCCGTGCCGTTGGGTCCGACGACACCGATCTTGGCGCCGTGGAGGAACGACAGGGTGACGTTGTCGAGAACGACCTTGTCGCCGTGCGTCTTGCGCACGTTGCGCAGGGTGAAGACATAGTCGGCCATGGCCAAAACCCTACGGGCAGCACGCCCGGAACGCCCGATCGGGGCGGACGCCCGACCGTCGTCAGGCGGCGTGCACCGAGGCCTGCGGCGTCTGCCCCGGGGTCTGCCTCGGCGGCGGCCTGCTTGCGACGCTCGAACGCGCTGGTCCCGCGGTTGAGGTCGTGACCGACGAACGAGGCCTCGACCTCGAACGTGGTCACCTCGAGCCCGGCCTTGTTGGTCCAGACGTGGGCGCTGAGCTTGCCGTGCACCACGACCGGGTCGCCGCGGCGCAGGGAGCGGTCGCAGTTCTCGGCCAGGGCGCGCCAGGCGTTCACGGCGTACCACTGGGTGTCGCCGTCCTCCCAGGTGTCGGTGCGGCGCTGGTAGCGCCGCGGGGTGCTGGCGACGCGGAAGCTCGCCACGGGGACGCCGGCCGCCTCGCGCAGGCTCACGTCGCCGCCCAGCCAGCCGGACAGGGTCACGAAGGTCTCGTTCATGTGTCTCCTCGGTCTCGTTGACGTGCGTCCGAGCCTCGGGACGAGCACCGACAGCGTCGGCCGTCGCGCGATGAGCCGGTGGAAACGGGTGGTCGCTGCGCCCGCTGTGGACGGCCGGCGGGTCACTTCAGGGCGCGGCCGAGCCCGTCGCGCACCTGGTCGTACGCCGTCAGCTCGGCGCGCACGGGTGCGACGACGAGGTCGTCGGCCACCTCCGCGATCGCCGAACGCAGCCGGCGGTCGGCCGAGCGCGCCCGCGAGCGAGCCGTCGCCGAGACCAGGAGCCGGCACAGCAGCGAGAGCACGACGCCGAGCACGATCCCGCCCAGCAGCATGAGGGTCGGCACCGGGATGCCGGCGACGTCGGGCGTGGACGGCTCGGAGACCCCGAGGTAGCGGTCGGTGGCGAGCACGCCGAGCCAGACGGCTCCGGCGACCGCGGCGAGCAGGAGCAGCCACTGGACCACGCGCACCAGGCCGGCCCACACCGGGATCCGGCCGGCGTCGAGGTCGGTCGCGGCCAGCGCGGAGTCGAGCCGGTCGTTGAGGTCGGGCAGCCGCGAGACCGAGGCCCGACGTACGGACTCGGCCCAGGGGCGGGTCAGCGGCGCGGACACCTCGTCGGCGACGGCGCGGACCTCGCTGTCGACGGCGGCGCGCTGGACCTGGGTCGGGCCGGGCACCGACGTACGGCCGCGGCCGGTGTACTGCTTGCCGTCCCTGCCGAGGTCGAGGTGCAGCCGCTTGAGGGGGTCGGGACGGAGCCGCGACAGCCAGGCCGTGACCGGCCAGCCGGTGGCCCGGCTCGCCCGCATCCGGGTGGCCGCCTCGACGGCGCCGACCACGGTCGGGACCCCGGCAGCGTGGGCGAGGGCGTCGTCGAGGGCCGCGATCCGGGCCTTCGACAGCTCCGGGTGGGCACTCGTGCCGCTGGCCTCGCGCAGACGCAGCGCCGCCTGGCGGACGTCGGCCTCGAGCCGCGCCCGGGTGACCTTCTTGGCCTTGACGCGACGCGCGATCTCGTCGCGGAGCTCGTCGATCCCCTCGCCCGTGCGGGCACTCGTCGCAAGCACGGGGACGCCGATCAGCCCGTCGGCGTCGACGAGCCGGCGTACGTCGACCATCATCGACTCGCGGCGGTCGACCGGCACCTCGTCGATGTGGTTGAGGACGACCAGCATCACGTCCTTGTGGGTCGCCAGCGGCGCGAGGTAGCGGTCGTGGATCGCGGCGTCGGCGTACTTCTGGGGGTCGAGCACCCAGACCATCAGGTCGGCCAGCTCGATCAGCCGGTCGACCTCGAGGTGGTGGGAGACCTCGGTGGAGTCGTGGTCGGGCAGGTCGAGCAGCACCACGCCCTGGAGCGCGCTGTCCTCCTTGCCGAGGTCGAGCAGCGAGTCGCGCATCACCTGATGGCGGGGGGCGATGTCGAGGTAGGCCAGCAGCTCGTCGGCTCCCTCCTTGCCCCACACGCACGCGGTCGCCCACGACGTCGTCGGACGTCGTACGCCGACCGACGAGAGCTCGACGCCGGCCAGGGCGTTGAACGTCGACGACTTGCCCGACCCGGTCGCACCGGCGAGGGCGACGACGGTGTGGTCGGCCGTCAGGCCGAGACGGGTCGCCACCCGGGCGACGGCGGCCTGTGTGTCGTCGACGACCTGGTCGTCGACACGGCCGCGGGCGGACAGGCCGGCCTGCTCCAGACCCTCGACCCGGTCACCGAGTTCGGAACCCCGAGACACGAGCCTCTTGGCGCCTTCCAGCAAGGACGACATCTTCTCCCTTTGAGCAACCCCCAACCAGGAACGGGTCAAAGCCTAGTGGGAGTGCGTCCCGGTCGTTCCGGTGGCGGCGTAGCGGAGGTCGTCGACTGCCCGCGAGGCGTTGCGAAGGCGGTCGGCCGAGGCGGGGTCGATGCCGAGGCTGACCACCAGATCGGTGTAGCGCGCGCGCTCCTCCTCGAGCAGCGCCCGGATCCGCACCTCGAGCGTGCGCCGGGCCCGCTCGGAGAGCGTGCGCACGGCCTGGTCGCCGAACACCGCCTCGAGCAGCTTCTGCCCGAGCACGGCGCCCCCACCCGCGATCCCGACCTCGGCACCGGTCAGCCCGGCGGTCTGGGAGAACACCACGACCATCAGCGCCACGGACAGCCCGTTCACGCCGTAGGCCAGGAAGCGCGCGGTGCTGCGCTTGTCGGCGCCCTCGGTGCGCACCATGTCGAGCACGTCCTGCTGCCAGTCGCGGACGGCACGCTCGGCCTTGCGCCGCAGCCCGCGGCTCGCACGGCCGAGGTCCTCCCCGACGTCGGCGAGCAGCTGGTGGCCGGGCGCCAGGCTCTCCCACGACGCCTGGGCGCGCTCGGCCGCGGCCTCGGCATGCTCGACGATCAACGTCTCGAGGCTCGACTCGACCGCCACGGTGACGCGTTCGGCCTGGGCCGGCTTGCCCTTGATCGCGTTGACCATCCGGTCGCGGAAGCGGCCCACCTTCGCCTCGAGGCTCTTCAGCAGCTCACCGGTGCCGACGAACTCCTGCCACCGCACCATCACCTCGCCGCGCAGGAGGGTGCCGTCGGCGGAGGCCTCGAGCAGCGTGCGCAGCTCCTGGTCGTACGCCGCGTCTGCGGTGTCGCGGAGCCGCTCCGCGGCCGAGGCCTGCTCGAGGCACGCATCAGCGACCGTGTGCGCTCGCCGCGTGAGCGAGCGGATCGCGCCCTCGATCGTCTGCTGCACCATCTCGGCACGGGCGCCGGCGTCGGCCCCGAGGTCGGTCAGCCAGCGCCGGATCTCGGCCACCTCACGCGGGGGCAGGAGCCCGCCCTCGTTGAGCGCGACCTCGTTGACCGTGAAGAGTGGTGAGTCCTTCAGCCCGCGCGAGGCGAGCATCCGGGCGAGATGGGACGCCACCGTCCCGACGGCGTCGGGGGGCGTCCGGTCGAGCACGATCGCGACCGCTGCCGACCGCTCCGCCGCCTGGCGCAGGAAGTCCCACGGCACCTGGTCGGCGTAGCGCGCGGCCGAGGTCACGAAGAGCCAGAGGTCGGCGGCGGCGAGGAGCTGGGCGGCCAGGTGCCGGTTGCTCTCCTCGACGGAGTCGATGTCGGGAGCGTCGAGGATCGCCAGACCCTGCGGCACCACGTCGAGGGCCACGAGCTGCAGGGCCTGCGGGTCGTGGGTCGGGTGGTGCACCCGCTCGAGCTCGGGCAGCAGCCGGTCGGCGCCGAACCAGTCGCCGTCGGCGGGGTTGTGGACCAGCACCGGCGAGCGCGTGGTCGGCCGGAGCACCCCGGACTCGGTCACGACCGCACCGACCAGGGAGTTGACCAGGGTCGACTTGCCGGCGCCCGTCGAGCCGCCCACGACGGCGAGCAACGGCGCCTCCAGGGTGACGATGCGCGGGATGACGTAGTCCTCCAGCTGGTCGACCATCTCGGTCCGGGCCAGGCGGTGCTCCGCGACACCCGGCAGCTCGAGCGGCAGCACGGCGCCCTGCAGCGCCGCACGCAGGCGCACGAGGGCCGTGACCATCTGCGCACCACTCGTGGTGTCGGTCATCGGAGGGGTACCACCTGTCCGGGGAAGGCGATCGAGGGCCTGGTCTCGCTGATGCGTGCAACGTAGTCGTGTCCCCTGGCCGCGAAGTCCGGCGGGGGTACGCCGCGCAGGTAACGGCTGTGGAGGAAGCCGAGCTCGATCACCGCCTGCTGGTAGTCGCGCATGGCCCGCTCCGCGGTCGGACCACCTCGCTCCCGAGCGTAGGCCCGCGCGCGCCGGCGTGCGGAGAGGTCCACCACCCAGCCGATGTCGGTGGCGGGGAGGAGTCCGCGCTGGGCAGCGTCCGCGAGCGCCCCCGCGAGCATCCGCCCCTCGGAACGGCGTACCCACACCGCCAGCCCGACCCCGATGAGGAAGATCGGCGCCATCAGGATCAGGTAGACCGAGACGAAGTTCCCGGGACCGTAGACCGTGGCGGTGTTCCAGACGGCGTGGAGCGTCACCGCGGCGACGTAGCCGGCGAGCGGCGCGAGGATGCGGACCGACCGGCGTGGGGACGAGACGGCGAGGCCGACGCCGACCCCGATGCAGGCGGTGAAGAGCGGGTGCGCGAACGGGCTGGCCAGGCAGCGCAGGATGAAGGTGCCGGTCAGCGCGTCGACCCCGCCCGGGCCGAGGTGGTCGGAGCCGTTGTAGGCGCTGGCGAGGTAGAGGATGTTCTCGGTGAACGCGAAGCCGACGCCGACCATGCCGGCGTACACGATTCCGTCGAGGACGCCGTCGAGCTCCGAGCGGCGCCACCAGAGCAGGAGGAAGAGGAAGAGGCCCTTGCTCGCCTCCTCGGCCAGAGGTGCACCGAGCTCGAGCATCCGGTGGTCGGAGATGCCGCCGACGAAGCCGCCCACGCCCTCGAGCAGGAGGGCGATCGCGGTGGCGACGAAGACGCCCCAGAGCAACCCACCGGCCAGGAGCCGCCGCGGCTCGGGCTCGTAGCGGTCGAGCCACAGGAAGCAGGCGACGAGCGGGCCGACCGGCACCGCGGCGAGCAACGCCGCCAGGACCGTCGCCCGCGGAGCCCCGGACGCGGCGACGATCACCGTCATCGGGACGGCACACAGGAGCACGAGAGCCGTCACCACGACCGTGAAGACGGCACTCTCGCGGCGGGCACCGGCCATGGGCGGAAGCCTACCGAAGCAGGCACTTTCCCTTGGCCCACGCGGGCGGGGCGGGGCTAGGCTGCGAGCGTGAGCGACCAGACCCCCGACGCGACCACCGACCAGACCAGCGAGACACAGCTCCACACCGAGGCGCACGATCCCGCTGTGCCCGCGGCGTACTCCACCTTCATGCGCCAGGGCTGGGGCGACCGCGAGCTCGACCTGCCGCCCCACCCGATCACGCCCTACGCCGCGGCTCGCCGTCAGCGCCTCGCCGAGGCCTTCCCGGGCGAGCGTCTGGTGCTGCCGGCGGGCGGCTACAAGGTGCGCTCCTACGACACCGACTACCGGTTCCGGCCCGACACCGCGCACACCTACTTCTGCGGCAACCAGACCAGCGACGCCGTGCTGGTCGTCGAGGACGGCGAGAGCATCCTCTACGCGCGACCGCGCTCGGAGCGCACCACCGACGAGTTCTTCCGCGACCGGCAGTACGGCGAGCTGTGGGTCGGCCGCCGGCCGTCGCTGAAGGAGATCTCCGACTCGCTCGGCCTCGAGGTGCGCCACATCGACCGGCTGGCCGACGACCTGTCGCGCGGCGGCAAGACCCGGGTGCAGCGCGGTGTCTCCGCCGCTGTCGACGAGCTCGTCTCGGCCGACGAGAGCCGCGACTCCGACTTCGCGCGCGTGGCGTCCGAGCTGCGACTGGTGAAGGACGACTGGGAGGTCGCCGAGCTCCAGACCGCGTGCGACATCACGACGCTCGGCTTCACCGACTCGGTCGCGGAGTGGGATCGCGTGCTGGAGTTCGGCGAGCGCTGGGTGGAGGGCACGTTCTTCCGCCGGGCGCGCGCGATGGGCAACGACATCGGCTACGACTCCATCGTCGGTGGCGGCTCCCACGCGACGACGTTGCACTGGATCGACAACACCGGCCCGATCAACCCCGGCGAGCTGGTCCTGCTCGACATGGGCGTCGAGGGCCACAACCTCTACACCGCCGACGTCACGCGCACCCTCCCGATCGACGGCACGTTCACGTCGTTGCAGCGCGAGCTCTACGACCTCGTCCACGCCGCGCAGGAGGCGGGCATCAAGGCGGTGCGGCCAGGTGCGCCCTTCCTCGCCGCCCACAACGCCGCGATGGTGGTGCTCGCCCACGGCCTCGAGTCGCTGAAGCTGCTCCCCTGCTCCGCCGAGGAGGCGCTCGACCCGGAGTCGAAGGTCTACGCGCGCTGGACGCTCCACGGCGTCAGCCACATGCTCGGCATGGACGTCCACGACTGCGGCCAGGCCTCGATGGACATCTACCCCAAGGGCGACCTCGCCGAGGGCATGGTGCTGACCGTCGAGCCCGGCCTCTACTTCCAGGCCGACGACCTGCTCGTGCCCGAGGAGATGCGCGGCATCGGCATCCGGATCGAGGACGACATCCTGGTCACGGCCGACGGGTCGCGGAACCTCTCGGCCGCACTCCCCCGTACGTCGACCGACGTCGAGGAGTGGATGGCCAGCAGCCGCGGCTGAGCTCAACCCCGCAGGGCGGGCAGCAGCTCCCTCTCGGCGACCTGCAGGAAGTCGTGCTGTGACTCGTCGCCGATCTGGACGAGCGCGACGTCGCTGAAGCCTGCGTCCTCGAACTCACGCACGGCCTTCACGATCGCACCCAGGTCGGGGCCGCAGGGGATCGAGTCGGCCACGTCGTCCCGGGTGACGAACTGGGAGGCGCCTTCGAAGCCGGCCGGTCCGGGGAGCTCGGCGTTGACCTTCCAGCCGCCGCCGAACCAGCGGAACAGCTCGTGCGCGCGCGCGATGGACGCGTCGCGGTCGGGACCCCAGCAGACCGGGAGCTGGCCGATCGCACGGGAGTGTGGCTTGTCGTTCGCCTGGTTCCACTGCACCACGAGCTCGGCGTTCGGCTCCACGGCGATCAGGTGGTCGGCGAGGGGCGCGAAGGTCTCGATCGACTGAGGGCCCGACACCGCGACCCCGATCGGGACCGGCGTCCCCGGCAGGTCCCAGACCTTGGCGGAGTCGACCCGGTAGTGGTCGCCCGCGAAGTCGACGTACCCACCGTCGAAGAGGGACCTGATGATCGTCAGCGCCTCCTCGAGCATCTCGTGGCGGACGTTGACCGGCGGCCAGCCCTGCCCGACGACGTGCTCGTTGAGGTTCTCCCCCGCGCCGAGGCCGAGCGTGAACCGTCCGTCGCTGAGCAGGTCCACGGTGGCGGCCTTCTGCGCGACGACAGCCGGGTGGTAGCGCATCAGCGGACAGGTCACGTAGGTCATCAGCTCGACGCGCTCGGTCACCTGGGTGACGGCTCCCAGCACGCTCCAGGCGTACGGCGAGTGGCCCATGGCGTCCAGCCACGGGAAGAAGTGGTCGCTGATCACCTCGAAGTCGAAGCCCGCCCGCTCCGCGCCGGCCGCGTGCAGGACCAGCTCGCGCGGTCCGGACTGCTCCGACATCAACGTGTACCCCAGTCGCATGCCTCCGCCGTACCCATCGGGAGCCGATGCACGCTCGCCGACCACGTATCTGCGTGCCGGTGTCGTCCTCCTCTTCCTGCGACGAGAGGACTCTCATGAGCGAGCACGCCACGTCGCGACGTCGACTTCTGCAGGCAGGGGCGGCCGGTGCTGCCGGGGCGGGTCTGGCCGCCGTGTCGGGCGGGCCCGCCGCGGTGGCCGCCGAGAGCCACGGGTGCCCGATGACGGGCAGCGGCTCGGCCACGCCGTCGGCGACGTTCGGCCGGATCTTCGACGACCTCCCGCCGTTCGCGGACAACACGCCGAGCTTGCGCCAGGCGCTCCTCGACCTGGCCGCGCCGGGCGGGATGCTCGACGCCCAGGACGACCTGTTCGGACCGAACGGCGGCCCGGTGCTGCTGATCACGGATCCGAACCTCAGCCTCGTCAACAAGAACAACCCCCACGACACGGCCGGCATGACCTTCGTCGGCCAGTTCATCGACCACGACCTCACCTTCGACGCGGCCTCGCAGCTCGGCGTACCGACGGACCCGACGCGGTCGCCCAACAGCCGCAGCGCGCGCTTCGACCTCGACTCCGTGTACGGCGGCGGACCGATCGCCCAGTCCGAGCTGTACGACCCGGAGCACCCGATCAGGTTCCTGCTCGAGTCGGGCGGCCAGTTCGAGGACGTGCCCCGGCGGCCCGACCACTCGGCCGTCATCGGCGATCCTCGCAACGACTCCAACGTGCTGATCTCCGGTCTCCACGCGGCCGTCCTGCGCTTCCACAACCACGCCGTCGAGACCGTCGGGGCGCCGGGAGCCGACCCGATCGAGACCTTCACCGAGGCACGGCGACTGACCACGTGGCACTACCAGTGGCTGGTGGTGAACCAGGTCCTGCCCGACTTCGTGGGACAGCCGATGGTCGACGACGTGATGCGCCACGGACCGCGGTACTTCCATGCACACCACGCCCCCTACATCCCGGTCGAGTTCTCCGGTGCGGCGTACCGCTTCGGGCACAGCATGGTGCGCCCGTCGTACCGCGCGAACCTCGCCGGAGACAACGGCAACCCGTTCTTCGCACTGATCTTCGACTCGCGCGTGGACGTGCCCGACGGGCAGAACCCGACCAGCGACCCGGGTGACCTGCGCGGCGGCTTCCGGTCGGCTCGGCGCTTCGTCGGCTGGCAGACCTTCTTCGACTTCGGTGGGAGCTACACGGCCGCCGTGCGGCCCAACAAGCAGATCGACACCGTGCTCTCGACGCCGTTGTTCGCGCTGCCCACCAGCGCGATCGCCCACATCCCGGGCGCTCCCGGCCCGGTGGCGCTGCCGCAGCGCACGCTGCTGCGCCACCTCACGTGGTCGCTGCCGTCCGGGCAGGCGATCGCACGGCGGATGCATGCCCCGGTGCTCTCGCGCGACGACCTGTCCGACGTGGGCGCGTACGGCCACGGCCTGGACCGCTCGACCCCGCTGTGGCTCTACGTGCTGCGCGAGGCCCAGCTGGTCAACGGCGGGCAGTACCTCGGCCCGGTCGGCGGCCGGATCGTCGCCGAGGTGATGCTCGGCCTGCTCCGCGCCGACCCGAACAGCTACCTCAGCCGGCAGCCGCACTGGCAGCCGATGCTGGGCGGGAGCGGCGCGTCGTACGCGATCCCCGACTTCCTGCGCTTCGCCGGCGTCGATCCCGACTCCCGAGGTCAGTGACCCCGGGAGTCGTGGCTGACCTACGCGGGCCGGTGCTCCACAATGGTCCCCGGCCCCCGTAGCTCAGCTGGATAGAGCAAGAGCCTTCTAATCTCTAGGTCGCAGGTTCGAGTCCTGCCGGGGGCGCCGCATCGTGGCGGTCAGAGCGATCCCATGGCCTGGGCTTCTGCGGTCGACAGGAGGCTCGACGGCCGCTCGACGGGCCCCATGGGCGGGCGACTCGGCGGCGGGCTGTCAGCCCCCACAGCGCCCGAGGGAGTGGGGGTTGTTCACGATGACGTGAGACTCCTGGATCCACCCGGAGGTCGCGTGACTGGCACCGATGTGCAGCCAGACGTTGCCTGCGGAGTTGATCGCGTAGCAGTCGACGGCGTACAGAACGCTGTGGGAGACCGCCGCCACCGCGCCGCAAGACGACTCGGGCCCGCTGTACAGGATCTGGTTCGAGAGCGGCTGAGCCGTGGCGGGTGCGCTGTTCGACTGCCAGGGGTGGGTGGGATTGCAGGTCGCGGCCTGAGCGGGTGCGGCGACGTACACCACGCCGGCGGTGGCCCCGGCGATGCCGAGAGCGAGAGCAGCTGCTCCCCGGGCGAAGGACTTCATCTGAGATATCCCCTTCCAAGGAGGCCTCGAGACGGCCCCGCGGCCGAGATCAACGTAGGGCTCGAGCCCATCGGCTGTCGATACTCGTCTACGACCTGGTCCGCGGTTGCGCTGACCAGTGGGTCCGGCCTGCGGAAGGTGCCGAGGAAGGCCTGACCACCTCGCAGGTGGGTACGGGGAGGGCATGTCGTCCACTCCCCAAGAGCCGCTCGAGGACCCGGAGGTCAAGCCCAGCCTGACCCCGGACGGATCGCCCCAGCCGATCAGCCCCGACACGGACCCCGTCGAGCCGCCAGACGATCCCGGCGGGGACCCCTTCGAGCTCTAGCCTGCGATCGGGACGCAGCGGGGCACCTCCACCTGTGGCCGCACCCGCGGCCGCCCGCGCCGCGACATGGCGGACCCTGATGCGCCGCGTGAGAGTGGGTACGGCTGGAGTGCGCCCGGTCGGCCTCCAGGTGGTCGAGACCCGCTGCCACTGGGGCACAGCGCCGGCCGGGCGCACCTCATCGAGGGTAGGGCCGGGAGGGACCACCCAGGCACGCCCGGAAGGGTGGGCACGCCCGCGCCGCTTCGCGGTGCGGGCCCGGTGGGAGGCGCCCCCGCTCCCCCGCTGTCGGTGCAGACGGGGGTCACCGTGACATTTTCGGGAGTCCTGGCGCTGAACGGTATGAGGCTCGGCTCCTGTCCGGTGCCCTGCTGCCTTGGGTTCCAGCAGGGCACCGGATCGACGTGGGCCGGTGTGCGGGTGCCCGCGCGCACGATCGGGCGTAGAGTCGGACCTGCCTCGGGGTGACCCGGGAGTGCGATGTGAGCGTTGACTGGGAGTTGTTCGAGTCCGGACCTGTGGACGCCGAGCACACCGTCCTGCTGCTCCCCGGCGGGATGTGCAGTGCCCGGTCGTACCTGGAGCTGACGCAGCAGCCCGGCCTCTCCGGTCTCAGGCTGGTGGCAGCGACGTTGCCCGGCCACGCCGGCGCGCCCTCGCCGCACTCCTACAGCCACGAGGCGTACGGACGCATGGCCGCCGATCTCGTGGAGGCGAAGGGCGCGGATGTCGTCGTCGGGTTCAGCATGGGCGCCAACGTGGCCCTGGAGATGGTCGAGCGGAAGCTCTTCAGCGGGCCGACCGTCCTGCTCGGCATCAGCCTGTCGTTGCCGGACGAGTCGGCCTTCTTCATCCACGTGATCCGACTGTCGAAGGTGCTCGGGACCCTGCCGCTGGCGGTGATGAAGAAGGGCGCCGCGTCGATGGTGAAGGGTGTCCCGGTCACACCGGAGCGACGGGCCGAGCTGGCCGGCGACTTCCGCAGGAACAGCACGCGGGACATGCGGCTCGGGCTTCGCGAGTACCTCACGTGGCTGGAGAGCGGCGAGGACCACGCCGCCGCGCTGTGCCGGTCGGAGGTGCCGGCGTGGGTCGTCCACGCGGAGAAGGGCGACGGCGGGCTCACCGACAGCGAGCGACACACGCTCGAGGCGTGTGCCACGGTCACGGTGGTGACGATCCCGGGCAGCGTGTTCTTCCTGCCGAACGAGGTGCCCGACCAGATCGCGTCCGTCATCACCGACGCCGTCGCCGCCGTCGGCACCTGACCCGCGTCGGCGCCCTCGGGCTCGGGCTCGGGTGAGGTCACACCTCACCCGAGCGCACCAGTCCTTCGGATTTCTCGCCGCGTCGATGTTTGGGGCTTCCGGCGGTGGGTAGAGAACCTTGCGAAGTGTCTCGGGCGCAGATCGATTCCCCCGTGTCGAGCTGCGCGCGCCTCGTCGGCCCCGCCTTCCAGGACCGGCGAGGCGCTGCTTCCCCACCGGCGCCCGACGCTCGAGCCGTCACTACGCTGAGCGCACCATGACGCCCTCACTCGAACTGACCGCCGCCGCGGCCCTGTTCGACATGGACGGCACGCTGGTCGACTCGACCGCTCTGGTGGAATCGCTGTGGGAGCGGTTCTGCGTCGAGCAGGGCGTCGACGTCGAGACGCTGCTCGCCTACTCCCACGGCCGTCGTACGCCCGACATCGTCGCCCGCTTCCTGCCCGATGCGTCCCCGGCCGGCCGTGCCGCGGTCAGTGCCGAGCTGGAGGCACGCGAGCTCGCGGTCACCGACGGCATCGTGCAGGTGCCCGGGGCGGCGGCCCTCCTGGCGACCCTGCCCGTGCCATGGGCGGTCGTGACGTCGGCGCCGCGCGAGCTCGCCGTACGCCGGATGGCCGCCGCCGGCCTCCCCGTCACCTCGGTGCTCGTGCCGGCCGACGACCTCGAGCACGGCAAGCCGCATCCCGAGGGGTACCTGCGCGCAGCAGCGCTGCTCGGCGTCCCGCCCAGCAGCTGCGTCGCCTTCGAGGATGCCGAGCCGGGCGTGCGCTCGGCGCTCGAGGCCGGCGCCCGGGTCGTCGTGGTCGGCGACCTCGACACCGCTCTCACGCGCCGGCTCGACCGCGTGCCCGACCTCCGCGCCGTCCGCATCCTGGCTTCCTGACCACTCCTCCGCCGACACGCCGCGCCGGGTCCCGGGATCTCCTGGCGTCGCAGGGTCCAATGATGGTGGCCCGGCGACGTATGAGATCGCCGGGCCTGATACGTCTCAGGCCTCGACCGAGACCTCCTCGAGCCGCCCGGTCGCCACGTCGAACACGAAGCCGCGCACCTGGTCGCGGTGTGGCACGAACGGGTTGGCGGTGATCCGGCGGACCGACTGGCGGACGTCGTCGCTCACGTCGGAGAAGGCCTCCGCCGACCAGGCGGGCTTGAGCCCGGTCTCCTCCTGGATGCCGGCCTTGAACTCGTCGTCGGTGAAGGTGAGCATGCCGCAGTCGGTGTGGTGGATGAGCACGATCTCGCGCGTGCCGAGGAGGCGCTGGCTGATGGCCAGCGACCGGATCGCGTCGTCGGTCGCGACCCCGCCGGCGTTGCGGATGACGTGGGCGTCGCCCTCCTCGAGACCGAGCAGGTCGTGGACGTCGAGACGCGCGTCCATGCAGGCGAGGACCGCGACGTGCTTGGCGGGCGGGAGCGGGAGCGGGCCGTGGAACCCGGCGGCGTACTTCTCGTTGTTCTCGAGCAGCTGGTCGGTGACGGACATGGGAGACCTCCTGGGTGGATGGACCTCCAAACTAGACCGATTTACTCGACAATCAAGGGGTGCTCACCAGCCGGAGCCGACGACGCTCGTCGGCGTCAGCGTCAGCACCAGACGGTGCTCGTCGACCATGGCCGCGAAGAACTCCTCCGGGTCGGCATGCCGCTTGCCCGTGATCGCCTCGTAGGTCTCCAGCAGGGCCCGGCCGGCGTCGTCGCCGGGCGTGGTCGTGACCGCCCCGAGCGTGGCGTCGCAGGACACCGAGGCATAGGACCAGAAGTCGTCGCCCACCACGTGCACGACCGCCCGCGGATCACGGGCGAGGTTGCGCGTCTTGGCGCGGTCGGCGGTCACCGAGACCCGGAACGACGTGCCGTCGAAGGCCGTCAGGACGTTGGACGACTGTGGCGACCCGTCGGCCCGGACCGTGATCAGGACGGCCCGCGTCCGGTCCGTCAGCCACGCGCGCGCGGTATCGGTCAGGTCTGCCATGGGATCCTCCTTGCCGTGGGCCGGCGCCGGTCAGCGCCCGCAGTAGTCGTCGATCTCGGAGAGGATCGAGATCCTCAGGTCGTCGGGGGCGAACGACGCGCGCACCGCGGCCCGGGCCAGGTCGGCCACGCCGCCGGTGTCGAGGTCGAGCAGCCGCGCCGCCACCTCGTACTCCTCGTTGAGGCTGGTGTTGAACATCGACGGGTCGTCGGAGTTGACGGTGATCGTCACGCCGGCGTCGCGGAACGCCCGGATCGGATGCTCCTCGAGGCTGGCGACGGCCCGGGTGGCGATGTTGGACGACGGGCACACCTCGAGCGGGATGCCCGCCTCGACGAGGTGGTCGAGCAGCTTCGGGTCGGCCGCAGCCGACGTACCGTGGCCGATCCGTTCGGCGCCGAGCAGGGTCAGCGAGTCCCAGATCGTCTCCGGTCCCGTGGTCTCGCCGGCGTGGGGGACGCTGTGGAGCCCGGCCCGACGCGCGTGGTCGAAGTGGGGCTGGAACTGCCCGCGCGGCACGCCCAGCTCGGGCCCACCGAGGCCGAAGCCGACCAGGGCGTCGGTGCGGTGGTTGAGCGCGAACGACAGGGTCGCGTCGGCCGCCGGCATCCCGCTCTCGCCCGGGATGTCGTAGATCCAGCGCAGCACGATCCCGAAGTCCCGCTCGGCCGCGATCCGGGCGTCCTCGAGCGCCTCGGTGTAGACCTCGATCGGCATCCCCCGCGACGAGTCGTGCGGGAGCACCGAGGTGTACGGCGTGCACGTCAGCTCGGCGTACCGGACGTGCTGGTTGGTCGCGAGCTCCCGGGCGACCTCGTAGGTGAGGTAGCGGACGTCGTCCTCGGTGCGGATCAGGTCGACGACCGCGAGGTAGACGTCGACGAAGTGGGCGAAGTCGCGGAACTCGAAGAAGCGGCGCAGCTCCTCGGGGTCGACCGGGACGACCCCGGGGTGGCGCATCGCCAGCTCCGAGACGATCGCGGGCGACGCCGACCCGACGTGGTGGACGTGCAGCTCGACCTTGGGCAGGCCCGCGATGAAGGCGGACAGGGGCGCAACACTCACACCGCGGAGTCTGTCAGGCCCGCAGCGCGTAGAACGAACCGACCACGACCGCGGGCAGCAGGCCCAGCAGCAACCACGGGGTCAGGATGCGTTTGAGGTTGATCGCCCGCATCCCGGCCATCGCCATCAGCCCGACCACGCCGGAGATGAGGAGCAGCCCCGGGCGCGCTCCGGCGCGGTCGACGACCCCGGACAGGATCGCCATCCCGGTCGCGAACAGGGCGCAGACCGTCAGCAGCAGGGTCGACATGACCCAGCGCTGGACGCGCTCGACCTGCACCTACTTCAGCAGCGCCAGGACGTTGGTCGCGGCCGTCTGCGGGTTGGTCCCCTGGTTCTTGCCGTTGATGAACACGGTGGGAGTGCCGTTCACGCCGTCCTTCGACATCTGGTCGGTCGCGTTGACCACCCACTGGTGGTAGACGTTGCCGTTGATCAGCGGCGTGACCGCGGCCTTGTCGGCGCCGGCCTGGACCGCCCAGTCGATCAGCGTCGAGTCCGGCACGCCCGCCGACCCCTCCTCCGGCTGGTTGGCGTAGGCGAGGGTGTGGAACTTCAAGAACGCGTCGGGCCCGGAGGTGCTCAGGACGGCCATCGCGGCGTTGAGCGCCCGGCTGGAGTAGTTGGTCGTCGACGCGCGGTCGAGGAACGCCACCATGTGGTAGTCGACCTTCACCTTGCCGTCAGCGATCGCCGCCTGCACCTGCTGACCGGTGGCCGCCTCGAACTCCTTGCAGATCGGGCACTGGAAGTCCTCGTACATCTTGATCGTGTCGGGGGCCGACGACTTCCCGATCACGACGTTGTAGTCCCCGGTCAGGTTGGACGGCGTTCCGCCCGACCCGACCGACTTGCCGCTGGTGTCCTTGTTGCTCGAGATCACCACCAACACGACGGCGATGATCGCGATCGCCACCACGACGGCGCCCACGACGAAGAGGTTCCGGGCCCGCTCCTTGCGCTGCTGCTCCTTCATCAGCGCCTGAGCGCGCTCAGACTTCGACTGCTGACGGGTCTTGTTCGCCATCGGGGAGCCTTTCGGTGCGGGGGAACAACAGGTTGTCCAGGGCGAAGCGGGTCCGTGGCCAGATCACCAGCCAGACCGAGCAGAGGAGCAGACCGACGTCGCGTGCGATGTCGATGGCGTACTGACGCTGCGGGTCGGCGGGCACGCCGCCGTTGCCGAAGCACCCGCAGTTGATCTCGAGGCCGCGGGCCCAGGCGGAGGAGATGCCGATGATGAACGCCAGGAAGAAGAGGCCGCTCAGCAGGGCCATCGGCCGGGTGAACAGGCCGAGGACCAGCAGGGCACCGATCATGATCTCGATCGTCGGCAGCGCGTGACCGACCGTGGGCACGATCGACTCGGGGAGGATCCGGTAGGCACGGACGGCCCGGACGTTGCCCGCGGGGTCGGAGAACTTGGAGAGCCCGGCCACCAGGTCGATGACACCCACGATCAGGCGCGCGACAAGACCGACCCACTGCTTCACGGTGCCCCACCCTACGGAACGGTCCTGAACGAACGCTGAACACCCTGCCGGGTGTGCCGCACGCCTCACCAGGGACGGAGGTCCCCAGGCGCAGGGTCGCCTGGGTAGTGTGCTCCCTTGTGAACGAGCGCCTGGTCTGGATCGACTGCGAGATGACCGGGCTCGACTATGTCGCCGACGCACTCATCGAGATCGCGGTCGTGGTCACCGACTACGACCTCAACGTCCTCGGCGACGGCGTCGACCTGGTCATCAAGCCGCCCGCCGAGGCGGTCGCCCAGATGGACGACTTCGTCCGCTCGATGCACGAGAAGTCCGGCCTGCTCGACGAGCTCGACAGTGGCATCAGCCTCGAGGACGCCGAGCAGCAGGTCCTCGCCTACGTCCGGGAGTACTGCGACGACGGCTCGCGGCCGCCGCTGGCGGGCAACACCGTGGGCACCGACCGCGCGTTCATCTCCCGGGACATGAAGGACCTCGACGGCTTCCTCCACTACCGGATCGTCGACGTCTCCTCGATCAAGGAGCTGTCGCGGCGGTGGTACCCCCGCGCCTACTTCGCGGCCCCGGCCAAGCGCGGCAACCACCGCGCCCTCGCCGACATCCTCGAGAGCATCGAGGAGCTGCGCTACTACCGGGCCGCGATCTTCGTACCCTCACCCGGACCCGACAGCGCCGACGCGAGGGTGCTGGCGCGCGAGCACGGCGGCTCTCTCACGGGCCTCGCGGACGAACGCCCCGATGGGAGCTCCGCGGGGTGATTGCCCTACACTCTCTGCTCGGCCCCGGGTGACCCTGGGGCCGCATGGTGGGTGTAGCTCAGCTGGTAGAGCGCCGCGTTGTGGTCGCGGATGTCGCGGGTTCAAGTCCCGTCACTCACCCCAGGTACGCGTGCCGGCTCACGACCGTCGTACGCAGCGGAAGCCCACGTGCGACGTGGTGTCGTTCACGCCGTGGCCCTGACGAGCCGCCGGTCGATACCGCTGGCAGTAGTCGGGTGAGCACAGGTGCGACCCGCCCTTGGTGACCATCCGGTCGGTCTCCTGCAGACGCAGGGAGCCGCCGCAGCACGCAGACGCGGGCGGTACGTCGTCGACCGCACCGTCGTGGGACGCCGACCACCGGGTCCGGGTCCACTCCCAGACGTTGCCGATCACGTCGTGGAGCCCGTAGCCGTTGGGCGGGTAGCTGCCCACCGGTGAGGTCCGGTCGAAGCCCCGCGGGTCGTCGGAGCGCCAGGGGAAGGGCCCGCGCCAGGTGTTGGCCAGCTCCTCTCCGCCGGGCGTGAGCTCGTCGCCCCAGGCGAAGTCGCGGCCGAGCAGGCCGCCGCGTGCGGCGTACTCCCACTCGGTCTCGGTCGGGAGGTCCAGCCCGGCCCAGCGTGCGTAGGCCGTCGCGTCCGACCAGGCGACGTGGACGACGGGATGGTCGGGGATGTCCTCCCAGGCGCTGCCCGGGCCCTGCGGCGCTCGCCACGAGGCGTCCGGCTGCCAGCGCCACCACTGGGTCCAGTCGTCGAGCCGGACCGGCCCCGGCGTCGGGGTGAACACCTGCGAGCCCGGCACCAGCAGCGCGGGGTCGGCTCCCGGGAAGTCGGCGGGGTCGGGCGCGGTCTCCGCGACGCTCACGTGTCCCGTCTCCTCGACGAACGCCGCGAAGTCGGAGTTGGTGACCGGATGCCGGTCGAACCACACGTCGCCGACCGTGACCTCGCGCAGGGGTCGCTCCTCGGCGTAGTAGTGGTCGTTCCCGACGACGGTCGCGCCGCCGGGGACGAACACCTGGTCACCCGGTGCGAGGGGTTTCATGGGTCCTTCCTACAGGCTGCCGCTGCTCAGCCGGGGATGTGCCCGAAGCGACCCTTCTGGAAGTCCTCGTAGGCCTGGAGCACCTCGGCCTTGGTGTTCATCACGAACGGGCCGGCCCACGCGAGCGCCTGGCCGATCGGCTTGCCACCGACCACGACGACGTCGAGCCGGGGCGAGCGGCTCTCCTGGCTGCCGTCGGCCGTCACGGTCAGGAAGTCACCGGAGCCGAAGACCGCGGTCTGACCGCTGCTGATCGGCCGACCGTCGGCGCCGACCGTGCCGCGCCCGTTGAGGACGTAGACCAGCGCGTTGTAGTCCTGGTCCCACGGCAGCTCGAGCCGTGCGCCGGGCTCGATCGTCGCGTGCACCAGCGCCATCGGCGTGTGGGTCGAGCCCGGGCCCGCCTGCGGCCCCACGGTGCCGGCGATGACGCGCACGAGCGTGCCCGCGTCGTACGACGTGAGGAGGGCGACCTCGCCGGAGCGGATGTCCTGGTACTTCGGCGCGACCATCTTCTCGTCGCGCGGGAGGTTCACCCAGAGCTGGATCCCGTGGAAGAGGCCACCGGACTGCACCAGCCACTCCGGCGGCGTCTCGATGTGGAGGATCCCGGAGCCCGCGGTCATCCACTGGGTGTCGCCGTTGGTGATCGTGCCGCCACCGCCGTGGGAGTCCTGGTGCTCGAAGACGCCGTCGATCATGTAGGTGACGGTCTCGAACCCGCGGTGGGGGTGCCACGGCGTGCCCTTGGGCTCTCCGGGGGCGTAGTCCACCTCGCCCATCTGGTCCATCATGATGAACGGGTCGAGCAGGGCGAGGTCGATGCCGGCGAAGGCGCGGCGGACCGGGAAGCCCTCTCCCTCGTAGCCCTGGGGCGCGGTGGTCACCTGCCACACCGGGCGGGGTTGGTCGCCCAGAGCGGGCTCGGGGAGCCTGGCCAGCGTGGTCAGGTCGTCGACGGTCACTGCGGGCATCCGGCCCACCTCCTGCTTCTGGCGCCTCTCTGGCGCTGTGCCCGGACAACGGTAGTTGAATATTGAATATTCCGGTCGGCCGGCCCTCTCGCCTCCCCGCGAGCACCCCGACCCGATTGGGAGCCTATGCCCGTCGCTGCTAATCTTGGATGCGCTTGACCGGCATGCGCCATTAGCTCAATTGGTAGAGCAGCTGACTCTTAATCAGCGGGTTGTAGGTTCAAGTCCTACATGGCGTACCACGCGTGACCAGCGGTTTTCTCCCCCCGGAGGAAGCCGCTTCGTCATGTCCGGGAGAGCCGAGCGAACAGGTCGACGTACTGGTCGAGGTGTCGGTCGGGCAGGAAGTCGACGAGCGCGCGTGCGTGTCCCGCCGCCCCGAGCCGCTCGGCGAGCGCCGGGTCGGTGAGCAGGCGCCCGAGCACGGTCGCGAAGCCCTCGAGGTCGCGGGGGTCGTCGACCAGGAGCCCGTCCCGGCCGTCCACGATCTGGTCCTGGATCCCGCCGACCCGGCTGGCCACGACCGGGCTCCCCTTCCACATCGCCTCGGTCACCGTCAGCCCGAACCCCTCGACCAGGCTCTTCTGGACCACGGTGTAGGCGTGCCGCTGCACGGCGTTGACGATGATCGCGTTCTCGTCCGGGTCGTCCATGGGGATCGAGGCCAGGTGCACCCGCCGGCGTACGGCGTCGGGCAGCCGCTGCCAGGCGTGGCGGCACTCCTCCAGCACCTCCGCACCCTCGGGGTCGTCGGTGACGCCCGAGACCGCCGGGCCGACGAGCATGAGATGGGTGCCGTCGTGCGAGCCGTCCGCGACGAGGAGGGCGAAGCCGGCCATCACGCCGGCCATGTCCTTGAGCCGGTCCCAGCGGCTCACCTGGACCACCAGACGGGCGTCGTGGGGCGGAGCGGGTCCGTCGACGACCAGCCCCTGGCCCCCGGAGTGGTCGCGCACCGAGCCCGCTGTGCCGTCGCGTCGCGTGTAGTGCACCGGGCCGTCGGGGTCGCCGCCGGCCACCAGTCCAGCACGCGCCAGCACGGTCGCCACGTCGGAATCGTCGAGCGCGACGTTCTTGGCCGAGAACGGGTCGATGGAGGGCGGGATGGCGACCAGCCGGGAGCCGTCGACCCAGCCCGGCGCGTAGGCCCTCCGCGAGAAGACGAAAGCGTCCGCGTCCTCGACGTAGTGCCGCAGGAACGCCCATGCCTCGTCGGTCCGGGCGTTCGACTCGTCGCTCCCGACGTGGCAGCGCCAGACCACTCGGGTGCCGCTGTCGCGGAGCCCACCGCGCAGGCCGGCGGTCTGCGGGTCGTGGAGCATCACCAGGTCGCGGGGAGAGACCCGCGACGCCAGGTCGGTGAGGTTGTCGGCCAGCACCTCCTCGTAGTGGGCGTGCTCGCGCGGCCCGAGCGCGCCCTCGTCGCCGGCCGCTCCGTGCAGCCGGTTGTGCAGGCGCTTGGTGATCGCGAAGAACTCCGGGTCACCGTCGATGACGAGCCACCGGTTCTCGATCTGCGCGCCGTTGCCGTAGGCCAGCAGGGTCTGGAGCATCTCGGCGACGCCGCCGCCGTGGGCCGTCGCGTTCACGTGCCAGACGACGCGATCCCCGAACGAGCCTCGGGCCCGGACGGCGCTCGCCTCCAGCCGCTCCACGCGCTCCGGGGGCAGCACGGCTGCCAGCCGACCGAGTGGGATCGACCCGACCTCCACCTCCTGCATGCCTGCATCCTTGCGCGTCTCGGCCCCGCCGACCACGGCCGGGCGCCCGCCGTACGACGTCTCAGCGCCGAGCCGGCACCAGCTCGGCCACCAGTCCCTCCACCCGCGCCCGGATGTCGTCGCGGATCCTCCGCACCGTCTCGAGGTCCTGGCCGGCCGGATCGTCGACCTGCCAGTCCTCGTAGCGCCTGCCCGGGACGTAGGGACAGGCGTCACCGCAGCCCATCGTGACCACGACGTCGGAGAGACCCACGGCCTCGTCCGTGAGCCGACGCGGCACCGCCGCCGCGAGGTCGATGCCTTCCTCGCGCATCACCTCCACGGCGACCGGGTTCACGACCTCACCCGGCGCGCTGCCCGCCGAGCGCACCTCGATCCGGTCGCCGGCCAGGTGGCGCAGGTAGCCCGCCGCGATCTGGGAGCGGCCGGCGTTGTGGACACAGACGAACAGCACGGCCGGCATGCTCATCGGGAGACCTCCTGGGAGTCGAGGCGGTGGCGAGGGAACAGGTAGGCCACGGCGACGAGGGCGAGTGCGCCCCCGACGAGCTGGGCGAGGACGAAGAACGGCACCGACGAGGGTGCGATCCCGGCGAAGGTGTCGGACAGCGTGCGGGCGACGGTGACGGCGGGGTTGGCGAAGCTGGTCGAGCTGGTGAACCAGTAGGCCGCGGTGATGTAGCCGCCGACCGCGAAGGCGACGGTGTCGACGCGGCCGGACCGGAGACTCCCGAAGATCACCACCACCAGGCCGAAGGTCGCCACCACTTCGCCGAGCCCGTGGGCGCCGGTCGCGCGCGTCGTCGAGGCGACCGAGACGGCGTCGAGCCCGAACATCAGGTTGGCCACGACGGCGCCGGCGCACGCGCCGATGACCTGTGCCACGACCAGGGCCGCCGCCTCTCGGGTGCCGACCAGTCCCCAGGCCCGCTCGACCAGGGTCACGACCGGGTTGAACGACGCCGACACCGGCTGGAGCGCCAGGATCAGTGCCACCAGGACGGCGCCGGTCACGAGGCTGTTCTCGAGCAGCTGCAACCCGACGTCGTCCGGCGAGAGTCGCACGGCCGCGATGCCCGACCCGATCACCGCCGCGACGAGGAACCCGGTCCCGAGCGCCTCCGCGACGACCCGACGAGCCAGGTCGGCGCTCACCCGGTCACTCCTCCGAGCAACGAGCCGAGGTCGGACAGCGCCTCGCTGCGGATCCGGTAGTAGACCCAGACCCCCCGCTTGCTCCGGTCGAGGAGCCCCACGTCGTGGAGCACCTTCAGATGGTGGCTGATCGTGGGCTGGGACAGGTCGAAGGCGTCGTTCAGGTCGCAGACGCACGCCTCGCCGTCCTGGTGGGAGGCGACCAGGGACAACAGTCGCAGCCGGACGGGGTCGGCGAGCGCCTTGAGCAGCGGGGCGATCCGGTCGGCCTGGTCGCGGCTCAGCGGCTCCTGGGTGAGCGGCGAGCAGCACGCGACGGTCTGGACCGGCGTCAGGGACATCAAAGACTTAGACACCCATCAATATTGACGCACGTCGATCTCCCGGGCAAGATGGATCGGCATATCGACGTCCGTCTATGTCTTAGGAGGAGACATCATGTCCCGCGTCCAGCTCGCCCTCAACGTCGACGACCTCACTGCCTCGGTCGACTTCTACTCTCGCCTGCTCGGCACCGGTCCCGCCAAGCAGCGCCCCGGGTACGCCAGCTTCGCGGTCGCCGACCCCCCGCTGAAGCTCGTCCTGATCGAGAACCCCGGCCACGGCGGGACGCTCAACCACCTCGGCATCGAGGTCGCGGACACCGCTGCCGTGGACGCCGTACAGGAGCGTCTGGGAGCCGACGGCCTGACCAGCGTCGACGAGCGCGACGTCACCTGCTGCTACGCCCGACAGGACAAGTTCTGGGTCGAGGGCAGCCCCGACGCCGAGCGCTGGGAGGTCTACACGGTGCTGGCGGACAGCCCCACGCCGTACGCCCAGGACGACGGCGCCACCTGCTGCTGCTCGGACGGGTCCGCGCGGCGAGCCGGCATGCTGCGCCTGAGCCTCCGTCCGTCCCGGGACTTCGTCCCGGGCTGATCGAGACCTTCTGCCCGCCTCTGCCGGGTCGCGTGCCACTGCGCCCGGAGCGCCCTGCGGAGGAACGTGGGAGTCACAGGGTGGCGGCGCCCCCTCGGTGCCGCCCCGCAGTCAGGAGGCAGGACCATGAGTTACACCGCGCCAGGACGCGCCGGCAGCCTTGTGGCGGTCCAGGACCGCTACGACAACTTCATCGGCGGCAAGTGGATGCCACCTGCCCGGGGTGAGTACCTGACAGACCTCTGCCCGGCCACGGCCGAGCCCATCTGCGAGGTGGCGAAGTCGTCGCCCGAAGACGTCGAGGCCGCCTTGGACGCCGCTCATGTCGCCGCCACCGAGTGGAACCACGTCTCCCAGGCGACCCGCGCCGCCGTGCTGGAGAAGATCGCCGACGCCGTCGAGGCCAACGCCGAGATGCTGGCCGTCGCCGAGAGCTGGGAGAACGGGAAGCCGGTGCGCGAGACGCTGGCCGCCGACATCCCCCTGGCGGTCGACCACTTCCGCTACTTCGCGGCTGCGGCCCGGAGCATGGAGGGTCGCCTCACCGTCATCGACGAGCACACCACGGCGTACCACTTCCACGAGCCCCTGGGAGTCGTCGGCGCAGATCATCCCGTTCAACTTCCCGCTGTTGATGGCCGCGTGGAAGATCGCCCCGGCCCTCGCGGCGGGCAACTGCACGGTGCTCAAGCCGGCCTCCCCGACCCCGTGGTCGATCCTGAAGCTGGCCGAGGTCATCGAGGACGTCGTACCGCCGGGCGTCATCAACATCGTCACCGGCCCCGGCGCCGAGGTCGGCAAGGCCCTCGCGACCAGCCCGCGGATCGCCAAGATCGGCTTCACCGGCGAGACCGTGACCGGCCGCCTGATGATGCAGTACGCCGCGGAGAACCTCATCCCGGTGACGCTGGAGCTGGGCGGCAAGTCGCCGAACGTCTTCTTCGAGGACGTCATGGCCTCCGACGACGACTTCCTCGACAAGGCGATCGAGGGCCTCGTGCTCTACGCCTTCAACAAGGGCGAGGTCTGCACCTGCCCGTCGCGGGCGCTGATCCAGGAGTCGATCTACGACGAGTTCATGGCCCGGTGCCTCGACCGGATCGCCGCGATCAAGCAGGGCAACCCGCTCGACGAGACGACCATGCTCGGCCCGCAGGTCTCGGCGCAGCAGCTGAGCAAGATCATCCGGGTACGTCGAGATCGGGCGCGCCGAGGGCGCCGAGGTGCTGATCGGTGGGCAGCGGCCAAGGTCGGCGGCGAGTTCGAGAAGGGCTACTTCTACGAGCCGACCGTCCTCAAGGGCGACAACCGGATGCGCGTGTTCCAGGAGGAGATCTTCGGGCCCGTGCTCGCCGTCACCACCTTCCAGGACGAGGCAGAGGCGCTGCGCATCGCGAACGACACGCTCTATGGGCTCGGGGCGGGCGTGTGGACCCGCGACGACCAACCGGATCTGGCGGATGAGCCGCGGCATCCAGGCAGGACGGGTCTGGGTGAACTGCTACCACCAGTACCCGGCGGGTGCCGCCTTCGGTGGCTACAAGATCTCCGGCGTCGGCCGGGAGAACCACCAGATGATGCTCGAGCACTACAGCCAGACCAAGAACGTGCTCATCAGCACCGACGAGAAGAAGCTCGGACTCTTCTGACCACCGGCTCCGCGTCACGCACAGGAGCACCGAGAGTCAGGTCGAGTCCACGGCGCGCAGCCGCGGGTCCACCCTCCCGCGGCTGCGCGCTACACCCGCGCCCACGGGGACGTGACGATCGTCCCGGGCGCGTGGAGGAGGGACGCGCCGCGGTCCTGTCTCACCGACCCCCGGACCGGGTGGCGAACAGGGCGGCCTGCGTCCGGCTGCCCAGGCCGAGCTTGGCCAGCAAGGACGACACGTAGTTCTTGATCGTCTTCTCGGCCAGGCCGAGCTGCTGGGCGATCTGGCGGTTGGTCAGCCCCTCGCCGATCAGGGTCAGGATGCGGCGCTCCTGGCCGGTCAGCCGCGCCACCGCGGGGTCGTTCGGAGGCCCGGAACGCAGCCGCTCGAGCACGGTCTCGGTGACGCCGGGGTCCAGCGTCGACTGCCCGGCAGCCACCCGGCGCACGGTCTCGACGAGGTCGTTCCCGCGGACCTGCTTGAGCAGGTAGCCGGCTGCCCCCGCCATGATCGCCGCGAACAGCGCCTCGTCGTCGTCGTACGACGTCAGGATCAGGGCGCGGATGGCGGGGTCCTGGGACCGGACGGCGCGGCAGACGTCGATGCCCGACCCGTCGGGGAGACGGGCGTCGAGGATGGCCACGTCGGGTCCCAGAGACGGGATGAGGCGCGTGGCCTCGGCGGCACTGGCGGCCTCGCCGACCACGTCGATGTCGCCCTCGCCCTCGAGGAGCTCGCGGATGCCACGCCGTGCGATCTCGTGGTCGTCGAGGAGGAAGACCCGGATCCGGGCCCCTGCGCCTTGCGCTCCAGCCTCGAGCATGACCTCACGGTAGTTCTGCGCCGGCACCAGCGCCGGGGGCCGTCGTCACCGGGGCCCGGGACCTAGGTCATCCCCGCCTCGGTGCCCGTGCACGTCGGCGGTCCGGGTGTGCGTGCGCGTCGGACCGCCGAGGCGCAGCCAGCGCCGGTATCGCCACGGGCTGCGGTGCTCGACCTCGTCGAGGATCATCCCGCGCAGAGCGACGAGCGCCGTGCGCCGGCACAGGTCCGTCTCGGTCTCGAGCCGACGATCGGAGCTGTGCCAGGCCGACACCAGCTCGTCGTAGGTGAGCGCCGCGAGGTCCAGGCGCAACGTCGCGACGTCGGCAGACGGGTCGATGATCTTCGGTACGACGTCTCGCCGGTAGGGATCGGGCTCGTTCGGTACCCACACGAAGTACATCGCTCACCTCCGCTGGTCTCTCGCTCTCAGCATCGGCCGGAGGCGCCGCGGAGAGGCAGTGGCATCGGTCCCGTCCCAGGGGGCCAAAGGCCCGAGGGACGCACCACAGCGGTCAGGCCCTGCCGGGCTCGCTCGCCACGAGCTCGTCGCCGAGGTCTGCGCGGCCGGCCCCGACCATCAGCTCGCCGAGGGCGATGAGGGCACGGCCCGCGGCCAGCTCGAAGCCGATCTCCGGTACGTCGTACGGGTCTCGCGGCGACAGCTCCGCCGTACCGGAGGCGGTGAGCTCGCGGGCGGCCCCGGTGTGCAGGTGAGCGGTGGCTCGGGAGTGACCGTCCCGGTCACCCAGCAGGAGCTCGACGGTCCAGGTGGTCACCTGGGGCATCTCGGTCATGATCGTTCCCTTCTCGAGGTCCTCGCCTCCAGGCTCCGCCGACCGTTCCGACCGGGCCAGGGGCGTTGGACCCGCCCGCCAGGGCAGAGGTGCGGGACTCCTCCGGACCTACTGCGCCGGGGTGCCGCCCGGCTCGTCCAGCAGCCGACGGTGCAGCTCCGTGGTCAGGGTGTGGATGGCCCGGGTGATCTCGGTGTTGGTCTTGAGCTCGAGCTCCTGCGCGACGAAGTCGTGGTCCGCCTTCGCCTGCTGCACCTCGGCCTGCCGGTTCTGCCCGATCATCACGAAGGTCGACAGGAAGATGGCCTCCAGGGAGACCGCCAACGTCAGCGTCGGCCAGGGGTTGCCCTCGCCGAAGACCATCCAGACGGCGAAGACCACCACGTGCAGGTAGACGAACGCCATGGACCCGGCGAACGCGGTGATCGCGTCCGCGAGCCTGGCCTGGGCGTCGCTCGCCCGCTGGTCGAGGTAGTGCTGGATCCCCGGGTGCCGGAACGGGGGCGTGGACGTGGTGGACATCGTGCTCCTCTCTGCACGCCCGCTCCCGCGGACCGCTGGGACGACTCTGCCAGGCAGGGACCTTCTGCCCGCGCCGCGATGACGCCGGACCCCTGCGCCGGTCCTCGCCACGCGCCACCCTCGAAGGGACCGACGACGAGGAGCAGACGATGACCGAGCACCCCACGATGCGAGCCCTGGTGGCCTACGAGTCCATGTTCGGCAACACCGAGCGGGTGGCGCGGGCCGTCGCCGCCGGACTGCGCCTCGAGGGGATCGAGACCACGGTCGTCAACGTCTGCGACCCCGCCACGGCAGACCTGGCCGACGTGGACCTGCTCGTCGTCGGTGCACCCACCCACGGCTTCTCGCTCAGCCGGCCCACGACCCGCCACGACGCCGTACGGCAGGGAGGCCGTGAGGAGGCCGAGTCCAAGGGGATGCGGGAGTGGCTGTCCACGCTCCCCGACACCGATCGCCCGATCCTGGCCGCGACCTTCGACACCCGGGTCACCAAGGTGCGCTACCTTCCCGCCTCGGCCTCGCGCCGCGCCGCTCGCGCGCTCACCGAGCGTGGCCACCGGATGGTGTCGCCGCCGATCGGCTTCCTGGTCCAGGACGTCGCCGGGCCGCTGGAGTCCCGCGAGGTCGACCGGGCCATCGCCTGGTCGCGGAGGGTGGCCACCGAGGCGCAGGCTCGCCTGGCCGGCGTCACCGCTCCGTGGGTCCTGAGCACTCTCGCCCCGGACAGCCCACGGTCCAGGGGTCCTTGGTCCTGCCCGGAGGGGCGCTGTGCCCGTGGCTCATCGATCGCGACCTGCGAGAGTCGAAGCATGGAAACACAGCACCTGCCCAGCGGGTGCGTCGTCGTCGGCGTCGACGCCGCCCAGCTCACCGACCGGGCCCTCGACTGGGCGTCCGACCAGGCTGCCCTCGAGGAGCGTCATCTCCTGCTCGTGCACGGGATCGGCACCCCGCTGTCGGTCGGTACGCCGTGGGGGGGCCTGGGCGGGCCGGACCCGATGCAGGTGTTCTCCGACCTCAAGGCGGCCGGTCGTGCGCTGCTGGCCAGGGCCACGACGCGGGCGATCACCCGGCACCCGGAGCTGGTCGTGCACCAGGTCGTGCGCGCGGTCGATCCGCGCCAGGCACTGCTCGACGTCTCGACGGAAGCGGCCCTGATCGTGGTCGGCTCGCGCGGTCGCGGGCACGTGCTCAGCGTCGTCCTCGGCTCGGTGAGCGAGGAGGTCGCCGGCCTGGCCTCGTGCCCGGTCGTCGTCATCCGACCGCAGCACAGCACCGAGCCACGCCGAGGCGTCCTGGTCGGCACCGACGGGACGCCCGAGTCCCAGCGGGTCCTGGCCTTCGCCTTCCGGCACGCCCGCCTCCGGGGGCTGCCCCTCACCGTCCTGCACACCGTGGCGGACGTCGGCCTCGAGCCGGCCCGCCAGGCGCTCGCGGAGTCCGTCGCCGAGCTGGGTGCGCAACACCCCGACGTGACGACGACCCTCGAGATCGGCCACGGCTCCCCGGCCGAGTGCCTGCTCGCGCGGGCCGACGAGATGGACCTCGTGGTCGTCGGGCACCACGAGCGCGGTCGGGTGGGACGCTTCACGCACGGGTCCGTCGCGGTCGCCGTCCTGGAGCACGCCTCGGTGGCGATCGCCGTCGTACCCCTCGTCGCCGACAGCCTGGCCACCGCTCGCTGAGTCGCGGCCCCGGCTCGGGCCCTTCGGTCCACGCTCGCGTGGCGTGCGGCCCTGTCGCCGGGCGCCGACCCCGGACCACGCTGGGAGTACCCCAGGAGGAAGGCGCCATCATGAAGGCTGCAGTCGTCACCGGTTTCACCCAGCCGCTCGAGATCCAGGACCGACCCGTCCCCACCCCCGGACCCGGCGAGGTGCTGGTCCGCATCGAGGCCAGCGGGCTCTGCCACACCGACATCCACGCCGCCCACGGCGACTGGCCGGTCAAGCCCACCCCACCGTTCGTCCCCGGGCACGAGGCCGTCGGCATCGTCGAGGCTCTCGGTGAGGGGGTCGTCGACCGCGTCCTCGGCGAGCGGGTCGCGCTGCCCTGGCTCGGCCACGCCTGCGGGCGCTGCACCTACTGCGTCAAGGGCTGGGAGACGCTGTGCGAGTCCCAGCAGAACACCGGCTACTCCATCGACGGAGGCTTCGCGGAGTACGCCGTCGCCGACGCCGGCTACGTCGTCACCGTCCCCGAGGGCGTGGAGCCCCGCGACGCCGCGCCCCTCACGTGCGCCGGAGTGACGACGTACAAGGCAGTCAAGGTGGCCCACGTCCAGCCCACGGAGAAGGTCGCGATCTTCGGCATCGGAGGTCTCGGCCATCTCGCGGTGCAGTACGCCGCGATCGTGGGCGGCACCGTGATCGCGGTCGACGTCGACGACACCAAGCTCGAGATGGCCCGCGAGCTCGGTGCCACGCACGTCGTCAACGCCGGCACCACGGACCCGGTCGCCGCGATCGCGGCCCTCGGCGGCTGCGACGTCGCGATCGTCCTCGCCGTGATCCCGCACGTGTTCGAGAGCGCGTTCGCCTCGCTGCGGCGCGGCGGCCGGCTGGTCTGTGTCGGGCTCCCGCCGGAGAGCGAGGGTCCGATGGCGCTGCCGATCTTCCCGACCGTGCTCAAGGGCATCTCGGTGATCGGGTCGATCGTCGGGACGCGTCAGGACCTCACCGAGGTCTTCGCTCTCCACGCCCTCGGCCGGACCCGGGTCGTGGCGGAGTCGCGCAAGCTCGACGAGGTCAACGAGGCCATCGACGACGTCCAGAGCGGCCGCGCCACCGCGCGCCTGGTGTTCGAGTTCTGAGCGACCTCGACCCCTTGTTGCAACACGCTTGCAACAAGGGGTCGTTCGCGTTTACTGTGCCCGCATGGCCCTGACCACGGCGGCACCGGCGCCCGAAGCGGCACTCACCCGCTTCCGCCGAGATCTCGGACCCGCGGACCGGCGCTCCCTGTGGGCGATGGGCTCGTTCATCGTGCTGCTGCACGTGGTGGGGCTGGGCATCCTGTTCGGGTTCGTCGCCCCCCAGCACTTCGCGCTCGGCGGTGACCACCCCGTGTTCACCGTCGGCGTCGGCGTCCTGGCCTACACCTTCGGCCTGCGGCACGCCTTCGACGCCGACCACATCGCCGCGGTCGACAACACCACGCGCAAGCTGCTGGCCGACGACACGGGCCGCAAGCCGCTCTCGGTCGGCTTCTGGTTCTCGTTGGGCCACTCGACCATCGTGTTCGCGCTCGCCCTGCTGCTCTCGCTGGGCGTCAAGGCGCTCGCCGGGCCCGTCACCGACGACTCCTCCACGCTCCACTCGGCCACCGGGGTGATCGGCGCCGGCGTCTCGGGCGTCTTCCTGTGGGTGCTCGGCCTCCTCAACCTCGTGGTCCTGATGGGCATCCTCGGGGTCTTCAAGCAGATGCGGCGCGGAGAGTACGACGAGGCCCAGCTCGAGGAGCAGCTGAACAAGCGCGGCTTCATGAACCGCTTCCTCGGCGGCCTCACCAAGAGCGTCCGCAAGCCGTGGCACATCTACCCGATCGGCGTCCTGTTCGGTCTCGGGTTCGACACCGCCACCGAGGTGGGACTGCTGGTCCTCGCCGGGGGCGCGGCGGCGTTCAACCTGCCGTTCTACGCGATCCTGGTCCTGCCGATCCTCTTCGCCGCGGGCATGTGCCTGGCCGACACCGTCGACGGTGTCTTCATGAACGTCGCCTACGGCTGGGCCTTCGCCCGTCCGGTCCGCAAGGTCTTCTACAACATCACCATCACCAGCATCTCGGTCGCCGTGGCCCTGATCATCGGCACCGTCGAGCTGGTCTCCGTGGTCGCCGACCGGGCCCACATCACCACCGGACCGGTCGCCGCGGTCGCCGACATCCCTCTCGACTACGCCGGCTACGGCATCGTCGGGCTGTTCGTCCTGTCGTGGGTCGTCGCGCTCGCGGTGTGGCGGATCGGCCGCATCGAGGAGCGCTGGAGCTCCGACCTCGCCGGCTAGGACCGGTCAGAGGTAGAGGCCGGTCGCCTCGTCGCCGAGGCGGTCGGCGGCGACGGCATGGACGTCGCGCTCCCGCATGACGACGTAGGTCTCGCCCTGGACCTCGACCTCCGCCTTGTCCTCGGGGTCGAACAGCACCCGGTCGTCCACCTGCACCGCACGCGCGTGCGGGCCGGCGGCGACGACGCGGGACCAGACCAGGCGCCGCGCGCCCATGCCGGCCGTGGCCGGGATGACGATGCCCCCGGACGAGCGCCGCTCGCCGCTCTCCCGGTCGATCTCGACCAGGAGCCGGTCGTGCAGCATCTTGATGGGCAGCTTGGCGGACACGGGCGCTAGTCGGAGGCGACCTTGCGCACCACCGCGAAGAGGGCGATCACCCCGACGACGGTGCCGGCGACCTTCAAGATGTTGGTGGTGCGGGGCTGTCCGGTCTCGAGGTCGACGAAGTAGCTCTTGATCGAGGTGATCTCGCGCCGCACGATCGTCTTCGGGCTCGTGCGGTAGACCAGCTGGTCGATGGTGCCGGCCAGTCGCTCTCGGGTGGCATCCAGCTCGGCCTCGAGCGCAGTCGTCTCCTGGGTCACGCGGGAAGGCTATCAACTAGGTTCTGGACCGTGACTCGACTCTCTCCCGGTGACCCCGCTCCCGACTTCACGCTGCCCACCGACGACGGCTCCACGGTCTCGTTGGCCGACCTGCGCGGCCACCAGGTGATCGTCTACTTCTACCCAGCGGCGATGACGCCGGGGTGCACCACGCAGGCCTGCGACTTCACCGACTCGTTCGCCTCGCTGCAGAGCGCGGGGTACGACGTGCTCGGGATCTCGCCGGACTCCCCGGCCAAGCTCGCGAAGTTCCGCGCGCGCGACTCGCTGTCGATCACCCTGCTCTCCGACGCGGACCGCTCGGTGATGAAGGCCTATGCGGCGTTCGGCGAGAAGAAGCTCTACGGCAAGACGGTCGAGGGCGTGATCAGGTCGACGTTCGTCGTCGACGAGAACGGCACCGTCGCGCTGGCGCAGTACAACGTCAAGGCGACCGGGCACGTCGCCAAGCTGCGGCGCGACCTCGGCCTCGACTGATCTGACGCCTGTTCGACACCATTGCGACGTCACCATGATGTCGTTATGGTGCGCACATGCTGTCAGCGACGTGGGACCTCCGGGCTCCGTTCCACCTGCTCCGCCGCCACCGTGACCTGAGGCTGCTGCTCGCGGCCGGTCTGGTCTCGATGAGTGGTGACTGGGTCCTGGGTGTGGGCCTGGCGTACTCCGTCTACGCGCTGACCGGGTCGACCCTGGCGTCGTCGGCCGCGCTGCTGTCGTCGTTCGTGCCCCAGGTCGTGGTCGGCAGTGTCGCCGGGGTCTTCGTGGACCGGTGGGATCGCAAGCGCACCATGGTGGTCGCGAACCTCCTGCTCGCCGCGGGGCTGCTCCCGTTGCTGCTGGTGCACGGCGCCGAGCAGATCTGGCTGGTGTACGTCGTGCTGGCCGGCGAGTCGGTGGTCGAGGTGTTCTTCGCGCCGGCCGAGCAGGCACTCCTGCCGCGCGTCGTGCCCGACGCGGAGCTCGTGCCGGCGAACGCCCTCAACGGCCAGGTGCGCAACCTCGCCCGCCTGGTGGGCTCGGGGATCGGCGGCGTCGCGGCCGCGCTGGGCGGGATCACCACGGTGGCGGTCGTCGACGCCGTCACCTTCCTCGTCGGTGCCCTGCTGATCGCGCGGATCCGGGTCTCCGGGCGTGCCGAAGCGGTCCCCGACGGCGAGGCCTCCGCGGTGGTGCGCGGTCGGATCGGGGCTCTCGTCGACGAGTGGCGCACCGGCCTGCGCGCCACCTGGCACACCCCGGTCGTCCGCGCCCTGGTGATCTTCACGCTCATCACCAACACCGGTGAGGGGATCATGGGCACCCTGTTCGCGCCGTACGTGCGCCACGTGCTGCACAGCGGAGCCGGGGTGTACGGCGTGATCACCGGCGTCCAGGCCATCGGCGGGATCATCGGCGGCTTCCTGGTCGCGACCCTGGCCGTGCGCTGGTCGCCCGTCGTGATGCTCGGGGCCGGCGCGGTGGTCTTCGGACTCGTCGACCTGGCGATCTTCCTCTACCCCGTCCTGTGGGTCTCACCCTGGCCGGCCGTCGTGGGGATGGTGCTGGTCGGGCTGCCCGGAGCGGTGACGGTCGCCGGCTACCAGACCCTCCTGCAGCGCCACACCCGCGACGCCGAACGCGGCCGCGTGGTGTCGTTCAACCTCCTGGCGATGTCGGTGAGCGTGGTGGTCGGGTCGCTCGCCGCGGGCTTCCTCGGCGAGGCGATCGGGATCATGCCCGTCCTGGCGATGCAGGCGGTGGGCTACGTCCTGGCCGGGGTGCTCATGCTCGCCGTCCTGGACCCGTCCGCTGATCGGGCGCCCGCCGCCGCGACCCTAGACTTGCCCGGCACGCGCTCGTAGCCCAACGGCAGAGGCAACGGCTTTAGGTGCCGTCCAGTGAGAGTTCGAATCTCTCCGAGCGCACGTCTCCTGCCTGCTCCAGCGGCGCCAGCCGAGCCGGACGCGCCGCCTCGCGAGTCGCCGGCCTCGTAGGACTGCTGCCCGGCCGAGCCCTCCACAGGGCGTGGCTCACCCTCCTGCCCCCGGGATCGTCCGTGCACTGCAGCCAGGTACCTACCCCCGAGGAGTCAGGCCAGGAGGGCGGCGATCTGGGGGGCGATCTCGCGCAGCGCGCGGCCGCGGTGGGAGATCGCGTCCTTCTCGACCGGGTCGAGCTCGGCGGTGGTGCGACCCGGCAGCTCGACGGCCTCGAAGACGACGTCGTAGCCGAAGCCCCCGCTCCCCCGGGCCTCGCGGACGACGCGACCGTCCATCCGACCCTCGACGACGAGCTCGCGCTCCTGGGGGGCGCAGAACGCGACGGCACAGGTGAAGTGCGCGCCGCGGCGCGAGTCGGGGACGTCGTGGAGCTGGTCGAGCAGCAGGGCGTTGTTGCGGTCGTCCGCGCCCCTCCGATCGCCGAGCGGTTGTCCCGACCACCGCGCCGAGAGCACGCCCGGCATCCCGTTGAGCGCGTCGACGCACAGCCCGGAGTCGTCGGCCACCGACGGAAGTCCGGTCGCGGCAAGGCCGGCGCGCGCCTTCAGCAGCGCGTTGCCCTCGAACGTCGGCTGGTCCTCGACGGGTTCGTCGTACGGCGCGACGTCGTCGAGGCCCAGGACCTCGATGCCGGGCAGGTGCTCGGCCAGGATCCTCCGCATCTCTGCGAGCTTCTTGGCGTTGCGCGAGGCGAGGAAGACCTTCACGACGTCAGCGACTGCTCCTGCAGCCGGGTGAGCTCGGCACAGCCCTTGCCGGCGAGCTCGAGGAGAGCGTCCAGCTCGGCCCGGTCGAAGGGCGCTCCCTCGGCGGTCCCCTGCACCTCCACGAAGCGACCGTCGCCGGTCATCACGACGTTCATGTCGGTCTCGGCCCGGACGTCGTCGTCGTAGTGCAGGTCGAGCCGCGGCGTGCCGTCGATGATCCCCACGCTGACGGCGGCCACGGAGCCGGTCAGCGGCTCGCCCTTGAGCGCGCCCTTCGAGCGGAGATGGGTGACGGCGTCGGCGAGCGCGACGTAGGCGCCGGTGATGGCCGCCGTACGGGTCCCGCCGTCGGCCTGGAGGACGTCACAGTCGAGGACGATCGTGTTCTCGCCCAGCGCCTGGTAGTCGATCACCGCGCGCAGCGAGCGGCCGATCAGGCGGGAGATCTCGTGCGTCCGGCCCCCGATCCGGCCGCGCACGGACTCGCGGTCGGAGCGGGTGTTGGTGGCCGCGGGCAGCATGGCGTACTCCGCGGTGACCCAGCCGAGGCCCGAACCCTTGCGCCAGCGGGGCACACCCTCGGTCGCGGAGGCGGCGCACAGGACTCGGGTCCGGCCGAACTCCACGAGCACAGACCCGGCCGCCTGGTCGAGCCAGTGGCGGGTGAGCGAGACGTGGCGCAGGGCGTCGTCGGCCCGTCCGTCGCTGCGGGGCTGGGGTGCGTTCATGGCCCGACCCTAGCCACCCGGTCGAGCCCACCCTCCGCCGGCCGAGCCGGTGATCGGTGGTCGAGCCCGTCGAGACCTACTTCACCTCGGCGCGCCGGATCCGCCAGAGCCCGATCACCAGGGGCACCAGGAGCCAGATGAACCCGCTCACCGCCAGGTGCGCCCACTGGCTGCCGGTCAGCGGCATGTCGTACAGCTCGCCGGAGGCCGACTGGAAGTCGAACCACGGTGCGACGTGGGAGAACCAGTCCATCAGCGCCGACCCGATCGCCAGCAGGGTCGGCAGGACGTAGCGGTAGGCGAAGAACGCAACGATCGCGGCCGGGGTGTTGAGCAGGAGACAGGCCAGCGCGAAGCCGCCGAGCATGGCGAAGGTCTGGTTGATGATGAAGCCGAAGAAGCCGGACCAGCCGAAGGTCCAGTCGGCGCCGGCGTCGCGCATCAGGCCGAGCAGGACGTTGCAGATCACCCCGACCACCAGCGCGAAGACGATCACGAACGCCGTCAGGGCGACACCGGCGAGCATCTTGGCCAGCACGATCCGCATCCGGCGCGGCTCGAGGGTGAACGTCGTCATCGCCGTCCGCTGGCTCCACTCGCTGGTGACCAGCATGATGCCCAGGACCGGCAGGAGCACCGAGGAGACGAAGGCCGAGACGGCGACGAAGTCACCGAACGACGCCTCGTCGTGGGGGTGGGTGGCCGCGACGATCAGGAAGATCACGTTGGCCAGCAGAGCCAGGCCCGCCGTGATCCCGATCAGCCAGCGACCGGCGCGGGTGTCCGCGCTCTTGCGGAGCTCGATGGTGAACAGCCGCGAGAACGGGATCCCCGGGGTACCGGCGACGTCGAACGTGAGTGCGGGAGCGGTGGACGTCATGCGGACACCTCGTTGGTCAGGTCGTCGCGGGCAGTGTCGGAGGTGAGCTCGAGGAACAGGTCCTCGAGACCGCCCTCGTTCCCGGCGCGCAGGTCGGTGAGGACGATCTGGGACTCGGCGGCCACGCGGCCCACGTCGACCGGCTCGGCGCCGACGCGGAGCCCGGCACCGGCCTGGTGCACGGGGAGGCCCTTGCGGTTCAGTGCCTCGGTGAGCTGGTGGTTGTCGAGGGCGGTGACCAGGGTGGTGGAGGTCCCACCCGAGGCCTGGCTGAGCAGCTCGTCGCGCGTGCCACGCGCCACGATGGTCCCGCGGCCGATCAGGATCATCTCGTCGGCGATCTGCTCGACCTCGTGGAGCAGGTGGCTCGAGAGCAGGACGGTGCCGCCGCGCTCGGCGTACCCCTTGAGGAGCCCGCGCATCCAGCGGATGCCGGCGGGGTCGAGACCGTTGGCCGGCTCGTCGAGGATCAGCACGGACGGGTCGCCGAGCAGGGCGTGCGCGATCCCGAGCCGCTGCCGCATGCCGAGCGAGTAGTTGCGGACGCGGCGCTTGGACTCCTTGGCGTCGAGCGCCACGAGCTCGAGCATCTCGTCGACGCGGGTGCTCGGCAGACCCATGGTCCGGGCACCGATCTCGAGCACCTCGCGACCGGTCCGGCCCGCGTGCTGCGCCGACGCGTCGAGCAGGACACCCACGTGGCGGCCCGGGTTGGGGATCTGGGAGTAGTGCAGCCCGCCGATGGTCACCTCCCCGCGCGTGGCCGGCGTGAGACCGACCATGACGCGCATGGTCGTGGTCTTGCCGGCGCCGTTGGGCCCGAGGAAGCCGGTGACCGTGCCCGGCTGGCACTCGAAGCTGATGTCGTCGACGGCGATGAAACTCCCGTAGGCCCGCGTGAGCCCTTCCACCTTGATCATGGGTGACAGCCTGCCCCATGAGCGCACAGGAATCACATCAGGGATGACCCCGAGACGGTCATTGAATGTCGTACGACAGGCCGGGCTCGGCGGCACTCACCTCGCCGACGTAGACAGTCTTCGCCTCCGCCACCATCTCGGCCACGTCGTACCACGGCGGCACGTGGGTGACCACGAGCCGGGGTACGGCGTTGCGGGCCGCCACCTCCCCCGCGTCGCGGCCGGTCAGGTGGAGGTCGTCGGGATTCTCCTCGCCGTGACGGAACGACGACTCGGCCAGCAGCAGTGAAGCGCCCTCGGCCAGCCGGTCGAGCGCGGCGCAGGGGCCGGTGTCACCGGTGTAGGCGAGCGTGCCGCGCCCGGCCGAGACCCGCAGCCCGTAGGCCGGCACCGGATGAGACACCTGCACGGGCTCGACCTCGAACGGCCCGACCGCGAGCGTCCCGTCGTACTCGTGGAAGTCGAACTCACGGGTCATCCCGTCGTGCTCGGGGAGGTCGTAGGCGCGCGACATCCGCTCCGCGACGCCGGCCGGCCCCCACACCGGGATCGGTGGCAGGGCGCCGCCCGGGTGGTACTTGCGCAGGACGTAGTAGCCGCACAGGTCGAGGCAGTGGTCGGGGTGCAGGTGGCTGAAGAACACCGCGTCGATGGACGCCGGGTCGGCGTACCGCTGCAGCGGGCCGAGCGCCCCGCTGCCGAGGTCGAGCAGGATCCGCCAGGTGCGCCCGTCGGCGTCGTCGGCCTCGACGAGGTAGCAGCTGGCCGCCGAGTCCGGCCCGGCGAAGGACCCCGAGCAGCCGATCACGGTGAGCTTCATGGTGGTGCTCATGCGAGGCCGCCCGCGAACTGGGCGGCCATCGCGAGCTCCGGGCCGAGGAACCGGCGGCCGATGTGCTCGAACTCGTCGGGTGCCCCGGTGGTCAGGAAGCGGTACGCCGGGTCGCCGTCGCCGCGCATCAGGTCGGCGCCCACCAGCAGCTTGTAGACGTCCTTGGCGCACTCCTCCGCGCTGCTGACCAGCGTCACCTCGTCGCCGACGACGTAGGAGATCACGCCGGTGAGCAGCGGGTAGTGGGTGCAGCCGAGGATCAGGGTGTCGACGCCGAGGGCGACCAGGGGGTCGAGGTAGTCGTGGGCCGCCGCGAGGAGGTCGTCGCCGCCGGTGACGCCGGCCTCGACGAAGTCGACGAACCGGGGGCACGCACGCGTCGTGAGCTCGACCTGCGGGGCCGCGGCGAACGCGTCGTCGTAGGCCAGGGAGTCGGCGGTGGCGCGGGTGCAGATGACCCCGATCCGGCCGTTGCGGGTGGCGGCGACCGCGCGCCGGGTGGCCGGGAGGATCACCTCGACCACGGGGACGTCGTAGCGTTCGCGGGCGTCGCGGAGCATCGCTGCGCTGGCGGAGTTGCAGGCGATCACGAGGGCCTTGACCCCCTCGTCGACGAGGTGGTCGAGGCACTCGAGGGCGTACTCCCGGACCTCGCCGATCGGCTTGGAGCCGTAGGGCTGACGGGCGGTGTCGCCGAGATAGACGATCGACTCGTGCGGCAGCTGGTCGATCACCGATCGCGCCACGGTGAGGCCGCCGAACCCCGAGTCGAAGATGCCGATCGGCGCATCGGACGTCGTACGGGGCACAAACGCACAGGCTAGGTGGTCGGAGGGGCGGACGCACTCAGACGCGACCGACGTCACGCGACCACCTCGGTGGTCGAGCGGAGTCGGGACCTACTCGAAGAGCTTGGCCTGGGGCGGGCCGAAGGACGGGTCGACCCCGTCGAAGAGGCTGCTGACCGACTCACCGGCGTGGACCCGCGCGATCGCCTCCGCGAAGAGCCCGGCCACGCTGCGCACCTTGAGCTCGGGCCAGCCGTGCGGGGCGGGCACCGTGTCGGTGGTGACCACCTCGGTGATCATCGGGTGCTCGCGCAGGCGGTCGACGGCCTTGCCGACGAACAACCCGTGGGTACAGGCCACGGCCGCGCCGGTGCACCCGGTGTCGGCCAGACGGTCGAGCAGCTCGACGATCGAGCCGCCGGTCGCGATCTCGTCGTCGAGCACGATCGCACGCTTGCCCTGGACGTCACCGACGATCGAGTCGATCACCACGCGGTCGTCGGCCAGCCGGCGCTTGCTGCCGGCTGCCACGTTGAGGCCGAGGAGCCGCGAGAACTGGGTGGCGGTCTTGGCGTTGCCGAAGTCGGGCGAGACGACGATCGCGTCGGAGAGGTCCTGGGCCAGGAAGTGGTCGGCCAGGATGCCGATCGCGGTGAGCTGGTCGACGGGCACGGAGAAGAAGCCGTGCACCTGGGGGGCGTGCAGCGTCATCGTCATCACCCGGTGGACGCCGGCAGTGGCGAGCAGGTCGGCGACCAGGCGACCACCGATGGAGATGCGCGAGGCGTCCTTCTTGTCCGACCGGGCGTAGGAGTAGAACGGGATCACCGCGGTGATGGAGGCCGCACTGGCGCCGCGCGCAGCATCGATCATCAGCAGGAGCTCCATCAGGTGCTCCTGCGTGGGCGGCACGAGGGGCTGCACGATGTAGACGTCGCGCTGGCGGCAGTTCGCCTGGAGCTGCGCCTGGAGGCAGTCGTTGCTGAACCTGGTCATCTCCACCGGCGAGAGCGGGACGTCGAGGTCGTCACAGATGGCCTTGGCCAGGGGTCGATGGGCGGAACCGCTGAAGACGACGACGTTGCTGTCGGGCACGGGCACTCCACGGGGGCTGGGCCGGGCGGTCGGGCACAGGGTAACCCGCCGTCGCCCCGAGGGACAGGGCGGCCGACCCGATCGTCGGGTCGCTCCAGCGGGCGGACTCCGTCCCGGCTCGACTCACGCCCAGAGCTGGCCCTCGAGCCGGTCCTCGGCCTCGTCGATGGTGCCCTCGTAGGCCCCGGTGGACAGGTACTTCCAGCCGCCGTCGCACACGACGAACGCGATGTCGGCCCGCTCACCCGCCGTGACCGACTTCGCGGCCTGCGCGAGGGCGGCGTGCAGGATCGCCCCGGTCGAGATGCCCGCGAAGATGCCCTCGCCGTCGAGCAGCTCACGGACCCGTCGTACGGCGTCTCTCGGCCCGACCGAGAAGCGCGCGTCGATCAGCGACTCGTCGTAGAGCTCCGGGACGAAGCCCTCGTCGAGGTTGCGGAGGCCGTAGACCAGCTCGCCGTAGCGCGGCTCGGCGGCCACGATGCGCACCTCGGGCTTCTGCTCCCGGAAGAACCGGCCGACCCCCATCAGGGTGCCGGTGGTGCCGAGACCGCCCACGAAGTGAGTGACGTCGGGCAGGTCGGCGAGGATCTCGGGGCCGGTCGACTCGTAGTGCGCGAGGGCGTTGGCGGGGTTGCCGTACTGGTAGAGCATCACCCAGTCGGGGTGCTCGGCGGCGATCCCCTTGGCGACGCGGACCGCCTCGTTGGAGCCGCCGGCCGCCGGCGACGACACGATCTCGGCGCCCCACATCCGCAGCAGCTGGCTGCGCTCCTCCGAGGTGTTCTCGGGCATCACGCAGACCAGGCGGTAGCCGCGCAGCCGGGCGACCATCGCCAGGGAGATGCCGGTGTTGCCGCTGGTGGGCTCGAGGATCGTGCACCCGGGCCGCAGGAGGCCGTCCTTCTCGGCGTGCTCGACCATCGCGAGCGCGGCCCGGTCCTTGATGGAGCCGGTCGGGTTCCGGTCCTCGAGCTTGGCCCACAGGCGGACGTCGGGACTCGGCGAGAGCGTCGGTAGGCCGACGAGCGGGGTGTTGCCGACCGAGGCGAGCAGGTCGTCGTAGCGCATGTGTGGAGGGCCTCCGGGTCTGGGTCAGCGCAGGAACTGCTCGGGATCGAAGTCGTCGAGCGAGATGATGCGGGTCCGGGGCAGGACGGCGTTGAATGCCGCGACGTCGTCCTCGAGGTCGAACACCGGGATGTCGAGCGCGGTGAGCTGGCCGCTCACGAACTCGCGCAGCGCGAGGAGCCCGAGGCGACGGCCGTCGTCGAGGGCCTGGAGCTGCGGGGCGAAGTCACCGTCGTGGCTGCACAGCAGCACGTCGGCCTGGTGCCCCTTGAGCGCCTGGAGCGTGCGCTGGATGCCGATGTCGACGACCTTCTCGTCGGACCCTCCCGCGAGCGGGATCGGACGGTAGCCCATCGCCAGCAGCGCCTGGACGAACGACAGGGGCATCTGTCCGCTGGTCGCGTTGAGGAAGAACAGCCCGACGGCCGGCTGGCCCCAGGTCGTCTCCGCGAACGACGTCAGCCGCTCCCAGCGCGGCCGCTCCTCGGGCTGGGGGCGGCGCTGGAACAGGGCCGTGCCGAGGGTGGCGTCGATGTTCTCGCCGTCGACCAGCAGGAACGTACGACGCTCGCTCACCTCAGCCGCCGGCGACGGCGGGGAGTACGACGACCTGGTCACCGTCGGCGACCGGGGCCTCGAGGCCGCCGAGGAAACGGACGTCCTCGTCGTTGACGTAGACGTTGACGAAGCGTCGCAGGTCGCCGTCCTCGATCAGCCGGTCCTTGAGGCCGGGGTGGTTCGCCTCGAGGTCGTCGATGAGCGCGCTCAGGCTGTCGCCGGTGGCCTGGACGGACTTCTGGTCGGAGGTGTAGGTGCGGAGGATCGTCGGGATCCGGACCTCAACGGGCATCTCGGTCTCCTTGGCTGGGTGACAGGGGGCTGGCGGGCAGGGAGTCGACCACGCTGACCTCTTCCTCGGTCACCTCGCCGTCGACGATCCGATACGACCTGAACTCCACGGGGCCCTCGTTATTCCCGTGCTCACGGGTGCCGACCAGGACGTAGTGGGCCGCGGGCTCCATGGCCAGGCCGATGTCGGTGCGGCTCGGGTAGGCCTCGGTCGCGGTGTGGGAGTGGTAGACCACCACGGGCTCCTCGTCGCGCGCGTCCATCTCGCGGTAGAGCTGCAGGAGGTCGGTCGAGTCGAACTCGTAGAAGGTCGGGCTCCCGGCGGCGTTCACCATCTCGACCAGCCGCTCGGGCCGGTCGCTGCCCTCGGGCCCTGCGACGACCCCGCAGGCCTCGTCGGGATGGTCGCGCTTGGCGTGCGCGACGATCCCGTCGTACGTCGCGCGGTCGAGGGTGAGCACGCGCCCAGAGTAGAGGGAGAGGGGATCCCGGGGTCGAGCGGCGCTGCGCTCGGTGGTCGAGCGGCGCTGCGTTCGGTGGTCGAGCGGCGCTGCGCTCGGTGGTCGAGCGGCGCTGCGTTCGGTGGTCGAGCGGAGTCGAGACTCAGACCTCGGTACGGCGTCGCACCATGTCGACCGGGACACCACCGAGACCCAGCCGGTAGCGCGCGTGGTCGGCGTACTCGGCGAGCTTGTCCCACAGGGCGGCGTGCGCCGACCACGGGAGTGGGTCGGCACCGTGGTACCAGCTGTCGCCGAAGGAGATCCACACCGCCGACCAGTCGGCCGCGTCGTCCCAGTCGCCGCGCCTCGCCTCGACGAGGCGACGTCGTACCTGGAAGGCCATCCGCGGCCCGTCGGGACACCCCGGCGTGGTGGCGATCGGCCACACCCACAGGTCGAGGGCCGCGAGGTCGAGCTCGAGGTCACGCAGCACACCCGGGTCGACGAGGACGGTCGCGACGTTGACGTGCGGGCGGCGCATGCCCACGCACGCTACCCACGACCGGCGACATCTGACGAGGGGTACCGGACCGACGTGTGCCCCGGGACCGCAAAGGGGCCCGGGGCACACGGAGTGGTGCGGGTCGGTCAGGGCAGGAAGTACATCGGGTTCGGGATCTTGAAGGTCCGGTCCGCGAAGCCGCCGTTCAGGTCGCTGAACTGGTCACCGAAGTTGGCGACGATGTCGTAGCCGAGCGACTCGATGTGCTGGCGGGTCAGGGACTTGTACTGCGTGGTGGTGCAGCTCGGCGCGCAGGAGGACAGCCAGGGTTCCGTGGCACCCGTGGCGTCCTTGAGGTAGACGTGGGTGGGGTCGACGGTGTACCCGGCGTCCTCGAGGTTGGCGATCGTGCCCGGCGTCTGGTCGGGCGTGGCGATCTTCGACCGCCCGGTGAGGAAGAACACCTGATAGCCCTCGGCGATCGCGGCCTTCTCGAGGCCGACCATGCCCGGCACGGCCGGGAAGACGCTCGCCGATCCGGCGTTGACGAAGTAGCCGTTCGTGGTCGGGTTGTACACGAAGTTGCTGTAGATCTCGTAGCTGTAGGTGTTCAGCGTCGTGTCGTCGACGTCGAACAGGATCGACGGCGTGCCGGACGAGTGGCTCTTCTGGTGGTGGCCGTGGTGGTGCCGGTGGGCACGGTGGGCCAGATACCTGCTCGCGTCGGCGGCGATGCGCTCGACCTGGTGGGCGTAGGCGCCGTCGGGGTCGTACTGGTGGAGCTTCTGGGTCGAGGTGTCATTGGGGAAGGAGACGTCCTGGCCCGCCGGCACGGGGTCGTCCACGGTGGTCGTCGTGTCGCCGTAGTAGGCCTTGATGGCGGTCTTGACCTGGTCGATGTTCTGGATCTGGCTGTCGCTGGTGGGCGACGCAGGCGGCGCGGGGACCGCGCCGTGGTGGTCGCCACCGTGCGCGAGGGCGAGCCCGGGGATGGTGAGGGCGGCCGTGGCCGCGACCGAGGCGAGTACGACGGTGGCCGTGCGCGCCGGCCGCCTGAGCGAGGGAAGGTGCTTCAAGGTGTCTCCTCCGAGTGGGGTGGTGTGTGTCGGAGGTCATCCGAACACGCGCGCAGGCGCCGCCACAAGGTGCGTCAGCCCAGCGCCTCCACCAGCGTCTCCTGGAGCAGCCCGATCCAGTCGTAGATGTCGTGCGCCTGGGCCCGAGGGTCGTCGTCGGGGAGCGAGGCCCAGTAGGAGTCGTCGTCCTGCTCCACCTCCAGCCGGGTCGCCAGCGCGAGCCGCAGATCGGTGAACGACTTGAGCCAGACCAGGGCCGTCTCCGGCTCGAGCTCGACGTCGATCACGAGTCGCTGCTCGCCCAGCTGGGGCGGGAGCCCCGCCTCCTCGAGGGTGTCGATGATCGTCGCCGCGCCGACCGCCTTGCCGTCGCGAAGGGCTCCCTCGGTGAACCGACGGAACTCGGCAGCGGCCTCCTCGTCCTCGCCGTACGCGGACGGGAACAGGCGGGCGAGGACCGGGTCGTCGGGCTCCGTCGTCGGCCCGTCGAAGCTGAGCATCGCCTCGAGCGGATCGGTGTGCTCGTGGGGTACGGCGGCCTCGTTGCGGAGCAGCTCGACCAGCTGCGAGGCCAGGGACCGCAGCAGGTCGGCCTCGAAGCCGGAGAAGGTCGCGATGATGCGGCCGCTGCGGCGGTGTCGGGTGAACCCGCTCATCGGGGGCTCACTGCTTCTCCAGAGTGGCCCACAGACCGTACTCGTGCATGGCCTGGACGTCTCGCTCCATCTCCTCGCGCGACCCGCTGCTGACCATCGACCTGCCGTCGTGGTGGACCTCGAGCATCAGCTTCTCCGCCTTCTTCTTGTCGTAGCCGAAGTAGGTACGGAAGACGTAGGTCACGTAGCTCATCAGGTTCACCGGGTCGTTCCAGACGATGGTCACCCACGGCTTCGCCGTCAGGGTGATCTCGTCGGGGGTGAGGTCCGGCTCGACCTCGACCGGACTCGTGGTCGCCATGCGCCCATCGTGGCACAGGCCCTACGCCGCCACGGGCCTCGACGCGGGGCCCCTACGCTGGGCTCGTGAGCTCGTCGACCGCCCTGCTGACCGACCACTACGAGCTGACGATGCTGCAGGCGGCGCTGGGCTCCGGCACCGCGCACCGACGGTCGGTGTTCGAGCTCTTCCCGCGCCGGCTCCCCGAGGGGCGGCGCTACGGCGTGGTGGCCGGGGTGGGGCGCGCGCTGGACGCGATCGAGGACTTCCGCTTCGACGAGGAGACCCTGGAGACCCTCCGGGACGTGGTGGACGAGCCGACCCGTGCGTGGCTGGCGTCGTACCGGTTCACCGGCGACCTCTGGGGCTACCCCGAGGGCGAGGTCTACCTCCCCTACTCGCCACTGCTGGTCGTCGAGGGCACCTTCGCCGAGGCGGTGCTGCTCGAGACCGTCCTGCTGTCGATCTACAACCACGACTCCGCCATCGCCTCGGCCGCCTCCCGGATGACGGGCGTCGCCGGCGACCGTCCGTGCATCGAGATGGGCTCGCGACGCACGCACGAGGAGGCCGCCGTGGCCGCTGCACGCGCGGCGTACGTCGCCGGGTTCGCGACGAGCTCCAACCTCGCGGCCCGCCGGCGGTACGGCGTGCCGACGGCGGGCACGAGCGCCCACAGCTTCACGCTGCTGCACGACTCGGAGTCCGACGCGTTCCGGGCGCAGGTCTCCTCGCTCGGGGTCGGGACGACCCTGCTGGTCGACACCTACGACATCCGCGAGGCCGTACGGGCCGGGGTCGAGATCGCCGGTCCGGAGCTCGGCGCGGTCCGGCTGGACTCGGGTGACCTCGGCGTCCTCGCCCGGGAGGTGCGCGCGCAGCTCGACGACCTCGGCGCGTCGCACACCCGGATCGTGGTCACCAGCGACCTCGACGAGTACGCCATCGCCGCCCTCGCCTCGGCGCCCGTCGACGCCTACGGCGTGGGCACCCAGCTGGTCACGGGCTCGGGCCATCCCACGTGCGGCTTCGTCTACAAGCTGGTCGCCCGCGAGGACGACACCGGCACCATGGTCTCGGTGGCGAAGAAGAGCGCCGACAAGATCTCGATCGGGGGCCGCAAGTACGCGCTGCGGCGCCGGTCGGCGGCAGGGGTGGCCGAGGCGGAGGTGGTCGGGATCGGCGAGCCCCCGCTCGACGACGGCGACGACCGGTCGCTGATGGTCCCGCTGGTGCGCGGCGGCGAGATCGTGGGCCGCGAGTCTCTCGACCGGGCCCGGGCGCGCCACCTGGCCTCCCGAGCCGAGCTTCCACCCGCCGCTCAGCAGATGTCACGCGGCGAGCCCGTCATCCCGACCATCCACGTGTGAGGACCCCATGGCGCTGCTGACCTGTGACTTCTTCTCCGAGGTGCTCGAGGTCGGGACCACGATCTCGGTCGTCCTCCCGCAGCGGACCGAGGACCAGATCGGCGTCGAGCAGACGATGCGCGAGGGTCCGCCGCCGGTGCTCTACCTGCTGCACGGGCTGACCGACGACCACACGGCCTGGCCGCGCTACACCTCGATCGGTCGCTACGCCGAGGCCGCCGGCCTGGCCGTGGTGATGCCGTCGGTGCACCACAGCTTCTACGCCGACGAGGTGCACGGGCACCGCTACTGGAGCTTCGTCTCGGAGGAGCTGCCGGCGGTCGTCTCGTCGTTCTTCCGGGTCTCCGCCGAGCCGGCCGACACGTTCGTCGCCGGCCTGTCGATGGGCGGCTACGGCGCCTTCAAGCTCGCGCTCACCCACCCGGAGCGGTTCGGTGCGGCAGCGTCCCTGTCCGGGGCCCTGGACCTGCACTACCTCGTCGACCGAGAGGACCGCGCAGCCCTCTTCCAGCGGGCGTTCGACGGCACCATCGGTGAGTCAGACGACCTCTTCGCCGTCCTCGGCGCCGCTCCGGCCGTCCCGCCCCTCTACGTCGGCTGCGGCACCGAGGACCTGCTGATGCCGGCCACCGAGCGCTTCATCGCCGCGGCCACCGACGCCGGCGTCGACCTGACCGTCGACCTGCGGCCCGGTGAGCACGAGTGGTCGCTCTGGGACGCGATGATCCAGGACGTGATCGACTGGCTCCCGCTCCGCCGCGACTGATCGACGGCGCCGCGGCTGGTCGGCGCGGCCGGCGCAGCCACGGGACGGGACGGGACGGGAGAAAACGCGGAACGGATAGACCCGATCGGCGATCACTTCGGCATCCGTTCCGCGTTTTCCGCGTCGAGGCCGAGTCTGAGCTCGAGGCGACGTCGACCCGTGGCAGTGAACAGTGACTCGCGAAGCAGGTCATGCCAGGCGTGGAGGCGCCCGGGACGGTGGGGCAGGCCCAGGGCCCGGTCCGCGTCGCGCAGGATCGACGCCGCGCCGAAGAGGACATCTTCCCTGGTGTAGCCCCGCCGCTCGAACCCGGCGTCGGCGATGCGCCCGGCTCGGCGAAGATCGAGACGCTGCCGGCGCCGACCCAGATGGTCGGCACCGTCGTACTCGGGAAGTCGACCGGTGCCGACGATCCGGAGGTCGGCCCTCGCCACCGGCTCTCCATCGGGGTCCCGTACGACGTACTGGGGCTCGACCGCGACGTCAGACACCACGTGGAGCATCCGCAGCAACCCTTCGTAGATCGACTCCGCACGGCCGTCCATGAGCGGGATCGCCCGTCTGAGCAGGGGCGAACCACGACGCCGCTGTCGGGCGACGGCGCGAAGCTCGGCCGCGGTGACCTCGCCGGCGTGGAGCGCTGCATCTCCGAGGAGGACGACGTCGAGGAGCCCGAGGTCTCGTGCGCACGAGAGCAGCGCTTCGGCGGACGGCGTGACGCGAACGCCGTCCACGAGCTCCCACGTCGGCAGGACGTCGTGCCGACAGACACTGAGTCCCACCCGGTCGATGCGATCCGATCGCCCGGACGCCACGAAGAGGGGAAGTCGAGCGGGCAGCGGCGGGACCCACCAGCCATGGAGCATCGCGACGGTCAGCCCGGTGAACGACGACCAGAACGGCAGGACCAGCTGCCACGCCCGGAGCCGGGTTGCGAGGTCGTCTGCTCGGTCGGCTCGTACGTGCGCGCCCGGCGTCACCGTCGTCCAGCCCGCACCCGGGCGACGGCCCAACCGGCACTCGTCCTCCGTCATCCGACCAGCCTGACCGCGTCCACGGGGGTGCGCCCGGACCGCTGCGCCACCTGTGGAGAGCCGCCTGCGGCCACCGAGAGCTCGGCGCGCATGGAGCCCGCGGCGACGCGGAAAACGCGGAACGGATCGACCCTCTGGGGTCGATCTCGCCGCATCGTTCCGCGTTTTCCACCTCTTCCGACCACCGGCGACCGGGGTGACCTGGCCCCGATAGCCTCGGCCCATGACGCGTGCGCTGATCGTCGTGGACGTCCAGAACGACTTCTGCGAGGGCGGGTCGCTGCCGGTCGCGGGAGGAGCCCGGGTGGCCGGCGAGATCGGGCAGCTGCTCCACCACTGGTCCCGCCAGGACGATCACGCGCCGCCCTACGACCTGGTCGTGGCCACCAAGGACCACCACGTCGACCCGGGCCACCACTGGGCCCGCGAGCCCGACTTCGTCGACAGCTGGCCGGTGCACTGCCGGGTCGGCACCGACGGCGAGGCGTTCCATCCCAACCTCGACCCTCAGCCCTTCGACGCGATCTTCCTCAAGGGCGAGCACGCGGCGGCGTACTCCGGCTTCGAGGGCCGTACGACGGGGGGCGAGGCGCTGGCGGACTGGCTCCGTGCGCGGGGCGTCGAGCAGGTCGAGGTCTGTGGCCTCGCCACCGACCACTGCGTCCGCGCGACGGCGCTCGACGCGCGACGCGAGGGCTTCGAGACCCGCGTGCTCACCGACATGTGTGCCGGCGTCGCGCCGGAGACCACGGCGACCGCCCTCGCGGAGATGCGCGCCGCCGGGGTCACCCTGGGTTGAGCGTGGTCATGCCGGCCTCGACCCGGGGCGCCATCGCCTCGGCCAGCGCGATCAGTCCGCTCATCGGCCGGATCATCACCCGGAACTCGCGGACCAGACCGGTCTCGTCGAGGGTGATGAAGTCCGCGCCCTCCAGCTCACGCGCGCCGACCGTCGCGGCGAACATCAGCACGTGCCCGCGACCGTCGTCCTCGGCATAGGTCCGCAGGTAGCGGAAGTCCTCGAGCGTCTCCATCGCGGCGCGGAGGAAGACCATCGTCGCGGCCCGCCCGGCGTACGGCTTGAACAGCGCCGGGCTGCGGAACACCACGTCCTCGGCCAGCAACGCCTCGACCGCCGCGGCGTCCCTGCTCTCCAGCGCCTTGCGCAGCTGCTCCATCACTCTCCTCCGAAGTCCGGCGCACGCCGTTCGGCGAACGCCCGCATACCCTCCGCCGCGTCGCGCGTGCGGAGCAGCATCGTCTGCCCGGTCCGCTCCCGCTCGAGCGCGTCGTCCAGGCCGGCATAGGTCGCCGCGTTGACCGCACGCTTGGTCGCGGCCTGCGCGAGCGGGGCTCCCGCGGCCAGCCGGCCGACCACGTCGGCCACCACCGACTCGAACCCGTCGGCCGTGGCGAGGTGGCTGACCAGCCCCGCGTCGTAGGCCTCACGGCCCGACAGCGGCTCGGCGAGCAGCGCCATCCGCATCGCCCGTGCCCTCCCGATCGACGCCGCCACCGACGCGCTGGAGCCCCCGTCGGGCATCAGCCCGATCCGGGCGAAGGCCAGCAGGAACGAGGCTGACTCGGAGGCCACCGCGAGGTCGCACGCCAACGCGATCGAGCAGCCCACGCCGGCGGCCGGGCCCTGGACCGCTGCCACCACGGGCTTGTCGAGACCGGTGATGGCCCGCACGATCCGGTTCGCCCGGTCGAGAGCCCGCACGTCCAGCTGCATCGGCGCGTCGGCGCCGGCGATGTCGGCTCCCGCGCAGAACGCCCGGCCCGCACCGCGCAGCACCACGACCCGCACGTCGTCGTACGACGCGGCGGCCTCGAGCTCGCCGGCCAGAGCGTCGGACAGCTCGTCGGTGAGGGCGTTGAGCTGGTCGGGTCGGTCGAGGGTCAGCGTCAGGACCGCGCCCGAGCGCGCCATGTCGAGATCGCTCATGCGCCGTCGCCCCACTTCTCGGCCAGCGTGCGGATCACCTTCACGTTGCGGTTCGTCGCGACCCCGAGGTGCTTCTCGACCAGGGCGTTGCTGAGCTTGGCCGAGTGGTAGTCCCGGCCGAGCAGCAGGTGGGCGGCGCGGCCCCGCACCTCCGCCCGCTCGCCGTCCTTGCCGGCGCCGTCGAGCTTCTCGACCGCGGCGGCGCTGGGCGCCTTCTTCAGCAGCGAGACGTAGAGCAGCCCGCTGTGCCCCGCGGCGAGCCGCTCCGCGTCGGCCGCCACCGCGCTGAGCTCGCGGGGCGTGAACACGATCGTCGGCACCTCGAACCCGGCCGACGCCGCGAACGCCTGCTCCAGGGCGTCCTCCACCTTCGCCCGGCTCCGCAGGCTCGTGGTGACCCGCACGTTGCCGGTGTTGATGTAGGTCTCGACGTCGCTGAACCCGGCGTCCTCGCAGGCCGCGACGATCGCCCCCTTGGCGAACGTGCGCCGGCCGACGTTGATGGCCCGCAGGAAGGCGATGTACGTCGGCACGGGCTCATCCTGCCGTCCCGAGGAGGGTCGGTCCATCGACGACGCTCGATAGGGTGCCCAGCGTGTCCGGCGAACTCGAGGAGCAGAGCAGCGAGCTCGTCGTGTACGCCGCGCGGCTGGTGCGCGCGATCCGGCGCCGGGTCGGCTACCCGGCCGGCATCCGGATCCTCGCCCTCCTCGACGAGCTCGGTCCGCTCGGCGTGACCGAGCTGGCGTCGGTCGACCGCTCCTCCCAGCCCACCACCTCCGGTGCCGTACGCCAGCTGGAGGAGCAGGGGCTGGTCGCCCGCGACGGCGACCCTGCCGACGCCCGCCGCTCCGTCGTGCGCCTCACCGGGGTGGGTCGGACGCGCCTGGAGGAGGCGCGCCGCGAGAACGGCCTCGCCGTCGCCGAACGGCTCGAGCGCACCGGGCACACGGCCGACGAGGTCGCGGCGGCCGTGGCCCTGCTCCGCGACGTCATGGCCGAGGAGCTCTGAGGGACCTCAGGTGACCGTGATCGGCTGCCCGTTCGCGACCAGCCGCCAGTCGACGGAGGCGAACTGGGCAGGGTCGATCGTGTGGTGCACGCCGACCCAGTCGATGAGCAGCTGCCGGATGTCGGTGGAGTTGCTGTAGACCACCGGCGCCGTCTTCACCGCGGGGAAGCCGCCCCCGCCGCTCTGGCGGTAGTTGTTGACCGCCAGCACGAACTGGTCGCCCGCCTGCACCGGCGCTCCGCCGTAGGCGAGGCTCGTGATCCGCGACCCGACCGGCTGGGCGAGGTCGACGTCATAGGTCAGTCGCGCGTCGAGGCCGGCGATCGAGTCGAAGTTGTAGTCCGGGGTGCCGTTCGGCGCGGTCGGGGTGACGGCGTTGGTCACGTCGGCCATCGCGTACGTGCCCGGCCCCGGCACCTGCTTGAAGTACTGCATGGAGTACTCGAGATAGTCCTTCACGTCCTGGCCGCTGACCTTCACGCCGAAGAGGAAGTTGTCGTAGATGTAGAGCCCGGCGACGTCGCGACGGCTCACGTCGCCGGCGGGGAACGACGCGCTGCGGTTGAACGGCGCCGCGATCGAGAGCACCGGCAGCGACGCGTCGGCGCCGGTCAGCCCCTGCTTCACGGCGTCGGCCTGCACGTAGTTGACGAAGTCGATGATCGGGACGTCCTCGACCGGTGCCCGCGCAGCCGACATGGCCTGCGTGGAGGTGCCGATCACCGTGTTCACGTAGGCGACGACCTTGTCGTGCTGGCTGCGCACCGCGGCGGCCACCTGCGGGTCCTCGGCGGCGACGTTGGAGTTCAGGGTCTGCGAGCTGGCGGAGACCACCGACCACCGATGGCCGTGACGCACCAGGTCGAGCTCCATCACGGCCAGGCGCATGCCCCAGTAGTCGGGCTCGCAGAGCAGGACGTCGCGCCCGGTCGCGGTGTTGGTGACCAGCTGCTGCGGGATGTCGACGTGGGCGTGGCCGACCAGGATCGCGTCGATGTCGGGCACCTGCTCGGCGACCAGGGACGAGGCGTTCTCGGGATAGGGCAGCGCATCGCCGTACGACGAGCTGGTCGTGGCCCCGGAGTGGGCGGCGACCACGACGACGTCGCACCCGAGCCGCTTCAGCTTCGGGACGAAGACCTTCGCCTGCTCGACGAGGCCGGGGAACTCGATCCGGCCAGAGACGTTGTCGCGGTCCCAGATCGCGATGCCGGGGTTGGTCAGCCCCAGGATGCCGACCGTGAGGTCGGGGCCGTGCGGCATCCGTACGCGCTTGACGATGTAGGGCGGGAAGACCGGCCGCTTGGTGGCCGGGTCGACGGCGTTCGCGCCCAGCAGCGGGAAATTGAGCTGGGACTCGTACTTCCGGAGCAGCGGGATGCCGTAGTTGAACTCGTGGTTGCCGAGTGCGGCTGCGTCGTAGCCGATCAGGTTCATCGCCTTGGCCATCGGGTGGATGCCGCCGGAGGTGATCGGCTCGACCTTGGCGTAGTAATAGGAGAGCGGGGTGCCCTGGATCGTGTCGCCCGCGTCGAGCATCAGCAGTGGCTGACCCTTCAGGCGCTCCCGCTGGGCCTTGATCAGGGTCTGCACCTTGGCGATCCCGACGTCGTTGTGCGCAGCGTCGTCGTACTCGGCGTTCTTGTAGTAGTCCCAGTTGAAGACGTTGCCGTGCAGGTCGGTGGTGCCGAGGATCGTCAGCCGCGTGGTGTGGCCGCCGTGCCCGTGCGGTCCGTGGTGACCGCGGGCGGAGGCCGGCGCGGCGTAGCCGGCGGCGGCGAGAGCGGCGGCGCCGGTGAGGACACCGCGGCGCGTGGGGGTGGGTGAGGACATCCGAGAACCCTTCCGAGAGTGGGATCACTGTCTACCGGACACCCCACCCGGGCGGTCAAGTGGCCCCCCGGCGCTCCTTCCCGGCCGCCCCGTTGGCATTGCATAGGTTTCCTATGTACTATGGGAGGCGTCCTCTCCCGAAAGGAAGCCCGTGTCCACCCAGGTCCGCCCCTCCCTCGAGACGCCGGTCGAGTCCGGCTCGTTCTTCGCCCAGCCCCGCGCGGTGTGGGCCGTCGCCTTCGCCTGCGTCATCGCCTTCATGGGCATCGGCCTGGTGGACCCGATCCTGAAGAGCATCGCCGTCCAGCTCGACGCGACGCCCAGCCAGGTCTCGCTGATGTTCACCAGCTACATGGCGGTCATGGGCGTGGCGATGCTGGTCACGGGGGTGATCTCGAGCCGGATCGGCGCCAAGCGGACGCTGCTGGCGGGCCTGGTCCTGATCATCGTGTTCGCGGCGCTCGCGGGCTCGTCCAACAGCGTGGGCGCGGTCGTGGGCTTCCGCGCCGGCTGGGGCCTGGGCAACGCCCTCTTCGTGGCCACCGCCCTGGCGACCATCGTGATGTCGGCGACCGGCGGCACCGCCCAGGCGATCATCCTGTTCGAGGCCGCGCTCGGGATCGGCATCGCCTCCGGGCCCCTGGTGGGCGGCGTGCTCGGCGAGCACTCCTGGCGCGCGCCGTTCTACGGTGTCTCCTGCCTGATGCTGGTCGCGCTCGTGGCCACCGCGTTCTTCCTGCCGGCGACGCCGCCGACCGGGCGTCGTACGTCGCTGGCCGACCCGTTCCGCGCGCTCCGGCACAAGCCCCTGCTGGTGATGGCGCTGACCGCCGTCTTCTACAACATCGGCTTCTTCACGATCCTGGCCGCCGGGCCCTTCGCGCTGCCGAGCGCCGGGATCATCCAGATCGGCTGGATCTACTTCGGCTGGGGCCTGCTACTGGCCGTGGTGTCGGTCTTCGTCGCGCCGCAGGTGCAGCGACTCGTCGGCACCGTGCCCGCGATCCTCGCCACCCTCGCGCTGTTCGCCCTCGACCTCGCGGTGATGGCGACCTTCGCCGACCACGCCTGGGTCGTGATCACGGGGATCGTGCTGTCGGGCGCCCTGATCGGCAACAACAACACCCTGATCACCGAGGCCGTGATGGGCGTGGCGCCGGTCGAGCGCCCGGTCGCGTCGGCGGCGTACTCCTTCGTCCGCTTCTGCGGTGGCGCCATCGGGCCGTACGTCGCGCTCAAGCTCTTCGGCGCCCCGCCGGACGTGCACGTGCACGCACCGTTCTGGTTCGGCGCGGCGATGGTGGCCGTCGGGCTGGTGATCCTCGCCTGCGGCGCGCGCCTGCTGACCCGCACCCTGCACGAGCACCACGAGACCCGCCTCGAGGCGGCCGAGGTCGTCCTGGTCGGCGACCTCGACTGAGGACGCTCAGGTCGTGATCCGGAACGCCGTCGGACGGCGTCGGCCCTGTTCGCGGACGGAGCGCTCGATGCAGAACTCGTTTCCCTCCGGGTCGGCCAACGTCACCCAGCCCGACCCGTCGTCACGGCGGTGGTCCCGGACGACCGAGGCACCTGCGGCGACGGCAGCGGACACGGTCTCGTCACGGGTCCCGGTCTCGGGCTGGAGGTCGAGGTGGACGCGGTTCTTCGCGGTCTTGCCCTCGGGGACCGGGATGAAGAGGAGCCCGGTGCCGTCGAAGGGGTACGACGGCGCCACCACGACCTCGGGATCGTCGTCGTAGTAGAGGTGCCACCCGGTGACCCGCGACCAGAACGACGCGAGGGCGCGGGCGTCGGTGCAGTCGAAGGTGATGTTGTGGATGCGAACGCTCATGGCGCCAGCCTCGTCCGGCCGTGAGACGCGGGCAAGCGGAATCCTCGGCGCGCGTACGCCGCGACCCCGGCCGCCCGGCGTACGGTCTGGTCCGTGCCCTGCGACTTCTGCGGTGTCGAGTTCGACCCGATCTCCACGCGCTGGCTGTGCCCCCACTGCCACATGAAGGCCAACTGCTGTGACGGCGCCCCGCTGGCGGTGTGCGGCACCACGACCGTCCCGCAGCCCTCCGGGCAGAGCCGACCGGCGTGACCGACCCGATCGCCGTCCGGCCCGCGCGCCTGCTCGACGTGGTGACCGGCGACGTGCGGACCGACCGCGCGGTCCTCGTCGAGGGTGACCGGATCTCCGCCGTCGTGCCCACGCACGAGGTGCCCGCCGGCGCGCGCGTGCTCGACCTGCCCGACCTGACGCTGCTGCCGGGCCTGGTCGACTGCCACGCCCACCTGGTGGGCGAGATCGACAGCGGACAGGGGTACACCGAGCTGCTCACGCGGACCGGCGCCCAGGAGGGGATGGCCGGGGTCCGCAACGCGCGCGACACCCTCGAGGCGGGCTTCACCAGCGTGCGCGACGTCGGCAACTACCGGGCGTTCGTGGATGTCGCCCTGCGCGATGCGATCGACGCCGGGTGGACGCCCGGGCCCCGGATGATGGTGGCCGGGGCCTTCGTCGGGTGCCGTGGCGGTGGTGGTGACATCAGCGGCCTGGCACCGGACGCCGCCGAGCACGTGCCGGCCGAGCTGCGGGTGGGCGTGGTCGACACCGTCGACGACGTGACCAACGCCGTACGCCGGATCCTCTACGGCGGCGCCGACCTGATCAAGCTGATCGCCACCGGGGCGGTCATGTCCGACAGCTCCGACCCCGGCGTCCCGGAGCTGAGCGAGGCCCAGATCCGTGCGGCGGTCGAGGAGGCCACGCTGCACGGCGCGCACGTGGCTGCCCACGCGCACGGGTCGGAGGGGATCAAGCGCGCCGTCCGGGCCGGCGTCCGCTCGATCGAGCACGGGTCGCTGATGGACGACGAGGGCGTCGCCCTGATGGCCGAGGCCGGCACCTGGCTGGTGGCCGACATCTACAACGGCGACCACATCGCGGCGTACGGGCGGGAGCACGGCTGGAAGGCCGACGTCCTGCGCAAGAACGACGAGACCACGCTGACCCAGCGGGCCGCCTTCGAGAAGTGCGTCGCCGCCGGGGTCCGGATCGCCTACGGCACCGACAGCGGCATCTACCCGCACGGGCTGAACGCCCGCCAGTTCGCCTACCACGTGCGACACGGGCAGACGCCCGTCGAGGCGATCAGGTCGGCCACGGTGCACGCCGCCGAGCTGATGGGATGGTCCGACCGGATCGGCCGGATCGAGCCCGGGCTCTACGCCGACCTGGTCGCCGTCCCCGGTGACCCGACGCAGGACGTCAGCGTCCTCGAGGACGTGCGGTTCGTGATGAAGGGCGGCGCCGTCGTCCGACTGCCCGGTCGTCCGCCTGACGTGCCCTTCTAGCAGCACCTGAGGCGGACGACCCGATCTCAGAGGTTGCCGCGAGCCTCCTGCTCGCGCTCGATGGACTCGAAGAGGGCCTTGAAGTTGCCCTTGCCGAAGCCGAGCGAGCCGTGCCGCTCGATGAACTCGTAGAAGACCGTCGGCCGGTCACCCATCGGCTTGGTGAAGATCTGGAGCAGGTAGCCGTCCTCGTCACGGTCGACCAGGATCTTGCGGCTCTTCAGCTCCTCGATCGGCACCCGCACCTCGCCGATCCGGGCCCGCAGCTCGGGGTCGTCGTAGTAGGCGTCGGGGGTGTCGAGGAACTCGATGCCGTTGTCGCGGAGCAGGTCGACGGTGCGCAGGATGTCGCCGGTGGCGAGCGCGATGTGCTGGCAGCCGGCGCCGTCGTAGAACTCGAGGTACTCGTCGATCTGCGACTTCTTCTTCGCGATCGCCGGCTCGTTGAGCGGGAACTTCACCCGGTGGTTGCCGCTCGCGACGACCTTCGACATCAGGGCGGAGTAGTCGGTGGCGATGTCGTCACCGATGAACTCCGCCATGTTCGTGAAGCCCAGCACCTTGTTGTAGAACTCCACCCACTCGTCCATCCGGCCGAGCTCGACGTTGCCGACGCAGTGGTCGACGGCCTGGAAGAGCCGCTTGGGGTGACCCTCGCGGCGGGCGACCTTGGTGGTGTCGGCGACGTAGCCCGGCAGGAACGGGCCGTCGTACTGCGAGCGGTCGACGAGCGTGTGGCGGGTCTCGCCGTACGTCGCGATCGCGGCCAGCCGGACCGTGCCGTGCTCGTCGGTCTCGTCGTGCGGCTCGACGAGGATCGTGGCGCCCATCGCGCGGGCGTGGTCGATGCACTGGTCGACGTCGGGCACCTCCATCGCGAGGTCGACGACGCCGTCGCCGTGGGCGCGGTGGTGGTCGAGGGTCGGGCTGGTGGGGGTGACTCCCCCGGTGAACACGAAGCGGGCGCTGCCGGAGCGCAGGACGTAGGACTTGCTGTCGCGGCGGCCGGTCTCGGGGCCGGAGTACGCCTCGAGGTCCATCCCCAGCGCCAGCTGGTAGAACTTCGCGGTCTGGGTCGCGTTGCCGACCACGAAGCCGACGTAGTCCATCCCGGTGACCGGGAACGGGTCCCGGCTGGCGTCGTACTCCACCAGTCCGACGAGCTGCTTGAGCTGCTCGAGGGTGAGATCGGCCTTGAGCTCGTCGGCGGTGAGCGCACCGCCGGTGGAGGGGGTCTCGTGGGTCGTGGTCATGGGCGTCACCTTGCCCAATGGTGACAACCTGCGCAACAGTACGGCGATTCGTCGTACATGTTGTCCAGCCGAGGAGCCGTGATGGACGATCTCGACCGCAGAGTGCTCGCTCTGTTCGCCGACGAGCCGCGGATCGGCGTGCTCCAGGCCTCCCGCGAGCTCGGCGTCGCCCGCGGCACGGTGCAGGCGCGGCTCGACAAGCTGGTCGCGACGGGCGTGGTCACGGGCTGGGGGCCGGAGCTCTCACCCGGGGCGCTCGGCTTCCCGGTCACGGCGTTCCTGACCCTGGAGATCCGGCAGGAGGACGCGACGCTCGGCGGTCACGACGCCGTCGCCCGGCACCTCGCGACCATCCCCGAGGTGCTCGAGGCCCACACCATCACCGGCGCCGGCGACCTCTGGGCCCGCGTCGTCGCCCGCTCCAACTCCGACCTCCAGCGGGTCATCGACCTCGTCCTCCAGGACCCCGCCATCGTCCGCAGCTCCACCGTCATCGCCCTCGCCACCCAGATCCCCTACCGCGTCATGCCGCTGGCCCACTCGGGGTAGTCCGTGACGTTTCGGTCGTGATCCGGGCCGAGAAACGACCGAAACGTCACGGACTACCCCTTCGGCCGCACCGTCGACCTCGACAAGCCGTGGCCCGGGATCCACGTGGCAGCTGACGGGTACGGTGCCGCCCGGTTGCTCGACGCCGAGGGAATGGCGGTGCTCCAGGCCCTGACCTGACCGCCGGATCGTCGAGAGCGGCTAGGTTCGGGCCGTGGAGTGCTTCGCAGCCGGCCGCGTCCGCGGCTGAGGGAACCGGCTCGTGCGAGCCGGCACGAGCGACCGACGGACTTCGTCGGTCGTCCAGCCAACCCTCGAGAGGCACCAGCATGCACCTGCGCAGCTACTCCGGCGACGACTACGACCAGGTCCTCGCCCTCACCATCGACACGTTCGGGCCCTTCCACGAAGGCATCGTGCGCCCGCTCTACGGCGAGGCCGTCTTCGCCAACCTGCACGGGTCGTGGCGCGAGGACTACCGCGACCAGGTCGCGGCGCTGCACGACCCGACGCACCACAAGGAGGCGGTGGTCGCCGACGCCGACGGGACGGTCGTCGGCCTCGTCGCCTGGCAGGCCGACCCGGCCAAGCGGAACGGAGAGGTCCACCTCCTCGCGGTCCGCAACGGATACCGCGGCCGCGGGTTGGGGACCGCGTTGTGCGAGCGGGCCTTCGCGGGCCTGCGCGACCTGGGAGCCGAGGTCGTCACGATCGGCACCGGCGCTGCGGACCCGTTCCATGCGTCGGCCCGTGCTCTCTACCGACGTCTCGGCTGCACCCGCATCGACGTAGCGGTCTTCCTGCGGGAGCTCTGAGACGCCACCGCCGGGGTAGTCCGTGACGTTTCGGTCGTGATTCGGGCCGAGAAACGACCGAAACGTCACGGACTACCCCGGCGCGACGGCCCTCAGCTGAAGATCATGCAGGTGGAGGTCGCGTGGGCGACCAGGCGGCGCTCGGCGTCGTAGAGCTGGGCCTGGGCGAGCGCCGTACGACGTCCGCGCTGGAGCACCGAGCCCTCACAGCGCAGGCGGCCGGACTCGACGGTGACCGGGCGGAGGAACTTCACGCTCAGGTCGAGGGAGGTGTAGAGCTCGCCCGGCGCCAGCGTCGAGTGCACCGAGCAGCCGGCTGCGGTGTCGAGCAGCGCCGAGATCACACCACCGTGGACGGACCCGATCGGGTTGTAGTGCCGGTGCTGGACGACGAGCTCGACACTGACCGAGCCGCGCTCGGTGAGGCTGAACCCGTCCATGCCGAGGGTCTCCGCGATCGGCGGGGGTGGCAGCCGGCCGTCGAAGATGGCGTGCAGCTGCTGGAAGCCGTCGAGGGTCGACAGGTCGGGCAGGCGCTGGGTCTCGGTCATGGATCCAGCCTCGCAAAGCCTTGCTGGGTCTGTCAACGAGACTTAGGCTGACCGACCATGAGCACCTCCCCGGCGGCCCTGGCCTGGTCGACCGAGAACTGCACGGTCGGGCGCACGATGGCGATCCTCGGCGAGCGCTGGACGTTCGTCGTGCTGCGCGAGGTCTTCAACGGCGTCCGCCGGTTCGACGACATCCGCCGCCACAGCGGGATCCCCCGTCAGGTGCTCGCCAACCGCTTGGCGCTCCTCGTCGAGCAGGGCGTGCTCCGACGAGAGCCCTACCAGGACCCGGGCGAGCGTGCGCGGCAGGAGTACCGGCTCACCGAGAAGGGGTTCGACCTCTATCCCGTGCTGGTGGCCATCGCCGACTGGGGTGATCGCTACCTGGCCGACCCGGAGGGCCCTCCGGTCGCGTTCACCCATGTCGGCTGCGGCGAGCCGGTCCATGCCGAGCTGCGCTGCACCGACGGCCACGCGGTCGACCGCCCGCGCGACGTCGCTCCCCGCCCGGCCGCCGGCGCCCGCGGCTTCGAGGCCGCCGGTCGGTAGTCGCCGACTATCCCGCAGAGCGCGACGCCCACTCGCGGAGGCGGTTGATCCGGGCGTGGAGCTGCTCGGAGTTGGCGATCGCGGCGGCGGGGCCGCCGAGCTCCTTGCGGAGGGCGGAGTGGGTGACGCCGTGAGCCTGGCCGGTGCGGTGGTGCCAGGCGGCGACGAGACCGTTCAGCTCGCGGCGCAGGATGGCCAGCTGCTCGTGGGTGGACACCTGCCGCTCGACGGGCGCCTCGGCTGCCGTCGTACGACGCGAGCGCTGGCGGTGGTGCAGCAGCTCGCGCACCTGGTCGGGCTCGAGCAGGCCGGGGATGCCCAGGAAGTCCATCTCCTCCTCGGAGCCGACCGACACCTCGCCGGCGTGGCCGAACTCGCCGCCGTCGTAGACCACACGGTCGAAGCGCGCCTGCGAGCCGAGGGCCTGCCAGGTGCCCTCGAGCTCGTCGGAGGCGCCGACGTCGGCGTTCGCCCGGTCGAGGAGGTCCTGCTCGGCCGCGAAGAGGTCGGACTCGTCGGTGATCCGGCGCCCGAGCACGTGGTCGCGCTCGACCTCCATCTCGGCGGCGAAGCCGAGCAGGTGCGGCACCGACGGCAGGAACACCGACGCCGTCTCGCCCCGGGCTCGCGCGCGGACGAAGCGCCCGACCGCCTGGGCGAAGAAGAGCGGCGTGGAGATCGCGGTGGCGTAGACGCCGACGGCGAGCCGCGGCACGTCGACCCCCTCGCTCACCATCCGCACGGCCACCATCCAGCGCTGCTCGGAGTCGGTGAACGCGGAGATCTTCTTGGACGCGGCCTTCTCGTCGGAGAGCACCACCGTGGGAGCCTCCCCGCTGATCCTCTTCAGCAGCGCGGCGTAGGCACGAGCGGAGTCCTGGTCGGTGGCGATCACCAGACCGCCGGCGTCGGGGACGTGTCGGCGTACCTCGGTCAGGCGCCGGTCCGCGGCCGCCAGCACCGACGGCATCCACTCCCCCGCCGGGTCGAGTGCCGTCCGCAGCGCCTGGGCGCCGAGGTCCTTGGTCATCGGCTCGCCGAGCCGCGCTGCCACCTCGTCGCCGGCGCGGGTCCGCCAGGCCAGGTCGCCGGAGTAGGCCATGAACAGCACCGGGCGTACGACGTGGTCGGCCAGCGCGTGGCCGTAGCCGTAGGTGAAGTCGGCCACCGAGCGCGGGACTCCGTCGGCCCCGGGCGCATAGGTGACGAAGGGGATCGGGTTGATGTCGGAGCGGAACGGCGTGCCGGTCAACGCCAGCCGCCGGGTCGCCGGCTCGAACGCCTCGCGCACCGCCTCGCCCCACGACAGCGCGTCACCGGCGTGGTGCACCTCGTCGAGGATCACCAGCGTCTTGAAGCGCTCGGTGCGGATGCGCATCGCCAGGGGGTTCACCGCGACGCCGGCGTAGGTGACCGCGACGCCGACGAAGTCGGCAGAGGTCCTGCCCGAGCCGGCGGAGTACGTCGGGTCGAGCGGTACGCCGGCTCGCGCCGCCGCCTCGGCCCACTGCAGCTTGAGGTGCTCGGTCGGCGCCACCACGATGATCCGGTCGACGATCCGGCGGCCGAGCAGCTCGGCGGCCGCCGACAGCGCGAAGGTCGTCTTGCCGGCGCCGGGTGTCGCGACGGCGAGGTAGTCGCGCGGCATGCGGGCGACGTAGTCGGTGAGCGCGGCGGTCTGCCACGCACGCAGCAGCGGCGCCGTACCCCACGCTGCGCGCTCCGGCCAGGCCGGAGTGAGTGCGGGAGTCGGAGGGACGGCTGGACCGGGAGGTGGCCGTCCGGTCACTCGGCCCCGTCCCCCGAGCCGCCCTCGCCGCCGGGCTTCATCGACTCCCAGATCTCCTTGCAGTCGGGACAGACCGGGAACTTCTCCGGCGCCCGGCTCGGCACCCAGACCTTGCCGCAGAGGGCGACGACCGGGGTGCCCATCACCATGGCCTCGGTCAGCTTGTGCTTGTCGACGTAGTGGCTGAACCGCTCGTGGTCGCCCTCGTCGGTCGGGACGGTGCGCTCGTCGACCCGCTCGTCGACGGCGGTCTGGGTCGCGAATCCGATCTCGGGCACCGGTCCACCCTACGTCAGCGCGAGGTCAGTTGAGCTCAGGGTCGACGGGCCTGTTGACGTGCCAGGCGAGCTCACCCGGCTGACGGCGCATCACGTCGCGCCAGAGCTCCGTGGGGTCGGCGCGGAACGCGTCCGGAGGCAGAGCCGGTACGACGTACCAGTCGCCGCCGGCGATCTCCCCCTCGAGCTGGCCGGCACCCCAGCCGGCGTACCCGGCGAAGATCCGGACCTCGTCGACCGCGGCATCGAGGGCGGTCACCTCGCCGTCGAGGTCGACGAGCGCCAGCCGGTCGGTCACGGGGCGCAGCCCGGCCGGGACCTCGTCGGGATCGCGCACCAGGGCCACGGCCAGCGCCCCCTCGGGCGAGACCGGACCGCCCCGGAACAGCACCTCCGGCTCGGCCACGATGTCGCCCCAGTCGGCCAGGACCGAGATCACCGGCACCGGCGACGGCCGGTTGAGGACCACGCCCATCGCGCCGTCCTCGTCGGCGTCGAGGAGCAGCACCACGGTGTCGGTGAAGTTGGGATCGAGGAGCTCGGGTGAGGCCAGCAGCAGCATCCCCGCCCGGATCTCCGACATGGGTCCAGCATGCCCGCCGTAGCCCGTAGCCGGAAGACGGTCAGGCCGCACCACGGCCTCGGAGCCGCTGCAGGAACCCGGGTCCGCGACGCTCCTCGGGAGCCGGTGGCCGGCGATGGCTCGCCCGGGCCCGCTCCTCGAGCGCGCGCCCCGCGGCGACGGTGTCCTCGCTGCGCTCGCCGGCCAGCCCGGCCATGCCCGCCAGCAGGATCCGCTCCTTGGCGACCGACGTCGCCAGCACGCCGGCCATCGCGTCGTCCAGCGGCTCGGCGCGGTAGTGGTCGAGGACCAGCCGGGTCCCGGGCAGCTCGTCGGCGGTGGCGTGCCAGGCCCCTACGACGGCCTGCTCGAGGTCGGCCGGACGGTCGAGCAGAGCGCGCTCGAGGTGGCCGGACAGGCGGGTGTGCCAGCGCAGCTGGAGGGCGGCGAGCAGCGTGAGCTGGTCGCCGAAGGTCTCGCGGACCCCGGTCACGTCCATGGGCAGGACGCCGTCCCGGCGCTCGTCGGCTGCCTCGGTGACGGCGCGGAGGACGTCTCCCCGGCGGTGCACGGTGGTCCAGGTCATGGCGGTCTCCTCTCTCCGGGTCCCCCGGACGAGGGAGGTACGCCCGAGGTTACATACCGATAGTACGTACTCAGGGTATGGAATGGCGGTCCCAGAGCTCCACCAGGGCTGTGAGTCCGCCCACGCCCTGGGCGGGCCGGGCCCGCTGCTCCGGCGAACACCCTCAGGCCGCCTGGCGAGCCGACTCGCTGCGGCGCTCGCCGGGACGCTGGGTCACGACTCCGTCGTGACCTAGCGTCCTACCTCGACCATCACACTGGTCGACTTCACCACCGCGGTGGCGGCGACGCCGGGCTCGAGACCCATGTCGTCGGCGGCCTCGCGACTCATCAGCGAGACCACGCGATAGTCGCCACAGGCCAGCTCGACCTTGGCCATCACCCCGTCGCGCTCGACGCCGACGACGATCCCGGTGAAGCGGTTGCGCGCGCTCGAGGTCTTGTCGCTGCCCGACAGCGAGGTCAGGAACCCGGCCAGCTCACTGGCCGGCAGCACCCGCTGGTTGCCCCGGCGCTCGAAGGTGATGCGTCCGTCGGCCTCCCACCGGCGCAGGGTGTCGACGCTGACCCCCACCCGCTGGGCCACCTCACCGATCCGCAGGTAGTCGACCACCCGGTCAGGATAGGGCCACCGACGCCCCGCCGTACCGAGGCCCGGATCCCTGGTCGCTCCACTCACTCGTCGGCCGCGTAGCGGGTGATCGCCGACTCCTTCACCGACACCCACACCTCGCGACCCGGGTTCAGGGTGAGCTCGCTGACCGCTTCCGGCGTGACGTCGGCGAGCACGTCCCGGGTGCCGGTGACGAGCAGGCGCACGGAGGTACCGTGCACGGCCACCTGGGTGATCGCCCCCCGCCAGCGGTGGCGCGGCGACCCCTCGGGTTCGCTGAGCGACACGGTGACCACACCGGGCGCGAACGCGAGGAAATCGCCGCCGTCGCGCAGCACGTTGAGTCCGACGAGCCGGGCCACATGCTCGGTGCGCGGTCTCGCCGCCACGTCCCGCGGGCTGCCGCTCTGGACGACCTGGCCCTCATCGAGCACCAGCACCCGATCGGCGAGGGTGAACGCATCGATGGCGTCGTGGGTCACGAGCAGGCACACGCCGTCGTAGGCCGCGAGATGACGGGCGAGCTCGAGGCGCAGCGTCGAAGCCACGGTGGCGTCGAGGCCGCTGAAGGGCTCGTCCATGAGGAGCAGCACGGGCTCCCCGGCGAGTGCCCGGGCAATGGCCACGCGCTGCGCCTGACCTCCGGACAGCTCACCGGGACGGCGCGACTCCAGGTCTGCGATGCCGAACCGTTCGAGCCAAGACCGAGCGAGCGCGTCGGCGGGGGCACGGTCCAACCCGCGCGAGCGGGGTCCGAAGGCGACGTTGTCGAGGGCCGTGAGATGCGGGAACAGCAGGCCGGACTGGAAGACCAGCCCGACCCGCCGATCCTGAACGCTCAGTGGCGGGTCGGTCCACGACTCGCCGCCCACGACCACCTCCCCTTCGGCTGCCTCCAGTCCGGCGAGCGCCGCGAGCAGGGTCGATTTTCCGGCCCCGTTCGGACCGATGACGGCCACCACCTCGCCGGACTCTGCCGTGAGCTCGACCTCGAGCCGACCGGCCACGACGAGCCGCGCCCGCAGGCCGCTCACGGACGCGTCAGCCAGCGGTTGCGAAGAAGTGCGAGCACGCCGATGGACACGACGAGCAGGATCATGCTCAGCGTGCGGGCGACGTCGGGCTGCGACTGCAGCTCCGTGTAGATCTTCGATGGCATGGTCTGGGTAGTGCCAGGGTAGTTGCCGGCGAAGGTGATGGTGGCACCGAACTCGCCGAGCGAGCGGGCCCAGGCCAGGGCCGCTCCGGCGACCACGCCGGGGATCGCCAGCGGCAAGGAAACACGACGGAAGGTCGTCCAGCGGTCCGCGCCGAGCGTGGCCGCGACCAGGTCGAGCTCCTCTCCCGCGGCCCGCAAGGCGCCCTCCACGCTGAGCACGTAGAAGGGGATCGACACGAACGTGTGCGCAATCACCACGGCTGCCGTGGTGTAGGGCAAGGTCAGACCGAACCAGTCGTAGAGCCAGCGACCGATCAGGCCGGTCCGACCGAGAGTGGTCACGAGCGCCACCCCTGCGACCACGGGCGGCAGGACCAGCGGGACCGTGACGGCCGCCCGCAGCAGCGACCTTCCCCGGAAGTCGACGCGGGCCAGCAGCCACGCCAGTGGTGTCCCGAGCAGGAGACAGGCGATCACCGTGGCGACGGAGGCGAGACACGTCAGCCACAGGGCCTGCAGCACGGCCGGCTGGGTCACCTGACGGAGGAAGTCGCTCCAGGGGGTCTGCACGACCAGGCTGACGGTCGGCACGACGAGCAGCGCCGAAGCCAGCCCGGCAGGGATCAGCAGCACCAACGGCAGCCTGCCCAGGGAACCGCGGCTCGCAGGCGCCGCTGCGATGCGTCCCCATGACCGGTCCGAACTGCGTGCCGTCATCTCACGGGGCACCGAAACCGGCGTCGTGGAGTACCTGCTGTCCCTGACTGGACATGACCAGGGCAACGAACTTCGCGGCCAGGTCCGATTGCTTGGACTGGTCCAGGGTGGCGATCGGGTACGTGGTGGTCTGCTTGGACGAGCCCGGAATCGCGATCTTCGCAACAGAGTCGCCGGCTGCCACCGCGTCCGTGGTGTAGACGATCCCGGCATCTGCCTCACCCTCGGTCACCCTGGCCAGGACGCTCTTCACGTCGACCTCGGTGCTCACCGGCTTGGTCGTGATGTGGTCCTGCGCGAGGAGCGCCCCTGCGACCTTGCCGCAGGGGGCGGTGTCGACGCAGACGACGTACTTGACCTTGCCGGAGTTCAGATCGGCGAACCTGGTGATGCCGGCAGGGTTGGCAGTCGGGGTGACCAGCACCATCACGTTCGTCGCGAAGTCCTCGGGCGTCGACGACAGCGCCGACTTGGCGCTGTCCATGGTGGTGGTGTCGGCCGTCGCCAGGACGTCGGCCGGCGCCCCGCCCGCGGCCTGCTGAGCCAAGGTGGCCGAGGAGTCGAACGCCAGCTTCACCTTCACCCCCGGGTGGTCCTTCTCGAACTGGGCCGCCAGGTCGGTGAATGTCCCGGTCAGGGACGACGCCGCCAGGACGGTGATCGTCTTGTCGTCGTCGCCGCCGCAGGCCGTCAGTGGTGCGACGGCACAGACGAGGACGGCCGTGGTAGCCACGGTCCGGCGTACCAGAGATCGCATACGTACTCCCAGGGTCGCAACCGGTGACGGCATCCCCGGAGGGGGCCGGACATGTTCTAGCACGGATATCTAGGAATTACCTAGGGACACCTCAGGGAACCCTGAACCGTCCCGGCGACGGACGACCGCAGCGCGCCGCCCCCTCTAGACTGCGCCGATGACGAAGAGCACTCGGGCGCGACTCGTGGCCAAGGTCCCGCACCCACCGGGGACCAGCCGCCGGGCGCAGTTCTCGGCCTCCACGCGGCGGGCTCTCGTCGACGTGGCCGAGCAGCTCTTCACCGAGCACGGGTACGCCGCCACGTCGCTCGACGCGATCGTGGCCGGGGCCGACGTCACCAAGGGTGCGCTCTACCACCACTACTCCGGCAAGCAGGCGCTCTTCGAGGCGGTCTTCGAGCGGGTCGAGTCGGCCGGGGCCCAGTCGATCCAGGAGGCGATCGGGGGCGACCGCGATCCGTGGGAGAAGGCGCTGGCGGGTCTCCGGGCGTTCCTCGAGGTGGTGCGGCAGCCGTCGTACAGCAGGATCGTGATCCAGGACGGCCCGTCGGTGCTCGGCTACGAGCGGTTCCGCGAGCAGGAGGAGCGCTCCACCTTCGCCTACGTCCTCGACATCGTGCGCGCCGTGCTGAGCTCGGGCGACTGGGAGCTCGGCGACGAGCTCGAGCACACCTTCGCGCGGATCTTCTTCGGCGCGCTGTCGTCGTCCGGCGCCAGCGTCTCGACGGCCGACGACGCGGACGCCGCGGCCGAACGCGTGGAGCTGGCGATCGGCTTCATCCTGGCCGGCCTGAGATCCTTGGCCGACCAGGGCGTGCCGCTGCCGGCGACGCCCTCGGCGGGGCCTACTTCTTGAAGCTGACCTTGCCGCCGTCGACGGGCACCAGCTCGATCCAGGTGTGACCGGCGGGGACCTTCAGCACGCCGCCCTTCTTGGTGGTCAGCGAGATCGGGGAGGCGGCCTTGCCCTTCTGCCAGTTCGCGAAGACCACCCGGCCGTTGTGGAAGAGCAGAGCGTTGCCCTTGCCGGTGAGCAGCGTCTTGGGGACCGGGTTGCCGGCCGGGTCGAGATAGCCCGCGTTGCCCTCCCTGACCCGCAGGACCAGCACGTTGGTCGCCGGGAACTGGTCGCCGGCGGGCGCGTTGCTGTTGAGGTTGTGGTAGCTGCCGTTGGTGAACTGCCACTGGGTGGTGTGACCGCCGGAGAACTGCGCACCGATGGTGGTCGCCTTCTTGCCCTTGGGCAGGTCGGCGTCGGAGCCCCAGGTGAGGTAGTCGGGGGGCGTGGCCGGCTTGGCCTTGGCCTGCGCCGCGACCTCGTTGAGGTGGGCGAAGAGGTTGTAGGGGGCCAAGCGCTGGCTGGAGCGGTAGAAGCCCTTGGAGCCCTCGGAGTAGAACGGGATGCCCGCGGCCTTGATCAGCGCGATCGTGCGGCCGGCCGCGCCGCTGGTCACCATCGAGGCGTGCACCGGCGAGACCACGGGGATGTCGCTGGCCCGCATCGACCGGATCGGCCCGGCGTTGTCGGGGATGTCGGAGTAGTAGAACGCGGCGAGGCGGGTCAGCCCACCCTCGACCAGCTCCTCGACGACGAGGTCGGCCTTGCTCAGCCCGACCTGCGGCTGGCTGGAGACGGTGTTGTCCATCTTGGCCACCAGGACGGGGTGGTCGAGCTCGGCGGACTTGCCCGACGAGACCTGCAGGCCGGTCAGCGGCCACACCTGGGTGACGGTCGTTCCGCTCGCGACCTTCTGCGGGTCGGCCGCCGGGGTCGAGCTCGACGACCCGCCGCACGCGGTCAGCATCAGGCCTGTCGCCGTGAGGGCGGACAGGGTCAGGGCAAGGCGTCGCAAGGAACTCTCCATCAGGTGCTGGGGCCGGGGTCCGCACCAGTGTGAAGGACGATCCCAACTGGATCGCGAAGGCCACGCCGTCGAGGTGACGAGCGTCACCCCGACGCGGCCGCGCCGTCGTAGGTCAGCGAGGTCAGGACTTGGTACGTCGTGGGGTCCAGGAAGGCGACGTAGACCGAGCCCCCGGCTCCCGAGGCCGACGGTGACGCCGACGGTGACGCCGACTGTGACGCCGACTGGGGCACCACCACCATCAGCGCCGCGCGGTCGGTGAGCTGGTGCGCGGGATCGCTCAGCGAGGTCCGTAGCACGATCGGGTCGACCCCGCTCGGTGCCGAGGAGCCCGCCGGCGCGTGCGCGAGCACCTGGTCGACGATGCCGCCGGCAACCGGCGACAGGCCGGTGTAGGTCACGCCCTGCGCGTGGAGGGCAGCCGTGAAGCCGGGCGGCAGCTCGGAGTAGACGTCCACCGAGGAGCCTTCGTCCCTGCCGTGGAGGAGCACGAACGCCAGGACGCCGATCCACAGCAGCGCGAAGAGGCCCCCCACCACGGCGTGCAGCGGCTTCATGCCGGGCGTCCGGCCGAGCCGGGTCTCGGGCTCAGACAAGCGTGGCGCCCCCGTCGACGTAGAGCGTCTGCCCGGTGATGTAGGACGCCTCGTCGCTGCACAGGAACGCAGCGGCGGCGGCGATGTCCTCGGGGAAGCCGACCCGCCGCACCGGGTTGCGCTCGGCGGCCGCCTTGCGGAAGTCGTCGACCGGCATGCCCACCCGGGCTGCGGTGGCGTCGGTCATGTCGGTGGCGATGAAGCCGGGGGCGATCGCGTTGGCGGTCACGCCGAAGGGGCCGAGCTCGATGCCGAGGGTGCGGACGAACCCCTGGATGCCCATCTTGGCCGCGGCGTAGTTGGCCTGGCCCCGGTTGCCCAGCGCGGAGACGCTGGACAGGCAGACGACCTTGCCGTACTTCTGCTCGACGAAGTGCTTCTGCGCCGCCCGGGTCATCAGGAAGGCGCCCCGGAGGTGGACGCCCATCACCATGTCCCAGTCGTCGTCGCTCATCTTGAACAGCAGGTTGTCGCGGGTGACCCCGGCGTTGTTGACCAGGATGTGGAGGCCACCGAGATCGGCGGCGACCCGGTCGACGGCGCTCTGCACCGACGCGGCGTCGCTGACGTCGCAGGCGAGCCCGAGCGAGCTCGCGCCCTCGGCCAGGGGCAGGCTGCCGGCCGCCTCGGAGGCCTGGTCGGCGTCGAGGTCGAGGACCGCGACGGAGGCGCCCTCCTCGGCGAAGCGGGTGGCGATGCCGAACCCGATCCCGCGTGCGGCTCCGGTGACGACGGCGACACGCCCGTCGAAGCGACCCATGATCTGCTCCTCGTCGGCTGGTGACGGTGACGGCCGGGGCCCGGAGGGATCGGCCATCGGCCACTGTAGAGCCCGCTCGGGCGCCGTCGTACGCCGGGCGGAGCGGGCCCGGACGCGACGGACCGCCCGGACGAGGACGTCCGGGCGGTCGCGGTGGTGTGGGGTCAGACGGTGGTGCCGGTGACCGCCGCCTCGGCCTGCGTCCGCAGGCCGTCGGGGTCGGTCGCTCCGGCGAGCACGGCCTGGACGACGGGGTCCGCGGACCGGGTCAGCGCGACCAGGAGCCGCGCGCCGGACAGGCCGGGGACGTCACGCCGGGCGGCGCGGCCGTCGTCGAACCGGTCGACGAGGACCGACCGTCGTACGTCGCGCAGCAGGCCGCGGAGCTCGCGCGAGAAGCGCGGGCCGTCGCCGCGGCGGCTGCGGGGACCACGACGGCCTCGGCCCTCGCGGTCGTGGTGGTCGTGGTGGTGCCGGCCGCGACCGCGGCCGCGCTCGCCGCGCTCGCCGCGCTCGCCGCGCCGGCCGCGCCGACCGCGCTCGGGCCGGGAGGCCCAGCCGTCGGCGAGGTCCTGACCGAGGTTGGTCCGGACCGCGTCGCGGACGCGGTCGAGGTCGATGCCGATCGCCCGCAGGGCCTCGCGGTCCTCGTCGTACGACGTGGGAGCGGGGTCGGTGTCGGGGTCGGCGTCGGGCTCGTCGACGGGGTCGACGTGCTGGGCGGCCACGATCTCGCGTGCGGCGTCGAGCCGCAGACCGTGGTCGGTGAGGGCGGCGTACGCCGTCCCCCGGGCGTTGGCGAGCAGGCCGAGGAGGAGGTGGTCGGGACCGACCTCGGTGTGGCCCAGCTCGCGGGCGATGTCGGCCGCCTGGGCGACCGCGATCCTGGCTTCGGTGTCGAATCGGGACTGCATGGGTGGCTCCTTCGAGAGTCTGTGGCTCCCGCGTCAGTCGCGGGAGTGCTTCTGGTGAACCGCCTGGCGGCTGACCTGCAGCACGTCGGCGATCGCCTGCCAGCTCCAGCCCTGCTCGCGTGCGTTGCGCACCTGCACCGCCTCGAGGCGGTCGGCCAGCGCACGGAGTGCTCGGACTGCGGCGAGTCCCTGGGCGGGATCGTTGCTCGCTGCGGACTCGGAGAGCTCGGTGGCGTCGTTCACTGTGTCAAGTAAACCTGACGGTTTGTTCGTTTGTCAACTTTTCCTGACATCGGGTGGGGCGAGGACCCCGCGGAGCCGGTCGGCGTACCCGGCGGCCTCGCCGTCGTCGTAGGTCGTGCGTGGCCAGAAGAAGCCGCGCAGCCCGTCACCCTTGGTCCGCGGGACGACGTGCAGGTGCAGGTGGGCGACCGACTGGCTCACCACGTTGTTCATCGCCACGAAGCTCCCCTGCGCCCCGAGCCCGTCGACGACCGCCCGTGCCAGCCGCTGGGCAGCCTCGAGGAAGCCGTCGCGCAGGCCGGCCGGGAGGTCGGGCAGGGTGACCACGTGCTCGCGGGGGACGAGCAGGGTGTGTCCCTTGAACACCGGGCGCGCGTCGAGGAACGCCACGAAGTCCGGCTCGTCGAGCACGACCTCGGCCGGCGTCTCCCCTGCGGCGATCGAGCAGAACACGCATCCCGCGTTCCATGACGCCACGGTAAGGCCCACTCGCCGGACACGCCTCACGATGCCGGTACCGACCTTGGACCCTGGACGCGGGCTCCCGCGTGGGCAAGCCTGGAGGTCAGGCCGAGCGGTGTCCCCCGCCGCTCGGCCGTCGCCGTAGGGAGAGGAGCACGTGATGGCCAGGTCCGGGAACAACAGCGTCGTCGCCGGGAGCGGCGCGATCTACGGCCTGGGCATTTTCGGGGCGTGGTTCTGGTTCTGGCAGCAGGCGGACGGGTTCTGGGCGCACGTCTACGCGATCTTCGAGGGCGTCTTCTGGCCGGCGTACATGGTGTTCCAGGCCTTCGACGCCCTCCACCGCTGACGCAGCGGTCGACCGACACCAGATCCCGGTGGCCGGTCCGCACGGGGTGCGGCGCAGCCACCGGGATCTCGTGGTCGTGGTGAGTGGTGGAGCTGGCGGGAATCGAACCCGCGTCCTCGAGCATCGAACCAGGTCTTCTCCGGGTGCAGTCGGTGATGTCGTTTTCTCGGCCCCGGCGCTCGCACTGACACGTCGCCGACAGGCCCAGTCAGGATGAAGTCCCGACCGCCCCTCCTGACAGAGAGCGGCCAGCAAGCCTTCTAGATGAGGCCTGGGTCCGGGACGAAGGCAGGTGCCCGGTCAGACCCTTCGGTCACTGCTCAGGCAGCGAGAGCGAAGTTACTGCGCGTGTTGTTGGCAGTTATAGGTTCCCGACGAACGTTTACGAGATGACGTCGGCTTCTCGACCCGCTTCCCCTGGAACTGACGTCCCAAGTCGAAACCGATCAGCCCCTCTTGAGTTGTGCCTCCAGTCTACGGGGCGCAACGTCCCGGTGACGATTCGGATTCCCTCGCGCAACGAGATCGGCGGTTCGTCCACGCGGGCGCGGGTTTCGCCGTACGCTCCTGCCGCCCCCACCGTCGACCACCTCTCGGGAGCTCTCCGTGCGCCGAACCACCCTGGCCCTGCTGGCCCTCCTCTGCGCGGGCCTGGCCCTGCCCACGGCCACCGCGCACGCGGACGCCTCGCGCGATGTCGGGCTCAGCGGCTTCGCCGAGATGGCCGTGGACCAGTCGCACGGCCACGTCTTCATCAGCCAGGACAGCGGCACCGTCGTCGTCACCGACCTCGCCGGCAAGCCCGTCGGCACCCTCGAGGGTCTCCCGGGTGCGAACGGGATGACGCTGAGCGACGACGGCTCGGAGCTCTACATCGCGCTCACCGGAGCCGACGAGATCGCCCAGGTCGACACCGCCGACCCGTTCGCCGCCGGGGCGGTGACGACGTTCCCGACGGGCACGAGCACCTGCCCTCTCGACGTCGCCTACACCGCGGGCCTGGTCTGGTACGCCGCGACGTGCGACACCCAGTGGGCGGACCTGGTGGCCCTCGACCCGGCCACCGGCACCCTCTACGACACCGGCAGCACCGTCTACAACCCCCGGCTCACCTCCAGCCCGGCGGTGCCCGACACGTTCTTCGCCGGCGACCGCGGCCTGTCCCCGGCTGCGCTCTACAAGTACTCCGTGACGGGTCTGCCCGCCCCGTCCGTCACCCCGATCTCGGCGTCGGACGTCAACGGTTCCTCCCTGGCGCTGAGCCACGACGGGGCCACCGCGGTCACCGGTGACCACCGCCAGTTCGCCACCGCCGACCTGACCCAGACCCACAGCTACGCGGTCTCCCACGCCACGAACGCCGTGGCCATGCGGTCCTCCGACGACCTGATCGCCTTCGGCACCACCGACGGCGTGGTCTTCTACCCCAACGGCTCCGGCACCCGCCTGGGCACCTACCGCTTCGACGACCCGGACGCCGAGGTGGTCGACGGCGGGCTGGCCTTCGGCGCGACCACGCTCTACGCCGTCACCTTCGACGTCCAGGCCGAGTCGCAGTACGCCCTCCAGGTGGTCACGCCCCGCAACCGGCCGCGGGCCAGCCTCTCGGTGGCGGTCAGCAAGGGCCACTACCGCTACGGCAAGAAGGCGACGGTCACCGTCACCCTGCACGGCCACAAGTCCACCTCCCAGCTCGAGCTCTGGGCCGTCACGCCGGACGGGAAGCTCTACTTCCTCAAGCACCACCGCCCCGACAGCCACGGCCGGCTGTCGATGCGCCTGGCCATGTCGGTCAACGCCGCCTTCGTCGGGATCTTCGACGGCGATGCGACGGTCGCGGCGAACGGCGCCGCGAAGCGGGTCAAGGTGCAGGCGTGGGTGCTCGGCAAGCTGTTCAAGGCCAAGCGCCACGTGCATCACGTGGCCCTCTACCGGCCCAGCCAGAAGGCTCTGTACGGCGCCGCCGTGGGCCCCAACAAGAAGGGCCAGTGCCTCTACTTCCGGGCACAGTTCCACGTCCACGGCCACTGGGGCTACGACTCCACGACGTCCTGCGTGCCGCTGAACAAGAAGAGCGGCGCCGGGGCCTTCATCCAGGGCAGCAAGCGGTTGGCCGGCATCCCGATCCGGATCCGAGCCGAGTGGTACGGCGACTCGTTCAACACGCGCGCGAACGCGAAGTGGAGCTACGCCAAGTTCACCGGCTCGGCCCGGACCGCGGGCAAGCTCTCGGCAACCTACGGAGCGCTGCGGGCGGGGTCCGCCCCGCGGTCGTCGACGGCCCCGAAGATCCGCTCGCCGTTCTCCCAGCAGACCGCGCGCAGCCAGTCGTCGCCCAGCTCGAGCCCGGTCAACCCCCTGAGCTGGCTGTCGTAGGCGTAGGGGATGTTCGGGAAGTCGGAGCCCAGCAGCACCTTCGGCTGGAGGTCGAGCAGCCGGGGCACGAGGCCGCGCGGGAACCCGGCGCCCAGCTCGTCGAAGAAGTCGGTGAACACCATCGTGGTGTCGACGCAGACCCGTTCGTAGGCTTCCGCGAGCGCCACGAACTCGGCGTACTCCGGGGCGCCGAGGTGGGCGATCACCAGGGCAAGCCGAGGGTGCCGGGCCAGGAGGTCGGCGACCGGTCCCGGACCGGTGAACGCCGTGCCGACGGGGCCCGATCCGGCATGGATGACGACCGGTGTCCCGGAGTCCTCGAGCACGCCCCAGACGTCGGCCAGCAGCGGGTCTCGGACGTCGAAGGCGCCGACCTGGACGTGGATCTTGAAGATCTCCGCACCGGCGGCGATCCGCTCGGCAGCGTAGAGCGGCGCCTCGGGCTCGGGGTAGAACGTGGCGCTGCGCAGGCAGCCGGGCGTGCGGTCGGCGAAGGCGAAGGCCCAGTCGTTGAGGAACTCCGCCATCCCCGGCCGGTGGGCATAGGCCAGCGCCGAGAACCGTCGTACGCCGAAGCCGCGCAGCGTCTCGACCAGTGCCTCGTCGTCACCGCGGTAGTGGAGCGGCCAAGGGCGCCCGATCAACGGACCGGCGGTGTCGAACTGCTCGCGCACCTTCGCCATCACCCGGGGTGGGAGGAAGTGCGTGTGCACGTCGAACAGCCCCGGCAGCCCGAGCTCCGCGGCGAAGGCGACCGGATCCAGGTTCACAGCGGCTTGACCAGGATCAGCGTCGGGCCACTCCAGTCGATGCGCTGCAGCTCGTTCATCGCGACGAACCCCACCGACTCGTAGAACGCTCGGGTCCCGGCGTAACCCTCGCTCTCGTGCGACGGTCCGACGGTGTGCACCTCCAGAAGCCTCACTCCTGCCGCCCGCAGGTCGCTCTGGATCGCGTCCACCAGCAACCGCCCGATGCCCTGCCGGTGCCGCTCGCGGCGAACGACGAGCAGGTGCAGCTCGCGCGACAGCGGGAAGTGCTCGGTGAGCAGCGCAGCGCCGACCACGTCGCCGCCGTCGACGGCAAGGTACGACGGGAGTCGCGCGGCATCCGCGACGTAGGCCGCATTGGCCTCGGGGATCCCGAACCATTCCGGGACCCCTGCCAGCAGCGCGGACACTGCGGCCGGGTCGGTACGTCGTACGACGTCGACCGGCATCAGTCGGTGTGGCCCTTGGCCCGGCGCCCGATCGCCTGCTGCTTCTCGCGCTCGGCCTGACGGTCGGCGAGGGCGTGCCGCTTGTCGTAGGACTTCTTGCCCTTGGCCAGCCCGATCTCGACCTTCGCGCGACCGTCCTTGAAGTAGAGCGAGAGCGGGATCAGGGTGTAGCCCTTGTCACCGATCTTGCGCTCGATCTTGGCGATCTCCGACTTGTTGAGCAGCAGCTTGCGGCGGCGGCGCGAGGCGTGGTTGGTCCAGGTGCCCTGCGTGTACTCGGGGATGTGGACGCCGTGCAGCCAGACCTCGTGGGCGTCGACCTCGGCGAAACCGTCGACGAGCGTGGCCCGGCCCTGCCGCAGGGACTTCACCTCGGTCCCCATCAGCACGAGCCCGGCCTCCCACGTGTCCTCCACGTGGTAGTCGTGTCGCGCCTTGCGGTTCTGCGCGATCATCTTGCGCCCCTGCTCCTTCGGCATGGCGCCATTGTTTCAGGGGGGCGTTCGCGGCAGCGAATCAGTTGGTCTCGACGAGCTCGACCAGCGAGGGCAGAGGTCGACCAGCCGGGGCGCGCTCAGCCGATCCACGGAGCGGGGTTCACGGCCACGCCGTTGACCATCACCGTCATGTGCGTGTGGCAGCCGGTCGACCAGCCCGTCGTACCGATCAACCCGACCACCTGGCCGCGCGCCACGCCCTGTCCGACATGGGTCCGGTACGCCGACAGGTGGTTGTAGATCACGGTGACGTTCTTGCCGTTGATCAGGCCGAGGTTGAGGAACAGCCGGTGACCCCACACCGAGGAGTAGTACTCCGACAGGATGTGCCCGCGGCCGGCGGCCCAGATCGGCGTCCCGCACGCGGCGCCGAAGTCGTCGCCGTCGTGGAGTCCGTAGTAGTGCATGACGGGGTTGATCCGGTAGCCGTAGCCGGAGGTGATCGGCCCGTTCACCGGGCGCATCAGCAGGCCGCCGGTGGGGCCCTTGTAGCCGCCGCCGCGGTGGTGCTCGCGGGCGATCTCGGCCATCAGGCGGCGGTGGACGCGTGCTGCGGCGACCTTCGAGCGGGCCAGGACGCGGGCGTCGTGCGCACGCGCGGCCAGGGCCATCGCCCAGGCCCGCTTGTGCTCACGCACGCTCTTCGCGACGCGGTCGCGGGCCGCCGCAGCCTGCTGCCTGTAGTGCTTCTCCTCCAGGAGCTTCGCGTCGGCCTCGGCCTGCTTGCGCGCCACCCGGTCCCGGGCCTGGGCGAGCTGCTCGGTCTGCACCTGGAGGAGTACGGCGGTCGCCTTCAGCCCGTCGAGGGCCTGGTCCTGGGAGGAGAGCACGAAGCTGTTGTTGGCGTCGCGAGCGGTCAGGTCGGCCGGGGACACCGACTGGAGGAGCGACATCATCCCGACGAGCTGAGGATCGCCCTGCTCGTAGAGCGAGGTGACGGTGTGGACCAGGGTGGCGCGCTGGTCGGTGGCGGCCTGCTGGCCGCGCGCCAGGTTGGCCTCGGCCGTCGCGAGCCGGACCTGGGCCTTCGCGAGCTGGTGCTTGATCTGCACGAGGCGCGCCCGGGCCGCCTGCACGTGGCGCTTGGCCACGTGCAGGTCGTGTCGCGCCGCGCGCAGCCGGTCGCGCGAGCGGTTCAGCGCAGCCGCGGCCGCGGCGGTCTGCTTGCTCGACTCGTCGAGATCGGCCTTGGCCTGGTGGACCGAGTGCTGGGCCTGGCTCTGCTGATGACGCAGATGCTTGACGTCGGCCTGCGCGAGCGGAGTGGACGCGGCGCCCAGGACGAGAGCCCCGGCCGTACAGACAACGGCCAGGCGCCGGCGGGCGGTGGCGGGGAAGAGTCGCACCGTGAGCCTTCGGGTGTTCGGGGAAGGTGAACACCCGCGACGCTAACCGACCGAGCTCACACTTTGAGGTATTTGCGGGCCAGTACGAGTGTCGGGATCAACGTGAGCAACGGGCCGAGGATCGCGATCACGGTCAGCGAGAGCCAGTAGTCGTGCATGTCGACCCACGGGATGAAGCTCAGGTCGGTGCTCAGATGGCCCTGGACCTGGAACCTCATGAAGGCGCCGACCGCCAGCCCCGCCAGTGCCACGCCGATGACGGCCGTCACCACCGCCTCGAGGAGGAACGGCAGCGCGATGTAGAGCGTGGAGGCGCCGACCAGTCGCATGATGCCGATCTCCCGGCGTCGCGCGAACGCCGCGAGGCGGATCGTGTTCGCGACCAGCAGCAGCGCCGCGATCACCAGCACGAACGCGGTCCAGAACGAGCCCCACTTCAGCCACGAGATCGTGTTGAAGATGGGTTTCAGGATCTTGTGGACGTCCTGGACCCGGGACACCCCGTCGAGCCCCACCACCGAGCTCTCGACGTCACGGAACTGGTTGGGGTTCTTCAGCGTGATCCAGATCGACTGCGGCATGTCGTCGGCGGTGATCGGCGAGTTCGGGCCGTCGTACTTGCCGGGGTACTGCTGCTTCAGCTTGTCGAAGGCATCCTGCTGAGACTCCTGGTGGGACGTCGAGACCTGCGTGTTGGAGTCGACGACCTTCTGGATCGCTGCCTTCTGCGCGGGGGTGACCGCTCCCGTGCAGGCGGGGTTGGTGTCCTGGCGGCTGCACAGGTAGACGGTGATCTGGAGCTGGCTGCCCCAGCGGTCGGCGACGCGGTGGGCCTCCTGGTTGAGCAGGACGCCGACCCCTACCAGTGACAGCGAGACGAACAGGGTGAGGATCACCGCGAGGTGCATCGAGAGGTTACGACGCAGGCCGCTGGCGAGCTCGGTGAAGACATAACGCAACTGCATGAAAGAGGCTCTCTGAGTGGTGACTGGGACGTCGTTCTGCTCGTGCTCGGATCAGTGCTGGAAGCCGTAGACGCCCTGCGCCTGGTCGCGTACGACGCTGCCGTCCGCCAGCTCGATGACCCGCTTGCGCATCTGGTCGACGACACCGGCGTCGTGGGTCGCCATCACGACGGTGGTGCCGGTGCGGTTGATCCGGTCGAGCAGCTTCATGATGCCGACGGAGGTCGCGGGGTCGAGGTTTCCCGTGGGCTCGTCGGCGATCAGGATCATCGGCCGGTTCACGAACGCACGAGCGATCGCCACCCGCTGCTGCTCACCACCCGACAGCTCGTCGGGCATCCGGTCGCCCTTGCCGTCGAGACCCACCAGCTCGAGGGTCTCGGGCACGGTGGCCCGGATGTCGCTCCGGGACTTGCCGATCACCTGCAGGGCGAACGCGACGTTCTCCGAGACCGTCTTGTTGGGCAGCAGGCGGAAGTCCTGGAAGACGGTGCCGATCTGGCGGCGCAGCCGCGGCACCTTCCAGCCGGCGAGGCGGTTGATCTCCTTGCCGGCGACGTACACGCGCCCCGAGGTGCAGCGTGTCTCGCGGAGCACGAGACGCAGCGCGGTCGACTTGCCGGAGCCCGACGTACCGACCAAGAAGACGAACTCGCCCTTCTCGATGTCGATCGAGACGTTGTCGAGCGCCGGGTGGTTACCACCGGGGTAGGTCTTCGTGACCTTTTCGAAGCGAATCACTGAAGCGAGGTTAGCCGAGACGGGCAACCCTGCCGGTATCGGCGCGGCGCGCCGGTGACCTCACGCACTCCCGGCGCGCGGCAGCCGACCTCCGCGCGCAACCAGCCGCCCGCCCTGTGCGTGTCGGCACGACCGAGCCATGGGCAGCGGGGAGCCGAGTTCACGGCGCCCCTCGGTCCGGCCCTGACGGCAGGACGGTGCCGGCCGGGCTGTCGGGAAAGGTCGGGGCGACCGACGTTCGGCCCCTGCGGCGTCTCACCCGGACTCCTACTGAATTCGTGGTCGATATCGGATCCATTGCGGGTGTGGTGCCGGGTTTGGGTGGTGGTTGGTATTCGGGTTGTCGGTCGTGCCGGGTTGAGTCGGATGTCCCAGGGCGTGTGGTGGATGAGGCGGTGGTGGTGTCCGCAGAGCAACGCGAGGTTGTCGAGGGTGGTGTGGCCGCCGTCGGCCCAGTGGGTGAGGTGGTGGGCGTGGCACATGACCGGGGGGCGGGTGCAGGCGGGGAAGGTGCAGTGTCGGTCGCGGAGGATCAGGGCGGTCCAGATCGCGGGGGTGACCAGGCGGCGGAGCCGGCCGACGTCGAGGACCTCGCCGTGGCTGCCGTAGGACGGCGGGGATGATCTCGGCGTCGCAGGCCAGCCGGCGCAGCACGCCGGGTGGGAGCTCGGTGCCGTCGGCGGTGGTGCCCGACTCCGGCGGCGTCGAGTCCGTCCTTGAGGCTCTGGTGGTCGAGGGTGACCAGGAGTCGGGCGGGGGTGGCGTGGGAGTCGGGGACCCGGTCGGTGTCGAGGGCGTGTTGGGCCAGGGCGATCAGGGCGTCCCAGAGCCGGGCGCCGTGGTCCCGGGGGTCCCGGGCCGCTTCGCACGGGCCGTTGGCACGGGCTTCGGTCGGTCTCCACGTCGACGCCTCGCACTGTCGGCGGGTGTGGGGCGGGTGAGGGGGAGGAGGGCGGCGTGGAGGAGGGCGCCGTCCTCGGCGGTGCCGCGGCCGCGGATCCGGACCCCGCCGGCCCGGTCGGGGTGGATCGAGAGGTGTCGGTCCAGGTGCGCGGCGCGTTCCTCGCGGTCCAGCGCCGCTTCGAGTCTGCGGTCGACGGCGTCGGGGTCGACCACCTCGACCAGGTGCCGACCGGCCCGGGCCAGGTCGGTGGCGTCCAGGCACTGGGCGTGGGCGAGCATGAGCTTCTCCCCCCGGCGGCGGGTCCACTCCTGGGGCGGGAGGTCGTCGACCGCGGTGACGATGACGTCGACCTGCTCCGGGGAGCAGGTGCCCGCCACCAGGGCGTCCCGGGTGCGGGCCAGCGGACCGCGTCAACGCCTTCGCCCGTGCCGAGCCGGCGTTTGCCTTCGCCCTTGCGGAGTCCGGCGAGGTGGGTGACCCAGTCCCCGGTCGACCCGTAGCCCAGCGTGTCCGTGGCCAGGTCGCGGGCGTCGGCCTCGACCACCGCCCCCGCCTCCACCGCGGCCAGGGCCGAGGTGGCCTGCTGCACCAGCCAGACGACCTCGACCAGCTCGCCGTCCGAGCCTCGCCGACCACAAGACCTCGGCCAGGTCCCGGACCGCCGCGACCGCGTCGGCGAGCACCGCCACCGGGCGAGGCGCGTCGGGGGCGGGTTCCGAGATCGACATACGGAGAGGCGAATCAGGCACCACCGACAGCCAGAGCGATATCCACAGGGTTTATCCCGACATTCGAGATAATCCACAGAAAATACTTTCGAGCCCGTTTATCGTCCACAAGAGGCAAAGACCGCCACCCCAGCGAGCACCCCCGGCCAACGGCGAGACGGAAGCGGACGGGCGGAGGCACCGCAACCCACCACCACCGCCACCACACCCGTCGTTCTTCGTCACCCGCCGCCACCAGCAGAACCGCCGTACCGACAAAACGAACGCGAACGCGAAGGCCGCGGCAGAGGGTCTCGACTTCGCTCGACCGACGACCGGACCTGCTCGACCGACGAACGCGGACCTGGGTCTCGACTTCGCTCGACCGACGACGGACCTGCTCGACCGACGAACGCCGGCGAGGGTCTCGACTTCGCTCGACCGACGAACGACCAGCTCGACTCGCTCGACCGACGAACGGTCCGACGAACGGCGTCGGCTAGCTCGCGGCGGCCTTCTCCGCGCCCATCCGCCACCGGATGCCGGCCTCGAGGAAGCCGTCGATGTCGCCGTCGAAGACGGCCTGCGGGTTGCCGACCTCGTAGTCGGTCCGGAGGTCCTTGACCATCTGGTAGGGGTTCAGCACGTAGTTGCGCATCTGGTCGCCCCAGCTCGCGTTCGCGTCACCGCGGAGGGCATCGAGCTCGGCGCGCTCCTCGGCCTTCTTCACCGCCAGCAGCTTGGCCTTGAGGATCACCATCGCGCTCGCCTTGTTCTGCAGCTGCGACTTCTCGTTCTGGCAGCTGACCACGATCCCGGTCGGGATGTGGGTCAGCCGCACCGCCGAGTCGGTGGTGTTGACGCTCTGCCCGCCGGGACCGCTGGAGCGGTAGACGTCGATCCGGATCTCCTCCTCGGGGATCTCGATCTCGTCGGTCTGCTCGAGCACCGGGACCACCTCGACGGCGGCGAAGGACGTCTGCCGGCGGCCCTGGTTGTCGAACGGGCTGATCCGCACCAGCCGGTGGGTCCCGCCCTCGACGCTCAGCGTCCCGTAGGCGTACGGCGCGTGGATGGCGAAGGTGGCCGACTTCAGGCCCGCTTCCTCGGCGTAGGAGGTGTCGAAGACCTCGACGGGGTACTTGTTGCGCTCGGCCCAGCGCGTGTACATCCGCATCAGCATCTCGGCGAAGTCCGCGGCGTCGACGCCACCGGCGCCGGACCTGATCGTCACCAGGGCCTCGCGGGCGTCGTACTCACCGGAGAGCAGGGTGCGCACCTCGAGGTTCTCGACCGCCTTGTGGATCTTGCCGAGCTCGGCATCGGCCTCGGCCAGGGTCGAGGCGTCGTTCTCGTCCTGCGCGAGCTCGATCATGATCTCGACGTCGTCGATGCGACCGTCGAGCTCGGTGAACCGGTCGAGCTGTCCCTGGAGGGCCGAGAGCCGGCCGGTCACGCGGGTCGCGTTCTCCTGGTCGTCCCACAGGTCGGGGGCGGCGACGCGCTCGCCGAGGTCGGCGATCTCGGCCCGCATGCCGTCGAGGTCGAGCACCTGGCCGATGGTCTTCATCGTCGCCCGGAGCTGCTTGATCTCCGCGTCGAAGTCTGTCACCGCCACAGGAGCCCACGTTACGGCACCGGGGCACGCCGTACGGAAACGCCGGCTGCGCTCAGCCGCCCGTCACGCCGAGGTGGAAGGCCTGCGCCAGGGAGGGTGCCCCGGCAGCACCGCGCAGCGGCGTCAGGTGGAGGACCTCGGCGTAGAGCCGGCTGAGGGAGAGATGGGTGAGCGGCGTGCTGACGACCTGGTGCGCGGGCATGCCCGCCGATGCGACGACGGTCAGGACTCGGTTGTCGTCGGAACGGTCGTCCTCGTCGGCGGTGATCACCACGACCAGCCGTCCCTGCCGGAAGTCCGGCCCGGCCAGGACCGGTGCGACCACGGCGCGCAGCCAGCCGTCGGCGGTCCCGAGCGGGCAGTCGTGGGCGATGTGACACATGTCGGCCACGACCATGCCGGCACCGGGCAGCGATCCCGCGCGGGTGTCGGCTGCCAGCCGGTCCAGCGGTACGTCGTACCGCTGGCAGGCCGCGCGTTCGTCGACGAAGTAGGCCCAGGGGTTGTGCTTCACGGCGTAGGTCCCCGCCGGCGTGGTGGCGCACGTGCCCGGCATCGCCTCGGCGTAGACGCCGGCCGTGTCGCCCGCCGCCAGCGCCTCCCCGAACACCGACGGACCGCTGACCGGGTGGCTGCTGGGGTCGCGATCGTCGGTGACACCGAAGGTCGATCCGCCCGCGATCGCGAGGTAGTTCGGCAGCGAGGGATGGGTCATCGCGTGGTACGACGTCGCGTAGCCGTAGCGGTCGGCCAGCGCGGCCGTCCACGGCATCTGCGCCCGCATCTCCCCGAGGCTGTGGTTCTCGACCATGAAGACCAGGACCTTGGTCGGGCCGGGGCCCCCGTCGTGGTGCTCGCGTCGGCGGAGGCCGGCGGCGACCGGGTAGGGCCCGTCGGCTGCGTGGCGTGGCTCGGCGACGGGGAGAGGCCGCTCGGGGAGGTACCGGCCGCCGTCGGCGACGACCCGGAGCCGCAGGAGGCGAGGACCGTCGCCGCAGCCACGACGCCGAGCGCCCGCCCCCACCTGACCATGAACTCGTCCCTCTCGACGAGGTCAGGGTACGGAGCCGCACCCAGACACCGGCCGCGGGAGCCCTGAGCTCTCGCGGCCGGCGTTCCCCCGGTTCCTTACCCCCACGTCTGTGACTGCGTGCAGTGGACCTCCCGCGGCCCCACGTCACCGGAGCCCCCGTCTGCTCCGATGACCGTGCGGGCGGATCGGTTCGGTGGACCGGCGATGAGGTGCGCGTCACATCTGCCGTCGGGCCACGGCCGGCTGCGAATTCTTTACCCGCGACCTGGTCCGGGAGGTCTTAGGATGGGCTCCTCCCCCTGTTCGTTGACCACGCAGTACCTCGAGGAGGAGTGTCGGATGGCGGGGAAGCACGTCAGGGTCGTCCAGCTCACCGGCGACGACACCTACGAGCGCATCTGGGAGCTCGTGAAGCTCGGCGCGGTCGTCACCGTGGAGTTCGTCCGGGACGGTCATCAGCGGATGCTGGCCACGACCACCATCGTCGACGACCACGGGGTGACCGTGGACCAGACCGCCGTCGAGATCTGAGAGACCGGTCGACGCCCGGCCGCTCCCGCCGGCGCCGTGGCGAGTGGTGGTCGTCGGCCGGCCGTACGACGACCTCGCCGCCGGCCCCGGGTCCCCCTCTGAGGGGTCCTCGCTCGAGCGCCTCCGCGCTCGCGCCGTGACCGCTCACTCGTCGACGCCGACGTCGGCACTGCTCGTCGCGCCCACGCTGGCCCGCGTCCGCCCACCCGGGACGTGCAGCGGCAGGCGGATCGGTGCGCTGACGACGACCACGACCCGCTGGGAGGTCGGGTCGACCGAGACCCGAGCGGTCAGGCCGGGGAACCGGGCGAACGCGCCGACCCGACGGAGGTAGTCGGCGACGGCGGCGCGCGCCGTGTCGGCGTCGAGATGCAGGTCGGCGCCCAGCCCCTCGCCGTACGCCTCGCGGCCGGAGGCACCCGCGTCGGCCGCGGTCAGTGCGGCGCCGTCGGCGATCGTGTCGAGCCCCTGGCGCTGGAGATAGGCCGCCGACGCGTCGGTCACCACCGCGGCCATCATCGCCAGCACGAACGCCAGGCCGACGATCAGCAGCATGCCCGTGCCTCGCTCATCGCGCATCGGCGACCTCCTGGAACTGCCCGATCGGCACGGTCTGTGACGCATCGAGCGCGAAGCTCGGCCGGTCACCGCCCAACGCACTCGGCATCAACGGCAGGACCACCCGCGAGTGCACCGACACCGTGATCACCGACGTGCCCTGGTGGCAGTCGCCCGGGTACGGCGTGCAGGTGATGCGGACCTCGGGCGTCACGTCGTGCACCCCCTGGTCGTCGAGGGCGACCCGCGCCGCCTCGCGCGCCCGGACAGCGCCGGTGGCGTCGTCCGGCGCGAGGGCGTAGGCCCGGGCGGCCGCCCGGGCCGCGGCCGAGACCCCGAACGCCCCGCGCTGCACCTCGAAGACCGACATCACGATCCAGAGCATCGGCAGGACCAGCAGGATCCCGAGCCAGGACAGCTCGACCAGCGCACTCCCCCGCTGGTCCCTCGTCACGGCTGCTCCTCGATCGCGTGCCCGGACACGTCGAGCGCGACCGCCGGGCCACCGAGACCGAGCGCCGGCACCTCGACGTGGATCGTCACCTCGATCGCCGGCGCTCCGTCGATGGTCACCTCCCGCGCGCTGACGCCGTGGGCGTAGCGGCCGGCGAGGGCGCCCCTGATCTGGGCGCGGGTGCGGGCGGCGCCCTCCCCGGGCCCACGGTCGAGGGTCGCGGCGTAGCGAGCACCCTCCGACGCGGCGGCGGTCAGCGTGTTGCGGACGAACAGCACGAGACCCACCTGCAACACCCCGAGGAACAGGGGCACGAGCACGACCAGGACCAGCACGAAGTCGACGGCGGCGGATCCGTGCTGCCGGTCGGGAGGGCGGTGGCGGCCGGGCACGGCGGTCAGCCGTGCACGCTGTCCAGCGCGGAGGTCAGCATCGAGTTGAGCTGGGGACCGGCCAGCTTCCACAGCGCCCCGACCAGGCCGGCCGTCATCACGGTGACGAGGACCCAGCCGGGCACGTCGCCGCGTTCGTCTCGCGGACGCGGGGCGACCGTCGCCAGGAGCAGGCGGATGGCCAGGACGGTGAGTGCGTTCATCGGTGTCTTCTCTCTCCCGGAGTCATGGTGTGGTGAGGTGGAGCCCGATCACGCCGGGCCAGAAGGCGACCAGGACGGTCACCGGCAGGACCAGGAAGACGACCGGGACCATCATCAGGACCTCCTTCCGTGCCGCGACCTCGATCAGGTCCCGGCGCCCGGCCTCGCGCACGTCGGCGGCCTGGGCGTGCAGGACGTCGGCGAGCGGCGTACCGCGCTCGACCGCGACGGCCACCCCCTGGGCGAACCGCGCCACCGACGGCACGCCGGTGGTGCGGGCCAGCTCGTCGAAGGCGTGCCCGACGGGCTCGCCGGTACGGACGGCGGCGAGGACGGCACCGAGGTCGCGCGACAGCTCGCCACCGCTGCGCGTGACGACGCGGTCGAGGGCGGCGACCGGGCTCTCGCCCGCGGCCACCGCGAGAGCCAACAGCTCGGCGATCACCGGGAACTCGGCCAGCACGCGCCGCTCGCGGTGGGTGACCTGGGAGGTGAGGTAGGTGTCGCGGGCCAGCACCCCGGTGGCGAAGCCCACCGCACACAGGAGCAGGGAGGACACGGTGCCGCCACCGCCGCTGAGGGCGTCGAGCAGGCAGTACGACGCGACGACGGCGAACCCGCCCAGCCCCCAGAGCACCTGCTCGATCCGGAAGTCGTGCACCGACCGGTCCGACCCCGCCCGCTGCAAGCGTCGGCGCACGGACGCCGCTCCGCCCAGCGTCCGCTCGACCACATCCGCGGCCGAGCGGAGCAGCGGCCCGAACACCCCGGCAGCCGCCGTCACCGGTGACGAACCGACGTCGGCCGTCGGAGCCGGACCGAGCCTCGGCACGTCCCGCAGGTAGGGGATGACGCGCAGGGCGAGGGTCGGACGGTGGATCACCCGCAGCCTGCTCGCGGCCAGCAGGAGCCCGAGGCCCGCCAGGGCGCCGAGGAGCATGCCGGTGACGGCGGGGCTCACGACAGGATCCTGCGCTCGGCGGGCAGCCGCCCGATCCGCATCATCAGGCGGTAGGCGACCACACAGAGCGCCGCGGCGAACAGCAGCACGAGAGTCCCGGCAGGCGACGCGTAACGGCGGATCACGGTCGTCTGGAAGCTCATCATCAGCAGCACCAGCCAGGGGGCCGCGACGGCGAGCCGGGCGCCGTTCACGGTCCAGGCCTGGCGCGCCTCCATCTCGGAGCGGGTGCGCGCCTCGTCGCGGAGGTAGCCGGACAGGTTGCGCAGGAGCCGACCGAGCTCGCCACCGCCCACCTCGCGCGCGATCCGCAGGCCCTCGACCACGCGGTCACCGACCGGGTCGGCGAGCCGGGCCTTGAGCCGGTCGAGGGACTCGCCGAACCGTCCGGTCACCTGGTAGTCGAGGGCGAAGGCGTCGAACGACGGCCGCAACGGCTCCGGGCCGCGGACGGCCAGCGCCGCGAGCGCGTCGGGCAGCGACATGCCGGCGCGGACGGCGGAGGCGAGGTGGTCGACGGCCTCGGGCCAGACCTCGGCGAAGTCTCGCTGGCGACGCCGACGCCGAGCCGACACCACCGACACGGGAAGGAACCCGGCCATGACACCGAACAGCACCGCCACCGGAGGGGTGCGGGTCACGACCTGCATGAGCAGGGCGACGGCCGAGCCGCAGACGAGGCAGACAGCCGTGAACGCCCCCACCGACACGTGGCCCAGCCCTGCGCCGGCCAGGAGCTCGGCCGTGGGCCGATGGGACCGTCGTACGCGGGGAGCGCGGCGCGGCAGGGCGAACGCCGACCAGACCAGGAGCAGCCCGACCCCCACACCGAGGCCGACCAGGACGCCCATCAGCGTGGCTCGTTGAGGATGGCGTGCACGTCGAGGCCGAGCCGCTGGTAGTGCGCCGGGCGCGGCGGCATCCCGGCCGCACGCCTCAGCTCGCCGTCGGTGCGCTCGAAGATCGGCTCGATCTCGATCACGTCGTTCTCGACCCGGCCGGGCACGCCCACGATCTCGTTGACCCGGCGGATCCCCTGCGGGTCGATGCCCAGGTGGATCACCAGGTCGACGCTGGCGGCGACCGTCGGGACGACGAAACGGCCCGAGATGTTCTCACCGGCGAGCAGCGGCAGCGTGCACATCTTGACCAGCGCTTCGCGGGCGGAGTTCGCATGGAGGGTGCACATGCCGGGGACGCCGGCGTTGAGGGCGAGCAGGAGGTCGAGGCACTCCTCGGCTCGGACCTCGCCGACGATGATCCGGCTCGGGCGCATCCGGAGGCTCTCCTTGACCAGGTCGCGGAGCCGGATCTCGCCGGTGCCCTCCAGCCCGCTCTGCCGCGTCTGCATCGCCACCCAGTCGGGGTGCGGGAAGCGCAGCTCGAAGACCTCCTCCGCACTCACCACCCGCTCGCCGCCGGGGATGGCGGCGGCCAGGCAGTTCAGGAGGGTGGTCTTCCCCGCCTGGGTCGCGCCCGCCACCAGGATGTTGAGCCCGGCGCGCACGGAGGCCTCGAGGAAGGCCGCGGCTCGCGGCGTGAGGGTGCCCAGCTCGACCAGCTCGTGGAGGCGGGCGGCGGTGAGGATGAACTTGCGGATGTTGACCGCCGACCAGCCGCGGCTGATCCCCTCGAGGACGACGTGGAGCCGGTGGCCGTCGGGGAGCATGGCGTCGACGAAGGGCCGGCTGAGGTCGATCCGGCGGCCGCTGCTCTTGAGCATCCGCTCGACCAGCTCCTGCACCTGCGGCGCGCTGAGGATCAGGTTGGTCAGCTCGTGCCGGCCGCGACGGGCGATGAACACCCGGCTCGGGTCGTTGATCCAGACCTCCTCGACGGTCGGGTCGTCGAGGAGAGGCTGCAGCGGGCCGAAGCCGGACACCCGGGCCACCAGCTCGCCCACCATCGACTCGGCGTCGCCGACCGGCACCACCGCGCCGGTGAGGCTGCGGTCGTCGTGGGCGCGGACCACGGACTCGGCCAGACGTCGTACGACGGTCGCGTCGCGCTGCGGGTCGACGCCCTCGCGGCGAACGGCCTCGCGGACCCGCTGGTCGAGGGACTCGACCAGGTCCGCGTGTGCGTCTGCGGCAATGACCGACATGCCGATCCCTCCCGAGTAAGAGATCCGTGCTGGCAACGTACGTCCGCGCCGACGGCTGCGGGAAGCCCCCCAGGTGGATCTGTGGATGAGCTGCGACGGGTGAGACGTCAGGGGACTCGTGTGGCGTCGAGGGTCTCCGCGGCGGGGGTCGGCGGCGGGAGCTCGACGGCGCCGCGGTCGGGGAGCCACGAGAGCCAGCCCGGAAGCCACCAGGTGCGGTCGCCGAGGACGGTCAGCACCGAGGGCAGCAGGACGGCGCGGACGACGGTGGCGTCGAGGAGGATCGCGACCGCCAGGCCGACCCCGAGCTGCTTGAACGTCGTCATCGACAAGGTGGCGAAGACGGCGAACACGGCGACCATGATGATCGCCGCGCTGGTGACGACGCCGGCCGAGATCTTCACGCCGTGCGCGACGGCGTCCCGGGTGGAGAGCCCGCGGTCGTGGGCCTCGCGGATCCGCGACACCACGAACACGTGGTAGTCCATCGACAGCCCGAAGAGGATCACGAACGCGAACAGCGGGATCCACGACTCGATCGCGCCGACGTCGCCGCCGCCCACCAGGCTCGCGCCCCAGCCGTGCTGGAAGACCGCGACCATGACGCCGAACGCCGCCGCCATCGAGAGCAGGTTGAGCAGGACGGAGACCGCCGCGATCGTCACCGAGCGGAACGCCACCAGCATCAGCAGGAACGCCATCACCATCACGAAGAGGATCACCGGCACGATCGAGCGCTGGAGCTGGGCGTTGAAGTCCTGGGAGAAGGCAAGCTGGCCGCCCACGTGTGTCTCGGCGCCCGGAACCTGCCCGAAGGTCGCCGGTACGACGTCGCCCCGCAGCGCCTCCAGCGCGCGGACCGAGGTGGCGTCCGACCCGTTGCCGGCCAGGGGTACGTCGACCACGAGCAGCCCGGCCTCGGGGTGCGGGGTGACGACGATCGGGTCGTGCAGCAGGCCGGTCGCCAGGGCCTGGGTGCGGAAGCTCGCCGTCGCGGCCGTCATGGCCGGGCTGCCCACGTCCGAGGACTTCACGACCACCCGGGCGGGGTTCGGCCCGCCGGGGAAGGCCGCGGTGATCCGGTGGTAGCTCCGCATGATGCTGGCGTCCTGCGGCAGCAGCTTGTCGAGGCTCAGCTGCTCGGTGTGGATGCCGATCACCGGGGTGGCGAGGACGAGCAGGAACGCCACGGCACCCAGGACGGACAGACCCGGCCGCTCGAGGACGCGACCGAGGACGGCGCCCCAGACCTTGCTCTCCCCGGTCGGACGCCGCATCCGGCTCGAGCCCGGGCACGCGCCCGAAGTCGACCCGGTCACCCAGCAGGGAGAGCAGCGCGGGCAGCACCGTCACCGACCCGAGCACGGCGACCAGGACGACGAGGATGGCAGCCACGGCGAAGCCGTCGAACAGCAGCAGCCCGGACAGGAACATGCCCGACATCGCCACGATGACGGTCGTTCCGGACACCAGGACGGACCGTCCCGAGGTCGCAGCCGCGATCCGCAGCGCCGTCTCGGGGTCGCGCCCCTGTGCACGCTCCTCGCGCTCCCGGCGTAGGTAGAACATGCAGTAGTCGACGCCCACCGCCAGCCCGATCAGCAGCATCACCGAGCTGGTCGAGCTGTCGAGCGGCAGCCGTTGGCTGACCAGGGCCAGCAACCCGTCGGCGGCCAGGAACGACGTGAGGGCCAGGCCGACGGGGAGGACGGCGGCGAGGAATGCTCCGAACGCCACGAGCAGGATCCCGAGCGCCAGCGGTACGGCGGTCCACTCGGCCCGCGTGAAGTCCTTGCCGATCGTCTCGTTGAACCACCGGTTGGCCGAGCCGTCCCCGAACTCGTCGATGGTGACGGAGGGATGGGCGCTGCGGGTGGCCGTGACCGCGTCCAGGATCGGCTGCACCCGGTCGGCGGCGGTCATCGGGTCGCCCGTCATCGAGACGCGCACCAGCACCGAGCGGCCGTCGGCCGAGACCAGATGCTCGCGGTAGGGGTCGAGCACGCCGGTCACGACGTCGGTCTGCTGCAGCCGCGTGGTCAGGTCGCTCACGGCCGCCCGCGTCGCCGGGGAGGTGGCCGCCCCGCGACCGGTCAGCAGGATGAGCTCGCCGGCCGGGGTCTTCAGGCCGGCGTCGTCGAGGATCCGGATCGCGCGGGCCGAGTCACCCGTGGCGTACTGCTCCTCGGTCATGGTCCGTTGGCCCGACATCGAGCCGACCACGATGGCGACCACCACGAACACCAGCCAACCGACGACAGCCAGGACGCGATGACGCACGCTCCAGCCACCGACCGCGGCGGCGACGTTCCTTCTCTCCCTCACGCCTCACTCCTCCGACAAGGCTCACTCTTCGCCCCTCGCCCGCCGCACGGGAGGGCCGAACGTCATCGGTCGTGGGCGGGTCGACCCCGCGGGTGTACCATTCGGTACACAAGGAGGAAGTCATGGAGTATCGGAAGTCCCTCACCGTCGCCGCGGAGCCGGGCCGGGTCTGGGAGGTGCTGAGCGACCTCGAGCGCTGGCCGCAGCGGATCCCGACGTACCAGGAGCTGCGCCGACTCGACGGCGGCGACCTGCGCGTCGGCAGCCGTGCCCACGTGAAGCAGAAGGGTCTCGCCGCGGGCGAGTGGGAGGTCAGTGAGCTCGTCGAGGGCGAGAACTTCACCTGGACCAGCCGGCAGCCCGGTGTCCGCCTCGTCGCTCGCCACCTCGTGACCCGCGAGTCCGACGCGACCTCGCGGCTGACGCTCGAGCTCGAGCAGTCCGGCTGGCTGAGCGGAGCCGTGTCGTTGCTCCTGGGCCGCAAGGTCCGGGAGTACGTCGACCTCGAGGCCGAGGCGCTGAAGGGCGCGGCCGAGGCCGCGTGACGCCGCCGGCCACGGGTCGGGACGCGCTGCTGCAGCGCGCCATCGAGCACTTCGCCGCCCACGGCGTCGGCGACACGAGCCTGCGCGCGCTGGCCGAGGCGATCGGGACCAGCCACCGGATGCTGATCTACCACTTCGGCTCGCGCGAGGGGCTGCTCGCGGCCGTCGTCGACGCGGTCGAGCAGGGTGCCCGCGCGACGCTCGCGCGGATGGTCGACGAGGCCGCCGACGACCCGGACCCGCTCGACGCCGGACTGCGCTACTGGCGCCTGGTCACCGACGACGCGCTGGTCTACGGTCCGCTGTTCTTCGAGCTGTCGAGCCACGCGATGCTCGGTCTCCCCCACGCGGTCGAGCTGCGCTCGAGCCTGGTCACCACCTGGCTCGACGCCCTGACCGCGATGTGGCGCGCCCGCGGCGTACCGGCTCGGCGCGCGCGGGAGCAGGCGCGCCTCGACCTGGCCGTCGCGCGCGGCCTGCTCCACGACCTGCTGCTGACCGGCGACCGGCGTGGGGTCGACGCGGCGATGACCCGCCATGCGCGCGACACGGTCGCGCGGATGCTCGGGTGAGGTCTCGACTCCGCTCGACCGACGAGGGTCTCGACTCCGCTCGACCGACGAGGGGTCTCGACTCCGCTCGACCGACGAGGGTCTCGACTCCGCTCGACCGACCAGGGGTCTCGACTCCGCTCGACCGACGAACACCTCCGACCGACGAACACCCCCGACCGACGAACGCGTCAGCTGCTCTCGAGGCGGAAGCCGATGCCGCGCACGGTGACCACGCGGTCGACGCACGAGACCTTCTCCAGCTTCTGCCGGAGCCGGCCGATGGTGACGTCGAGGGTCTTGGTCGAGCCGTACCAGCCCTCGCTCCACACGTCGGCCATCAGCTGCGCCCGCGACACCACCTTGTCGCGGTGGGCGGTGAGCACCGTCAGCACGTCGAACTCCTTGCCGGTCAGCGGCACCTCGTCGTCACCGACGTAGACCCGGTGGGCCTCGACGTCGACGAGCAGCCGACGCCCGGCCGGCTGGTGGCCCGCAGCGGAGGTGGCCGTACGACGGAGCAGGGCGCGCACGCGGGCCAGCAGCTCGGCGAGGCCGAACGGCTTGCCGAGGTAGTCGTCGGCGCCGGAGTCGAGCCCGACCACCCGGTCGAGCTCGCCGGAGCGCGCCGTGAGGATCAGCACCGCCCCCGCGTAGCCCGTCTCGCGCAGCTCCCGGCAGACGTCGAGGCCGTCCATGTCGGGCAGCCCGAGGTCGAGGATCACCACGTCGTGCGCGTGCGCCGTCGCCTGCTCGACGGCCCGCCGTCCGGTGGCGGCCCGGTCGACGCGGTAGCCCTCGCGCTCGAGGGTGTGCACCAGCGGGGACGCGATCTCCTCCTCGTCCTCGACGACGAGCACGCGGTGCTGGGGCATGCTGCGGAGCATAAGCGAGCGTCGCCTCCGAGATCGGGAGAGAGAGCATGGTCCGCCCGCAGCGGGGACTACGGGCGGTCCACGGGCTCAGCCGACCCCACCCCCCGGTCGGTCGGCGGCCTCCGGCGGCACCACTCGGGTTGGAGCTCGGGTGGCAGCAGCCGGGCACCGACAACGGTACGTAAGACAAGGCAACGATCGAGCCACGTCGACTGCACGGAATGGTAAACAGCCGGTACGAGCTCAGGCGGTGAAGAGGTCGCCGTACTCCTCGACCCGCTCGAGCGCCTCGTCGTAGCGGAACTGCTCGAGGCCGAGGGGGTCCTCCGCGCCCTGCTCGACCTCCTCCCAGGTGACCGGCGTGGCCACGGTCGGGCGCTCGAGGCCGCGCAGGGAGTACGGCGAGAGCGTGGTCTTGGAGCCGGCGTTCTGCGACCAGTCGAGGAAGACCTTGCCCGAGCGCTTGGACTTCGTCATCGTCGCGGTGACGAGCGACGCGTGCTCACCCTGGAGCTCCTCCGCGAGCTCCTTGGCCGTCGCCGTCACGTCGTCGGAGTCCTGGCGCCTCGGCAGGTGGGCGTAGAGGTGCATCCCCTTGCTGCCGCTGGTCACCGGCCGCGCGTCGAGCCTCCGCTCGGCGAGCTTGTCGCGCACCAGCAGCGCCACCCGGCAGCACTCGTGGAGCCCGGCACCCTCGCCCGGATCGAGGTCGACGACCAGGCGGTCGGCGCCGCGCGGCTTGCCCTGCTTGGTCACCGTCCACTGGTGGACGTGGAGCTCGAGGGCGGCGAGGTTGGCGGCCCAGGTGAGCGTGGCGAGGTCGTCGATGACCGGGTAGACGAGCCGGTCGCCGTGGCGGCTCTCGCCCCGGGAGCCCGTGGTCGGCACGTCGGCGGTGCGCACCCAGCGCGGCGTACCGGCCGGGGCGTTCTTCTCGAAGAAGCGGTCGCGCTCGACGCCGTGCGGCCAGCGCACCCTGGTCACCGGGCGGTCGCGGAGCAGCGGGAGCAGCACCGGCGCGATCTGCGCGTAGTAGTTGATCACCTCGCCCTTGGTGGTGCCGGTGCGCGGGTAGAGCACCTTGTCGAGGTTCGTCAGGGTGAGGGTGCGTCCCTCGACGTCGACGCGGACCTCCTGCCCGCCGGGGCTCATCGACCGACCGCCATCACGGGGACCTTGGCCGGGTCGAGCCGCCACATCATCCGCGCCAGGAAGGAGCGTGGCGCGCTGACGCACCCGGCGGTCGCGCCACGGCCGTTGACGTGGAGGAAGATGCCGGCGCCACGGTGGCGCACCTGGGCGGCGTAGTTGTAGCCGGTGACGACGGAGTACTCGTACTGACGCGGGAAGTCGAGCAGCCGCTCGGAGCTGTTGACCGCGCTCGGGGAGAGCCACCAGCGGAAGCCGCCCTGGTCCTTGTTGCGATAGCGGTTGTAGAAGCGCGACCGGTTGTCCTCGACCCAGTAGTCGCCGCGCTGGATGCGGCGGTAGGGCAGGTCCCAGCTGGCGCTGCGCGCGTGACGACCGAACGCCGAGAGCAGTCGGACCGTGCCGAGCGGGGTGGTGCCGCTGCCCTGCACCCGGTGCTGCGGACGCGCCAGCCCGCCGTACCCGATCCGGCCGTCGCGCACGTCGTACACCCGGTGCCAGTGGCCGTCCTGCAGGGCCCAGAAGCCGAGGTGGGCGTGGTAGCCGCGGGTGTGGTCGACGGTCACCACCTGGGCCGTGTGCGGGCGGAGGGTGACGCGGACACCGCCGAGCGTGACGTGCTGCGTGTCGGCGACCGCGGCGGCCGGGCTGAGGAGCGTGAGCGCGGCGGCGGTCGCGGCCGAGGCGACGAGAGCTCTCATCGGAGGTCCTCCGGGGTCTGGTCGGTGACGGACGCCGACGTACGACGGCTGGCGGAGCCGGCCCTGTGCGGACGGGCCGAGCGACTCGACGTCGACGACGAGGACCGGCTCGACCCACGTCGTACCCAGTGCGTCGGGCCTCGGCACGTCGTCGACGAAGGGATCGGTCGGGCGGGTGAGACCGGCCAGGAGCTCGCGCAGCATCACCGCCTTCTTGCCGGCGAGGCCGCTCCCGACCCGGCCGCGGTAGAGCAGGCCGTCGGCGGTGGGCTCCCCGACGAGCACCGCTCCGAGCCGGTCCTGCGAGTCGGTCTCGCGACGCCAGCCACCCACGACGTAGGAGTCGCGGCGGCGGTGTGCGAACTTCAGCCAGTCCTTGCTGCGCAGGCCCGGTCGGTAGCGGCTGGTGAGCCGTTTGCTGACGATCCCCTCGAGACCCTGCTGGAGGGTGGCGTCGAACAGCATCCGCCCGTCGTCGTACGCCGGCGGGGTCTGCCAGCGGTCGTCGTGGAGGTCGAGATCGGCGAGGGTCCGTCGACGCGAGGCGAGGGGCTCCTCCATCAGGTCGCGGCCGCCGAGACGCAGCACGTCGAAGACGAGCAGGGTCACCGGGAGCCGCTCGGCCAGCGCGCGGGCGCGGTCGGCCCGCGAGACGTGCATCCGCTCGGCGAGCGCGCCGAAGCTGGGCAGGCCGTCGGCGAACGCGACCACCTCGCCGTCGAGCAGCGCGTCGCCCACCGGGAGCCGGGCGAGCTCGGGGAACGAGACGGTGGCGTCGTTCTCGTTGCGGCTCCAGAGCCGGGCCGTTCCGCCCTTCACTTCGGCCAGCACCCGCATGCCGTCCCACTTCACCTCGTGCTGCCACTCCTCCCCCGTCGGCACGTGGGTGCCACGGGTGGCGAGCATCGGGCGCATGCGCTTCATCTTGTCAGGACGGGTCTCGACTCCGCTCGACCGACGAGAGGGCTCGACCGACGAGAGGCGATGAGAGGGGCGACGCAAGAGGCTCGAGCGACGAGGGTGTCGGCGGGCGCTGGCAGGGTGGCGCCATGAGCGCGCACGCGGCCACGATCCGGCACTTCTGGCAGACCACCGAGGCCCGCGACTGGGACGGCCTGGCCGAGGTGCTGGCGCCCACGATGGTCTACGAGATCGAGCAGACCCGCGAGCGCGTCCGAGGTCGCGACGCGTTCCTGCGCTTCTTCGACGACTACCCCGGCGACTGGCACCTCACGGTGCGACGCGTGATCGCCGACGACGAGGGCGGCGTGAGCGTCCTCGACTTCACCGTCGGTGACGAGCAGCTGGTCGGCATCACCTTCTTCACCTTCGGCGGCGACGGGCTGATCACCCGGGTCGAGGACGTCTGGCCCGAGCCCTACGACGCACCGGCCGGCCGGGCGCACCTGACCGAGCGGTTCTGAGGCGCGTGCGTTCCGCGCATCCCTGGTCGATACTGGACGCCGTCGACCACTACACGGAGGTATGAGATGCGTGCGATCTGGAAGGGCGCGGTGTCGTTCGGTCTCGTCAGCGTGCCCGTGAAGCTCTACTCCGCGACCGAGTCGCACGACGTGTCCTTCCGGCAGGTGCACGCCAAGGACGGCGGCCGGATCAAGTACCAGCGGGTGTGCTCGATCGACGGCGAGGAGGTCGAGTACGCCGACATCGCCAAGGGCTACGAGACCGAGGACGGCGAGATGGTGATCCTCACCGACGACGACATGGCGGCCCTGCCGAGCGAGTCGTCGCGCGAGATCGCGGTCGAGAAGTTCGTGCCCAGCGACCAGATCGACCCGATGCTCTTCGAGAAGTCCTACTACCTCGAGCCGGAGAAGACCGGCGCCAAGCCCTACGCCCTGCTGCGGCAGGCCCTGCTCGACGCCGACCGGATGGCCGTCGTGACCGTCGCGCTCCGGCAGCGCACCTCGGTCGGCGTGCTGCGGGTCAAGGACGACGTGATCGTGCTCCAGACGATGATGTGGCCCGACGAGATCCGCACCCCCGACTTCGACGTCGACGCCGGCACGGTGAAGCCGGCCGAGGTGAAGATGGCCAACATGCTGGTCGAGACCCTGGCCGGCGACTTCGAGCCCGAGGAGTTCGAGGACGACTACGCCGAGGCCGTCGAGGCGATGGTCAAGAACAAGATCGAGGGCGGCGAGGTCAAGAAGACCCCGACGTCCACCAAGTCCTCCGGCGAGGTCGTCGACCTGCTGGCCGCGCTCCAGCGCTCGGTCGACGCGGCCAAGACCGCCCGTGGCGAGTCCGACGACGCCACCGGCCAAGAAGCCGGCCAAGAAGGCCACCACGAAGAAGTCTGCGGCCAAGAAGTCGGCCGCCAAGACCGAGAAGAAGGCGGCCAAGAAGGCCAGCTGACGCCGGCCCCGGTCGGCCCGCTGGGCGCTCAGCCGTGGAGCTGCACGAGGCAGAGCTCGGTCCCTCCGGCTCGGTCGTCACCACGGCCACGCCCTCGTCGTACTGGTGCCGCTCGCCGGTCGTCGTCCGGGTCGTGCGGGCGAGGCTCGCGGCCCTGGTGCCGGAGGAGCTGGGCTTCCGCGGGGACACCTCGCGTTGCTCCGGCGCACCCGGGTGGTCGTAGCCTTCGGTCTGACCACCCGTGGAGAAGGCAGGGAGCGACGATGGCGAAGATCAGTCAGCGGTCGGGCGCGACAGCGACGGCGATGCTGGGGCTCGGGATCTACCGGCCGGAGCGAGTGGTGACCAACGCCGAGGTCTGCGAGGTGCTCGACTCGAGCGACGAGTGGATCCAGAGCCGTTCGGGCATCCGCACGCGTCGGTACGCCGGGGAGGACGAGACCCTCGTGGAGATGGCGACCCGGGCAGCGCGGGCTGCGCTCGACGTCGCCGGGGTCGCGGCCGACGAGCTCGGCGCCGTGATCGTCGCGACCTCCACGCATGCGCAGCACACGCCCGCCGCGGCACCGCTGGTGGCCGACCGGCTGGGCTCGCGTGCCGCGGCCTTCGACGTCTCGGCGGGGTGCTCCGGCTTCTGCCACGCCCTGTCGGTGGGCTCGGACCTGGTCCGGGGCGGCAACGCCCGCTACGTCGTGGTGATCGGGGTCGAGAAGCTGAGCCTCTTCCTGGACCCCACCGACCGGTCGACGGCCTTCATCTTCGCCGACGGCGCGGGTGCCGTCGTCGTGGGTGCGGCGGACGAGCCCGGCATCGGCCCCGTGGCGTGGGGCTCGGACGGGTCGCAGTCGCACGTGATCACGCAGGAGCCGGGCTGCCAGGACCGGAGCACCGACGACCGGATGGTCGTCCGGATGGAGGGTACGGCGGTCTTCCGGTGGGCGCCCTTCGCGATGGCCGACGTGGCCCGCGAGGCCATCGACGGCGCCGGCCTCACGATGTCCGACCTGGACGCCTTCATCCCCCACCAGGCCAACCTCCGGATCACGGAGACCCTGGCGCGCAACCTCAAGCTGCCCGACGACATCGCGATCGCCCGCGACGTCCGGGACTCGGGCAACACCTCCGCGGCGTCCGTGCCCCTGGCGATCGAGGCGATGCTCCGCCAGGGCGAGGCGAACGCCGGCGACACCGCCCTGCTGATCGCGTTCGGGGCCGGGCTCAGCTACGCCGCGCAGGTCGTCACGCTCCCGCCGGTCGCGGAGGTCTGACCGGTGGCGATGAGGATGAAGCTCGAGCTGGTCCCGCTCCCGGTCTCGGACGTCGACCGGGCCATCGCCTTCTACGCCGACACGCTCGGCTTCACCCAGGACTTCGACGTGCGACCCAGCGAGGGCGTCCGGATCGTGCAGCTGACACCGGAGGGGTCGGGCTGCTCGATCGGCTTCGGGACCGGGCTGGAGGTGTACGCGGGAGAACCGGGCAGCGTCCGAGGCCTGCACCTGGTGGTCGAGGACATCACCGAGGCGCATGCCGAGCTCGTCCGCCGAGGTGTCGAGATCGGCGAGATCAGAGACTTCGGTGGCGGGGTCAGAGGAGCAGACTTCGCCGACCCCGACGGCAACACCCTCGAGCTGCAGGAGATGACGTGGCGCAAGGGCGCGACGTACTAGCGGCTCGCCGACTCCGACTGGCCCGCGCCGGACGCGCTCACGCGGAGGCGGTCGTGAACTGCTTCATCCCGCTGCCGGCCAGCCACTCGTTCCAGGAGACGTCGTAGTCGGCGTAGCCGTTGTCACCGGCCGCCTCACCTCGCGGCGAGCCGGTGATGGTGACCGGGTCACCCTGCTTGGTCAGGTCGTAGTACCACTTGGCGTCGGCGAGGGACAGGTGCACGCAGCCGTGGGAGCCGTAGCTGTGGCCCGGGTAGGGGTCGCCGGTCGAGTAGTGGAGGAAGGTGCCCGACCAGGTGATCCGCACGTCCCAGGGCAGGACCAGGTCGTAGAAGTTGGGGTCCTTGGGGTCGCAGGCGATGCCCACGCTGCAGGACGTCATCCGGACCTTCTCGGACTTGTTCACCACGGCCATGGTGCCGTCCCACGACGGGAAGTCCGGGCTGCCGGCGTCGCTGGGCATCGTGCGCAGCACCTTGCCGTTGTGGGTCACGACGGTCTTGTGCTGTCCCACGTAGACGTGGGTGCGGATGTCGGAGCCGATCGTGTAGTCGCGGCTGTAGCTGTGGGTGCCGTAGCGGCCGTACCCGTCGGGGACATGGGCGAAGTCGGCCACCATCGAGATGTGGGTACCGGGCCGCCAGTAGGTCTTCGGCCGGAAGTCGACCCGCTGCGAGCCGAACCAGTGCCAGGCCCCGGTGACGGGCGTGGAGGTCGTGAGCCTGATGTGCTTCTCGATCCCCGCGCGGGCCGACGGCTTCACCGGGTCGGTGAAGGCGATCGAGAGGGGCATCGCCACCCCCACGGTGGTGCCGCTGAGCGGCGCGATGCTGTCCAGGAGCATCGGCGGGCCGGTCGGGTAGGCCTTCTTGGTGGGAGCCGGGGTCGAGGACGGCGTCTTCGTCGGTGGCTGCGTGGGCGCGCTCGACTGCGAGGTCGGGGGGTCCGCTGCGCTCGGCGCAGCGTTGTCGCTGCACCCGGTGACCGTCAGCAGCACGCCGCACGCCACCAGCGCGAACGCGAGGCGGGCAGGGTGGGGTGTGTTCATGGGCTGACGGGATCCTTCCGGGCAGGCGCGGCGCCATGTCTATGAAACCAGGCAACGTGTCTGGATCAAGGTACCGACGGTCCGGCGTGCAGCCATTTCGGCGGCGCACGGTCTCGAGACGGGGCCCGTCGCCGGATCGTGCGGCCGCGGTCGCGGGCAGCGCCTCAGAGGCCGAAGTGCTGGGCGATCCTGGCCAGGACGGCGCCGGCGATGACGACCACCACGATGATGGCGGCGGTCATGGTGGCCCTGCGCCCTGCCCGCGGGACGTCACGACCGGGCCTCCGGTACGCCGGGTCGGACGGACCGTGGTCCGCGTCGGTTCCACGTGGGTTCCACCTCGGCTCGTGGCTGTCGTTCCTGCGCGGTCGGACCCAGTACAGCGCGTTTCGGCACGTGGCCGCCACCCTCGAAGGTCCCGAACGCCGATGGCGCTCCACCGCGGCGTGTGGGAGAAAGGTGTGGAGGCGTGTCGAAACCCGGCTGCGGTGTTCGACGTACGGGCGAACCGACCGACTCCACCGGCATCCACGAGAGGACACGCGATGCGTTACCTGTGCTTCGTCAAGATGGACGAGTCCCTGGCCGACCCCCCTCAGGCGATCATGGACGCCATGGGCGAGCACATGGGCGAGGCCATCGCCAACGGCTCGTTCGTGGACGGCGGCGGACTGTACGGCGTCAAGGACGCCCTCGAGTACCGCGTCCGAGGCGGCGCCGTGACCGTCACCGACGGCCCCTACGCCGAGGCCAAGGAGGTCATCGGCGGCTGGGCGATCGTGAGGTTCGACACCGAGGAGGAGGCCCGGGCCGAGGCCCGGGCGCTGGCCGACCTCCACGTCCAGCACTGGCCGGGCTGGGAGGGCGCGATCGAGATGCGGCGGATCTCCGAGCCCGACGAGGCGCCCACCGGGGCCTGACGTCGCCGGGTGGTCCTAGTCTCGCCGTGTGAGCGAGTCGGGGAGCACCCAGGACGTCGTCCAGCGGGTGTGGCGCGACGAGTCCGCGCGGCTCGTGGGCGCCCTCACCCGGATGACTCGAGACCTCGGCCTGGCCGAGGACCTCGCCCAGGACGCGCTCGTGGCCGCGCTCCAGCAGTGGCCGAGCGAGGGCGTCCCCGACAATCCCGCGGCCTGGCTCATGCAGACCGCCAAGCGCCGCGCCATCGACCACTTCCGGCGCGCCGACACCCTGCGCCGCCGCACGGCGGAGCTCGGCCACGCCCTGCAGGAGCGGGAGGAGGGGGACATGCCCGATCTCGATGCCTTCGTCGACCACATCGACGACGACGTGCTGCGGCTGATCTTCCTCACCTGCCACCCCGCGCTCTCGCCGGAGAGCCGGGCCGCCCTCACCCTCCGGCTGGTGGGCGGTCTCACGGTCCCCGAGATCGCCCGCGCGTTCCTGACCAAGGACGCCACGGTCGGGCAGCGCATCTCCCGCGCGAAGAAGACCCTGGCCGGCGAGTCCTTCGAGCTGCCGGTCGGCCGCGAGCGCGAGGAGCGGCTCGACGACGTGATGGGCGTGCTCTACCTGATCTTCAACGAGGGGTACGCCGCCACCTCCGGCGACGACTGGACGCGGCCCGACCTGTGCGTCGAGGCGATCCGGTTGACCCGGATGCTGGCCGGCCTCGCGCCGCTCGAGCCCGACGTGCACGGGCTGCTCGCGCTGATGGAGCTCCAGGCGTCGCGACTGCACGCGCGCACCGACGACCAGGGCGCCCCGGTCCTCCTCGACGACCAGGACCGGGCGACCTGGGACGCCCTGCTGATCCGCCGCGGGCTCGCCAGCCTCGACCGCGCGATGGCGCTCGGGACGCCCGTCGGGCCCTACGTGGTCCAGGCTCAGATCGCCGCCTGCCATGCCCGCGCCCGCACCGCGGCCGAGACCGACTGGGTCGCCATCGCGGGGTGGTACGACGTGCTGGCTCGGGTCGGCGACAACCCGGTGGTCGAGGTCAACCGGGCCGTGGCCCACGGCCGGGCTGCCGGGCCCGAGGCGGGCCTGGCCGTCCTCGACGCCGTCGCCGGACATCCGGCGCTGGCCGGGTCACACCTGGTGCCCAGCGTCCGCGGCGACCTGCTGGAGCGCAGCGGACGCCTCGACGAGGCGGCGGCGGCGTTCACCGAGGCCGCCGCGCTGACCGACAACGGCGGCGAGCGCACCCTCCTGCTCGGGCGGGCCGAACGGGTGCGGTCCCCCGGCTGACGCGACCGGGGGGATCCCTTCCGATCCGCGTCGAAAACTGCCACCGTCGTTCGACGGAGGGGTGATCCGACACCACCCTCAGAGGAGAAGCGCCATGACCACCATCGGGGAGCCCTGCTGGATCCACCTCTTCACCGGCGACGTCGACACCGCCGTGTCGTTCTACGGCGGGCTGTTCGGCTGGTCGGTCGGCGAGGCGAGCGAGGAGTACGGCGGCTACCGGATGTTCCTGCGCGGCGAGGAGCCGATCGCCGGGCTGATGCCCAACGACACCTCGGAGCCCGATGTCTGGGAGGTCTTCCTCCAGACCCCCGACATCGCGGCGACCGTCGAGCGGGCTCGGGCGCGCGGAGCCGTGATCGCCACCCACGTGATGCAGGTGGCCGACCTCGGGTCGATGACCAGCCTGGTGGACCCGGCCGGGGCCCTCGTCGGCGCCTGGCAGCCCGACGGCTTCCCGGGTTTCGCGACCCGGGCGGCGGTCGGCGCGCCCGGTTGGTTCGAGACGCTGACCACGGCCTACGCCGACGCCGTCGCGTTCTACGAGGACGCGTTCGGCTGGGAGACCCACGTGGTCAGCGACACCTCGGACTTCCGTTACACGACGCTGGGCGTCGACCAGGACGCCCGGGCCGGGATCATGGACGGCTCGACCTTCCTCGGTGGCGAGCCGTCGCGGTGGAACGTCTACCTCCAGGTCGAGGACACCGACGAGACCGTCGCCCGAGCCGTGGCCACCGGCGGCGAGGTCGCCCTCGCGGCCGAGGACACGCCGTACGGCCGGATCGCCGAGCTCCGCGACCCGGCCGGCGTCGCGTTCCGCGTGATGGGACCCGACCTCGAGGCCGGCTGAGCAGCCGCGGACGCCTCCGCCCCACGCCGTACCGGAGCACGACATGGGGCGGACGACCCGCACCGCTCGGGGCGGAGCCTCAGGGCTTCAGCCGACCGAGCGGCCCCTTCGTGTCGGGGAACGCGTCGGTGTTGAGCACCTGGACGCCGGCGTCGTGCTCGCCGTTGAACGGCGTCACGGCCGTCGGGCAGCCCGCCTTCCCAGCGGCCCGCGGCGAGTTGAACCACAGGCCGAGGTGGAAGGTGTGGATCGGGCCGAACGGCGGGTTGCTGGTGGCGTCCGGGAAGGGCCCGTCGTGGACCGACGGCGCCGGAGCCGTGTTGGGGGCGACCGCGAAGGTCTCCTGGCTGAAGCGGCCGACGAAGGTGCCGTCGGCCTCGCCCTTCTTGTTGGTCTCCAGGTCACCCTGGTACCACGCGATGCCGAACGGCGCGTTGGGCACCTGGATGACGAAGAGGTCGAAGTCGGTGCGCTTGGGCAGGCCCGAGGCGTGCACCTTCATCACCTCGACCGGCCCCTTGTTCTGCACGACCACCCTGGCCCTGGCGTGCGGCAGGCAGCCTGCCGCGACGATGCCGGGCGAGCGGTGCATGGCGAAGACGTTCTTGTGGGCCGCCGCGTCGGCGTGGGTCGAGCCCACCACCGCCGCGCCGGTCGCCAACGCTGCTGCGCCGGTGGCGGCGAGCGTTCGTCGGTTGATCCTCATGGTTGTTCTCCCTGGTGTGGATGACACCAGACCCCCGTGGCCTGGATAGCGGTCACAGACTCGCCGAGACCTCGCGGCCCTCCATGGAGAGGAGGAGGAGATGGACGGGGGAACGCGTGGAGAACGGGCGCCGGCGAGGTCGAGCCCTCCTTGACGACCTCGACGAGCGACGTGTCCCGCGCCGCCAGGCGCTGCACGAGGTCGGCCGCGCTGAGCGGGATCTCGGTCCTGGGACGAGCCCATGGTCCACGGACTCTCCGATTCTCCGGCGCGGCGCCCCCTCGACAGGGCATGATCTGGCGAGCAACCAGACCGGACACGGCCCCCGAACGTGTCGCCGTCAGCTGACGCCCCGCGCAGCGGAGAGGGCCCCTGTCATGACCTTGCGCTACGTCACGGCCGCAGCCGTGCTCGCCTCGATGGCGATCCACCTCACCTTGTGGTTCCAGGGCATGCGCGACGTGCATGTGATCGGGCCGGCGTTCCTCGTCAACGTCGTCGGCGGGCTGGCCATCGCCGCCCTGCTGGTCCGGTGGCGGCACTGGGCGCCCGCGGTGCTCGCGGCCTGCTTCGGCGTGTGCACGCTGGGCGCCTTCACGCTCGCGGCGACCGTCGGTCTCTACGGCACCCACGAGCACTGGGAGGGCTTCTACGTCTGGGCGGCCGCCATCGCCGAGCTCGTCGCCATCGCCGGTGCCCTGGCGATCCTGCTCGAGGACCCGGTGCCCGCGCCGCCCCGCCCGCGGGGTGGTCGTCGTCGCGCCGAGCCGCCTCAGCGAGCCGGGCGCGCGAGGTCGGGCGCCTCGTCGTAACGCGCGGAGAGCGCGTATCGCAGCAGGACCACGTCACCCATCTGCTCGGTCGCAGCCAGCCGTGCCCGGTGACCCGGGTGCCACGGGAAGTGCGCCTCGCCCACGAAGCGACGCGCCCCGGGCTCTCCGACGAAGAACGGTGCGACCACCAGCTGGAGCTCGTCGACGAGGTCGTCGGCGAGGAACTGGGTGTGGACCGCGCCCCCGCCCTCGACCATGAGCCGGCGTACGCCGCGCCCGTGCAGGTCCTCGACCAGCTCGCGCATCCGCACGGGCTCGCCGCCGTCGACGACCTCGGTCAGGTGGCCGACCCGGCGCCGGAGCAGGTCGACGACGCGACTGCTGCCGTAGACGAGCTTGTCGGCGCCGTCATCGGCGAAGAAGCGCGAGGAGGGGTCGAGGCGACCCCGCTCGGTGACGGTCACCTTGGTGGGGTGCTCGGGGAGACCGCACCGGACCCGGCGTCGGCGCCGGTCGGGGTCACGCACCAGCAGCCTGGGGTTGTCGTTGCGGACGGTCGTGGCGCCGACCAGGATCGCGTCGACGCCGGCCCGTACCCGGTCGACCCGCTCGAAGTCGAGCTCGTTGGACAGCAGCAGCCGGCTCTCGGACGCGCCGTCGATGTAGCCGTCGATGGACATGCTGCAGCTCAGCAGGGTGTAGGGGCGCTCAGCCACGGCGCACTCCCTCCAGCTCGCCGGTGGGCGCGGGTTCGGTGACCTCCACTGTCGCACGCGTACGACGTGCGGCGGCGTCGGCGACGAGCACCAGCGCACCGGGCAGGGTCGCCACCGCGGCCAGCACGCCGTACACCACGGAGACGGTGAGGCCCGCGGCCGACCCCAGCCCCGCCAGGCCGAACGCCCACGCGGTGAGGCCCTCGCGCGGCCCCCATCCCGCGATGTTGACCGGCACGGCGGACCCGACCATGACCACCAGCCCGGCCGCCACCACGACCGTCCACGGGGCGTCGACCCCGACGGCGTGCACCGCGATCAGGAAGATCGCGAGATGGCCGAGCGACGTGCCGCACGAGGCGCCGACGACGCGGAACAGGGTGCCGGGGACGAGCAGGGCACGGAGGTCGGCCGCCGTCCGCCCACCGCGTCGGAGCATCGACCACCCGGCGATCCCGACCACCAGCAGACCGCCGGCGGCGAGCGGCGCCAGGGGCCGCAGCGGCGAGGCGAGCGTCGTCAGCGCGACGAGCACCAGCGCGAGCTGCACGATCTGACCGGAGACGCGCTCCCAGACGGTCGCCCGGACCCCGGCGGGGACGTCGCCGACGGCTCGGCCGTGCCGGACGGCGCGATGGGCGTCGCCGAGGATGCCACCCGGCAGCGTCGAGTTGAGGAACTGCGAGCGGTAGTAGGCGGTCACGGACTCGCGCGGCGTCAGCGGTACGTCGTAGGCCCGGGCGACCGTGCGCCAGCGCCAGGCCGAGGTCAGGGTGCAGGCAGCGGTGACGACGAGGGCGCCGAGGATCGCCGGCCACGTGGTGACCCGCCAGGCCTCCGCGAAGGGGCCGGTCCCGAAGTGCCAGCACAGCGCGGCCAGCACCACGGCCCCGCCGACGAGGCGGAGCCAGGGCCACGCCGCCCGGACCACGGGCGGCACGGTGGGCAGGCTCATCGTCGGCTCCCGACATCGGCACGAGCCCCGGAGCGGGCAGCGCCGCCCGGGCGGCGGCCCACCCGGGCGAGGACGTCGGCGAGATCCGTGGCGGTACGGTCCCAGCCCGGCAGGGTCGGTCGGCGCAGGGCCGCCGCCCGGCGGAGCCGGTCACGCAGGTGTCGCTCGTCGAGCCACCGGGCCAGCCCGTCCGCGAGGGCGGCCGGGTCGTCGGGAGCCACGAGCAGGCCGGGCAGCGTGCCGCCCGGCGCACGGCCGAGCGCCTCGGGGACCCCTCCGGCGCGGGTGGCGACGACCGGGAGGCCGCGTGCCAACGCCTCGGTGACGACCATCCCGAAGCTCTCGCCCCGCGACGGCAGCACCACCACGTCGGCGAGGTCGTACGCCGTCTCGAGGGTGGGGCCGACCAAGGGTCCGGTGAAGGTCACCCGGCGCTCCCAACGGCGGGCGTACACCTGGGCCTGGACCGCGGTGACGTAGGCAGGGTCGACGTCGAGCGAGCCCGCGCAGACCAGGGTCCACGGCCGGTCGCCGAGCAGCGCCAACGCCTCGAGCAGCAGGTCGTGGCCCTTCCCGGGATGAACGGTCGCCACGCAGAGGAGGGCCGTGTCGGTCCCGGACCCGGCGGCGAGAGGCGCCGCCTCGGTCCCCGGCCGTACGGCGTACACGTGGCGGTGGCCGTACCAGGAGCGCACCTGCGACCGCGCCCACTCGCTGGTCGTGACCACGGCGGCGGCCGATGCCAGGACGGTCTCCTCGGCGGCACCCGGACCCAGCGGCAGGTGGAGCAGCACGACGACCACGAGCCGCGTCGACGCGGCCGGCAGGACCGAGGCCGCCGCCGACGCGACCAGGCCGTCGACGAGCAGCAGCGCACCGTCGGGGAGCCCGTCGAGCAGCAGCGACAGGCGCGCGAGGTCGGCCAGGTCGGGTCGTGGCCAGTCGCCGCCGACCTCGTGCTCGACGACGGTCCAGCCGAGGGCCCGCAGGCCGTCGAGGACGCGCCGGTCGTAGAGGTTCCCGCCGCTGGGCCGTGCCGGGTCGTCGATCCCGGCCGGCAGGACCGCGTGGAGCAGCGGGTCGTCGCTCGTCATGGCACCCGCTCGTAGCTCGCCCAGGCGACGGGCGACTCGTGGAGCGTGACCCGGATCCGGGCCAGGTCACCGGTCCCGACGCCGAGGCCGCCGTCGTGGACCCGCGCCGCGAGCCGGTCGGCGATCTCGCGCGCCAGCACCTCGGTGGTGGTGTTCAGCCCGGCGAGCGACTCGACGTCGTCGAGGTTGCGGTAGGTGAGCTCGCCCAGGATCGCGTGCAGCGCCTCGGTGGCACGGCCGATGTCGAGCACGATGCCGTCGGCGTCGAGGTCCTCGCGGGCGAACGCCGCGTCGACGACGAACGTCGCACCGTGCAGCGCCCGGGCCGGGCCGAAGACGTCGCCGCGCAGGGAGTGCGCCACCATCATGTGGTCGCGTACGGTCACCTCGAACATCAGGCCTCCCCCTCGTCCTGGTCGTCGTAGGTGATCGTGTGGCACAGCGCAGGAACCGCGCCGGAGGCGAGTCCTGCCATCACGGCCGGCAGGTCGCCGAACGGGCTCTCCCCCGTCAGCAGCGCGTCGTACGACGGGTCGGCGAGCAGCGACAGGGCGAGGTGCAGCCGGTCGGCCCGCGTCCGACGTCCCCGGCGCGCCGCTGCGACCTCCCCCACCTGGCTGGCCCGGATGCCCAGCCGCGCGGAGTGGAAGCGGCCGCCGAGCGACAGCTCGACCGAGGCGTCGCCGTACCAGCTGAGGTCGGTGACGGTGCCGTCGGCGCCGAGCAGGTCGAGCGAGAGCTGGAGCCCGGCCGCGGTGCCGCTGGTGTGGACGACCAGGTCGCGGTCGCCGAGGGCGTCCGCGGGGAGGGCGAAGTGCACGCCGAGCGCGGCCGCCACCGGCGCGCGGTCGGCGTCCGCGTCGACCAGCGTGACCTCGAGCCCCGGGATGCCGGCCAGCAGCCGGGCCACGCAGCAGCCGACCATGCCGGCGCCGACGACGGCGACCCGGTCGCCGACCAGGGGCGCCGCGTCCCAGAGCGCGTTGACGGCGGTCTCGACGGTGCCGGCCAGCACGGCGCGACGGGGCGGGACGCCCTCCGGCACGAGGGCGACCGCGTCGGCCGGCACGACGTAGGCGGTCTGGTGGGGGTGGAGGCAGAAGACCGTGCGCCCGCGGAGCTCGGCCGGGCCGGCCTCGACCATGCCGACGTTGAGGTAGCCGTACTTGACCGGACCGGGCAGCTCGCCCTCCTGGAACGGCGCGCGCATCACGGCGTACTGGCTCTCCGGGACCCCGCCGCGGAAGACGAGGCTCTCGGTGCCGCGGCTGACGCCGGAGACCAGGGTGCGCACGAGCACCTCCCCGGGGCCGGGGTCCGGGAGGTCGACGGTGCGGATCTCGCCGGAGCCGGGCTCGCACAGCCAGAAGGCGCGGGCCGTTGGTGACACGTCGGCTCCCTCCACGTCCGGCTGGTCCTGAACCGACGCCGGCCCGTCGTCGTATGACTGGTATCCAGACATACGGAGGCAGGGTGCGCACGGTTCACGTCGGTCCACTGACCGTACTGCCGGGCGTCGCGGGTCTGCTCGCGGCGCTCGACGGCACGGTCGGGCTGGGCGTGCCCGCGCTCGTGACCGGCGGCGTCCTCACCGCGTGGCTGTGGCTGTGGCTCGAGCGCAGCCTGCGCCGCGAGGGCCTGTCGCGCCTCGGACCGGCCAACGCGGTGACCCTGGTACGGGCCGGTCTGGTCGTGGCGATCACCGCGCTCGTCGTGCAGTCGTGGAGCGGCGACGTGCCGCGCCTCCTCGTCGTGGCCCTGAGCTCGGTCGCCCTGGCGCTCGACCTGGTCGACGGCCGGCTGGCCCGGGCCCGGGGCTCGGTGACCGCCCTGGGTGCGGCCTTCGACATGGAGACCGACGCCTTCCTGATCCTCGTGCTGAGCGTGTACGTCGTACCCGTCGCGGGCGCGTGGGTGCTGCTGATCGGTCTGGCCCGCTACCTCCTCCTGCTCGCCGACCGCGGTCTGGCCGTGGCTGGGCGCACTCGCTGCCGCCGCGTCCGTGGGCCAAGGTCGTGGCCGCCGTCCAGGGCATCGTCCTGGTCGTGGCTGCGGCCGAGGTGCTGCCGACCCGGGGGACCCAGGTCCTGCTGGCGGCCGCGCTGGTGCTGCTGCTCGAGTCGTTCGGGCGCCAGGTGGTCACGCTCCGGCGGCAGCGCCACGAGCAGCAGGTCGCGCGCTCGCCGCTGGTGCGCCCGGTGCTCGACGCCGTTGCCCTGGCCCTGGTGTGGCTCGCCCTCGTGCTGCCGCAGCGTCCCGACCGCGTGACGGCCGCCGCCCTGCTCGCGATCCCGGTCGAGCTGCTGGTCTTCCTGCTGCTCGTGCTGGTGCTGCCGGCGGCCTGGGGTCGGGTGCTCGCGATCGTCGGCGGCGTGCTGCTGGCCGCGGCGGTGGTCGTCACGGTGCTCGACCTCGGCTTCTACGAGGGGTTCGACCGCCCGTTCAACCCGCTGACCGACCCGGGCTACGCCGGCTCGGGGCTCGACCTGCTGCACGCCTCGGTGGGCCGTGGGGGCGAGGTCGTGGCCCTCGTCGGGATCGTGCTGCTGCTGGTCGGGGGCGGCGCCCTCTGCGTCTGGGCGGCGGTGCGCACCCGTCGTACGGTCCGGGCCGCGCCGCGGGCCTGGAGCCGCGCGATCGCCGGTCTGGCCGTCGTCTGGCTGGTGGCGGGGGTCGGCGGAGCCCGGGTGAGCGGCGTCCAGATCGCCGGACGCCGACCGCGTCCCTGGTCGCCGGACAGGTCGACCAGGTGCGCGCCGAGCTCCACGACCGGGCGGTCTTCGAGCAGGCGGTGACCCACGACGCCTACGCGCTCACCCCGGGCTCCGACCTGCTGACCCGGCTGCGCGGCAAGGACGTGCTGCTGGTCTTCGTCGAGAGCTACGGTCGCGTGGCGGTCGAGGACTCCTGGTTCGCGCCCCAGGTCGACCACACCCTCGCCGGCGCGACCGCGCACCTCGACCGGCTCGGCTTCCACGCGCGCAGCGGCTGGCTCGGCTCGCCGACCTTCGGCGGCATCAGCTGGCTCGCCCACTCCACGCTCCAGTCCGGGCTGTGGATCGACTCCCAGCAGCGCTACGACCAGGTGCTCTGCACCGACCGCCTCACCCTGGCCTCGGCGTTCGGGAGGGCCGGCTGGCGCACCGTCGACGACGTCCCGTCCGACTGGCACGCGTGGCCCGAGGGGCAGCGGTTCTACCACTACGACCGGATGTACGGCTCGTATGACGTCGGGTACGCCGGTCCCCGGCTCGGCTATGCCCGGGTCCCCGACCAGTTCACGCTCCACGCCTTCGACGACCTCGAGCTGCGGGCGCACCGCCGCCCGGTGATGGCCGAGATCGACCTCGACTCGAGCCACACCCCGTGGACGTCGGTGCCGCGCCTGCTGCCGTGGGACGCCCTCGGCGACGGCACGGTCTACGACAGCGTGCGCGGCGCCGGTGTCCCCTACGACACCTCGCTGCTCTCCACGCTCGCCACCCCCGGGCCCAGCAGGCCCGCTACGCCGCACCATCCGCTACTCGCTCCGGTCGCTGGTCTCGTTCGTGCACCACGCCCACGACAAGAACCTGGTGATGGTCGTCCTCGGCGACCACCAGCCCAACGCGGCGGTCAGCGGCCACGGCGCCTCCCACGACGTGCCGGTCTCGCTGATCGCCCACGACCCCGCCGTGCTGCGTCACATCTCGTCCTGGGGCTGGACCCCCGGCCTGCAGCCGGTGACCACCACCCCGACGGTCCCGATGAACGAGTTCCGCGACCGGTTCCTGTCCGCCTTCGGCTCGCGCCCCACGACTCCGTGACCGGATCGAACCGATCCGTCCGCTCCCTCGTGTCTCCACCGAGGGCCCGCACCGGGCCCGGATCGGAGAGAGCACCATGACCGTCCGTTGGATCACCGCAGCTGCCGTTCTCGTCTCGGCGTACGTGCACCTCAAGGAGTGGTTCGACGGGTTCCGTCACGTCCACGTGATCGGGCCC
>CAWCPG010000006.1:0-130759 GCA_963797325.1 uncultured Actinomycetota bacterium
CCCTCCACGGTCAGGTTCGACCCGAGCCTGCCGATATCTCCCTCGACCTGTCCCGCGTCGCCGAAACGCCACCTCATCTCGGTCCTGATGAGTGCGCGTCGGCGTGGATGGATCGCGCTCCTGGACCCCGACGGGGGCCAGCGCTGGGTCGTTAGACAAGGCCTGGCGGCTCATGTCCCGCCCCGCGCTGCTGCGGCGGATGGACGCCCACTGGCGGCTCGCGCGGCACTACGGCATCGCGAACATGTGATCTTCCACAAGTCACCGACCTCGACAACGTCGGCGACTCCGGCTCCGCGATGCGGGCCTCGCCCTCCCTCTTCGCGAACGCCGAGACCCGCATCGTCTACCGGCAGGAAGCCGACCGACTCGGTGCGACCTCGGCCGCGCTCGGGCTCACCGGCACCGAGCAGTCGATCCCCACCCTCGGCACCGGCCAGGGACTGTGGCGGATCAAGAGCCGCCCTTCGTCGTCCAGCACCAGATGCACCCCGCCGAGCTCGACTCTTCGACACCACGGACGCATGACAGGAGGCACGGCGTCATGACCACTCGAGTTCGAGGTCGAGCGGCGCGAGGCCAAGCTCGAGGCCCTCCAGGACAGCTCTCCGAATCGTCCCGCGCTCGTGACCGGTGAGGACTGGAAGCGCGCGCTGACCTTCGCGGCCCAGTTCCGCGGACGCAGCTCGGAAACTCGATGCTGATCGGCGGCCCACACTTCGCGGCGTACAACGAGGGCAGGGTGCCCGAACCCACCCCGACGTACGTCGCCGGCTTCCACCAGTGGCTCTCGCTCGGACGCAGCGTCGCGAAGGGCCAGCACGGGTACGGCATCCTCGCCCCGGTCACCGGCCGGTTCGCCTCGTTCACGCCGGACGACCCGAACTCCTGGAGGCGTCTGGCCCGCAACGAGAAGCCGATGTCAGGCGAGTTCGCCCGCACCCGCATGATCGGCGTCAAGCCGACCTACGTCTGGGACATCTCCCAGACCACCGGCGACCCCGTGCCAGAACTCCCCCGCCCGACGCTGCTCCAGGGCCAGGCACCGGACGGGCTGTGGGACGGCCTCGCCGACCAGATCACCGCGGCCGGCTTCGACTCCGTCTCGTCTCCTCCGCCGCGGCGATCGGCGGCGCCAACGGCCTGACCGACTTCCTCTCCCGCGAGGTCTCCGTCCGCATGGATATGGACGAGGCAGCCCAGGTGAAGACGCTCGCGCACGAACTCGGTCACGTCCTGCTGCACGCTCCCCCTGAGAACGCCCTGTCGACCGAGGTAGCTGCTGACGCGACCTTGCACCGCGGGATCGCCGAGGTGGAAGCCGAATCCGTCGCGCTCATGGTCGGTGCTGCGCATGGGCTCGACACCTCCTCCTACACGGTCCCGTACGTGTCGACCTGGGCGGCGAGCGTGCCGGGCAAGAACCCGGTCGAGGTCGTCCAGTCGACCGCCGAACGCGTCCGCTCGACCGCGCTCGGCATCCTCGACCGGGTCGACACCCAGCAGGTCGGCGACGGAAACCCGCCTGGACTCGACCGAGAAGCGCTCAGCCACCGGACTGGAACGGCACCTGTCGTCACCGACGTACGACGCGACGGGGCAGTGCTCGGGCTATGAAGATCCCCGTCGTCCTCAGCGTCGTTCACGTCGCCATCGACGCCGAGGGCGTGATGACGGTGGACATCGACGGTGTCCCGCGCGACGTCTGAGCGGAGAAGGACTCGCGGTGACCTTTGCGCTCTCATCGATGAGATCACTGCAGACCTGGGCGCGCCGGTGCGGGTCGAGGTACGCGAGGCGGACGGCTCGACGTACGCCGACATCGCGACTCCCCCGGAATCCCCGGCACCAGCGGCGGCCGAGCCTTCACCCACCACCTCGCTCCGTCGCTCGCTGGTGCCGGGTTCCAGCCGGGCGAGGAGGTCGCGCTCGCGTACGTCGTCGCACGACAGAACGCCGATGCCGAGGGCAACGCTGCACTCAACCTCCCGCCCGCGCTGCTCGCCGCAACCCGCGGCGGGCTCGTACTCCTCGGGATGACCTCCCGGACCGTCACCCCGTTCGAGGCGCCGGCATGAACCCCGCTGCACGCGGTGCGAACGACGAGCTCGTGAACCTGCGCTGATCGGGCTCATGGCGGCCTTCGCTCTGGCGCTCGTCCTCCGCGCCGCTGCGACCGTCGCCGCGTCTGCGACCGGAGCGACCACACCCGGAGGCGGGATCGCGAGCGGCCTGCGAGTCCTCACCGACCCAGGCCGGCCGGCGCGAGCGTTCGAAGCCCCGGGAATGTCAGCGATCGCATACTGGAGCGTCGTGACGCTGTCTCGGCCTCCTCACGGCGCTCGCCTGGTGCGTCTGGAGACTGGTCGCCCGACTCCGGCACCGGACTGCTCGCGACCCTCACCGGATCCAGGGCACCGCAACCGCACGGGACATCGACGCCGCGGCTTCCAAGAAGGCCCTCCTACGACGCGGCGCCACCCTCCGTCCCTCGATCCAGCACCCGAGGCCGAGCGACGTCGGCTACCTCATCGGACGCAGCTGTGGGCGGGAGATCTGGGCATCGGTCGAGGACTCGATCCTCGTCATCGGTCCCCCGCGCTCCGGCAAGGGTCTGCACCTCGTCATCAACGCCATCCTCGACGCGCCCGGCGCCGTCGTCACCACCTCCACGCGGCCCGACAACATCGCCGCCACCATCGACGCGCGCAAAGAACGCGGCCCAGTCGCCGTATTCGACCCACAGCACCTCACCGCCGGACTGCCCGCAGTCGGCGACAACGGAGTCCGGTGGTCGCCGATCCGCGGCTGTGAGCAGCCGCTGACCGCGATGATCCGGGCATCAGGTCTCGCGTCTTCGACCGGGCTCTCCTCCGGCGGCACGGAGTCCGGCGGCTTCTGGGAAGGCAAGGCCCGCTCCGCGCTCCAAGCGCTGCTCCACGCCGCCGCGCTCGAGCAACTCCCGACTCGAGCCCTCTTCGAGTGGTCGCTGTCCGCCTCAGCAGCAACCGACGCCGTCGGCATCCTCGCCAGCCACCGCTCGCCGCCGCCGGATGGTCGGACTCGCTCGAAGGCATGATCAGCTCCGATCCGCGCACCCGCGACTCCATCTGGATGGCCGTCGCCCAAGCGCTCTCCTGCCTGGCCGACCCCGCCGTTCTGGACGCCGTAAGCCCCGAGCCCGGCGAGGAGTTCGACCCATGCGACTTCCTCACGCAGAACGGCACGCTCTACCTGCTCGCCACCGGTGCCGGCGCCGGAGCCTCGTGGCCACTCGTCGCCGCGTTCATGGAAGACCTCACAGAGGTCGCCCGCCACCTCGCCGCTGCATCGCCAGGGCCCGTCTGGACCCTCCCGTGCTGATGGCGCTCGACGAGATCGGCAACCTAGCGCCGCTTCCCTCGCTGCCGGTCCTGATGGCCGAGGGCGGCGGGACCGGCATCACCACGATGCCCGTCCTGCAGTCACTCGCCCAGGCCCGCAACAAGTGGGGCGACCACGCCGCCAGCACCATCTGGGACGCCTCGATCGTCAAGGTCATCCTCGGCGGCGCCTCAGCCTCGAAGGACCTCCAGGAACTGTCCGTCCTGATCGGCGAACGTGACGAACGCAGCCGACACCGTCAGCATCGGCGACTACGGGCACCGCTCCCTCCAGCGCTCCACCCGACGCGTGGCGGTGATGCCTCCGGAACGCATCCGAACCCTGCCCTTCGGCACAGGGCTCGTCCTGCTGCGAAGCGCCCCGCCCATCGTCACGAGTCTTCGTACCTGGACCAATCGGTAGTCGGGCCAACTTCACTCCAGAAGGACACGCCTCCGCAGTGCCCAACTGCGTCGACAGACGTCGTGCGCTCGAGGAAGTCTGGATGAGCGACCCATCCTCGATCCGCTGGACGTTTCCCAAGTGGCCGTTGCTGGTTGAGAGTCTGGGATCGGCCTATCCGATTGCTAGGCGCTGGGACGGAGTCGTGAACCGATCTTCTACTTCCTGGGAATGAGCCCAGCGAACAGATGGCAGAGGTCGGGCATCTCCATGAAGATGTGCGTGTGAGCGTCGCCATGCCCTCGAGCGTCCTGGGGAGCAGTCAACTCGCCGACGCCATCGCGGACTCGGTGGCGGCCGGCCTGCGCGAGCTCGACGACCTCCAGGCCATGATTGCCGAGGCGGGCGAGGCGCTGGCGACGGCCACCGAGCGGCTCGTCGGTTCGGACCGTGACGAGCGCGCCGAGGAGCACGCCGAGGAGTCCAACGCCTTCGCCGTGCTCATCGCAGGCGCCGCAAGCGAGCTGCAGCAGCGGATCGCCGCCAGCCGCGAGGTCGTCTCGACGTTCAACATCGTATTCTTCGGCCGCACCGGAGCCGGAAAGAGCACGCTGATGTCGGCGCTGGGCGGCCTGGACGGCGGCCGGGTGTCGCACGGCGAGAGCGACTGGACGACGGAGATCGAGGCCATCCCGTGGAACGGGTGCCTGCTCTACGACACACCGGGCACCGGCGGCTGGGGCCGCACCCAGAGCCGCGCCTCCCTCGAGGCGGAGGCGCGCCGCGCCGTCGAACTCGCCGACGTGGTCATCCTCTGCTTCGACGACCAGGGCCAGCAACAGCCCGAGTTCGCCCTGGTCGCCGAGTGGGTGCAGGCCTACGGCAAGCCGGCGATCGCGGTGTTCAACCACCGCAACGACCGCTGGCGCCACCCCGCCAACGAACGGGACCCCGAGAGCAGACGGGCGCTCTCCGACACCGTGCGGCAACACGTCGACAACATCAACGGCGAACTCGCACGGATCGGCCTGCGCGGGGCCCCTGTGGTGGCGATGCACTCCCACCGCGCGCTCATGGCCCGCGCGCGGCAGCCCTACGTCGGGCCGTCGGCGAAGACCGTGCAGGGCAACCTCGACCGCTACGGCGCGACGTACCTGGACACCTGGTCCAACCTGCGCGTCCTGGAGGACCTGATCGCCAACTGCCTCGTCGTCGGCGGCACCGACCTGCGCCTTGCCGCGCTGCGGGAGGGCGCCCGCACCGCGCTGCTCGAGTGGTCGGCCGCTATGCAGACGTTCGCAGACGTCGCTCGCGAGCGCGCCGAGGTCAGCGAGCGCTCGGTCGAGCAGATGCTGGAGGTGCTTGGCTATCCGGACAAGAAGGCGCGCAAGCGGCGCTTGCAGGGCGGCGCCGAGCCCGACCTGCTCACGGCGCTCGAACGACGTCGCGGCATGCCCTTCGACGCCCCGGTCACCGGACGCCTCGCCGCCCACGGGCGCCACCTCCTCCGCTCTCACCTGGGCCCGGCCCGCAAGAAGAGCCTGCGCCGCGCCGAGGACGCGGTCATCGACGCCTTCGAGTCGAAGAAGAAGCTTCTCGGACAAGAAGTTCGAGCGGCTCGTCTTCGACCAGGACGCGGTGGCCGCCGCCCTGGAGGACGTCGCGAGTCAGGTCGACACGTTCCTGACGATGCAGCTGCGGCTTACCGGCCTCGACGGCGTCGCCGACCTGCGAATCCTCGACGACCGGGGCGTCCAGGTCGAAGGCAAGGCGGGTTCCCGCCTGCGTGCGACCAGCACCGTGCTGAAGGCGACCAACGTGCTTGCCGGCGGCACGGGCGCAGCACTGGCCGCCATCGCGACGACCAACTTCTGGAACCCGGCAGGCTGGACGGCGGCGGCCATCCTGGGAGGGCTCTCCGTGGTCTCGGCGCTCACGCAGCTGGCTCGGCGGCAAGGCGCGCAGGAAGGCCGAGAAGCAGCGGGTTTGGGCCCGGGCCAAGGCGATCGGCGACGCGCGCCGTGCTGTCGCGTCCCAGTTCGACCTGTGGGAGAGCGAGCAGCTGGCGGCCTTCGTCGACGGAGCCTGGCGATCGGCCACGCCGACCCTGCAGGGCCTGATCGAGCGCAGCCTCGACGACCAAATGGGAATCCACGAGATCGAGGCCCTCGCCGAGTCCCTCGCGTCCAAGGCCGCCGAGATCCCGCGGGCGCCGCGGCCGGAGACGGTGATCGCCCAGGCGGTGGACCTGGTGGTCGCCGCGGCCGCCGACCCTGACCCCACCGAGAACGACGTCTTGCTCGGCGAGGCCTGGATCCGCGCGGACGCCACCGAGATCGCACCGATCCACCTTTCCAAGAAGGAGCGGTCGGCATTCAAGCGGCGCGAGGACCGCGACCGCGCCCGGCTCGGCGAGATGCTCACGACATGGCCCGAGGTCCGAAGCCCGCCCAGGCGCGCGCCTGGTTGGACCTCGTGGCATCCTCCGGGATCGAGGTCGGGCCCGGCCCGGACCGCCCGCCGCTCGTCCTGGTCGGCGACTTCAGCTCCAGCAAGACCAGCCTGGTCAAGCGGCTGCTCGCCGAGACCGGGAAGCGCGTCCCGACTCGCTCGTGGTAAGGGGCGGGCCCGAGACCAGCGTCGCCTCCGAGCACACGCTCGGCCCGTTCACGCTGATCGACACCCCCGGCTTCCAGAGCGGCCGCGAGAGCCACGACGAGGCCGCGGTCCGCGCCGCCCGAGACGCCGCCGTGCTCGTTGTGGTACTCAACATCAACCTCCTCATCGGCGACACGGCGATGCTGGCCGCGCTGCTACGCGGCTCGGCGCGGATCGCGGGCAAGCGGTCGCGCTGTCTCTTTGTGATCGGCCGCGTCGACGGGCTCGGCGTCGACCCGGAGGCCGACCCGCGCGACTTCCTACAACCGCTGTCGGCGCAAGGAGGCGGAACTGGTGTCCGCGCTGGCCGCCCAGGGCATCGACGTCCACCCGGACCAGGTCTACTCGGTGGCCGCCGACCCGTTCGGCCTGGTGGGAGACCGCATCGACATCAACGGCGTCGTCGTACCGCGATCGGCATCGGGTCTGGGACGGGATCCGGCCTCTGCTCAATCCCCTGCTGGCCGTGGGCGGCGACGCCGCCGAAAGGCTCGCGCTCCATGCCGAGATCGACCTGGCCGCCGTCGGCGATCCGTACTCTCCGCGAGCAGAGCCATTCCCAGCGTCTGGCCGCGGAGACCGAGATCACGGCGACGACGTCGCTCGACGGCTCTATCGCGACTGCGCAGTCGGAGCTCGAGCAACTGCGCCGCTCGATCGAGGCGCGGGCAAATCTGGTGATCGATGAGCACGCCGACGACCTCATCGGCGAGGCCCTCGGCGCGAGCGCCGCCGAGGCGCAGGCGCTAGCCGAGAACCGGCCGAGTGGTGGAAGGACCTGCGGCTCGACGACGCCCTCATCGGGTTCGAGGCCGAGGTCAAGCGCGAGATCGGCGAGTGGTTCGACAACAACCGTTCCCAGATCGGCCGCGCATCGACGGGAGGGCCTTCGCCGCCTCGCCCCAAGGCTTCCGCACGGCGGAGCAGCTTCCCGAAGGCGCCAGCGAGGCCGACAACCCGACTTCCACGGTGCTGCACGAGTCATCGCGGTTCGCCGGGACCCTGGGCCACCGCGACGTGATCTATCCGATCGGCAAGACCTTCAACGTGAAGTTCAAGCCCTGGGGCGCGACACCGCGCCGGCGCCCGGTTGGCGCGAGCCGGCGCCGTCCTCGGCTGGCGGCCACGGCGTTCGACATCTACTCCTGGGTGCGCGACAGCCAGCGTGAGAGCGCGCGCGAGACGGCACGCCGGAGCGCGGTGGAGTACATCCGGGCGACCGCCCCCGAGATCTTGGAGCACATCCTGTCCGGCGGCGAGGAGGGCAACGGTCCCGCGCCCTACCTCGCCGATCAGTCGGAGGCGCTCGAGACGATGAGGGCCGACTGGCCGACGGCCGTCGGCAGGTGAGGAGATGGTGGAGCTGGCGACCTCGCACATCGAGGTGTACGAGTCGCTACTCGACGCGCTCGCCCAGATCGACCCCAGCCACGCAGAGGAGACCACATGACCGAGCAACGCACGGCCGGCGCGCGCGCCTGGCTGGAGGAGGTCCTGGGAGCGGACGGGGCGGTACCGCAGGCCTCCGCATGGAACCAGTTCGCGGCGGGCGATCGGCCTGTCGTCACCCTCTTCGGCGCCTACGACACCGGCAAGAGCGCGCTCGTCCGGCGCCTGCTGGTCAAAGCCGGCCTGGAGGTGCCCGATTGGGACATCAACAGCGCCCGTCACGAGACCTTCGTGGTCGGCGCCGCCGACTTCCGGGGTGTCAGCCTGCGCGACACCCCGGTCTGGCGCCCGGCGCCATCGACGCACCCGGTGTCGCCCACTGTCGATGCGCTTCAGGCTCCTGCCCTCAGCGAAGTGGGTCGTCGAGACAAACCTGATACCGCGGACCGCCGAGCGGGATTGATCAACATGCTGCTGGGCGACCGTTGGCCGCCCGGCTCGATTCTCCTGGTCATCTCGAAGTTCGACAGCACCGGCGTCAGCCCGGAGTACGACCTCGACGGTCACCACGAGCTGCGCCCGCAAGGTCACCGAACTGCGGAGTTCACTCTCGCTCGACGCGGACGTGCCGGTGCAGGTCGTTTCCCCCGACGCCGAGGCCGTCGCCGGCGTCCGGCGGCAGCCGGACCCGTCCATCTGGGACCGGGCCCGACCGTGGGACGGGATGGCGCTGGCCACGGCTATAGTTTCGGTCGCCGACGCCGACCTGTCCGACCTGCGAGCGGCCGCGGAGGAGCGCTACTGGATCGGCGCCGTCCGACTTGCCCTGACCGAGGTCGAGGGTGAAATGCGCGACCACGAAACGCGACTCGAATCGCATGCTCCCTTCGTCTGCCTCGCGATGCCTTCCACGCCACCCTCGACGCGCAGGAGCACGCGGCGCGTATCTCAATCGACGGCGCGGTCGAGGAGGCCATTCGATCGACCATGCGCCGGCAGAGCGTCGACGAGGCCACGATTGAGTCGGCGGTCAACCAGTGCCTCGACGTGTGGTGGGCCGAGCAGGTGAACGAGCTCGACGGTCCTGTGGGACGCCCAGGCCAGGATGGACGATCAGCGCCAGCGCCCGGCCTGGACTCGCTCGCCGACCTGCTCACCCCCGCGGACATCGCGGAGCCGAAAGCGTAACTGGACCACCAAGTTGTGGGGGTCACCGAGAAGTCCTCAAGATCGCGGAAGACAAGGGACAAGCTCGGACGAGGTGCGCAAGGGGCCTGGAGCGCGCCAAGGAGGCGGCCGGCGATAGCAGGCGGCGATCAAGATCCGGCTACCGAAGCTCAAGGCGCTGACGCGCCCTGCCCGCGTCATCGAGCCACGATCCTCGAGGACGAGGCCGACGACCGCAGGGCGGTCGCCGCCCGGCAGGCCCGACGCGCCGAATGCACGAGCAGTTGACCCGGATCTCGACCGAGGCCGGCGAGCAAACCATGCGCGACTGGGCGCCCCATCTCGCGGAAGCGCGTGACCACGTCGACGCGGTCCTCGGATTCGACCCCGATGACGTCGCCCTGATGGAGGCCGGCTCCGGTCATCTCGGCGACATAGCGACCCGCGGCAGGAGCCTGCTGACGACGGGCTAGCGCACGCACCGGCAGTGTACGTAGATGACGAGCGGCGAGGGGACCACTCGGATCACGCAGTCGATTTTCGCCCGGTGATGCCGGGCGCCTACCCTCCACAGCCATGAAGGTGCGGGTTCGGTTGATTTGCGACAGGTGACGAGGATGTTTCGGGCCCTCGCGGGTGCTCGTGGCCCGCAACGTTCGGCACGAGCGGACCAACCTGATGCTTAGTCGGGAGCAGGTCCACAAGTCGATTGAGCGGATGCTGAAGTTGAGCGGTCGCCGAATCGACCTGTCGCGGGCTTCGTGGACGCCCGCCGTCCGGCGGCCGCTCTGGCACGATCCGCCTATGGAAATCATCGCGCTCGTGTTCGCCGGGCTAGCGATCGTCGTCGCTGTCGCCGGCGCTGTCCTGTCCAACCGACGCTCTACCGAGGCGTTGGAATCTCGAAGCGCGCGGAAGGGTCCGCGGTCTGGTCTCCGGTGCAGGACGCCGTGAAGCGCCAATCGGCTTCGATCCGTCGCGGGAACCTGTCGGTGACCGCCTGGCCAACCTCCGCATCGCAGGCATCGCCTCGCCGACGACTGGGACTGGGAGGGCCTCGACCCGTGGCTCAAGGCCGAGAGGGCGCTGGGCTCCGCCTACGCCCAAGAGGCGATGAACGACTCGTCGCCCAACGACGCCCCCGATCGCCGCCTCGACGTCACGCAGCCGTACTGGACTTGGGCCGACGTCCTTGGTCACAACCTCAGGCGGTTCCGGAAGGAGGGCTACAAAGTGGACGAGATGGACTCGCTCCGCAGTCACGCCTTGGACGAGGTGCAGAGAATTCACGCGAAGCACGGGCTGGCCGCTTCCTCCGACCACCCTCCCCGGGGTACAGGCCCTCCGTGAGTAGTTCGTGGCGTCGCGGCCAGGACTGCCGCACGGTCAGGTGGCAGTCGGAGTACGTCTCACCGCCGCTGCGACTGCATATACCTGTGCCATGCCGCCAGGAGATCGTCTCTTCCTGACCCAACTCGGAGTTCGACTCTTCGACTTCGAGGTCAGGTGCCAGGCTTTGCAGAGGCCGCACCAGTAGGACCCCGTCGGCGCCTTTCGACCATGTGACCGGCAGGACTCCTGAATCGCCTGCAAGGCGCGTTCCGCGGCCCACTGGCTTGGATAGGACTTCTTCGAGCAGTCGAGCACCGCGACCGTTCCTCAGGGCGCGTGCTCAGCTGGCTCATATCCAGCCCGGCACGGTGGGTTCGCGGCTGAAGTCGCTCGGCCCGGTTCGGAGCGTGTATGTCTCCGGCTGACGAGAGAAGATTACCGAGCAACTCCTTGCGATGGCCAGCCTCCACCGTGCAGTGTCGCCATGCGTCACACGGCCGCGTTGGGCCGATGCCGTTGCCGATCTAGGCCGTGGCTGTGGCCGGGCACTACGAAATCCAACTGTTCTTCCACGGCTCGCACTCCAAGGCAACAGTGATACACCCGGCGCCTTAGGGCTGCTGCATCTGGCTCTGAAAGCGACCTGGGGTGTCGTTGCCGTCGGCTAGCCTCCGCTGACCGAGGACACTCGGGAGAGGGAGAGGTCATTGCGATGCGTCCAGAGAACCCAGATGAGCTGCTCGCCGGTTCGGGGCTGGGCAGCGAGGAGTACCTGCAGTGCCTGCTGACCATGCTCATCATCGGCGGGCCTTACCCAAGGTGGAACACCCGATCGGTCCTGTCACCGGAAGGACGCCGGTTCCTACAGTTGCTTGACACACTGTCCTTCGACAGCGTGGGCGAAGTGGGCGATGCGGTGTTCATCGACGAGTTCGACCTGCCGAAGCGTCCTGAGGATGCTGCGGGCCGAGCCCCTGACTGGTGCGTGCTGACCGGGACGCGGCTTTGGATGATCGAGCTCAAGACCCTGGCTGGCAGCCACGACCCCGAACAACTGCCCGCCTTCCTCGAGCTGGCTCAGCATCACTACCCGAATCGGCTCATCGACCTGACCTACATCACTCCGCCTCTGACCAAGCCCGCCCCTGAGCTCGGCGGTCGGATGCGCTACCGCCACCTGACCTGGGAACAGGTCAGGCCGCTGCTCATGCGCGTCTGGGGTAGGGCCACGGCCGGGTCCCGGGACCGGCGACTGCTCGATGCAGCGAACGCCGTCATCGACAGCCTGGGCCAGCCCTGGCTGGCCTGGCGGGATGCTCGGCTTCAGACACTCGGCCTCACCGAGCCGGCGGGCAGCGGAGTGGCGCTCGGCGAGCCGACCACGACGGGCAGCGGGGTGGCGCTCGGCGAGCCGACCACGACGGGCAGCCCCCCCTCGGCAGGTGAACCCGACGCCGACTTCGAGTCTGTGGCGGCCCAGGTCGCCGCCGACCACCAACAGCGCGCCGTCACGGTGGAAGCCGGCAGCCTTCAGGCCCTCTACGATCACAGCCGCTCGATCGGCGAGGCGCTCGCCCAGCACCCGGATCCGACGCTGCGTCACGTCAAGCCTTGGGTGTGGCAGCCGAGCAGCCAAGGCCACCCGCTGACCGCGTTCGGCCGGGACACCGGGTTTGAACTACGGCTGTCGTGGTACGCCAAGCCGGCCGCAAAGCGCTGAGATCCCATCCCCGATCAAACTTGGGCAGGCGGTCGCTGGCAGGAGGAACACCAGCGTGGATGCGTGCCTTGGCGCGACCCGCTTGGTGTGCCTAAGGCGCGTCTAGCCGCTTGTGACGGGCTGCGGGAGATCTCGGTTCCGCCGTCGCACCTACATCCTGACCACGGCGCTCAGCCAGAGCACCGACCAACATCAGGAGTCAGGATGTCCATCCCCACCCAGATGAGCCTGGTCGGCTTCGTCGCGTCCGCGCCGGAGCTCCACTTCACCAAGCAGGGCGCCGAGTGCTGCCGGCTGCGCGTCGGCGTCGAGCAGTGGCGCAAGGAGGTCGACGGCGAGCTTCACCAAGCTCGACCCGACCTTCCACGACATGGTCGCGTTCGAGAGCACGGCCCGCGAGACCTACGCGCGGTTCCGCAAGGGCGACTCGTTCGTCGCGAGCGGCTACATCCACGAGTACGAGGTCGAGAGCCGCGACGGCGCGAGCGTGATCAAGGAGGAGTTCGTCGCCAGGAAGATCGGCCACAACGTCAACAAGACCGACTACGTGGTCCAGCGCGGCCGCCACGCGGCACCGGAGCGGCCGCTGTCGCCGGTGCCCGAGCCGCCGCCCATCGCGATCTGAGCGGCCGTCGGTCATGGGCATGTACGACGAGCCCGACGACGACTACCGCGGAGTGACCGATCTTCTCGAGCGTCCGCCGGAGTCGCTGAACTGGAACCTCCTCGGCTCCGAGGACGCCGACCGCGAGTGGCATGACCTGGACGCCTGGGTGACCTGGCTGAAGGTCACCTTCGGGCTGCCGCCGTCGATCGTTCCGCCGTACTGGCATCGCCACGACGAGCTCGTCTGGGAGCTCTCCGCCCTGCACACCCACTGGCTCAGCTGCTACCACGAGACCGCGAGCCCGTCGGCGCCGATCGCGTGGATGCGTGACTTCGCGGACGCCCGACAATCGGCTGCGGGACTGGGTCGCGATCTGCGGTACCCGCCTCGACCGCGATCGCCCGACCCGCCAGACCGTCTGGCCCGGCGAGAAGGGCGTGGAACTCGGCGGCGAGATCTCCATCGCCGACCGCCGGCGCGACTTCGAGGAGGTCGTCCGCGCCGACGTGCTGCAGGCGGAAGGCCGCCGAGGCCGTGGCCAGGCGGTCCGTGCTCGGCTGAGCCAGATCCGCCTCATGGGCGCTGCCGCGCACCTTCATTCCACAGGCTTCGCGACCTCCAGCGACCCGCCTCGACGAACTGGCGACGGTGGCATTCCACCCAGGAAAGGAGTTGATCGTGCTTCTCCCCCACGCACAGACGTTGGCGCAAGCGCGTTCCTACCTCGCTGCGCTCGCCGATCAGGCCTCGACGATCGACGCCTCGTCGGCATACGAGCACGTTCTCATCGAGCTCGATCGCATCCACGGGGACGAATGCCCATCGGCCGACACCGAAGGGCTGACCGAGGACCGCGCCATTCTGCTGGCCGTCGCCACGTCAGCGCTGGAAGAGCTGGAGCAGTACGGCATCGACCCGCTCACCATCGAGCTCATCATCGCGATGCTCGATGACGCATACGCCTTGGACGGCACCTGATGTACGGGGAGACCGGCGCGGCGATGCGCGCAGAGTTCGCGGCACTTCTCCGGCAGCACCGCAGTCCAGCAACGGCTGGTAGGGGCGACGCCCGAGGAGCGCGAGGAACTCGGCGGACTGATCCGGACCTACCGCCAGACCGTGCTCGTCTGGCTCGGCCAGGCGATGCGCGCGGCCAGCCCGCTCGCGTTCTCCAACATGCCGCCGGCACAGCCGAACCCGTTCCGGTCAGTCGGCTCACGCGGCTCCCACCTGACTGCAGCCAGCGAACTGGCGCGGGCGATCGACATCGCACGACAGCAGTCGAGCGCGCGCCCCGCGTCAACGGATGCACTGGCCACGCCGAACGCCAACCCGATGGTGGACCGATGGCGCCTCGCCGCCCGCGCAGCGGCCCTCGCCGAACACGACACCAGCGAGCAGGTGTCCGCGCAGATGACCGCGCCCCAGGCTCAGGCTCTCGTCGGCGACGTCGCCGCGCTGACCCAAGCACTGGTCGTCCTCGACCAGCGGTACAAGAACACACCCGGTTGGGAGCCGCTCGCCCAGAGCGCTCGTCTCGGCTGGGCATCGCTGGCTGCGGCGCTCGACGTGAACCTCGGCCAACCTGACTACGCGGTCGATCACCTCGGCTGGCGACCGAAGACGAAGGTCATCACCGGCCCGGTGCGTCCAGGGATCCTCGGCGTGCTGCAGGCGCAGCACAACCTCGTGATCCGGATGAAGTCCGTGCCCAACGCGACCAACCTTCGCCTGGTCGTGGACTCCCAACGCCTCGTCTCCGCGCACCTCGCGCCGTACGCCGCCCGCATCGACGAACGTCTCGCCGAGCGATGGGCCGAACGCGCCGAGACCTACTCCGTCCTGCAGAAGGAGTTGCGTGAGATCGGCGGACTTCTCGGAAAGGGCGGACTGGCCGTGGCCGAAGGCGCGAATGCCGTTGCCCGACTGAAGGCCCTCCCCAAGGACACGATCGTCGAGCCACGCGTGCTCTCCGGGTTCCAGTTGCTCTTCAACCGGCTCGACGACCGCATCGCCGACGTCATCGAAGACGGAGTCGAGCACGGCGCCTTCTTCAAGCGCGTGACGCTCCCGCGCCTCGTGGGCGGCGGCGGGCAACTGGTCCGCCCGGTCCGCGAACGCTTCGTGCCGGTCACCTCAGCGACCGAACTCGCCGTCGTGAAGACCGTCCGCGAGCGACTGCGCCCCAAGGACGAGCCGCCCACAGCCACCCCGGGACCGACGCGGGTCGACCTGCACTCCGCGCTGATCCACCGCCCGACCACAGGAGGGGCCGTCGATGTCCCGAACATCTAACCCCCGCACCATCGGCGGCGCCCGAGCACCTAGGCAGTACGCCGACCGGAGGAGAGCAACATGAGCATGTCAGAAGATGTCATCTCGATGGTGCGAGACCCGTTCCTGAACACTGAGGAGGCGTGCGGCTACCTCGGCGTTCCCAAGGCGACGCTGCTGACGTGGCGGGTTCGCCGTCCTGGCTACGGCCCGCTCGCTGTGAAGGCCGGTGGTCGGCTCAAGTACCGCCTCTCGGAGCTTGACCGATGGCTGAGTGCCCATGAGGAGTCCTTCTCGGAGGACCCGGACAGCGACGAAGACCCCTCTCGCGAGGTTGTCCGTACCCGCCGCCGTGCCAGTCGCGTGCGAGGTGCTGCCCTCGGCCCGACCGACCCGCGATAGCTCACCTGGCGGACGAAGGAGAGAAGAGTTGGCCAGACAACGGCTGATGGTCGGCACCTACGGCGAGATCAGCTGCTTCCGGTTGAAGAGCGGGTCGTGGCAGGCGCGCGCCCGCTACTGCGACGTCGATGGTGTCGTACGGCAATACCGCAAGAACGGTGAGACCAAGACCAAGGCGAGGGCCAACCTCAAGGCGTTCTTCGTCGAGCACACCGGCACCTTCGGTGACGGCGCGCTTACGCCCGACGACACCGTCCAAGACCTCCTCGACCTCTGGTTCAAGAAGATGGAGCAGGCGGACGGAGGACCACGCGCGGAGACTCTGGGGTACTACCGCTCCCACGTCCGCTGGATCCTCGACCCCGACAAGACGGAGCACCCGCTCGGCGCTTACCAACTCCGGCACGTGCGACCGGTGATCATCCAGGCGGCGCTCGACAGCGCCGGCGTCTCAGCAGACATGCGGAAGAAGATTCGCAGCGTCCTGATCCGCGCGTTCAACCTCGCGGTCTTCCACGAGGCGATCAACGGCAATCCCGCTAGCGCCGTCCCTTCGGTTCCGGTGCCTCGAAACAAGAAGAAGCCCGTGTCCGTGGAGGACCTGGACGCTGTTCGCGCCGCTATCCGTGAATGGGCCAACGCCGAGAAGCGCAACGGACCGAAGAGCGTCGATCTGCCCGACATCGTCGAGATGCTCATCGCCACCGGCATGCGGATCGGCGAACTGCTCGCCCTTCGATGGTCCGACATCGAGCTGACGCCGCCGCCCGAACGGCGGGACGACGACGGGTGGTTCCCGTGGCTGATGGTGAACGGCCAGATCACCTCGAAAGGCAAGCGGGTCGACTACGGCAAGACCCACGCCGCGATCCGCCCCATCGCGCTCCCGGACTGGGCTGCGGCGCTGCTACGCCGACGCAAGGTTGCCCAGACCCCCAACGACCTCGACGCAGTGTTCATCACCCGCAACGGCACCTGGCACTTCCCCACCAACGTCCAGGGCCGGCTGTGGCATATCCGCCAGCTCGCCGACTACGCCGACCTCGCCGCGCTCCAGGATGTCTCGCCCCACTCGTTCCGCCGAACCGTGGCAACCGAGATCGACGAGGTCTACGACGCCGAGGCCGCCATGAACCAGCTCGGCCACACGTCCAAGGCGGTCACCGAGCGGCACTACATCAACCGACGGCTCGTCGTGCCCGACTACCGGGCCGCCACCGACCGCCTTGCTCCCGGCCCCGAGACGAGCGATGGGCCGACTCCCGGGCTCTGAGAGGCCTTCGGCGGTCACGAATGGCCTTCCCGGCCCGTGGACGCTCTCTGAGCCGTCTACGGGCCGTTCTGCGCGCCCTCAGGCCGTCCCGACGGCCGTCCCGACAGGGCGAGTGAGGCGTCACAAACCGAGCCCGAGAACTCAAAGTGAGCCCAAAGTGAGCCTTAAGGCCCGTTCTCGGGACTCACGCCCGAGAGCCCAGATCACATCACCGCAGGTCAGAGCCGCTTTTCGTCAGCAACGCGACGCATTCGACGTGGTGCGTCATCGGGAAGAGGTCGAAGGCGCGGAGCTCGCGCAGCGGGTAGCCGAGCTCGGCGAAGGTGGCGAGGTCGCGGGCCAGGGCGGCGGGGTCGCAGGCGACGTACGCGACGGCCCGCGGGCGCCCGGTCGACGATCTGCTCGACCACCGGCGCCGGGCACCCTCCCGCGGCGGGTCGAGGACGACGAGGTCGAACGGCTCGTCGTACGCCGACGCCAGGACCCGGTCGACCGGGCCGTGCTCGACGCGGACGCCCGGAGGCAGGTTCGTCCGGGCGTCCTGGCAGGCCGCGCGCGAGCCCTCGACGGCCACCACCCGGCCGTCGGCGCCGACGGCGTCGGCGAGGAACGCCGCGAACAGCCCGACGCCGGCGTACAGGTCGAGCACGCGCTCCCCCGGCTCGCGGCCGCAGCATGGCGAGCACCGTCTCCACCAGCACCCGCGGCGCCTCGACGTGGGACTGCCAGAAGCCGTCGGGCGCGACCGCGAAGTCGTGGCTGCCGTACGACGTCGCGACGGTCTCGTGGGTCTCGACTCCGCTCGACCGACGAGACGGGTCGCTGACCGGTCCTCGACGAGAACGGGTCGCCCGCGGCGTCGATCAGGCAGTCGTCGACGGCGACGACCTCGTCGGAGCGGTGCACGTGGAGCCCGCGGCGACCCTCGGGGAGGGCGACGTAGCGCATCCGGGTGCGCCAGCGCAGCGTCGGCGGCACCTCCTCGACGACCACGTCGCAGGTCGAGCCCGGCCAGGCGCTGCAGCTGCTCGCGCACCACGGCCGCCTTCAGGCCGCGCTGCGCGGCGAGGTCGACGTGCTGGAAGTCGCAGCCGCCGCAGGCGCCCGGGCCCGGCGTACGGGCACGGCGCCGGCACCCGGTCGGGCGACGGCGGTCAGCACCGACGACGGCGTCGCCGCGCCAGAAGCGGTCGCCCTCGCTGCCCTCGGTGACCTCCACGACGACCCGCTCCCCGGGCAGGGCGTGCCGGACGAAGACGACGCGGTCGCGTCCGGGCTCGTCGGTGGGGACGCGGGCCACGCAGTGGCCGCCGTGGGCGACCGGGCCGACCTCGACCTCGTAGCGCGCCCCGACCCGGGAGGCTCCGCGGGCCGCCCGCTCCCGCGGACGCCGTGACGTGCGCGAGCGGCCGCGGCTCACGGGCGATCACCGGTCACCGTGGGACCTGGCGGTCGTCGTCCGGCGGCCGCCCGATCGCGCCGCGACGCAGGTCGCCGGCCTTGACCCGCGCGAGCTCGCGCTCCTCGCGCGCCCGGGCGATCTGCGACGACTGCAGCTGGTAGGGCACCGAGGTGACCATCACGCCCGGGCGTGAACAGGAGGCGGCCCTTGAGCCGCAGCGCGGTCTGGTTGTGGAGCAGCTGCTCCCACCACCGGCCGACGACGTACTCCGGGATGTAGACCGCGACCACGCCGCGCGGGTTGGCCGTCCGGATCTGGGTGGCGTAGTCGATGATCGGCCGCACGATCTCGCGGTACGGCGAGTAGAGGACCTTGAGGGGTACGCCGAGGTTGCGGTCGTCCCACTCGCGGACGAGCGCCTTGGTCGACTTGTCGTCGGAGCCGACGTAGACCGCCTCCAGGACGTTGGGCCGCGAGGCCTTGGCGTAGGCCAGCGCCCGCAGGGTCGGCTTGTGGAGCTTGGAGACCAGCACGATCGCGTGCACCTTGGTCGGCAGGACCTTGTCCTCGTCGTCGGCCGCCAGCTCGCGGGTGACGTTGTCGTAGTGGCGCCGGATGCCCTTCATCAGCGCGAAGAAGACGCACATCGCCAGGATCGCGATCCAGGCGCCGGCGAGGAACTTGGTGAGCAGGATGACCACGAACACCACGGCGGTCATGCACGAGGCCGAAGGTGTTGATCATCCGCGGAGCGGATCATGTGGCGCCGCTTGGCCGGGTCGGTCTCGGTCTTCAGGTGTCGGGTCCAGTGCCGGATCATGCCCGAGCTGGCTGAGGTTGAACGAGACGAAGACGCCGACGATGTAGAGCTGGATCAGCCGGGTCGTCTGGGCGTCGAAGGCGACGATCAGGATGATCGCGAAGCCGGCCAGCACGATGATGCCGTTGCTGTAGGCGAGCCGGTCGCCGCGCGAGCCGAGCGCGCGGGGCATGAACCCGTCGCGGGCGAGGATCGAGCCGAGCACCGGGAACCCGTTGAACGCCGTGTTCGCGGCCAGCACCAGGATGATCCCGGTCATCGCGAGCACGAAGTAGTAGCCGGGCGGGAAGTTGTCGAAGACCGCCTTGGACAGCTGCGCCATCACGGTGGGCTGGTCGAACCCGGGTGGCATCGGCTTGCCGTCCGGACCGAGCAGGCGGTCGACGTTGTCGACGTACTTCAGGCCCATCTTGTTGGCCAGCACGATGATGCTCAGCAGCATCGTGATCGCGATGGTGCCGAGCAGGAGCAGGGTGGTCGCGGCGTTCTTGCTCTTCGGCTTGCGGAACGCCGGGACGCCGTTCGAGATCGCCTCGACGCCGGTCAGGGCCGCGCTACCGGACGAGAACGCGCGCGCCAGCAGGAAGACCAGCGCCAGCCCGGTGAGGTTGCCGTTGGCCGGGTAGCCCGGCGCCGGGATGATCGTGTCGTGCGCGCTCTCCACCTCGGGCAGGGTGCCGTGCACGCCCCGGATCGCGCCGAGGAGCGCCATCCCGATCACGCCGATCATGAAGCCGTACGTCGGCAGCGCGAAGAACGCTCCCGACTCGCGGACGCCGCGCAGGTTGAGCGCGGCCAGGATCACCACCAGCACCACCGCGACCGGCGCCTCGTGCTGCGCCACCCAGGGGATCGCGGAGCCGGCGTTCTGGACGCCGGAGGAGATCGACACCGCGACGGTGAGGACGTAGTCGACCAGGAGCGCCGCGGCCACCGTCACCCCGGCGTTCTGGCCCGAGGTTGACCGAGGCGACCTCGTAGTCGCCGCCACCGCTGGGATAGGCGTGGACGTTCTGCCGGTACGACGCGACGACGGTCAGCATCACGATGGCGACGCCGATGCCGATCTTCCACGACCAGACGTACGCCGAGGCCCCGGCCAGCGACAGGGTCAGGAAGATCTCGTCGGGTGCGTAGGCGACCGACGAGAGGGCGTCACTGGCGAAGACCGGGAGGGCGATCCGCTTGGGCAGCAGGGTCTCCCCGAGCTGGGAGCTTCTGAGCTTCCGGCCCAGGAGGATCCGCTTGGAGACGTCACCTGCACCCACGAGCGAACAGGATACGGTTCACCCGTGCACGTGGTGATCATGGGATGTGGCCGAGTCGGGTCGACGCTCGCCCGGAGTCTCGAGGAGCGCAACCACACGGTCTCCGTGATCGACAGCGAGCCCGACAGCTTCCGCAGGCTCGGACCCGGGTTCAACGGCGACAAGGTCACCGGTTACGGCTTCGACCAGGAGGTCCTGGAGAAGGCCGGCATCCGTCGTGCGGACGCCTTCGCCGCCGTCTCCAGCGGCGACAACTCCAACATCATCGCCGCGCGTGTCGCGCGCGAGACGTTCGGCATCGACCAGGTGGTCGCCCGCATCTACGACCCCGGCCGGGCCGAGGTCTACCAGCGGCTCGGCATCACGACGGTCGCCACGGTCAAGTGGACCGCCGACCAGGTCCTGCGCCGGCTGCTGCCGGTGGGCGCCGAGCCCGACTTCCGCGACCCGTCCGGCACCATCCGGGTCGACCAGGTGCCGGCGCCGACTGCCTGGGCGGGCCACCCGACCGTCGACTTCCAGATGCAGTCCCGCTCGCGGATCGCCTGGATCGACCGGCTCGGTGAGGGCATGCTGCCGACCCGCGACAGCGTCATCCAGGAGGGCGACCTGCTCCACCTGGTGATGCGCGAGGAGCACGCCGCCGAGGCCTACCAGGTCATCAGCCGAGGGCCGGAGGAGTAGGGGTATGCGAGTCGCCATCGCCGGGGCGGGTGCCGTCGGTCGCTCCATCGCCCGCGAGCTCATCACCAACGGCCACCAGGTGCTGCTGATCGACAAGGAGCCCGCCGCGATCAGGCCCGAGCGGGTGCCCGACGCCGAGTGGCTGCTCGCCGACTCCTGCGAGCTCTCCTCGCTCGAGGAGGCCCACCTCGACCAGTGCGACGTGGTGATCGCGGCGACCGGTGACGACAAGGCCAACCTCGTCACCTCGCTGCTGGCCAAGACCGAGTTCGCGGTGCCGCGCACGGTCGGCCGGGTCAACCACCCCAACAACGAGTGGCTGTTCACCGAGGCGTGGGGCGTCGACGTCAACGTGTCGACCCCGCGCATCATGTCCGCGCTGGTCGAGGAGGCGGTCACGGTCGGCGACCTGGTGCGGCTGTTCACGTTCCGCCAGGGCAACGCCAACCTGGTCGAGCTCACCTTGCCCGACGACTCGCCGTACGTCGGGAAGCCGTCGGGCCTGATCCCGTTCCCCGAGAACGCCGCGCTGGTGACGATCCTGCGCGACGGCCAGGTCTACGCCCCCGACGGCGAGCAGCCGATCGAGGCCGGCGACGAGCTGCTCTTCGTGGCCGGGGCCGACGTCGAGAGCGAGCTCGAGGAGCTGCTCAGCCCGGATCGACAGCGGGACTGACGCCACCCTCGAGCGGGGTGTGGTTGCGGCCGAGCAGCCAGGACATCGCGGCCAGGGAGGCCAGCTGGAGCGGCCAGCCCATCGCCACCTTGAGCACACCGAGGGTCGCCACGGCCGTGTCGGCGGAGATGCTGCCGGAGTGGCCACCCAGCCAGATCGGCCCCTGGACGACGGCCCGCAGCGCACAGGGCAGCACCAGGAGCCAGGTGAGCTGGGAGCACAGCCGCACGATCTGCGGGTCGTCGTGCCACGCGGTCGGGTCGCCGGTGACGCTGCCGATCATGAAGCCGACGAGCGGCCAGCCGAGCAGGCAGGTCAGCCCGAAGATCACGACGTAGCCGGTGTTGTAGATCAGGCCCGGCAGGAAGTAGGCGAGGGCCTGGTCGTCGGCGCTGCCGCCCCGGCTCGCGGCGAGATGGACGAACAGCCACCCGATCCCGATCCCGACGAGGGCGTTGACCACGAACTTCACCGTCGACCGCTGCACCAGCCGCACCGCGAGCTCGGCGAGCGCCACGGTGACGCTGGTGGCGAGGGCGAGCGTGAGGTCGCGGGTGGTCAGCCACAGCGCCGTGAAGGCCAGGGTCGGCACCGCGGCCTCGACCATGCCCCGGCGACCGCCCAGGGCCTGGCCGAGCTGCTGGCGCACCAGCGACTCCACCGTGTGCGTCACGGCCTCCGTGGACGGGTGAGACGGCGGCGTCGCGGGATCGGTCATCGGGCGGTCAGGGCAGCAGCATGTAGCGCGGGTTGTAGATGATCCGGTCGCCGTTGTGCCGGCCGATCCGTCCCTCGACCTCCAGGGACCGGCCCGGGGAGATCGCCGCGATCTCGCGGCGGCCCAGCCAGACCAGCATCAGGGAGTCGGAGCCGTCGAAGAGCTCGGCCTCCAGTGCGGGTACGCCGCCCCGCGGCCGGAGCGTGACGGTCTTCAGCGTGCCGCGCAGCCGGACCGGCTCGCGGTCGCGCGAGTCGGCGATCAGGTTGCAGGCACCCTTGCGCGTGGTCTCGCGCAGCTCGCGTGCGTGCATGTCGTCGGCGTTCGCCCATTTGCTGATGGTGCGGCGCAGCTTGCTCTTCTCGCCCATGTCTCCAGCCTAGGTCGTGCTGTGTCGGGGTGGGTCAGGGCTGCTGGACGCGCTGGGCGTCGTCGGGCAGCACGAGCGGGAGCGGGTCGCCCACGGGCATCGCGTGGGAGCCCCGGTGGACCACGACCGCGGCCAGGGCGTCCTCCCAGGACCGGGCGTCGTCGAGCTCGACCGCCGGCCGCCCCAGGAAGGTCGCGCGCAGCAGCCAGCGGGCGCCGTTGACGCCGACGATGCGCGAGGGCTGCATCTGCTGGGTGCCGTCGGGCATGACCACCTGCATCTGGCAGACGAGCTCGACCCCCCAGCGGCCGTCGCGCTCGGTGGCCGTGCCGCCGTGCTGGGAGACGTCGGCCGCGATCTGGGGCCGGACCTCGCTCCACAGGTCTCCTCCGCGCGGGGCGGCGAAGGCCCGGAGCTCGATGGCCCCCTCCTCGCTCGCGAGCATCGCGGACTGGACCTCGCCCGTCTGCTCGTCGACCTGGAGCCGGAGCTCGGTGCCCTCGGTCGGCGCCACCCGCAGCGAGCCGAGGTCGACCCGGTCGATCCCGTCGTCGACCAGGTCGTCGGCGTCCCAGGGGCCCTCGAGCGGCCCCCCGGCCTCGCTGTCGTCCTCGGCGTCCTCGACCTGCGCGTCGTCGAGCGCGTCGGGCTCGACGGGCTCCGAGCGGGACCTGCGGCGGAACATCAGTACATCTCCTGGGAACGTGCGACGGCGCGGCGGCAGGAATCCTGCTCAGGCACCGGGGGCGGGGCTCTCGACTCCGGTTGAACCGTATCCCCCGGCGCCCCGGACCGACTCGGGGAGGGCGGAGACCTCGGTGAAGAGCGCCCGCTCGAAGCGCTGCACGACGAGCTGGGCGATCCGGTCGCCCCGATGCAGCTCGACCGGCTGGGTGCGGTCGTGGTTGACCAGCAGCACCTTGATCTCACCGCGATAGCCGGCGTCGATGGTGCCGGGGGTGTTCACGATGGACAGCCCGTGGCGGGCGGCGAGCCCCGAGCGGGGATGGACCAGCGCGACGTACCCGTCGGGGAGCGCCAGCGCGATCCCGGTCGGGACCAGGGCCCGTTCGCCCGGGGCCAGCGTGAGGTCGACGGTCGACATCAGGTCGGCGCCGGCGTCGCCGGGATGGGCGTACGACGGGAGCGGGAGGCCGGCGTCGAGCCGGACCACGGCGACGGGCAGCCCCTGCGCGGACGTCGGGTCGTCGGGAGGCACGTGCCGGAGTGTAGGACGCGGGATGGTTGGCTGTGCGCGTGCCAGACAGTCCTGCGCCGCGCGCCGACCCCGGGGCGGCGTCCGCCAGCCATCACGAGCGGCTGAGCGTGCCCCTGCGGTGGTGGGTCCAGGGCACGATGCTGATCGCGGCCTTCTGGCTGGCGTTCGTGGTGGCGACCCCGGCCGTGGTGGCGTGGTCGGCCACGGCGGTCCTGCTGCTGGCGATGGCGCTGCTCTTCGTGGTCTACGGATCGCCGCGGGTCGAGGTCGAGGACGGCTGGCTCCGCGCCGGCCGGGCCCGGATCCCCGGGGAGTTCGTCGGCGGCGCCGAGCCGCTCGACCCGGCCGCGACCCGCCGGGTGGCGGGCCCCGAGGCCGACGCCCGCGCCTACCTGCTGCTCCGGCCCTACCTCAAGCGCGCCGTCCGGGTGACGGTGCGCGACGACCGCGACCCGGCGCCGTACTGGCTGGTGAGCACCCGGTACCCCGAGCGGCTCGCCGCCGCCGTCACGGCGATCTCGACGGGCCGCTGAGCCGGACCCCTCCGGGTGGTCTGTGCGGGGTGACCGCGCGGTAGCCTGCCCGCATGGCTGATGACTCCGGCTCCAGCAAGCTCTGGACCGTCTTCTCCGTCGTCTCCGCCCTCATCGCGGCAGCGCTGGCCAAGAAGGCACTCGACACCGGCTGGCGGGCCGCGACCGGCAAGCACCCGCCGGAGAACCCCGCCGACCCCGACGTCGCGATGGGCGAGGCGGTCGCCTGGGCGGTCGTCAGCGGCACCTTCGTCGCGCTTGCGCGGATGATCGCCCAGCGTCGCGCGGCCAGCTACTACGCCAAGTCAGCGGGTCACCTGCCCCCGCAGCTCCAGAAGGACTGACGCGGGCAGCAGCCCGCGAGGCACGAGCGGGCTGCGTGGGCGAACGCAGAGGGTCCACGGCCGAGCTCGCGAAGCCGTGCTGGCGTCGAGCTGAGATTCGGTGACGGTGCCTGCGACCTCTCGCCGTGGTCTCGACAGGCTCGACCGGCGGGAACCGGTCGGCTGCACAGACAAAGCCCGCCCGGTCGAGCCGGGCGGGCTTCGGTCGATTGCTCGTGTGTCGCGGCGTCAGCGCGCGACGGTCAGGCGCAGTCGCGGCAGATCAGCCTCTTGGCGTCGGCGAGCTGGCTGCGGTGATGCACCAGGAAGCAGCTCATGCAGGTGAACTCGTCCTCCTGGCGGGGCATCACCTCGACCGCGAGCTCCTCGTGGGACAGGTCGGCTCCCGGCAGCTCGAAGGACTCCGCGGCCTCGGCCTCGTCCTCGTCGACCTTGCCGGAGTTCTTGTCGTGCCGACGCGCCTTGAGCTCTTCGATGCTCTCTTCGGACTGGTCTTCCTCGTTCTTGCGAGGGGCGTCGTAATCGGTGGCCATGCGTTGTGTTCTCTCTCCCCATCCCGCGCCGTGACCTCCGTGGTGAGGTCGGGGCGCCGATCGTTCAGCGCGCCAGATTGTGCACCATGCCCGTCCGGACTGCATCCCCGGGAGCGCCGTGTCTCATGAACAGAAGGTGACGGTCGGCTATTCCCCGGCTGCGAGCCCTTCGACCGGCCCTGTGCTCAGTGCCCCGTTCGGGCCCTCCCCATGCACGAACCCGGCGTCGACGACCACCGCCCGGAACTCGGCGAACCCGTCGTCGGGAGCACAGACGAGGAGGCGTTTGCCGCCCGGCGACCGGGTCACCTCGAGGGTGCCGCCGGCCTCGGCGACGATCAGTCCCGCCGCCGCGTGGTCCCAGATGTGGGCACCCTCCTCGACGTAGGCGTCGAGCTGGCCTGCGGCCACTGCACAGATGTCGAGTGCGCACGACCCGAGTCGGCGGATGTCGCGGATCTGCGGCAGCATCCGCGCCAGGTAGCCCGCCTGCCGGGTGCGTGCGGGCTGCTCGTAGCTGAAGCCCGTGCCGACCAGGCGCTCCGCCATCGGTACGACGGACCGCGGGACGATCGGCTGCCCGTTGAGGGTGGCCCCGCCACCGGTCGTGGCGGCGTACTCGAGCCCGAGGACCGGGGCCAGCACGACCCCGGCCACCACCTCGCCGTCGAGCTCGGCGGCGATGCTGACCGCGAAGTGCGGCAGTCCGTAGAGGTAGTTCACGGTGCCGTCGATCGGGTCCACGATCCAGACCACGCCGCTGGTGCCCTCGCGGGCGCTGCCCTCCTCACCCACCATCCCGTCGTCGGGCCGGGCTCCGAGCAGCCGCTCGCGGACGAGCACCTCGGAGGCCCGGTCGGCCTCGGTGACGATGTCGATCGGGCTCGACTTGGTGCCGGCGACCTCGACCCCCTCGCCGCGCAGCCGGACGACGAGCTCCCCGGCCTCGCGTGCGGTGGTGAGGGCCAGGGCGAGCAGGGCCCGCGGGTCGGCGGCGGTCACGCGGTCGCAGGGGACGGGCCGGCGTACGCGGGCAGCTCGCCCGGTGGCAGCTGGCTGACGGTGGGCAGCGGGCCCCGTGGGTCCGGGCAACAGTCCGCGGCGCAGCGGTCCCAGCACGCGGACCAGCCACCGACCGCGGCCCGCTCGACCGTCTCGCCGCGCTCGACCGCGGCCCGCTCCACGAGCAGGTCGCGCACCATCGCCACGAAGCGCGCGTCGGTGCCCGAGGTCGGCACCCGGACGGCGTCGAGGCCGAGCCGCTCGGCGGTCGCCATCGCCTCGGTGTCGAGGTCGTAGACGACCTCCATGTGGTCGGAGACGAAGCCGATCGGGACCAGCACGACCGACCCGACCCCGTCGCCGACGAGCTTCTCGAGGTGGTCGTTGACGTCGGGCTCCAGCCACGGCACCTGCGGCGGCCCGGAGCGCGAGCAGAAGACCAGGTCGTGGTCGTGCTGCCGACCGGTCACCTCCGCGACCCGCGCGGCGACCTGGGCCGCGGCGTCGAGATGCTGCGCGAGGTAGGCACCGCCCAGGGGCCCGCTCCCCTCGTTCATCGAGTCCGGGACCGAGTGCGTGACGAACACCAGCCGAGCGTCGTCCCGGCCCTCGCGTGGCCTCGGCGACGCCGTCGACGAGTGGCTCGAGGAAGCCGGGGTGGTTGAAGTAGAGCCGGATCTTGTCCAGCTGCGGACCACCCTCGCCGCCACCCGCCTGCTCGAGGGCGGTCGGCGAGATCCTCGCGGTACTGCCGGCACGAGGAGTACGACGAGTACGCGCTGGTCGCGAAGCAGGCCGCCCGGGTCACACCGTCGGCCCGCATCTCGGCGACCGCGTCGGCGAGGTAGGGGTCCCAGTTCCGGTTGCCCCAGTAGACCGGCAGGTCGATCCCGTGCGCGGCCAGGTCGTCGCGGATCGCGCCGAGCAGCGCCCGGTTGAGGTCGTTGATCGGCGACCTGCCCCCGAAGAGGGAGTAGTGCGCCCCGACCTCCTCCAGCCGCTCCCGTGGGATGCCCCGTCCACGGGTCACGTTCTCCAGGAACGGGAGGACGTCCTCCGGCCGCTCCGGCCCGCCGAACGACACCAGCAGCAGTGCGTCGTACGGCGCGACGTCGGGTCGGGTCATCTCTCCATCGTGCCCTACGCTCGCCGGACGATGTTCACCCGCTACCGCACCGTGCTCGGCCGTCCCGGTGCCCTCCGGTTCAGCGTGACCGCCATGGTCGCCCGGCTCCCGATCTCGATCGACACCCTCGGCATCGTGCTGCTCGTCACCGGCCTGGGTCGCTCCTACGGCCTGGCCGGCGCGCTGACCGCGGCCTACACGATCGCCAACGGCCTGATGGCGATCGTGCAGGGGCGCCTGCTCGACCGGCTCGGGCAGGCGCGCGTGCTGCCCGTGGTCTCCTCCTTGTTCGGGGTCGCGATCGTCGTGCTCGTGGTCAGCCTCCAGTCGGGCTGGCCGGACGCGACGGCCTTCGCGGCCGCGGCCGTGGCCGGCGCGGCGTACCCCCCGATCGGCTCGTGCGTGCGCGCCCGCTGGTCCTACGTGCTCGCCGGGCGAGGCGACCGAGATCCAGACGGCCTACGCGCTGGAGTCGGTGATCGACGAGGCGATCTTCATCATCGGTCCGACGGTGGCCACCGTGCTGGCCACCACCTGGCGGCCGTGGGCCGGTCTCGCGATCGCGTTCGTGAGCGGCGTCGGGGGGTCCCTCTACCTCGCGACCCAGCGCAGCACCCAGCCCGACCCGCATCCCCCTGGCCACGCGACCGGCGCCCGGCCACCGATGCCGTGGCGCTGGGTGGTGCCGCTGGCGGTGGTCTGCTTCGCACTCGGCTCGATGTTCGCAGCGGCCGAGGTCGCGACCGTGGCGTTCTCCGGTGAGCAGCACGCCAAGCCGTACGCCGGCGTCCTCCTCGCCCTGTGGGCGCTCGGCAGCATGCTGGCCGGGCTCGTCACCGGCACCCTGCGCTGGCGTCGGCCGGCGGTGTTCCGGGTCCAGGTCGGCAGCGCCGTGCTGGCCCTGGTGATGCTGCCGATGGTGTTCGTCGGGTCGATGGCGATGATGGGCCTGGCCCTCTTCGTGGCCGGCTTCGCGATCGCGCCGACCCTGATCGCCTCGATGTCCGCCACCGAGCAGATGGTCCCGGGGCTCCGGCTCACCGAGGGCATCGCGATCATGCACACGGGGATCGCCGCGGGTCTCGCGCCCGGAGCCGCCCTCGCCGGCGTGGTGATCGACGCCCACGGCGCCAGCGCGGCGTACCTGGTCGCGTTCGGCGCCGGCCTGGTCGCCGCCCTTGCCGGCCTGGCCCTCGGCTCGCCTCCCGCACGGGCGACGGAGTCCGAGTCCGCTCCCCCGCCGGGCGCCGTCATCCCCTAGCCGGGACCGTCTCGTGGGCTGGCTCTAGGCTCGTCGCGTGCACTGGCAGAACTGGGCAGGACTCGAGTCCGCCGACGCCCGCGCCGTGGCGACGCCGACCTCCGCCGACGAGGTGGTCGAGGCCGTGACCGCCGCGCGCCGCGACGGGACGACGGTGAAGATGATCGGCACCGGTCACAGCTTCACCGCCATCTCCGCCCCGCGCGACGTGATGCTCCGGCCCCAGGGGATGACCGGGATCGTCGCCGTCGACCGCGAGGCGATGACGGTCACGGCGTACGCCGGCACGCAGCTGAAGGTGCTCAACGCCGAGCTCGAGCGGCTCGGTCTCTCGCTGCACAACATGGGAGACATCGCCGAGCAGACGCTCGCCGGCGCCACCTCGACCGGCACCCACGGCACCGGCGGGGTCGCCGCGGGGCTGTCCGCCCAGCTCACCGCGGTTCAGCTGGTGACCGGCACCGGCGAGGTCGTCGACGCCACGAGCGAGCAGAACGCCGACGTCCTCGAGGTCGCCCGGGTGGGTCTCGGTGCGCTCGGGATCCTGACCACGGTCACCTTCGCGGTCGAGCCGCTCTTCCTGCTCGAGGCGGTCGAGCAGCCGATGTCGTGGGACGAGGCGCTGGGGTCGTTCGACGAGATGGTCGCGGAGAGCCACCACTGCGACATGTACTGGTTCCCCCACACCGACCGGCTGCTGACCAAGCGCAACACCCGCCTCGACGCCGACGTGTCGGAGGCCGAGCCGGTCTCCCGCGTGCGTGGCTGGGTCGACGACGAGCTGCTCTCCAACACCGTCTTCGGACTCCTCACCGCCGGCGCCAACCGGGTCCCGGGGGTGATCCCGCGGATGAACAAGGTGTCCGCGCGCGTGCTCTCACCGCGGACCTACAGCGACGTCGCCCACCGGGTCTTCACCTCCCCGCGGCGGGTCGTCTTCCGTGAGATGGAGTACGCCGTCCCCCGCGAGGCGGGGCTCGACGCGCTCCGCGAGGCGCGACGGGTCATCGACGCCTCCGACTGGAGGATCAGCTTCCCGGTCGAGATCCGGGTGGCCCCGGCCGACGACATCCCGCTCTCGACGGCCTCCGGACGCGACTCCTTCTACCTCGCCTTCCACACCCACCACCACTCCGACTGGCGTACGCATGCGGCGTACCTGGACGCGATGGAGCGGGTGATGCGCGATCACGACGGCCGGCCGCACTGGGGCAAGCTCCACTCGCGGACCGCGGCCGACCTGGCGCCGGCGTACCCACGCTTCGGCGACTTCCTCGCCATGCGCGACCGGCTCGACCCCGACCGGGTCTTCGCCAACGACTACCTCGACCGGGTACTGGGGCCCTGATCGGGGCGGGTCGAACGGGTCCTCGGCCGGTGCGGGGCGCGCCGTGGCGGCAACGGGGCCCGGGGGTCGCGCTGGCGTAGGCTCGGCGCACCGGAGCAGGAACGGGCAGGAGCGGACACGGGAGCGGATCGGCCATGGTGCACCTCAGGCTCACGGGGGTGAGCGAGGACGGCCACACACTCGTGCTCGTCAGTGACGCCGGGGTGGAGTTCACCGTCGACGTCGACGACCGGCTCCGGGCCGCCCTGCGCGGCGACCAGCCACGGCTCGCCCAGTTGGAGATGCAGATGGACTCAACGCTCCGCCCACGCGACATCCAGGCGCGCATCCGATCCGGGGAGACGCCGGAGGCCGTCGCCCAGGTCGCCGGCACGTCCGTCGACAAGGTGATGCCCTACGCCGCCCCCGTGCTGGCCGAGCGCGCCCACGTCGCCCAGCGCGCCCAGCGGGCCTCGATCCGCCGTCGCCCGGCCGAGAGCGGTGCCGGAGCCCGGACCCTCGGGGACGCCGTCGGCAGTCACCTCCGAGGCCGCAACGTCGACCCCGACACGGTCTCGTGGGACGCCTGGCGCCGCGAGGACGGACGCTGGACCCTGACCGGGTCCTACACGACCGGTGACCGCGTCGGCGCGGCCCACTTCTCGTTCGACGCCCCCGGCAACTACGTCGTCGCCGACGACGACGACGCCCACTGGCTGCTCGGCGAGGTGGCCGACGCCCCCGCGGCCGACGAGCCCGAGGTGACGGCGCCCGGCGACGACCTGTCGACCGCTCGCCGGCGACGACTGTCCGCCGTACCCCCGAGGAGCTGCCGCTCGGCGAGGACGCCCTGGAGCTCGTCCACGAGGACCCGCCGGCCCAGCCCGCGCTCGAGGTGGCCGCCGAGACCGAGGACGCCCGGCTCGAGGAGAGCGCCGCCCTCGGCGCGGAGGCGCCGCTCGAGGCCTACCTCGACGACCCCGCGGACACCAGCGCCATCCCGGCCGTCAGCGACGAGGCCGACGACTCCGACGACGACGGCTCAGGCGACGACCACCCGCACGAGCCGCCGTCGCGCAAGCCGGTCAAGAAGACCCGCGGACGCGCCTCCGTGCCGAGCTGGGACGAGATCATGTTCGGCGGCGGCAGCTCCCAGGACTGATCCCGACGGCGACCATCCGCCCGACGGCCCAGGGGCAGCGTGCTGCCGTGGACGACGACGCGGTGCAGGTTGGACACGTCGTGGAACGGGTGGGTGTTCCAGTCGTCGTGGGAGCAGACACCCAGGTCACCGGCGCACGGCGCGCCCTGCCGCAGCGAGGTCGTACTGCGTGAGGTGGATCGCTGGCCGTGCCTTCGACGGCGGCGCCGCGAGTAGGGTCTCGCCATGTCGTACTTCGTGACGGGCGCCACCGGGTTCATCGGACGACACCTGGTCGAGGAGCTCCTCGACCACCGCGAGGGCACGATCCACGTCCTGGTCCGCCAGGGCTCGCTGCCTCGCCTCCAGACGATGATCGAGCTGTGGGACACCGACCGCGTGGTCCCCGTGGTGGGCGACCTCGGCGCCGACCGGCTCGGCGTCGACAAGGCCTGGGTGAGCGAGCACCGCGGCGACATCGAGCACTTCTTCCACCTCGCCGCGATCTACGACATGACGGCCGGCGACGAGGCCAACGAGACGATGAACGTCGGCGGGACGCGGCATGCGCTCGAGCTCGCCGAGGCGCTCCGGGTCGGCTGCTTCCACCAGGTCAGCTCGGTCGCCGTCGCCGGGGAGTACGACGGGCCGTTCGACGAGTCGATGTTCGACGAGGGCCAGGCCCTCACCTCGCCCTACCACCGCACGAAGTTCGAGTCCGAGAAGCTGGTCCGCGACGAGGCCACCGTCCCGTGGCGGGTCTACCGGCCGGCGATCGTCGTCGGCCACAGCGAGACCGGTGCCATGGACAAGGTCGACGGCCCCTACTACCTGTTCCCGGCGATCAAGGTGCTCCGCGACGCGCTGCCCTCCTGGCTGCCGCTGGTCGGCGTCGACCTCGGCGACACCAACCTCGTGCCGGTCGACTACGTCGCCGCCGCGCTCGACCGGCTCGCCCACCTCGAGGGGCACGACGGCGAGGCGTTCCACCTCGTGAACCCCGAGCCGCAGCCGGTCGTGGAGATGCTCAACGCCTTCTGTGCCGCGGCCGGTGCACCGCAGTTCGCGACGCCGCTCGATCGCAGCTCGACCGGTGGCCTCCTCGGGCTGGTGCCCGGCCCGCTGCGGCCGCTGCGGCTCGCCACCACCCTGGTCCGGACCGGCCCGGTCCAGCTGCTGCTCGACCAGACCCTGGGCCGGGTCGGCATCCCGGCCGAGGTGCTGGCCCACACGTCGTTCCGCCCGGTGTTCGACTCGCGGCGCACGGAGAAGGCGCTGGCCGGCTCGGGGATCGCGGTGCCCGACCTCGAGTCCTACGCGCGCACCCTGTGGGGCTACTGGGAGGACAACCTCGACCAGTCGACCGGCCACGACGCCGCCGCACGCGAGGCGCTCACCGGCAAGTACGTCGTGATCACCGGGGCCTCGTCGGGCATCGGCCAGGTCACCGCCCTCAAGGTCGCCCAGGCGGGCGGGATCCCCATCCTGATCGCGCGCGGCAAGGACAAGCTGGAGGCGACCCGCGCGACGATCGAGAACCGCGGCGGCACGGCGTACGTCTATGCCTGCGACCTCTCCGACCTCGAGGCGATCGACGGGCTGTGCGCGCAGCTCAGCGCCGACCTGCCCAGCATCGACTTCGTGGTCAACAACGCCGGCCGCTCGATCCGACGCTCGCTGAGACTCTCGCAGGACCGCTTCCACGACTTCGAGCGCACCATGCAGCTGAACTACTTCGGCGCGATCCGGCTCGTGATGGGCCTGATCCCGAAGATGCGCGAGGGCCACCGCGGCCACATCGTCAACATCTCCTCGATCGGCGTCCAGACCAGCCCGCCGCGCTTCTCCGCGTACGTCGCGTCCAAGGCCGCGCTCGACGCCTGGAGCAACGTCGTCTCGTCCGAGCTCGTCGGTGACGGGATCACCTTCACCAGCATCCACATGCCGCTGGTGCGGACGCCGATGATCGCGCCGACCAAGATCTACGACAAGTTCCCCACCATCTCACCGGCCCAGGCCGCCGACCTCGTGATCGAGGCGATGGTCGAGCGGCCGCACGAGATCAACACCCTGCTCGGCAACGTCGGGGCCGTCGCCCACACGGTCGCTCCGAAGCTGGCGTTCCGGGTGCTCAACATGGCCTACCACGTGTTCCCCGACTCGGCCGCCGCCAAGGGCCAGGGCTCGACGGGCACCCGCGAGTCCGAGCAGATCATGCTCGCCAAGGTGTTCAAGGGCGTGCACTGGTAGCCCTCTTCGTGGCGGCCGGCCGGTGAACGAGCGGTCAACCGGGCGTCGGCATCGTCTGACCCCCTGCGACTAGTCCGCGCCGACCGATCGGTCGCACCTGTCCCGAAGCGCCTCGCGGTGTCTCGGCGGCCCCCTACCGTCTGGGTAGTTCCTCCGGACCGAGGGGTGTGCGGAGGACCACGGACGCCGAGGGGCTCGACCGACACGGGGAGGCCGAGCCCTTCGGAGCACTCCGGGGCCGTGACACAATCCGGCGCGATGGCTGAACTCCACTTCTTCACCGGGACCATGGACTCGGGCAAGAGCACCCTTGCCCTGCAGACCAACCACAACCATGCCGCGCGCGGCCGGGTCGGGCGCATCTTCACCACCCACGACCGCGCCGGCGAGGCGATCCTGTCCAGCCGCCTGGGGCTGACCCACGACGCGATCGAGGTCGCGGACGACTTCGACTTCTGGCGCTACGTCGTGGACTCCCTGACCGCCGGGGCCCGGATCGACTACCTGATCTGCGACGAGGCGCAGTTCTACACCACCGCCCAGATCGACCAGCTCGCCAAGGTCGTCGACGAGCTCCAGATCGACGTGTTCGCGTTCGGCATCCTCAGCGACTTCCGGACCCGCCTCTTCCCGGGCAGCGCCCGGCTGGTCGAGCTCGCCGACCGGATGAACGTGCTCCAGGTCGAGGCGCTGTGCTGGTGCGGCAAGCGGGCCACCCACAACGCCCGGACCGAGGACGGGGTGATGGTGGTCGAGGGCGAGGTCATCGTGGTCGGCGACGTCGACACCGTCGAGGGCGAGCCCGCCGAGGTGGCCTATGAGGTGTTGTGTCGCCAGCACCACCGGCGCCGCCTCACCGCCGCTCGCGCACAGTCCGTCGCCCTCTCCGCCGAGCCCCTGCCGTTCGGGTCCTGATGAGCCGCCCCGGGCTCCTGCTCGACGTCGCCGACCTCGACCGGCTCGACGCCGTCCTCCTCGACACCCGCCTCACCACGAGCGGTCCGCCCGGACGCGAGCAGTACGACGCGGGCCACCTCCCGGGCGCGGTCTACGTCGACGTGGACGACGACCTCGCCGAGCCACCCGGCCCGGGCGGTAGACACCCGTTGCCCGAGCCCGAGCGGTTCGTCGCCGCGATGCAACGGGCCGGCGTACGCCGCGACTCGACCGTCGTGGTGTACGACGCCGGGCCGGCCACCGCGGCCGCGCGGCTCTGGTGGCTGCTGCGCGACTACGGCCACGCTGATGTGGTCGTCCTCGACGGCGGCCTCGCGGCCTGGGCAGCCGCCGGCCGACAGGTCTCGACTGAGCCCGTCACGCCGCCCGCCCCCGGCGACTGGTCCGGCGTGCCGGGCCACCTCTCCGCCGTCGACGACACCGAGGCGGCCCGGCTGCCCGCTCGCGGGCTGCTGCTCGACGTCCGGGCGGCCGAGCGGTTCCGGGGCGAGACCGAGCCGATCGACCCCGTCGCCGGTCATGTGCCCGGCGCGGTGAATGCCCCGCTCACCGGCAATACGGACGAGCTCGGCCGCTTCCTCTCGCCCGCGGCGCTCCGCTCCCGCTTCGAGTCCCTCGGCGTGCGCGCGCACCTGCCGGTCGCGGCGTACTGCGGCTCGGGCGTGACGGCCTGCCAGACGGTCCTGGCCCTCCGGCTGGTCGGTCTCGACGCCGCGCTCTACCCCGGCAGCTGGAGCGGCTGGATCTCCGACCCGTCGCGCCCGGTGGCCACCGGCGACTGAGCGGCTGCCGTCTCCCACCACCGGATCGCCGAGCGTGGGGCCGACTCGTGCGGCTCGGCCTCACCTCTCGTCGGGGCGGATCCACCGCAGGTGCGCGGGATGCCAGGGCGCGTCCTCCCCCGCCCCGGGCTGGTGGCGCGGCAGCGCCTGCAGGCCGTCGAGCATCGCCTGCAGGGTCACCGCGAGGTCGACCGAGACGGCCACCGGGTCGACGCCACGCGACACCTGGACGGGGTCGCCGACGTGGATCGACACCGGACGGCCGCGGGTCAGGTCGGTCGGCCGCTGCGCGGTGGCGACCCGCTGCGGGCCCCAGATCGCCACCGGGACCAGCGGCGCGCCCGTCGCCGAGGCGAGGGCCACGGCACCGGGCATCACGCGCGCGCACGTCGTACGCCTGGCTGATGCCGGCCTCCGGGAAGACGCCGACCGCTTCGCCCATGCCCGAGGAGACGACGCGCCTCCAGGTATGCCGCCGCGGGGGCCTCGCGGTCCACCGGCACGTGCCGCATCGCCCGCAGCAAGGGTCCCGCGACCGGGTGCGCGAACAGGTCGTGCCGGGCCAGGAACCGGAGTCGCCGCGGCGCCGCCGCCAGGCCGACCAGGGTGAAGTCGAGGAAGCTCACGTGGTTGCTCGCGACCACGACCGGCCCGCCGCGCGGGACCCGACCACCGCCGACCAGCTCGATCCGCAGGTCCAGGGCGCGGAAGAGCAGACGGGTCAGCCCGGTGACGGGCGGGTAGACCAGCTCCACACCGGTCGTTCGACGCACGGGGTCCTCCCGGATGGGAAGCGGAGCCTGATGACGCGTCAGTCGACCAGCAGGGGGATGCGCATCTCGACCGGCGTCAACGACCCGTGCAGGCCGACCAGGCGCAGCTCGTAGGGGAAGTCGACCGAGGAGAAGAGGCCCCAGTCGTCGCGGGCCGCAGCCACGACGTCGCCGATGCGCGGCAGCACGGACGGCGACACCCGGCCGAACCAGCCCCGGCCGATCGCCTGGTCGCGGGTCAGTACGTCGGCCCGGTCGCCGAGCAGCTCGGCCCAGGCGGCGGCCACGTCGGGCACGGCTCCCCCGGCGCAGTAGACGTGGCGGAACCGCGCCTCGCCACCGATCAGGACGACGCCCGCGCGGAACGCGGGGTCCTCGTCGAGGTCGACCCGGCGGTCGTCGGGCGAGTCGACCATCCCGTGGTCGGCGACCACGACGAGCCGCGCGTGGGCGGGCATCGCGTCGCGGAGCTGCTCGGCCTCGGCGTCGATGAACGCCAGCTGCTGGAGCCACTGGGCGGAGGCGACGCCGTAGCGGTGCCCCGTCCAGTCCAGGTCGCCGTCGTAGAGATAGGTGAGGGACGGCGTCGACGCGGCGGCCGTGACGGCACCCGCGACCCGCTCGCCGACCCGGTCGGCGTCGATCCAGTCACCGCCGCGGTGGGCCGCCACGGTGAGCCCCGAGCCGCGGAACTCCCGCTTGTTGACCGTCGTCACGCGGACGCCGGCGGATCCGAGGGACTGGAACAGGGTCGGGTGCGGCTGCCACTGCACCGGATCGACCTCCTTGTCCCAGAACAGGGCGTTGAGCAGCCGGTCGGAGCCGGGCACGCGCGAGGTGAAGCCGACGACCCCGTGCGCGCCGGGCACGAGGCCGGTGCCGAGCGAGGTCAGGCTGGTCGCGGTCGTCGACGGTACGCCGGCCGTGGCGACGGCCCCGGGCGTGAGCAGCGAGGAGAGGTAGGGCGCGGCATGGGCGTGTGCCGCCAGGAGGTCGGCCCCGAGACCGTCGACCAGGAAGACGACGTAGGCCGGGGCCGGGGGCAGGTCGAGCGCGGGGACGCCATCGGTGGCCGGCGCCACGCCGAGGGCGAGGGACACCGCCGGCAGGACGTCGGCCAGGGAACGGGATCCGTAGGCCGGCTCGAGGAAGTGGCTCAACTCTGCGTCCGGGCGGACAGGGAGTCCGCGAAGGACAGCAGGGACGGCACCGCTTCGGGGCCGTCGGCGGCCGCCGAGACCCGGATCGAGAAGTCGTCGGCGGCCAGGGTGCCGGTGTAGCCGTGGTCGGCGTCGCACTCGGGGTCGCCGCAGGTCGCCGGCTCGAGGTCGAGCCGCGACACCCCGCCCCAGCCGATGGTGAGCACGGCCTCGGCGGGCGGCGTCGGACCGCCGGTCGGGTTGGTGACCATGCGGGTCACCACGACCGACTTCACCGACGACAGCGAGATCGCCTCGGTGGAGGTCGAGGTGTAGGGCTCGGGCAGCATGTCGTCGCCCTCGTGCTCGTCGGTGTGGGCGAGGATCAGCCGGCTCGGCGTGAGCACGACCACCGTGAGGTGGCGGCGTACCTCGTCGCGGTCGAACGTCGGCTCGTGGTGCACGAAGAAGGACACGACGTCCTCGCCGGACACGGCCCGCATCACCCCGTCGGCCACGACCTCGGGGTAGTACCCGGTGCGGTCGATGGCCTCCTTCAAACCCTGCATGGGGCCGAGTCTGTCACGCACCGGCGAGCGTCGTGACCTCGGTGACGCTCGCCAGTGGAGCGTGGAGCCGGTCGGCCGCGCCGAGGACCGTCCAGACCAGCCGGCTGGGCGCGAGCAGCGCGGCGGCCGCGTGGACCTGCTCGGGGTCGACCGCGGCCAGCCGGGCCGGGTGGTCGCGCAGCCAGGTCACGTCGAGGCCGCGCACCAGCAGGTGGAGCAGCGTGTCGGCAAGGCCCGACTGGGTCGCGGCCGCGAGCACGGCGGTCCCGGTCAGGTAGTGCACGGCAGCCTCCACCTCGTCGGGCTCGGGCGGCAGCGTGACGATCCGGCCCAGCTCGTAGAGGGTCTCGACGAGGGCGGGGGCGGCGACGTCGGTGGCCACGTCGACCCCGACCGCGATCGACGAGCCGGCACGCTGGTGACGCAGGACGCTGAACGAGCCGTAGGTGTAGCCCTTGTCCTCGCGCAGGTTCGCGATCAGCCGCGACGAGAACAGGCCGGTGAAGATGGCGTCGGCGACCTGCACGGCGGCGTACGACGGGTCGGACAGGTCGGGGGCGTCACCGCCGAAGCGCAGGTTCGCCTGCACCGAGCCGGGGCGGTCGACCAGCAGCAACGGACCGGTCTCGAGCGCAGGCACCCGCGGCACGGCATCCGTACGGCCCGTGGCCGTCCAGCCGCCCAGGTGTCGCTCGACCAGGTCGAGCGCCCGCGCCGGCACGACGTCGCCGACGACCACGAGCACGGCGCCGTCGGGCGTGACCCGGCGTCCGTGGGTGCCGCGCAGGGAGCCCGGGGCGATCTCGAGCACCTCCTCGGGCCGCGGGATCCGGCGGCCGTAGGGGTGCTCGCCGTAGCGTCGTGCGGCCCAGGCGTCGGCCGCGGCCGACGGTGGCTGGGAGAGCTGCAGCCGTCCGCGCTCGGCCAGGCGGGCCCGCTCGCGCTCGACGAGCCGGCGCGGGTAGGTGGCCCCGGTCAGGACCTCGCCGAGGACGCCGAGGAGGCCGCCGAGCTCGGGTGCCAGGGACTCACCGGCCACCGTGAAGCCGTCGGGATCTCCCCCCACGTGGAGCCCGCCGCCCATCGCCTGCAACGCGTCGGCCAGCTCGGCCTCGGAGCGGCGGTCGGTGCCGAGCAGCATCGACTGCGCGAGCAGCTCCGTCCGGCCGATGTCGGCGGCACGACGGGTCGCGGTCGGCACCCGCAGCCGGAGGTGGACCAACGGCACGGCCGGCCGTCGTACGGCGACCACGCGCAGCCCGTTGGCCAGCACCCGCTCGGAGGTGCGGGGAAGCCGCGGTCGGCGTGGCGCAGCCAGAGCGGGGACCTCGCGTGCCGCCGTGGCGCGGGACGCCGGGCTCACGACGCGCTCCCGGGGACGACGTCGAGACGGGCTCGGCTGTCGGGGGACAGGGTGCCCGCGGCGGCGGTGACCTGGTCCGGCGTCACCGCCCTGAGCATCTCCGGGACCTCCCACACCAGCTCCGCCCTCCCCCGCTGCTGCTCGTAGGACGCGGCCGCGAGGGTCCGCTCCATGACGTTGTCGGCCAGCTGGTGCAGCTCGGCCGACGTGCGGGCCACCACCCGGCGGAGCTCCTCGGCGGACACGCCGTCGGTCGCCAGCCGGGCGATCTCCTCGTCGACCGCCTGCACCACCGCGTCGGGGTCGCCGCCCTCGGGCAGCCGGACCTCGGCGACGAGCGCCGTGGGGTCTCGTACGTCGAGGGGGTTCTCCATGAACGAGACGTGGCTCCCTGCGTCGGTCGCGGTGCGGTCGGCATGCACCAGGCGCCGGGTCAGGCGCGACGCGTCGCCCGAGCCGAGCACGCCGGCCAGCGCCAGCACCGGGAGGTAGGACGCGAGGTCGGCCGGGTCGGGCACCCGCCAGCCGAGCGCGACGGCCGGCGCCGGCGCCTGCGGGTCGACGTGCTCCTGTCGCCGCTCCGAGGTCGGCGCGGGCTCGGTGAAGTCGGGGCGGGCCGGCACCCGGCGTCGCGGGATGTCGCCGAAGTGCCGCTCGACCAGGGCCACCGTCTCGTCGGGGTCGAGGTCGCCCGACACCGCGAGCACCGCGTTGCCGGGCGCGTAGTAGCGGGCGAAGAAGTCGCGGGCGTCGTCGACCGTTGCGCTCTCCAGCTCCTCGAACGCGCCGTAGCCGTCGTGGGCGTTGGGGAAGGTCTCGAAGAGCACGGCGGGCAGGGTCAGCCACGGGAAGCCGCCGTACGGCTGGTTGTGGACGTTGACCCGGATCTCCTCCTCGACCACCGCGATCTGGTTGGCGAGGTTCTCCTCGGTGACGGCCGGCGAGCGCATCCGGTCGGCCTCGAGGAACAGCGCACGCTCGAGCGCGTGGGCCGGCAGTGCCTCGTAGTAGTTCGTGTAGTCGAGCCGCGTGGAGCCGTTGAGCCAGCCGCCGGAGGCCTCGACGTAGCGGATGTGCTCCATCTTCCCGAGGGAGGCGGAGCCCTGGAACATCAGGTGCTCGAAGAGGTGTGCGAAGCCCGTGCGGCCCTCCGGTTCGGAGCGGATGCCGACGTCGTAGTAGACGGCGACGCCGATCACCGGGGCGGAGTCGTCGGGCAGCAGGACGACGCGGAGACCGTTGCGGAGCGTGGTGCGCTCGACGACCCGGGGGCCGGTCGGGGCCTTGGTGGAAGCCATGACCGGACCGTACCGCTCCTGCGCGGGGCGGAGCAGCGAGACCGGGCGGTCAGCCCGGGATGGTGTCGTCGACGGCCGCCGGGAGCCGGCGTACGAACCAGTCGGACCGCGGGTCGGAGACCGGGTCGACCCGGGCCTGCGCGGTGAGGATGCTGCAGTGGTCGGCACCCGCGAGCACGAGCGAGAGGTCGAGCGAGGAGACCTGCGGCAGGTCGTGCTGGAGCTGGGCCACGCGCGAGATCAGGTCTTCCACCGGCTCGATGTCGACCACCTCGGAGCCGCGGTAGCCGAACAGCATGGGAGATGCCTTGATCTCGCGGGTCATCGCCGCAGGGTCGCGCGCGCCGAGCGGGGGGATCCGGTAGGAGCGGTCCTCGAGCAGCTCGGTGAGCGGGCCGGAGATGCCGAACGACACGACCGGGCCGAACAGCGGGTCCTCCATGCTGCGGATGCTGAGGGGTACGCCGGGGGGTGCGTTCTTCTGGACGACGAAGCCCGCGCTGTCGGAGTCGTCGATCAGGTGGCCCAGCGACTCCCACGCGTCTCTCATCTCGGCCGGGCGGTCGATGTTGCGCCACACGTGGGCGAGGTCGGGTCGCTCGCGCAGCCGGTCGGTGGTCGCCTTGAGCACGACGTCCCAGCCCAGGTCACGCCCGGCCCTGGTCGCGGCCGCCAGCGTCGTGACCCGACGGGCCTCCCACAGCCGGATGCCGTACGCCGCCAGCAGCGCGCCGAGGTCGTCGCCGTCGAGCTCGGTGCCGTCGGGGTGCTCGATCAGCAGCCGCTGCACCAGGCCGCGGGCGGTGGCGGTGTCGATGTCGTCGGGCATCACGGTGGAGCCGTTCGGGGTGCGCAACCACACGGCGTACTCGACGACGCAGGCGAGCGCGCGCACGGCGGCCTCCACCGCGGGGTAGGACGGCACCGAGCCGCGCCCGGCCGTCGACCCGGCGACGTCGGGCACGCGGAGCAGCTCGGGGACGCCCTCGGCGCCGAGGAACGACGAGACCAGAGGCTTGTCGGACTGCTCCCCCACCGCCGCCAGCACGTCGGCCACCTCGACGCCGGACACGTCGATCGGCGGGATGTAGACGGCGATCACCGAGTCGACCTCGGGGTCGTCGATCGCGGCGTCGAGCGCGTCCTCGAAGTCGGGCCCGCTCGCGTCGGCACCGAGCGCGACCGAACGGCTGACGACGAGGCCGACCGCGGCTGCCGCGTCGGCGGCGAGCAGGCCGAGCGCGTCGGAGTTCCCGACGATCGCCACGCGGCGCCCGCGCGGCAGCGGCTGATGGGCGACCAGCTGGGCGACGTCGAACATCTCGTCGAGAGTGTCCACCTGGATCACGCCGGCCTGGCGGAACATCGCGTCGACGGCCTGGGGAGGCGCCCCGATCTTGCGGACCGTGTGGCCCATCGGCACGCCCTGCGTGGTGCGGCCCGAGCGCATCGCGATGATCGGCTTGCGCAGGGACACGCGGCGGGCGATCCGGCTGAACTTGCGGGGGTTGCCGATCGACTCGAGGTAGAGCAGCACGACCTCGGTGGAGTCGTCCTCCTCCCAGTACTGAAGGAGGTCGTTGCCCGAGACGTCGGCGCGGTTGCCGGCGCTGACGAACGTCGAGAGCCCGAGGCCCCGGTTGTTGACCTTCTCCAGGATCGCCGAGCCCAGGGCCCCCGACTGGCAGAAGAACCCGGCCCGCCCGCGAGCCGGCTTCAGCGACGACAGCGAGGCGTTGAGGCTGACCTTCGGGTCGGTGTTGACGATGCCGAGGCAGTTCGGCCCGATCACGCGCAGACCGTAGGAGCGCGAGAGCCCGACGAGGCGGCGCTGACGCTGCCGCCCCTCCTCGCCGATCTCGGCGAAGCCCGAGGAGATGATGATCAGGCCGCGCACGCCCTTGGCGGCGCAGTCGAGGACGACGTCCTGGACCGCCTCCGCCGGCACGGCCACCACGGCCACGTCGACGTCGCCGGGGATCTCGGCCACGGTGGCGTACGCCGGGAGGCCGGAGACCGCCTTGGCGGTCGGGTTCACGACGTAGACCCGGCCGGTGTAGTCGCCGAGCACCAGGTTGCGCACGAGCGCCTGGCCCACCGTGTCCTGCCGACGCGAGGCGCCGATCACCGCGACCGAGCGCGGGTTGAAGAACGACTCGATGGAGGCCGCCTCGGCACGGTGCTCGCGGCTGCTCATCACGCCGATCGCGGTGTCGGTCGCCTCGATCGGGAACTCGAGGCTGACCACGCCGTCCTCGAAGCCGCTGACGAGCCGGTAGCCGGCATCACGGAAGGTCTGGATCATCCGGTGGTTGTCGGGCAGCACCTCGGCCACGAACCGGACGATCCCCCGCTCGCGGCCGGCCTGGGCGAGGTGCTCGAGCAGGAGCTGCCCGATGCCGCGGCCCTGCTGGGAGTCCTCCACCAGGAACGCGACCTCCGCCACCTCGACCGGGTCGCCCGGGTGGTCGCTGTCGGGCGTGTGGCCCTCATAGCTGCCGAGGGCGATCATCCGCTCCGAGAGCAGCATCACGAACGCCACGCGGGTCACGTGGTCCACCTGGGTGAAGCGGGCGACGTCGCGGTCGGAGAGGTTCGGCATCGGCGAGAAGAACCGGTAGTACTTCGACTGGTCGGAGACCCGGCTGTAGAAGTCGACCAGCAGCTCGGCGTCGTCGGGACGGATCGGCCGGATGTGCGCCGTACGGCCGTCGCGCAGCAGGACGTCGGCCTCCCAGTGGCGGGGGGCGACGAAGGCTTCTGCGTCGGCGGTGGTCACGCGCGAAATCTACCGGTCGGAGGTTTCGCGCAGGTTGCCGAGGAGCGTCGCCTCAGCGGCGCAGCCGGTAGCGCAGGTGGAGCACGCGCTCACCCTGGATGACGACGTGGGGGTCGTCGAGGACGATCTCGTCGGTGGCGGGGCCGAGGAACTTCTTCCCCTGGCCGAGGAAGACCGGCGCCAGGTCGATGGCGAGCTCGTCCGCGAGCCCCGCCAGCACCACCCGGCCCCCGACCTCGCCCGCGCAGACCACGACCGTGCCGTCGCCGGCGTGCTCGGTGGCCCGGCGCATCGCGTCCTCGACGTCGTCGCAGAACGTGTACGGCGCCGTTGGGTGACGCTGCTGCCACTCGTCGGCGTCGCGATGGGTCACCACGAAGACCCGGTCGCCCACCATGGGCATGCCTCCCCAGCCGTCGGTGAAGTCGAACAGGCGCCGGCCGATCACCTGGCACCGCGCGTCGGACCAGTGGAGATAGTCCTTCGACTGCTGCGACACGTGGAAGACGTGCTCGGGGTTGAACCTCAGCTCGGCGTCTCCTGCCTCGTACCAGTCGAAGATCGGCCCCGGCAGGTCGTCGGGACGGGCGATGAAGCCGTCGAGCGAGGCGACGGCCTGGACGATGACGGTGGCCACGAGGTCCTCCTTGGATGCGGTCGGGATCGGTCTCGCCTCCACCCCACCGCACCGGCCAGCCTTTGTCAACCGATTGGTTGAATAGATCGCCGCACACCCCCGGCGCGCCCCGGTGTCGGGCTCACCGGCGACCGGGGAGAATGCCCCCATGGCACGCGGCAGCACCCGGCAGGGCATCCCGGACGACTTCGAGGAGCACATCCTCGACACCGACATCAAGCAGGAGATGGAGGCGTCGTTCCTGGAGTACGCCTACTCCGTCATCTACTCCCGGGCCCTGCCCGACGCCCGCGACGGGATGAAGCCCGTGCAGCGTCGGATCCTCTACACGATGAACGACATGGGCGTGCGGCCCGACCGCGGCCACGTCAAGAGCGCCCGCGTCGTCGGCGAGGTGATGGGCAAGCTCCACCCCCACGGCGACGGTGCGATCTACGACGCGCTGGTGCGGATGGCGCAGCCGTGGTCGATGCGCCTGCCCACGATCGACGGGCACGGCAACTTCGGGTCTCCCGACGACCCCCCGGCGGCGATGCGCTACACCGAGTGCCGGATGGCGCCGGCCGCAGCCGCCATGACCGCCTCCATCGACGAGGACACCGTCGACTTCAAGCCCAACTACGACAGCCGCGAGCTCGAGCCCGTGGTGCTGCCCGCCGCCATCCCCCACCTGATCGTCAACGGCGCGACCGGCATCGCGGTCGGGATGGCGACCAACATCGCCCCGCACAACCTGGTCGAGGTCGTCCAGGCCCTGCGCCACCTGATCACCCACCCCGACGCGTCGCTCGACGACCTGATGCGCTTCGTGCCCGGACCCGACCTGCCGACCGGCGGCATGATCGTCGGCCTCGACGGGGTCCGCGACGCCTACGAGACCGGACGCGGCACCTTCCGGATGCGGGCGACCGCGCGGGTCGAGTCGGTCGGCCGGCGCAAGGGCATCGTGGTCACCGAGCTTCCCTACGGCGTCGGCACCGAGAAGGTCTCCGAGCGGATCAAGTCGCTGGTGCTGGCCAAGAAGCTGCAGGGCATCGCCGACATCAAGGACCTCACCGACCGCGAGCACGGGCTGCGCCTGGTGATCGAGGTCAAGAACGGCTTCGTCCCCGAGGCGCTGCTCGAGCAGCTCTACAGGCAGACGCCGATGGAGGACTCGTTCGGCATCAACGCGGTGGCCCTGGTCGACGGCCAGCCCCGGACACTCGGGCTCAAGCACCTGCTCGAGGTGTTCCTCGACCACCGCTTCGACGTCGTACGACGGCGCTCGGCCCATCGTCGTACCAAGGCGGCCGACCGGCTCCACCTCGTCGAGGGCCTGCTGGTGGCGATCCTCGACATCGACGAGGTCATCCAGCTGATCCGCTCGTCGGAGACCTCCGCCGAGGCCAAGGAGCGGCTGATCGGGGTCTTCGACCTGACCTCGACGCAGGCCGACTACATCCTCGACATGCCGCTGCGCCGGCTCACCAAGTTCTCCAGGCTCGAGCTCGACAAGGAGAAGGCCGAGCTGGAGCGCACCATCGAGGCGCTCGACGCGATCCTCGGCGACGACCAGCTGCTGCGGAAGGTGGTCTCCGACGAGCTCGCGGAGGTCGCCAAGACCTTCGGGACCCCCCGCCGTACGGTGCTGCTCCAGTCGGCCGGCGTCACCGTCTCGGCCGCCGCGACGTCGCTCGAGGTGGCCGACGACCCCTGCTTCGCCTATCTCTCCTCGTCCGGCCTGCTCGCCCGCTCGTCCTCCGACGAGCCGCCGACGGGAGACGGCGGCCGCACCAGCCACGACGTGATCGTCTCGGCGGTCCGCACCACGGCTCGGGGTGAGATCGGCGCGCTCACCTCCCGCGGACGCCTCGTCCGCCTCAGCGTCCTCGACCTCCCCGCTCTGCCACCCTCGGCGAACCACCCGAACCTCCAGGGCGGGCTGCCCTTCGATCTCGTACGGTCGCTCGACGCCGGCGAACGGGTCCTGGGCCTGTGTGCGCTGCGCACCGAGGGCCCGGGGCTCGCGCTCGGCACGCGCCAGGGCGTGGTGAAGCGGGTGAACCCCGAGGTGCTGGGCAAGGACGAGTGGGACGTGATCGGCCTCAGGGACGGCGACGAGGTCGTCGGTGCGGTGGAGCTCCGCACGGGCGACGAGGAGCTGTGCTTCATCAGCACCGACGCCCAGCTGCTCCACTTCGGCGCGGCCGGGGTGCGCCCCCAGGGCCGGAGCGGCGGCGGCATGGCCGGCATCAAGCTCGGCGCCGGCCACCACGCCGCCTGGTTCGGGGCGCTCGACCCGGCCGCGTCCGTCGTGGTCACGGCGAGCGGCTCGTCGACCGCCCTGCCGGGCACCGAGCCGGGCGCGGTCAAGGTCACGCCGTTCGTGGAGTACCCCGGGAAGGGCCGCGCGACCGGCGGCGTGCGCTGTCACCGGTTCCTCAAGGGCGAGGACGCCCTGGTGTTCGCCTGGGCGGGTGCTGCGCCCGCCCGTGCCGCGGCCGCCAGCGGGTCGCCGGTGGACCTGCCGGAGCCCGTCGGACGACGTGACGGCAGCGGCATCCCGGGCTCACAGCCGATCGTCGCCTGCGCCGGGCCCGTGCCCACCCTGCTGTGACCGGAGCGGTCGCCACCTGTGACAGGGTGCTCCCCATGTCGGTGCGTCGCTGGTCAGGCCTCGTCGTCGGGCTCGCTCTCGCGCTCGGCGGCGTCACGGCCTGCGGCTCCAAGTCGGCCTCCGACCTCGGCGACCCGGCCACGGTGCTCAAGACCGCGGAGAAGAAGCTCGAGGACACCTCGGGGGTCACGCTCACCCTCACCACCGACGACCTGCCCGACGGCGTCCAGGGCGTGAAGGGCGCGTCCGGCACCGTCACCGACGCGCCGGCGTTCGACGGCACGCTGACGGCCGTCATCTCCGCCGGCTCCTTCCCGGTGCCGATCAAGGCGGTCGACGGCAAGGTGTACGCCCAGATCCCGTTGACCTTCGGCTGGTCCGAGGTCGACCCCGGTGACTACGGCGCGCCCGACCCCGCCCAGCTGCTCAGCGCCGACCAGGGGATCCCGGCGATCCTCGCCGCCACCACCGACGTGAAGAAGGGCGACGACGTCCGCGGCGGCAAGGACAACAAGGAGGTGCTGACCACCTACACCGGGAACGTCCCCGAGTCGGCGGCCGCACACCTGATCCCCGGCGCCACGGGTGACTTCACCGCGTCGTACGGCATCACCGCCGACGGCGAGCTCCGCACGGCCGAGCTGACGGGCACGTTCTACTCGGGCAAGCCGTCGATGACCTACGCGATGACCGTGGACGACTACGGCACCAGCAAGGACATCACCGCTCCATGACGACGGCGCCGGCCTCGATCTCGGGCCGACCCTCGTGACCGGTCAGCAAGGCGGTAGCCGCCTGCTGCTGCCGCTCGCCGCCATCGCGGTGGCGTTCGCAGCCGCCGACACCTACGTCGTCGTCCTCGCCCTCCCCGACATGATGGCGTCGGTCGGCATCCCCATCGACGAGCTCCAGCGCGGGGCGCCGATCGTCTCCGGCTTCCTGCTCGGCTACGTCGCGATGCTGCCGTTGATCGGCCGGATCGCCGACCTGCGCGGCCGGGTCCCGGTCCTGGTCGCTGCGCTCGTGGTCTTCGCGATCGGCTCCCTCGTCACCGCCCTCTCCTACGACCTCGCCACGCTGGTCGTCGGCCGGTTCCTGCAAGGAGTCGGGGGCGGCGGACTGATCCCGGCCACTCTCGCCCTGGTCGCCGACCTCTACCCGGTCGAACGGCGCGGCGTGCCCCTGGGCATCGTCTCGGCCGTGCAGGAGATCGGCAGCGTCATCGGCCCGCTCTACGGCGCCGTGATCCTCGCTCTCTCCGACTGGCGGGTGATCTTCGCGGTCAACCTCGTGGTCGGCCTGGTGCTCGCCGCGCTCATCCATCGCATCTCCACGCAGGAGCCCGGCGAGCCGCCCGGCTCCGACCCGCAGCGCGGTGGGTTCGACTGGGTGGGCCTGGCGCTCCTCGTGGTGGTGCTGGTGACCGGAACGCTGGTCTTCGTCGAGCCGAGCAGCCTGCTGCGCGACCTCACGTGGGGCCAGCTGTTCATCCCGGTGGCGGGCTCCTCACGCTGGGCGACGCCCCTGGGCCTCGTCACTCTGGGAGCAGCCCTGCTGCTCCTCGTCCGCTGCCTCACGGCCCGGCGCCCGCTGGTGGACGTGCGCGGCTGGTGGGCCACGATCCGCGAGGCCGACCTCGCCGGCGCCGTCCTCCTGGCGGTGGCCCTCGGCGGGGTGATCCTCGCCTTCGCCACCGGCGACCCTCGGGTCGAGGTGTTCGCCTCGCAGGGCTGGTGGTACCTCCTCGGCGCCGTCGTCGCCACCGTCGTCCTGGTCTGGCACCTCCGCACCGAGGAGCGCCCGTTGGTCCCCCGCGGTGCCTTCCGTCGTACGCCGGCCTGGGGCGCGATGCTCGTCAGCCTCTTCGTCGGCGCGGCGCTGATCGCGGCGCTGATCGACATCCCGATCTTCGCGCGCACCACCGTCTATCCCGACTCGCAGCTCCTGGCCGCGCTGGTGCTCGTGCGCTTCCTGGTCGCCCTCCCCGTGGGTGCCGTGGTCGGGGGCTACCTGATCCGTACCCTGCCGGCCGGGGTCGTCACGGCCGGCGGGATGGTGCTGGCGGCTCTCGGGTTCCTGCTCATGAGCCAGTGGGACCTGACCACGCTGTCCGGCTGGTCGGCCAACGTCTCGCTCCTGGTCGGCGGGCTCGGCTTCGGGCTGGCCCTGGCGCCGGTCAATGCCGCCGTCCTCGCCTCCACCGCGAGCGACGTGCACGGCCTCGCCTCCGCCGGCGTCGTCGTGTCTCGGATGGTCGGGATGCTGGTCGGCATCTCCGCCCTGACCACGATCGGGCTGCGCCGCTACTACGCCGAGACCCGGGACATGCCGCCCCCGAAGCAGGTCTGCGGCGGCCCCAGCCGGTGCGACGCCTTCGACGAGCTGCTCCGCCACGCCGGGATCGCCCAGGAGCACACCGTCTTCGCAGGCGCGGCCGTCTGCGCCGTGATCGCGGCGATCCTCGCACTCGTGCTGTTCCGGGGCGCCCGTACCGGGGCGCTACCCTCCCGTCCGTGGGCGACTTCGACGACCTGATGGCCGCAAACGCGGCGTACTCCCAGTCCTTCGACGCCGGCGGCTTCGACGGTGTCGCCCATGCCGGGGTCGCGGTCGTGACCTGTATGGACTCCCGGATCGTGCCACTCGAGCATGCTCGGCCTGCGCTACGGCGACGCCAAGATCTTCCGCAACCCGGGCGGGCGCGTCACCCCCCAGGCGCTCGAAGCACTCGTCCTGGGCGTGCACCTGCTGGGCGTCGAACGCATCCTGGTGGTGCCCCACACCCGCTGCGCGATGGCGAGCGCCACCGAGGAAGAGCTGCACCGCCGGGTCTCGGAGTCGGCCGGCATGGATGCCAGCTGGCAGCCCTTCCACGTCGTCGAGGACCAGCTCGAGGCGCTGCGTGAGGACGTGCTCCGCGTCCGCGCGCACCCGCTCATCCCCGAGCGCGTCAAGGTCGGCGGTTTCCTGTACGACGTCGACACCGGGCGGCTCGCCCAGCACATCTGAGCGCTCACTCCCTTCGTGGTCGGTATCGGATCCATTGGGGTGTGGTGCCGGGTTTGGGTGGTGGTTGGTATTCGGGGTGTCGGTCGGCCGGGTTGAGGCGGATCTGCCAGGGGGAATGGTGGATGAGGCGGTGGTGGTGGCCGCACAACAACGCGAGGTTGTCGAGGGTGGTGTGGCCGCCGTCGGCCCAGTGGGTGAGGTGGTGGGCGTGGCACATGACCGGGGGGCGGGTGCAGGCGGGGAAGGTGCAGTGTCGGTCGCGCAGGATCAGGGCGGTCCAGATCGCGGGGGTGACCGGGCGGCGGAGCCGGCCGACGTCGAGGACCTCGCCGTGGCTGCCGTAGACGGCGGGGATGATCTCGGCGTCGCAGGCCAGCCGGCGCAGCACGCCGGGTGGGAGCTCGGTGCCGTCGGCGGTGGTCCCGACGCCGTGCGGCGCTCGAGTCCGTCCTTGAGGCTCTGGTGGTCGAGGGTGACCAGGAGTCGGGCGGGGGTGCCGTGGGTCTGGGGCGGCAGGTCGGTGTCGAGGCCGTGTTGGGCCAGGGTGATCAGGGCGTCCCAGAGTCGGGCGCCGTGGTCACGGGGGTCCCGGGATGTCCCGCGGGCACGGGCTTCCCCGGTCGTCTCGTCGGCGACGTCGGCGTCGGCCTGTGGTGTGGGGCGGGTGAGGGGGAGGAGGGCGGCGTGGAGGAGGGCGCCGTCCTCGGCGGTGCCGCGGCCGCGGATCCGGACCCCGCCGGCCCGGTCGGGGTGGATCGAGAGGTGTCGGTCCAGGTGCGCGGCGCGTTCCTCGCGGTCCAGCGCCGCTTCGAGTCTGCGGTCGACGGCGTCGGGGTCGACCACCTCGACCAGGTGCCGACCCGCCCGGGCCAGCTCGGTGGCGTCGAGGCACTGGGCGTGGGTGAGCATGAGCTTCTCCCCCCGGCGGCGGGTCCACTCCTGGGGCGGCAGGTCCTCGACGGCGGTGACGATCACGTCGGCCTGGGCCGGGGAGCAGGTGCCCGCCACCAGGGCCTCGCCGGGTGCGGGTGAGCGGACCGCACAGCGCGTGCGCGTGCCTGACCCGGCGTTTGCCCTCGCCCTTGCGGAGTCCGGCCAGGTGGGTGACCCAGTCCCCGGTCGACCCGTAGCCCAGCGTGTCTTTGGCCAGGTCGCGGGTGTCGGCCTCGACCACCGCCCCCGCCTCGACCGCCGCCAGGGCCGAGGTGGCCTGCTGGACCAGGCCGACGACCTCGACCAGCTCGTCGTCGGAGCGTGCCGACCACAGGGTCTGGGCCAGGTCCCGGACCGCCGCGACCGCGTCGGCGAGCACCGCCACCGGGCCGGGCCGGCGGTGGGGGCGGGTTCCGAGATCGACATACGGATAGGCAATCAGGCACCACCGACATTCAAAGCGATTATCCACAGGGTATATCCCACGATTCGAGATAATCCACAGAAAATACTTTCAGAGCCCGTTTACCGTCCACAAGAGGAAAAGACCGCCACCCCAGCGAGCACCCCCGGCAACGGCGAGACCGGAAGCGGACCTGCGGAGGCACCGCAACCCACCACCACCGCCACCACACCCCTCGTTCTTCGTCACCCGCCGCCACCAGCAGAACCGCCGTACCGACAAACACGAACACGAACGCGAGTAGCGCGCGGTAGAGGGTCTCGACTCCGCTCGACCGACGAACCGGACCCGCTCGACCGACGAACGCGGACCTGGGTCTCGACTTCGCTCGACCGACGAACGGACCCGCTCGACCGACGAACGCGGACCTGGGTCTCGACTTCGCTCGACCGACGAACGGACGTCGCTCGACCGACGAACACGGACCTGGGTCTCGACTCCGCTCGACCGACGAAGCGGACCCGCTCGACCCGCTCGACCGACGACGACTTGCTCGACCGACGAACGGACCCGCTCGACCGACGAACGGGGGGCTCCACCAGCGGGCGCAGACCGCTGGACCGGCGGAGGCGAGGCGGGGTCCGGGTAGCGTCGGAAGCATGACCCGACACGCCCTCGTCACGGGCGGCGGGACCGGTCTCGGCCTCGCCATCACCCGACGCCTCGTCCACGACGGGATGACCGTCACCATCGCCGGACGCCGCCAGGAGGTGCTCGACGACGCGGCGGCCGGGCTCGGCCCCGCGGTGACCACCCACGCCGCGGACGTCACCGATCCCGCCTCGGTCTCCCGGCTCGCCGACGCGCTCCCCGACGTCGTCGACGTCCTGGTCCTCAACGCCGGTGGCGCTGCTCCGACCACCGGCGAGTCCCTCGCCGCCCTCGCCGAGGACTGGACCACCGACTTCCGCCTCAACGTCCTCTCGGCCGTTCTCGTGACCGAGGCCCTCCTCCCCCGGCTGCCGCGCCCAGGAGGTCGCATCGTCGCCCTGTCGTCGGTCGCGGCGCTGCGCGGCGCCGGCTCGTACGGCGCGGCGAAGGGGGCCCTGAACGTCTGGGTGACCGACCTCGCCGGCCGCCTCGCCCCCGACGGCATCACCGCCAACGCCGTAGCACCGGGCTTCATCCCCGAGACCGGCTTCTGGGACGGCAGGCGCACGCCCGAGGTCGTCGCGAGCCGGCTCGCCCGGATCCCGATGGGCCGCTCCGGCTCACCCGACGAGGTCGCCGCCCTCGTCGGCCACCTCGCGTCGGTCGAGGCGGGCTTCACCACCGGCCAGGTGATCGGGATCCACGGCGGGACCGTGCTCGCCCGCCTGTAGGACCGCCATCGTCATGGACTCGGGTCGAGGGCCGGGTGGACACTGAGACCGTGCCCTTGTTCGAACGCGAGTCGCAGCTCGCGTCCCTCCGTCAGTACGCCGCCGAGGCGCGCGGTCACGCCGGTCGCCTCGTGCTCGTCTCCGGCGAGGCCGGGGTAGGTAAGTCGTCCCTGGTGGAGGTGCTCCAGGAGGAGCTGACAGACGCGCGCTGGGTCTGGGGTGCCTGCGACGGCCTGTTCACCCCGCGTCCGCTGGCCCCGCTGCGCGACGTCGCCCGCGCCGTCGGCGGCGAGCTGCTCGAGGCCGTGCGCACCGGCCAGCCCCGCGACGAGGTGTTCGACGCCGCTCTGCGTTGGCTCGAGGAGGCGCAGGACCCGGTGGTCCTCGTCGTCGAGGACGTGCAGTGGGCCGACGACGCGACCCTCGACCTGCTCCGCTTCCTCGGCCGGCGGCTCCGCGACCTGCCGGTCATGCTCGTGGTCACCTTCCGCGACGACGCGCTCGCGCCGGCGGACACGCTGCGGGTGGCGCTCGGCGAGCTGGCCGGTCAGCGCTGGACCCGGCGGATCGACCTCCCACCGCTCTCCCCCGCCGGCGTACGACGTCTGGCCGAGGGGACGGCGTACCCGCCCGAGGAGCTCCACCGACTGACCGGCGGCAACCCGTTCTTCCTCGTCGAGGTGCTCGGCGCCAGCGGCGACGAGATCCCGGCCTCGGCCCGCGACGCGGTCCTGGCCCGGGCGGCCCGGCTCGAGGAACCCGCGCGTCGAGCACTCGAGATCGCCTCCCTCGACGGCTACCGCGTGGAGTCGTCGTTGGTGGGCGCGGCTGCCGAGGTCGACACCGACACGCTCGACGAGCTGGTCTCGGCGGGGCTCCTCACCGCCGACGGCGAGGACCTCCGCTTCCGTCACGAGCTGTCGCGACGGGCGGTCGAGTCCGCCGTGCCTCCCCATCGGCGCGTGGCCGGTCACCGCGCGCTGCTCGACGCCCTGCTGGCCCGGGCGTGCGACGACGACGACGCGCGGCTGGCCTACCACGCGGAGGAAGCGGGCGACGAGGTCCTGGTCGCCCGGTTCGCCACGAGCGCCGCGCGACAGGCGGCCGCGCTCGGCGCCTTCCGCGAGTCCGCCGCGCAGTACGAGCGCGCCCTGCGCTTCCCACCCGACGACGCGCGCGCCCTCGCCGAGCTCTACGACGAGTACGCCGACCAGCTCTCCCTGGTCGACCGCTGGCCCCAGGCCGCGGAGGCTCGACAACGGGCGATCGAGCTCTGGCAGAGCCTCGGCGACGCCCGGCGTGAGGGATACGACCATCGCAAGCTCTCCGCGGTGATGTGGCGACTGTGCCGCGGACCGGAGTCCGTGGCTGCCGGAGAGCGGGCGGTGGAGCTGCTCGAGCCCCTCGGCGACGATCCGGAGCTCGCCCGCATCTACTCGGCCCACGCCTTCCAGCTCTGGCCGTCCGACCCGGAGGCCGGGAGCGCCATGCTCGAGCGGGCGCTGCGGATGGCCGAGAAGGTCGGGGAGCGCGACGTCCTCAGCGACGTCCTCAACAACGTCGCCGCCGGTGCCTTCATCCGTGGCGACGACTGGGTGCCCGACATGCACGAGGCTCTCCGGATCGCCCTCGACGCAGGTGCCGAGGGGCAGGCCGGGCGTGCCTACGCCAACGCCTACACGTTCTACATCGCGCAGTACCGCTTCGCCGAGGGCGAGCGCTTCTACCGCGACGGTGTCGCCTACTGCGACGAGCGCGACATCCCCACCTTCGGGACCTGCCTTCGCGGTCACCGCGCGGTGGCCCTGCTCGACACCGATCGCTGGGACGAGGCGGCCGTCCTGGCCGAGCGGGTGCTCGCCACGGAGGCGAGTCCGGTCAACCTCCTCACCTCCCAGGTCACGCTCGGTCTGGTCCGGGCCCGACGCGGGGCGCCCGGCGCCTTCGAGGTCCTCGACCCGGCCGTCGAGGCGGCCGACGGGGTCGACGAGGCCGAGTGGATCGCCGCGACCCGGTTGGCGCGCGCGGAGGCGCACTGGCTCGCGGGCGACGACGACGCGGCTGCGGCCGACCTGGCCGCCGTCCGGGCCGTCGTCACGTTCATGGAGCGCGCCGAGGACGCCCACCTGAGCGTGTGGGAACGACGCCTCCACGGCGTCTCGAAGCCCGTCTCGCCCGCCCCTGCGCCCTGGTCCACCTGGCTCGCCGGCGACCACGCCGCCGCAGCCGAGGCCTGGGACCACGTCGGGTGCGGCTACTACGCCGCCCTCGCGCTCCACGACTCCGACTGTGACGACGACCTGCGAGCAGCGATCGCCCGCTTCGAGGCGCTCGGCGCCGACGCCGCTGTCCGGCGTACCCGGCAGCGCATGAAGGACCTCGGTCATCGCGCCCCGACCGGTGCCCGCGCGACCACCCGCCGGCACCCGCTCGGCCTGACCCGGCGCGAGGACGAGGTGCTCGTCCTGCTGTGCGAGGGGCTGACCAACGAGGAGATCGCCGGACGGCTCGTCGTGTCGACGCGCACCGTCGACCACCACGTGTCGGCGGTCCTGGCGAAGCTGGGGGTGGGCTCGCGGGGAGCGGCCGCCGCACAGGCGCGCTCGCTTGGGCCTGGTCGCGGCCACCACGTAGTCGGGTCGCCGAAGGTGGGTAGCCCGGTCGGCCAACCTGGGCAACTCTCCCGATGAGCGGAGCGCCCTGTCGTTCCTACGGTTCAGAGGTCATCAGACATCCGAACCCGAGGAGACAGCAATGCCGCTCTACATGGACGTCCACCACCTCGACGGCCCCGTCACCGCCGACGACGTGGCCAAGGCCCACATGGCCGACCTGCAGGTGCAGGACAAGTACGACGTGAACTACCAGCGCTACTGGGTCGACGAGGCCAACAGCACGATCTTCTGCCTCGTCGAGGCGCCCTCGCCCGACGCCGCCACCACCGTGCACCGCGAGGCGCACGGGCTGGTCGCGGACTCGGTGCACGAGGTGAAGGAGGGGTCGTGATCACCGGCCGCACCGCGCTGGCGGCGGTGCTCGTCGCCCTCGCAGGGCTGCTCGTGCCGTTCACGGCGCCCGCCACGGCCGGCGGTGCCGGCCAGGTCGCCCAGGCACGCGCCGCCACGCACACGTTCACCCACCCGGCGGCGGCGAAGAAGAAGGGCTACGCCCTGCTCAAGGACGCCAAGGGCATCGCCTGCATCTCGATGAAGGGGATGGGTGCGATGGGCGTGCACTACGCCAACGGCTCGCTGGTGGACGGGAAGATCCAGCTCCGGCACCCCGAGGCTCTCGTGTACCGGTTCACCTTCAACGGCCACCTGAAGCTGGCCGCGCTCGAGTACCTCGTCCTGCGCAAGGACTGGCGCGCGCACCACCCGACCGGTCGGCCGGTGCTCTTCGGACACCGCTTCAACTTCACGCCGGCCGGCAACCGCTTCGGACTGCCCGCCTACTTCTCGCTCCACGCCTGGGTGTGGCACAAGAACCCGGCCGGACGCTTCCAGATGTGGAACCCGAGGGTGCACTGCCCCAGCGGGATCTGAGGGGGGACCGGCGGCGGGTCAGACTCGGCGCCTGCCCATGATGACCTGACCGTCGCGAAGACCCGGTCCGATCACCTGCCAGCCTTCCCTGGCATAGAGGTGGCGGGCCGGGTCATCGGCGTCCGCGGTCGTCATCAGGACCCAGTGCTCCTGAGCCAGCCCGCTCGTCAGCGCGCGCATCAGGCCGGCGCCGTGCCCGCGTCCGCGGGTCTCGGCCAGGACGCCGATGCTGACCAGCTCGAAGTGACCGCCGATCCACCGGTCGGCCACCGCGGGGTCGAGCACGAGGGCGGCCTGGTCGGTCCACCACTGCCCGCGCTCACCGGTGTAGCCGTAGCCGAAGCCGACCAGCCGGCGCCCGGCCGCGGCGTCGTCGTAGGCGCGGGCGAGACGGAAGCCCGGGCGGACGACGTGCCGTTCCCAGACCTCGGTCCGCCACCCGTCGTAGTCGCTCATGTCGCCGAACACCGCGAGGTAGACCGGCCAGAGCTCCTCGGCGTCGTCCTCGGTCACCGCCGTGACCAGGTCGTACGACGTCATCCGTCCATGCCGGCGTCGTCGACCGTGTCGGTGCCCTTCTCGGGGTCGGTGTGGCTGAGCAGGACGAAGCCGTTGGCGACGAGCACGATGCCGAGGCAGGCCAGCACGAGGGTGGCCGGCGCGTGGGTGTTGATCACGGTGCCGCTCACGGCGGCCTGGGTGCCCGAGAGCTCCGAGCCGACCGCCGCGAGGATCAGGAACAGGCCGCTCCCGAGTGCCGACCAGCCCATCCGGTCCACCAGGTTCATCGCGCCTCCTGTCACCGTTGGCGCGATTGTGCCGCGGCGACCCCGACGGGCGAGGGTGCCGCGCCGGGCCGGCGGCAGGGAGGGCTCAGGCGTCGAGCGCCTCCACGTCGACGTCGTAGGCGCCCTGCACCAGGAACTCCTTGCGGGGCGCGACGTCGGAGCCCATCAGCAGCTCGAAGACCTCCCTGGCCGACTCGGCGGAGTCGACGGTGATCCGGCGCAGCGTGCGGTGACGCGGGTCCATGGTCGTCTCGGCCAGCTGCTTGGCGTCCATCTCACCGAGGCCCTTGTAGCGCTGCACGGGGTCCTTCCAGCGCAGGCCCTTCTTGGCGAGCTCGGCGAGCGTGCGCTGGAGCTCGGCGTCGGAGTAGGTGTAGACGTACTTCTCCTGCCCCTTCTTGGGGTTCGTCAGCTCGATCCGGTGCAGCGGCGGCACCGCGGTGAAGACCCGGCCGGCGGTGATCAGCTCGGGCATGTAGGTGTAGAACAGCGTGGCCAGCAGGCACCGGATGTGGGCGCCGTCGGAGTCGGCGTCGGCCATGAAGATGATCCGGCCGTAGCGGCGCGCGTCGAGCTCGAAGGTCCGGCCCGACCCGGCGCCGACCACCTGGATGATCGAGGCGCACTCGGCGTTCTTGAGCATGTCGCCGACGGAGGCCTTCTGGACGTTGAGGATCTTGCCGCGGATCGGGAGCAGCGCCTGGAACTCCGAGTTGCGGGCGAGCTTCGCGGTGCCGAGGGCCGAGTCGCCCTCGACGATGAACAGCTCGGTGCGCTCGTTGTCGGTGGCGCGGCAGTCGGCGAGCTTGGCGGGCAGGGCCGACGACTCGAGGGCGTTCTTGCGACGCTGGTTGTCGCGCTGCTGGCGCGCCGCCAGTCGCGTACGGGACGCGCCGACCACCTTCTCCATGACCAGCTTGGCCTGGGCCTTCTCGACCCGCTTGGTGGAGGTCAGGAACTTCTTGAGCTCCGCCGCGACCACCCGTCGTACGACGCCACGGACCGCCGGCGTGCCGAGGATCTCCTTGGTCTGGCCCTCGAACTGCGGCTCGGCCAGCCGCACGGTGACCACCGCCGTCATGCCCTCGGTCACGTCGTCCTTGGTCACGTCGGCGTCGCCGACCTTGAGCGCCTTGGTCTGGCGCATCACGTCGTTGAACGTCTTGGTGATCGCGTTCTCGAAGCCGGCGACGTGGGTGCCGCCCTTGGGCGTCGCGATCACGTTGACGTAGGACCGCAGCTCGGTGTCGTAGCCGGTGCCCCACCGCAGCGCGACGTCGACGCCGAGCTCGCGCTCGACCTCCTGCGGCGTCATGTGGCCCTTGTCGTCGAGCAGCGGCACGGTCTCGGTGAACGTGTCGGTGCCCTGGAGCCGCAGGATCCCGGTGACCGGCTCGTCGTGGGAGAGGTACTCGGTGAACTCCGCGATGCCGCCGTCGTGGCGGAACTTCTCCTCGATGGGGGTGTCGCCCCGCAGGTCGCGGATCACCAGCTCGAGGCCGGGCACGATGAACGACGTCTGCCGGGCCCTGCCCAACAGCCCGTCGAGCTCGAAGGCGGCGTCCTTGGTGAAGATCTGGCGGTCGGGCCAGAAGCGGATGCGGGTGCCGGTCCGGGTCTTGGTGACCCGGCCGCCCTTGCGGGTCAGGCCCGACCTCTCCTGGAACGACGCGTCGGGGCCGTCGCCGGAGAACACGCCGGGTGCCCCGCGGCGGAAGCTCATGCCCTGCTGCGAGGGGGTCCGGTCGACGTCGACGTCGAGCCGGGCGGAGAGGGCGTTGACGACGGAGGCGCCGACGCCGTGCAGGCCGCCGGTCGCGACGTAGGAAGACCCGCCGAACTTGCCGCCGGCGTGGAGCTTGGTGAAGACCACCTCGACGCCCGGCAGCCCGGTCTTGGGCTCCTTGTCGACCGGGATGCCGCGGCCGTGGTCGTGGACCTCGGCCGAGCCGTCGGGGTGGAGGGTGACCTCGATCAGGTCGCAGGCGCCGGCCAGGGCCTCGTCCACGCCGTTGTCGATGATCTCCCACAGGCAGTGCATGAGACCGCGGGTGTCGGTGGACCCGATGTACATGCCCGGGCGCTTGCGGACCGCCTCCAGCCCCTCGAGGACGAGGAGATGTGCTGCGTTGTAGGTGTTGTCGGCGATCGTGCTGCTCCTGTGTCGTACGGGTGGCCGAGCCGGTGGTGCTGGTGGTCGAGCAGGGCTTGCTGGTGGTCGAGCGGAGTCGAGACTACCTGCGACACGCCGGGGCCCGGTGCAGGCACGCTGCCGGGGTGGACGGGAGTCCGGGGCTACGGTGAACGACATCACGAAGCGGACAAGATTCGGGGCCGAGTTCCCCGGAAATGAACCCGCCGAGCACGGCACACGTCACACTCAACAGAACAGATACACACCATGGTGAATCTCCCCAGACCTGGGCAAGGCATGAGATTTCAGGACCGGGGGAACGTCAGCGTGATTGGATCGAGTGTCGGACGACACGTCGGGTCCGGGGGGTCGGGGAATGTTCCCACCCCTTGGCTACGTTGAGACCGATGCCGAACACGTTCGAGAAATGAGGCCGATGTGACCACTGCAGTTGCCCCGAGCTCCGCGTCGCTGAGCGCCGCGGACCGCTGTGACCGTTGCGGAGCGCAGGCCTACCTGAGGGTCGAGCTCCAGTCGGGCGGTGAGCTGCTCTTCTGCGCGCACCACGCCCGCGAGCACGGAGACAAGCTCCGCCAGATCGCCGCCCACGTCATCGACGAGACGGAGAAGCTGACCGACACGCCCGCTGTCGCTCCCGACGGCGATCACTGACCGATACCGGTCCGTGGAGCCCGCTCCACGGCACACCGAGACGAGACCCCGGACCTCACGGTCCGGGGTCTCGGTCTTTCCCGCCCCGTCTTCGTCGCCGCGGTGTGCAAGGCTGCGCGGCATGGACGGCACCGTGGTCATCTGCGGCCTGCTCGTGGTCGTGGGGCTGTTCGGGATCGTGGTCCCGGTGCTCCCCGGCACCCTGCTCGTCCTGCTCGGATTCCTGGTCTGGGCCTCCGAGACCGGCACCACCGAGTCGTGGAGCGTGTTCGCCCTCGCCACGGCGGTCCTCGTCGTCGGGACGGTCGTGAAGTACGCCGTCCCCGGCCGCCGGCTCAAGGCCTCGGTGCCCACGAGCACGCTGGTGGTCGGCGGCCTCTTCGCGATCGTCGGCTTCTTCGTGATCCCGGTGGTCGGGATGCTGGTCGGGTTCCCGATCGGGATCTACGTCGCCGAACGGGTCCGGGTCGGCGCGGCCGGGGCCTGGCCGTCGACGCGGGCCGCGCTGGTCGCGCTGGCGCACAGCATCCTGATCGAGCTGGTCGCCGCCCTGCTCGCCACCGCCGTCTGGATCGCGGGCGTGGTCGCCTCGTGACCGCAGTCGTCCTGGCCCTGCTGGGCGCTGCCTCCTACGGCGTCTCGGACTTCGTCGGCGGCCTGGCGTCCCGGCGTACGTCGGTCTGGCCGGTCGCGGTCCTCTCGTGCGTCGGCAGCCTCGTCGGTGCCGTGGTGCTGGCCCTCCTGGTGCCGGGTCACCCGACCGCCGGCCAGCTGTGGTGGGGCGCGCTCGCCGGGATCGGAGCCGGGTCCGGGACGGCGTTCCTCTACCGCGGGCTGTCCGGTGGACGGATGGGCGTGGTCGCCCCGGTGTCGGGCGTCGGTGCGACGGTGATCCCGGTCCTGGTCGGCGTCGGGGGCGGTGAGCGGCCGTCCCTCGTCGTCTGGCTCGGCATCGTCATCGCCCTGCCCGGGATCTGGTTCGTGAGCCGGGAGGAGTCCGACACCCCGGTCACCGGCGACAGCGGCCTGCTGGACGGGCTCCTCGCCGGCATCGGCTTCGGCGTGCTCTTCGCCGCGCTCGGGCAGGTGCCCGACGGCTCCGGCTACTGGCCGCTCGCCGCGGTGGAGGTCACCGCCGTGGTCACCGTCGTGGTGGCGTGCCTCGTGCTGGGCGGGGAGGTGCTCCCCCATGCCGGCGAGCAGTGGTGGGGGCTGGTCAGCGGCTTGCTCGCCGCGGCGGCCGGGGTCAGCTTCCTGGTCGCCACCCACCACGGGCTGCTGACCGTCTCGGCGGTGCTGGTCTCCCTCTACCCCGCGTTCACCGTGCTGCTCGCCTCCCTGGTGCTGCGCGAGCGGATCCACCGCGTCCAGGCCGCCGGCCTCGCCCTGTGCGGCGTGGCGGTCGTGCTCGTCGCCGGCGGCTGAGAGCGCGGCTCGCCCGTCCGCTCACGCACCGGAATCCCACCCCTCAGCACAAACCACGCGAATCGTGTGCCAAATCACCCGAAGACAACCGATTCCGAAGGCGATTTCTGCGTCACGGTCCCCGGGGCCGAGCGTCTCTTCTCCAGAGGAGGCACTCCGATGAGCACAACACCCCCCCGTCACGGAGCCCCAGGCTGCCCGTGCGAGGACTGCCTGACCGCTCGGATCCGACTGACGGCCGCCCTGGCCGCGGACGGTCGTGACCTGTCCGGGCTCCGCGCCCGTCTCGACGGCTTCAAGGTCCGCTTCGCCGCCACCACCGACCTGTGGAGGAGCGCCTCATGACCGCCTCCGGAAGCACCGTCACCGCCGTCACCTGCCCGGCCTGGTGCCACGTCTCCCAGAGCACCCACCAGCGCGAGCTGCACTGGGAGGGCCGCGCCGTCCACTGGAGCGACGCCCGCACCGGCGAGGGCTGGGAGATCCGCCACACGACCGCTACCGACGCCAACGGCGTACCCGCCGAGGACGCGCCGCGCCTCTACGTCTCGACGAACGGCGGCCTCTCGCTGGCCGACGCCGAGGCCCTCGCTCTCACCCTCCTCGCCGCCTACGAGGAGGCAGCTGACTGACGGTTCCGTTGCGGCCGCGCATGGGGCGGTCGCGCCGGGACCGCGCGGGGACCCACTCCGCATAGCGCGAACATGCGGAGTGGGTCCCGCCCCAGTCGGTCACCACGCACCACACCGATACGTCACCGGGCTGGCGCACGGGACGTGGGGCGGCGCCGGAACACCGAGTGCTCATCGGCCGGCCCCGCCCCGCTCCGTCGTCCGGGGCCCGGGTGGACCATCTCGTCCGGAGCGGCGGGGCTCAGCCCAGCGCCTCGCGCAGGTTCCGGCGGATGCGCTTGAGCGACTCCGGGTCGCCCGGGTCGGAGCCGTCGACCGGGCGACCGAACTGGGCGTACTCCAGAGCCACGTCGGCCTCGAACAACGTCTGGCGCGACTCGGCGTGCGCGTGGTCGAGGGCGGCGAGGACGTCCTGGACGGCGGTCTGCAGGCCGGCGTGGTCGAGCTCGCCGCGCTCGTGCTCGGCGAGGGCGGCCAGCAGCCGGGCCCGCGCGCGCTCGTAGTGCTCGTCCACGGCAGGCAGCCTAGGCCCAGGACCCCGGGGTGGCCGCCCGGGCCGTGACATGACGTCGCCCGCCGGGCCTGGGGGGCCGCCGGCAGGCGACGGGCTGACCTTCGAGGTTACGCCCGCATCCGGGCATGCACCACCCCTCGGCCGGGTGCGCGCAGCCATGACTCGGGACGGAGGCGGGGGCGCCGCCTGGTGCGTCACCCCCCGGTGTCACCGGGCGTCGCCCCCTGTCCTCCACCGTACCCACGGACGGGTCGCCGATTCCCCGCGGGCCGAGGCGTCCGGGGGGACGGGTGGTCACGCCACCGGGATCTCACCGAAACAGGGGTGGAGAAGTCCCCTCGGCCGACCTAGGCTCGCAGCGAAGCCCGCCAGCGACCCGAGGTCCGGCGGGCTTCGCCAGGTCCGGGTGTCGCGGACGACTCGGGGCCACCGGGTTCTGGATCGCCCTGGTCTCGAGGTTCACCGAAATTGGTGTGCGAGCCGGGTGGCCTCCAGACGTACCGTCGTAGGGACGGCCCGGCTTCCTCGCCGACCGAGGCCCGAGGAGTCCTGATGCAGACGGTGCACTACATGGCGAACATGGACCGGCCCCCTCGTGCGGACTCGTTCGGCCTCACCAGCGGTCCTGGCGCCGGTCGAGGGCCGGAGCCGCCTCCGGTCGGGCCGGCACGACGCGACCCGTCCCACCCGGCCGCGGTGCCGGGTGAGCACACCTCGGGTCAGGCCGACGGCCCCGTCGTGGACGACGACCTCGGCCCCGGCACCGAGCCCGGACCCGGCCGGTAGGACCGACCGTCTCCACGCCGGCGACGCTCAGGTCAGTGCGGCACCCAGCAGGAGCCAGCAGAGCGGACCGACGAACATCAGCCACACGAACGCCGCCACGAACCAGCCCTCGGTCTGGGTCCGCCAACCGATCCAGCCCAGCACGACGGCCACGCCGACCCAGACGGGCAGGAAGACGGGGGGCAGCGGCGGGATCACGGCCCGCGGTCCCCAGGGACCTCCGGACTCCGCGCACTGTCGCGTGGGGCGGGTGGCCGGACAGACGCGCTCACGCTGCCTGTGACCTGCACCCCAGCACCGTAGCGCTCGAGAACCGCCATCGAGGTGGTCGCACCCCGGAGACGCCTGAGCCCCGGCACGCTCGATCCCCGTCATCAGAATCGGTGAACCCGGGGCCGGACGCGTGGAGGGCCGGCCTAGTGTCGTGAGCAGGGACCGCCCCCAATCCCCCGTCGTGGGGCGCCTCTAGATGCCCGCCGGTGACCCCATGCTCCGGCGGGCATCGACCAGTGGCTCGCGAACGGGCGCACGTCGCGGAGCGCCCGAGAGCCCCTGTGGACGTGGTCACGTCATTGGCAGGTAGCAGGCCCTAGCGTCGCAGTGGCGAGCCCCGCTTCCCTTCCCGCGCATGGTGTGGGGCCGCCACGATGCCCGTCGGAGAGGCGCACGACTCCGGCGGGCTTCGTCTTGCCGGCGAGCCGGGTCGGTGTCACCTGGCCGACGGTGCCCATGAGGGTGCCGGCGGGCGTTCTTTCTTTACCCGCGAGATGGGGTCGCCGAGGTTTGACGGTGGCCCGGATCGGGCACGTAGCGATGACCGGTTCGCACGAGAGGTGAGGCGTGATGTTGGGCGATCAGGGCCACCGCATTGCCACCGGCGTCACGCCCGTCCACGGTGCGAACGTCGCCGTGTACGACGACTTGAGTCACGCGATCGTGGTGGTGATCGTGGCCGTGCTCACTCTGATCGCCCTGCTCGTGGTCTTGGCGCGTCTCGAGCCTCGCAAGCAGAAGCAACCGACCCAGCCGTAGCCCGGAAGCCGCCCGGCGCCGAGAGCCTCAGTCGAGGTAGTCGCGCAGGACCTGCGAGCGGCTCGGGTGGCGCAGCTTCGACATCGTCTTCGACTCGATCTGGCGGATCCGCTCGCGGGTCACGCCGTACACCTTGCCGATCTCGTCGAGCGTCTTAGGCTGGCCGTCGGTGAGGCCGAACCGCATGCTGACGACCCCTGCCTCGCGCTCGGAGAGCGTGTCGAGCACGGCGTGCAGCTGCTCCTGGAGCAGCGTGAAGCTCACCGCGTCGGCCGGGACGATCGCCTCGGAGTCCTCGATCAGGTCGCCGAACTCGCTGTCGCCGTCCTCCCCGAGCGGGGTGTGGAGCGAGATGGGCTCGCGACCGTACTTCTGGACCTCGACGACCTTCTCGGGCGTCATGTCGAGCTCCTTGGCGAGCTCCTCCGGCGTCGGCTCGCGGCCGAGGTCCTGGAGCATCTGCCGCTGGACGCGGGCGAGCTTGTTGATGACCTCGACCATGTGCACCGGGATCCGGATGGTGCGGGCCTGGTCGGCCATGGCGCGGGTGATCGCCTGGCGGATCCACCACGTGGCGTACGTCGAGAACTTGTAGCCCTTGGTGTAGTCGAACTTCTCGACCGCGCGGATCAGACCGAGGTTGCCTTCCTGGATCAGGTCGAGGAAGAGCATGCCGCGGCCGGTGTAGCGCTTGGCCAGGCTGACCACGAGGCGGAGGTTGGCCTCGAGCAGGTGGTTCTTGGCGCGGCGGCCGTCCTCGGCGATCCACTCGAGCTCTTCCTCGAGCTTGGCCGAGATCTTGCCGCCCTTGGCGAGCTTCTCCTCGCTGAAGAGGCCGGCCTCGATCCGCTTGGCGAGCTCGACCTCCATCTCGGCGTTGAGGAGCGGCACCTTGCCGATCTGCTTGAGGTAGTCCTTGACCGGGTCGGCGGTCGCGCCGGCGACCATCACCTGCTGCTCGGGCTCACCGGCGTCGTCGGCGTCGGAGACGACGAAGGTCGCCTCCTTCTCGTCCTCGACGATGGTGGGGTCGGTCTTGACGTCCGCCTCGAACTTCTCGTCCGGGATGTCGGGCAGCACCTTCGTGCCGTCGGGACCGACGACCTCCACGTTGTCCAACGTGACCGCGGCGGCCGTCGCGGCCTTCTTCGCGGGCGCCTTCGCAGCCGGCGCCTTGGCAGCGGCGGCCTTCGCGGCCGGGGCTGCTGCCTTCTTCGCAGCCGGTGCCTTCTTGGCCGGACTGGTCTTCGTGGCCGTCTTCGCTGGGGCTTTCGCCGTCGTCTTCGCCTGGCTCGTCGTCGTCTTCTTACGCGCGGTCGAGGACACGAACACCTCTCGTCAAGGACACATGGGCGCGGCGAGGCCCGGTATGGTCAAGAGCCGCAGTGGTCATTCTGCCACGGACCTGGTCGCTTCCACGAAGCGGCGGTCACCCTCCGAGCGACGGCCCGCTCACGCGGGCGCCTGGGCGGCCTTGGCCGCCCGCTTCTTCTCCTGCTTGAAGTCGCGCACCTTCTGCAGCGACGCCGGGTCCACCACGTCGGCGACCGAGCGGTAGCCCTCGAGGGCGTAGTCCCCCACCGCCTGCTGCCATCCCTCCGGCCGTACGCCGAGCTGCTTGGCGACGAGCGCGGTGAAGATCTGGGCCTTCTGCTTGCCGAAGCCCGGCAGCGCCATGACCCGCTTCAGCAGGTCGGCGCCCGACGACGCCTCGGTCCAGATCCGCTCGGCGTGACCGCCGTACTGCTCCTCGACGATCGCCGCCAGGGTCTGCAGCCGCTCGGCCATCGAGCCGGGGAAGCGGTGGATCGCCGGCGGCGTGGAGCACAGGGCCTTGAACGTCTCCGGGTCCGCGGCGGCGATCGCGGCCGGCTCGAGACTGCCGAACCGGTCGAGCACCTTCGCCGGGCCACGGAAGGCGTGCTCCATGGGGTACTGCTGGTCGAGCATCATCCCGACGAGCAGCGCGAACGGGCTGTCGGTGAGCACCTGGTCGGCACGGGCGTCACCGGTGATCGCGATGGCCATCTCAGCCGACCTTGACCGCCAGCACCGGGCAGTGGGCGTCGAGGAGGATGCGCTGGGCGTTGCTGCCCAGGATGAGCTTGCCCACCGGCGTGCGGCGGCGCAGGCCGATCACGATCAGCTCGGCGTCGTTGGCCTCGGCGATGCCGATCAGGTCCTCTGCCGGCTCGAACCCCCGAACGAGCTGGCGGACCTCGTAGGGCAGCCCGGACGCCTGGAGCTTCGCCTCGAGCGCGGTCAGGTCGCGATCGGTCCGGACCGACGTGTCGTCGTCGAACTCCCGGCCGCCACGGTGGGAGTTCACCACGATCAGGGTGGCGTTGCGCAGCCTCGCCTCGGCGATCCCCTGCTCGACCGCGGCCTCGCCCTCGGGCTTCGCCACGTATCCCACGACCACCGATCCCACGGGCCCTCCCTCTGCTCCACCGACGGCGACCGCCGGTCGCGGCCCTCGCCGTATGCGCGCAACTTATCCCACTCCGGCTCCGGCGGCCGGGGCCGTGCCCTGTGGAGGACGGCGGGGGTGGGCCGAAGCCCTGCGGCAGGCTGGTCCGGTGCCGGTGCTGCTCGACCCGCTCCCCGCTCTCGACCGGCGGCTGCTGCGCCAGGCGGTGCTCGCGCTGGCCACCACCGAGCACCGGCGACGCTTCCCACCGATGGTCCACGTCGGCACTCCGGGCGGCCCGATCGTGAGCGTCGCCGACGATCCCGACTGGGACCACGGGCTGCGCACCGAGATGATCGGCGCCGTGCTGCGTGCGCTCGGCGACCCGTCCTGGGTCTGGGTCACCCGGGCCGGGAGCCTGGCGCTCCAGGACGTCGAGGCGGCCTGGCTCGGGCCGACGGTCGCCGCCGCCCACGAGCGCGGGTCGGACCCGGCCTTCGTGGTCGTGACGCGACACGGCTGGCGCGACCCGCGGTCGGGCGTAGGACGGACCTGGCGCCGGATCCGGCAACGATGAGCACCCGGAGCCCGGTCCGGTCAGTCCCAGGTGTGGACCGGCTCGTTGCTGTGCATCCGCTCGCGGTACTCCCGCAGCGTCGACCGGAGGGCGTCGTAGCGGTCCTCGCCGGCGCGGCGGTGCATGCGGTCGACGAACCAGCTCGCGCCGTTGACCCCGGTGAGGCAGCGCTGCTCGATGATGCCGAGCAACCGGTCGCTCTCGGCCCCGGGCACGCCCCACGACGCCAGGCCGGCGTGGGCCATCGGCAGCAGCCGGCGCAGCACCAGCTCGGTGGCCTTCACCTCTCCGAGGGCGGGCCAGTAGAGGCTGGCCTCGATCCCGTCCTCGGCCGCGGTCTCGAAGTTCTCCTCCGCGGCCTGGAACGACATCTGCGACCACAGCGGCCGGTCGCTCTCCGCGAGGTGACGCACCAGCCCGAAGTAGAAGGCGGCGTTGGCGACCAGGTCGGCGACGGTCGGGCCGGCCGGGAGCACGCGGTTCTCCACGCGCAGGTGGGGGGTCCCGTCGCGAAGTCCCGAGCCTGTCGAAGGGTTGATGTCGTAGACCGGCCGGTTCCAGCGGTAGATCGTGCCGTTGTGGAGCCGGAGCTCGCTGAGCTGGGGGGTGCCGCCCTCCTCGAGCACGGTCACCGGGTCCTCGTCGCTGGTGATCGGCAGCAGGGCCGGGAAGTAGCGGACGTTCTCCTCGAAGAGGTCGAAGACGGAGTTGATCCAGCGCTCCCCGAACCACACCCGAGGGCGCACCCCCTGCGACTTCAGCTCCTCGCTGCGGGTGTCCGCAGCCTGCTCGAAGAGCGGGATCCGGGTCTCGCGCCACAGCTCCTTGCCCAGGCAGTACGACGAGTTCGCGCCGACCGCGACCTGCACCGACGCGATCGCCTGGGAGGCGTTCCAGTACGCCGCGAACTGCTCCGGGGAGGTCTGCACGTGGAACTGGGTGCTGGTGCACGCCGCCTCCGGCAGGATCGAGTCGGCGGTGGTGATCAGTCGCTCGGGTCCGGTGATGTCGATCCGGATGTCCTCGCCCCGGGCGTGCAGGATCTGCTCGCTCAGCAGCCGGTAGCGCGGGTTGGCGCTCATCATCTGCGGCGCGAAGTGGGCGGGGGCGAGGGTGGGCAGCACCCCGATCATCACCTGGTGGGCACCGACCTCGGCCGACTTGGACTCGGCGTCGTTCAGGGACCGGCGCAGGCTGTCCTCGAAGGTGCCGAGGCCGCCCTCCCGCAACCGCGCGGGCGGCACGTTGATCTCGATGTTGAACTGCCCGAGCTCGGTCTGGAACGCCGGGTCGGCGATCGCCTCGAGCACCTCGGCGTTCTTCAGCGCGGGGTCTCCCGCGTCGTCGACCAGGTTGAGCTCCACCTCGAGCCCGGTCATCGGGTCGTCGGTGTGGAAGCGGTCCTCGCTGAGCATCCGCTCGAACACGTCGAGACAGCGGTGGACCTTCTCGCGGTAGCGCGTGCGGTCGGCCCGAGAGAACTCCTGTGCGTCGACGTCCTCTCCCATGGCGTCACCCTAGGGTCCGTGGAAGGTCTCGGCCTAGGCCCGAGCGGGTGGTCTCATCTGTCGTCCACCTCGTCGACTCACGCCGGGCGGCTCTGCGAGGTGCGCTCGTCGCCCACCTCCTCCCAGGCCGAGGGCGGCACCGCCCTGGTCAGGCACTCGGCCAGGCACAGACCCAGGCGGTGGTGGGGGTCGACGTCGAGGCATCGGTCGACCGCACACCAGGCAAGGGCGCCGTGGCCCGCCTGCCATGCGCAGAAGGCGGTGACGGCGGCCGCGTCGGGCACCTGCTCCTCCGGGGCGCGGCGCAGCAGGTCGACCCAGACCTGCAGGTGGGCGCCGGCGGCGTCGCGCGTCACGGCATGGAGCGCGGCATCGCGGACGTCGGCCCGGACCACGGCCCGCAGCACCCGCGCGGCCTCCGGGTCGCCCGGAGGCTCCCCGGTGGTGGCACAGCGGAGGACCAGGTCGCGCACCCACGCGGCGTCCTCGGACCTCGACCGCGAGCGCGCCTGATGCGCCCGCACCCGGGCCACGGCCTCCGGCCGGGCGACGAGAGTGTGGCGGAGGGCGTCGCGACTGGCGTGGGTCACCAGCCCCTCGAAGACGGCCTGGGCCGCGAACGGGTGGCTCGTGTCGTCGTAGGGCGTGGAGGCGGTCTCGCCCAGCCCCGGGTGTGGCGGGACCGTGCACCACCTGCCGTCGTGGGCACGGAGGACGGCGAGCACGCCGATCCCCGCCTCGACGAACGCCCGACCCAGCGCCGCCCCGACGTGCGCCGACAGGTGGGCGTCGGCGCTGTAGCTGACGAACACCACCCGCCCGACCCGCTCCCTCAGGGCCGGGGCCAACAGCGCGTCGACGAGCTCGGGGAGCGAGTCGGTCACGTCGTCGGGAGGGGGCAGGTCGACCCGGGCGTGGAAGGGGCGCACGGCGCCGAAGGTGAGCATCACCAGCGAGTCACGCGGGTGGAAGCCGAGCACGACCGGGACGGCGGCCAGGAGGTCGGCCGGCCCGCGGGCGGTGAGAGTGGTGGTCATGGCTCCGACGGTTCCCCGGGGCGCCGACGCCGGGCGGTGGTCGGCCGAGACCCTGTGGACCGACCGGTTCCGGTGGCAGGCTGTGGACGGCAAGCGGCCCCGTCGTGGTGCCCTGTCACCCCCCGTCGGTCCGTGGCGATACGTTGCGGCCATGCGTCGGGACGCGTCGGTGATGCACCTGGACCTCGACGCCTTCTTCGCCTCGGTGGAGCAGCGTGACAAGCCCTCGCTCCGCGGCAAGCCGGTCGTCGTCGGCGGCGTGGGCGGCCGCGGCGTGGTCGCCACCGCGTCCTACGAGGCGCGCCGCTACGGCGTGCGCTCGGCGATGTCGACCCGCGAGGCGCGCGCCCGCTGCCCCCACGCGGCGTTCCTCAACCCGCGCTTCCAGGCCTACCGCGAGGCCAGCCAGGAGGTGATGGCCGTCCTGCGCGACGTCTCCCCGCTGGTGGAGCCGCTGTCGCTCGACGAGGCGTTCGTCGACCTCGCCGTCTCGCGACTCACGACGTACGACGCGGAGTCGGTCCGCGCGCTCGCCGAGGAGGTGCGGTCCAGGGTCGCCGAGGTGACCGGAGGGCTGACCGCGTCGGTCGGTGTGGCGTCGTCGAAGTTCGTGGCGAAGGTGGCCTCCGACCTCGACAAGCCCGACGGCCTGGTCGTGGTGCCGGCCGGCACCGAGCTCGACCTGCTCCGGCCGATGCACGTGACGGTGATCCCCGGCGTCGGTCCGGCGACGGCCGAGCGCCTCCGCCGCGCCGGGATCACGACCGTCGCCGACCTGGAGCGGGTCAGCGAGGACGAGCTGGTCCGGCTCCTCGGGAAGGCCCACGGCCACGGGCTGCACCTGCTCTCGCGCGCCGAGGACGACCGAGCCGTCGTCCCCGAGCGGGAGACCAAGTCGGTGAGCGTGGAAGGCACCTACGACACCGATCTCACCGACCCGCGCCTGATGGCCGGGCTGGTGACGCGCCAGGCGACCCACGTCGCCGAGCGGCTGCGGGCCAACGGGCTGTCGGGCCGCACGGTCACGCTCAAGGTGCGCCTCCACGACTTCACCACCCTGTCGCGCTCGACGACGCTCGCCGCCCCGACCGACGCGGCGCCGACGATCGCCCGGCTCGCGCGCGCCCTGCTCGCAGAGCTCGACACCACCGGCGGGGTCCGGCTGCTCGGCGTGGGCGTGTCGGGGCTGGCGGACTGGATCCAGGAAGACCTGTTCGGTGGCGACGAGGAGCCGGGGGACGACGAGCCCGCCGAGGAGCTCCCCGAGGCGCCGCAGACCCGTACCTGGTGGCCGGGCATGGACGTGGTGCACGACGACCACGGGCGCGGTTGGGTGTGGGGAGCCGGTCGGGGCATCGTGACCGTCCGCTTCGAGACCGCGCACACCCCACCGGGTCCCGTCCGCTCGCTGTCGGCCGACGACGGCGCGCTCAGTCCGTGGCGCCCCGCGTGAAGCCCACCGCCTCGCCCGGCCGCAGCTGGGCGCACTGCCACAGGTCGCGCTCGTCCACCACCGCGACCACGGGATAGCCACCGGTCGTCGGATGATCGGCGAGGAACACGACGGGTCGTCCGTCCGGAGGCACCTGGACCGCCCCGAGCACCATCCCCTCGCTCGGCAGCTCGGAGGTGGTGGCCAGCGGCAGGGGCTCGCCCACCAGCCGCAGCCCGATCCGGTCGGAGTCCTGCGAGACGACGTACGACGTCCGGCGGAGCAGGTCGACCGCGTCGCCGGCCACCCGGTCGGCGCGCGGTCCGGGGAGCAGCCGCAGGGGTCCCGGTGACGGCGTCCGGGGTGTGTCGACCGGGACCGGTGCCTGCGCGGGCTCCCCCACCGGCAGGACGTCCCCGACCCGGACCGGCGGCGGTCCCACGCGTCCGAGGGTGTCGGTCGACCGCGAGCCGAGCACCGGCTCGACTGCGATCCCGCCGGCGACCGCGACGTAGGTCCGCAGGCCCGAGTCGGGTCGCCCGAGCCGCAGGGTGCTCCCGGCGGGGACCCGGACCGCCGTACCGAACCCCTGCTGCCGACCGTCGACCACGACCTCGCAGGCCGCGCCCGTCACCGCGACCCAGACGCCGCTCTCGGCAGTGAGCTCGAGGCCACCGAGCAGGACCTCCAGGCAGGCCGCGTCCTCCGGGTTGCCGACCACCCGGTTGGCCAGTCGGGCCGCCGGCAGGTCGAGCGCGCCCGAGCGCGGTACGCCGAGGTGCGCCCAGCCGGGGCGCCCGAGGTCCTCGACCAGGACGGACGCCCCGGTGGCGCGCACCTGCAGACTCATCCCGCCACGAACCTGACCCGGGTGCCGGGAGCGAGCAGCGCCGGCTCCGCCTGGTGCGGGTCCCACAGGCGTGCGTCCGTGGTGCCGATGACCTGCCAGCCGCCGGGCGAGGCGACCGGGTAGATGCCGCACCAGGTGTCCGCCAGGGCGACGGACCCGGCAGGCACGCGCGTCCGGGGCGTGACGAGCCGTGGGACCGGGACCTCGAGGCCCGACAGGTAGGCGAAGCCCGGGGCGAAGCCGCAGAACGCCGACACGAGCTCGGTGCTCCGGTGACGGGCGGACATCTCGTCCACCCCGCAGCCCCAGCTGGTGGCGACGGCCTCGAGGTCGGGGCCGTCGTAGACCACCGGGATCTCGACCAACCGGCCCGGCGCCGCCTCCCCCGGCGCCCAGGCGCCGAGCGCGACGGACAGCGCGGCGGCGTCGGCCACCCCGTCGAACAGGACGGTCTCCGCCCCGGGGACGATGTCGCGCGCCAGCGCTCGCGGGCGGGCCCAGGCGGCCAGCCCGACGGCGTCCTGGGGCGAGGCGACCTCGACGAGGACGGCGTCGCGGCCGACGGGTCGCGTCTTCACGTCTGCCATCTTCCCCGTCCCCGGACCGCGGGTCTCGAGACGCGCCGCTCCTCGACCTCCCGCCCGCTTCGTTGGCTTCGCAGGCGGCCGCGGGTTCGACCTCCCCGCCCGCGTCGTCGACTTCGCAGGCGGCCGCGGGTCTCGAGACGCGCCGCTCGGTCCCTCGCTGCGCTCGGGACCGAGCCGGACGCTCCTCGACCTCCCGCCCACTTCGTTGACTTCGCAGGCTCAGTCAACGGGGCGTGAAATAGGTGAAGGGCTCTCGATGGTATGAGCACCAAGAGCCCTTCGGGTGATCGCGCGGTGGCGCCCGATCGCGGACAAGCCCTCCGACCCCGCCTGCCGCCACCGGCCGGCGCCGCGAGCAAGCTCGCAGTGCAGATCTTCCTGCTTCTCCACCCCAACCCTCCGCAAGCGGCGAGTTGGTAGGAGAGTTCTATGCCCCACGGAGCACCCGGCGCAAGAGGCTCGGGCCCATGATTTCCGTTATTTCTTGCCGGTCGGCGTGTCCTCCACAGACCGGGCCGATTCCTCCACAGCTTCGTGGCGCTCCTCCACAGATCGGCGGCGTCGCCTGTGGAGAGCGGGCCCCCTCAGGAGGCGTCGAGGAACGGCGCGAGCCGGTAGCCGGCGGCCTCGAGCGCCCGTCGTACGGCGTGGGCGTGGGCGACCGCGTCGGGCGAGTCACCGTGCACGCAGACCGAGGCGACCCCACCGGCCAGGTCGACCGCCTGCTGGGCGATCGCGTCGACGTCGGCGAGCAGGGCACCCGGCTCCCGCACGGTCGACCAGGCGACCGTTGCGGTAGCCACGGTCGGGGAAGCCCTCCACGTACGCCGGGCGGCCGGCCGCCGCCGCCAGCGCCAGGAGGCGCGAGCCGGGGAAGCCCAGCACGGGCAGGCTTCCCGAGCCGGCCAGCACCGCCGACGCCTGCTCCGGGTCGTCGGTCACGCGGTGGTAGAGCGCCCCGTGCGGCTTCAGGTAGCGCACCGAGGTGCCCTGCTCGCGCGCGATCGCGTCGAGCGTCGCGACCTGCTCGGCCACCTCGTCGCGCAGCACCTCGAACGCCACGTCCCGAGCGACCCGCCCGAAACCCGCGCGGTCGCGGTACGAGACCTGCGCGCCCACGACGACGCCGTGCCGTGCCGCCCCCTCGCACACCGCACGCATGGTGTCGGGGGTCCCGGCATGGAAGCCGCAGGCGACGTTCGCCGACGTCACCACCTCGAGCAGGCCAGCGTCGTCGGTGACCTCCTCACCGAGGTCGGCGTTGAGGTCGACGGAGCGCGGCGGGTCAGCCGGCATCCGGCACGTCGAGGGCGTGGTAGTCCTGGGTGACCCGGTAGCCCAGGCGGTCGTAGAGCGCGCGGGCGCCGGGGTTGTGCGCGAACACGTTGAGCCCGAGGACGGGATGTCCCTGGTCGCGGCTCCAGCGGGCACCGGCGTTCATGATCGCGGCGCCGTAGCCCTTGCGCCGCTCGCTCTCGTCGACCACCACGTCGTAGACGAACGCCATCGGGTCCTGGGTGCACAGCCACAGGCTGCCCACGGGTCGGCCGCCCACCCAGGCCGTGAAGAAGTGCATGCCCGGCGACGCCTGTCCGTCGGGCAGCAGCTGCGCCATCTGCTCGCTGCTCTGCTGAGCGGCCGCCTCCTCGGTCATCCCGGCCGCGACGAGCTCCCCGGCGTACTCCTCGCCGTTGCCCGACAGGAAGTCGTCGAACTCGGGGCCCGTCATCGGGAGGAGCTCGAGGCCACCCGGGTCGGCGATCTCGCCGTCGAGCGTCAGCGCCATGTTGGTGGCCCGCGGGAGGAAGCCCGCCTGAGCCCCCAGCGCGGCGCGACCCGGATCACCGGGATGGATGCCGACGCCGATCAGGTGGGCGTCTGCGGCCCGCGCCCGATCGACCAACAGGGGCACCAGCTCGGCCACCCGCGTCAGGTCGTCGAGGACGAGGTCGTGGACGATCAGCTCGCCGCTCCCGGCCAGCGCCAGCCAGATCTGGCCGACCACCGCGTCGCCGTCGACCACCTCGAGCAGGGCGGACCTGTCCCGGGTCTGCTCCACGTGCTCCTCGACCTGCTGCCGCGCCACCTCGGGGGTCAGGAAGCGTGCGGCGGCCCGGATCCTGCTGGCCCGGTCGATCACGGCAGCCATGCGCACGGAGACCTGGTCGGGAGGTACGTCGCGGAGCTCGAGCACGTCGCGATGCTAGCCGCGGCCGGGCGTCGCCGGCAGCACCGTTTAGTGTCGCGAGCATGACGAGCTCTCCGGGCGACAGCCCCGCGCCCGCCCCGCCCGCGCCCGACCGGCCGCCCGTCGCGGAGCGGCGCCCGGTGACCACCGAGCACCACGGGCGCACGCGGACGGACGACTACGACTGGCTGCGAGCCAAGGACGACCCCGCCGTCACGGCGTACCTCGAGGCCGAGAACGCCTGGACGTCGGCACGCACGGCCCACCTCGCGGACCTGCGGGAGCAGCTGTTCGAGGAGATCCGGGGCCGGACCAAGGAGACCGACCTGTCCGTGCCGTCGCGCAACCGCGGGTGGTGGTACTACGGCCGCTCCTTCGAGGGCCGCGAGTACGGCGCCGCGTGCCGCGTCGCGGTGGTCGACGCGGCCGACTGGAGCCCGCCGGTCCCGGCCGAGGACTGCAGCCCCGACGAGCCCGCCCTGCCGGGCGAGGAGGTCCTGCTCGACCACGACGCCCTCGCCCGCGACCACGACTTCTACTCCGTCGGCGGCGTCTCGGTCAGCCCGGACGGCACGCTGCTGGCCTACTCCACCGACACCGTGGGCCACGAGCGCTACGTGCTCGAGGTCAAGGACCTCGGGAGCGGGGACCTGCTGGCCGACCGGATCGAGGGGGTGCTCGGGGGCGGCGTGTGGAGCCCCGACGGGCGCGACCTCTACTACTGCACCGTCGACGACTCGTGGCGCCGCGACAAGGTCTGGCGCCATCGCCTCGGCACCACGCAGGCCGACGACGAGCTGGTCCTCCACGAGACCGACGAGCGCTTCTGGGTGGGGATCGGCCGCAGCCGCACCGACCGGTTCCTGGTCGCGGTGTCCGGCTCCAAGAACACCACGGAGAGCCGGTTCCTCGACACCCACGACCCCGGCGCGGGCTGGGTGGTGTTCCATCCCCGTGAGGAGGGCCTGGAGTACGGCCTGGAGCACGCGGTGATCGGCGGCGAGGACGTGTTCCTCGTGCTCCACAACCACACCGGCACCGACTTCGAGATCGGCACGGCTCCCCTCGCGTCCACGCCGCCGGCGGACTGGCGACCGCTGGTCCCCCACACCGAGGGGGTCCGGCTCGAGGACGTCTCGGCGTACACCGGGCACCTGGTCGTGCCGCAGCGCAGCGGAGGCCTGACCCAGCTCCGGGTCCTCGAGCTCGACGACTCCGGCGTCTCCGACGACTACCTCGTGGAGTTCCCGCAGGAGCTCTACACCGTCGGCGGCTGGGGAGGCGCCGAGGTCGACGCCCCCACGCTGCGCGTCGGCTACACCTCGCTGACCGTGCCCTCCTCCGTCTACGACTACGACGTCCGCACCCGCCGGCTGAGCCTCCTCAAGCGGCAGCCGGTCCGGGGCCACGACCCCGCGGCGTACGAGGAGCACCGGCTGTGGGCCACCGCCGACGACGGCGTCCGCGTGCCGATCTCGCTGGTGTGCCGCAAGGGCGCCGCCGACGACGGGCCGATCCCGTTCCTGCTCTACGGGTACGGCGCCTACGAGCTCTCCACCGACCCCGCCTTCTCGGTGTCGCGCCTCTCCCTGCTCGACCGTGGCGCGGGCATGGCGATCGCCCACGTGCGCGGTGGCGGCGAGATGGGGCGCCACTGGTACGACGACGGCAAGCTGCTCCACAAGCGGCACACCTTCTCCGACTTCGCCGCCGTCGCCCGTCACCTCGTCGCCGAGGGCTGGACGACCCACGACCGCTTGGTCGCCGAGGGCGGCTCGGCCGGTGGGCTGCTGATCGGCGCGGTCGCCAACCAGTACCCCGACCTCTTCGGCGGCCTGGTCGCCGAGGTGCCGTTCGTCGACGCACTCACCTCGATGCTCGACGCGAGCCTGCCGCTGACCGTGACCGAGTACGACGAGTGGGGCGACCCGAGCGAGCCGGAGACCTACGACTACCTCGCCGGCTACGCGCCGTACGAGAACGTCGCAGCGGTCGACTACCCGCCGGTCCTGGCGACCACGTCGCTGCACGACACCCGGGTGCTCTACGTCGAGGCCGCCAAGTGGGTCGCCCGTCTGCGGGCCACGGCGAGCGGACGGCGCGACTTCCTGCTCAAGACCGAGATGTCCGCCGGCCACGGCGGGGTCTCGGGGCGCTACCAGGCCTGGCACGACCGCGCCTTCACCCTCGCCTGGATCCTCGACAGGATGGGGCTGGCCGACGCTCAGCCCCACCCGGGAGCCTGAGAGTCGAGAAGCAGCTCGCTCGACCGGGCGCCGTCCAGAACCCGGGCCGTCGAGCGAGCAAGCTCGCTCGACGCTCACTGCGGTGGGGTGCACGGACTTCGTCCGTCCAGAACCCGGGCCGTCGAGCGAGCAAGCTCGCTCGACGCTCACTGCGGTGGGGTGCACGGACTTCGTCCGTCCGAACCCGGGCCGTCGAGCGAGCAAGCTCGCTCGACGCTCACTGCGGTGGGGTGCACGGACTTCGTCCGTCCACCCCGTCCTCGTTCGGCCCTGAGAACTCCCTGAGAGTTCCACGCCGAGGCAACTCCCCGTGCCCCTCACACGTCTGGCATGAGTGAAGGGTCCGAAACGCCCCCGCTACGGGAATCCCCCCAGCACCCGGTGCGTTGGAGTCGATGTGGGCACTACTGGTGAGTAGGCCCGCCGTAGGTAGGAGGGCGACATGGCAGCACGAACCATCAGCGCGACCCGCGAGATCGAGGGCCGCGACAGCGTCGGGCTGTACCTCGACGAGATCGCCCGTACGCCGCTCCTCGACGCCGCCGCGGAGGTCGAGCTCTCCAAGACCATCGAGGCCGGGCTCTACGCCGAGGCGCTGCTCGCCGCGGGGCGAGTCGGCCGCAAGAAGGGCGGCGCGCCGCTCTCGGCCACCGAGGAGGAGCTGACCTGGCTCGCCGAGGAGGGCCGCCGGGCCACCCAGCAGTTCATCAACGCCAACCTGCGGCTCGTGGTGTCGATCGCGCGCAAGTACGGCCGGGCCCAGATGCCGATGCTCGACCTGATCCAGGAGGGCAACACCGGTCTGATCCGGGCGGTCGAGAAGTTCGACTACACCAAGGGCTACAAGTTCTCGACGTACGCCACGTGGTGGGTGCGTCAGGCCATCACCCGCGGCATCGCGCAGCAGGCGCGCGTCGTACGTCTGCCCGTGCACGTCGTCGAGGAGCTCAACCAGGTCGGCGGCGCGCGTCGTACCCTCGAGCGCCAGCTCGGGCGTGACCCGGAGCCGGCGGAGATCGCGCACGAGCTCGACATGCCGCTCGAGCGGGTCCTCGACCTGATGTCGTGGGGCCGCGACCACGTCAGCCTCGACACCCCGGTGGACGAGGACGGCGACACCTCGCTCGGCGACCTGATGGCGCAGGAGACGGCGCCCGGGCCCGACGACACCGTCCTCGACGTCGAGGCGCGCGAGCGGCTCGACCGCCTGGTCGGCGAGCTCGACGACCGCGCCGCCGACATCATCCGGGCGCGCTACGGCCTGCTCGACGGTCGTCAGCACAAGCTCGCCGACATCGGTGCCCGCCACGGCATCTCCGCCGAGCGGGTGCGTCAGCTCGAGCGCGAGGCGCTGCAGAAGCTCCGTCGCCTCGGCGACCCCGACCTGGCCGCCTGAGAGCCGGTCAGCTCACCGATCAGTCGGTGAGCTCCGCGAAGACCTCCGCCACACGCTGGCGGAGGTCTTCGGTCGTCCCGGTGTTGTCGACGACGTACGTCGCGGCGGCCAGCCGGTCCTCGCGAGACGCCTGAGCCGCGATCCGGGAACGGGCCTCGTCCTCCGACCAGCCCCGGTCACGCACCGCGCGGCTGACCTGGACCTCGACGGGGACGTCGACGACGAGGACGGCGTCGAACGACGCCGCCTGGCCGGTCTCGACGAGCAGGGGGATGTCGTGGACGACCACGGCGCCGGCCGGGGCGGAGGCCTCCAGCTCGGCCGCCCGTGCGCGCACGAGGGGGTGCACGATCGCCTCGAGCGTCGTACGACGGTCGGCGTCGGCGAAGACGAGGGCCCCGAGGCGAGCCCGGTCGAGCGCCCCGTCGGGGCCGAGCACCTCGGGCCCGAACGCGGTGACGACGGCTGCGAGCCCCGGCGTACCGGGTCCGACGACCTCGCGGGCCAGCGCATCAGCGTCGACGACGACGGCACCGAGCTCTCTCAGGATCGCGGAGACGGAGCTCTTTCCTGAGGCGACCCCACCGGTGAGACCCACACGCACGGTAAGAACCCTACAAAGGGGGCTTCCCAGAGTGGTCACCAGTCCTTAGGGTGCGGGAGGTCACACACCCCCATGCGCCGATCGGCGCTCTGCCCACCCATCATGAAGGGAACCTTCGTGCACCCCACCAGAAGCAGGTCGCTGACGGCTGCCGCCATCGGCGGCACCGTCCTCGCGGTCACCATGCTCGGCACCCCGAGCCTGGCGGCCGTCGGCCACCACGGCGCCCCGTCGCTCTCGCCCGGCTCGCCGGCGCGAGGCACCGAGGGCGCCGACGCCCGCAGTCCCCAGGACTTCGACCAGCGCCAGCTGGGCGGTTCGGCCCTCGTCAAGGCGCAGCGCAGCGTGACGAACCAGCGGAGCGCGACCGTCGAGAGGTACTTCGCCGGGCTCGGTCCGCAGGCGGTCGTCGACATCGACCCCCTGACCGGGACCCCGCGCCAGCTCGCTCGCCTCGACGGCTACCTGAGCGGGACCCACCGCGGTGCCGCACGGACCGTCGCGCTCGACTTCGTCAGGTCGCACCTCGCGGCGCTGGGCCTGACCTCGGCCGACCTCTCCACGCTCGCCTTCCGCAAGGACTACGTCGACCCGCTGGGGATCCACCACCTCTCCTGGGAGCAGCGTGCTGCCGGCACCCCGGTCTTCGGCAACGGCCTCCAGGTCAACGTCACCCGCAGCGGCCGTGTCCTGTCCGTCCTCGGCTCCCCGGTGTCCGGGCTCGCCGGTCTGGCCCGGCAGGCGCCGGCCACCCATGTGGACGCCGCCCAGGCCCGCTCGCGGGCAGCAGCGAACGTCCACGGGTCGGTGCAGACCCACGCGGTCGCCTCGTCCAGCCGTGGTCCCGCGGCCACGACCCGGTGGGCCAACCACGACTACGCCACGAAGGTGTGGTTCCTGACCTCGGCCGGGCTGCGCCCCGGGTGGTCGACGTACGTCCAGTCCGGCAACGACGGGGCGTACCAGCACGTGATCGACGCCGCGAGCGGCACGTCCCTCTACCGGCACTCGACCACCGACAACGCCACCGGTGACGCCTACGTCTACGACTACTACCCCGGCGCCCCGAAGGGCCCCACCGGCGTCCAGGGCGGCAAGCCCAAGGTCGTCAACTTCATCAAGAAGGGCTGGCTGGCCAAGGGCCGCAAGGTCCTCGACGGCAAGAACGTCATCACCTGGGCCGACGAGAACGACGACAACGCGGTGAACCCGGGCGAGCAGACCGGCGTGCCCGGCACCAAGAAGAGCGCGACCGGGAAGCTGAAGACGTTCAAGGACACCCAGAAGCAGGCCTACCCGCCGCACGGCACCTTCGGCGACGGCCCCTTCATCGGCAACGACTTCTCCAAGTTCTGCACGGCCGGCTTCCTGTGCACGTGGGACGCCGAGGCCGCCAACTCGTGGAAGAAGAACCTCGCGGCCAACGAGAACAACGCGTTCTACCTGGCCAACACCTACCACGACTACCTGCAGAAGGACCGCTCGATCGCGTTCACCACGAAGGCCGGCAACTTCAGCGCCGCCGGTGGCGACCCCGTCCTCCAGCAGGTGCTCGACGGCGCCGACACCGACAATGGCATGCCCGATCTGGGTCACATCGACAACGCCAACATGAACACGCCTCCGGACGGCATTCCGCCCGTCATGCAGATGTACCTGTGGCACCTGCCCGGCTACCCGAACGACTACGACAACTTCAACCCCACCAGCGGTTCGTTCGACGCCTCGGTGCTGCTGCACGAGTACACGCACGGCCTGTCCAACCGGTTGGTCACGGACGCCGACGGGAACTCCACCCTCAACAGCCTGCAGGCCGGGGCCATGGGTGAGGCGTGGTCCGACTACTACGCCATGGACTACCTCGTCAGCCATCACTTCCAGAAGGACACCTCGGCCGACGGCCAGGTCTTCGAGGGCCAGTACCTGATGGGTGGCCAGAAGGACGCGCACGGGCGGCTGGTGCCGTTCCGCTCGATGGCGATGGACTGCCCGGTCGGGTCGAAGAGCAAGGCGTGCTTCGACACCCTCAACCCCGACGCGAACATCCAGGGCGGCTACACCTACGGTGACCTCGTCACGATCGGCGGCATTCCCGAGGTGCACTACTCGGGCGAGGTGTGGGCCCAGACGCTGTGGGACATCCGCAAGGCGTTCGGACACTCGGTGGCCGACTCGCTGATCACGCGCGGCATGTCGCTCTCGGCCAACGACCCGTCGATGCTCGACATGCGCAACGCGATCCTCCAGGCCGACCTGGTCGGTTACAGCGGGGACCACACCGCGCAGCTCTGGCGCATCTTCGCCAAGCGCGGGATGGGCTTCTTCGCCGGGTCGGTCGACGGTGCGGACATCGACGTGGCCCAGGACTTCCACGTCCCGCCGAACCCGAAGACGCACAACTACTCCCAGTACATCCAGGGCAAGGTGACCGACTCGGTGACCGGCGAGCCGGTGGCCGGGGCGACCGTCTACGTGGCCGGTCTCGGCAACCAGCTGAGCGCGGTGACCAGGTCCGACGGCACCTACTCCATCGGCGGCTCGTGGGGCATGTACCCCGGGACGTACCCGAAGGTCGTGGCGGCCGGTGCCGGCTACCTGACGTCCTCCCAGGAGGTGACCGTGCCCGTGGGCGACCACGCCACGGCGAACTTCGTGGTGGCCCGGGACTGGGCCATGACCAGCGGAGGCGGTCAGGTCACCGACTTCAACGGGCCCGACCTCACCGGCAACGGCTGTGGTCCGGACAAGGCCATCGACGGAAGTCTCGGCCTCGGTTGGGGCAGCACGGCGGGCAACGACACCGGTGATCCCACCGGATCCTTCGTGGCCAAGCACATCGTCGTGAAGCTGCCCCGGGCAGTGGACGTGACCGGCTTCGGGGTCGACCCGACCGCTTCGTGTGGCGATTCGGGCAGCTCCTCGACCGGGGACTACACGATCGATGTCTCCGCCGACGGAACGTCGTGGACGCAGGTGGCCGACGGCCACTTCGGGTTCGGAGACCGTGGTCATCTCAACGATGTCGCGCCGACGGGCTCCACCGACGGTGTGCAGTACGTCCGCTTCACCATCGCGGGCGACCAGGTCGAGGACTCGGCCGCGCACAACGGCACGCCCGACACGTTCGCGAACATCTGCGGCAACCCCGACACCTCGGGTGGCTACACCGGATGCCAGTTCGCGGACCTGACGGAGATGGTCGTCTACGGGACGGCGTCCCCGTGACCTGCGAGTCACACCAGCAGTGACCGGCGCGAGGCCCGGACCGCACGGTCCGGGCCTCGTGGCCCGTCGGGCCTCAGCCCGGCAGCACCATCCAGTGGTAGGCGAACCGCTGACCCTCGTTCCAGGTGGCCTGCTCGTCGGCGGGTACGGCGACGAAGCCGGCCGCCGTGTAGCAGCGGATCGCCTGCTCGTTCTCGGGCCGGACCCGCAGGATCACCGCCGGCAGCTCGGGGTGCGTCTCGCGGGCGCGGTCGGTGAGGGCCCGGGTCAGGCTCCGGCCCACTCCCCTGCCGCGGTGCTCCGGGGCGACCAGGAGCCGGGCCAGCTCCACCTCGCCCTCGTCGTCGTCCAGCCACAGCTCGCCGTACGCACGGGGCTCGCCGGCCTCGTCGGTCAGGAGGTAGGCCTCGACGTCGTCGGCCTGTGACCAGCCCACCACGACGTCGGCCGGCACGCGGCCGCCCTCGACGGCGCACCAGGCGCGCACCACCTCGTCCCCGACCGCCCAGGAGGCGACGAGCTCGGACCGGGTGACGTCGAACGGCAGCAGCTTCACGGCACCATGGTCGCCCGCCGGCCCGCGCCACGCATCCGAGTTCTCAGCGAGCGCCGGCGGACCACCGGGGCTGCCCGGAGGGATCGGCCTGCGTCAACGAGTCAGCCGCAGACACGCCACGGAGGACGCCGACACGCGTCCTGGAACCCCGTCACGGACGGCGTACCACCGCACCCAGAAGGCCGAGGCACGTGCCCTCGCACGCGGGACGTGGACGGTGTGCCGGGGCAGCCCCAGGCCCCGCGCCTCGGTCCGGAATCGGCTCGCGGCGGGGACGTGCCTGCACCCGGAGGACGCCGTGCCCTGGAGGGTGTACGTCGCTGCGAACGGCACGACGTCACCGCGAGAGCTGGCGCGCAGGGGACCCGTTCGACGCACCCGCACCTCCTTCACGGCCGCCACGCGCGGTACGACGCCCCGCACCGTGCCCGAGGTGCCGCCGGTCAGGCGGTCGTCGACCGCCGTGACCCGGAACAGGTAGGTCGCTCCGCTGCGAAGTCCCGACACCACGGCTCTCGGTGCGGCGACCGGCTCGCTCTGGCTCACCCACGTCGACCCCGGGCGTGCTGCGCGATGCCGGAGCAGGAACCGCGTCGATCCCGCGGGGACCGTCCACTCCACCCGCGCCGAGCCGCTGGCTCGGGTGGCGACATGGGTCACGACGGGCGCCGACGGCACCGCACCGGACGCGATGACGGTGACCGGGCTGCTCCTCGGGCCCACCCCGCCCGGCCCGACACCCTGCACGGCGACGTCGTAGGAGGCACCGGCCAGCAGTCCGTCCACGGCATAGCTCGTCGCGGTCGTCGACATGCTCTGCCAGGCGGTGGGGTGCTCGCTCGGACGGAGCCAGACCTGGTACGACGTGGCTCCCGCCGCGGCGCCCCACGCCACGTCGACCCCGTGGTCCGACGAGCCGGCCGTCACCCCGGTGACGTCACCCGGCGTCGGTGGCGCCGGCGTTGCCGAGACCACGTCGGAGACCACGTCGGCTGCCAGGCAGTCGTGCTTGAGGACGTTCAGCCGGTACTCGTAGGTGTGGCCGTCGACGAGGCCACCGGAGAGCCAGGCCGTCCCGCCGAGGGCGAACGGGAGCTGGTGCCAGGCCTCCCCGATCGTGGCGTCGCGGGTCGAGACCAGGACCGCGGTGCCGCCGGGCGGGAGCTGCCAGGAGAGCGCCACCTGCCCGTCGCCGGGCGTGGCGGTCAGCGTGGCCGGAAGGCGGGGTCCGACCGGGGGCGACGGGAGGGGGCGCGCGGTGGGGGTGCCGATCCCCAGAGTCGCCAGGGCGTCGGCCTGGGCGGCGGCGATCTTCACCTCGCCGACTGCGCTGGGGTGCGTGCTGTCGCACGTGTCGGTGGTGCCGTCCCAGTCCTGGTCCGGCGTCGAGACGACGACGGGTGACCTGGCTGTGCTCCATTGCGGAGCGGTGTCGGCGAGCAACGCGTCGTACTCCGAGAAGTGCGCGTATCCGACGTCAGGGGCGGTCGAGAGGACGAGGGCGCTGTCGGGGCTGGCGTCGCGCACCTCGTCGACGAACTGGTGCGCGACGTCCACCGTCTCCTGACGGTGACGAACCGTAGAGCAGGTCGTTGGTGCCCAGGACCTCGATGACGACATCGGGTCGGTACGTCGACGCGGCCCAGCCGATGCTGTCCTCGGGAACGGCGGCGTTCTCGTTCAGGATCGCGTGGAGGCTCTCCCCCACCGTGCGAAGTGGTGCCGGTCGAACGAGGGGTCGGCGTACTCGAGGCTGTCGTGCGCATCCGTGGCCAGGTTCAGCATCGTGACCCGAGGACCGACGAACTCGTAGTCGACACCGGCCGCCTCGAGGCTCTGGGCGAGCCGGTAGCGCCACGTCCAGTCCCCGCTCGAACCCTCGGTGATGGAGTCACCGACCAGCATGATCCGCACCGGGCCGTCGGCTGCGGCCACCGGGATCGTGGGAGCGGTCGAGGCGGCTGCGACCAGCGCGGCCGTCAGCGCGGCTCGCACCCACACCCCACGAGACATGCGCGCAGCCTAGTTGCCGGTCGTCCGCGGCGTGGGCGTCTCGGCGATCCGGACGAGCCAGAGGGGGTCGGGTGCGTGCACCCGACCCCCTCTGGGTTGCCGACCACTCATGGACGAAAGGGTCAGCGTCGTTGCGGCACCGGGGTCAGCTGGCCCCGCCGGTGAGCTTCTCGCGGAGCGCCTGCAGCGCCTCGTCGGAGGCCAGCGAGCCGCCGGTCTCCTCGCCGGTCTCGGCCTCGTCGGCCGTGCCCGTGGCGGAGGAGTACGTCGTGGCCTCGCCGGCCTCGACCTCGGCCTGCTTGGCCTCCTCCTGCTGCTTGACGTGGGCCTCCCAGCGGGCGTGGGCCTTGGCGTACTGGTCCTCCCAGGCCGCGCGCTGCTCGTCGTAGCCCTCGAGCCACTCGCCCGTCTCGGGGTCGAAGCCGTCGGGGTAGATGTAGTTGCCCTGCTCGTCGTAGGTCGCGGCCATGCCGTAGAGCGTCGGGTCGAACTCCTCGACGTCGGTGGCGGTCGTGGTCTCGTTGGCCTGCTTCAGCGACAGCGAGATCCGGCGACGCTCGAGGTCGATGTCGATGATCTTGACCATGACGTCGTCGTTGACCTGCACGACCTGCTCGGGGATCTCCACGTGGCGCTCGGCCAGCTCGGAGATGTGGACCAGGCCCTCGATGCCCTCCTCGACGCGGACGAACGAGCCGAAGGGCACCAGCTTGGTGACCTTGCCCGGCACGATCTGCCCGATCTGGTGGGTGCGGGCGAAGTGCTGCCAGGGGTCCTCCTGCGTCGCCTTCAGCGACAGGGAGACCCGCTCGCGGTCCATGTCGACGTCGAGCACCTCGACGGTGACCTCGTCGCCGACGGCCACGACCTCGCTCGGGTGGTCGATGTGCTTCCAGGACAGCTCGGAGACGTGCACGAGGCCGTCCACTCCGCCGAGGTCGACGAACGCGCCGAAGTTCACGATGGAGGAGACGACGCCCTTGCGGATCTGGCCCTTCTGGAGCTGGGTCAGGAAGCCGTGGCGCACCTCGGACTGGGTCTGCTCGAGCCAGGCACGACGCGAGAGCACGACGTTGTTGCGGTTCTTGTCGAGCTCGATGATCTTCGCCTCGAGCGTCTGGCCGACGTAGGGCTGGAGGTCGCGGACGCGACGCATCTCCACCAGGGAGGCGGGCAGGAAGCCGCGCAGGCCGATGTCGAGGATCAGGCCGCCCTTGACGACCTCGATGACGGTGCCCTCGACGACGCCGTCCTCCTCCTTGACCTGCTCGATGGTGCCCCAGGCGCGCTCGTACTGGGCGCGCTTCTTGGACAGGATCAGGCGGCCTTCCTTGTCCTCCTTCTGGAGGACCAGGGCCTCGACCTTGTCACCGACGTGGACGACCTCGTTGGGGTCCACGTCGTGCTTGATCGAGAGCTCGCGGGAGGGGATGACCCCTTCGGTCTTGTAACCGATGTCGAGCAGGACCTCGTCCCGGTCGACCTTCACGATGGTGCCTTCGACGATGTCTCCATCGTTGAAGTACTTGATGGTCGCGTCGATCGCGGCGAGGAAGTCTTCCTCGGAGCCGATGTCGTTGACGGCCACCTGGGGCGCGTCGATCTCCGAGAGGTAGGCGGTGCTGCTCGTCATAGGGGAATGAGTTCCTTGGATGGATGGAGTTGTCGCGGGCACGCCGGAAGCCCTTGGTCACTACCGCAGGATCTCCGCTTCCCCGCTCGAGGGCGGGCGCGGCTGAAAGAGATAGCGAGCCGGTGTCCGCTCCGTCCGGGACGTGGGCAGACTTCTGGCGCCCCGCGAGTCTACGCGGGGGCTCCGTCGTGCGTCCAACCGGCGAGGCAGGCGGGGAACGGCGCGGACGTCGCGGCGGGGCCGTGCGGAGCGCCCCCATCCGGGAGGCGTCCCGCTCGCTTCGTCACAGACCATCCGGAACGAGCCCGCACGGGCTTCTACGCCGATGCCGGCAGCGCGTCCAGATCCCCGGTCCGGGCGATGGCCAGCAGGTGCTCGTGGGCACGGTCGGCCACCGGGTTCTGCCCTCGCCTCGCGGCCAGGTCGACCAGGGCCCACAGGTCGGCGGCGCGGGCCAGCCCGAGTGTCTCGGCGGGATCGGTTCCACGGCGTTCGCAGCAGGCGGCCAGGACGGCATCGGCGTAGGCAGGCATGCGGTCGAACCGCAGAAGATTGCCGAGGTCGGTGGCCGGGTGCCCGGAGTGGGCGAACTCCCAGTCGAGGACGCCGGTCACGTGCAGCGTGTCCGGGTCGACGAGAACGTTCTTCGGGTTGAGGTCGGAGTGCACCAGGCAGCTCCGGCCGACCGCGTCGAGCAGGTCCTGCGCCCGGCCGGCGAGGCGGACGAGGGCGTCCACGCGTGCCGGCTCCCAGCCCTCGATCACGAGGTCGGCGGCGTGGGCGTCGACGAACCCCGGGAGATCGTCGGCGCCACCGAAGGTGCCGATGCGCAGGTCGGCGTCGACGAACGGGCCGGACCGCAGGGTCGGCATGCCCGCGAGGTCGGCCGCGAGCGCGCCGACGCGGGCACCCAGCGCGGTCAGCCGCGCGTCGTCGAGGGTCGGGAGGAGCAGGTCGCCACGCTCGCCGGCAAGGTGGGAGGTGACCAGGAGGCCCGGTCGGTCCAGGGCGGCGACCCCACGCCGTACCTCGACGACGTCGGGGACCGGCACCAGCCCGCGCACCAGCCGGAGGAGCGCCGCGTCGATCTCGGGCGCCGCGTCGTCGCGCCGGCCGGGACGGTAGATCCGGACCACCGTCCGCTCGCCGGCGGCCTCGGCGAGGAACGTCTCACCGGACCAGCCGCCCGCCAGGGGTGTCAGCTGGGAGGGATCCACGTGGCCACGCTGTCATACCCGGGGGCGCGGGGCCGCCCAGTAGGGTCGCGCCGTGGAGGACCACCTGCCGCAGCGTGTGCGCGTCCAGCGTCGCCCGGTCGACGAGGCCGAGTCGCGGCGGGCGAACGGTCCCGACTGGGACCGTTACGCCGACGAGTACCAGGCGACCCACGGGGGCTTCCTCGGTGACACCGGCTTCGTCTGGGGGCCCGAGGGGCTGACCGAGGACGAGGCCGGGGTCCTCGGTGAGGTGGACGGCAGGGACGTGCTCGAGGTCGGCTCGGGGGCCGGCCAGTGCTCGCGCTGGGTGCGTCTGCACGGCGGCCGGTCCGTCGGGCTCGACCTCTCGACCCGTCAGCTCCAGCACTCGCGGCGGCTCGACGAGGAGACCGGGCTCGCCGTGCCGTCCGTGCTCGGCACCGCGACCGCGCTCCCCTTCTCCGACGGCAGCTTCGACGTGGTGTTCTGCTCCTTCGGCGCCCTCCAGTTCGTCGCCGACATAGACGCGGCGGTGGCAGAGACGGCGCGGGTGCTCCGCCGCGGCGGTCGGTTCGCCTTCTCCATCACGCACCCGACCCGATGGAGCTTCCCCGACGACCCGTCGGAGGCGGGGCTCACGGCGACGTCGTCGTACTGGGACCGGACGCCGTACGTCGAGGTGGACGACGACAGCGGGCGGGTCTCCTACGTCGAGCACCACCGCACCCTGGGCGACTGGGTCTCACTGCTGGCCGGGCACGGCTTCCGGATCGTGCGCCTGGTCGAGCCGGAGTGGCCCGCCGACCACGACCGGGTCTGGGGAGGCTGGTCGCGCACGCGCGGCCGGCTCACGCCCGGGACCGCGGTCTTCGCCGCCGACCTGGGCTGACGCCGGCTCTCGCGGGCTAGGCGCTGTGACTGGGCGCAGGGGCCGGGGTCTCCACCGGCTCGGAGGACCGGCGGCGGTGCCTGATCAGCAGGAAGACGCCCAGCGCCAGGCAGATCAACCCGACGACCAGGCCGACGATCGGCAACGTCTTGGTGATCAGCGTGAGCTGCTTGGCCCCGCCTTCGCATCGTCGACGTTGGACTTGATGGTCTCGGGCGTGTACTCGGCCGTAAGGTCCAGCGCCGTGGCGCCGCCGTCCTTGAGGGTCCGGACGTCGTGGACCTTCTGGTCGATGATCTTGCCGGTGACGGGGTCGATCGAGTACGTCTCGTCGAGGTTGTAGATGCCCTGGATGTCGTTGCCCAGGTCGATCGGGGCGCCGGTGATCACCTGGTGGTACTGGTAGACCTTCAGGCCGTTGATGGTGGTCTCGCCGGCGTACTGAGCGGGCGGGGAGGTCTTGGTGACGTCGTCCCAGACGTCATAGGTCTTCTTCTCCGGGTGGAACGGCCACTTGTTGACCAGTCCCGACACCGGCACGGGGGTGACTGCAGGAGCTTCGGGTCGTCGAAGGCGACGGCGGTCGTCCGGTCGGCCACGAAGTTGAGCTGGGTGACACTGATCATCCGCGGGTCGGACTTCGGCAGGCAGTCGGCCGGGTCGCCGGTGTCGACGTTCACGCAGGTGGAGGTCACGAACACGACGGCGCTGCCGGTCGACTTCTTGTCGTCGACCTGGGTGATGTTGGTGATCTTCACCGGGTCGTGGTTGGTCTTCCCCGTCGAGGGGTCGAGCACGTCCGCGGTGCCGGTGAGATAGGTGCGCTGGTAGCTGTTCAGCGGTGTGCGCTCGGCGGCATCCGGGGCCCAGAAGTGGGCGATCCCCGCTGTCACGAGGAAGAAAGCGCCGAGAAACAGGAGCAGCCAGGCGGGCCAGACCCTCTTCATGACGCGCATTCCCTCCCAGTGGTCCCACGTCGGTGGGGGGACAGTAGCAGTTACTCGCGAGTCACGTCCGCCGCTGCTGGCGTGTTCGCGGGGCCCGTGCGGGGTCCGCCCGGGGCCTTCGCGGACCCCGGAGGACGCCGGTCCCTGTGGCATACTCCGCCGCGTGTCAGCCCGGGTCATGCTTCGGCCGCGGGCCCGCCGCCGAGTCGGGTCACACGTCCAGCGGCTCGGGCTGGTGGTGATCGCTCTCGGCCTCGCGCTCCGGATCTGGTCCTTGGCCGGCTCATGGTTCTACTTCGACGACCTGGCGTTCCTGTCGGCCGGCACCAACGACCCGCTCAGCTGGGAGTTCGTCGGGCCGCAACTACGCCGGACACCTGATGCCCGCGGGCTGGCTCGTGATCAAGGGGCTGTCCACGTGGGCGCCGTACCACTGGTCGGCCTGGGCCGGCGTTCCTCGTGCTGGGACAGCTGGTCGCCTCCCTCGGGATGCTCCGGCTGTTGCGGAGCATGTTCGGCGACACCCGCGTCGTGCTCGTCCTGCTCGCCGGCTACTGCTTCCTGATCTTCACCGTCCCCGCCGGCGTGTGGTTCGCCGCGGGCATCAACCAGCTCCCCTTCCAGGTCGCACTGGTCTTCGGGCTGCACGCCCACCTCGCCTACCTGCGCACCCACCGCTGGCAGTCGCTCGTCGCCACCCTCGCCTGGACGGTCTTCGGGCTTGCTTCTACGAGAAGACCGTGCTGCTGTTCGGGTTCTACGCGCTCTTCGCCCTCTGCTGGTTCGCCCGCGGCACGCTGGCCGAGCGGTGGTGGCGCTGTGGCGCGGCTACCGGGTCGGGATCATCGCCCACGGCGCCGTGGCCGTTCCCTACGTCGCCATCTACCTGAAGTTCGGGCTGCACGGCACCAGCCCGCCGGCACCCTGGTCGCCTACGTGGGCTACCGGCTCGTCGCGGTGGCCTTCAGCACCGGCGTGATCGGCGGGCCGTTCGAGTGGCGCTCGATGTCCGCCAACTCGCTGGCCGACCCGAGCGACCTGATCAGCCTGGGCTCGTGGGTGGCCCTCGGCTCCCTGGTCTACTACGCGTTCACCACCCGGACGGCGAGCCGCCGGGCCTGGAGCCTGATCGCGTTCAGCCTCGCGGCCGACGTCTACCTCCTCGCCTCGGCGCGGGCCAACCTCGTCGGCCCCGACATCGGCCTGGAGTACCGCTACCAGACCGAGTCGGCGGCGATCGTGATGCTGTCGATGGGCTGGCCTTCCTGCCACTGCTCGGCGCCGTCGAGACCAACGGCTGCGCGAAGGGGTCGACCGGCCCACGAGCGGGCCGGTGGTGATCCGGACGGTGACCTGCTCGTGGTCGCCGGGGCGATGGTGTCGACCCTGGCCTACGTCGGGAACTGGCAGGACAACAACCCGACCAAGCCCTACTTCGACAACCTGCGCGAGACGGTGGCCCGCACGGACGGCAAGCCGCTCCCGCTGGTGAACCAGTCGCTCCCCCAGAACCTGCTGTGGGCCTTCGGCTACCCGGAGAACACCTACCGTCACGTGTTCAAGGCGCTCGACCTGCCCGTGGAGTACCCCGACCAGTCGATCGACCGGCTCTTCGTCCTCGACGACCAGGGTCGGGTGACGCCGGCGGTCATCCCACCGGCGCGGAGCATGGTCGGCGGCTCTGGCTGCGGCTACGTGCTGGGCCGGACGCCGACCACGATCCCGCTGGACGGCCCGGTGGTCGGCGGTGGCTGGTGGATCCGGATGGACTACGGCGCCCCGCGGCCGTTCCGGGTCCGGATCGGCCTGGGGGACACGAGCGGCAGATGCGGCTGCCCGCCGGCGCCCACACGGCGTACTTCCAGGCGGACGGCAGCTACGACTCCGTGGACCTCTCGTATGGTCCGCGCGGCCGGGTGCCCTTCGTGACGAGCCTCGTGCTCGGAGAGCCTATCGACGGCAACCCGAACGCCTCACCGGCGTGGATGGTGAAGTGGGCGTTCTCCCGGCGCAGGTACTCGAAAGCATCCAGATGCCTGGTGGGCGGGAAGCCCGCCTCGGCTCCGGCGATGTCGAACCCGGCGACTCCGTCGTCGCGGAAAGCGATGGCCAGCTCGGCGATCTCCCTTGACCGGGCCGCATGCCGCATGGCGGTCAGCAAGATCCTGGCCCGGATCCGGTGGCCCGCCAGCGCGGCGGCCCTGGTGCCGGCGGCGACCCCGTCCAGCACCGCCCGAACCACCTCGGTCAACGCCAGGTTGCGTTCGGTGTGCAACTCCGGCGCGAACCGGACCTCGGCATAGACGACGCCGTCGGCGGCCAGGTCCTGCACGCACTCCGATGCCACTCTGATCAACGACTCCCGGGTCTGCATCACCGCGGTGGTGTGCATGAAGGTCTCCAGGTAGCGCTCCAGCGAGCCGGAGTACGCGGACTCGGAGAACCAGCGGGCCAGATCGGCCACGACCGTCGTCGGCAGCCCGTCATAGCCGTCCTTTTCGGCCAGGTCGACGAGCGTCGCCGGCCGCAGACCGCCGTCCAGATGATCGTGCAGCAGCACCTTCGGGGCGGTGGCGATCGTGTCGGCGGTCAGCGGGGTCGGCATCCGGCGGACGTTACCTGCCGCGGGATGAACGCGACGCGTCCCACCCCATGCGCGACGCCGCGACCGGAGATTGCGGCAACCGCTCAGAGTCGGCCGCTCAGAGTCGCTGCGGAATCCCGTGCGCGCGGCGTACGTTCACTCGCGGCGGCCCACCCAAGCGCAGCCCGGACCGTCGCGGTGACCGCGTCGATCGACACCTGCGCGCCCGGGTCGGCCTGCAGCGCCAGCCCGTCCTGCGAGCCCAGCGAGTAGTCGTCCGGCTCGGCCGAGCTCAACACCACGACGATCGGGTGTCGGTGAAGCCCACCGAATGGACGCCCGACCACCCCGCTCAGGCAGCAACCCCAGCCCTGCTTCGAACCGGCGCCCGGCACCGTCCGCATGCCGATCCGCTGGTCGACGCCGTCCGCGGCGATGGCCGTGGCAGCCAGCATGTCCGGACCGAGGACCGGCGCGATGACCGGATCGGCCAGCGACTGCCCCAGCAATGACGCCAGGTCGGCCGCGGTCGTCTGCACATTGCCCCAGTACTGGCCGTCCGGGGTCGGAGACGTGCCGGCCAGTCCGAACCGATCGGCGACCCGCTCGACCATCTCGTCGCCCCCGGCCTGCGCGTACAGGTCGGAGCCGGCCACGTCGTCGGATTGAGAGATCATGTCTCGCAGCATCATCCGGGTCGTCGGGTCGAGCTCCGCCGGCGGCGTCAGCCGAGCCCGTCGCCGTCGGTCAGCACGTCGGCCGCGATCATCAGCTTGACCAGGCTCAACGCCGGGAACGGCTCGTCCTGATCGACCTGGGTCAGGGTGGCTCCGGTGGTCCGGTCGACGACGACCACGGCCAGCTGCACGCCGTTCGACTCGGCGTCGGCGACCGCCTGGGCCACCGGTCCGGTCGGGTCCGCGGGCGGCGGCGGCCACGGCGTCAGTGTCCTCGGCGATCCCGTCGTCCGGGAACGGGTCCGACGGGCTCGCCGTGGTGCTCACCGCGGCGCTGGTGCTCGCTGGTGGGTTCGACGCGGCGCTCACCGTGACCACGGCGCCGGAGCGCCTCCGACACCGGCCGAGGAGTCGGATCGCTCGATGCACGACCCCGAGCACCACGGCGACCATCGGCGATGGCCAGCACCGACAGCGCGGCCGCGAGCCAGCGACGACGCTCTCGCCGCACCCGTTCAGCAGATCGCACGGTGCCCTCCGCGCGGTCGTCGGCGACCGGCAGAGCGCGGTCGACTCTACCGACCAGTATCCGTGACGTCCCGGTCGGATCGCCGAAAATCCTCGTCGCGCAATGACTTCCACCCGAAGCCGACGAGCAATCCGGGCGCTGCCGACAGATCGGCCGTCAGACGGCTCGGATGACCTCCATCACCAGCGGGGATCGCTCGCACCACGGTGCCCGGCGGGGCGATCGTCACCGCGTCGGCGAGATCGGCCAGCGCGCCCGGGAACCGTTCCGGGGTATCGGTGTGCAGCTCGAACAACGGCTGGCCCACCCGCACGGCGTCGCCCGGCTTGGCCCGGCAGAGGATGCCGGCGGCCTGCTGCACGTCGTGCTCGCGCCGGGCCCGGCCGGCGCCCAGCCGCCAGGCCGCCGTGCCGACCGCCAGCGCGTCCAGCCCGCTGACCACACCCGCCGTGTCGGCGACGACGATCTCCCGGAACCGCGGCGTCGGCAGCGGCGCATCCGGATCACCGCCCTGCGCGGCCACCATCGCCCGCCAGCTGTCCATGGCCCGGCCGGACGCCAGCACGTCCGCCGGGTCGACGTCCAGACCCGCCAGCGCGACCATCTCCCGGGCCAGGGCCAGCGTCAGCTCGACGACGTCGGCCGGTCCCCCACCGGCCAGCACCTCCACCGATTCGGCGACCTCGACGGCGTTGCCGACCGCGACGCCCAGCGGCGTCGACATGTCCGTGAGCAGCGCCGTGGTCCGAACCCCTTCCCGCGCACCGAGTTCCACCATCGTCCTGGCCAGCTCGGCCGCGTGGTCCGCCCGCTTCATGAAGGCGCCGGTGCCGACCTTGACGTCCAGCACCAGCGCACTCGGTGCCCTCGGCGATCTTCTTGCTCATGATCGACGCGGCGATCATCGGGATCGATTCGACCGTGCCGGTGACGTCCCGCAGCGCGTACAGCTTGCGGTCCGCCGGCGCGAGATCGTCCGAGGCGGCACAGATGACGGCGCCGACCGCGGTCAGCTGGGCGATCATCTCCTGCGGGCTGAGCCGTGCCCGCCACCCCGGGATCGACTCCATCTTGTCCAGGGTGCCGCCGGTGTGGCCGAGCCCCCGGCCGGAGAGCTGCGGCACCGCGGCCCCGCAGGCCGCGACCAGCGGCGCCAGCGGCAGCGAGATCTTGTCCCCCACCCCGCCGGTCGAGTGCTTGTCCACGGTCGGCCGGCCCACCCCGGACAGGTCCAGCCGGATCCCCGAATGCGAGCATCGCGGTCGTCCAGCCGGCGATCTCGGCGGCCGTCATGCCGTTCAGCAGGATGGCCATCAGCAGCGCCGACATCTGTTCCTCGGCGACCTCGCCGGCCGTGTAGGCGTCGATCACCCACTGGATCTGCGCGCCGGTGAGCTCGCGGCGATCCCGCTTGGCGATGATCACGTCCACCGCCGCGAAGCCGGTCATGCCGGCGGCAAATGCTCGGGACCGAACGCGGCCGGCAGCACCCAGGTCATGGTCTCCGGCCCGGTCGGGGTGTCGACCATCAGGTTCTCCCCACCGAACTCGTAGATCACCTGCCGGCAACGACCACACGGCATCAGCAGCTCACCGGTGCCGGACCGGCAGGCCAGCGCCACCAACCGGCCGCCGCCGGTCAGCCGCAGCTGCCCGACCAGCGTGCATTCCGCGCACAAACCCAGGCCGTAGGAGGCGTTCTCCACGTTGCAGCCGGTGATCGATCCGGCCGTCGTCGACCAGCGCCGCGGCCCCCACCTGGAGCTTCGAGTACGGGCAGTAGGCGGCCGCCGCGGCCTCGACGGCCAACGCACGCAACGCCTCCCAGTCGACGGTCAGCGGCCCCGTCATGCCGGACCACCAGATCGGCGGTGACCGGTCCCAGCGCGGCTGCCGGTCCCGGAGGCCGCTGGTCCCGGAGCGACTGCCGGTCCCAGCCGCTGCTGCCGGCCGACCCTCCATGATCAACGTTTCTGGCCTTTCCGTGCTGCAGGACAACCTCAGAGGGCCACAAACGTTGATCACCACGGGTCTTTGGCGGCCACCCAGGTTGCCCGGCCCGCGCCGTCCACCCCGGGCAGAGCCGGAGGGGCCGCACCCGAGCCCGGCCATCAGCCGCCGCCCTTGCGGTAGATCAGCCCATCGGCCTTCGGCATTCGCAGGTTCTGCGAGGCCAGCGCCATCACCAGCAGCGTGATCGCGTACGGCGCTGCCTTGACCAACTGCTGCGGCAGCTCGTCGGTCGCCGAGAACCACCACAGGCAGATCGCGGCGATGACGGCCGCGACGGCCGCAACGATCGGGTGCCCCTGGCGGTACTGCAGGATCGCGACGGCGACCAGCGCCAGCGCGACCAGGATCAGGAACGCGTGCATGGCGGAGCCGGAGGAGTCGTACTGCTGGACGCCGTCGGTATAGCCGAACAGCCCGGCGCCCATGGCCATCCCGCCGGGCCGCCAGTTGCCGAAGATCATCGCGGCCAGACCGATGAATCCGCGGCCGCCGGTCTGCCCATCCTGGAATTTCAGCCCGACAACCAGGAACGCCCCGGCCAGCCCGGCCAGCCCGCCGGAGATCGAGACCGCGATGTACTTGTACCAGTAGACGTTGACGCCCAGGGATTCCGCGGCGTACGGCGCCTCGCCGACCGACCGCAGCCGCAGCCCCAGCCGGGTCCGCCAGAGCAGCCAGCCGGTGAACGCGATCAGCACCGCGGCCAGCACCGAGAGCAGCGACAGGTTGGTGCAGAAGCCGCGGAGGATGCTCGCGACATCGGAGACGAAGAACCAGCCCTTGTCCTCGATCTCGCCGAGCCAGTCCGACAGGAACGGCAGCGTGATCCGGCCGACGTCCGGCACCGGCGGCGACTGCCGCTGACCGCCGCCGGGTGCATCGGTGAACACCAGCCGGGACAGGTACAGGGTGAGGCCGGGCGCCAGGATGTTGATCGCCACGCCGGAGATGATGTGGTCGACGCCGACGGTGATCGTCACCAGCCCGTGCAGCAGCCCACCGAGCAGGCCGCAGACGATGCCGAAGAACACCCCGGCCCACGGACCCCACTGATAGCCCGCGTACCCGGCACCGAAGGTGCCGAGCACCATCATTCCCTCGATGCCGATGTTCACCACGCCGGCCCGCTCGGACCACAGACCGGACAGACCTGCCAGCGCAATGGGCACCGCGGCCGTGATGGCCGCCTCGATGGCCCCGGCCGAATCGAGATTTTGCGCCCCGGTCCAGATCCGGACCAGCGACACCACGGCGATCCCCGCCGCGACGACGCCGAGCCACCCGACCGGGGTCAACGTTGGCGTCGCCCGATATTTCGGCAGCGCCGTGGCGACATCCGATTCGATGCTCATGCCGCCACCGCCTCAGGTGCCGGAGCCGCCAGGGCCCGCGCGACGTCTCTGGCCTCCAGCACCAATCGATACCGCCTGACGAACTCGTAGGCCACGACGACGGCCAACACGATGACGCCCTGCATGATCGTCACCAGTTCGCGGGCCACCCCGACCCCTTGCAGCGCGTTTGCCGTGGAGTCCAGCGCCGCCCACAGCAGCGCCGAGAACACCATGCCGACCGGGTGGTTGCGGCCCAGCAGGGCAACCGCGATCCCGGTGAAGCCGATTCCGGTCGGGAAATTCAGCGAGTAGGACGCCGACGAGCCGTTCAGCAGCTCCGGCATGCCGATCAACCCGGCCACCGCACCGGACAGCAACATCGCCGAGACGATCATCCTGTTGACCGAGATCCCGCTGGCCACGGCGGCCGACTCGGACATCCCGGTGGCCTTGATCGAGAACCCGAACACGGTCCGGGACAGCACGAGTGCGTAGATCACGCCGACGATCACGGCCAGAATGCCCAGCGTGTACAGCGGCGTCGTCGACCCGGTGAAGGTGATCACCGGCAGCTGGCCGCCCTCGGTGATCTTCGGGGTGCTGATGTTGTTGCCCTCGAGCACGGCCAGCATCTGCGGCGTCAGCAGGTAGGCGACGATGAACGTGGCGATCGAGTTGAGCATGATCGTGCTGATCACCTCGCTGACCCCGCGGGTGACCTTGAGCAGTGCCGCGATACCGGCCCAGAGCGCGCCGACCACCATCGCCACGATGAGCGTGATCGCGATCCGCAGCGGGCCAGGCAGCGAACTCATGAACGACGCGCCCGCGACCGCCGCCGCCAACATCGCCGCCAGCCGGTACTGGCCGTCGACGCCGATGTTGAACAGGTTCATCTTGAAGCCGATGGCGACCGCGACGGCCGACAGGTAGTACACCGCCGTCTGATTGATCGTCCCGAGGATGACCCTGGTGCGGCCCAGGGCCCCGGCCATGGCACCGAAGGCGTCGAAGGGATTGCTGCCGGTCAGCAGCAGCAGCACCGAGGTGATCAGGAAGGCAACCAGCAGCGCACCCACCGGGGCGGCCGCGCCGAGCAGGATCCGCCGGGTCCGGGAGCCGGTCATCAGGCCACCTCCCCGACCTGATCGTCACCGGCGCCGGTCATGGCCGCGCCGAGTTGCTGGGTGGTGACGGTCCGCGGGTCGTAGGTGCCGGTCAGCCGGCCCCGAAGGATGACCGTCAGCCGGTCGGACATGCCGATCAACTCCTCCAGGTCGGCGGAGATCAGCAGGACGGCCAGGCCGGCCGCCCGCGCGGTGCGTAACTGGTCCCAGATCGCCGATTGTGCGCCGACGTCCACGCCGCGAGTGGGATGCGAGGCGATCAGCAGCACCGGGTTCTCGCTCATCTCGCGGCCCACGATCAGTTTCTGCTGATTCCCGCCGGACAGCGACGCGGCGGTGACCTCGATGCCGGGCGTCCGGACGTCGAATTCCTCGACGATCCGCCGGGTGTCGGCCTTCGCGGCCGCCCGGTCCAGCAGGAATCCACGCGGCTGACGGTCGGCGGGTCTGGTGTCCGAGAATGCGGTTCTCCCACAGGGAGCCCTCCAGGATCAGCCCCTGACGATGGCGATCCTCGGGGATGAAGCCGACGCCGGCCTCGCGCCGGCTCGCGGTCGAGGCGCGCCCCAGGTCCTTGCCGGCCAGTTCGATGCTGCCGCCGGCCAGCGGCCGGATGCCCATGATCGTGTCGACGAGCTCCGCCTGGCCATTTCCCTCGACGCCGGCGATGCCGAGCACCTCGCCCGCGTGAATGGCCAGGTCGATGTCGGACAGCACGTCTCGCCCTCCGACGGCAGAGCCGGCGACCCGCACCCCGGCCAATCGCAGCACCACCCGATCGGTCACCGTCGACTCCCGCAGTTCCGGAACCGGCAGCGCGGAACCGACCATCAGCTCGGCGAGTTGCCGGTTCGTGACGGTCTTGGGATCGGCGGTGCCGACGGTGGTGCCGCGGCGGATGACGGTGATGTCGTCGGCGATGGAACGGACCTCGTCGAGCTTGTGCGAGATGAAGATGATCGTCAGGCCCTCGGATTTCAGCTCCCGCAGGTTGCCGAACAGCTCGTCCACCTCCTGCGGCACCAGGACCGCGGTCGGTTCGTCGAGGATGAGGATCTTGGCCCCGCGATAGAGCACCTTGAGGATCTCCACCCGCTGGCGGGCGCCGACGCCCAGGGTCTCCACCATGGCGCCGGAATCGACCATCAATCCGTACCGGCGGCCGAGTTCGTCGATCCGGGCGCGCGATCCCTTGACGTCCAGCCGCCCGCCGGATCCCATCTGCTCGGCGCCGAGCACGATGTTCTCCCAGACGGTCAGGTTGTCGGCCAGCATGAAGTGCTGGTGCACCATGCCGATGCCGACGCCGATCGCGTCGGCCGGTGAGTGGAAGACCACCTGGCTGCCGTTGACGGTGATCGTGCCCTCCTCCGGCTGGTGCATGCCGTAGAGGGTCTTCATCAGGGTCGATTTCCCAGCGCCGTTTTCGCCGACCAGCGCATGCACGGTGCCGCGCCGGACGGTGATGTTGATGTCGGAATTGGCCACCACGCCGGGAAATCGCTTGGTGATTCCGGTCAGTTGGACGGCCACCGATCCGGCGGTGTCGGCGGCCGGCGCTTTCTTGGCATCGGATGTCATGTGTCCTGCTTCCGCTGCGTCAGGAGGTCATGCAGGTGTGTGTCTCGTGCAGATCCGGTCGTGCGTACTGCGTCGTCCCACCTTCGCCCAGATCGGCGTCGATCGCTCGGACAAGCCGGTCCGCGCGCCTGGACGGCCGCCGAAGCAACCGTCTCGGCGGAAACGGCGCGGCCCCGACGGGAATCCCGACGGGGCCGCACACCGCTTCACACCGCGAGAAAACGATCAGCCGGTGGTGGACGGCACGGTGATCGTGCCGGCGATGATGTCCGCCTTGGCCTTCTCCAGATCGGGCACGATGTCGTCGATCTGGCCGCCGGACGTCGCGTACCCGACGCCGTTGTTGGCCAGGCTGTACCGGTGCTCCCCGGTCAGCGGGGCTCCGTTCACCGCGCTGGTGATGAAGTCGTAGGTGGCGACGTCGACCTTCTTCAGCATCGAGGTCATGATGACGTCCTTGACGTCGGCCAGGGTCGGCGAGTTGTACTGGTCGGAGTCGACCCCGATACCCAGGTTTCCGGTCGCCTTGGCGGCCTTGAAGACGCCGGCGCCGGAGCCGCCCGCAGCCGCGTAGATGATGTCGATGCCGTCGTTGTACATGCCGGTCGCGATGGTCTCGCCCTTGTCGGGGGCGTTGAAGCCGCTGAAGTCCGGCGGCTCGCTGATGTACTTGGCCGTCACCGTCGCGCTCGGATTCGCGGCCTTGACGCCGGCCTCATAACCGGCCTGGAACTTCTGGATCAACGGGGTGTTGACGCCGCCGATGAAACCGACCTTGTTGGTCTTGGTCTTCTTGCCAGCGGCGACGCCCACCAGGTAGGAGCCCTGCTCCTCGGTGAAGGTCAGCGAGGCGACATTGGCCACGGCGGCCAGCGAATTGTCGTCGACGATCGCGAAGTTGACGTCGGGGTTGGCCGCGGCCACGTCCTTCAACGCGTTCGCGTAGGCGAAGCCGACGGCGATGATGTCGGTGGCGCCGTCGTCGATCAGCTGGTTCAGCCGGTCGGTCTTCGCCGAATCCGGTTCACCCTGGGCGGCGGTGAGCTCGCCGGTGACGGTGACGCCGGCGGCCTTGGCCTTGTCCAGGCTGGCCGCTGCCAGGTCGTTGAACGACTGATCGCCGCGGCCGCCGACGTCGTAGGCGAGGCCGAGCTTGACCGAACCCGGATCACCGGTCATCTCCGCTGCCGCGGACACTGCGGCCCCGCTGGAACCGGCCGCCGACGGCTTCGCCGAGGACGAACGCGGCGGACGACGCGGCGGCGGAGGTGGCCGCGCTGCTGCTGGTCGATGAACTGGTGCCGGACGAACAGGCGGCCAGCGCGAGGCCGGCCGCTGCAAGTCCGGCGATGAGCTTCAGGCTTCGAGCTCGACGCACGTTGTTCTCCTCTTCATCACTGCACGTCACCCCGGTCGGGGGACGGTGGACCTTTGCGGACGGGTTAGTGAGGGTCTGACAAATGCGGTCAGACCCTCACTCTGTACTGGATTGCCTGACGACTTCGTCGCAGGCGACAGTCCGCGGTGGGCATTGTTGGACGTTACCCGCGGGTAAGCGGGCAGAGCGAGCGCCGATCCCGCTCCGTAACCGAATCGTGCTCCATCTCGTCCGTTACGTCCTGTTGCCACACGAAAAGGTGCTTCGTTGTCAACCCTGCGGCGCAAGTTCCACCGTTCGGCCGCATGCCCGTCCGCGCATTCGTCGCAGATTGTCACCCCGTTGACCGCGCCGATCGTCGGCGTCCGCACGGCTCAACTCGTTGACAATCATCCCTGCTTCGTATTTTGCGGGACGTTGATCCGCGCGCCGCACGATGATCGGTTCCGTCTGGATGCTCAGCGACGCCGGGTGTCGGGCGGCCGGATCCATCGGCGCGACCGCTTCCCACGCCGTGATGTGCGATAACACACGCTCGATGTCGGTCTCGTCACACACCGACCCGGTCGCTCCTGATGTGAACTCAGGGTTAGCCTTGGCCACAGATCGCGCAGTGGTGGCCGGGCGGTCGAACGCCGCACGTCCAGTCCATTCCGCAGGTACATCCAGACGCGTCCGTCGTCGATGCCGGAGGTCGAGAACGATCATGTCCATCCCCACCACCTTCGCCAGCGGCGAGCGGGTGCCGCTGCCGCGCCGCGGTTCGGTCTATCGCGGCGACGCCGGCATGTGGTCGTGGGTCGCGCACCGGATCACCGGCGTGCTGACCTTCTTCTTCCTCTTCGCGCACGTGCTGGACACGGCACTGGTCCGGGTCTCCCCCGAGGCCTACAACTCCGTCATCGAGACCTACAAGAATCCGCTGGTCAACCTGCTCGAGGTGGGTCTGGTCGCGGCCGTTCTGTACCACGCGCTCAACGGTGTGCGGATCATGCTGGTCGACTTCTGGGCCAAGGGCGCGAAGTACCAGCGGCTGATGCTGTGGATCATCCTGGCCATCTGGTTCGTGGTGATGATCCCCGGCGTCTACTTCATGCTGCAGCGCACCGTGCTGAACCTGTTCGGGAGCGGATCGTGACCGCCGCCTTCGACCCGCCGGCCACTCGCGGCATCGAGGCGCCCCGCGCGCCCCGGCGCCGGGTCTCCGGTCGGCGCAGCAATTACGAGATGTACTCGTGGATGTTCATGCGGGTCTCCGGCGTCGTGCTGGTGGTGCTGGTGCTGGGCCACCTGCTGATCATGAACGTGCTGGACGGCGGGGTGCACCGGATCAACTTCGGCTTCGTCGCCGGACGCTGGGCCAACCCGTTCTGGCAGGCCTGGGACCTGATCATGCTGTGGCTCGCCGAGATTCACGGCGCGAACGGGCTGCGCACCGTCATCAACGACTACGCCCGCAAGGACGGCACCCGATTCTGGCTGCAGCTGATGCTCGCCGCGTCGGTGGTGCTGATTCTTGGCGTCGGCACCCTGGTGATCTTCACCTTCGATCCGAATATCTGACGGGAGCGCGACGGAAAATGCAGTTCCACCGTTATGACGTGGTGATCGTCGGTGCCGGCGGTGCCGGGATGCGCGCGGCCATCGAGTCCGGCAAACGCGCCCGCACCGCCGTGCTGACCAAGCTGTACCCGACCCGGTCGCACACCGGGGCCGCGCAGGGCGGGATGTGCGCCGCGCTGGCCAACGTCGAGGACGACAACTGGGAGTGGCACACCTTCGACACGGTCAAGGGCGGTGACTACCTGGTCGACCAGGACGCCGCCGAGGTGATGTGCAAGGAGGCCATCGACGCCGTCCTGGACCTGGAGAAGATGGGCCTGCCGTTCAACCGCACCCCGGAGGGGCGGATCGACCAGCGCCGCTTCGGCGGGCACACCCGCAACCACGGTGAGGCCGCCGTCCGGCGGGCCTGTTACGCCGCGGACCGCACCGGCCACATGATCCTGCAGACGCTGTACCAGAACTGCGTGAAGCTGGGGATCGAGTTCTACAACGAGTTCTATGTGCTCGACCTGCTGCTGACCAAGACCGACGAGGGCGAGACCTGCACCGGTGCCGTCGCCTACGAGCTGGCCACCGGCGAGATCCATGTCTTCCAGGCCAAATCGGTGGTGCTGGCCACCGGCGGCGCCGGGAAGATCTTCAAGACCACCTCCAACGCACACACCCTGACCGGTGACGGGCTGGGCATCGTCTTCCGCAAGGGGCTGCCGCTGGAGGACATGGAATTCTTCCAATTCCACCCGACAGGCCTTGCCGGGCTGGGCATTCTGATTTCCGAGGCGGTCCGCGGCGAGGGCGGGATCCTGCGCAACGGTGACGGCGAACGGTTCATGGAGCGGTACGCACCGACCATCAAGGACCTCGCGCCGCGCGACATCGTGGCCCGCTCGATGGTGCTGGAGGTCCGCGAGGGCCGCGGCGCCGGACCCAACAAGGACTACGTGCTGCTGGACGTCACGCACCTGGGCAAGGAGGTGCTGGAGACGAAACTGCCTGACATCGCGGAGTTCTCCCGCACCTACCTGGGGGTGGAACCGCTGGACGAGCCGGTGCCGGTGTTCCCGACCTGCCACTACGTGATGGGCGGCATCCCGACCAACATCGCCGGTCAGGTGCTGGCCAACAACACCGACGTGGTGCCTGGGCTGTTCGCCGCCGGGGAATGCGCGTGTGTCTCCGTGCACGGCTCCAACCGACTCGGCACCAACTCGCTGCTGGACATCAACGTCTTCGGCCGGCGGGCCGGGATCGCCGCCGCCGAGCATGCCAACGCCACGGCCGACTTCACCCAGCTGCCGGACGAGCCCGCCGCCGTGGTGATCGAGATGGTGACCAAACTGCGGGACGCGACCGGCACCGAGCGGGTCGCCGACATCCGCACCGCCCTGCAGACCACGATGGACATCAATGCCGCTGTCTATCGCACCGAGGCCACCCTCAAGGAGGCCCTGAACGACATCCGCCTGCTCAAGGAGCGGTACGCCCGGGTGTCGATCATGGACAAGGGGCAGCGGTACAACACCGACCTGCTGGAGGCAGTCGAACTCGGGTTCCTGCTGGAACTGGCCGAGGTCCTCGTCGTCGGTGCGCTGGTCCGCACCGAATCCCGCGGCGGTCACGCCCGGGAGGACTACCCGAACCGCGACGACACCAATTGGATGCGGCACACCATGGCCTACAAGCAGGGCCTGGAGCTGACCGCCGACATCCGCCTGGACTACAAGCCAGTCGTCCAGACCCGTTACCAGCCGATGGAGCGCAAGTACTGATGACGACGATCTCACAGGTCGCAGAGAACACCGACGGCACGTACGGCGCCGTCGGGCTGCCGCCCGTGCCCGAAGGCGCCGTCATGCTGACCGTGCACATCCAGCGGTACAACCCCGAACTCGACGAGCTGCCGCACACCGAGTCGTACCGGGTGCCGGCGCTGCCCGGCGACCGGTTGCTCAACGTGCTGCACTACATCAAGTGGTACATCGACGGCACGCTGACCTTCCGCAGGTCCTGCGCGCACGGCGTCTGCGGCTCCGACGCGATGCGGATCAACGGCCGAAACCGGTTGTGCTGCAAGGTGTTGGTCAAGGATCTGATCGGGAACAAGAAGAACGAGGTGACGATCGAGCCGATCAAGGGCCTGCCGTTGCTCAAGGACCTGGTCGTCGACATGGAGCCGTTCTTCGACGCCTACCGGGCCGTCAAGCCGTTCCTCATCACCTACAGCCCCGAGCCGACCCGCGAGTACGTGCAATCCCAGTCCGATCGGCTCCGGTTCGACGACACCACCAAGTGCATCCTCTGCGCGGCGTGCACCACGTCCTGCCCGGTGTACTGGTCCGAGGACGCCTACGTCGGCCCCGCGGCCATCGTCAACGCGCACCGGTTCATCTTCGACTCCCGTGACGAGGGTGGCCAGGAGCGGCTGGAGATCCTGTCCGATTCCGAGGGCGTCTGGCGCTGCCGCACCACCTTCAACTGCACCGAAGCCTGTCCCCGCGGCATCCAGGTCACCAAGGCGATCCAGGAAGTCAAGCGCGCCTTGATGTTCCGGCGGATCTGAGGGCTCGGCGTCAAGCCAAGGGCGGCAACGGCGCCGGCGCCGAGGCCGGTCCTATGGTCGCGCGGGGCATCCCATGGTCGCGCGGGGCATCCCATGGTCGCGCGGATCAGTCTCAGCCCTCAATGGCCGGTAGGTGCCCGCACTCCGCAGCGCGGATCAACTGCGCTTTTGGGGCGGGTGTGACTGGGGTCAACGAGCTGACCCACGCGGACATGACTGGGGTAGGTCGCGGCCCATCGGGCCCGAGTATCGGGCCGCCGCTGTGGTCCGGTCCACAGGGCGATGCAGATCATGATGGCTCGCCGGATCATCATCGTTCGCCACAACATCCGTTGCGACACAACAACTACCGCGCCGGTTGTCCTGTCGCAACGCCCGTTGTGGCGACCGTCGGGCCCGTTGTGGCGACCTTCGCAACGGTTGTGACGATCGGCGGAATTGTTGTGGCGAGCCCCCGCAACCGTTGTGGCGATCCTTGCAGCCGTTGTGGCGACCCTCGCAGCCGTTGTGGTGATGCCGTCGCAAGAGCGACCTGCACCGGAGCCGGCACACGCCCGGCGCCCGGCACGATCCAGCCGGCCCAAACTGAGGTTATCCACAGGCTCAATGACGAGATTTCGTTCAAGGTCCTTCGATGGGTATCGTCACCCGATCGGAAGGACCGCTCCGGACAACCCACCAGAGTCCGGGCCGAGCTGAGAGATCGAGGGGACGTGTCGAGGATCAAGCGCAGCGCGGCCGCTTGGTCAGCTGCGCTTCTTGTCAGCCCTCACGGCCAGCTGCTCGACCAGTTCCGCGTCACCCAGTCCAACGCCAACGCCATCGGAGTCCACGGCTCCGACCTCGGCCTCTGCACCTCCCAGCCGGACGCCCGAGGCCGGCAGGTTCCCTGTCAATCGCGGCAACGACCTCCAGCGCTGCCACGACGGCGTCCACGCCCCTGAATCCGTGGCCGGACGACCTGACCCCGGAGCAGGTCGCTGATGCGCAAAGCGGCGCTCGCCACGTACCACGATTTTTGGTTGGTCATCGATGATCTGGGGCGGGATTCATCAAAGGACTGGACATTGCAAGTCGAGTCGGTTTCAGCTGGTGATGTTCGGGACGAGTTGTTGGCCACCGCAAAAGGCGCGGCCGACCAGGGGCAGCGGTTCACCGGGCACGACTGAGCATCGACGCCAACCGTGACTACCCTGGAGCCAGGTGGCGTCAGCAGCTCCGCCTGCATCGACAAGACCAATACTGATGACCTGGATTCTGGTGGAATATCAATTCGGTACCCGAATGTAAAGGGTACGTACTGGCGCTTTGTCTCAACCGCGAAAGTGGTGCTTTACGAAGACGGTCGCTGGCGGGTGACAGAGATCGCGAGTGACTGGTCGACCACATGCTGAGCAACCGTTCCTATTTGCTCGCCACCGTCATGCTTTCGGCTGCGGCCCTGCTTTGCATCACTCTTCTCATCCCTGGATCTGCGGCAGCCGGTCCGCCGGTCATCCCTGGATCTGCAGCGGCCGACCCGTCGACCAAGCCGCAAGTTCCGCCCGCGGTGCCATGTGCTTTGCTTGCGTGTCATCCGAGCCTGGAGATTTCCAAGAGTGCCCGGTCATGGCCCCGTCAACGCGGACGTAACTGACGTTCCGAACATCGATAGTGGACCCTCTGGGCCGGTGTGCGCGGAAGTGCTGTTGGTGCCGCAAAAGCTTTCCCGGGGCAATATTGGGGCACGCATACACCGGCCGAGGGCCAAATAGTCAGATCCCAGTGTTCCGACAATTCACCCGTCGTGATCATCGTGCCGCAGTTCCAGGCCTTCGCCGCTCCGGCCGCCGCCGACCCACCACCCGATCCCGCCGTTCTCGCCCAGCGGGCGGTCGGTCTGCTGACTATCCCGAAGCCGACGATCGGAGCGGGCCCGGACCGGACGAAACTGGCGGTCCAATTGTGGACCTGGCTATGGGTGGACAGCCCTCCCCCGGTGACGACGACCGTGGCCGCCGGCGGGGTCTCAGTGACGGTGACCGCCATGCTTGAGCTCGACGACGTGGTCACTCGGCGAACCGACGACAACCGGCGATGACTACCACAGCGGCCCGGCCGTCAACCGTGACTTGTACCGGGGCCGGAACGCCGCCGCCGCCCGGTTACGACTGGAAGGCTGAGCCGCCCTGCGGTCACATGTTCGACTGGCGTTCCCTCAAGGAGCGCACCGGTGGCACCGGGAAGTGGCCGATCACGGCAACGACCACCTGGGCCGTCGCGTGGCAGTCCAACACCGGCGTCGCCGGAACCGACGTCCTGGAAGCAACCAGCGCCGACCAGCTCGACATCGGGGAGTACCGCATCGTCCTTGTCCAAGGCCCCGGCGGCTGAAACCCAATCCGAAAGCGGGGCTGAGTCGGGCCGAAGGTAAATCCTGTCGGGGAGGCAGGTCGGGTTTCCGTGGCCCGACCTATCACCACAACATCCGTTGCGACACAACAACTTCGCGCGGGTTGTTCTGTCGCAACTCCCGTTGTGGCGACCGTCGGGGCCGTTGTGGCGACCGTCGGGCCCGTTGTGGCGACCTGCGCAACCGTTGTGGCGACCGTCCCAACCGTTGTGCCGACCTGCGCAACCGTTGTGGCGACCGTCGGGCCCGTTGTGGCGACCTGCGCAACCGTTGTGGCGACCGTCCCAACCGTTGTGCCGACCTGCGCAACCGTTGTGGCGGCCGTCGGGGGGCGTTGCGGCGACCTGCAGCAAACAAAACCCTCCCGATCGGATCCGGTTGAACGCCAGAATTCCAGTGCCCAGCCGACCGGCGGCTCATCCGCCAAGTGCTGCGGGATTACCAGGGCCCCCGATCTGGTTGACAGAGTTACCAATCAACGAAAAAGCAATCGGAAGGAGCCGCGGGCATGGCCACGCAGGCATTGACGAAGACAACGTTCGAACCCACCGTGAGCAACGACGGCATCGTGCTGGTCGACTTCTGGGCCAGCTGGTGCGGGCCGTGTGTGCGGTTCGCGCCGACCTTTGAGAGCGCGTCGGAAGCACACCCCGACATCGTGTTCGGCAAGGTCGACACCGAGGCCGAGCAGGAGCTGGCCGGCGCGGCTGGCATCCGCTCCATCCCGACCCTGATGGCGTTCCGCGACGGCATCCTGGTCTTCTCGCAGCCGGGTGCGCTTCCGCCCAGCGCATTGGAGCAGGTCATCCAGGGCGTCAAGGGCCTGGACATGGACGACGTCCGCGCCCAGGTGGCCGAGGCGATCGCCGCGGCGGAGCAAGCGCCGGCGGGCGCACAGCAGACCGTCTGACCACTCGTTCGACACCATGAAATTGGCACGTTCCCCCTCGGGGACGTGCCAATTCGGTGTCCGGCCGGCGGACGGATCGTGCCCACCCAGGGCAGGTGACGAATCGCCGCGCTGCCGTGAGCACCGATCTGACGGAGTCGTCATCTCCATCCAGATACAGTCGGCCCCGATGATGACCTTGACCTTGCCCCCTGCTACGCGAAGGCGCCCACCGTCACGGGTTCTCGCGTGCTGCGTGGTCGGCGCAGTGCTGGCGTTCGAGGCGTTCGTGGGTGCGCCGGGCGCCGCGGCGGCGCCGAACACGGATCCGTACGTCCCGCCGAGTGAGACCATCGAGACCCCGTCCACCGACGACTGCGCCCAGCGCAGCCAGCCACCACCCCCGGTTGACACGTCGGAGGATGTCCCGCCCGGGGCCACCCCGCCCGCGCCGCTGCCGGTGCCGGCCACCCCGATCGGCGGCGGCCGTGCTGGGCGAATGCGGACTCGTCGTCCCCGAGGGCGCCCCGCCGTTGCCCTCGGACATCTCCGCGGGCGCCTGGCTGATCGCCGACCTGGACACCGGCCAGGTGCTCGCGGCCAAGGATCCCCACGGCCGCTACCGACCGGCCAGCACCCTCAAGCTGCTGACCGTGCAGCCGCTGCTGAAGAACCTGACGAACCTGGACCAGGTCGTCGAGGGCACCCAGAACGACGCCGACCAGGACGGCACCCGGGTCGGCATCGAGGCCGGCGGCCAGTACACGGTCCGGCAATTGCTGACGTACCTGATCATCATCTCGGGCAATGATGCCGCCAACGCGCTGGCCAGGACGAACGGCGGCTACGACAAGACCGTCGCCGACATGAACGCGACCGCGAACACCCTCGGTGCGCTCGACACCCGGGCGGCGACCGTGTCCGGCCTCGACGGGCCTGGTCAGTCAACGTCCGCTTACGACCTCGCGCTGTTCGCCAAGGCCGACATGGCGACGCCGATCTTCCCCGAAATTGTCTCCAGCGTCGACGTCAAGGTCCCAGCCGCCGACGGTGACGGCTACATCGCCGCCAACGACAACCAACTGCTCTACCAGTACCCCGGCGCGCTGGGCGGCAAGACCGGATTTACCGACGACGCCGGCAACACCTACGTCGGTATGGCCTCGCAGAACGGCCGGCGGCTTGTGGTGACCATGATGCACGGAACCCAGCAGCCCAGGCGGCAATGGATGCAGGGGGCGTCATTGCTGGACTGGGGCTTTGCGCTACCGGCGACGACGCCGCCGGTCGGCAAGCTGGTCGGATCGTTGGCCGAGGCGACCGCTGCAACCGCGCAGCCGACCGTGAGCACCGGCGTCCCGGCCAGCGCCTCGCCGTCCGGCGGGGCGCTGGCCGGCACCGCCGACGGTTCGGCCGAGCCGACGTCCGGTTCCGCCGCAGAACCAACATCGAGCACGAGCGGCGCCCCGACGGCGACCATCGTGCTGGCCGGGATCGGCGTGCTGATCGTCGTCCTCGGGGTGCTCCTGTTGCTGCGCCGGCGGCACCTGAACAAGCGCCCGGTCTTCGCCGGCGACGCAAAATTGCCGGCTGCGAGAGACGACCGACGCGGCGCCGCCCACGGAAGCGCCCACCGAAGGAGGAGCTGCGGGCGACGGCCCGCCGAGGAAGCGCCCGCCCAGGAAGCGCCCGCCGCAGGAAGCGCCCGCCCAGGAAGCGCCCACCGAGGAAACGCTCACCGAGGAAACGCCCGCCAACGTAGCGCTCACCGAGGAAGCCCCGGCCGGCGACGGGCCGGCCGAGGAACCCACCGCACCCATCAAGGAAGCGCCAGCCGAAGACGCGCCCACCGAAGACCAGCCGGAGACCGGCCCCGAGCCGGAGCCGAAAACCAAACCCTGATCAGCGCCGACGCCGCGCGGCACCCCACCCCACGGCCGCGCCGACCCCGACCAACGCCGCGGACCGGGTCGTGGAGCGGTCCTTCCGGACGATCAGCGTCGCCTCCGGCACCTCGGGCAACGGTCCGTCATCGAGTTCCGGACCTCCCTCGGCCGTCGCGATCCAGGCCGCGACGAACAGCACCAGCTGCGAGACCAGGTTGAAGAAGAACAAGCAGGCCGATGACCGGGCCGAAGATCGGCGGCCGTCTTCGACCCGCCGGACGCGTCCGGCAGCAGCGTGATCAGGGCGTACTTGAGGATCTCGAATCCGATCGCGGCCAAGATCGAACCGCGCAGCCGCGCCTTGAACGGGGAGCGCAATTGCTTGCCGGGCAGGATCGTGTAGACCCACAGGAAGATCAAGACGTCGGCGGCCATCGCGATCAGCAGCGTGACGATGGTGATCACCGGGGCAAGCCAGGGCTGGTCGCTCAGGCCGAGCCAATCCAGCGCCTGGGTGGCGAACTGGGCACCAAAGGTGCTGAGCGCCAACGACACCACGATGGCCACCGCGAGTCCGGCCAGCGACCCAAGATCCTTCACCGTGGCCAGGATGAAGTTGTCGACCTGTGACTTGTCCTCTTCGAACTCGGGGCGCCAGATCGCCCGGACCGCCTTGCGGAGGTTGCCCATCCAGCCGATGCCCGAGTACAGGGCAATCAGCAGGCCGACGATGCCGACCCCGAGCGGGTTGGCGACGATGCTGTTGATCAAACCGATGATGCTGTCGGCGATGTTGCCCGCGGGTAGCAGCTGCTGCACCTGCTCGATCAGCTCGTTGAGCAACTGCTCGTTGTTGCCCAGCACGATGCCGCCGACCGCGAAGCCAACCATCAGGATCGGCACCAGCGAGAGGAAGGAGAAGTACGTCATCGCCCCGGCGAACTGGCTACCCAACCGGTCGCCGTACCTGGTGATCGCCGTGATCAGGTGTTTGACGCTCTTCTGCGATGCGATGCGCTTGCCCCGCAGGACCAGCCGGCCGATCAAGGAGGGCTTCTCGACCGGCGGCGGGGCCTTCTTGCCCACGGCGCCGTTCAGCCGCGTTGCTGGGCTGGAATCGGCCATGAGGACCTCCTGTGTCGGGCGGCACGTGCATGTCCGGAGTTCGTCGATGTCACCGACGGGTCAGCCGCCGAGCAACCCAACCTTGTCGTACACCGCGGCCACCGTGGCGTCCGCGACCTCCCGCGCCCGGATCGCTCCCGGACGCCAATATTCTGTCCAATTCCCCAGGATCTGCGAGATAAACCGCGACCTGCGCCTGCAGCGGCGTGACGAAGTCGGTCCAGACCTGTGCCAAATCAGCCTTCAGGTCGCCATATCCCTTGCCCTCGTACTGCTTCTCCAGGGTCGGGATGGGCGTGCCGGTGAACACCGACAGCAACGACAGCAGGTTCGACACCCCGGGCTTGGCCTCAGCGTCGAACCTGATCTCCCGCTCGGTGTCGGTGACCGCGGACTTGATCTTCTTCACGGACGACTTGACCGGCGCCAACAGGTCGAGCGATCCACCCGGGGACGATTTGCTCATCTTCGCGCTCGGCTCGGACAGGTCGTAGATCTTCGCCGTTTCCTTCAGGATGTACGGCTCCGGCACGGTGAGCGTCGGGCCGTAGCGGGCGTTGAACCGCTGCGCGAGGTTCCGGGTGAGTTCCAGGTGCTGCCGCTGGTCCTCCCCGACCGGGACAGCATCCGCCTGGTAGGCAAGGATGTCGGCGGCCTGCAGGATCGGGTAGGTGAACAACCCGACGCTGGAGCGGTCGGCACCGCCCTTCACGGATTTGTCCTTGAACTGGGTCATCCGGCTGGCCTCGCCGAACCCCGTCATGCACTCCATCACCCAGGACAACTGGGTGTGCGCGGAGACGTGTGACTGCACGAACAACGTCGACCGCCGCGGATCGATGCCCAACGCCAACAACTGCGCGACCGCCACCCTGGTCCGCTGCCGCAGCAACGCCGGGTCCTGCTCGACCGTGATCGCGTGCAAATCGACGATCGTGTAGAAGGTTTCGTGAGTGTCCTGCAGTTCCACCCACTGCCGCAACGCACCGAGATAGTTGCCGACGTGAAAGGAATCGGCGGTCGGCTGGATGCCGGACAGCACCCGGGGTCTCTTCGCTGCCGACGGTTCAGGGGATGACGAACTCATGACGGCGATCTTGCCATCCGCGAGGTGTGCCGTTCGGCCACCGTCCCCGCCGGCGCCGGCTACTCCGCGACCGCGCGGACCTCGATGCGAGCGATCCGCCGCCCCTCCATGGCAGCGACGGTCAGCACCCGGTCGTCACACACGACCGCGTCGCCCTTCTCCGGCAACCGGCCCAGCCCGGCCATCAGGAAACCGGCCGCCGTGTCGTACGGGCCGGGCGGCAGCATGATGCCGGTGACCTCCGCGAAGTCGTCCAGGTTGAGCCGGCCGTCGACCTCGGCGGGTCCGCTCGGGGACGCCGCGCCGGCCAACGCCAGCGCGCCCTGCTCGACCATCTCACCGACGATCTCCTCGACCAGGTCTTCGAGGGTGACGATGCCATCGGTGCCGCCGTACTCGTCGACCACCACGGCGAGGTGCTCCCCCGATGCCCGCATCTCCTGCAGCGCCTCCAGGACGATCTTGGTGCCGGGCATCACCGTGACCGGGTGGCAGACGTCCCCGACGCAGGCCGCCCGGCCGAGTGGATGATTCGGCGCCAGCAGATCCCGCAGATGGACCACCCCGACGATTTCGTCCGAATCATGACCGAACACCGGGTACCGCGAATGCGGGTGGGTGAGCGCCGTCCGTGCCGCCCGGGAGATCGACATCGACGCCGGCAGGAACGCGACGTCCGGCCGAGGCACCATCACCTCCCGGACCCTGGTGGTCTCCGCGTCGAAGAGGTCGACGATCACCCGGCGCTCGATGCTGGTCAGCGACTCGTGCGCCAGCACCAGCGAACGCAGTTCGTCCTGCCCCATGACGTCACCGCGGGCCTTGGGATTGCCGCCGAGCAACCTGACGAACAGGTCCGACGACCGCCCGAGCAGCCAGACGACGGGCGTGAACAACCGGGCCAGCACCGACAACGGGCCGGCCCCGGCCAGCGCGATCTGCTCGCTGCGCTGCAGTCCGAGCCGCTTGGGCGTGAGCTCACCGAGGACCAGTGAGCAGAACGAGATGATCAGCGTGACGCCGACCAGGGCGACCGGCTCGGCCACCGTCGATTCCACGCCGAGGCCGACCAGCCAGGCGGAGACGTTCTCCGACACGGTCGCCGCGCCGAACGCGGACGAGAGCATCGTGGCGACGGTGACGCCGATCTGCACGGCGGCCAGAAACTGCGTCGGGTCGGACACCAGCTTTTCCAGCCGCTGCCCGTTGCGTCCCCGGGTCGCGGCCAGGTGCTCGACCTGACTTTGCCGCAGCGAGATCATGGCGACCTCGGCCGCGTTGAAGATGCCGCCGATGATGATGAACACCAGGACGACGACGATGTCCCAGAGCAGTTCGCTCATCGCTCGACCCCGCTCCGCGGCGTCGAGCCGATGCCGGTGACACTGATTCGTTCGTGCTCACCGGTCGCCGCCGGGCTCGTTCGACGGCCCACGGATTCCAGCGCACGCGGTCACCCAGGGGGCGTCGGCGCCGGACGGCAGACCCGGATCTGGCAGGCGGGGGGTCCACAGTGCTTGATGCTACGGGCCGGACGCGGAAATGCCCGCGCGGGCCGTCGGCCGTCGCTGATCAACCCCCGCTCAGGACATGTCGTCCAACGGCCGGAGCTCGTCGGCGTAGGACACCGACTTGCGGCGCAGCTGCCCACTCGCGCCCAGGGTGTACTGGCCCATCCGCCACAGCGGCGGCGAGTAGGCGTGCACGGACACGCTGCCCGGGTCCCGGCCGGTGAGCCGATGGATGTGGTCGGGTCCGAAGCTGTACGCCGAGCCGGCGCCGATCTCGGTCTCGATGCTCGGCGTCCCGATCGCCAGGTTGTGCTCGGTCAGCGTGCCCTGCAACACCGCGACCGCGCCGGAGGAGATGTCGTGGTCGTGCCAGCCGGTGTCGTTCTGCGGCGTCCAGCAGAGCAGCCACACGTCGACGTGGGTGTCCCGGTGCAGGCTGACGTAGTGCCGCTGGTCGTCGCTGAAGGCGATGTGCTGCTGCAGGTTTGCCGGTTCCGCCGCGATCGAACTGGCCAGTTCGAGCAGCTCCGCCTGGTCGAGATCGCGCCCGGGCAGGGTGTCCAGGGTGACCGCGCCGGGCCGTTCCGCGACGGCGGCGAGGCGCAGCGCCTGCCGCGCCGGAACGGTGTCCTGGTCGACCCGACCGGCGATGTCGGCCGCGGGATCACAGACCTGGACGTCCTGGGGTGCCGCGTCGACGGTGGCCGCGCGGGAGGTGCCGGGAGCGATGGTCATGTGCGTGTTCCTTCCAGGAGTCGGAGCGGGTTGGTGTAGCGGAAAGCTGTTGCGGCGGCATCGCCCTGATCGGTCTGGAACGCCGTGCCATAGGGCCGGTCGCTGCCGATGACGATCGGGTCGACGCCGAGCACGCGGATCAGGCTGTCGACGCCCTGCCGCGAGTACGACGAGGTGTCGATGAACGTGTGCTGATCGACGACCAGCGGTCGGCCGCCGCGGGCCAGATACCGCTCGTGATGCACCGGGGCGAGGCCCGCACCGGCGGCGAAGCAGATCCGCAGGTCGGGGAACAGGGACCGGCCGGCGGCGTGCCAGGACCACCAGGCGGCGGATAGCTGGCTGGGGTAGTCGACGACCGCCGCCCACCAGGCCGGCCGGGAGTCGTCGCGAATCAGCGTCGCGTCGATCGGAGCGGCCGGACCCGGGTGGACGAACACCGGCCGGTCCGCGGCGGCCGCCACCGCGAGGGTGTCCGCGAGCCGGTCCAGGGCCGCCGGAGTGGCCAGCCAGGTCGCCGGGATCTGCAGGCCGACGAATCCGTCGGCCAACCGCTTCGCCAGGTCGTCCAGGTCCGGGTCGATCCGGCTCACCGCTGCCCAGGCCTCGAAGTCGGGCCGTAGCCGCGCCACCCCGTCATGCCAGGCCGCGAGCAGCGGCGCCGCCTGCGCCGGCGGCAGGTCCTCGATGCCGAGCGGGCTGGACAGGCCCAGCACGATCCGGCTGTGCTCGAGCCCGCGGCGACGTTCCGGGTCGTGGTCGCTCGGGTCGACCTGGTAGGCAGGCTCGCCGTCCAGCAGCAGCGTCCAGCCGTCCAGCCGGGGCGCCGTGCTGCGCGACCGGAGTGCGTCGATCAGCTCGGGCGGCCAGAGGTGTTGATGGATGTCGATCGCCGGGGACGGCGTCATGGGATTCCGATCGGTGATGTCGCGTGAGCGGGTGTGCCGTGCGGCCAAACGCTGATCGCTGCCGCGTCGGAACACGTCCGCGACGCTCGCCCGGTTCGACCTCGAGGTCGCCGGGCGCGAGCCAACCGCATCCCGGCGATCACGCCGGAAGGATTGCCAGGATCAGCTGGTTAGCGACAACACAATGCGCTGGACACGCGCTGCAGATCGACGTGCCGGCGCCGGTGGTTCAGCCGCGCGTGCGGGCAAGCAGCCACCAGGGCGCTCCGCTCGACATCCGTCATCCGCACACCTGAACTTAGGGTCCACTGACCTGCCTGTCAACGACAAAGGACGGCGCGGTCGCGCAGATCACGTGCACATCGTGCGTTCGCCAGGCCTCTTGACCTCCGCCTCAGTTCGTCCTACGCTGCTTCTATTGATCCGATAGCCAGTCGGATCAAATTGAGAGTCCACTGGAGGACACGATGACAACCAGCAGCCTCACCCGATCGAACGCGCTTGTCGTGATGCAGCGGATGTTCGACGAGGGCTTCGCCACCGGGAACGGCGCCGTCGTCGACGAGCTCTGCTCGCCCGACCTCGTCGAGCACCAATTCGGCCTGGCCGGCGCCGGAGCCGACGCGGTCCAGCACGTCAAGGACGCGATCCGCGACGTGCACGGCGCCATCCCCGACATCGCGTTCACCATCGAGGACGCCGTCGAGTCCGGCGACACCATCTGGGTGCGGGTGCGTGGCCGCGGCACAGCGACCGGGCCGTTCTTCGGGCCACCCAGCGGCCGTCCGGTCGATTTCACCGTGGTCGACATCGCCCGCATCGTCGACGACCGCATCGTCGAGCACTGGGGCGTCCCCGACCGGTTCGCGGTGCTCGCCCAGACCGGGCTGCTCGACCGGTTGGCGTGAGATAGTGCGCGGAGCAGACGCGGAGGGATGACGGCGAATGGCGGAACGCAAACCGGTGCGCCGCTACAACTCTCCACGCCGCGCCGAGCAGGCCGCGGCCACCCGCGCCGAGGTGCTCGAGGCCGCGCGAGAGTTGTTCGTTCGCAACGGCTACGCCGCCACCACCGTCGCCGACATCGCCAGGGCGGCGCGGGTCGCCGTCGACACGGTCTACGCCACCGTCGGGCGCAAGCCCGCCCTGCTCCGTGAGGTGCTCGAGACGGCGATCTCGGGCACCGACCAGGCGGTCCCGGCGAGCGACCGGGACTACGTCGCCCGCATCCGCGCCGCCCGCTCCGCCCGGGACAAGCTGGCCCTCTACGCCGGCGCCATCGTGCAGATCCAATCCCGGCTCGCACCGGTGTATCTGGCCATCCGGGACGCGGCGGCCACCGATCCGGATTCGGCCGCGCTGTGGGCGGAGATCAACAACCGGCGGGCGGCGAACATGCGGGACTTCGCGGCCGATCTCCGGGCCACCGGCGAACTGCGCCAGGACCTTTCCGACGACGAGGTCGCGGACATCGTCTGGGGCATGAACGGCGCGGAGTACTGGGTGCTGATGGTCGACGACCGCGGCTGGAGCCATCAGCGTTTCGGTGAATTCCTCACCGACGCCTGGGCCCGCCTGCTGTTGGCGAACCCGTAACTCGCAATTATTACCCCGACCAAGATCTTGAGGAAGAAACATGACCATTTCTGATGATCAAGCAACGTCCGCGGACGCGGACGTCGGCGCGAAAGGCTCGCCGCCCCGCGACGACGTCGTCGTGTCGCACCCGCGGGACCGGCACCGCCACCTGGGCGCTGGGCTCGCTGTACGAAAAGCTGGTGAGCGCAGGGGAAACCGGTGGGCAGCTGGGGGTCTCGATCGTCACCCAGCCGCCGGGGATGGCCAGTCCCCTGCATGTGCACACCCGAGAGGCGGAGGCCTGGTTCATCCTCGACGGGACGATGACCTATGTGGCCGACGGCAAGCTCTTCGAGCTAGCCGCGGGCGATTTCATCTACCTGCCGCGCGGCGTGCCACACGGTTTCCGCACCACCGGGTCGACCCCCGTCCGCTTTCTGGCGCTCGCAGTTCCTGGAAAACTGCTGGACCTGTATGACGAGGTCGGCTCGCCCGCGACGCAGCGGCGAATTCCGGACGGCGGTGCGCCGCCCGGGGATATCGCCCGCTGGGCCGAACTGGCGCCGCAGTACGGCCTGCGGATCGTCGGGCCGCCTCTCGCAGAAGCCGAACCCGTTACCGAGCAACAGCATTCACACTGAGGACCGAGAATATGACCAACGCACCGAAATCCACCTCGCAACGGGAGGCCGAGCGACTTGTCCGCGAGCAATTCCGGATCATCGAGACCGGCGAGCTTGACCTGGCCGAGGCCAACGTCACGCCCGAATATGTCAATCATCGTTCGGTGCACGAGCCGCTTGCCGCCCGCTCTGGCGGACCGGACGCCCTGAAGGCGACGGCCGGCTGGCTGCGCCGGGCGTTCAGCGATCTGCGATTCGACATCCACGACATCGCCGTGATCGACGACCGGGTGATCGCCTGGGTCACCCTGCACGGCAGGAACACCGGCCCGTTCGTCGTGCACGACTCGCCCGACGGGTCGGTGACGGACGTGTTCCCGCCGACCGGGCGCGGTTTCGCGGCCCGTCAGGTGCACTGGTTCCGGATCGCCGACGGCGCGATCGCCGAACACGACGCGGTCCGTGACGACATGGGCATGGCCAAGCAGGTGGGCTGGATACCGCCGCGGCCGGGATTCATCCTGCGGATGCTCATCGCCCGGCGCCGCGAGCGAAGGGCCTACGCCGCAAGCCTTTCGCGATCGGCGGCCGGCCCCCGGAACAGGACAACCGCCCTGACGACCGGCGCCGCGGTGCTCACCACCCTGATCACCACGGGGGTCCTGGCCTACGCAGTCCTTGCCATGTAGGCGTCGATGAAGATCACCATTCTGGACGACTGGTTCGACACGCTGCGCACGTTGCCGTGCTTTGCCAGGCTCGACGGGCATGAGGTGACCATCTGGACCGACCACACCCAGGACACCGACGTGCTCGCCGAACGGCTCGAGGACACCGAGGCGCTGGTGCTGATCCGGGAGCGCACCCGGATCGAGGCGGCGCTGCTGGAGCGGCTGCCGAACCTCCGGCTGATCAGCCAGCGCAGTGTCTTCCCGCACATCGACATCGACGCGTGCACCAGCCGCGGGGTGGTGGTCTGCTCCGACCAGCACGCCGGCACCCCGTCGTACGCGGCGGCCGAACTGACCTGGGCGCTGATCCTGGCCGCGGCGCGCGACATCCCGCGCCAGCAGGCGTCGCTGCGGGCCGGAACATGGCAGGCCGGCGTCGGGGACACGCTGCGCGGCAAGACCCTCGGCATCTTCGGCTACGGCCGGATCGGCCGGGTGGTCGCCGGGTACGGGCGGGCGTTCGGGATGCGGGTCGTCATCTGGGGCGGTCCGGCGTCCCGCCTCGCCGCCCAGGCCGATGGGTATCCCGTCGCCGCCGACCGGCCGGCGTTCTTCGCCGAGTGCGACGTGCTGAGCCTGCATCTGCGACTGGTCGAAGCCACCCGCGGCATCGTCACCGCGGCCGATCTGGCGTCGATGAAGCCGACCGCGATCCTGGTCAACACCAGCCGCGCCGGGCTGATCGCACCCGGCGCGCTGGTCGCGGCGCTGCGGGCCGGCCGGCCCGGCCGTGCGGCCGTCGACGTGTACGAGCAGGAACCGTTGCTGCGACCCGTCGGACAGCCTGCTGCAACTCGACAACGTCGTCTGCACACCGCATATCGGGTACGTCACCCGCGACGAATTCGACATTCAATTCGCCGACGTGTTCGACCAGATCGTCGCCTACAGCCGTGGCACGCCGATCAACGTGGTGAACCCCGACGCCCTCCGGCAATCAAGTCGTCCGCAACGTTGATCATGGCGCGGCAGACGGGAAACGCTTCTCCGGATCCAGCCTGCTGAAAATCGCCGCCGTGATGTCCCGGAGCTGCTCGATCTGACTGGCGGACAACGGGTCGATCACCAGGTGGTCGACGGTCGCCACGTGACCGGGTGCCCACTGCTGGATCTGGGCCCAGCCGTCGTCGGTCAGGTGGGCGTTCGTCGCGCGTTTGTCGCCCGGGCATGGGACGCGCTCGACATAGCCGCGGGCAACCAGCCGAGTCACCACGTGCGACAACCGCGGCAGTGTCGAATTCGTCCGCGCCGCCAGGGTTGTCATCCGCAACGTGCGATCGGGCGCCTCGGAGAGCATCGAGATCACCATGTACTCGAAATGACTGACCCCGGCGTCGCGCTGCAGCTGGCTATCGAGTGCACCGGGCAACAACTCCACCACGGCGATCAGCCCCAACCAGGCACTTTGCTCGTCGGGGCTGAGCCACCGTGTCCCACGCTCAGCCAAGGTCATCTCCCTTTAGCGGACGACACCGAATCCACCGGTCCAACCAATCTTCTCGCCAACCGCGAGGGTCAGCTGGAGGAACCCGATGGCTTCCAGCTCGCGGGCCCGGCTCAAGGCCCCGGCGTCGATCGCGTCGACACCGCCCGCGCTGATCACTGCCGCCAGCGCGGCCTTCGCGTCGGCGTCGTCGCCCGCGATCAGCACCGTGGTCGTGTTGGGTCCGACCGCCTTCGCACCCAGGGTCGCCGCGAACGTCGTGTTGAACGCCTTGAGCACCTTCGATTCGGGCAACGCCTCGGCGAGCTCGGCCGCGGCGGAGCTTTCCGCGGGAACGGTGAGTGAGTCGAAGGTTTCGAAGTTCAACGGGTTGGTGATGTCGACGACAACCTTGCCGGCGAGCTGCTCACCGTAGTTGGCGATGATGTCGCTCGAATGCCGGGTACGGCACGGCGAGGATCACGATGTCGCCGGCGATCTTGGCGTCGGGGTCGGCGGAACCGATGTGCTCGACGACGGCACCCCCGGAGGTCAGCACTCCGTCGATGGCGGTGCCCATGTTGCCGGATCCGAAGATCGTGACGTCGGTCATTTTCTGCTCCTACTTGTCGTTGGCTGGTCAGCCGGTTAGTTGTTGCTACAACTAAATTAGCATAGTTGTAGCGACAACTAAAGTGTGAGCGTCGACACAGCCGATCCAGCGTCGTGGTGCTGCGCGCGAAATCAGTCGGGCCGGCGCGGGCCCTCTTTGAGGTGGTGATCCTTGTACACCTCTTCCAGGGTCGAGTCTCCGTACCGGAAGTTCTTCATGCTCCAGCCGAGCAGACCGAGCGCCAGCAGTCCGGACGCGATGAGGAAGACGCCGGTGCCCCACCCACCGAAGAGCCACCACTTCTGGTCAAGGGGCCACCAAGCCGGTGCCGGCGGGCGGACGCCCCAGTAGACGCCGACGCCGATGAGGGCCAGCGCGAGCAGGGTCGACAGAACGATCCGCGGCCAGGACGTGACGCTTTCCGCGGCGCCGCGGTACGCCGCCCGTTTGACCGGGTCGAGCAACCGGTCGGCCCACCGGTAGTTCTTCGCGAGCACCCACAGCCCCAGCGCCAGCAACAGCAGGCCGGGGCCGGGCAGCACCAGCGCCGCCACACCGGCGGCCAGCAGCAGCCAGCCGAGGATCTCCAGCCCAATGCGAGCCGCCTTCGAGGTGCTGCCGTCATCGCCCATCTCGACAGCATGTCAAACAGCGACGGCACCCCGTGCCGTGCGAGACACTGGACCGGTGATCGTCCGCGCCCTGTCCATCGCCGGCTCCGACCCGTCCGGCGGGGCCGGCATCCAGGCGGACCTCAAGTCGTTCGCCGCGCACGGCGCGTACGGCATGGCCGCGATCGCCTCGCTGACCGCCCAGAACACCCGTGGCGTGCGCGGCGTGTTCAGTCCCCCGGCGGAGTTCCTGGCCGAGCAGCTCACCGCGATCAGCGACGACATCGTGGTCGACACGGTCAAGATCGGGATGCTCGGCAACGCGGCCAACGTGGCCGTGGTGGCGCGGTGGCTGACCGAGCATCGTCCGGAGTACGTGGTCCTCGACCCGGTGATGGTTGCCACCAGCGGTGACCGGCTGCTGGATCCGGACGCCGAACTGGCCATCACCCGGCTGCTGCCGCTGGCCGACGTCATCACCCCGAACCTGGCCGAGCTCGCGGTGCTGGTGGGTGAGCCGGCCGCCCCGGACCTGGAGGCGGCGATCGCCCAGGGCCACCGGCTGGCCGCCCGCACCGGTACCCGGGTGCTGGTCAAGGGCGGGCACCTGCCCGGCACGGCGCAGGCCACCGACGCCCTGGTCGACCCCGACGGCACCCGCACGCTGCTGCCCGGCCCCTGGGTCGACACCCGAAACACCCACGGCACCGGCTGCTCGCTGTCCTCGGCGCTGGCGGCGCTCCGGCCACAACGGGCGAGCTGGGCCGCCGCCGCGGCCGACGCCAAGGCGTGGCTGTCCGGCGCGCTGCTGGCCTCCGACCAGCTCGCCGTCGGCGGCGGCGCCGGGCCCGTCCATCACCTGCACCACCTGTGGCCGCCGGCCGAACCGTTCTCGTGCGCGAGTGTGGCGGCGCATCGAGCCGGTCCGCGAGGCGATCGAGACCATGCCGTTCATCCGGGCACTGGCCGACGGGAGCCTGCCGTGGCCGAACTTCCGGTTCTACCTGGCCCAGGACGCGCACTATCTCCGGGAGTACGCGCGCTGCCTGGCCCGAGTCGCCGCGCTGGCGCCGGATCAGGATGCGCAGGAATTCTTCGCCCACGCCTCCGCGGGCGCGCTGGACGCCGAACTCACGCTGCACCGATCGCTGCTCTCCCAGGACAGCGAAAGCCTTGCGGGCGTTGAGGTTTCACCGGTCACCGCGGCCTACGTCGACCATCTGCAGCGGGCCTGCGCGGCCGGGGACTATCCGGCGGCGATAGCGGCGGTGCTGCCGTGCTTCTGGCTGTACCACCACATCGGCGAGCGACTGGCGGCGCTGCGTGCCCATCCGGGTTCGACCGACCATCCCTACGCGGCGTGGATCGACACCTACGCCGACCCGGAGTTCGCCGAGCTCACCGCGACGGCCATCGCGCTGACCGACCGGGCGGCGACGCGGGCCTCGGCGGACCAGCTCACCGTCATGGCCGCGGAGTTCGAGCGGTCCAGCCGGTACGAGTGGATGTTCTTCGCGCAGGGCACCGAGATGCCGCGCTGGCCGGTGTGACCGCGCTCATCCGTGCACAGCCTGCTCTACACACGTTCCATTGGCCGCGGACGTACTGCAGCACGTAGAGGCGCGAAGTTCCGTGTGTAGAGCGGGCCAACGAGCCCGGCCCCGGCTCAGCCCAGCCGCGCCGCGAGGTTCTCGTCCAGCGCGCTGAGGAAGTCCTCGGTGGTCATCCACGGCTGGTCGGGGCCGACCAGCGCCGCCAGGTCCTTGGTCATCTTGCCGCTCTCCACGGTCTTGATGATCACGTCCTCCAGCGCGTCGGCGAAGCCGATCACCTCCGGGGTGGAGTCGAGCTTGCCGCGGTGCTTGAGCCCGCCGGTCCAGGCGTAGATGGACGCGATCGGGTTGGTCGACGTCGGCTTGCCGGCCTGGTGCTGCCGGTAGTGCCGGGTGACGGTGCCGTGCGCGGCCTCGGCCTCCACCACGCTGCCGTCCGGAGTGGACAGCACCGAGGTCATCAGCCCCAGGGACCCGAAGCCCTGCGCGACCGTGTCCGACTGGACGTCGCCGTCATAGTTCTTGCACGCCCAGACGTACCCGCCCTCCCACTTGAGCGCGGAGGCGACCATGTCGTCGATCAGCCGGTGCTCGTAGGTCAGGCCGGCTTCCTTGTACTGCACGGCAAACTCGGTGTCGAACACCTCCTGGAAGATGTCCTTGAACCGGCCGTCGTAGGTCTTGAGGATGGTGTTCTTGGTCGACAGGTAGACCGGGTAGTTGCGGGCCAGGCCGTAGTTCAGCGAGGCCTTCGCGAAGTCCCTGATCGAGTCGTCCAGGTTGTACATGGCCAGCGCGACGCCGGCCGCGGGCGCGTCATAGACCAGCGCCTCGATCGGCGCGGAACCGTCTTCCGGAATGAACGACATCATCAGTTTGCCCTTGCCGGGGAACTTGAAGTCGGTGGCCCGGTACTGATCGCCGAATGCGTGACGGCCGACGATGATCGGCTTCGTCCACCCCGGGACCAACCGCGGGATGTTGGAGATGATGATCGGCTCGCGGAAGATGACGCCGCCCAGGATGTTGCGGATGGTGCCGTTCGGCGAGCGCCACATCTTCTTCAGGCCGAACTCCTCGACCCGCGCCTCGTCCGGAGTGATGGTCGCGCACTTGACGCCGACGCCGTGCTTTTGAATCGCGTGCGCGGCGTCGATGGTGATCTGGTCGTTGGTATCATCGCGACTCTCGATGCCGAGGTCGTAGTACTCGAGGTTGACGTCCAGGTACGGCAGGATCAGCTTGTCCTTGATGAACTGCCAGATGATGCGGGTCATCTCGTCGCCGTCCAGTTCGACGACCGTGCCCGTGACCTTGATCTTCGACATGAGCTGTCGTCTCCCTCCGAAGGCGCCATCAGGTTCATCGACGCCCGGCATCTGGGTGGTCCGGGCGGTCATGGTGGTGCAGGATCTCCGGGCAGACCGTACCGTCAAGGCTCCGGGGTGGGATGCGGTGGGTAGGGGCCCACCGTGGAACCGGCTCACGAACGGCTGGGGGGACGGACATGGGGTCGGGACGCTTCGAGGGCGACCGCAAGGATGCGTGGGTCGGCATGCTGCACGTCCATGCGCAGACCATGTCGCAATTGGGACGAGAACTCGATGACGCCGGGAAGATCCCGCTGTCAGCACCTACGACATCCTGGTGCAACTCACCGAGAACGGCGGCCTGCTCCGCCTGCGCGACCTGGTCAACCTGGTCCTGCTGTCCCAGCCCGGCCTTTCCCGCAAGGTCGCCCGATTGGAGGAGGAGGGCCTGGTCGAGCGGCTCCCCGACCCGAACGACGGCCGCGGGGTGTTGGTCCGGATGACCAGGGCGGGCCGGGCGGCCCTGCGCAGCGCCGCCGTCGTGCACATCGCCGGTATCGAGCGCGAATTCACCTCGAAGCTCAGCGACGGGGAGGCCGAAACGCTCGCTCGGGTCTTCAGCCGACTGCAGAACGGTCGCGCCGCGGTGCCCGGGTCCCTGCCCGAGCAGGGCAAAGGCGCGCGGCCGGTGGCCCGCTCCACGGCCCGTCCGACCCGCAGGAGCCTGCCTTCCGGGTCCGCTGCGGGTGGCCGGCCACGCCGCGCAGCCGAGGACTGAGCCGCGCGGCCTCGGACTGAACGGCCGGAGTGTGGCGGTTTGGCCTTCGGAGCGAAATCTTCGCCGACGACGGAAGCATGCGGCAGAATCGGACATTGGGGTCAGCCGGGGCTGCCCGAGTAGAAGTATGCGAACGCATAGAACCGCTACCATCGGAAGTCTGATCAGCTGAGAGGTCTGCGATGCCAGCCGTCACCGTTCCGAGCGTGCTCACCCTGCCTCGCGTCCCAACGCCGGATGCCGCCCTGGCGCTGGCCCGACCGGTCCGCGGCATCACCACGTCCACCCATGGATTCGAGGGTGAGGGTTTCCCGGTCCGCCGGGCGTTTGCCGGTGTCGACCTCGCCACCCTCGATCCGTTCCTGCACCTGGATCAGATGGGTGAGGTCGATTACGCACCGGGCGAGCCGAAGGGCACGCCGTGGCACCCGCACCGCGGCTTCGAGACCGTCACCTACATGATCGACGGCGAGATGCAGCATCACGATTCCTGCGGCGGCGGCGGACTGATCGGCGGCGGCGACACCCAATGGATGACGGCCGGAGCCGGCATCCTGCACATCGAAACCCCACCGGAGCATCTGGTGGCATCCGGCGGCCTCTTCCACGGCTTTCAACTGTGGGTGAACCTGCCCAAGGCGATGAAGTTCGCCGATCCGCGCTACCAGGACATCCAATCGGCCCGGGTGGCGCTGGTGACCAGCGCGGACGGTGGCGCACTGCTGCGCATCATCGCCGGCGAACTCGGCGGCCACCGCGGACCGGGCTCGACGCACACCCCGATCACCTTGGTGCACGCCACCGTGCACCCCGGTGCGCAGCTGCGGCTGCCGTGGCCCGTCGAGCACAACGCCCTGATCTTCAATCTCGGCGGTACGGCCACCGTCGGCGAGTCACGCGAGAGGCTCCTGGAAGGTCAGCTGGCCGTGTTCGGCGGCGGCGACTTCCTCACCATCGGCGCCGAGAACACCCAGGACGCAAGGCATTCCGGTGGGGTCGAACTGTTGCTGCTGGGCGGAGAACCGATCAACGAACCGGTGGCGATGTACGGACCTTTCGTGATGAACACCAGGCAGGAGCTGCAGGAGGCCTTCGCGGACTACCAGGCCGGCCGGCTCGGGGTCGTGCCGGCCGCCTACCTGCCGCACAGCTAGTAGGCAGAGCTAGCCGATCCCCACCGTGACCACGAACATGAACGCGGCCGTCGCGAAGTAGAACAGCAGGTCGAACTTCTTGCCCCGCACCGCCAACACCCCGATCGTCCGATCGCTCAGCATTGCCCTGAGCACGCCGGCCAGCAGCATGGCCATGCCGAGCGCGAAGGCCCCGCGACGCCAGTAGGCAAAGGAGATCAAGACCAGAGCGCCCGCGACGATGGTCAACACCACCGTGATCGGGATGGCGCGCAGCATCGGCCGGTCGGTCGTCAACTGGCGTTCCAGGGCACTGAGCTTCCTCTCATCGGCACCGTCGACGGTCGCACACGTGACTACAGATTCCCGTCCGTTCGCCATCATGAATGGCGGCCCCTCCTTCGTCGGGTCCGACTAGGACGCCTCTGCGGCGTCCACCACATTGGACAACAACATCGCCCTGGTCATCGGCCCGACACCACCGGGGTTGGGCGCGACAAACCCGGCAACCTCCGCCACCTCGGGCGCGACATCGCCCACGATGCGTCCGTTGACCCGGCTGACCCCGACGTCCAGGACGGCGGCGCCGGGCTTGACCATGTCGGCGGTGATCAGCCAGGGCACTCCCGCGGCGGCGATGACGATGTCGGCCTGCCGGACCACGCCAGGCAGGTTCCGGGTACCGGTGTGGCAGAGGGTGACCGTCGCGTTCTCGCTGCGCCTGGTCAGCAGCAGGCCCATCGGCCGGCCAACGGTGAGCCCGCGACCGACAACGACGGCATGCGCCCCGTTGATCGGAATCTCGTACCGACGGAGCAGCTCGACGATGCCGAGCGGAGTGCAGGGCAGCGGCGCGGCCTTGCCCAACACCAGCGCACCCAGGTTCTGTGGGTGCAACCCGTCGACGTCCTTGGTCGGATCAACCCGGCTGAGGATGGCGTATTCGTCGAGCCCGGTCGGCTGCTGCACCAGGAACGCCGTGCACGCCGGGTCGGCGTTGAGTTCGTCGACGACGGCCTCGACCTCGGCCTGGCTGCTACCGGAGGGCAGCTCGCGCGCGATGCTGGCGATGCCGAGTTCGGCGCAGTCCCGGTGTTTGGCGGCGACGTACCAGCGGCTGGCCGGGTCGTCACCGACCAGGACGGTGCCAAGGCCGGGGACCACACCACGGGCGGCCAGCGCCTGCACCCGGCCGCGGAGTTCGGACTTGATCGCGGCGAGGGTGGCCTTGCCGTCCAGGATCGTCGCTGTCACGAGAGCACATGATGCCATCCCGGCCCGGCACCCCGGCCCGGCTCGGACGGACGACGGTCGTCAGCACGTCCTCGCCCGATCGGCGTCATCCACCGCGACCAACCACTGACCCCCGTTGAACACTGCGACCTGGGCCGTCGACACGTAGCGCCGATACGACCCGGGCGCATCGGGTGGCCGAACCGAGACACCGCTCCCGTCAACGATGTCCGCGGCGCTGGTGTCGACGCAGGCGGTCAGGCTGACGACCCCGCCGGCCACGCCGGTGACCCTGGGGTCGACCGCGGTGCCGCCGACCGAATGCTGGCCGGCCGCCGCCAGGTCCTGCGCGGTGGTGAGCATGTCGTCGCCCGCTTCGGCGGTCGCGACGTCGGCGACCTGCGCAGCCGCGTCAGCACCCGGGTTGCCGGCGATCGAGTCCATCACCGACCAGTACCGCTGGTAGGCGCCGAGAGCCGCCTGCGCCGACGTGACCTGGGCGGGGGTCAGGCCGTCCGGCCATGGCTGGGTCGACAGCGACTGGTCGGTCGGCAGCCCGCTGGGTACCCCGTTCGGCACCGATGCCGAGGTCGGGCTGCCGACGGTGGCTGACGGGTCTGCGAAGGTGAACCTGACCGACGGAGGCGGGGCCGGTTCGGTGGCGTCATTGCCGCATCCGGCCGCCACCAGCAGAACCGCCGCCGTGACGATCGCCGCGGCCAACCCCCTGCCCATGGACGGCGCTCCCCTCGTTCACCCGCGTTCAGCAGGACGCTACAGATCCGCGGCAATCGAGGGAACAGGGCGCGACGCCGCGCGGTCCCTTCCAACGCACCCCGACCGGCACGCCTAGGTTGGACGGATGTCTGCCCCACAAGAACTCGTCGACTCGGCGCCGGACGCCAGCCCCCCTGATCTCATGACCGCCGACCTGTTCGGCTACGAAGCGATGCTGACGCCGGCGGAATGGGAGGTGGTGCAACGGACCCGCAGCTTCATGGCCGAGCACGTCGCCCCCGTCGCCCAGGAGTGCTGGGCGCGGGCCGAGTTCCCGTTCCAGATCATCAAGCCACTGGCCGACGTCGGCATCATCGGACGCGCCTACGGCCTGGACGGCGCCACGCCCGCCAGTCAGCTGCTGACCGGGTTCATCGGGCTGGAGATCGCCAGGGTCGACCCCTCGATCGCCACCTTCATCGGCGTGCACAGCGGACTGGCCATGGGCACGATCGTGCTGTGCGGGTCCGCCGAGCAGCAGCAACGATGGCTACCGGCCATGCAGCGGATGGAGTTGATCGGCGCCTTCGGTTTGACCGAGCCGGACGGCGGATCGGACGTCGCCGGCGGCATGCGGACCACCGCGAAACGATCCGGGGACGAGTGGATCCTGAACGGCGCAAAACGCTGGATCGGGAACGCGACATTCGCCGACCTGACCATCATCTGGGCGCGCGATGTGGACGACGACCAGGTGAAGGGCTTCGTCGTGGAGAAGGACACCCCCGGTTTCGTCGCCACCAAGATCGAGAACAAGGCATCACTGCGGACCGTGCAGAATGCCGACATCGTGCTGACCGATTGCCGGGTGAGCGAGGCGAATCGGCTGCAGAACGCGAATTCCTTCCGGGACACCGCCAGGGTGCTGCGGACCACCCGGGGCGGCGTGACGTGGTCGGCCGTCGGCTGTCAGATCGGCGCGTATGACGCCGCCGTCGACTACGCGAAGGAGCGCAAGCAATTCGGCAAACCGATCGGGCACTTCCAACTCGTGCAGGATCTGCTGGCCCGCATGCTCGGCAACATCACCGCGTCCCTCGGCATGGCGGTGCGGGTGTCGCAGCTCCAGCAACAGGGCATTTTCCGTGATGAGCAGGCGGCACTGGCCAAGTGGTATTCCACCACGAGATTGCGGGAGACCGCGGCCTGGGCGCGGGAAGTGATGGGCGGCAACGGGATCCTGCTGGATCGGGATGCGGTGCGGTTCTTCGCCGATGCCGAGGCGCTGTATTCCTACGAGGGCACCGCACAGATCAATGCGCTGATCGTCGGCCGGGCCATCACCGGTAAGTCCGCGTTCGTCTAGATCGCGGCTGGCACTCGCGGCAGACGCGATCTTTCAGTGAGATCGGCGTCGCCACAACGCTTGTTGGTACTCCACACGTGTTCCGGGGGTTGTCCAGAAGCACGTGCGGTTGTGGCGACCATCGGGCCCGTTGTGGCGACACCCTAGTTGAGTGCGGGCGTGTCCTTGGGGATGACCCCGTCGCCGTAGAGATCGGTCGCAAGGTCGCGCAGCGCCCGCAGCGCGACGCGCTGGGTCAGCGGGCCGTAGGAGATGCGCGCGACGCCGAGCTCCTGATACTCGGCCGCCGGGAGAGCGCCGGGCACGCCGATCACCGACAGCTTGCCGCGACCGAGGCCGGCGACGATCTGCTCGACCACCTCACGGCGGAACGCCCCCGGCACGAACACCAGCGCGGCGCCCGCGTCGAGGAACGCCGTGCCGCGCGCGATCGCGTCCTCGATGCTCTGCTCGATCGGACGGTCACCGGCACGGGCGATGGCGTCGGTGCGGGCGTTGAGCTGGAAGGCGACGCCCTCCTTCTCGGCGGCGGCCACGATCGCGGCCACCCGGGCCACCGACTCCTCGAACGGGCGCAGGCGGTCTTCGACGTTGGCGCCGACGACGCCGAACCCGATCGCGCGCCGGATCGTCTCGGCCGGATCGGAGTACCCGTCGTCGAGATCGGCCGACACCGGCAGATCAACGGCATCCACGATCGTCTTCGCCCCGGCAAGCGCGACGTCCAGCGGCATGCCGCCGTCCGGGTACCCGAGGCTCGCGGCGATCGAGTGGCCCGCGGTCGCAATGGCCTTCGTCCCGGGAAGATCGGCGACCACCTTCGCGCTGATCGCATCCCAGACGTTCACCACCCGCAGGATCTCGGGAGCTTCGTGCAGCGCCTTGAGCGTGAGGGCCTTGTCGTTCGTCGTCATGCTTCGACGCTATCCGACGGTCCGGGTCACCGTCGGGCGGGTCATCACCGGGCAATCCGCGCACGTCTGCGCCGAATTCAGTGGTGCGGCCCGACGGCGATCTCGTCGCCGAGGCTGGCGCCGAGTCGCAGTTCCAGCCGGTCACCGCTCCAGAACCGGCCGGGGTCGTACCAGTTCTGCGGGCGCTCGGCGGCCAGCAGACCCATCGCCTGGTAGGTCACGGCGACCAGTTCGGCACAGTAGATCGTTTCGGAGGACCGGTGATAACGCAGGCGGCCGGTCAGCCAGCCCTGCGCGAGACCCTTGGTGGTCGGGAACGGTTTGCCGTCCAGCCGCGCGATCGTCGTCAGCACGGCGTCCTCCATCTCCTTCGTCACGTCGCAGTGCAGCTGCCGGAGCCATGCCCGCGCCCCGTATTTCGTGTTCCAAAGGGTGACCGCATCGTGCAGGTCGTGCAGCTGCACCCCGCGCTGCCGCCCGCCGGTCCACATGTCCGGCAACGACTTTCCCAGTTCCGCGTGCCACAACAGCGGCGGCAGGTCGTCCAGCACCACGGCCATCCCGACGTGATTGACCGGAGAGTTGGTCAGCGTCTGGATGGCCCGATCGGCGGGCGTTGACCCACGAAACAGCCAGACGTCACCCGTGCGGGTCAGCTCGACGGCTCGATCAAGGGTGAGCCGGTCGCCGGGTCGGTGCAGGGGCATCCGGCTAGGTTAGCCAGATGCGGCTGTGGAAGTGGATCGGTGTCGCCGGACTGGCCGGTGTCGCGGCCACCGGCGCCGTGGTGGCCCGGAACGAACGGCAGCGGCGCGCGTATACCCCCGACGACGTCCGCGCGCGGCTGCACGAACGGGCCGCGGCGATCGAGGTCGACGTCCCCACTCCCGCCCCAGTTGACAAGGGCCTGCGGGCGCGGATCCGGCGGCGGCTGCATCTCGTGGTCGGGCGAGCCGCCCGCGGACGTTGGGCCCTGATCGCGGCAGTTGATTCGCTCGGGCTCGCCCGCTCCGTCGGTCCCCAACACGAGCCCATGCGCGGCCGCGAACAGCACCGCCTGCTCGACATCGACAACCGCCCCGACCAGGGTCGCCCCGACCCACAACGCTGCGTCGGCCCGCGCGCCCCGTAGGTCGGCGCCGGTCAGGTCGAGCCGCTGCGGCCGGGCACCGGTCAGGTCGGCGGCCCGAAGGTCGCACCCGGAGAAGTTGGCGCCCACCAGGTTCGCCTCCCGCATCCGCAGACCGGAGAGATCAGCGCCGGCGAGCTGGCGCCGGCCAGTGAACCAGGGTCAGGTCGCAGTCCCGGATCGTGATCGGCAGCATCCGGCAGTCGGTGAATGTCGACCCGGTCAACCGGCAGCCGATCAGCGTCACCCCATGCAGCGCAGCACGTTCAACGTGCACGAGGCGAACGAGCTGGATTCATGCACATGCCGTAGAGCTCGGTGCCGACGAACGGCAGCGACTGAAGGTGGCCCGCCTGGTCCGGACGTCGACGAGCGAGGTGTTGGTGAAGTCGCAATCGACGAACGGACCTCTCGAGGGACCGGCCGGCCAGGTCGACGTCGGCGAAATCCTCTTCGAGG
>CAWCPG010000007.1:0-7784 GCA_963797325.1 uncultured Actinomycetota bacterium
CACCGGTCGGGGAGAGCACGACGAGCTGGTTGGAGAGGCCGGCGTCCGCGACGTAGATCCGTCCGGAGCGGGCAATGCCGAAGCCGTCGGGGAGGTCGCCGGGCAGGCTCGTCCAGAGCTTCGTCATCCGGCCGGGGCGGCCGTCGTGGCGGATCTTCAGCCGGTAGAGCTTGCCCTGGGTGGCCTCGGGGCCGTCGACCGACGACTGCTGGGTGAGCAGCAGCGAGCGGTGACCGGGCTCCATGAGCAGGCCCGCGGTGCCGAACTCCGAGCCGTCCAGCCGCGCGTCGGCGAACCACGGCTTCGGCGTGCCCCCGCCCGGCGGGACGCGCCAGATCACGGCCTGGCCGTAGTCGGTGACGTAGAGGACGCCGCGGCGGCCCCAGGCGGCGTAGTTGGGGATGGCCGGGGAGTCGACGACGTTGGGCGTGCAGGTGCCGTCGGGCTCGGAGCCCGGGGCACAGGTCGGCAGGTCCGGGAGCGCGGCGTAGGTCGAGAAACGGCCCGTCCGCGTGTTGAGCAGGAGCACCGTGGCGTGGGACTTCTCCAGGACGACGAGGCGGCCGCCGGGCGTCACTGGTGGCGACCTGGACGCCGTGCTCCGAGGACGAGGTCCTGACGTGGGACCGTCCACGACCTCTGCAACGTCCCGCTGCGGGTCCACTCGAACACCCGGGACGGGATCGTGTCGCCCGTCGGGTTGCTGTAGGTGCCGGCGTAGACCCGGCCGTCGGGGTGGGCGTAGACGAACGCCGGGTAGCCCGGGCTCTGCACGTGCGCGAGGACCTTCGTGTCCCAACGCTCACGCGCCGGGGCTGCCTGGACCCCGGCAGCGGGGCAGGACGGCAACGGGCAGGACGGCGAGCGTCGCGGCGGCTGCCGCGACCAGGGCGGCGAGGGGTCGCAGCCTCACAGCCGGTCCAGGACCTCGGCAGCGGCACGCTCCCCCGCGCGGACGGCGCCGTCCATGTAGCCGGCCCAGTACGTCGAGGTCTCGGTGCCTGCCCAGTGCACCCGCTGGAAGGGCTGCCGGATGCTGCTGCCGAAGGCGTGGATCGACCCCGGGGTCTGCACCGCCACCGGGCTGCCCTGGGTCCAGCGCTCGCGGGTCCAGTCGTGCTCGACGTACTGGATGGGCTTCAGCGCCTTGTCGCCGACGATCGCGGCGAAGCCCTCGAGCACGGCCTGGCGTCGCTTCGCCTTGGACATGAGGCCGTACTGCTGCCAGGTCGACCCGCCGACGAAGGACAGCAGCACCCCGACGGAGCCGTCGGGCGGCGAGTTGTCGAAGGACGTGCGCACCGCGCCGGTGGTGTTGAGGCCCGAGCCGGACAGGCCGTCCTCGCGCCAGAACGGCGTCTCGTAGACGGCGTCGCACTTCATGAGCGCACCCATCGGCATCCGCTGGAGCAGCTGGTTGCGGCGCTGCGGGAGGATCGGGTCCCAGTCGATCCCGAGGACGGTGACCGGCGGGCAGGCGACGACGACGCGCCGGGCGCGCACGGTGCCGCGGTCGGTGTGCACGTCGACGTGCTTCGCGGTCTGCTTGATCCGGCGGACCGGCGCGTTGAGGGCGACGCGGTCGCCGAGCTGCCGGGCCAGCTTGAGGGGCACGCGCTGCGAGCCGCCGACGAAGCGGGCGTCCTGCGCGGCGCCCTCGGTGCCGGAGGAGCGCTCGAAGGTGCCGACGTTGTTCTCGTTGCCGGCGGTCGCGATGTACCAGACCAGGAAGAGCAGCGAGAAGTCCTCACCGTCGCTGCCGAAGGCCGCCTGGGTGTAGCAGAGCAGCAGGTCGCGCACCTGCGGGTTGGCGGTGTTCTCGCGCACCCAGGTGGCGAAGGACGTCTCGTCCCACTGCTGGCGTTGGGGTGGGACCAGGGCGCGTCGACGGCGATCTCGGAGGCCATCTGGTCGATCCGCGCCTGGAGCTGCGGCGGCGTCGGGCAGCACGGTCGGGTCCGGCGGGATCGTGCCGGTGTAGGGGATGGTGAGCGGCCCCTTGACGTAGATGTTGTTGCCCTCGACGTACTCCTTGAACGTCTTGACCTCGAGCTCCTCGGCCAGCGCCAGGATGTGGTCCTGCGTCGGGCCGACGAAGGCGCCGCCCGACTCGATGACCGACCCGTTGCGCAGCTCGTGGTTGAGCAGCCGGCCGCCGACCCGGTCACGGGCCTCGACGACGAGCACGGACGCGCCGCCGGCGCGCGAGCCGACGGGCGGTGACGAGGCCGGAGAGGCCGCCGCCGACCACGACGACGTCGACGGACCTGGGCAGGGACCCGTGCGACGTGGCCGCCTCGGCGGGCGTCCAGAGCTGGCTCGCGGTCAGGGCGCCGAGGGCTCCGGCGCCCCCGAGCAGGGAGCGGCGGCTCACTGCCGCGGTGCGGCTGGTCGACTCGCGGGGCGCGTGGGTCACGGGGGCTCCTCTGCAGAGGGTCGTCGGATCGGCGGCAGGCGGCCGCCACATGGTGAACGAGCGTCAGGTTTGTCGGTCACGCGGCGGCGTGTCGAGGTACGGCGTGCGGGCCCACCGAGGTGCCGGGACGGAGGGCCCTGGACACAGATCGGCGAACTGTCTGCAATGTCCTCCAGGGGGATGGATGATCATGTTCGTGCGAAACGCGCGGTCTGTCGCGTCGGCGGCATTGACCCTCCTGACCCTCCCCGTCGTGCTGGTCGCGACCCAGGGCGCCGCCGTGGCGGCGGCCGGCAGCTGCGCCCGGTGGCGGCGCACCGGGGCGTGACCTACGACCACACCGAGAACACCAAGGGCTCGGTCCTGGCGGCGATCGACATGGGCGTCGGTGCCGAGGTCGACCTGCGCACCACCGTGGACGGTCGGATCGTCCTCATGCACAACGCGCGGGTGGGCCACTCGACCGACGGCCACGGGATCGTCTCTACGTTGACGGCGAGCCAGGTCCGCAGCTTCTCCACCGACGACGGCCAGAAGGTCCCGTTCGCCCTGGTCGATCCTGAGGATCGTCAAGCGCCACCCGGGTTCCTTCGTCATCCTCGACCTCAAGGCCCTCCCGGACAGCGCGCAGCAGACGCTCGCGCTCACGATCGCGAACCTGGGCATCGGGTCGCAGGTGCACGCGATCTCGTTCAACCCGGACCTGCTGGCCGGCTTCCACCAGCTCAACCCGGGGATCGACACGCGGCGCACCTACAGCGCCTCGCTGCCGGACGTCGCGAACGCAGCGGCTCCGAGCGGTTCGAGACGTCCGTGCCTCGACACTGACTGCGGACTGGAGCACGGCGATGCACTCCGCCGGGACGCCCTTCGGGGTCTGGGGCGCCGACGAGGCCACCGCGTGGAAGCTCGCCAACGACGCGGGCACGGACATGGTCATCACCAACGACCCGGCCGGCTACCTGACCTGGTGCGCGAACGCCGCGCGGTGACCAGGACGGCAGCGCTGAGCTCGACCTGAACGTGTCTCATGTTCTGGAAATGGGTATCCTGGCGCCGTGACCCAGCCCCCTCCCACGGCGGCCCCGGGCCGGGGACGCAGCGCAAGCGCCGCGTGCCCGCAGCAGTCCCGGAGCCGCGAGCGCGTGGAGCGCATCCTCGACACCGCCGCCCGACTCGTCGTCGACGACGGGGTCGACCGGCTCAGCACCCGTGGCATCGCCGAGAGGGCCCAGGTGCCGGTGGCCTCGCTCTACCAGTACTTCGCCGACAAGGACGACATCCTCCTGGCGCTCGTCGAGCGCGACATCGCGGAGATGGACCGTCAGGTCGCCACGGACCTCGGGTCCCTCGACCGCCTCAGTGTGGCCGGGATCGTCGCCACGACGATGAACGCGTTCGTCACCGTCTACCGCGACCGACCCGCCTTCGTGGAGATCTGGCTACGCGGCAGGACGAACCAGGCCATCCGGGAGTACGGGCGCGAGCACAACGCCCAGGTCGCCCACGACCTCCACGCCCTCGCCCTGGGTCTCGGCCTTGTCACCGACGAGGGCACCGAGCAGATCGCCCGGATCGCCGTCGAGATGGGCGACCGGCTGTTCCAGCTCGCCTTCGAGCGGGAGATCACCGGCGACGAGGTGGTGCTCCGCGAGGCGGTCAAGGTGGTCACCACCTACCTCGACCTCTACGCGACCCCGGCCGGTCGCGACGGCGTGCCGGCGAGCGACGGATGACGGCGGCATGAGCGAGGTCGACCTCGCCGGGCTCCGCGGCTCGGTGGTCGCCGCCTGCCGCCGCGCCTCCGACGCAGGGACTCGTGATCGGCACGGCGGGCAACGTCAGCGCCCGCGTCCGGCGACCGGGTCGCGGTCACCGCCAGCGGGGCGGACTTCGCCGCGATCGCCGACGAGCAGGTCGTCGTGGTCGACCTCGACGGTCGCCTCGTCGAGGGTGACCTCGAGCCGACCTCCGAGCTCGACCTCCACCTCGGCCTGCACCGGCTCGCCGACGGCGATCGGCCAGTCCGCGGTGGTGCACACCCACGCCCCGGTCAGCACCGCGATGTCGACGGTCCTCGACGAGCTCCCGGTGATCCACTACCAGCAGCTGCTCCTGGGCGGCCCGGTCCGCGTCGCGGCGTACGCCACCTTCGGCAGTGCCGCGCTCGCCGACCACGTCCGCGCACGCGCTCGACGGGCGGCAGGCGGCGCTCATGGCCAACCACGGCTCCGTCGCCGTCGGGCGCCACGCCCGCCAAGGCGCTCGAGCACGCGCTCCTGCTCGAGTGGCTGTGCACCGTCTACCGCGACGCGTCCGTGGTGGGTACGCCCGCGGTGCTCGACCAGGAGCAGCAGGACGACGTCGTCCGCACCGCGATCGAGCGGAAGTACGGCACCACCCGACCCGCCCAGGAGGGCTCATGACCAGTCCCGTCGTCGTCACGCTCGGGGTGCACGTGCTCGACGTCCACGTCCGTCACGTCGAGGCGATCCCGGCCGGCAACGAGGGCGCGGTCGTCGAGCAGGTCCGCATGTCCCCGGCCGGCACGGCCGGCGGCACTGCTGTGGTGCTGGCGAAGCTGGGCGCCCAGGTGCAGAGCATGGGCGCCACGGGGACCGACCCGCTCGCCGGGCGTGCTCCGCGCACTGCTCGCGCAGCACGGCATCGACTTGACGCGGCCTGGTGAGCCGCGAGGACGCACAGACCTCGGCGAGCGTGCTGCCGGTCCGTCCGAACGGCGACCGTCCGGCGTGGCACTGCATCGGGGCCAACGGTGTCTACACCGCCGACGACGTCGACCTCGACCGGGTCGCCGCCGCCGACGTGCTGCACCTCGGCGGGCCCGAGTTCCTCGGCGGGGAGGCCGCTGCCGGGATCCTCGAGCACGCCCGGGCCCACGGCACGGTCACCGCCGTGGACCTGCTCGCACCGGGCGACCCGGACATGCTCGCCTGGGTCGAGGCGGCCCTGCCCCACGTCGACCACTTCCTGCCCAACGACGAGCAGCTGCTCGGCTTCACCGGCGCCGCCGACCTCGAGGCCGCCGCGCAGGCCCTGCTCGCGAAGGGCGTCGGCTGCGTCGCCGTCACCTGCGGTCGCGACGGCGCGCTCGTCGCCACCGCCGAGGGCACCACCCGGGTCCCCGCCTTCCAGGTCGACGTCGTGGACACCACCGGGTGCGGCGACGCCTTCAGCGCCGGCTACCTGCTCGGCATCGCCGACGGGCGTACGCCGGCGCAGGCCGCCGTCCTGGGCAACGCCACCGCCGCCCAGGTCGTCCAGGGTGTCGGCACCGACCACGGCGAGTTCGACCTCGCCTCGGTGGAGGCCTTCGCAGCCGCCACCCCGACGTACGACCCCGGCGGACGTCATACCGAGAGGTCGCCGGAGCAACCGCTGGGTATGACGTCCCGCGGGACCGTCAGGCGCAGAGGCCGTTCTGGGCAGCCTCGGCGGACTGGGTCGGGTGCGGCTTGTTGTCCTTGCCGGTCTTGCTCCCGGGCTCGCCCTGTGAGGCCTTGGCCGCGTCGCTGGTGAACTGCTTGCTCAGCGGCTTGTCCTCGCGGATCTCGGTCCACAGCTTCTTCGCCTCCGGCGCCACCGCGAGGCGGTTGGGGTCGGGAGCGTAGGCCTGGAACGGCATCGAGAGGAACTGCACGTTGTCGAGGCCGATGTTGCGGAGCTTCTCGGCGAGCGGCACGAGGTCCTTGAGCTTCGAGAGGCCGGGGTCGGTGGTCAGCGACTTGGTGCCGGCGTTGAGGAACTTCACCAGACGCACCGGGTTGAACAGCGTGAGCCCGACACGGCCTTGTTGACCATGGAGGCGAGGAACGCCTGCTGGCGCTTCATCCGGCCGATGTCACCGGTGTCGGTGGTGCCGATCGAGTGCCGCACCCGCACGTAGTTGAGCGCCTGGTTGCCGGTCACGTTGTAGCTGCCCGCCGGGAGGTAGATGCGCCCGATCGGGTCGTTGACCTCCTGCGGCACGCAGACCGGGACGCCGCCGAGGGCGTCGACCATGTCCTTGAAGCCGTTGAAGTCGACGACGACGAAGTGGTCGACCCGGACGTTCGTCATCTTCTCGAACTGCGCGATCGTGCAGGCCTCGCCGCCGAGCGCGAAGGCGTCGTTCCACTGCACCGGGTTCTCGGCCGGGATGGTGCTGCCGTCGTTCTTCTTGCACGGGGGCCGCGACACCATGAGGTCGCGCGGGACGCTCACGCCGTACGCGCGGGAGCGGTCGGCGGACAGGTGCAGCAGGATCGTGGTGTCCGAGAGGCCCGGGGTCGAACCCAGGACGTCGGTCTGGCCCTTCCGGGAGTCCGAGCCCATGATCAGCACGTTGAGCGGCTTCTCCGGGCCGCCGGTGTCCACGGTCTTGGGACGCGGCTGGGTGATCTGGTTGAAAGCCTCCGACACCGAGATGTTGCCCTCGAGGTGACGGTAGGTGAGGAACACCGTGCCGGCGAGGACCGCGAGCACCGCTGCCGTCGAGATGGCGACGGCCTTGATGACGTGGTGCCTCGAGCCGGGCGCGAGGTGCTTGCCGTGGTAAGCCAAGGTTGGGATCGTTCCTGTGCGTCGGTGGTGCGAGATCGTCGGGAGCCGGCGTCGAACCGTCGCACATCGTTTCGCCCATGATGACGCGCGTGCACAAGTTCCGCGAAATCGGCGGCTCCCCGGCGGAGCATTCCCCGTCGGCGGACACCCAAGCCTCTGCCTCGCCTCGCGCGGGGCTGCGGCACGGGCAGCGCGCTGCTCGGCGTCAGCCGGGTCGGTTGAGGGTCTCCGAAGGGGTCTCGCCGAAAGCCTCGCGGTATGCGGCTGCGAACCGACTCATGTGCAGGATTCCCATGCGCCCGGCGACGGCGCGGACCGTGGTGGTGCCGCGGTCAGCAGCCCTCAGCGCTTCTCGCGCCCGGCGTAGTCGAACGTGGCGCAGATAGGCCATCGGGGTCGTGTCGAGGTCTCTGCGGAAACCCTCCTGGAGCGCTCGCGGGCTCAGGTACACCTCGGTGGCAAGGCGGAGCGTCGTCCACGGCTCGGCTAGCCGCTCCTCGATCAGCTCGACCGCACGCCTGACAGCCGTGCTCGGCCCGGCCCGGCCGTCCCGGAAGGCGACGTCGCTGTGGTTGTGCCGCTGACCCAGGAGGAGACCGTCCAGCACCAGGGCTTCGACGTGGCAGCCCACGAACGGGTTCCGCCCAAGGTCGGTCGGTTGGTCGAGCTCGTCCACGATCAGGTTGAGCAACGTCCGCCACCGGCGTCCGAGCTGACTCTGCAGATCGGTGCCGAAGTCGAATGCCAACCGGCCACTCAGGGGCCTCCCGATCAGCCGCTCGAGCTCCTCCTCCAAGCGGGCCGG
>CAWCPG010000008.1:0-9678 GCA_963797325.1 uncultured Actinomycetota bacterium
CCCCGCACTGGTTGGTGCCGGTCTTCCTCGGCGCGGCCTGGAGGCAGCGGGATTGCCGTGACCACCGACCCGCCGCCGTCACGCCGTGGTCGTCTGCGGACCCGACCGTGGGAGACGCACCCGGGCGGGGGCGAGTCGTCGCCTGCTCGCTGCTGCCGTTCGCCGTCCGGTTCCCCGAAGCGCTGCCGGACGGCGTGCTCGACTACGGGCTGGCGTGGCCCGGACAGAGCGACGTGTTCGCGGCCGTGGTCCCTCCGGGTCCGGAGACCCCTCGCCTGGGGCGGCCCCGACCGACCACAGGACCTGCTCGGGACGCGGCCCCGAGCACGACGCCGGCGCGCGGCTGCTCACCGACCTGCACCCGGCGTCCGGCCAGGGCGTGCCGGCCTTCCTCGCACCGCTTGTGCACGGGGGCTCGGTGGTGCTGGTCTCGCACCCGGACGAAGAGACGTGGCCCGCTCGTCTCCGGGACGAGCGGGCCACCGTCGAGCTGCGGCGGCTGATCAACCTCCGAGCGGGTAGCCCGCGAAGCCTTCCCCGATCAGCCGTCGTGGCGCATAGCCCGACGCGGTGCCGGGCAGCAGCCACAACGCGCCCGCAGAGTCGCGTGCGACCAGGTCGGGTCTGCCGTCGCCGTCGACGTCACCGGGACCGACGACCCAGTTGTAGCCACCGAGGCTCCCGACCCCGGTCCCCCGGAAGGGGACGAACCGGAGCCGGCTCCCAGGAAGTGGTGCTGGGGAACTGCTGCGGCTTCCAGTAGCCCGTGCCGATCTGGTTGAAGGTCCGCACGGAGTTCGCCGCCTTCACCGGCGCCAGGAAGCCACTGCGGCCGTTGCCCGGGAAGATCGTCGGTGACACCCGGTGGCGGTGCGCCCGACCAGGTCGGGGTGACGGTCGCCGGTCACGTCGCCGACGGCGGCCAGGCGGGTGAACGACTTCCAGCCGTGGCTCCATCACACGCCGTGGCCGAACTGGCCGTTGCCGAGCCCGGCCGCAGGACCAGCGAGTCGCCGCCGGTCTGCCGGGTGATCATGTCGCCGCGTCCGTCGCCGTTCCAGTCACCCACGTCGAGCACCTGGACGATGCCGGCCTGGCGAGGTTGCTGGCCGGCATCGGGCGCAGGTTGGTCAGGCCGTTCTGCGAGGCGACCGCAGGCGCTCCGTTGCCGCCCACGCCCGACCAGGTCGGGCGCGGTGCCGGCGCTCATCGGCGCCAGGCTGAGCCGGCCCAGCGGGACGCCGGGAACGGGCCGAGGGCGGCCGAACCAGGCCCAGCGCCGCCCGGGCAGGAGCGCACCGGCCCGTGCGGGTGCGGACGACCAGGTCGCCGTACCGTCGCCGGTCAGGTCGCGGGTGCCGCCCAGGATCGTGGTGACGTCCGAGGCGACGCGCCCGCGCCGGACCAGCCCGGCGAGCGTGCCCTTCTTCGTCGCGCGGGCGAGGTAGAGGTAGTGGTTGCGGTGCAGGCCCACGACGTCGGGGCGGCCGTCGCCGGTGAGGTCGCCGCGTCACGGTCACCGAGGTGAAGCTGCGGAACGACTTGCTCAGCAGCGTGGCCGCCGAAGCGGCCGCCGCCCGGCGCCCTCGACCAGCCACAGGTAGCCGGTCCGGTGGTCGCGCATGATCACGTCGGCGTGGCCGTCGTGGTTCCAGTCGCCGGCGGGCATCACGAGGTCGGCGTAGCGGAAGCGCTTGCGTCAGGCCGAGGGCGTGTCCGCGCACGTGGCCGTAGCCGTCGCCGGCGTAGATGCCGCTGACGCCGTTGCGGGTGCGGACCAGCACGTCGCCCTTGCCGTCGCCGGTGACGTCGCCGACGGCGGTCACCACGTGAAGGAGCGCCAGTTCACCGGCGTGGAGACCGGCGCGCGGAAGCCCGTCTGGCCACCGGTGGGCAGCACCGAGACGGTGCCGTCGGAGCGCTCCAGCACGAGGTCCGGGGCGGCGTCGCCGACCAGGTTCAGCGACCGCGGGAAGCGCATCGCCGTCGGCTGGGCGACCGGCGCCTTCGGCGCCTGGGTCGGCGAGGTCATCTGCGTTCGGGTCGGCGTCGGCGGCTCGGCGGCGGCACCGGGGTGCCCGTCTGGGCGGCGTTCTGGATCTTCTGCGCCATCGCCCGGATCGGTCGGGATCTTGGCGTAGAGGTACCGCCCCGGGCACGCGGTCTGGCCCGACGTCGCGGTGGCCGTTGATGGCGTTGAGGTAGCGGTTCTTCACCCAGAGGTGCGTGGCGTCGGCCCGGATGTTGTACAGCGAGAGCTTCCAGGCGAACAGCCGGGCATAGGCGTCGAGGACGGCCTGCGGCGGCTGGGCGATGTCGTAGTTGCCGATGGCCGACATCGCGAAGGAGACCTCGTTGTAGCCCAGGGTGTGCGCGCCCGACGACGGCCTTGTCGACACCGCCGTAGCGGCCCTCCCAGATGCGGCCGAAGCGGTCGACGAGGTAGTTGTAGCCGATGTCGCGCCAGCCGCGGGACTGCGTGTGGTACGCGTAGATGCCGCGCAGCAGCGCCGGCACCTGGGCCGCGGTGTAGTTGTTGGCGTTGACCGTGTGGTGGATGAAGCCGGTCTTCACGGTGCCGTAGTTCGGCAGGCCCTGCTCACGCATCTTCTCGTTGGCGCCCCACTGCGCCCGCGAGTAGATGTAGGGCTTCGGGCGCCCTGCGCATGGCGCTCAGCGTCACGTCGTCGGAGGTGCCGTGCCGTCGGTCGTCACCGACTGGCGTGGCCGCGCTGCGGCGGAGGCGAGCGAGGCCGTGTCGATCGCGGGACGCTGCGCGACCATCTTCCCGGTGCCCGGGTCGATCACGGCGAGCTGGAGGTCGGGGATCGGGCGGCCGGTCGCGTTCTCGGCGCGCATCTGCACCTGGTCGACGTCGCCGATCACCAGGGCGTCGGTGCCGGGCCGGGCGTGCGCGGTCAGCTCTCCGGCGTCACCGTCGGGGCCGTGGTCGTCGTGGTACTGCACGGTCACCCAGCCCGACCAGCGGCCGGCCTTCTCGGTGCGGACCTGGACGCCGACCTGGTTCTCGGCGAGCTCGACGCCGTGCTGCCAGGTGACGCCGACCGTGGCGTAGCCGGTCACCCGCTGCGGGGTGGACAGGGCGACGAGCGGCTTGTGGTCCACCAGCACCTGGCGCGGGGCGCGTCCGCTGCTGGGCCTTCGGGTCGCCGGCTGTCGCTGGGCCGCGTGCGCCGCGGGCGTCTGCGGCTGCGATCGCGCCGGGGCGACCTTGACCTCGCGCACCTTGGGCGTCACGGGTGCCGCGTCGACCTCGGTCTTGCGCGGGCGGCGGCGTCGAGTTCGGCACGCGGCGCGGCGCGGGTGGGCGCGCCGTCGTACCGCGTGCGTCGGTGAGCGGGGCGGGCGCCGGGACGATGTCGAGGGTCTTGACCCCGGCGGCCGACACACCCACCACGAGCACCGTCGCCGTGACCAGGGATTGCTGGCACAACGTGACGTAGCGGGCACGGCTGAATCGCATCGAGTGGTCTCCATGTGAGGGGGAAGGAATTCACACGAGTACCAAGTTTCACACCAGTTACAGGGCATTCCGCAACCTAAATGCCCGAATTACAAATGTGTAATTGCCGAATTACACTGGTGTTATTAAATGCGAGGGAGACGCATTTACGAGCCGATTTCGACTGCATCGAGAACGCAGCCGCGCGTGGCTAGACGTCGGCGCCGAGCTCCTCGTCGACGTCGTCGGACTGGTTCTCCTCGTCGTCGTCGTCGTAGTGCAGGTAGCGGATCCCGCCGTCGACGCTGCCGCCCTCGACGACCTTCGAGTCGTAGTTGAGGTGGCCCGACTCCAGCACCAGCACGCGGTCGCACATCGCCTTCACGGAGGCGGCGGCGTGGCTGACGTAGAAGATCGTGGTGCCCTCCTGGCGGATCTGCTGCATCTTCTCCATGCACTTCTTCTTGAACGGCCGGTCCCCCACCGCGAGCACCTCGTCGGCGAGGAAGATGTCGGCGTCGACGTGCACGGCGATCGAGAAGCCGAGCCGGGCGTACATGCCCGAGGAGTAGTGCGAGACCGGGGTGTCGAGGAACTTGCCGAGCCCCGCGAAGTCGACGATCTCGTCGAACTTGCGCCGCGTCTCGGCCTGGCTCATCCCCAGGATCGCGCCGTTGAGGAACAGGTTCTCCCGACCGGTCAGCTGGGGCTGGAAACCCGCGCCGGTGGCGATCAGGCCGGCGATCCGGCCGCGGGTGAGCACCGTGCCCTTGTCGGGCCGCATCACGCCGTTGATCACCTTGAGCAGGGTGCTCTTCCCCGAGCCGTTCAGGCCCATCAGGCCGACCGACTCGCCCTGCTCGACGGTGAAGGAGACGTCGTTGACGGCCAGGAACTTCTCCTGCAACGGCAGCCGCTTCATCGAGGCCACGGCCATCTGCTTGAGGGTGCGGTGGTACTGCATCGTGAACTGCTTGGTCACGTGCTCCACCTGGATCGAGACCGTCATGTCAGAGCCGCTCCGGGAAGCTGCCCTCGGCGCGGGCGAAGAACCGCTGGCCGAGCCACAGGAACAGCATGCACAGCACCAGGGTGATCAGGCCACGCTCGAACATGTCGGGCGGGAAGGCACGTCCGCCGATCGTGCTCTTGTCGGTCGATCAGCGGGTACCAGAACAGCCGCTGCATCAGCAGCACGGCCTGGGCGATCGGGTTGGCCATGTAGACCTGGTAGAGCACCGGGTGGGTGTCGTGCTCGGCGTAGACGCGGGAGAACGGGTACATCATCGGCACCAGGAAGTGCATGAACTGCAGCACCGTCTGCACGATGTTCTGGAAGTCGCGGTAGAAGGCGTTGAGGGCGGAGAAGAACAGCGCCATCGCCATCGAGAACGCGATCAGGATGGCGATGCCGAGAAGTCCCGCGGCGATCGCGGTGAAGGTGAGGTGCCAGCCCGCCACGAGGCAGATCACCACGAGCAGGATCAGCTGCGGCATGGTGTGGTACGCCGCCACCAGCGCCGAGGCGACCGGGAAGATCTCCCGGGGCATTCGCATCTTCTGGATGAGGTTCTTGTTCTGCCAGATCGAGCGGGTGCCGCCGTTCCAGGTCTCGCCGAAGTAGTGCACCACCACCATGCCGGTGAACAGGTGCATCGCGAAGAACGGGGCACCCTTGTGCAGGTTGAGGATCAGCCCCATCACCAGGTAGTAGACGGCGAAGCGCAGTGCCGGCTGGATGTAGGACCAGGCGAGGCCGAGCGCCGACGCGGCGTACATCGCGGCGAGCTGGCGGTTGACGATCAGCCGGAGCAGGTAGCGGTTCTGGAAGACCTCGAAGAGGCCGCCCCGGGGCGAGGCGAGATCAGCTCGGCGTCGACGACCCGCGCCTTGCGCGGGCCAGCAGCCTCCACGACGGGCATCGCCTCGGCCTGCTTGGCAGCCAGCCGGCGGGCACGCTTCGCGGCGTTGGCCCGCCGACCGCGCTCGTCGACGCGGGCGGCCTGCTCACGCTTGTTCGCTGCCCTCACGGTGCCTCCGCCGTCGTGATCGTCTTCTCCCACCGCTGTGGCGAGGTGATCTCGCCGAGCTGGTCGCGGTAGAGCGCTGCCAACCGCGGCCACTCGCGGTACAGGCGCTGGTGCATCTCGACGGTACGACGCAGCAGGTCGACGAACTGGTCACGGTCTCGCCGGTAGAAGGCCGCCGAGGTGCCGTCGCGCATGCTCACGATCGCCGAGTCGTAGGTCGCCAGGCGGTACCACGCGGCGTCGACGGCAGCGATCGAGCCCTCGGGGTACTCCTGGGCGAGCTCACGCTGCTTGGTGAACTGCCGCAGGGTGCCCACGGCGCCGGAGAGCAGCCGCGCGGGCAATGAGGGCACCACGACGTTGTCGCTCTTCTTGCGCGGCTTGGCGCGGCGTGGCGGTGGGAACGCGTCGGGGTCGGCCTGCAGCCGGGCGTCGTCGAAGGGCTTGACCAGCTCGCGGACCTCGCCCAGCTTGGACCCGAGGTCCTCGTGCAGCTGTTCGGGTCCGGCGAAGACGTCCTCGAGCGCCTTCAGGCGCAGCTCGGCGGTGGAGTACTGCATCGAGATCAGGTGCTTGACCTGGACGTTGAAGCTCTCCTGGATCATCTTCCCGCCGTGCGGGAACTGCGAGTGCAGCAGCGCGGCGACGAAGCGGTTGCGCTGGTGGTAGTAGGACTGCCAGTCGACGGCGTCGTTCTTGTCGGTCCACGGCACGTGCCAGACCGCCGCACCGGGGAAGCTGACCGTCGGGTAGCCCGCTGCCTTCGCGCGCAGGCCGTACTCGGAGTCGTCCCACTTCAGGAACAGCGGCAGCGACAGCCCGATCTCGGCCAGGATGCTGGTCGGGATCAGGCACATGAACCAGCCGTTGTAGTCGGTGTCCACGCGCATGTGCAGCCAGCGGGTGGAGCGCAGGTTGCGCGCCCCGAAGTCCCAGTCCTGGAAGACGCCGGGGGCCGAGCGCCACCAGAAGCGCCACGGCATCACGATCTCGCCGAAGCTGTAGAGGCGCGAGCGTGAGTAGATGTTGAACATGTGGCCGCCGACGATCGTGGGCCGTCGGGCGAGGTCGCCGAAGGTGACCGCGCGGATGATCCCCTCGGGCTCGCAGACGACGTCGTCGTCCATGCACATGAAGTACGTCGCCGTGCCCTTGCGCAGGGTCTCCATCTGGCCGCGTGCGTAGCCGCCGGAGCCACCGAGGTTGGCCTGGTCGAGCACCTCCAGCGTCTCGCCGAGCAGCGCGGCGGCCTCGCCGAAGATCTCCGAGTCGGCCACCTTCTCGGTGCCCTGGTCGACGACGAGGACCTGGTCGAGGAAGGGCCGCAGGTCTTCGTCCTCGCCGATCTGGCGCAGCAGCTTGGCGCAGAAGTCGGGGCGGTTCATCGTGGTGATGCCGACGGTGGTGGTGCCGTGCTGCGCCTTGTCCTCGGGGACCTCGGCGGTCCACTCGGCCGAGTGCACGACCAGGTCGGTGTCGCCGGCGATGACGTCGTACCAGTACCAGCCGCCGTCGATGAAGGGCTTGAGCGGCAGCTCGAACTCGAAGGTGGCCTCGTCGTCGTCGCCGAGGTGGCCCAAGGCCTGCTCGTCGGTGCTGCGCGAATCCACCCGCTGGGAGCGACCGTTGGCCATCGACCGGTACACCGTGACCGTGGCACCGCGCCCGCTCACCCTGACCGTGAGGGTGACGTCGGTGACCACGGTCCACCGGCGCCAGTAGCTGGCCGGGAAGGCGTTGAAGTAGGTGCCGAAGGAGAGCCACTCCCCCACCGGGACGCGCAGCCGGTGGCGACTCTCGATCTGGTCGACGCTGATCGCGGCGCCGGTGGCGGTCGCCTGGCGCAGGGCGGCGGCGTTGAGGGCCTTGGCGCCACGGTTGCCGCCGACGTCGTACTTGTCGGCGTCGAGCACCGCAGGCTCCGCGTCGACGTACAGGCTGAGCACGTCGAGGTCGCGGTCCTTGGGCAGGATCTGTCGCTGCAGGAGTCGCTTGCTCACTCGTCCACCCCTCCCGACGCCAGCGCGGCGCCGTCCTTGAAGTGGGGCCGGAGCTTGTTCTCGTACATGGAGAGCGCCGAGCCGATGGCCATGTGCATGTCGAGGTACTTGTAGGTGCCGAGGCGGCCGCCGAAGAGCACCATCGGCTCGGCCTTGGCCAGCTCGCGGTACTTCAGCAGCTTCTCGCGGTCCTCGGCGGTGTTCACCGGGTAGTAGGGCTCGTCACCCTCCTCGGCGAAGCGCGAGTACTCGTGCACGATCACGGTCTTGCCCGGCAGGTAGGTCTTCGCCCGCTCGGGGTGGAAGTGCTTGAACTCGATGATCCGGGTGAACGGCACTTCCTGGTCGTTGTAGTTGACCACGCCGGTGCCCTGGAAGTCCTCGACGTCCTCGACCGACTCCTCGAGGTCGACGGTGCGCCAGGAGAGGCGACCCTCGCTGTTGCCGAAGTACTCGTCGACGGGCCCGGTGTAGACGATCGGGACCTTGCCCTTGAAGTCCTCGGCCACGGCGAAGAAGTCGGTCTCCAGCCGCACCTCGATGTTCGGGTGCTCGGCCATCCGGGTCAGCCAGGCGGTGTAGCCGTCGGTCGGCAGCCCCTCGTGGGTGTCGCTGAACCAGCCGTTCTCGAAGGTGTAGCGCACCGGCAGCCGGGTGATGATGTCGGCGCTCAGCTGGGTGGGGTCGGTCTGCCACTGCTTGGCGGTGTAGCCCTTGATGAAGGCCTCGTAGAGGGGCCGGCCGATCAGGCTGATCCCCTTCTCCTCGAGGTTGGTGGCGTCCTCGGTGGCGATCTCGGCGGCCTGGCTCGCGATCAGCTCCCGCGCCTCCTGCGGGGTGTGGCTCTTGCCGAAGAACTGGTTGATCAGCGCGAGGTTCAGGGGCAGCGAGTAGATCTGGCCCTGGTACTTGCCGAACACGCGGTGCTTGTAGTCGGTGAACGTCGTGAACCGGTTGACGTACTCCCACACCTTCTCGTTGGAGGTGTGGAACAGGTGGGCGCCGTACTTGTGCACCTCGATGCCGGTCTCGGGCTCACGCTCGCTGTAGGCGTTGCCCCCGAGGTGGTGGCGCCGGTCGAGCACCAGGACCTTCAGGCCCAGCTCCGCAGCGCACCGCTCGGCGATGGTGAGCCCGAAGAAGCCTGCTCCGACGACGACGAGGTCGTGGGGGTTCTCGGCGGTCAACGTCTGGATCTCCTCCGGCGGGTGCGCTGGCTCTGTTCTTGGGTTGGGGGCGCGGATCGTGCCGGGCGCTGGGCACGGGCGTCACGGGCCCGCGCCAGTCTAACGGCGGGTTGCACCGGTTCGGTTGGCCAACAGGCGGCGGTACGCGACCTTTCTCACACCCTCGGGGACCAGGCGATACCCCCCGCGCACCGCGATGTTGCGCAGGTACTGGCGGCGCGTGGTCAGGCCGAGGCTGCGGAAGCGCCGCTGCAGCGCCAGCTCGGAGCGCAACAGCCCCATCCCACCGCGGCGCGCGTAGGCACCGTCGCCGACGCGGTAGTAGACGAGCGGCTCGGCGAGGTTGGCGGGCCGGGCACCTCCGGTGACCATCCGGGTGAACAGCAGGTAGTCCTCCATCAGCCGCAGGTCGGCGTACCCGCCGGCCGCCAGCACCGCACTGCGGCGGTAGACCACCGTGGGGTGGTTGAAGGGGTCCCGGAACCGGACCACCCGGCGGATCTCGTCTGCGTCGGTCGGCGGGGTACGCCGACCCACGACGTCGCCCGTCGACTCGCCGAACTCCAGCAGGCCCGAGCCCACGATGTCGGCGCCCGACTCGACCACGGGCAGCTGCTTCTCGAACCGGTCCGGCCGGCTCACGTCGTCCGCGTCCATCCGGGCGACCACCTCGTGGTCGCTGGCCCGCAGCCCGGCGTCGAGGGCCGGGCCGAGGCCGAGGTTCTCGGGCATCACCACGTGGGTCACGACGACCGGGCTCTCCGCCTTGAGCCGCTCGATCTCCGCGCCGAGCTCCTCGCCCACCGGGCCGTCCTGCACCAGCACCACCTGGTCAGGCGGCCTGGTCTGGTCGACGACGGTGGAGACGAATGCCTCGCGCAGGAACTCGGGACGATCCCCGGCGTAGGTGCTCATCAGCAACGAGAACGGCTGCCCCGGGAGCATCGCCCGACCCGCGCCGGTCCAGCCGGCCTCCTCGAGGACGACGGCGTTGGCGC
>CAWCPG010000009.1:0-25647 GCA_963797325.1 uncultured Actinomycetota bacterium
AGAGGGGGCGGGATTCGAACCCGCGGCTGACATCTCTGCCAGCGACCGCTTTCAAGGCGGTTCCGATCGGCCACTCGGCACCCCTCCCAGCGCGCGAGCTCTCACGAGCGGCGGCGCGCCGGGCCGAGTCTAGGGCGTGCCCGTGGTGCGGGAGCCGCTACTCCGACCCCGCCGATCTCGAGCTCGACGTCGTCGTAGGCGAGGTCGTGGAGGCGCTGCCGGTGGTGCTCGATGTCGACCAGGAGCCGGCCGAGCTGGGTGACCACCCGGTCGACGTCGGTGGCGACGAGCACCTGGTGGGAGAGGTCGTGGAGCCGCTCGAGCAGGGCGTCGCGCTCGCGGAGCGACGCAGGCGGCCCGAGCGGAGAGCCAGGCGTCGCGCCGATGGAGCGGCTCCGCGACGAGGAGGTCGCGGACCGGGACGAGTCGTCGCCGCACGGTCCAGCGCCACGCATCGACGTTGTCGTGGACGTGCTGAGGCCGTAGGAGATCGAGGAAGGAGTCTGCGTCGCCGCCATGGGGGGCCTCCCTGGTGCTGGCCGACCTGTGCCGTGCCGTCCACTGTGACGCGCTGCGGGCGTCTGGGCAAGGCCTGGGAGCCTTCCGGTTTCGCCAGCCGGACGCCGTGCCGGTTGAATCGTGCCGTGACCGAGACCGCGCGCGACTCCTCCTACCGCCTGGCCCCAGCCCTGGGGTTCCGGCTGGTGGGCCGCAGCCTCGTGACGCTCGGCGTCCTGGTCGCGGTGGTGACCGTCGTCGGGCTCCTGGTGGGGGGCGGCTGGGTGCCGGTGGGTGCCGTCACCGTGGTCGGTCTCCTGCTCGTCGCGGCGTGGGCGTGGTGGCTGCTGCGCCGGGCCCCGGCGCTGCGCCTGACCACGAGGGGTACGCCGTACGGCTGCTCTCCGGCGTCGGCGAAGCCTCCGCGCCCTGGTCGGCCGTCGGCGAGGTGCTCGCCGCGAGCCCCGGGGGCGAGCGGTGCCTGGTGCTGACCCTGACCGACGGCCGGACGACCCGGCTCCCGATGGCGGCCCTGGCCGCAGACCCGGACACCGTCGCCCGCGACGTACGACGGCGCGTCCGCGACGCGCACACGTCGCCGGATCCGCTCCGGATCCGGCTCCGGACGCGAGCCCGGGCGATCGTCCGGCCTGATTGGGTGCCCGGCGAGCGCTGCTTGTAGCCTGTCCACGCTGTCGGGAGGCGTCGCCTAGTCCGGTTTATGGCGCCCGCCTGCTAAGCGGGTTGAGGTTCACCCCTCTCGCGGGTTCAAATCCCGCCGCCTCCGCCAGTTCACAGGCCTCGTCGCACGTCTCGACGAGGCCTGGGGCGTACGTCCGACCCCCGCCGGTGGGTTGCAGGAAGTTGCATTGCAAGTTTCTGACCCAACGCTCCCGTCCCGTGAGCTCGTCGGCGCCCCCACAATGGGTGTCCGGGGAAGAGTGCCGCCCAAGGGGAGGAACTGACGTGAGGATGAACGCGATGCGCAAAGTAGGTCTCATGATCGTCACAGCGGTGCTGGGCGTGGGTGTCATCGGGATCTCTGCGCCGGCCCACGCCGACACGACCTGGGGGTGCCCGACCTGCCTCCGTGCGCACGGCCACTGAGGCCCCACCCTCACCACCGAGGACCACACAGGACCACTCAGAAAGGCGGAGACTCGAGATCAGCACGGCGGCTACCCCATGAGCCGCCGTCCGGAGGCCGCCCCATCGGCCGTCTCGAGCACGAGAGCCGGGACGGGACTCACGGTCCCGTCCCGGCTCGCCGTCCAGCGCCCTTCGGACGCCTCTACTCGTCCTCGCGGCCGGAGACGCCGGCCTGGCCCATCGTGTAGCCGAGCTGGAAGCGGGTCTCCGCGTCGTACTCCTCCTTGAGGTCCGCGACGTATGCCGCGAAGGTGCGCGCGCTGACCCCGAGCCGCTTGGCGCTGACCGGGTCGGAGTGGCCCTCGATCAGCATCCGGATCGTCATCGCCCTTTGCTCCTTGGCGATGTCGTTCATCATGGTGCGGCCGGTGTTGCTGAAGGCCCTCGCCCGCTCCCACGCGCGCTCGAAGACGTCGACCAGGTAGGTGACGAGCCCGGGCTCCCGGATCGCGATCGCGATGCTCAGGTCGGGGGCGCCCGGGATGATCGCCAGTCGCCGGTCGATGACGATCATCCGGTTGAAGAACTCGTCGAGGGTCCGCACCTCCGCGCCATGGGCGGTGACCTCGGCCACCCACTTGCGCGTCGGGGCGTGGCGGCGCGCACTGTGCTGGTAGAGCGTCCGCATGGTCACCCCGCGGTCGAGCGCCGCGATCTCGCGCTGCGCCGCCACCGAGAGCCGCGCGGCCACCGACTGCGGCGCGCTGTCGCGGGCGGCCTGCGGCTGGGCGGTCAACAGCTCGACCTCGGCCTCGCGGACGGCGCCCTCGATGAACGTCGCGATGGCGGCGTCGTGGAACTCCGAGATCGGGCCGCGCGCCGACGACGGCGAGCGTCGCCACGACTGGGACAGCTGACCGAAGGCGCGAGCCCACTCCGACGACTCGGTGAGGAGCTCGGCCCCCTGCTGACTCATCGGGCTGACCACGTGCGACGACACGCTCGCGGGGTCGACGGGCACGTAGTGCCCGGCCGAGCGGTCGTGGACCAGGAGGTTGAGTGAGACCAGGAGGTCGAGGGCCGGCCTCAGGGCGCCACCCGTCGCGATCCGCGGGTCCTGATCCGGGAGACCGCCGCTGACGGCGGCTTCTCGTACAGCTGTGTCGCCACGGTCTCGAAGAGCACGCGCTCCTCAGGGCCGAGCTCGGTCACCGTTCACCTTCTCGGGTCCGCCCATGCTCGCATGGTCGCACATACCGGGCGTACGTCGTCACGGAGTCGTGCAGACGTGCGGAGACGTGTGACGGCCGGGCCGCGCGCCCCGAGTCAGTCCCCCAGACGCGCCTTCAGGTCGTCGAGCTCGGTCCAGAGCACGGTCGGCAGCTGCTCACCGAACTTCTCGAACCACTCCTGGATCTGCGGGAGCTCGCGCTTCCACTCCTCGGGGTCGACCGCGAGGGCCTGGCGCACCTGGTCCTCGGTGAGGTCGAGGCCGTCGACGTCGAGGGCGCCCGGCGCCGGCACCAGGCCGATCGGCGTCTCGACGGCAGCAGCGGTGCCCTCGAGTCGCTCGATCACCCACTTGAGGACCCGGCTGTTCTCGCCGAAGCCCGGCCACAGGAACTCGTTGTCCTGGTCGCGGCGGAACCAGTTGACGTAGTAGATCTTCGGGAGCCTGGACGCGTCGTTGTCCTTGCCCATCGTGATCCAGTGGTTGATGTAGTCACCGGCGTGGTAGCCGATGAAGGGCAGCATCGCCATCGGGTCGCGGCGGACCACACCGACCTGGCCGACCGCGGCGGCCGTGGTCTCCGAGCTCAGCGTGGCACCCATGAAGGTGCCGTGGGTCCAGTCGCGGGCCTCGGTCACCAGCGGGATCGTCGTGGGACGACGGCCACCGAAGAGGATGGCGTCGATCGGGACACCGCGCGGGTCGTCGTACTCCGGGGCGAGGATCGGGCACTGCTTGATGGGCGTGCAGTAGCGGCTGTTGGGGTGGCTCGACAGCTCGCCGCTGTCGGGGGTCCAGGGCTCGCCCTTCCAGCTGGTCGCGTGGGCCGGGGTGTTCTCCAGTCCCTCCCACCAGACGTCGCCGTCGTCGGTGAGCGCGACGTTGGTGAACACCGAGTTGCCCTGGTTGATGGTCCGCATCGCGTTGGGGTTGGTGTGCTCGTTGGTGCCCGGAGCCACGCCGAAGAAGCCGTACTCGGGGTTGACCGCCCACAACCGGCCGTCCTCACCGATCCGCATCCAGGCGATGTCGTCACCGACCGACTCGACCTTCCAGCCCGGCACGGTCGGCTCGAGCATGGCGAGGTTGGTCTTGCCGCACGCGCTCGGGAAGGCCGCGGCGACGTACTTGGTCACGCCCTCGGGGCTGGTCAGCTTGAGGATCAGCATGTGCTCGGCCATCCAGCCCTCGTCGCGGGCGATGGCGCTGGCGATCCGCAGCGCGTAGCACTTCTTGCCGAGCAGGGCGTTGCCGCCGTAGCCGGAGCCGAACGACCAGATCGCCCGCTCCTCGGGGAACTGCACGATGTACTTGGTGTCGTTGCAGGGCCACGAGACGTCGGCCTGGCCGTCGGCCAGCGGCGCGCCGACCGAGTGGACGCACTGCACGAAGGAGGCGTCGAGCTCCTCCATCTTGCGGAGCACCTCGGAGCCCATCCGCGCCATCACGCGCATCGAGACGGTGACGTAGGCGGAGTCGGTGATCTCGACCCCGAACATCGGCTTCTCGGCGTCGAGGTGGCCCATCACGAACGGGACGACGTACATCGTCCGCCCCGTCATGCAGCCGGCGTAGAGGCCGCGCATGATGGTCTTCATCTCGTCGGGGGCCATCCAGTTGTTGGTCGGCCCAGCGTCCTTCTCGTCGACCGAGCAGATGAAGGTCCGGTCCTCGACCCGCGCGACGTCCGAGGGATCGGAGGCGCAGTGGAAGGAGTTCGGCTTCTTGGCGGGGTCGAGCTGGGTGAAGGTGCCCGCGGCGACCAGGGCGTCGGTGAGCTCGGTCCACTCCTCGTCGGAGCCCGTGCACCAGTGGATGCGGTCGGGAGTGGTCAGCGCGGCGACCTCGTGGACGAAGTCGAGGATGCCCTGGTGAGTGGTGGGCGTCGCGTCGGAGCCGTCGCCGGCGGTGGGTCGGGTCTGCGTGTCGGCAGTCATGTGCGTGTGTCCCTCTCGTACGTCGCAGTGGCCCCGTTGCCTGTCGGCTCCGGTTCTGGGTCACCGGTCCGTCTTTCGACGGGGTGAACGTGAAGTTGTCGCGATCGGCCGGCGTCGTTGTCGCCCGACTGGTGGGCCGGACGTTACCGGTGTCAGGAGTCCTGACATATTGGATCGATCAAGGCTCAGTGGCCCCGGTCACACCCGACCCGACCCACGCCCGCGAGCCCGGCGAGGCCCCTCGTGACGGCCCTGGGGCACGGATTCGGCGGCGTCCGGCGGGTCGGCTATCCTCGTCCAGTCCTCGTCGGGGCTTCCACCCGGCGGGGGCATGCGCCCGTAGCTCAACGGATAGAGCATCTGACTACGGATCAGAAGGTTGGGTTTCGAGTACCTCCGGGCGCGCAGACGACGCCGCGCGGCCGTGGGCCGGGCCGGAAATTTGACCTCGACGGTCGAGCACCGCTTAACCTCGCTCGGGTGCCCCCCACACATCACAAGGTCCCTGCCCTTCTCGGCGGCCTGCTCCTGGTCACCGCCGTCCTCGTCGCCACGGCCGTCTCGACGCCGCGCAGCGCGCCGGCCACGCGGCCCGTCGCCGCGCGCGGGTGTCTGGGCTACTGCACGCACCCGACGAACGCCGGCAAGTTGTTCCGCTGGGGCAACGCGCACTGGGACCAGGAGTTCGTGACCCCTCTCTCGCACTGGAGGTCCAACCGCCGCCACGCCCTGAGCCTGCGGCACGGGATGCTGACCATCTGGGCCGGCCGGCACTCCGGCACGGTCAAGGCGTGGCCGACCAACCAGGCGGCCCGCACGGGCCGCTGGGAGGCCCGGGTCCGTGCCGTCAACCGCGGCGGCAGCGGCAGTCGCTACCACCTGACCTGGGAGCTGGTGCCTGCCGGCGGCGACGATCGCTGCGGAGCCAACGCGATCGTGATGGCGAAGTACAAGGCGGGTGATCGGCGCGTGACCGGCAGCGTCCGGACCCTGCCCCACACCTCCTTCACCTACTCCCGCGCCCGCGACCTGCGCAGCCGCGCGTGGCACACCTACGCCGTGGAGATCACCAAGCGGCACATCTCGTGGTTCGTGGACACCCGGGTGGTGCGGACCGAGAAGCGTCCCGCGGCGAGGTCGGGGCTCCGGTACCGACCGCAGCTGGTGCTGCAGGCCCGGCACGGCAAGCCGATGCGGGCCGCATGGATCCAGGCGGACTGGCTGCGCTACTACACCCTCCAGCGCCACAACGCGCGGTCGATCAAGGCGCCGAAGATGCACAAGACCACCTACCTCCACGGCTGCTGAGGTCCCGTTCCCGAGCCCCGCTGAACGCAAAGTTCTGCCATTCCGCCCTCTCCGGCCGGCGGTTCGCCCGACACTGGGCCGGTGTCCCCCCGACCGCTCCTCCGGCGACTCTCCAGCCGAGCCCTCGGCGCAACGCTCGCCGGCGGCGCCCTCGCCGTGGCCGCGCTCGCCGTACCCCACGCCACCGCGCGTACGACGGGTGCCGAGCCGCGGGTGACCGACTTCCCGAGCACCTGCCTCGGGTACTGCCACCACCCCACCAACGCCGCTTCGGTGTTCAAGTGGGGCAGCCCCGGATGGGACCAGGAGTTCGTGACCGGCTCCGTGAGCTCCACCTGGGCCTCCAACGGCGCGGGCACGGTCGGCCAGCAGAACGGCATGCTCACCATCCAGGCCGCTCCCGACTCCGGCACGATCGCGGTCTGGCCGAAGGCCAAGGCCGCCAGGGCCGCCACCGGGCGCTGGGAGGCGCGCATCCGTGCCGTCGAGAAGTCCACGACCGGCACGCCGTACCGCTTCACCTGGGAGCTGGTCCCGGTCGGCGGCGACGACAGCTGTGGGACGAACCGGATCGTGCTCGGCTCCTACGTGCCGGGTGACCAGCGCGCGCGGGGCTCGGTCAACACCCTTCCGGACCACAGCTTCACCTACTCACGGGCACGCGACCTGCGTTCGCGGGCCTGGCACACCTACGCCGTCGAGATCACGCCCGACCACATCTCGTGGTTCGTGGACACCAAGGTGATGCGGACCGAGACCCGACCGGATGCCCTCTCCGGCGTGAGGTACCGGCCCGAGCTGGTCATGGAAGCGGTGCCGGACGCCGTGATGCGGGTCTCGTGGTTCCAGGCCGACTGGGTCCGCGGCTACACCCTCGAGCGCAAGAACCAGAAGTCGATCGTTGCTCCGGCGATGCACGAGACGACCAGCACCAGCACCTGCTGAGCCGCCGGGTCAGTGACTGTCGAAGACCTCTGCAGCGGCCGTCGCGCCAGACCACGACGCCGCGACGACCGGGGCGTCCGCGCAGCCAGGTGAGTGCCTCGTCGCCCATCGCGTAGGCCGCGGTGGCGTCGATGTCGGCCTGGGTGAGGTCGTCGGCGAGGACCGTGACCGAGGCGACGGAGCCGGGCAGGTCGCCGGTCCGGGCGTCGGTGATGTGCTCGCCGCGGTGGGCCGTACCGGACGTCGCGACCGCGCCGCGCCGGACCTCGACGGTGGCGAGGAGCTGCTGGGCATCGAAGGGGTCCTCGATGCCGACCCGCCAGGCGGGCCGGGCGTCGTCGGCGACATGGCAGACCAGGTCGCCTCCGGCGGAGAGGCAGAGGTCGGTGTCGGGCAGCGCCCGGAGGTGGGCAGAGGCGCGCTGCACCGCCCAGCCCTTGACGACCCCGCTCGGGTCGAGGATCGGTCCGCCGTCGGGTCCGGGCCGTCGTACGTCGAAGGCGCCGCCGGACTCGACCCGCGCCCGCTCGCCGAGCGCGAGCACCTGGTGCACCTCGGCCGGACAGTCGGCGAGGTCGATCTCACCGCGGTCGAGCCGGGAGATCACGGAGTCCTGGCGGTAGGTGCTGAACACCCGGTCGACCTCGCTCAGCTCGGCGACGCAGCGCTCCCACGCCTCGCGCGCGAGCCCGTCGTCGGCGTGCCGGCCGCGCAGGGCCAGGGAGACGGGCATCCCCATCAGGTGCGCGACGTAGCGCTGCGTCGGCTGCCGGGTCACGGTCACAGGTTGGCCTTGTCGAGCGCGCTCTGCAGCGACTGGATGTAGCCGGTGCTGGTGTAGGTCGCGCCGCTGACCATGTCGATGTTCGCGTTCTGGTTCGCGAGGGTCTCCCGGATCAGGATCGGCAGGGAGTAGTCGGCGATCTCGACGTCGCGGCCGTTGCCGTTCGGGTACTGCAGGATGCTCACCTTGGTGATCGACGCCTTCTTGACCGTGAGCTGCACCTGGACCGGCCCCCACCGCGTCTGGGCGATCGAGCCGGTGACCGTCTTGGCGGCCGAGCTCGTGGACCCGGAGTCGTTGCCGGTGCTGTTGCCGGTGCTGTTGCCGGAGCTGTTGCCGGAGCTGTTGCTGTCTCCCGAACCGGAGCCGCTGCCCGACTTCGTCCCCGAGGCACTGCCCGAGATGGTCGCGGCGGGCGTGCTCGTGGTGCCTCGTTGCGAGGCGTCGAAGCCGAACAGCAGCACGACGGCCGACACGGTGCTCAGCACCCAGTAGGAGATGCGCTTCACGGGGTCACCAGCCGAAGGTCTCGAGGTGGAGCCGGTCCTCGGGGAGGCCGGCAGCGATCAGGGTGGCGCGCACCAGGGCGGTCCAGCGCTCGGGGCCGCAGACGAACACGTCGCGCTCGGCGATGTCGGGCACCCACCGGAGCAGGGCGGTCACGTCGTCGACCCGCTCGTCGACCCCGCGCGGGAGCCAGGAGCCGTCGTACCGTCGCCGGCCGGGCAGGTTGAGCACGGCCAGGCCCCGTTCCCGCTCGAGCACGCCGAGCTCCTCCACGAACAGGGGCTCGGTGGTCCAGCGGTGGAGCAGCAGGCAGTCGCCCGGGCCGCCGTCCAGTCCCTCGGCGAGGGCCCGGAGCGGGGTGATCCCGACCCCGGCGCCGATCAGAGCCACGCCGCGGCGGGTCCGGGCACGCGGGCTGAGCCGGCCGAACGGTCCCTCGAAGATCGCGCGCGTGCCGGGGCGCAGACCGAACGCGGCGGCGCTGCCGTCGCCGGCGGCCTGCACCGTGATCCGGAGGCTGCGGCCGTCGGGGGCCGAGGACAGGGAATAGGGGTTGGCGCGGGTCCAGCCGGGCCGTCCCAGGAAGCGCCAGGTGAAGAACTGACCGGGCTCCACCCGGAGCCGGTGCAGGCGCCGGCCGGTCAGGTAGACCGATACGACGTCGTCCGTCTCGCGGACCACCGAGGTGACCTCGAGGCGATGCCACAGGTTGCGCCAGACCGGCAGCCCGACCCGCCAGACCAGGACCGAGCCGGCGGCCACGGCCCAGGCCGTCCACCAGAAGAACGTGCGGCCGGGGGAGGACAGGAACTGCTGACCGGTCCACAGCTGGTGGGGCAGCGCCAGGCCGACGCCGAGGTAGGCATACAGGTGCAGCAGGTGCCACGACTCGTAGCGGAGCCGCCGGCGGGCCAGCTTGATGCTCGTGAACACCACCAGGACGAGGCACACGGTCCCGCCGGTGGCGAGCAGCATGCCGCGATAGGTCGTGACCAGGCTCCACAGCGTGGCCGGGGTCTGCGCCGAGCCCGCCGCCGGCGTACCCCCACGTGATCAGGACGATGTGGACCACCATCAGGTCGAACGACGTGAAGCCCACCAGTCGGTGCAGGTGCGCGAGACGGTCCTGTCCGTACGCCGCCTCGAGGCGCGGGACGCGGGCCATCAGCACGACCTGGGCGAGCAGCAGCACGGACGCCACCAGCCCGGCGAGGCGGCCGAGCGAGTCGAGCCCGGTCACCCAGCCGCCCAGGTCGCGGATGCCGCCGTCGGCGTCCCACCAGTAGGTGACCAGCAGCAGGCTCAGCCACAGGGTGGACGTGGCCAGGACGCGCACGGTCGCGTCGGCCGCCGCGCGGCGCCCCACCGGGGCGGCGCGGCGCCTCCGACGCGGCGGTGCGGCGGGCACGTCGCGGGAGAGCACGCTCATCCGGCCCCGCTGCCGGCGCCGCCGTCGGGGCTGCCGTCGGGGCCCCGTCGGTGTGCCGTCGGGTGGGCCGAACTGGCCGTGGTCGTCGTCGTCTCGGCCGCCCTGACCGGGGAAGCCCTCACCCGGGGTGAACCCGCTGGGCGGCCCCTGCCGGGTGGTCCCCGCGTCCTGGCCGTTCGAGCCGGCCGTGGCCGCGCCGACCGCGTAGCCCCCCGCTCCAGCGGCGAGCGCCAGGACCGCGGCGCCGGCGGCGAGCATCCCCGTACGGCGTCCGGCGGCACGAGGGCGCGCCGCGTCGCCTCCGGCACTCGCGGCGGCTGCCGGCACCGGTGCCCAGCCGTATCCCTGAGCGACGGGCTCGGCCGTCGTCCGGGCGACCGATGCCTCGGGCCCTGCCTCCGCCGGTGCTGCGGGCACGGGTGCGTCGGCCGGCGGCGGGGTCGCCGCCGCACCCACCGGGGTCACCGGCGCGGTGTCGTCGTCAGTGGGCTCCCACCGGTTGCCGCTGGGGGTGTCGGTCATGCCTGCAGTGTCCGCTGTCCGGCTGGCGGTCGGGTGGGAGTCGGCTGTGCGCTTGCTGTGAACCGTGGTCACCCTTTGCGGTGAAGGGCGGCCGGTACGGCGTACGGAACAATCCGCCGCATGTCCGCGCCCAGCCGGTTCTCGCCGCCCACCGACCGTTCGCTGGGCAGGACCGTGGTCGAGCTGGTCGTCACCCTGGCCGTGTCGACCGGCGTGCTGGTGGGCGTCGGCTGGCTGATCACCCACCCCCTGAAGAGCGCGATGGCGCACGAGAGCGCGGTCAACCGGTGGTTCGCCGACCAGCGCACGAGCGGCTTGACGAGCCTCGCGGACGCCGGCACGTTCATCGGCCAGACGCTCACCGGTGCGGTGGCGCTCGCCCTGCTCGGCGTGGTCTTCGCGGTGTGGAAGCGCACCTGGTGGCCGCTGGTGTTCGTCGCCGTACTCGACGCCGGACTCGGCCTCTTCTACCTGGCCGGGACGTCGCTCGACCCCCGGCAGCGTCCGCCGGTGCACATCCTGCAGTCGGGTCTGGTGGCCAACCACAGCTTCCCGTCGGGCCACACCGGGACGGCGGTCGGTATCGCGGCCGCGGCCGCTGCGCTGCTCTGGGCCTACACCCGCCTCCCGGCGGCGCTGCTCGTGGTCCTGGTCGTGATCCCGCTGTGGACCATGCTCGCGCGGCTCTACGTCGGTGCCCACCACGTCAGCGACGTACTCACCGCGCTCGTCGTCGCGTCGTTCTGGATCTGGACCTGCGCCCGGCTCCTGCTGCCGGCACGAGCCGCGAGCACCGCCCGCGACCGGAGCAAGTGCGGGCGTGCCCGCGACGGCGTAGCCTCGACACACAACATCGGGCCCTCGGGGCCGCCCGGGGGACAGTCCGCTCGGGAGTCAGCATGTCCGTACGCCGTCTCGTCCTGCCCCTGCTCTTCTGCCTGGCCGCGTCGCTCGCCACCGCCGCGCCCGCTGCCGCCCACCGTGGCCATCCGTCGCCGCCGGCGCACGCCCGCTGCGTGCCGGTGGCTGCCACCGGCGTCGGCCAGGACCTCGGTGGCGGGCAGACCACCGCCACCATCTCGGTGGCGGGTGTCGAGGTGGGCACCACCGCGGCCGCGTTCACGATCACCGGCGTGGACGGGAACATCGCGTCGTTCACCGGGCCGATCGTCTTCACCGGGCTGGGGGGCACTCTCACCGCCCAGGTCACCGGCACCCTCGACGTGACCACGGGCGTCTTCAGCTCGACGTCCACGAGCGTGACCGGGACCGGTCTGCTGCGGCGGGTGACGGGCGACCTGACGTTCACCGGCACCGAGGACCTGGCGACCGGAGCCTTCACCGAGTCGATCCGGGGACAGCTCTGCCTCGCGCGCGGCCACCTTCGCTCGCTCTGACCACGCCGGGCTTCGTCGGTCGAGCGGTCGGTTCGTCGGTCGAGCGGAGTCGGTTCGTCGGTCGAGCGAAGTCGAGACCCAGGTCCGCGTTCGTCGGTCGAGGGCGGGTCCGTTCGTCGGTCGAGCGGCGTCGGTTTGTCGGTCGAGCGGGTCCGTTCGTCGGTCGAGCGAAGTCGAGACCCAGGTCCGCGTTCGTCGGTCGAGCGGAGTCGAGACCCCTCGCCGCGGCGGCTACTCGTGTTCGTGTTCGTCTTTGTCGGTACGGCGGTCTGCTGGTGGCGGTGGGTGACGAAGAACGAGGGGTGTGGTGGCGGTGGTGGTGGGTTGCGGTGCCTCCGCCCGTCCGCTTCCGTCTCGCCGTTGCCGGGGGTACTCGCTGGGGTAGCGGTCTTTTCCTCCTGTGGACGATAAACGGGCTCGTAAAAGTATTTTCTGTGGATTATCTCGAATCGTGGGATAATCCCTGTTGATAACCGGTCGGAATGTCGGTGGTGCCTGATTGCCTATCCGGTATGTCGATCTCGGAACCCACCCCCACCGCCGCACCGCTGGCCCGGTGGCGGTGCTCGCCGACGCGGTCGCGGCGGTCCGGGACCTGGCCCAGACCCTGTGGTCGGCGCGCTCGGACGGCGAGCTGGTCGAGGTCGTCGTCCCTGGTCCAGCAGGCCACCTCGGCCCTGGCGGCGGTGGAGGCGGGGGCGGTGGTCGAGGCCGACGCCCGCGACCTCGCCAAGGACACGCTGGGCTACGGGTCGACCGGGGACTGGGTCACCCACCTCGCCGGACTCCGCAAGGGCGAAGGCAAACGCCGGGTCGGCCCGCGCGAAGGCGCTGAGCGGTCCGATGGCCCGCACCCGGGAGGCCCTGGTGGCGGGACGTGCTCGCCGGCCCAGGCCGAGGTCATCGTCACCGCGGTCGAGGACCTGCCGCCCCAGGAGTGGACCCGCCGGCGGGGGGAGAAGCTCATGCTCCCCCACGCCCAGTGCCTGGACGCCACCGAGCTGGCCCGGGCGGGTCGGCACCTGGTCGAGGTGGTCGACCCCGACGCCGTGGACCGCAGACTCGAAGCGGCGTTGGACCGCGAGGAACGGGCCGCGCACCTGGACCGACACCTCTCGATCCACCCCGACCGGGCCGGCGGGGTCCGGATCCGCGGCCGCGGCACCGCCGAGGACGGCGCCCTCCTCCACGCCGCCCTCCTCCCCCTCACCCGACCCACACCACAGGCGGACGCCGACGTGGACGAGGCGACCGGGAGGCCCTGCCAGCCGGAACGCCCGGGACCCTCGTGACCACGGCGCCCGACTCTGGGACGCCCTGATCGCCCTGGCCCAACACGCCCTGGACACCGGCCGGGTCCCCGACTCCCACGCCGTCCCCGCCCGACTCCTGGTCACCCTCGACCACGAGACCCTGAAGACGGACACGAAGCTCGTGGGGCCAAAGGCGTCGGGACCACCGCCGACGGCACCGACCTCCCGCCCGGCGTGCTGCGCCGGCTGGCCTGCGACGCCGAGATCATCCCCGCCGTCTACGGCAGCCACGGCGAGGTCCTCGACGTCGGCCGGCTCCGCCGCCCGGTCACCCCCGCCATCTGGACCGCCCTGATCCTCCGTGACCGACACTGCACCTTCCCCGCCTGCACCCGCCCCCCGGTCATGTGCCACGCCCACCACCTCACCCACTGGGCCGACGGCGGCCACACCCACCTCGCACAACCTCGCGTTGCTGTGCGGCCACCACCACCGCCTCATCCACCACACCCCCTGGCAGACCCGCCTCAACCCGCACGACCGACAACCCGAATACCAACCACCACCCAAACCCGGCACCACACCCAAATGGATCCGATACCGACCCAGAATCGAATAGTTCGGGTCGCTCACCGAGGTTCGAGGCGCCGGGGCACCACGCCCAGCAGCGTCGTCAGGACGACGGCCAGCGCGGCTCCGGCCACGAGTCCTGCCGTCCAGCTGATGACCACCGAGAAGATCAGCACCGACGTGCCGACGATCAGCAGGGCCACGGCGGCGATCACCACCTGGCTGAGCACCTGCCCGGTCTCGACGACCCGGTCCTTGACATGGTCGCGGAACACGCGGCGGTGCAGCATGATCGGCGTCAGGTTGAGGCCGACGGCGATGCCGGCGAGCAGCACCAGTGCGAGGTAGAGCCATTTCTGGGCATCGTCGAGGCCGTCGAAGACCTGCGTGAACGGCAGCGTGAGCAGGAAGCCGGACAGCAGCTGGATCCCGGTCTGGGCGACGCGTAGCTCCTGGAGCAGCTCGTCCCAGTTCCGGTCGAGCCGCTCGTCCTCCGACTCGTCGCGGTCGTCCGACGCAGCCATCTCGAGGTCAGCGAGCGTCGTTCGCCAGGTCGTCGCCCACCATCCGCGACCGGTCCGGCTGGAAGCCGTGGTCGATGCCCCACAGGATCGCGCGCGAGCGCGAGGTCACGCCGATCTTGCGGTAGGCCGAACGGATGTAGGACTTGATGGAGTTGATCGACAGCATCGTGGTCTCGACGATGTCGTTGTTGGAGTAGCCCTGGGTGATCAGCGAGAGCACCTCCGACTCGCGCGCCGTCAGCCCCTCCTCGCGACCGGGCCAGTCTCCGCCCACCAGCGGCCCGCGCCCGGAGTCCTGGAGCCGGACGGGGTCACCGGCGTGCACGTGCTCGAGCGCGTCGACGAGGTCGGCGGCGGCGAGCCGCTTGCTGATGTAGGCCGAGATGCCGGGGACGCGGGTCTGTCCGACCGAGGGATCGTCTGCGCTCCACGTGTAGACCACGACCTTGCCGATCCGCGGGTCGGAGACCAGCCGCGAGATGCGTTCGCGGTCGCGGAAGCTCTGGGCGAAGGTGTCGAACAACGCGATGTCCACCTCGGAGCTCGGGTGCGCGTTGGCGTCGACCTCGACGACCTCGATCCGGTCGCTGTAGGACCGCAGCATGGAGGCGAGGCCGTGGACGACGACCTCGTAGTCGTTGACGATCGCGAGCCTGATGGTCACGTGGCGAAGCGTAGGCCCTCCCTCACGTCGTACGTCGTCACCCCAACGGGTGTGGCACCTGGTCCGCGGTCGGGAGAGGGTCCGAGACGACAAACCTACGACGGGAAAGGGGTGGTTCCCAATGGCCATTCTCGGCCTGATTCTTCTGATCATCGGTCTGGTCGCCAACATCGGCATCCTGACCATCATCGGCGCGATCCTGTTGGTGGTCGGGCTGATCCTGAACTTCGTGCCGATCGGCGGCACGCGGCGCAGGTACTACTGACCGACCCCACCTTCGTCAGCCCCCGTCCCGGTCCGCCGGGACGGGGGCTGCCGTGCGTACGGCGGCGCCCGGCGTCCGCGGTCGCGCATAGGCTCCGCCCGTGAGCCTCCACCTGCATCGCGCCCTCCGGGCCGACGCGCTGGCCGACGGTCTGGGCAGGCTCCTGGCCACCCCGCTCCCCGACCCGTTCGCGAGCGAGCTGGTCGTGGTCCCGGCGCGGGGGATGGAGCGGTGGCTCTCCCAGCGGTTGTCCCACGTGCTCGGCGCCGGCCCCCACGGCGACGGGGTGTGCGCCGCCGTCGCCTTCCGCTCGCCCGGGTCGCTGGTCGCCGAGATCACCGGCGCCCGCGACGACGACCCGTGGGCTCCCGACGCGCTGTCCTGGCCACTGCTCGACGTGATCGACGCGAGCCTCGACCAGCCGTGGGCCACCACCCTGGCGCGACACCTCGGGTACGGACGCGTCGGCGACGAGGCCGACCTGCGGATGGGGAGGCGGTTCTCGGTGGCCCGTCGCCTCGCCCGGCTGTTCGCGTCGTACGCCGGTCAGCGGCCGTCGCTGGTGGCCGACTGGTCCGCCGGCCGTGACACCGACGGCTGCGGCCGCACGCTCGACGGTGACCTCGCCTGGCAGCCCGAGCTCTGGCGACGGCTGACCGACCGGGTCGGCGGCCCCACGCCGCTCGAGCGCCACGCCGACACCGTCGCCCGCCTCCGCGAGGATCCCGAGGCCTTCGACCTGCCGGTCCGGCTGTCCCTGTTCGGCCACACCCGGCTGTCGGTCACCGAGATCGAGCTCCTCGACGCGCTCGCGGCCGAACGCGACGTCCACATCTGGCTGCCCCACCCCTCACCCGCGCTCTGGCAGACCCTCACCGGTCCGGGTGGCGCGGTCGACCGGGCCACCGACGACAGCCATCAGCGCGTGCGCCACCCGCTTCTGTCGAGCCTCGGCCGCGACACCCGCGAGCTGCAGCGCGCCCTGTCGGCGGCGGCGATCGCCTCCGACGACGAGCTACCGACACCGCCGCTCGCCCCGACCCTGCTCGGCCAGCTCCAGAGCGACCTCGCCGCCGATCTCGCTCGTCCGGCCGGGCGGGTGCTCGCCGACGGCGATCGGTCGGTCCAGGTGCATGCCTGCCACGGTGTCGCCCGGCAGGTCGACGTGCTCCGCGAGGTGCTGCTCGGGCTGCTGGCCGACGACCCGACGCTCGAGCCGCGCGACGTGCTGGTGATGTGCCCCGACATCGAGACCTGTGCGCCGCTGATCGAGGCCGGGTTCGGGCTCGGCGACGTCGTCGGAGCGGCCGGCCATCCGGCCCACCGGCTGCGGGTCCGCCTCGCCGACCGCGCGCCCGGCCAGACCAACCCGCTGCTCGCGGTGGCCACCGCACTCCTCGACCTGGCGGGCGGCCGGGCCCCGGCGACGCAGGTGCTCGACCTGGCCCGGGCCGAGCCCGTCCGTCGGAGGTTCGGCTTCGGCGACGACGACCTCGACCAGCTCGACACGTGGGCGCGCGAGTCCGGCGTGCGGTGGGCCTTCGACGCCGAGCACCGCGGCGAGTTCGGCCTCGCCGACTACGTCGCGAACACCTGGGAGTTCGGGCTCGACCGGCTGCTCACCGGCGTCGCACTCTCCGACGACTCCTCGGCGTGGCTCGACCGCGCGCTGCCGTTGGACGACGTCGGGAGCGCGCAGGTCGATCTGGTCGGCCGCCTGACCGAGTACGTCGAGCGGCTGCGCGACGTCACCGACCGGCTCACCGGCACCCGGCCCCTGGAGCACTGGCTGGCGGCCCTCGACGACGCCGTCGAGTCGCTGACCGCGGTCGCGCCCAGCGACGGATGGCAGTCGGCCCAGGTGCAGCGCGAGCTCGGCCGGGTCCGCCGGGCGGCCTCCGACCTCGGGCAGGTCGAGCTGAGGCTGCCCGACGTACGCGCGCTGCTGTCGGACCGGCTGGCCGGACGCCCGACCCGCGCGAACTTCCGGACCGGGACGCTGACCGTCTGCACCATGGTGCCGATGCGGTCGGTGCCCCACCGGGTCGTCTGTCTCCTCGGGCTCGACGACGGGGTCTTCCCGCGGCAGGGCGCGGTCGACGGCGACGACGTCCTGGGCCGTGACCCGAGGACCGGTGAGCGCGATGCACGCAGCGAGGACCGCCAGCTGCTCCTCGACGCGATCCTGGCCGCGACCCAGACCCTGGTGATCACCTATACCGGCGCCAACGAGGTGTCCGGGCGGCCGCGGCCTCCCGCCGTACCCCTCGGGGAGGTGCTCGACGCGCTCGACGCCACCGCGGTCACCGCCGACGGGCGGCCGGTCTCCGAGGCGGTCACGGTCCACCACCCGCTGCAGCCCTTCGACGCCAAGAACGTCTCCCCCGGCGGTCTGGTGCCGGGAGCCACCTTCTCCTTCGACACCGCCGCTGCCGCGGGAGCCCGGGCGGCCACGGGTCCGCGGGCCCCGGCCGTGCCCTTCCTGGATGCGCCCCTGCCGCCTGCTCGACCGGGCGACGTCTCCCTGGCCGACCTGGTGCGCTTCTGGAGCGATCCCGTGAAGGGGTTCCTGGCCCGCGACGGTGTCGACGTGGCGCTCGCCGCGGACGAGGAGCAGCCCGAGGACGCGTTGCCGGTCGAGATCGACAGCCTCACCCAGTGGGCAGTCGGTGACCGGGTCCTCGGTGACCTGCTGGCCGGCCTCGACGAGGGCGTGGTCAAGCAGCGCGAGTGGCGACGCGGCGAGCTCCCTCCCGGGCAGCTCGGCTGGCGGATGCTCGGCCAGATCCTCGGCCGCGCCGGTCCGCTCCACGCCGCGGCCACGGCCCTCCGCACGTCGCCCCCGCGAGCCGTCGACGTCGCGGTCGACCTCGGAGCGGGCCGGCGGCTCGTCGGCACCGTCCCCGAGGTGTACGGCGACCGGCTGGTGTCGGTGACCTACTCGCGGTTGGGTCCCAAGCACCGCCTCGCCGCGTGGGTCCGACTGCTCGCCCTGGCGGCAGCCGACGACGACCGCAGCTGGACCGCCCACACGATCGGCCGGCCCCACAGCCGCTCGCGCGACGAGACCGCGGTCTCGCTGCTCGGCCCGCTCGACCACACGGCCCTCGACCGGCTGCGCGACCTGGTGGCACTGCGCGACCACGGGCTGCGGACGCCGCTGCCCCTGCCGCTGAAGGCGTCGTTCGGCTACGCCCGCGCACGTCGTACGCGCGCCGACGTGCCCGACGCCCTGGTGAAGGCGGGCTACGACTGGAAGGACGGCCGGTTCCCCGGCGAGCAGTCCGACCCGGCGGCGCTGACGATCTGGGGACGACGCGTGGAGCCGCCCGAGGTGTCGGAGCCACCCCACGCGGGCGAGGAGTTCCCCGGCGAGACCGGACGCTTCGGCGCCCTGGCACTGCGCGTCTGGAGCCCGCTCCTCGAGGCCGAGCAGGGGAGCTGGTGATGCGGTCCTTCGATCTCGCCGGCCCGCTGCCCACCGGCACCACGCTGCTCGAGGCGAGCGCCGGCACGGGCAAGACCTTCACGGTCGCCGCGCTGGTCGCCCGCTACGTCGCGGAGGAGGGCGTCCCGCTCGACCAGCTCCTCGTGATCACGTTCGGTCGGGCGGCGAGCCAGGAGCTGCGCGAGCGGGTGCGCGAGCAGCTCGTCCGGGCCGAGCGGGCCCTGGCCGACCCCACCGCGGCCGACCGCGACCACCCCGTGGTGGCACACCTGCTCGACGCCGACGACGCCGAGATCGAACGGCGACACCGCCGCCTGCGCGACGCGCTGGCGTCGTTCGACGCCGCCACCATCGCGACGACCCACCAGTTCTGCCAGACCGTGCTTCGTTCGCTCGGAGTCGCGGGCGACACCGACACCGGCGCGACCCTGGTGGAGTCGCTCGACGAGCTCGTCGTGGAGGTGGTCGACGACGTCTACCTCCGCCGCTTCGGCTCGCTGGCCGACGACCCGCCGTTCACCCGCGCCACGGCCCTCACCCTGGCCCGGACGGTCGTCGGCGACGCCCATGCCGAGCTGGCCGACGTCGACGATCGCGAGTCGGTGGCGGGCGTACGCGTCGCCTTCGCCGAGGAGGTGCGTGAGGAGGTCGAGCGCCGCAAGCGCCGCCTGGGGATCCTCTCCTACGACGACCTCCTCGGCCGGCTCGCCACCGCGCTCACCGACGAGGAGGCCGCAGCGCGCCACCGGATGCGACAGCGCTGGCGGATCGTGCTCGTCGACGAGTTCCAGGACACCGACCCCAAGCAGTGGGAGGTGCTCGACCGGGCGTTCAGCGCTCACGCGACGATGGTCCTGATCGGCGACCCGAAGCAGGCGATCTACGCCTTCCGCGGCGGCGACGTGGTCACCTACCTCGCGGCGGCCGCCACCGCCACCACGCGTGCCACGCTCGACACCAACCGCCGCAGCGATGCAGCGCTGGTCGAGCGGCTCCAGGTGGTGCTCCGCGGAGCGGCCCTCGGGGACGACCGGATCGTGGTCCGTGACGTGACTGCCTCACACCCGGGGTCGCGCCTGGTCGGCGCACCGGCGCCGGCGCCGTTCCGGGTCCGGCAGGTACGCCGCCGCGGCTTCTCCCTCGCCCGTGGTCAGGTCCGGGCCGACGACGCGCGCCGCCACATCGCGGCCGACTGTGCCGGTGACATCGCAGCGCTGCTCGCCTCCGACGCGACGTGGGACGGCGAGCCGATCGCGGCCCGCCACGTCGCGGTGCTGGTCGGGGAGTGGTCGCAGGCGGAGCTGGTCCGCTCGGCCCTGGCCGAGCGGGGGGTGCCCGCGGTCGTCGGCGGTGGCACCAAGCTGCTGACCTCACCCGCCGGTGACCAGTGGCTCACGCTCCTCGAGGCGCTCGAGCAGCCCCACCGCTCGGGCCGGGTGCGCGCGGCCGCGCTCACGTCGTTCCTCGGACACACGCTGAGCGAGCTCGACCGTGGCGGCGAGCGAGCTCACCGACGAGCTCGCCGACCGGCTGCGCGGCTGGGCGCTGCTGCTGCGCGGGCGTGGGGTCGCGGCGCTGTTCGAGGCGACCGAGGAGCGCGGACTGACGGCTCGCGTGCTCGCCACGGTCGGCGGCGAACGGCTGCTGACCGACCTGCGCCACGTGGCGCAGACCCTGCACGAGACCGCTCGCCGTGACTCGCTCGGCCTGACCGGGCTGCTCGAGTGGCTGCGGTCGGAGCGGGAGAACGCCTCGCAGGAGCGCGTACGCCGGCTCGACAGCGACGCCGCGGCGGTCCAGATCACGACGGTGCACCAGAGCAAGGGTCTGCAGTACCCCGTGGTGCACCTGCCGTTCGCCTCGATGACCTTCGTCTGGCCGGTCGACGTCGCGCGCTACCACGACACCGACGGCACCCGGACGCTCGACGTCGCGGGCGGCGGCCCGGCGTGGCCGGCGCACGAGCAGGCGCACCTCCACGAGGAGGCCGGCGAGGAGCTGCGCGACCTCTACGTCGCCCTGACCCGCGCCCAGTCCCAGGTCGTCACCTGGTGGGCTCCCACGGCCAACACCCCCCACGGCGGGCTCCACCGGCTGCTGTTCGGGCGCCAGCCCGGGCAGTCCGCGGTCCCCGACCAGCAGGCCGTCAAGGACGACGACTACGTCACCAAGATCCTCGGCCTGCTCGCAGAGCTCGGCGGGCCGTCGCCCGAGGAGTCGGTCGTCTCCGACCGACGCGCCGTCGCCTGCGCTCCCGTCGCCCGGCGAGCTCGCCGCCCGCGCGTTCGACCGCGAGGTGGACACCGAGTGGCGCCGTACGTCGTACTCCGGGCTGATCCGCGTGCAGGAGCAGCCGCGCCGGGGTGAGCTCGGAGCCCGAGCGAGACCACTGGGATCCGACGGAGTCGGATGCCAGTGGTCGCAGCGAGACCGAAGCGAGCTTGCTCGCGAGGCCGCCTGACATCCACCCGACCGAGCGGGGCCTGCCGTCGCCGATGGCCGCGCTGCCGTCCGGGGCGGACTTCGGGAGCCTGGTCCACGCCGTGCTCGAGGAGACGCGACCCGGAGGCACCCGACCTCCGCGCCGAGCTGGCGGCCCGTACTCGGGAGCAGCTCCAGTGGTGGCCGGTCGGGGTCGCCGCCGACGACCTGGCCGACGCGCTGCTGCCCTCGCAGCTCACGCCGCTCGGCGCTCCCGCCTCCGATCTCCGGTTGGTCGACGTCCCCCTGCGCGACCGGCTCTGCGAGCTCGACTTCGAGTTCCCGCTGACCGGCGGCGATCGACCCCAGGCAGCGCGTTCGGACGTCCGACTCGGTGACCTGGCGCCCCTGCTGTCAGCCCACCTGCCCGCCGACGACCCGCTCGCGTCCTACGCCTCGCAGCTGACGGGTCCGCTCGGCGACCAGTCGCTGCGGGGCTACCTCTCCGGCTCCATCGACATCGTGCTGCGAGTGCCCGGCGACCCCGCCCGAGCCCACGCCCACCGCTACGTCGTCGTCGACTACAAGACCAACCTGCTCGGGGAGACCGGGGTCCCGGTCACGTCGGCCGACTACGGCCGCGCCGAGATGGCGGCCGCGATGCTCCACAGCCACTACCCGCTGCAAGCGCTCCTCTACTCCGTCGTCCTGCACCGCTACCTGCGGTGGCGACTGCCGTCGTACGCACCGGAGGATCACCTCGGTGGCGTGCTCTACCTGTTCCTGCGCGGGATGTGTGGGCCCGAGACGCCGGTCGTCGACGGCCACGTCGCCGGCGTCTTCGACTGGGCGCCGCCGGCCGCGCTGGTCACCTCCCTGAGCGATCTGCTGGAGGGCGGCGGATGACCTCACGCCACGAAGCGACTCGCTGCGCTCCCCTCTCCGCGGGGGCCCCGAGATGATCGAGCCCTTCGAGACCGACGACCCGCGCGACCGACGCCTCGCGCTGGGTGTGTCCGGCGTGCTCGGTCGCTTCAACGCGGCCGGTGTCATCGAGGCCGCCGACGCCCACACCGCCCGCCGGATCCAGTCGCTCGCGCGCGAGCCCGACGACGACGTGGCGTTGGCGCTCGCGCTGACCGTGCGCTCGCTGCGCCACGGGTCGGTGTGCCTCGACCTGGCCGAGCTGGTCACCGAGCCGCTCCCGACCGGGCTGGCCTGGCCCGGCTCCGACTGGACCGATCGGGTCCGGTCCAGCCGGCTCGCGGAGGCCGGCGTGCTGCGGGCCGAGGGCACCGTCACCTACCTCGACCGCTACTGGCGCGAGGAGTGCCAGGTCCGCGACGACCTCGTCGACCGGCTCTCCCTCGCCCCACCGGCGGTCGACGATGCTCGGCTCGGGGCGTTGGCGCCGGTGCTGTTCCCGCAGGGGTACGACGAGCAGCGTGCGGCCGCGGTGGCGGCGGCCCGGCAGTGGACGACCGTGCTGACCGGCGGTCCCGGGACCGGGAAGACGACCGCGGTCGCGGGCCTGCTGGCCCTGCTCGCCGACCAGTCCGACCGGCGGCTGCGGATCGCGCTCACGGCGCCCACCGGCAAGGCTGCGGCCCGGCTTCAGGAGGCGGTCCGCACGGCCCTGGCCGAGCCCCACTTCGCCGGGCACGCCGCGGCGGTGGGAGACCCCACCGCGCAGACGCTCCACCGGCTCCTGGGATGGAAGCGCGGCAGCCGCAACCGCTTCCGCCACGATCGTCGCAACCGGCTCCCCCACGACGTGATCGTGGTCGACGAGACCTCGATGGTCTCGCTGACGATGATGGCTCGCCTGGTGGAGGCCGTGCGGTCCGACTGCCGGCTGGTGCTGGTCGGCGACCCCGACCAGCTCGCGTCGGTGGAGGCGGGTGCGGTGCTGGCCGACCTCGTCGAAGGCCTGGCCAGGCGCGACGCGATCACGGTCTCGTCACTGCGCGAGTCCCACCGGTTCGGCCGCCAGATCAACGACCTCGCCGAGGCAGTCCGTGACGGGCACGCCGATCGCGCGCTCGACCTCCTCGATGCCGGCGGGGCTCACCTCGAGCTCCTCGATCCCGACGACCCCGCCACGCTCGCGGCCCTGCGCGCGCGCCTGGTCGCGCACGCGCTGCGACTGCGACGCGCGGCCACCTCCGGCGGGGCCGAGCGCGCCGTCGGGGTGCTCGACGAGCACCGCCTCCTGTGCGCCCACCGTGACGGCCCGTGGGGGGTCGGCCACTGGAACCGTGCGGTCGAGCGCGGCCTCGCCGAGCACACCGGGTTGCCGATCGGCGGCGGCTGGGGGCAGGAGTGGTACGCCGGTCGCCCGCTGCTGCTGACCAGCAACGACTACGGCCTCGAGCTCTTCAACGGTGACACCGGCGTGGTCGTCGCCGACGGTGACGGCGTACGGGCGGCGATCGCGACCCCTCAGGGGCCGCGCCTGCTGTCCACGTCGCGTCTCACCGACGTCGAGACCATGCACGCGATGACCGTGCACAAGAGCCAGGGCAGCCAGGCCGCCGAGGTGACCGTGCTGCTCCCGCCCGACGACTCGCCGCTGCTCACCCGGGAGCTCTTCTACACCGCCCTCACCCGGGCCGAGGAGAAGGTGACCGTGGTGGCCACCCACGACGCCGTACGGCTCGCCGTCGGACGGCCGGCCCATCGGGCGAGCGGCCTCGCCGACCGCCTCGCCCACCGGTCGGAAGACGAAACCTGAGCGTCACGCGCCGCCGCTAGGGTCGTGGGCATGCTGCTGCTCCGCGTCGAGATCCCCGACGTGCCCGGGTCCCTGGGCCGGTTGGCGAGCGCGATCGGCGTCGCCGGAGGTGACATCGAGGCCATCGAGATCGTCGAGAAGCGCTTCGACGGCACGGCCGTGGACGACGTGCTCCTCGAGATGGTCGACGGCGCGATGCCCGACTCCGTGGTCTCGGCGTGCAACGCGGTCGAGGGCGTCACCGTGCTCTGGATCAGCCGCTACCTGGCGGGCGGCAACCTCTTCCTCGACCTGGAGGTGGTGGAGTCGCTGACCGCCGAACCCGAGACCGCGCTCGACCGGCTGGTCGAGCTGCTGCCGGTGGCGTTCCGCTGCGAGTGGGCGGCGCGGCTGAAGGTCGGGCCCGACGGGATCCGCACCGAGCACGCCAGCGAGGGCGCACCGTCGGTGATCGACCTCGTGCCCGGCACGGGCCTCGACGTCCAGATCCTCGGCGACGACCTGGTCGCGATCGCCCCGATCGGCCACAAGCGGGTCGTCGCGCTCGGCCGCCGGGGTGGCCCGGAGTACCTCGACTCCGAGCTGGCCCGCCTCGGCCACCTGGTGACCCTCGCCGCCTCGATCGCCCGCGCCACACGCGGAGGCAAGCCGGCGCAGGCGTGACTCCGAGCTCAGGCGCGCTCGAGCAGGAAGACCGGGATCTCGCGGTCGGTCTTCTTCTGGTACTCGCCGTACGTCGGCCAGGTCGCGACGGCGTAGGCCCACCAGTCGGCGCGCTCGTCGCCCTCCGCGAGCCGGGCGGAGTACGTGTGCTTCTCCGCGCCGTCCTGGAGCTCGACCTCGGGGTGGGCCAGGAAGTTGTGGTACCACTCCGGGTTGTCGTCCGCGCCGCCCTTCGACGCGATCGCGACGTAGGTGCCGTCGCGTTCGACCCGCATCACCGGGTTCTTGCGCAGGTGGCCCGACTTCGCGCCGACCGAGGTGATCACCACGATCGGGTCGCCGGAGCCGCGCAGGGTGTTCGCCCGTGCCCGTCGGAGGCCTCGAACTCCTCGACCTGGTCGCGGACCCACTGCTGCTTGCTGGGGACGTACTTGCCGGTGATTGCCATGTACGCCGTAACCCCGACCGGCGTGGACCATTCCGGCCGCACGACCGGGCCGACGACCGCCCGCCCGACCGAGGCGCCCGGGCCGCTAGCCTCCGGTCATGAGCGCGATCGACGGAGTCAGCGAGATCTTCGACCCGGCGCTGTGGGACGACGTACCGGGCTTCGAGGACCTCACCGACCTCACCTACCACCGCGCGAAGGCGCACGGCACGGTGCGGATCGCGTTCGACCGGCCCGACGTGCTCAACGCGTTCCGGCCGCACACCGTCGACGAGCTGCTGCGGGTGCTCGAGCACGCGCGCACTCCAGCGACGTCGGCTGCGTGCTCCTCACCGGCAACGGCCCCAGCGGAAGAACGGCAAGTGGGCGTTCTGCACCGGCGGCGACCAGCGGATCCGGGGCCGGGCCGGATACCAGTACGCCGACGGGCGAGACCGCCGAGACCGTCGACAAGGCGAAGCTCGGCCGGCTGCACATCCTCGAGTGCCAGCGGCTGATCCGGTTCATGCCGAAGATCGTGATCTGCGTGGTCCCCGGCTGGACCGCCGGCGGCGGCCACAGCCTGCACGTGGTCTGCGACCTGACCCTGGCCAGCGCGGAGGAGGCCCGGTTCAAGCAGACCGACGCCGACGTGGGCTCGTTCGACGGCGGGTTCGGGTCGGCGTACCTCGCCCGCCAGGTCGGCCAGAAGTTCGCCCGCGAGATCTTCTTCCTCGGCCAGGAGTACTCCGCCGAGGACGGCGTCCGGATGGGCGCCGTCAACCGCGCCGTCCCCACGCCGAGCTGGAGGCCACCGCCCTGGAGTGGGGCCGGCTGGTCAACGGCAAGTCCCCGACCGCGCAGCGGATGCTCAAGTACTCCTTCAACCTGATCGACGACGGCCTGGTCGGCCAGCAGCTGTTCGCCGGCGAGGCCACCCGGCTGGCCTACATGACCGACGAGGCCCACGAGGGCCGCGACCAGTTCCTGGAGAAGCGCGACCCGGACTGGTCGCCGTTCCCCTGGTACTA
>CAWCPG010000010.1:0-22526 GCA_963797325.1 uncultured Actinomycetota bacterium
CCTGGCCGGCCTGATGATCGGCGCCCTGGGGGGCGGCGCCAGGGCGACCGGCTGGGTGATCCTGATCAACGCGCTCTCCTACGGCGCGGTGATCTGGCAGCTCGAGCACATGGACACCACGCTCCTGCGCTCGCCCAAGCCGGTCGCCCGAACCCCCGGCATGCTGATCGAGGGCGTCCGCTACGTGCGCAGCCAGCCGAAGATGATGATGATCCTGGTGATGGTGTTCTTCGCCGGCACCTTCGGCATGAACTTCCAGATCACCTCCGCCCTGATGGCCACCGAGGTCTTCGGCAAGGGCGCGGGCGAGTTCGGCATCCTCGGCTCGGCGATGGCCGTCGGCTCGCTGGCCGGCGCGCTGCTCGCGGCCCGTCGCGTGCGGATCCGGCTGCGTCTGCTGATCGGCGCGGCCGTCGGCTTCGGGATCGCCGAGATCGTGGCCGGGCTGATGCCGTCGTACGTCGCGTTCGCGCTGATGTGCCCGGTGATCGGCCTGTGCACCATCACCATGCTGAACTCCGCCAACGCCACCGTGCAGCTGGAGTCGGCCCCGGCTCTCCGTGGCCGGGTGATGGCCCTCTACATGACGATCGTGATGGGCGGTACGCCGATCGGCTCGCCCATCATCGGGTGGGTCGGACAGACCTTCGGGCCCCGCTGGACCCTCGTCGGGGGCGGGCTGCTCGTGATCGTCGGGGTCCTGCTGGCGGTCGCGCTCTTCGCGCGTCCGTCGCGGGCCGCGGCCGAGGCCGCGGCGGCTGCCGAGCCGGAGACACTGGCCGCCCGGGCGGCTTGATCCCGGGTCGGCTCGGCAGCCGCTCGCGAGCGCGGTGGGCCGGCGAGCAAGCTCGCTGCGGTCGAACGGATCTCGTTTTGGCCCGCGGCGGCAACGCGGGTAGCCTTGAGAACCGTGTCCGGCTCGTCCGGACCGTTGCGCACGCCCTCCTTCCGCCGTCAGGCGCCGGGGCGGTGCGCAGTCACCACGGCACAGAGCGACAACGCAGCATCATCGTGCCCGGCAAGGCGCCGGGCCTGAGGCAAAGACCGAAAGGGAACCACCGAGTGCCCACCATTCAGCAGCTGGTCCGCAACGGCCGGCGCGACAAGGCGTCGAAGACCAAGACGCCCGCCCTCAAGGGCAGCCCGCAGCGCCGAGGCGTCTGCACCCGCGTCTACACGACCACCCCGAAGAAGCCGAACTCCGCCCTCCGCAAGGTCGCCCGCGTGCGCCTGTCGAGCGGCGTCGAGGTCACGGCCTACATCCCGGGCGTCGGTCACAACCTCCAGGAGCACTCGATCGTGCTCGTCCGCGGCGGCCGGGTGAAGGACCTCCCCGGTGTCCGCTACAAGATCATCCGCGGCACGCTCGACACCCAAGGCGTGAAGAACCGTAAGCAGGCCCGCAGCCGCTACGGCGCCAAGAAGGAGAAGAGCTGATATGCCTCGCAAGGGTCCCGCTCCCAAGCGGCCGCTCGACGTCGACCCCGTGTACGGGTCGCAGCTGGTGACCCAGCTGGTCTCCAAGGTGCTCAAGGACGGCAAGAAGCAGGTCGCCCAGCGCATCGTCTACACCGCCCTCGAGGGCTGCCGCGACAAGACCGGCACCGACCCCGTGGTCACGCTCAAGCGCGCCATGGACAACGTGAAGCCGGCCATCGAGGTCAAGTCCCGTCGCGTCGGTGGCGCGACCTACCAGGTCCCGATCGAGGTCAAGGGAACACGTGGCACGACGCTGGCGTTGCGCTGGTTGGTCGGGTACGCCGCGGACCGTCGTGAGAAGACGATGTCCGAGCGCCTGATGAACGAGATCCTCGACGCCTCCAACGGCCTCGGTGCCGCGGTGAAGAAGCGCGAGGACACCCACAAGATGGCCGAGTCCAACAAGGCCTTCGCCCACTACCGCTGGTGACGCCGTCGTACGGCGATCCCGTACGACGCAGAGCACCGGTGGACCCACGTCCTACCTAAGGAAACGAACCGACAGTGGCTGTCGACATCACCACGGACCTGAAGAAGGTCCGCAACATCGGCATCATGGCGCACATCGACGCCGGCAAGACCACCACCACCGAGCGCATCCTCTTCTACACCGGCATCACCTACAAGATCGGTGAGGTCCACGAGGGCGCGGCCACGATGGACTGGATGGAGCAGGAGCAGGAGCGCGGCATCACGATCACGTCCGCCGCGACCACCTGCTGGTGGAAGGACCACCAGATCAACATCATCGACACCCCGGGTCACGTCGACTTCACCGCCGAGGTCGAGCGCTCGCTGCGCGTCCTCGACGGCGCCGTCGCCGTCTTCGACGGCGTGGCCGGTGTCGAGCCGCAGACGATGACGGTCTGGCGCCAGGCGAACAAGTACTCCGTGCCCCGGATGTGCTTCGTCAACAAGCTCGACCGCACGGGCGCGGACTTCTTCCGCTGCGTCGACATGATGGTCGAGCGCCTCAACTCCACCCCGCTGGTGCTCCAGCTCCCGATCGGTGCCGAGCACGACTTCCTCGGGGTCGTCGACCTGGTCGGCATGCGGGCCCTGACCTGGCGCGGCGAGACCACGATGGGCGAGGACTACGAGGTCGAGGAGATCCCGGAGTCCATGCGCGCCCAGGCGGACGAGTACCGCGAGAAGTTCCTCGAGACGCTCGCCGAGGCCGACGACGACATCATGGTCAAGTACCTCGACGGCGAGGAGCTCTCCGTCGAGGAGCTCGAGGCCGGCATCCGTCGCGCCACCCTGGCCGACAAGGTCAACCCGGTGCTGTGCGGCACGGCGTTCAAGAACAAGGGCGTGCAGCCCCTGCTCGACGCCGTCGTGAAGTACCTCCCGAGCCCCCTCGACATCGACGCGATCATCGGCCACAAGCCGAGCAACGAGGACGAGAAGATCGAGCGGATGCCGTCGGACGACCAGCCGTTCTCCGGCCTGGCCTACAAGATCGCCTCCGACCCCCACCTCGGCAAGCTGATCTACGTCCGCGTCTACTCCGGCAAGCTCGAGGCCGGCGCGACCGTCCTGAACTCCGTCACGGGGAAGAAGGAGCGGATCGGCAAGGTCTACCAGATGCACGCCAACAAGCGTGAGGAGATCGCGTCGGTCGGCGCCGGCCAGATCGTGGCCGTGATGGGTCTGAAGGACACGAAGACCGGTCACACGCTCAGCGACCTGCAGAACCCCGTCGTCCTCGAGTCGATGTCGTTCCCGGCCCCGGTCATCGAGGTCGCGATCGAGCCCAAGACCAAGAGCGACCAGGAGAAGCTCGGTACGGCGATCCAGCGCCTCTCCGACGAGGACCCGACCTTCACGGTCAAGACCGACGAGGAGACCGGCCAGACGATCATCGCCGGCATGGGCGAGCTCCACCTCGAGATCCTCGTCGACCGGATGAAGCGCGAGTTCCGCGTCGAGGCGACCGTCGGCAAGCCCCAGGTGGCCTACCGCGAGACCCTCCGCAAGGTCGTGGCCAACCACAGCTACACCCACAAGAAGCAGACCGGTGGGTCGGGTCAGTTCGCGAAGGTGGTCATCACCCTCGAGCCGAGCATCGACCCCGAGACCGGGCAGGGTGCCGGCTACGAGTTCGTCAACAACGTCTCCGGTGGTCGCATCCCGCGCGAGTACATCCCGTCGGTCGACCAGGGCGGCCAGGACGCCATGGAGTTCGGCGTGCTCGCCGGGTACCCGATGGTCGACGTGAAGTTCACCCTCGAGGACGGCGCCTACCACGACGTCGACTCCTCGGAGCTGGCCTTCAAGATCGCCGGCAACCAGGCCTTCAAGGAGGCCGCTCGCATGGCCAAGCCCGTGCTGCTGGAGCCGATGTTCGCCGTCGAGGTGATCACCCCGGACACGTTCCTGGGCACCGTCATCGGCGACATCAACAGCCGTCGCGGCCAGATCCAGTCGCAGGAGGAGCGTCACGGTGACATGGTCATCAACGCCCTCGTGCCGCTGTCGGAGATGTTCGGGTACGTCGGAGACCTGAGGTCCAAGACCTCCGGCCAGGCGTCGTACTCGATGGAGTTCGACTCGTACGCCGAGGTCCCCGCGGGCATCGCCGACGAGATCGTCAAGAAGGTCCGCGGCGAGTAGTCGCCAACCAGGTCCCCCGGTCAGGACGGGGGCATTTGGCCGGATCGTCGGCAGTGCAGCAGAATCAACGAGTCAAGTGACAACAACAGGAGGAGCCCACAGTGGCTAAGGCGAAGTTCGAGCGGACCAAGCCGCACGTCAACATCGGCACGATCGGTCACATCGACCACGGCAAGACCACCTTGACCGCGGCGATCACCAAGGTCCTGCACGACCAGCACCCCGACCTGAACCCCTTCACGCCGTTCGACGAGATCGACAAGGCCCCTGAGGAGCGTCAGCGCGGTATCACCATCTCGATCGCGCACGTCGAGTACCAGACCGAGGCGCGTCACTACGCCCACGTCGACTGCCCGGGTCACGCGGACTACATCAAGAACATGATCACCGGCGCGGCCCAGATGGACGGTGCGATCCTCGTGGTCGCCGCCACCGACGGCCCGATGCCCCAGACGCGTGAGCACGTGCTGCTCGCCCGCCAGGTCGGCGTCCCGGCGATCGTCGTCGCGCTCAACAAGTGCGACATGGTCGACGACGAGGAGCTCATCGAGCTCGTCGAGATGGAGGTGCGCGAGCTCCTCTCCGAGTACGAGTTCCCGGGCGACGACATCCCCGTCATCAAGGTCGCTGCCTTCCCGGCGCTGCAGGGCGACGAGAAGTGGGGCGCCACCATCCTCGAGCTGATGGACGCCGTCGACACGGCGATCCCGACGCCCGAGCGTGACACCGAGAAGCCGTTCCTCATGCCCGTCGAGGACGTCTTCACGATCACCGGTCGTGGCACCGTGATCACGGGCCGTATCGAGCGCGGCATCGTGAAGGTCGGCGAGGAGGTCGACATCATCGGCATCCGCGAGACCTCGCAGAAGTCGACGGTCACCGGCGTCGAGATGTTCCGCAAGCTGCTCGACGAGGGCCAGGCCGGCGAGAACGTCGGGCTGCTGCTCCGCGGCACCAAGCGCGAGGACGTCGAGCGCGGCATGGTCGTGATCAAGCCCGGCACGACGACCCCGCACACCAACTTCGACGCCAGCGTCTACATCCTGTCGAAGGAGGAGGGCGGCCGTCACACGCCGTTCTTCAACAACTACCGCCCGCAGTTCTACTTCCGGACGACGGACGTGACCGGCGTGGTGACCCTCCCCGAGGGCACCGAGATGGTCATGCCCGGCGACAACACCGAGATGGCCGTCGAGCTGATCCAGCCGATCGCCATGGAGGAGGGCCTGCGGTTCGCCATCCGTGAGGGTGGCCGGACCGTCGGCGCCGGCCGGGTCACCAAGATCAACAAGTGATCTGACAGGCTCGATCCACCGGATCTGACGCTTCACCAGAACGGCCCCGGACCTCGGTCCGGGGCCGTTCTCGCGTCTCGGGCGACGTGAGTCCCTACGCCGTGGGGCCGGTGGGCGGGTGCGCCCAGGCGGCGCCGAGGGCCTGGGGCCGGCGGCTGTTCGAGCAGCACCAGCACGGCGGAGCCGAGCAGCAGACACACCAGCGCGGACAGCCCGGAGACGGTCGCGCCGACCACGACCAGGCCGCTGAGCGCCACCCCGCCGAGGATCCGCGGCCACCCGCCCGACAGGCCCAGCGCCAGCCGGAACAGCCCGAGCCCCGCCCAGAAGAGCCCGACCCCCACGCAGAGCTGGCCGGCGTACTCCCAGGAGAGCGCCTCCGTCGGCTGCACGAGCGCGTGGTGGAGCCCGGCGGCGGTGAGCACGATCCCGAAGAGGATCACGAAGAACGCATACCCGTACGACGCGAGCCCGGCCGCCTGGGCCCGCTCCGGCGACAGGGCGTCGAGCGCCGCCTCGGCGCGATGGTCCTCGCCGACGCCGAAGTAGGCCCAGTAGAGCGTGGTCGCCAGCAGCAGGCTGATCGCGGCGAAGGAGATCTGCTGCCACCCGATGGCCGCGGCGCCGGTGCCGAGCCCGACGCCGATCGCGAGCACCGACTCACCGAGCGCGATCAGCAGCATCAGCCCGTGCCGCTCCACGAAGTGGCCGGGCACCAGCTCGAACGACGGGCCGCCGTCCTCCTCGACGTCGTCGAGCGACGTGATGCGCACCAGACGGGGGAGCACCACCGCCACCACGAACGCGCCGAGCCACCACCACACGAGGATGTCCTCGAAGAACAGCGCCCCGACGAGGCCGAGCAGGGCGCCGAGCATGTTCCAGCCGAGCAGCTGGACGACCATGCCGCGGGTGATCCGCCTGGCCTCGGTGACATACATGCCGGCGTGCACGACGACCACCATCAGGTAGCCCGCGGCGAAGACCACGCGGTCCGCGCCGTAGGCGTGCGGGATCGCCATCGCGGTGACGAAGTTGCCGATCATCCCGAGCACGAGCAGCGCCCGACGCCGTGGCGTCACCGGCGGAGCCGCGTTGGTCAGCCAGGCGTACCCGCCGTACATCCACCACAGGATCAGCAGGAGCAGGGCCGAGCGGCCGGTGACCGCCCACCCACCCTGCAGCACGGTGGCGGTGAGCTGGGTGATGGTGAAGACGAACACCAGGTCGAAGAACAGCTCCAGCGACGTGACCTGCCCGGCCACGGGCAGCGTGGCGCTGCGCCGACGAGCCTGCATGACACGCACCCTACGGTCGGGCCCGGTCGCCACGGCCGGAAAACCCGTGGTGCCACGCGGGTCGTACGTCGTACCGTGGCGGCGACCGGACGCCCCGGCCCGAGATCTTCGAAGGAGGCAAGCAGATGCGAGGAGCGCACGTGACCGCCCAGCTCTGCTCAGTCCACCTGAAGGGGATCACGCGTGCCCACACGTTCGCTCAACCTCGGCATCCTGGCGCATGTCGACGCCGGTAAGACCACACTGACCGAGCGGCTCCTGCACCTCGCCGGAGTCATCGACCACCCGGGGTCCGTGGACTCCGGGACCACCCAGACCGACACCCTCGCGCTCGAGCGCCGCCGTGGCATCACGATCAAGGCGGCCGTCGTCGCGTTCCCGCTCGACGACACCACCGTCAACGTCGTCGACACCCCGGGTCACCCCGACTTCATCGCCGAGGTCGAGCGGGTGCTCGGCGTCCTCGACGGCGCGGTACTCGTGCTGTCGGCTGTCGAGGGGGTCCAGCCCCAGACCCGGATCCTGATGCGTGCCCTGCAGCGGCTGCGCGTGCCGACGCTGCTGTTCGTCAACAAGATCGACCGCGCGGGGGCCGACCTCGACGGCGTCGTGCGGGCGATCCGCGCGCGGCTGACGCCGGACATCCTGCCGATGGGTGCCGTCGGCGGGCTGGGCACGCCGGTCGGCCACGTTCACGGCGTACCGACCCGAGGACGGCGCCTTCCGGGAGCGGGAGACGGTCGCGCTGGCCGAGCACGACGACGCGTGGCTGGCGGCGTACGTCGAGGGCCGCGACCGCAGCCCCGCCCGGCTGCTCGCCGAGGCTGCCGCCCAGACGCGGGACGCGGTGCTGCACCCGGTCTTCGCCGGGTCGGCGGCCACCGGGGCGGGTGTCCCGGAGCTGATGGCCGGCATCCAGGCGTTCCTGCCGGCGACCCGGCCGGTGGCGACGGGCGAGCCGACGGGGCGGGTCTTCAAGGTGGAGCGCGGGTCGGCCGGGGAGAAGATCGCCTACGTCCGGATGTTCGCCGGGTCGCTGTCGCTGCGTCATCGACTCGCCCTGGCCGGTGGCAGCGTCGGCAAGGTCACCGGAATCCAGCTGTTCGAGGCCGGCCGATGGACCCGTGCGGACGCCGTCGGCGCGGGACAGATCGCCCGGCTGCACGGCCTCGGCGGGGTACGGGTCGGCGACACGTTCGGTGGGCCGAGTGAGGCGGCCGACCGCCAGTTCCCGGCACCCACCCTCGAGGCGTCCGTGACGGCCTCCCGCCCCGAGCGTGGCCCGGCGCTGCGGGCGGCGCTGACGACGCTGGCCGACCAGGACCCGCTCATCGACGCGCGGACCGACGACGACGGGCAGGTCGTGGTGTCGCTCTACGGCCGCGTCCAGCAGGAGGTTCTGGCGGCCACCCTCCTGGAGGAGTACGACGTCGAGGCGGTGTTCTCCGACGCCAGCGTCGTCCACGTGGAGCGACCGCGCCGCGTCGGTCGCGCGGTGGAGCGGTTCAACACCCCGTCCAACCCGCACCACGCGACGCTGGGGCTCCGGATCGCCCCGAGCGCCCCGGGGTCGGGCCTGTCCTTCGATCTCGAGGTGACGGGGACGGAGATGCCGTTGTTCCTCTTCAAGAGCCCCGAGGGCTTCGCCGCGGCGATGCATCGGCACGTCGGTCGCGCGCTCGAGCACGGACTGTTCGGCTGGCAGGTGACCGATTGCAGGGTCACCGTGACCGACATCGGCTACACGCTGGCCGACGGGCCGCCCTCGAAGCGGGGCCCCATGCCGACCCCGCGCGACTTCCGGAAGCTCACGACCCTCGTCCTGCGCCAGGCCCTGGTCCGCGCCGGCGTTCTCGTCTGCGAGCCGGTCCTCGACGTGTGCCTCGAGATCCCGACCGACGACGCGAGCGCGGTGCAGCGCGTCGTGACCCGCTGGGGCGCGGAGCTCCTCGGCCAGGCATCGGCCGGTGACCTCACCCGGCTCGAGGCGCGTCTCCCCGCCGCCAGGCTCCACGAGCTCCAGCGGCAGCTCCCCGACCTGACGGGTGGTGAGGGCACGCTCGAGTCGGCGTTCGACGGCTACCAGCCGGTCCAGGGTCGCCCGCCGGTGCGCTGCGGATGGGGGCGGCCCGATCGGAGTGCGCCACGACGTTCGCTGGTGTGATGCTCCGTCGTCTGCGCCGCCACGCCGTCACGACGGTGCCCGAGGGTGGATGACCGAGCGTGGCAACGGGTGGGAGTCTGGGCCGGTGCCCCGCTTCACCCGCGCCGAGCTCGAGTCGTTCCGTGACGCCGAGGTGCCCGACCTGGTCGGTCCCGGGATGCGCCTGCTGTTCGTGGGCATCAACCCCGGCCTGATGACGGCCGCCACCGGCATCCACTTCGGCAACCCCGGCAACCGCTTCCGCCCGGCGCTGGTGGGAGCGGGGCTGCTCCCGCCGTTGGACGGTGGTCGGCCCGGGATGACCGAGGCCGACCTGGCCACCCTGGCGGCCGCGAGGCGTCGGGATCACGAACCTGGTCCCTCGCGCCACCGCCCGCGCCGACGAGCTGACCAAGGTGGAGCTGGTCGCCGGCGGAGCCAGGCTGGAGGACTTCGTCGCCCAGCACCGGCCGCGGGTCGTGGCCGTCCTCGGGGTCACGGCGTACCGACAGGCGTTCGCGCGCCCGAAGGCCGGGCTCGGCCGCCAGCCCGACGCTCTCGCCGGCGCCGAGCTCTGGGTGGTGCCCAACCCGAGCGGGCTCAACGCGCACGAGACCATCGCCAGCCTCGCGACGGCGTACGCCGAACCCGCGCGGGCGGCCGGGATCCCCACTGTCGGCGGCGCTTGAGAGGGTCATCCCATGACCGAGCACGCCCACGGGACCTTCGAGGTCACCATCGCCCCGCAGCCCTCCGACGACGACATCGGCCGATTCGAGCTCGCCAAGACGTGGTCGGGTGACCTGGCGGGCACCGGCCACGGGCTGATGCTGTCGGCCGGCGACCCCGCCGCCGGCAGCGCCGGCTACGTCGCCCTCGAGGTCGTCGAGGGCTCGCTCCACGGACGCACGGGCTCGTTCGCCTTCCAGCAGCTCGGCGCCATGCGCGACGGCGGTCAGGAGCCTCCGGTACGACGTGGTGCCCGGCTCCGGCACCGGCGACCTGGTGGGCCTGACCGGCTCGCTCGAGCTCACCATCGAGGACGACGGCACCCACCGCTACGACCTCGGCTACACCCTGCCGGGCTGACGTCGGTCGGGAGGACACCCCTCGCCGAAGTGGCGTTCCTGGACACCCTCCAAGCCCACCACCCCCCTCAAGCGTCCTTCCGCGAGCCCTCCGACGCACCGACCCGCGGCAGGGCCGCAGACCGGCTCGGAGTCACAGTCGGCGAGCAGCGCCAGCTCCTCGTCGACGTACTGGTCGTCGTCGCCGATCTCGTCGAGCTCGGTCTTGAGCGCCTGCTGGATCGCGCGGGCCTCGTCGCGGCGGCCGAGGTTGCGCAGTGACCAGCCGATCATCCAGCGGGCCACGCGGATCGTCGTCGGGTCACCGATGCGCTCGCGCGCCGCCAGCGCCTCCTCGAACGCCCCGAGCGCGGCCTCGAAGTCGCCCGCGTCGGCGTAGGTCATCCCGATGTTGTTGAGCAGCGACGCGTCCCAGTCGCGGGCCCGCTGCTCGCTGGAGGAGCGCGCGACCTCGAGGGCGTGCTGGTTCAGCCCGAGCTGCTCGTCGGCCGGAGCGACGAGCGCCACCATGTGGAGGGCGTCGACGTGCAGCGCCTCGAGGCCACCGGCCCGTGCGGTCGCGACCGCGGTCTCGAAGTGGGGCCTCGCCTCGTCGGGCCGGCCCGACGAGCGCAGCACGCGGCCCCGCTCGAGCTCCAGGTAGGTCGCGGCCTGCGGGTCGTCGGACGTCAGCGTCTCGAGGATCCGGTGGGCCTCGTCGAACCTGTCCTGGAGCCCCAGCGCGCGCACGTACTGCGTCAGCCAGGCGGTGCGCTCCGGCTCATCGGCCTGCTCGGCCGCGTCGAGGAACCGCTCCCCGGAGGAGGCGGGGTCGTCGAAGTCCCAGAGGGGTCGTGGGTCGATCACGCCGCGATCCTGCCACGTCGTACGGACGCAGTCAGAAGGTGTCCTCGAGGACCATCCCGGCCCCGATCAGCATCACCTCGACGCGTCGCCGCTCGCCGTCGAGCTCGGGTCCGTCGGTCAGGACGCCGAGCAGCTCGGCGAGCCCGAGCGCGGCACACCCCTCGGCGAGGACGTCGTCGTAGGACCGTCGGATCGCGCCGATCCGGGCGGCGCTGCGGCCGTCGTTCGTGTGCTGGAGCTGTCGGCCGAGACGCCGGGCGTCCACGGCGATGTCCTCGATCGGGCGACCGGTCGGTGCCCGCAGGTCTCCTCCCCGCCGGGCGCTCCACCGGCCGCGGACCCAGGTGCGGGCCCGGGTGATCCGGTCGAAGTGGGGGTCGGAGACCAGCGCGACCAACGCGGTCAGGCACAGCACGGGTCCACTGAAGAACGCCACCGCCAGCACCCACGTGCCCATCTGGGGACGGTAGGTCGCCGATCGCGAGGGGGCAAGGGGTTTCGGCCACAATGACGCCCATGCCCCCCGAGCAGAGCCCGCCGGCGCGTCCGCATCACCGGTTCACCGAGGACGGGCGCCGGATGCGCGAGGTGCTCAGCTACTCGCGCCGGGGGAGCCGGTTCACGCCCAGCCAGCGGGAGGCGTGGGAGGCACACCACGAGGCGTGGGTGATCCCCGACGAGGCCGTCGACGAGCCCGGCTTCCGGCTCGCGTCGTGGTTCGGCCGGGAGGCTCCGCTCGTCGTCGAGATCGGCTCGGGCGTGGGGGAGGCGACCGGCGTGCTCGCGGCTGCTCGTCCGGCGTACGACGTGCTGGCGCTGGAGGTCTGGCGGCCCGGCGTCGCGGCGTCCCTGGCGGAAGTGGCCGCGGCGGGCGCGTCGAACGTGCGGTTCTGCTCCGTGGACGCGGTGTGGGCGGTGGAGCACCTCGTCGCGCCGGGATCGGTCGCGGAGCTGTGGACGTTCTTCCCCGACCCGTGGCCCAAGACGCGCCACCACAAGCGCCGTCTGGTGAACGCCTCGTTCGCCACGCTCGTCGCCTCCCGACTCACCCGTGGCGGTACGTGGCGCCTTGCCACCGACTGGGCCGACTACGCGGACCAGATGCAGGCGGTCCTCGACGCGGAGCCGGGCCTGACGGGCGGGGTGACGGAGCGCTGGACCGAGCGTCCGGTCACGAAGTTCGAGCGCAAGGGCCTCGAGGCGGGACGGGCCATCGTCGACCTGACCTACGCGCGGGCCTGACCGCGGGCTGACAGACTGCGCCCATGACGGACCAGCCCCCGCCGCCGCAGCAGCCCTGGCCGCAGCAACCCGGCCAGCAGCCGCCCGGCCAGCCACCCCGGCCAGCCGCCGTGGCCGCAGCAGCAGCCGGGCTACCCGCCGCCCCCACCGATGCACCCGCAGGCGACCACGGTGCTGGTCCTCGGGATCGTCGCGCTCGTCGCCTGCCAGGTGGTCGGCCCGTTCGCGTGGACGATGGGCAACCGCGCCGTGGCCGAGATCGACGCCGCCGGCGGCCGCCTCGGCGGGCGCACGGAGGCCAACATCGGGCGGATCCTCGGCATCGTGTCGACGGCTCTCCTGGCCGCCTCGGTCCTGCTGGTCGGGCTGTTCGTGATGTTCAACGTGGCTCTGTTCGCGGGGTTCGCGGGGTTCGCCGGGCTCCACGGCAACTGACGCCGGCCCTCTGCGCGTCCGGGCCGTCAGCCCACCAGGGCGGCCACCGCGTCGGCGAAGACCTCCGTATGACGGTCGACGTCGGCCTCGCTGTGGTGTGGCGAGAACAGCGCCATGTTGTGGAACGGCGTCAGCAGCACGCCGCGGTTGAGCGACCACAGGTGCAAGAAGCCCTCCAGGTCCTCGTCGACCGCCGCGGCCGCGTCGGCGCCGTTGCGTGGCGGTGGGCAGAACCAGTACTCCGCCCGGCATCCCAGCCGTTGCACGTTCCACGGCAGCCCGTGCTTCTCGATCACCTCGGAGACGCCGGTCGTGAAGCGCTCCGCGAGCGGGATCGCGACGGCGAAGTCCTCCTCGCGCAGGGCCGTGGACAGGGCGGCTCGGGCCGCGGCGAGCGCGAGGCCGTTCGCGGTGAGGGTGCCGCCGACGCCCGCCACGTCGATCTCGTGGCCGAGCATCTCGTCGCGGAGCCCGTCGGCCACCTCCGTGGTCATGCCGTACGCCGCCAGCGGGATGCCGCCCGCGATCGGCTTGCCGACCACGAGCAGGTCGGGGTCGAGACCCCACGCGGCCGTGGCTCCGCCGGGGCCGGCACACAGCGTGTGGGTCTCGTCGATCACGAGCAGCACGTCGTGGCGCCGGGTGATCTCGCGGACCGCGTCGAGGTAGCCCTCGTCGGGGAGCACGATCCCGATGTTGGTCAGGGCGGGCTCCATCAGCAGGCAGGCGACGTCCCCCTCCGCAAGTCGTCGGTCGAGGAAGGCGGCGTCGTTGAACGGGATGACGGCCGTGGTCTCGGCGACGTCGACCGGCGCACCCAGCAGGCCCGGCCGGGGCACGACGCGGTCGCCGTCGAGCGTCGCGAAGGTCTCGTCGACGGTGCCGTGGTAGCACCAGTCCATCACCGCGATCCGTGGTCGCCCGGTCAGGTGCCGGGCGAACCGCAGGACGAACCGGTTGGCGTCGGTCGCGGTCATCGCGAACTGCCACTGGGGCAGCCCGAACCGCCGGGCCAGCTCCTGCGAGACCCACAGCGAGTCGTCCGACGGCAGCATCGTGGTGATCCCGCGCCGGGCCCGGTCGGCGACCGCCTCGGCCACCGCCGGCAGCGCGTGGCCCGTCATGGCGCCGGTGTCGCCGAGGCAGAGGTCGACGTACTCCACGCCGTCGACGTCGGTGAGCCGCGCGCCCGACGCCGAGTCGACGAAGAGCGGGAACGACCCCGCCCATCTCGTCATCCAGGGCATCGGTACGCCGGCCAGCAGGGAGTCGCCGGCGCGGGTGGAGAGCTCGTGGGAGCGAGGGTGGGTCTCGACGAACCTGCGCTCCTCGTCGGCGCGGAGGGCGGTCAGCCGGTCACGGTCGATCATGCGCGCAATCTAGTGCGCGAGCCGTTTCAGCGCGCTCGACTGGTCAGCCGGGCGCGCAGGGTCTCGTCACGGCGGAGCCGGGCGAGGTCGCGCTCGCGGCGGGTCGCGGCGACCGCGGCGAGGAAGTCCCAGGCCGTGGTGCCCGGCGGTGGTGGCGGGGCGACGTACGCCGTCATCCGGGTGGCCAGCATCGCGCCGAGCCGCTCGCGGGAGGCGGCGTCGAGCGTGGGCAGGCGGCCGAGGTACTGCCGGACGGCGAGACTCAGCCCGACCGGCGGCGTGGTGAGGTCGGCCGCGGCGGCCCACGCCGCGAGGGCGGGCGGCATCGGCGGCGGGGGAGGCAGGCTGAGTCGCGCCCGATCCCGCACGACGTAGGTGCCGGCCGCGTAGTCGCCGATCCGCTTGCCGTGCGAGCTGACCAGGCAGCAGAAGAACGCCGGACCGCCCAGGAAGACGTAGATCTCGACGATCCCGATCAGGGCGCGCACGAACGACTGCTGGACGGTCACGGTGCCGCCGTCGTCGCGCACGACGCGGAGCCCGAGCGCGAGCTTGCCCCAGGACCTGCCGCGGGTCACGGTCTCCATGGTGGTCGGGTAGACGAGGAAGATCACGATCAGCGACGACACGAGCGCGACGTGCTGGAGCGCCCCGTCGGCGCCGGCGGTCGAGACGAGCGCGAGGAACAGCACGCCGGCCGCGAACAGCACCAGCGCGGCGACGTCGATCAACCCCGAGGCCATCCGCGCCCCGACCGTGGCGGGAGGCAGGTCGAGGGCGACGGCCTCGCCCGTGACGAGGTCGTCGGCAGTCAGGGTGGCGAACTCCGGTGACGACATCGCGCTCACCCTAGGCTCTCTCCCGTGGACCTGGACGCGTATGTGCTCGCTCATCATCAGGAGTGGGACCGCCTCGAGGCCCTGACGCGCAAGCGGAGGCTCGACGGCCGCGAGAGCGACGAGCTCGTCGAGCGCTACCAGCGCGTCGCGACGCACCTGTCGGTGATCCGGACCGCCGCACCGGACGCCACGGTGATCACCTATCTCTCCACCGTGCTCAGCCGGGCCCGCAACCGCTCCGGGGACGCGCCGGCGGGCACCTGGCGTGGCGTACGCACGTTCGTCACCGACCGCTTTCCCGCTGCGCTCTACCGGCTCCGCTGGTGGTGGATCGGGACGGCCGCGGCCAACGTCGTGGCCGTCTTCGTGATGATGTGGTGGCTGCTCGCCCACCCCGACATGGAGCAGAGCCTGCTCACGCCGCGCGACGTCGACCGGCTGGTCGACCACGACTTCGCCGGGTACTACAGCACGTACGCCGCGTCCCACTTCGCCGCCCAGGTGTGGATCAACAACATCTGGGTGGCCGCTCTCTGCCTGGCCCTCGGCGCCCTCGGGCTGCCCGTGGTGTACCTGCTGTTCCAGAACGTCGCGAACCTCGCGATCATCGGCTCGATCATGACCCGGCACGGGCACGGGCCCGAGTTCTGGGGACTGATCCTCCCGCACGGGCTGCTCGAGCTGACCGCGGTCTTCGTGGCCGGCGGGGTGGGGCTCCGGCTGTTCTGGTCGTGGGTCGAGCCCGGCGACCTGTCCCGGGCCCAGTCCTTCGCCCGCGAGGGTCGGACCGCGGGCACCGTGGCCCTCGGCCTGGTCGGCGTGCTGGCCGTCAGCGGCTGCATCGAGGCCTTCGTGACGCCGAGCCCGCTGCCGACCTGGGCCCGGATCGGGGTCGGGGTCCTGGCCGAGGCGACGTTCCTCGCCTACGTCTTCGTCCTCGGTCGTCGCGCGGTCGCGCGGGGCCACACCGGCGACCTCGACCCGAACCTCCTCGACGACCGGGTCGCCAGCCAGGCCTGAGCGAGCGACCTTCCAGGAGCCCTCAGAGCAGGCCGCGTGCCTTGAGGTCGAGGTAGTGGTCGGCGAGGGCGGGCGCCAGCGACTCCGCCGGTACGTCGACCACCGCGACGCCGAGGGCACCGAGGAGGTCGGCCGTACGACGTCGCCGGGCGAGGGTCTGCTCGGCCGCGGCTGCGGCGTACACCTCGTCGAGGCCGTCGCGCGACCGCGCCAGCCGCTCGAGCTCGGGGTCGCGGACCGAGGCCAGGACGACCCGGTGGTGCCTGACGAGGATCGGCAGCACGGGCAGCAGGCCCTCCTCGACCGCGGACGGCTCGAGCGGGCTGAGCAGGACCACCAGGGCCCGCTGTCGCCCCAGCGACTGCACGGCACCGGCGAGCGCGGTCCAGTCGGCCTCCGCGATCTCGGGCTGCAAGGCGGCGCAGGCGTCCTCGAGCCGGCTCGTCGCGTCGCGGGCGCCGGCCAGCCGGAGGCGCGTACGGACCCGGCGGTCGCCGGCGACGACGTCGACCCGGTCGCCGGCCCGGGCCGCGAGCGCCGTCAACAGCAGGGCGGCCTCGATCGCGGAGTCCAGGCGCGGCACGTCCGCGATCCGGCCGGCGGAGACGCGCGAGGTGTCGAGCACGAGCACCACCCGCCGGTCGCGCTCGGGCTGCCAGGTGCGGACGACGACGCTGCGGTTGCGCGCGGTGGCCCGCCAGTCGATGGAGCGGACGTCGTCGCCGCGGACGTACTCGCGCAGCGAGTCGAACTCGGTCCCCTGCCCACGGACCCGCACCGCGGAGCGGCCGTCGAGGTCGCGGAGCCGCGCGAGCCGCGAGGGGAGGTGCTTGCGCGACTCGAACGGCGGCACGGACCGGACCCGGCCGAGCACCTCACGCGTCGTCTGCCGAGCCGCCAGCCCCAGTGGTCCGGCGGTCCGCAGGGTGACGCCCGACGCGCGCAGCTCGCCGCGTCTGGTGGGGCGTAGCGAGGTGGTCACGAGGGTGCGGTCGCCGGGGGCGAGCCGGAGCCGGTGCCGGTTGCCGGTCGCCCCGGCCGTCGGCTGCCAGGCGTCACGCACCAGCACCGTCGTACGACGGGCGCCGTCGTTGCCGACGACCAGCGTGCTGGCGGACTCGAGGCCGGCCCGGACCCGGTCGACGGGCAGCCGCTCCACGCTGACCCGTGCCGGGGAGGGGGCCAGCGCCACGTCCAGCCCGACGAGCAGCAGCACGACCAGCACCCACAGCCACATCGTGCCGACCGACGGGCGCAGCACGACCGCCAGCAGCCCCAGCAGGAGCAGCAGCGGGACACGTCCGGTGATCGCCATGGGTGGGGTGAGGTCAGCGCGGGACGGGGACGGACCCGAGGGCGGACGCGAGGACGGCGCTCACGTCGACGCCTTCCAGCTCGGCCTCCGGCCGGAGCGAGAGTCGATGGGCCAGCGTGGCCTGCGCGAGCGCCTTGACGTCGTCGGGAGTCACGAAGTCGCGCCCCGAGAGCCAGGCCCAGGCCCGCGCCGTACGCATCAGGGAGACGGCGCCGCGGGGGCTGGCGCCGAGCCCGAGGGAGGGGGCTGCTCTCGTCGCCCGGGCGACGTCGACGACGTAGCCGGCGACCTCGGGGGAGAGCTGGACCGCGCGCACGGCGCGACGGCCGGCCTCGATGTCGTCGGCGCCGGCGACCGCCGTCACGCCGGAGCCCACCACGTCGTGCGGGTCGAAGCCCGTCGCGTGGCGGCGCACGATCTCGAGCTCCTCGGCGCGCTCCGGGACCGGCAGCACCACCTTGAGCAGGAAGCGGTCGAGCTGGGCCTCGGGCAGAGGATAGGTGCCTTCGTACTCCACGGGGTTCTGGGTCGCGGCGACCAGGAACGGCTGAGGCAGCGGGTGCGAGACGCCGTCCACCGACACCTGCCCCTCCTCCATCGCCTCGAGGAGCGCCGACTGCGTCTTGGGCGGCGTGCGGTTGATCTCGTCGGCGAGGAGCAGGTTGGTGAACACCGGACCCTCGCGGAAGGACAGCTCGCCGCGGGCGCCGTCGATCACCATCGAGCCGGTGATGTCGCCGGGCATCAGGTCGGGCGTGAACTGGACCCGGCTGGTCCGGACCGAGAGCGCGGCCGCCAGGCTGCGCACGAGCAGGGTCTTCGCGACGCCCGGCACGCCCTCCATCAGCACGTGTCCGCCGCACAGGAGCGCGACCAGCAGGCCGCTCACGGCGGCGTCCTGGCCGACGACGGCCTTGGACACCTCGGTGCGCACGGCCGCGAGCCGGTCGCGTGCCTCGTCGCTGGCGAGCGGGCCGGCCGGAGGTCCGGTCTGGAAGTCGGTCTTGGGGTGCTCAGGTGGGGTGCTCATGCGTGGGACACCTCTCTGTCGAGCTCGTCGAGCTGACGGGCCAGGTCGGCCAGGTCGCGGTCGTGGGCAGGTGGGGGGGCGTCGGGGCGGAGCAGGGCGTCGACCTCGTCGACCCGATGCCCGGTGTGCTCGGCGACCGCCGTGGCCAGCAGCCGGTGGTCGGTGTGGTGGGGCAGGGCCAGGCGCTCGGTCAGGCGGGCGCGGGCGGCCGATCGCAGGGCCTCGGCCGCGTGCCGACGGTCGCCGGCCCGGCGATAGAGGCGACCGAGGTTGCGGGTCGTCTCGACCGCCTTGACGTGCACCGGCAGCGGCTCCACGGCCAGCGGGCCCAGGCGGCGGGCGCGCCAGGCGACGAGCGCCACGGCCGTCATCAGCAGCAGCCACACGGCGGGGACCAGCCAGCGCGGGAGGAGGCTGGACGGCGAGACGCCGTCACCGCCGACGAGGTCCGCCAGCGAGGGGACGTACCACACCAGGTGCGTCCGCTGCCCGAGCAGCCGCAGCGCCACGGCCGCGTTGTCGCCCTCGAGGATCTGGTCGTTCGTCAGGGCCGCCGGCGCGCCGAGGAGCGTGAGGCCGGGCCGCGGCTCGGCGAGGAGGACACCGCCGCGGACGCGGAAGCACCCGTCGCTGTCGAACGCCTCGGCCGCGGACACCCGCAGCGCGAGCCCGGCGTACGACGGACAGCCGGAGGTGACCGGGCCGGTCGGCGACGTGGTCACGGCGTACCCGCCGATGTCGAGCTGGCGGGTGAGCTCGGGCCCGGGCGCCACGACCACGAGCCCCGCGGCGCCCTGGTGGTCGAGCAGCCGTCGCGTCGTCGAACGGCCGAGGTGGTCGGACCCGGTCACCACGACCAGGGTCGACGCGTCGGTCGTGGCCCGGTCGAACGCGTCCGCCGATCGCACCACGTCGACCGAGACGCCCTGGCCGGCGAGCACCCGCGCCAGGGCCTGCGCCCCGTCACCGTCGGGGTTCTGCGGGTCGAGCGCGCCGGCGTAGGACCGGTCCTGGCGGCCGAGCCAGGCCGTGACCGCGACCGTCAGGAGGACGGCGGCCGTGACCAGCAGGGTCCACCGGTGTCGGCTGAGGACTCTCACCGGGACCCCGCCAGGGTGTCGTCGAGGGCGAGCACCGCCCCGGCGTCGTCGCGCGTCGCCGGCCGGTCGCCGTAGAGGGTCGCGTCGAACAGGTCCGCGGTGCGCCCGACCCGCGGCCCTTCCTGGGGGTACGTCGTGGCGAGCCGGGCGGCGACCTCGTGCGCCGTGGCACCGGGCTGGTCGTCGATCCGGCCGCGCTCGATCTGGCGGGCGGCCAGGGCCCGGAACCCGTCGACGACGGCTTCTCGGTGCCGCCCCAGCGCGAGCGACGCCTCGGCCCGCCGCCGGAGCTCGGCGGCGGCTGGTCGCTGGTCGGGGAGCAGGGCGGTCGGACGCACCCGCTGCCGTCGGTCGCGCCGCAGCCGGGAGAGCAGCACGAGCAGGCCGGCGAGCAGCAAGCGCGCCGACCAGCAGGGCGACGAAGGTCGTGACCCACGAGACCCCGGACGCCGCGCCGACGGCCCGGTCGAAGAGCCGGCCCAGCCAGGCGAGCAGTCGCTGCCAGAGGTGCTGCTGGTGGTACTCGCTGTGGAGGAGCTCGCGGCGCAGCAGGCTGCGCCCCCCGTCACCGGAGGGGTCGAGCGGTGGGGCGGAGGTCAGCATCAGCGGGGCAGGATCCCGGCACGGCTGAGCAGCTCCACGTCGTAGGCCTCCTTGCGGATGCGCTGGTCGACGTAGAGCAGGGCGTTGACGGCTGCCTGGAACGGCTGCAGCACCGCCGACGAGAGCACCGTCCCGACCGCGGTGAGCAGGACATAGAGCGTGAGGCCGTAGCCGGTGCCGGAGGAGGCCGTGAGGAACAGGTTGCCCGCGAGGCTGAACGGCAGCCGCACGATGCCGCCGGCGAAGCCGACCACGAGCGCGACGACCAGGAGGATGCCGAACAGCCGCCAGAACTGCTGCCGGGTGAGACGGACGGCGCGGCCCAGCGCCCCGAACACGCCGACGGGCTCGAGCATCAGGGTCGGTACGGCGAGGGCGCGCACCCGGACCCAGAACACGACGTAGCAGACGACCAGGACGAGTCCCAGCAGGATGCCGACGACCACCGTGGCCGCGATCGGTGAGTCGAAGGCGAAGATCCCGATCAGCAGGACCGCTGCCACCAGGCCGAAGGCCGCGACCACGGCCAGCCCGAGCAGCATCGCCATCCCGAACAGCCGCCACCGCTTGCCGTGCGTGGCCTCCCAGGCCTCGCCGATGCTGAGCCTGCGACCGACGGCTGCCGCCGAGGTGACGTGGGCGATCATCCCCGACACGAAGAGCAGCCCGATGGACTGCAGCTGGATGCCCAGCAGCAGCGACCCGAAGGTCGCGACGAGGCTGGTCACCTGGCCGTCGCTGAGGGCGGGGTTGTCGGGGTCGAGGCGCAGGGAGCCGGTCGAGCCGCTGACCAGTGCGGTCACCACCGGCAGCACCATGGCGACCGCCGAGACGAGCACGGCCGCACCGACGGTGGCCTTCGGGTTGTAGCGGATGATCCGGAAGGCGCCGTCGAAGATGTCACCGAGCACCAGCGGACGGAGCGGGATCGCGCCCGGCTTGTGCGCGGCCGGGGCCGGCTGGATCGGGTACGGCGCGGGGTAGCCGGGTGGGGAGCCCCCGGGCTGCCTCTGCTCCGTGCCGGGGGTGAACTGTCCCCATCCGGTCTCGGGGGCCGGCGTACCGACGGGAGGCGGGGGAGTGCCCCAGCCCGGGGTCGGGCGCGGCTGGCCCGGTGGCGTGCTGCCGGGAGGCGGCGGCGTCGGCGGCACCCATCCGGGCGGCGGCGGCTGGTCTCCCGACACGGCTGTCTCCCTCGTCCTGGGGGGCCGGCCGGTCCCGTGCCGGACGCCCGCGAGGCGCCATCCTGTCAGGTCCCGAGCAGCCGTGCGCGAGGAACGAGCGCACGGCTGGGCGAGGGAGGTCGAGCAAGCGACGCGACCGAGGGACGAGGTCGCGCGAGCGTGTCGAGACATCGGTGGGGTGCGCGCGAGGAACGAGCGCACGGCTGGGCGAGGGAGGTCGAGCAAGCGACGCGACCGAGCGACGAGGTCGTGCGACGCGTGTCGAGACCCGGTGACGGTGCCTGGAGCCTCGTCCCGGGACCGGCCGCGGACGACCCACCGGGATCGCCCGCCTCGATTTGTCGTGCCGGGGCATCTCTGTCAGGATTGTCCGGTTGCTCCGGCGGGTCGCCGGGGGCACCACACTTGATTGCTGAATCGCGTCTCCCGCTGGTTCGGTGGTCACGTGCGGCCGCACCACACCGACGTACGTCGGTCGGAGACCCGATCGGCCCGGCCTCACGGCCGGGTGTCCACCAACACGATGCAGATCCACCCGCGAGGGGTGGTGTGTGCCGCGGAAAACCCGCGACACGCCCGACCTCGGGGGTCGGAGATCCGCAGCATGGTCGGTGGGCCAGGAACGAGAAGCGTTCGGTCCCGCCCCGGGGCCTGAGCGGACGGACTGCCGCCGGACATGGGCAGCACGACACGAAGGACGAGAGAGACCTATGGCGGGACAGAAGATCCGCATCAGGCTCAAGGCCTATGACCACGAGGTGATCGACACCTCGGCGCGCAAGATCGTGGACACCGTCACCCGTACGGGTGCCAAGGTCGCCGGCCCCGTGCCGCTGCCGACCGAGAAGAACGTGTACTGCGTCATCCGCTCGCCCCACAAGTACAAGGACTCGCGCGAGCACTTCGAGATGCGCACCCACAAGCGGCTGATCGACATCATCGACCCCACGCCGAAGACCGTCGACTCCCTGATGCGCCTCGACCTCCCCGCCGGTGTCGACATCGAGATCAAGCTCTGAGGCTCCTGACATGACTGTTGAACGAAACGTGAAGGGCCTGCTGGGCACCAAGCTCGGCATGACCCAGCTGTGGGACGACAACAACCGGATCGTCCCGGTCACCGTCGTCGCGGCGTCCACGAACGTCGTGACCCAGGTCCGCAAGCCCGAGAGCGACGGCTACAACGCCATCCAGGTCGGCTTCGGCGAGATCGACGGGCGCAAGGTCACCAAGCCGGCCGCCGGCCAGTTCGAGAGGGCCGGGGTCACCCCGCGCCGTCACCTGGCCGAGATCCGCACCGCCGACGCCGGCTCCTACACCGTGGGTCAGGAGCTGGCCGTCGACACCTTCGCCCCCGGCGAGGAGATCGACGTGACCGGCACGACCAAGGGCAAGGGCTTCGCCGGTGTGATGAAGCGCCACGGCTTCCACGGCGTCGGTGCGTCCCACGGTGCCCACCGCAACCACCGCAAGCCGGGCTCCATCGGTGCCTGCGCGACCCCCGGTCGCGTGTTCAAGGGCGTCCGGATGGCCGGCCGCATGGGTCACGACACCGTGACCACCCAGAACGTCACCGTCCACGCGGTCGACGCCGAGAAGGGCCTGATCCTGCTCAAGGGCGCC
>CAWCPG010000011.1:0-34860 GCA_963797325.1 uncultured Actinomycetota bacterium
ACTCCCGTATGGTGGACAGAGACCGCGGGGTGAGCTCTGCTGGCCGCTCCGGCACGGCATCTTCCACAACCGCTGGCTGAGCACGACGTGGCCGGGAACACAGGGTTACGCTGTAGTAACTTACGCAACCGTAGGTTAGGGTGGAGCGCATGGTTCAACAGCCCAGCGATCTCGACCCGCCCCCGCCCTGAGCCGTCGGGCAGCGAGCCGACGCGCCCTGGGGGTCGGCGAGGTCGTCGGCGACGCCGTGGGCGAAGCCATGACTGCCGTGTCCGGCGCCGTCTCCGCTGTGAAGCCGCAGCTGCGGGGCTGGCTGCACCTCGGGACGTCCCCGCTGTCGTGGCGGCCGGCATCGTCCTCATCGCCCTGTCGCCGAGCACGGCCGGCGCGGTGCCGCCGCGGTCTTCACCGCCAGCGCCGCGCTGCTGTTCGGGACCGCGCCGTCTACCACCGGGGCAACTGGTCGCCGCGCGTGACCGGCGTGCTCAAGCGCTTCGACCACTCCAACATCTTCCTGATCATCGCCGGCAGCTACACGCCGTTCGCGGTCGTGCTGCTGCCCGCGGGCAAGGGCCGGACCCTGCTGCTCGTGGTCTGGGTCGGCGCCCTCGCCGGCGTCGCTGTTCCGCGTGTTCTGGGTCGGCGCGCCGCGCTGGCTCTACACGCCGGTGTACGTCGCGCTCGGCTGGGTCGCCGTGCTTCTACCTGCCCGAGATCCTGCGCACCGGCGGCGCCGCGGTGTCGACGCTGATCAGCGTGGGCGGCCTGCTCTACACCGCGGGCGCGCGTCGTCTACGGCATCAAGCGGCCCAACCCCAGCCCCCGCTGGTTCGGCTTCCACGAGATCTTCCACGCGCTGCACCGTCGCCGCGTTCGTCGTGCACTACATCGCGGTGTCGTTCGTGGCGTACTCCCACCCGACGACTAGTGACCCGGGTCACTGCGCGGGTCCGACCAACCGGCGCAGCACTGACGGATCGGCGTCGGCTGGTCGCACACCTGCCCCCGGCACGGGTAGGCCGCCGCGCGACCCTCGACCAGACCGACGGTGGGCCAGCAGCGGCACCGACGGACCAGCCGGGCAGGGCCCGCGGCTGCCACGACCAGCCCGGGCGCCGTTCCGGCCAAGGCGACGCGGTGCAGGCAGGCGGTCGCCGCGTCGCCCGCGGCGCCGACGACCGCGACCTCGCGCGGGCCGTCCACGGCCGCCTCGGCGACCGCCAGCCCCCAGCCGGCGAACCGCGGCGAGGCCGCCGCGACCCGGCGATCAGCGCCAGCGCCCGCTCGGCCGCGCCGCGGCTCGCGGCGTCGCCGGTCAGCGCGGCCCAGGACAGCAGCGCACCCGCGGCCGCCGCGACGCCGAGGGGTAGGCGTTGTCGCCGGGATCGGCCGGACCGTCGCCCACCCGCCGCGGCCAGCAGCGGGTCCGGGTCGTCGAGCGGGGTGTCGTGAAGCCGTCGCGAGGTCCCGGAACCGTTGCAGGACCTCCTCCACCAGCTCGGCGGCGGCGTCGGACCACCGCCGCTCACCGGTCACCGCGTAGCAGCGCCAGCAGCCCCTCGGCGAGGTCGGCGTGGTCCTCCAACGCCGGCCGGGGCACCGGGCCGCCCGTCCCGCGAGACCCGGCGCAGCCGGCCCGTCGACGCAGGTGGACGGCGAGCAGCAGGCCGGCGCCGCCCGCCGCCGCCACCAGGTCGGGCCGCTCCAGCAGCGCGCCGGACTCGGCGAGCGCGGCGACGGCCAGCCCGTTCCAGGCGGCCACCACCTTGTCGTCGCGGGCCGGCTGCGGACGCGCGGCCCGCGCCGCGAGCCGCCCCGGACGCGCACCAGCGCCGCGCCCGCCGGGTCGGCGGCTCGTCGACGTCCCGCGTCAGCTGCAGGGTCGACGTCCCGTGCTCGAAGGTGCCCGCCTCGGTGACGCCGAGCAGCCGCGCGGCCCAGCGCGCCGTCGTCCGGGCCGAGCACCTCGACCAGCTCGGCCGGCGTCCAGACGTAGGTGAGGCCCTCGACGCCGTGGCCGCCGTCCCGGTCGGGGTGTCGGCGTCCAGCGCGCTGGCCAGGCCGCCCTCGCGCGGTGCCGAGGCCGGCGCAGCATCCAGTCGCAGGTCTCCAGCGGCGATCCGGCGGCCCAGCGGGTCGCCGGTCAGCCGCCACCAGTGCAGGTAGACCCGGGCCAGCTGGGCGTTGTCGTAGAGCATCTTCTCGAAGTGCGGCACGACCCAGCCGGCGTCGACGCTGTACCGGGCGAAGCCGCCCGCGAGCTGGTCGTAGATGCCGCTGTAGGCCATGTGCGCAACGTGTCCGCGGCCATTCCAGCGCGCAGCGCGCCGCTCCGCCGGCCGCCGAGCCGGTGCGGCCGCATGCCGCAGCAGGAACTCCAGGACCATGGACGGCGGGAACTTCGGTGCCCCGCCGAATCCGCCGTTGCGGGTCCTCGTCGGCGGCGACGCGGACGGCACCGCGCGGCAGGTCGCGGCGTCGCCGCGGCCGCGGCCGCCGCCGGGCCGCTGCGCGGCCAGCGCCGCGGCGATCCGTCGCGGGCGCGTCTCGACCTCGCTCGCGCCGGTCACGCCAGGCCTCGGTGACGCCGCGAGCAGCTGCCGGAAGGACGGCAGCCGTGGTGCGGCGCGGGCGGGAAGTAGGTCCCGGCGTAGAAGACCGGCCGTCCGGGGTGAGGAAGACGGTCATCGGCCAGCCGCCCTGGCCGGTCATGCGCCGACGGTGGCGGCCATGTAGACGGCGTCGACGTCCGGCCGCTCCTCGCGGTCCACCTTGACCTCGACGAAGCCGGCGTTCATCTCGGCGGCGGTGGAGTCGTCCTCGAAGGACTCGTGGGCCATCACGTGGCACCAGTGGCAGGCCGCGTACCCGACGCGACACAGCACCGGGACGTCGCGGCGGCGGGCCTCGGCGAAGGCCTCGTCGCCCCACTCCTACCAGTCGACCGGGTTGTCGGCGTGCTGCTGCAGGTACGGGCTCGTGGCGGATGCGAGGCGGTTCATTCGATGATCGCCTTCCCGGTCACTGGACCAGTGATGCTCTCTGTCAGTCTGCAACGCCCGACAGACGAGTCCGACAGATGAGTTGTCGCCCAACCCAGCCGACTCGCGCCTCGCCGGTGCTGATTGCCGCCAACTGCGATCCCCGGACGTTCCGGGTCATGGACATCGACGGGGGCTCAGCAGAGCACGTTTTCATCTCGCGCGCTCAGGCGCGGGCTCCAAAGGACGTCACACCGGCCAATGCTCTGTCCGGGCCGACACCCACTATCCCCGCGAAGAAGCCTCGCGGTCGAAAGGCGGCATGACCATAGCCACGAAGAGCACAATCCTTCAGAGGACCCAGGAGTTCACTCATGGCGGTGGCCAGCGTGGCCGGCGCGCCACGCTGTACGCGCCGACGTCGCGGTACCCGCTCCTTCGCATCTCCTCTAAGGAACAGGGTGAGGGCCCATCTGCGCCTCCTCGACCTCGCCCCGGCCCCGCCCCTGCCAGCGCAGGTCCTGCAGCTCAGCGTCGAGGAGGCGGCGCTCGAGGACCGGACGCGATCGCGGCGCAACCGGCAAGGCTCGGGACTGCAGCCCCAGCCACGAGTCACCCTCGAACGGCGACCTCAGTGAACTGCGACTCTCAGCCCGTCGCCTTGCCGACCGTCAGCAGGACGACGGAGTCCTCGACGGCCTCGAGTGAGTGACGCGAGTCGGGGATGGTAATCAGGTCTCCCGGCGAACCGTTCCATTGTTCTCCCCCGCCACGAGGGTCACTCGGCCGTGCAGCACCTGGAGGGTGGCCTCGCCCGGGTTCTCGTGCTCGTCGAGCCTGCTGCCTGCCCGGAGGGCGATCAGGGTCTGGCGCAGTACGTGCTCGTGCCCGCCGAACACCGTGTGGGCGCTCCGACCGCTCGATGACGCCGAAGCCTTCCCCAGGTGGTGGCGGCCCAGGGCGGTCAGTGACTCCTTCTGCATGTGCTCTCCTCAGGTGGGGTTCGTGCAAGTCGGGGCTCGCAGGCCTCAGCCGACCCGGTCCCAGCCGCGGCGGGGCCGATGGCTGCCGAGCTGGCCGTCGTCGCGGCTGCGGTAGACGATGTAGGGACGCGTGAGGTAGCCCACGGGCGCGCTGAAGACGTGGACCAGTCGGGTGAAGGGCCACAGTGCGAAGAGCCCGAAGGCGACGAGCGCATGGAGCTGGAAGCCGAGGGGGGCGTCGGCCATCAGGGTCGCGTCGGGCTGGAACGCGAGGAACGAGCGGTACCAGACCGAGACGCCCTCGCGGTAGTTGTACTCCCCGCCGATGGTCAGGATGGAGCCGGCGATGGTGTTCCACATGCCGAGCACGATGACGACGCCGAGGAAGGCGTACATGACCTTGTCCATCGTCGTGGTGGCGGAGAAGACCGGGCCGGTGGTGCGCCGGCGGTAGATCAGGATCGCCAGCCCGACCACCGTCATCAGTCCGGCCAGGAGGCCGCCCGCGACGGCCACCACGTGGTACGTGTGCTCACTGATGCCCAGCGCGTCGGTCCACGACTGCGGCACCAGCAGCCCGATCACGTGGCCGCCGACGACGCCCGAGCATCCCGAAGTGGAACAGCGGGCTGCCGATCCGCAGCAGCCGGTTCTCGTAGAGCTGGGAGGACCGGGTCGTCCAGCCGAACTTGTCGTAGCGGTAGCGCCAGAGGTGTCCGACCACGAAGGTCGTGAGGCAGAGGTAGGGGACGACGACGAAGAGGAACTCGTTCATGCGCGGGCTCCCGGGAACGACGGCATGGGCAGGAGGGTGGCCTCGGGCGCGGCGCCGCTGGCCGCACCGGGACTGAACTGCGGGTTGGCGAAGGGGGCGAGTCCGACCTCTTCCTCGGGTGGGCCCTCGGCGGCGAGACGACGTACGGCGTCGCGCTCGTCGCCGCGCAGCGGAGGCAACGTGGACGTGACCGCGTCGATGAGGCCGGCCCACGGTGAGCCCATGTCGCGCAACGACAGCCGCAGCAGCTCGAGGCCTGCGCGGTGGTCGAGGATCAGGTCTCGGCCCAGGTCTCGGTCCCCGGTGGCCGCGAACTCCAGGACGACGCAGAGGTGGTCGGGCAGCTCGGCGTCGTCGAGCTCGAAGCCTGCGGAGAGGTACGTCTGCTTGAAGCGCAGCAGCGCCATGCCGCGCTTGCGGGTGTCGCCGTGGGCGAAGTAGGTCAGGAAGAGGTTGCAGCGCCGGCGGGTGTCGAAGGTCTCGACGTAGTCGCTCTGGAGCTCCGGCAGCGGCGTGGACTCCAGGTGCACCAGGAAGGTCCGGATCGAGTCCCCGAGTGCAGTCGGCAGAGCCTCGGAGGCCGACCGGAGCAGGTCGACCCGTGCGAGCAGGTCCTCGTCGGGGTAGTCGAGGAGCAGTGAGACCGACTGCCACACGATCGTCAGCTGTTCCGGGGGCAGGGTCGGCTTCGGACGTCGCCCGCTCAAGAGTCGTCCTCGTTCGGGGGGAACAGGCCGGGTGGCGAGCCCTTACCGTCCCAGTTCAGCAGGTTGACCCGGGAGCCCTTGTTCGCAGGCCCGGCAAGCGAGTCGGAGGTCTGCCGGTCCTGGAGCATCTGGAAGTTCTCGACCGCGATAGGGGTGGGGGCACCCGAGCCCTCGCCGAAGAGGTCGTGCTGCCCGCCGCCGTACTCGGAGACCGAGCACTCGGTGGACAGCTCCTCGAGGGAGTGCGCCTGCTCGGCGTGCGCGGGCGGGATGACGTAGCGCTCGTCGTACTTGGCGATCGCGAGGAGCCGGTACATGTCGTACATGTCCTCCTCGGTCATGCCGACGGCGGCCGGGATCGATCCGTCCGGGTCACGGCCCATGGTGATGTCGCGCATGTAGCTGCGCATGGCAGCGAGCTTCTTGAGCACCGCATCGACCGGCACGGCGTCACCGGCGGTGAAGAGCTCGGCCAGGTACTCGACCGGGATCCGGAGCGCGTCGATCGCGGCGAACAGGTTGCCCTTGTCCTCGGCGTCCTCGCCGGTCTCCGCGACGACGTCCACGACGGGTGACAGGGGCGGGATGTACCAGACCATGGGCATGGTGCGGTACTCCGGGTGGAGCGGCAGCGCGACCTGGTAGGTGTTGATCAGGGCGTAGATCGGTGAGCGCTGGGCGGCGTCGATCCAGTCGCGGGCGATGCCGGCCCGCTCCGCCTCGCGGATCACGTCGGGGTCATGGGGGTCGAGGAACACGTCGCGCTGGGCCTCGTACAGACCCTGGTCGTCGCTGGTCGAGGCGGCCTCGAGGACCTTGTCGGCGTCGTAGAGGATGAGGCCGATGTACCGCAGTCGTCCCACGCAGGTCTCGGCGCAGACGGTGGGTAGGCCGACCTCGATGCGCGGGAAGCAGAAGGTGCACTTCTCGGCCTTGCCGGTGCGGTGGTTGAAGTAGACCTTCTTGTACGGGCAGCCCGAGACGCACATGCGCCAACCCCGGCACCTGTCCTGGTCGACCAGGACGATGCCGTCCTCCGCACGCTTGTAGATCGCGCCGCTGGGGCACGACGCGGCGCACGAGGGGTTGAGGCAGTGCTCGCAGATGCGCGGGAGGTAGAACATGAAGGTCTGCTCGAACTCGAACTTCACCTTGTCGGCGATCTTCTTGAGCATCGGGTCGCGGTGCGCGGTGGCTGTGGAGCCGCCGAGGTCGTCGTCCCAGTTGGCCGACCACTCGATCTTCATGTTCTTGCCGCTGATCAGCGACTTGGGGCGCGCGACCGGTGTGTGCTCCTGGGCTGGTGCGTCGGTGAGGGTGGCGTAGTCGTACGTCCACGGCTCGTAGTACTCACCGATGGAGGGCAGCTTGGGGTTGGAGAAGATCGTGAGGAGCTTCTGCAGCCGACCGCCGGCCTTGAGCTTGAGCCGGCCACGCTTGTTGAGCTCCCAGCCGCCCTGCCACTTCTCCTGGTCCTCGTAGGTGCGCGGGTAGCCGAGACCGGGCCGGGTCTCCACGTTGTTGAACCAGACGTACTCGGTGCCGGACCGGTTGGTCCAGGCCTGCTTGCAGGTCACCGAGCAGGTGTGGCACCCGATGCACTTGTCGAGGTTCATGACCATCGCCATCTGCGCCATGACCTTCATCAGTACGTCACGTCCTGGCTGCGCTTGCGGATGATGGTGACCTCGTCGCGTTGGTTACCGGTGGGGCCGAGGTAGTTGAACGCGAACGCCAGCTGGGCGTAGCCGCCGATCAGGTGCGAGGGCTTCACGAGCAGCCGGGTGAGCGAGTTGTGGATGCCTCCGCGTTTGCCGGAGGTCTCGGCGATCGGGACGTCGATCAGCCGGTCCTGCGCGTGGTACATGTACACCGTTCCCTCGGGCATGCGGTGCGAGACGATCGCCCGGGCCACCACCACGCCGTTGCGGTTGACCGCCTCGATCCAGTCGTTGTCCACGATTCCGACCTTGGCGGCGTCCCGGTCGCTCATCCAGATGTTCTGGCCGCCGCGGGACAACGACAGCATGAACAGGTTGTCCTGGTACTCGGAGTGGATCGACCACTTGTTGTGCGGGGTCAGGTACCGCACCGTCAGTCCCTCGACCTGTCCGACCCCGTCGACGGTCGACCCGTCGGAGACGTTGCCGAGGGCGGGCTCGGCGAACAGCGCCGCCATGTTGAGCGGCGGCCGGTACACCGGGAGGCCCTCACCGAGCTCGGTCATCCAGTCGTGGTCGAGGTAGAAGTGCATCCTGCCGGTCAGCGTGTGCCACGGCTTCTTGCGCTCCACGTTGATCGTGAACGGCGAGTAGCGGCGACCGCCGGTCTCGGAGCCTGACCACTCCGGTGAGGTGATCACCGGGACGGGCGGTCCCTGGGTGTCGGCGAACGTGATCTGCTTGCCCTCGTGCTCCTCGGCGAGGTCGGCCAGCCGCACGCCGGTGCGCTTCTCGAGCGTCTTGAAGCCTTGGGTGGCCAGGTGCCCGTTGGTGGTCCCGGACATCGCCAGGATCGCCTCGCAGACGTGGACGTCCCGCTTCAGCGACGGCCGGCCGTCGGCGACCCCACCGCGCACGGCCCCGTTCTTGGCTCGCAGGTAGTCGACCTGCGCACCGAGCTCGAAGGTCACGCCCTTGGTGGTGGCCCCGAGGGTGTCCACCAGGGGTCCGAGCGCGTTCATCTTCTCGGCGACGGCACCGTAGTCGCGTTCGACCTCGACGAGCTTGGGCATGGTCACGCCGGGGATCGGGTCGCACTCCCCCTGTTTCCAGTCCCGGACGACGCCGTGCGGGTTCGCCATCGCGTCGGGGGTGTCGTGCGTGAGCGCCACGGCGACGACGTCCTTGCGGACGCCGAGGTGGACGGCAGCCAGCTGGCTGAACCTCTCGGCGATCGTCTGCCACGCGTCCCAGTCGGTGCGGGTCTGCCACGGCGGCGCGATAGCCGGGTTGAACGAGTGCACGAACGGGTGCATGTCGGTGGTGTTGAGATCGTGCTTCTCGTACCAGGTGGCGGCCGGGAGCACGACGTCGGAGAAGACCGTGGTGCTGGTCTGCCGGAAGTCGATCGTCATGAGCAGGTCGAGCTTGCCTTCGGGTGCCTTGTCGCGCCACGTCACGTCGACGGGACGCTGGCCCACCGGAGTCTCGGTCGCGCGGACCGAGGAGTCCGTGCCCAGGAGATGCTTGAGAAAGTACTCGTTGCCCTTGCCCGAAGAGCCGAGCAGGTTGGCGCGCCAGATGGACAGGATCCGCGGGTAGTTGCCCGGGGCGTCTGGGTCCTCCCCGGCAAACTCGAGGTCACCGGACTTGAGCTGGTCGACGACATACTCTCCCACCGGTTTACCGGCGGCGGCCGCGTCGTCGCTCAGGTCGAGCGGGTTGCGGTCGAACGTCGGGTACGACGGCATCCAGCCCATGCGCGCGCTCTGGGCGATGACGTCGGCCGTCGACTTCCCGGCCAGCTGGCCCTGGCCCGTAGTGGCGGAGAGCGTGTCGGCGCCGAACTGGTCGTAGCGGAACTGGTCGGTGTGCAGGTACCAGAACGCGGTCTGGATCATGTTGCGCGGCGGCCGGTTCCAGTCGAGTGCGTTGGCGATCTGGGTGTAGCCGGTGATCGGTCGGACCTTCTCCTGGCCGACGTAGTGCGCCCAGCCGCCGCCGTTGACGCCCTGGCAGCCGGTCAGGTTCGTCAGGGTGAGGAACGCGCGGTAGATCGTGTCGGAGTGGAACCAGTGGTTGGTGCCCGCACCCATCACGATCATCGAGCGGCCCTGGGACTCCTCGGCGTTCTGGGCGAACTCGCGCCCGATCCGGGCAGCGGTCGCGGCGGGAACGCCGGTGATCGCCTCCTGCCAGGCCGGGGTGTACGGCGACTGCGCGTCGTCGTATCCCGTTGCCCAGGCGCCCGGCAGCCCGGGACGAGCCACGCCGTACTGCGCCATCAGCAGGTCGAAGACGGTGGTGACCAGGTGGCCCTCGACTCGCCGGACGGGGACCCCACGCGGGAGGTCGGCAGCTGCGCCGTCAGGGGTGTCGAAGCGCGGCAGCCGGACGACGACGGACTCGGTGGCGGTGTCGAGCAGGGAGAGGACGGGGTCGACGTCTTCGAGCTCGAGGTTCCACTTGCCCACGCCCGCCTCGCCGTAGCGATGGCCCAGCGAGCCGTTCGGGACGACGGGGTCACCGGTCTGCGAGTCGATGAGCACGGTCTTGAACGCCGCGTTCTCCGCTCTCGCGTGGTCGGCGAGGTCGGCGGCGGTGAGGAACTTGCCGGCCGTGTACTCCCCGTCCGAGCCGCCTCGTCGAGGCGGACCAGGTGGGGTAGGTCGGTGTAGGTCTTCACGTACTCGGTGAAGTACGGCGTGTGCCGGTCGACGAAGAACTCCTTGAGGACGACATGGCCCATCGCCATGGCCAGTGCCGCGTCGGTGCCCGGCTTCGCCGGCAGCCACTCGTCGGCGAACTTCACGCTGTCCGCGTAGTCCGGGGCCACCGCGATGACCTTCTGCCCGCGGTACCGGGCCTCGGTCATCCAGTGCGCGTCGGGGGTCCGGGTGACCGGGAGGTTGGAGCCCCACATGATCAGGTAGCCGGCGTTCCACCAGTCGCCCGACTCCGGGACGTCGGTCTGGTCGCCGAAGACCTGGGGCGAGGCGACCGGGAGGTCGGCGTACCAGTCGTAGAAGCTCAGCATCGAGCCGCCGATCAGGTTCACGAACCTCGCACCGGACGCGTGCGAGACCATCGACATGGCGGGGATGGGCGAGAAACCGGCGACCCGGTCGGGCCCGTACTTCTTGATCGTGTGGACGTGGGCCGCGGCGATGATCTCGCTGGCCTCGTCCCAGGTGGCCCGGACCAGCCCACCCTTGCCCCGCGCCGACTTGTACGCCTTCGCACGCAAGGGGTTCTCGACGATGTGCTCCCACGCCTTCACGGGGTCGCCGTCGTGCTGCGCCTTCGCCTCGCGGAACATCTGGAGCAGGACGCCACGGACGTAGGGGTACCGGACGCGGGTCGGCGAGTAGGTGTACCAGGAGAACGCCGCGCCGCGAGGGCAGCCCCGGGGCTCGTACTCCGGGGAGTCGGGGCCGACCGACGGGTAGTCGGTCTGCTGGGTCTCCCAGGTGATGATCCCGTCCTTGACGTAGACCTTCCACGAGCACGAGCCGGTGCAGTTGACGCCGTGGGTGGAGCGCACCACCTTGTCGTGGCTCCACCGATCACGGTAGAAGTCGTCCGCTCCTCGCCCACCGGTCTGGGACAGGGTTCGCAGGTCCGCGGACACGGTCCCCCTGGTGAAGAACCGACGGCTCCGCACGAGCGCCTCAGCGAGGGCGCCGTCCATCCCGAGGTCGGACGTGGGCTGCTTGGGTGTGGTCAACGAGCTTCCTGTCCCTGGATGGCGGTACGGCGGACGACCGTGACGGTGAGGAGAAGAGCGAGTGCAGCGGTGACGCAGAGCATCCACAGGCCGATGGCGTAGGAGTCGGTGCGGCCGTAGACGTACCCCATGATCAGCGGCGGCACGAAGCCACCCAGTCCGCCTGCAGCACCGACCAGCCCGGTCACGCCGCCCACCCGCGAGGGGTCGGTGACCTTGGCGATGAGGGCGAAGGTGGCTCCGCTGCCGGCGCCGAGCGCGGCGGCCATAGCGAGGAACGCGACGGTGCCGATGCCGTGCAGTGGTGGCGTCCCTGCGGAGATGCCGGCGCACACGACGACCACCCCGAAGCCAGTGGCGAGCACCGGGATCGCACCGAGCTTGTCGGCGAGCCAGCCACCGATCGGACGCATGATCACCGCGACGAGCACGAAACCGGCCATCCGGTTGGCCGCGTCGGCCGGGGTGAGCCCGTGGGCGGTCTTGAGGTAGGCCGGCAGGTAGACCGAGAACGCGACGTAGCCACCGAAGGCGACCGCGTAGAGGATGCAGGCCTGCCAGGTGATCGGGAGCCGGGCGTTGGCCGAGATCCGCGACGTCAGGGACGTGGTGGGCACGACCCGACCGGGAGCGTCGCGCATGATCAGCCAGGCCGCGACCGCGTAGCAGGCCAGCACACCGGCGGTGATCAGGAAGGGTGCCTTGGCGCCGAGGTGGTCGGTGAGCTTCACGGTGGTGAGGGCACTGATCGCGGTGCCGCCCATGCCGGCGCCGAAGATGCCGATCGCGAGACCGCGCTTGTCAGGGGGAAACCAGGCGTTGACGAAGGGGACGCCGACGGCGAACGCCGTACCGGCGATGCCGAGGAAGAAGCCACCGACGAGAAGCAGGGTGTAGGAGTCCAGGGCGACGAACGCGATGAAGAGGATCGGGAGGATCGTCACTCCCGACACGATTGGGAACATGACACGACCGCCGTACCGGTCGGTGAGGCCACCGACCACGATCCGGCCGAGTGAACCGACGACCACCGGGACCGCGACCAACAGGGCGACGTCGGACTCGCTGAGCGTGCCGATGCTGCCGGTGTCGCGGAAGAGCGGTCCGAGCGGGCTGATCAGTGCCCACGCCCAGAAGTTCACGACGAAACCGATCGTGGCCATGGCCAGCATCAGCCACGGCGACCTGGTTGCCGTGGCCGTCCGGGGCCGCGAGGTCAACGGAGCGGTCACCGCCGTTCCCTTCGCGTGGGCTGCACCCCATCCACCATGGCCCTCTGCGGTGCGTTTGCCAACGGATGTGCGCAGGTCAGTGGACCCTGCGAGTCAGGTGCCGCGCGCCGGCTCCGTGATGGCGCGCGGGTCGTCGGTGTGATGACGGTGACGGTCATGTCAGGTCTCCTCATTGCCCCCGGCGGTCACGGGTGCTCTGCGTCATCAGTACACGCGAGCCCGAGCAGATGAAGAGGGTCCAAGGTCCCTCCTTCGAGAGCTGGTCCTCATTTCTCGCGTACACCATGCCCGAAGGGCGGCCTGGACGGACTAGGACAATGACCCGTGCGCGGCTCGATACTCCTGGCGCACCCTTTCGGCTCGCTCCCAGTCCGCCGTGTCAAGCGCGATCGCAGCGGCCGGGAACATGCCGTTCTCCTCCGCCTGGATGTGCTCCATCAGCATCTGGAACCCAGCCAGCACCGGCGTCCAATCCACCGCCGCCGACGCAGTGTCACGGGCGGTCGCCAGCGCCTGATCGACTACAGCGTCCAGCTCGTCGTGTTCGTCGAACAGGGAAGCGACCTTTACGGTGAACTCGCCGTGTCGGGCCATAGACGGATAGATGCTGAGTTCCTCCACGGCGTCATGCTCCGCGAGCACCTGTTGGAGTCGGCCCAGCAAGGTCACGGCCGTCGCGTGGTCACCCGCGAGGACGGAGCGACGGACCTCGCCCATGAGGTTCTGGATGAGCTCGTGCTCGGCGGCCAAAGCCCCGATCGGACCGATCGCGTGACATCCGCAGTAGCTGCACACCTCGGTTGCCCTCCTGCTGGCCACTCTTGGGGCTGCGGACGTCCTTCGGGTCAGCCCCGAGTTCCCGAACGAGGATGGCCACGCGTGTGCCGCCGTTCAAGATTCGGTCGCCGGCCCCGTCACAGAGTACGTGGCGAGCACACGAGTCTTGCCGCGGACCACCGCGCTGGACAGTCGTCGGGCAGGTCCGACCGACTCGCGGCGGGCGACCGGACGACACGGGATAGGTGGTGCCGTGTACGTACGGAAGGCCGGCGCGGCGCGGTTCGTGTTCTCAATCAGCGTCTGTGCCTTCATCGTGCGTGAGCTCCGGGTGCGCGGGTCCGTGGTGTGCCAACTCGGGGCCTTTGCTCGTCAGTTGGCGGCAGAGGGGGCTGATCGCGGGTCCTGCCCGGTCGAACAGTTCGACAAGTCAATGCTGGCACGAGCAACTACCGGCCCGTATGGTCACGCATATCCGGACAGCGAGCTATTGCAGGAGGAGCCGTGTCGGACCGAAGGATGCCAGCGGCCTTTCTTGGTCACGGCAATCCGATGAACGCGTTGGAGCACAATCGGTACACCGAGGCCTGGCGCGTCTTCGGTGAGTCGGTACCTCGGCCGCGGGCGATCCTGGTTGTGTCCGCGCACTGGTATACCAACGCCACCGCGGTCACTGCCATGCCGAGACCGCGCACGATCCATGACTTCTACGGGTTCCCGCAGGAACTGTTCGACGTGCAGTATTCGGCGCCTGGGTCGCCTGAGCTGGCCGAGCAGGTGGCTGACGTGGTCAAGCCCACGTGGGTGGGCCGCGACATCGACAGCTGGGGAATCGACCACGGCACCTGGTCAGTCCTCCTGCACGCCTTTCCCGACGCCTCGATCCCCGTCGTGCAGCTGTCGCTCAACGCATTCAAGGACTTCGACCACCACCTGGAGCTCGGCCGCAAGCTGGGTGCGCTGCGCGACCAGGGCGTCCTGGTGATCGGCAGCGGCAACGTTGTGCACAACCTGCGGGCCGTCGACTACCGCCAGCGCGACACCGGCTACGACTGGGCGATGCGTTTCGACGAGGTCGCCCGCGAACGGCTGCTGACCGCACCCGCCGAGGTGGCCTCGCTCGACGGCCACCCGGACTTCGGGCGAGCCGTTCCCACTCCCGACCACTACCTGCCGCTGCTGTACATCGCCGGCCTGGCCGACAACGAGCCCTTGAACGTGCTGGTCGACGGCCACGCGGCGGGCTCGATCTCGATGGCGGCCTACACGCTCGGCATGGAATGCGACACAGCCTCAACGGTGGACGCCGGGCCCGCGGCGACACTCCCGGACGGCTTCCCTACAACTGAGAGCAACCTGTAGGGCGAGCCTGTCCGGCGGCCATGCGGTCACCTGGCGTCGGTGATCGGGGCACTCGATCAACGCTGGTCGTGGCCGCCGATGAGCTCGTCCCAGTTGATCGTCTCGCGGTCGCTCAGTGGCAGGTTCAAATAGGGCAAGGGGTCGCTGGACGGTGTCGCTCCGGACGCGAGCCAGGCCGCGAAGGCTGCGGGGTGGCGTCTCTGGAGCTCGTTGAGGTAGCCGTCACGTTCTTGGACGACGCGCAGGTACGCCCGGCGCGGGCCGGCGGCCGCCAACAACGGGTAGCTGGCGCACCAGGCCGCACACAGCTGTTGATCGGTCATGGGCTGCACCTGCGGGAATGGCTGGAAGGGCACGAGTCCTGGGCTGGCCCAGGCAAGCGTCTGGAGCCAGGTGTCGAACTGCTCGTCCGAGCTCAGCACCTCGCGAAGCCAGTCCCGGACGAACCGGACCGCCCAGGGGGAGGTGGCTACGGCCACAAGCACGACCAGGATGGCTACCGGGCCGATGATCGTCGTCAAACCTGTAAAGGCACCCACCGACGATCCGGCTACGCACGCTCCCAGCAGCGCGCCTCGGACGCCGATCGCTTGTCCTCGAGGACTGTGGGCTCGGCGGACCAGGAAGCCAACCGCAGCGCCCACACCGGCACAGCCGACGAACAGCACCAGCAGGACGGACAGCGAGCTGATCGCGGCCGCGAGCATCCCGACCAGGGCGAGCGCGCTGACGGCAAGCCGCCATCCGACTCGGTATGCCCTCATCGGACTGCGCAGTGTTCGAAACGGCTCATGCCTCCACGGTGGCGCAGCTGCGGGGCGTAGTCACAGCCTCTGTCCGGCTGAAAAGTCTGGGCCGACCTTGCCGAACACGCACCTATTGACGAGCTGCACGGCCCTACGGGGTCGCCGATCGGGCAACCTCGGCCCGCAACAAGAGTTGCTGTCCTACGGAAGGCATCCCCGAACCTTCTCGTCCGCTGGCGTGCCCTGCACCGTCACGTCTGCGCGGGGCATGATCGCCTCATGCCATTCGAACAGCGCTCCGTGCCGCCCGATGACGTCGGGGCTGATGGCGTTGGAGGAGGTAGAAACGTGACCAGTCGACCGGACGTCCGGCTGCGGAGGATCTACGACGAGCCCAGTGACGACGACGGTGTGCGCGTGCTCGTCGACAGGCGCTGGCCGCGAGGCGTGAGCAAGGTGCGAGCAGACCTCGACGAGTGGTGTTCCGCTGTCGCCCCGTCCGATGCGCTCCGCAAGTGGTACGGCCATGTGCCCGAGCGGTTCGGCGAGTTCGAAGACCGCTACCTGGCCGAGCTCGATGACGCCGAACGCGCGTCGGCGCTCGAACTTCTCAGAACCCTTGCTGAGAAGGGTCGGCTCACCTTGCTGACCGCGACTCGAGACGTGGAGAGGAGCCAGGCGGCGGTGATCGCCGGTCTCCTTCGCCGCTGACCGGTTGCTGTTGTTCACCACTGCCGAGGATCGGCGAGGTTGCCCGGGTCCCGGCAAGTGTCGTCTACTGGTGGGCCTCAGGCCGAGTGAGGCGATGCGCATGCGCAAGACCAGCCGCCCCGATCCGGGCAGCGCGGTGCGTCGCGCCGAACGGGCGGACGAGAAATGGCTGGTGACGGCGGCCGAGAGCGCGAGTCGGGACGCCGGCGGCGTACCCGTCGAACTGTTGGGCGACTACCTGCCCATGCTTGCCGACGCGGCTACCCACGGCCAGTTTCCAGACCGCGAGCAGATCGACGCGGTACGCCGACAGGGCCGCCGCGCTGCCGAGCAAGGCGTCTCGGTCGGGCGAGGCGTCGACCTCTATCTCTCGGCAGCCCGACGAGTATGGGCAGAGCTCCCCGCCGTAGTTCGCGAGCGGGACCGATCCGCCGTGCGCGCGGCTGCCGGCGCGGTTCTGCACGTCGTGGACGATGCGGTGGCGGCATTCGCCGAGGGCCACGCCGAAGCCGGTCGCGAGATGGTTCGCAGGGAGGTGGACCTGCGACGAGAGCTGATCGAGGACCTGCTCCGTGGCGACGCTCATCTCGGTGACCTGGCGGAGCGGGCTGAGCCCTTCGGCCTCGATCTGACTCAAGCCCACCAGGTCGCTCTCGCAGAGCCGGGCAAGCGGCTGCCGTCGATCGCCGCCGCGACCACCTCACTGGAGCGGGTCGTCCTGGATCGCTTCGGCGACAGAGACGTCCTGGTCGCCACGAAGGAAGGGTGGGTCGTCGTCATCGCCCTGGCCGATGCGACCGGGGCCCCGCCGACGTCGGGCGGCCTAGGAACGACGGGTGACCTCGGAAGGACCGTGTATGGGGAGCTCTCCCGACTGAGGCGGGGACGGCCTTGGCGGGTGGCGGTGGGACGCGCGCACCCCGGTGCGTACGGCATCGCCCGCTCGTACGAAGAGGCTCGCGAGGGCCTCACCATGGCCACCCGCATGCAGCTCGACAGGCCGATCGTCGAGACCCGAGACCTGCTCACCTACCGCGTGCTCGCCCGGGACCAGCCCGCTCTGGTCGATCTGGTGCACTCGGTGCTCAACCCTCTCAGCAGGGCCCGCGGCGGCCCACAGCCGCTGGTGGACACCCTGGCGGCGTACTTCAACTGCGGTTGCGTCGCCACCACGACAGCCACCACGCTCCACCTCTCGGTCCGCGCTGTGACCTACCGACTCGACCGGGTGAAGACCCTCACGGGTTTCGATGCGCTCGATCCCGCGCACCGTTTCACCCTTCAGGCCGCGGTGCTCGGAGCGAGGCTGCTGGGCTGGCCCGAACGAGCGCTGCCGCAAGCGTCAGAGTCCGCGTCGACCTGACGGCCGCCTTCGAGTGATCCCGGGTCTGCGCTGCCGACGCTTGGCGCTGCCTGCCGGAGTCAGGCAGCAATCTCCTCAAAGAGTTGACCCGTCTGCACCGCTGCACTGCCACGCCCGACCTCACGATGATGGGACACGTGGCCGGAGACGGGCCACTCCCTCAAGGAGATCCCATGTCGCGCACAGCTCCGGTGGCCGAAACCTCAACTCCCGTCCCGGATCCACCTGCGGAGCCGGAGGCCTCGGACTGGGACATCGTGGACGAGTGGGGTCTGCAGTCCTTTCCTGCCAGCGATCCACCGCCCAACTGGTGACTGGTTAGCGCCAGGGTCGTGCTCGTGCGGCCGAGCCGGTGGTCGCTGTTGCCGGTCCTCGGCAAGGACCCAGGTCCGAGCTTGACCGGCGCCCCGCCTTATCGACAACCGGTCTGCGCGGCAGAGTTGAAATCGCAGCCACGAGGTCCGGGAGGACCGCATTCGTGGCGCGTCGCACGGGAGAGATGGAGGCCACCGACATGCCAGCTTCAAGCACCGCCACGGCACCGAACCCTGCGCGCCTTTCGTGCCCACCTAGCCACAACTGGTCGGGCGCTGGTTCCGCCAGCCGACCCGGGACAAGGAAGCAGCGCGTAGCGACTGCCACCAGGTCCGGTGTCGCTTGGCAGAGCCGCCCGACTCGTGCCGAACGATCGCGCTCGTCGAGGGCCTTGCCGGCCGCTTTCGTCGAGGACGCCCGCCAGATCCTGCTGGAGCAGCGAGCATTCCGGGTCGCTCAGCTCGCCCGGCTCGATCTGACCCCCGGGTCCACGTTCGACGGGAGCTTCGACGCGGCCCGCGGACAGGTCGATGCGATGCTGCGAGAAGCCGCCCAACGGGTCTTGACCCTGGTCGACGCGGCGCTGCTCAGGATCGAGCAGGGCACCTTCGGACGCTGCAGCAGCTGTGGTGACCTGATACCTCAGCACAGGCTGGCGGCGCTGCCGATGTCGACCTGGTGCGAGCCCTGTCATCGGACCAAGGAGTTGGTGGGCGTCGGGTCGCACCAGGCGACCTCGCAGGTGGGCTGAGCGGGCGTGCCGATGAGCGCCGCAGCTGGTGTCGCGGTCGCGGTGACGTTCGTGTGGTCCGGCATGGTGCTGGCCATCTCGTTTATCGAGACACCGCTGAAGTTCCGCGCTCCGGGGGTCACCCTCCGGATCGGGCTCGGTATAGGGCGTCTGGTCTTCCGCGCTCTCAACACCGCCGAGATCATCTTGGCGCTCGTGCTCTTGGGCGCGGCGGTGGCCGATCCCCCACCCCGCAGCGTCGCGGTCACCGGTGCCGTCGCCCTCCTGGCGCTCGTCGTCCAGCTCGGTGCGGTGAGGCCGGGGTTGACCCGCCGCTCGGACCACGTCCTCGCGGGAGCCGAGGTGCCTCGTTCCCATGCCCACTACGTGTACGTGGGGTTCGAGCTCATCAAGCTCGCCGCGTTGGTCGCCACGGGCACCCTGCTTCTGTCGCAGTGACTTCCAGCCTCAGCGGACCACCGCCACGGGGCAGTGCGCCCGGTGCAGCAGGTGATGGCTGACCGATCCGAGCAGCAGCCCGGAGAACACACCGCGTCCTCGCGATCCGGTCACCACGAGCGACGCGGCTGCGGACGCCTGGGTCAGGGCAAGTGCCGCGGGCAGGGCCATCCGGTCCGTCTCGAGCGCCACGTCGGGATGCGCGAGTTGCAGTCCAGCCACGTAGCCGGCCAGCGCGGCTTCGGCAGCCTGCGAGCGTCTGCCGAGCTTGCTAGGGAGCTGGCCGCGCCCATCCACGGCGACGCGGCCAGGCTTCCAGGCGTGCAGTGCCACCACGGACTCCTGGGTGAGGCTGGCCCGGTGGCAGGCGAACTCGAGCGCCTCGCGACTCTCAGCCGAGCCATCGACCCCGACGACGATGCGTGCTGCCTTCGGCCGTGTCGCGGCACGAATGACGACGACCGGGCACGGGGCATGCCTGGCCAGGTGCTGGCTGACCGACCCCCGAACGGTCTCGGCGGCCCATCCGTGCCCCTGGCTGCCGACAACCAGCATGCTCGCACCGATGGCCTCGCGCAGGAGGATGGGCACGACATGGCCGGAGTGCCACTCCGCCGCTCCGCTGACTCCGGCCGCGGCCAGGACGGCGTCCACCCGTGCGCGCATCTCGTGCGCCGGATCCACACCGCGGCTGGCCGGCGAAGAGCTCGAATCCGAGACGGCCATCAGGGCGCGGACCTTCCGTCCCTCCAAGGAAGCCGTCCGTGCGGCCCACTGGAGGGCTGAATCGGCAGCGGCGGAGCCGTCGTAACCCACGAGGATGGTCCCGGTGCTCGGACTCATCGACGGACACCTCCAGCGTCAACCGCACGGCGAGTTTGGCTCAACCCTGTCTTCTCGGTGCGCCCGGGAGCAGGGGCCGCACCGGCCAACGTCTGTGGTGCCTCGTTGCCGACCAGCGGCAAGGTCGCCGGACCGCAGTTGGGAGCCAGTGCCGTCAGTCGCGCGTGCGGACCACCAGGACGGGACAGGCTGCGTAGCGAACGCACTGGTCGCTGACGGAGCCGAGGACCATGCCTGCGAAGCCACCGAGCCCACGTGAGCCCACGACGAGCATCCGTGCCTGTCGCGAGACCGCGATCAGGTTCTTCGCCGGGTTGCCGTGAACGGCGCGGTAGTCGACGTCGACCGCACGGAACTCCTGACGGTGGCCGGACACGTCGTCGGCGAGCTGGTTCCGGACCGCCTCGGCCAGCTCGTCGAACGATGACACGTACCCGAACTGCCACGTGGGCGGCCGAGGCGCCGTGGCGATGGTCCAGGCGCGCACAACGACCACCGGGGCCTGCAGCCGGTCGGCGAGCTCCAGCGCGGCGGACAACGCCTGGTCGCCTCCTGCGGAGCCATCGTGGCCGACCACGATGCTGCCGTTGGGAGCAGCCTCCGGTTCCGACTCCTCGCCCTTGTTCTGGGTCATGTCACGACGCCCTTCGCGGTTGCCTTGTCGGATAGGTTGCCACGGTCCTGGGCCCATCATCCTGGTCCGTCCACGGACCCGAGCGCGACCTCCCCTGACGGCGAGCCGGCAGGAGCACCCTTGCCGGCTTGCTAGCCTCGCTGTGTGCAGCGCGCCCCCCGAACCCCGGTCGTCGCGCGAGCTCTGCTCGCGCTGGCCACCTCGGTGCTGCTCGCGCTGGCCGGTCCACTGCTGCCCGCGGGGGCGGCCCAGGCGGCCGCACCCGGCGCCGTCCTGCAGGTCTGGCTGCCATCGGCTCCGGCCACGACGGCCGCCGGGCGTCATCACCACAGGTTGACCTCGACCCTGTCAGCCCGGTCGGCGCGGCCCGCGCCGGGCATCGTTCACCCCAGCAAGGCACAGTCCGCTGACTCGGTGCTGCCGCACCTGGCCGCCACGCCGCCCGCAGCGGTGAGTCTGCGAGACCGGCGCACCGCGCGGCGGGCCGGCTGCCGCCGTCCCACCTGCGCGCACCGCAGTCACCGCACCTGCTACCTCCTCTCGCGCACCGCCGACGGGTCTCTGACCCTGTCCTTGGTCCGCCCCGCCGCGCCCGACCTGCCTCGCCCGGTCGCCACGCGGCACCCTGAGAGGTCCTGTCATGTCACGCTCCACCGTGCCCCGACGTGCTGCACCCATCCGCGCCCCGCTGGTCCGCCTTCTCGTTGCGCTGGCCATCCTGGGCGCCAGCGCCGCCGTCGCCATCGGCCTGGAACCGCGCCTGGGGCTCGACCTGCGCGGCGGGACGCAGATCGTGCTCGAGGCTCAGGACACCCCCAACGCCAAGGCCGACGGTGCCGCCACCGACAAGACGCTGGAGGTGCTGCGCCACCGGGTCGACGCGCTCGGTGTCGCCGAGCCCAGCCTGGCCCGCTCGGGTGAGAACCGGATCGTCGTCGAGCTACCCGGGCTCCAGGATCCGGCGGAAGCGGCCGAAGTGATCGGACGCACGGCACAGCTGAGCTTCCACCCGGTCGCCAACCAAGCCGGCGAGGGCGTGACCGAGACGGTCGACGAGGACGGAGCCCCGCTGCTGATGGGGCCGTCCGCCCTGACCGGCGAGGGCGTCAAGGACGCCTCGGCCGGCACCGATCCCGCGCACGGGCCGGGGTGGTACGTGACGGTCGACTTCACGGGCCCCGGCGGCGCGGCCTGGCAACGGCTCACCGGCGAAGCGGCGTGCGCGCCGCCCGGCGACCCCGCACGCCGGGTGGCCATCGTCCTGGACGAGAGCGTGATCTCCAGCCCGCAGGTCGACCCCGGAGTCGGCTGCGGAGCCGGCATCGCGGGCGGCACGACGCAGATCACCGGCCAGTTCACCGGCGAGTCCGCACGCGACCTCGCCGCCCTCGTCGAGGGCGGCGCGCTGCCGCTGCCGGTCGAGATCGTCGAGCAGCGCACGGTCGGTCCGACGCTGGGCGCAGAAGCGCTCGAAGCCTCCTGGAAGGCCGCGCTGCTCGGCGTCACGATCACGGGCCTGTTCATCGTGGTCGTGTACCGCCTGGTGGGCCTCATGGCGACCGTGGCGCTCGCCGGCTACGCGCTGATCAGCTACGCGGCGCTGGTCGCGCTGGGGGCCACGCTGACCCTGCCCGGGCTGGCTGGGTTCGTGCTGGCCATCGGGATGGCGGTCGACGCGAACGTCCTGGTGTTCGAACGGGCGCGCGAAGAGCTCGCAGACGGCGCCGGCAGCCTTCGCAGCGGCCTGACCCAAGGGTTCGGCAAGGCGTGGAGCGCCATCCTGGACGCCAACGTCACCACCCTGCTCGCCGCGGGGCTGCTGTTCTTCCTGGCCTCCGGTCCGGTGCGCGGGTTCGGCGTCACCCTCACCATCGGCGTGCTCGCCTCGATGGTGTCGGCGCTGCTGGTGACCCGCGTCCTCGCCGAGTGGGCGGTGTCGCGTCGGACGGTCCAGCGGCACCCCGCCGCGTCCGGGCTGGCCGCGACGGGACGGGTGCGTGACTGGCTGGAGCGTCGTCGTCCGGACCTGATGGCGCGACGGCGGCTGTGGCTGGGGCTCTCCGGCGGGCTCGTCATCCTGGCGGTCATCGGGATCGGCCTGCGCGGGATGGAGCTCGGCGTGGAGTTCACCGGAGGCCGGCTCGTCGAGGTCTCCACCACCACCCCGGTGTCGGTGGACGAGGCACGGACCGTCGTGACGGACGCGGGCTTCCCCCGGGCCGTCGTCCAGGAGTCCGGCGACGGCGACCTGACGGTGCGCGACGCCGGCTTGGACGACCTAGACGTGACCTCGATCCGGCAGGGGCTCGCCGCGGTCGGCGGCGAGACGACGGTCCTGCGCGACGAGCTGATCGGACCGAGCCTGGGCGACGAGCTGCGAACCAAGGCCCTGGCCGCGCTCGGCATCGCGCTCGCCGTCCAGTTGCTCTACCTCTCAATGCGCTTCCGCTGGACGTTCGCGGTCGCGGCGGTCGTAGCGATGTTCCAGGACCTGCTGATCGTGGTCGGACTGTTCGCGTGGCTGGGCCGCCCAGCCGACGGCGTGTTCCTGGCCGCACTGCTCACCGTCATCGGCTACTCGGTCAACGACACCGTCGTGGTCTTCGACCGGATCCGGGAGCACCGTGCGCTGTTCGCCAAACGGCCGTTCCCGGACGTCGCGAACGACGCTGTGCTGCAGACCGTCCCGCGGACCGTCAACACCGGTATCGGGGCGATCGCGATCCTCGCGGCGCTCGCGGTTCTCGGCGGCGACTCCTTGACCGACTTCGCGCTGGCGCTGCTCGTGGGGATCGTCGCCGGCACAGCGTCGACGGTGTTCACGGCAACACCGGTTGCGGTGCTGCTGCAGGCGCGCTGGCCCGGCCCCGCACCGCGGTCGACCGCCAACGAGCAGGCTGCCCGGGCGGCCCGCCGCCGACGTGACCCGCGCGACAGCGGCGCCGTCGTCTAGTGGTCTACGGGGGCTACCAATCGGCGACTTGGAATTGCCGATAGTGCTACCACGACCTCGGCAGTCCCCGAAGCTTGGCCCTCAGATTGGTGGTCGCTTGACGATGAACTGGACCTGAATGACCTGTGGCGTAACGATTGTGGCGCTCCAGTCTGCTAGGGCCTGAGTACGCTGACCAGTCATCCACGAACCGACAGGGGTCGCGCCCACTGCGGCCGTGCTGGCGTTCTCATGCGCGTCAGCGCACAGCGGTAGTCCGGTCGAGATCTGCGAGCGCCTGGCGAAGGAGTGCGCGCGCAGACCAGTGCATCCGCTCGGCGGCTTCCTCACGCGTGAGTAGGGCGACGTCACGTGAACCAGACCAGTCACTCGATGCCTACGGCGCTTCGGACGGACAGCGCTAGCCGGTGGATCTCGGCGTCGGTGAGCCGCGGCCGCAAGGGTGCGAAGGCCTCCTCGAACCAGGTAATGGCCCGGCCCTGACGTAGCGGCAGCGACTCGTGCGAGATGTCCGGGTCCATCGAGAGCCGCAGCATGGTTCGCTGCTGGTGCTCGGTCTGCACGATGATCCTGATGAAGGCGTCGACGGCACCCAGGAGGCGCGCGTCGGGGTCGTCACCGGCGTCGTCCGGGACCAGGCTGCTCACCGCGACCTCGGGGTGCGCAGCGACAAGCGGAGCCTTCTGAGTCGGGAAGGCCCGGGATCACACATCGGCTCTGGTCCCGGCGGTCAACCCGCTACTCCAGGAGTGCGGCCTTTTGCAGTTCGGGCAAGGCCGGTACCTGTGGAAGATTTGGCGTTCCAGTACCGGTTGAACGAGGCGAGCACCTGCCGTCGCGTGTCCGCGCCGAGGGCTCCAGCGAACGGAGAGTTCGCCCGCGGCTCGGCCGCTTCCTGAGTCCGGCTACCCAGCACTTGTGCGACCTGCTCCTGCCCTTGCCCGATGAGCTGCAACCACCCGTGCAGCATTTGAGCCGAGCGCCCGTCGGGTCGGTGATCGGGCAGCCGACGGTCGATGTCGTCGACCGCCTGGCGAGCACGTACGCCGGGTCGGCCATCAAGGTCGCCAGCACCGCGCGGTGCGGCCACAAGGAGCGCTAATGCTGCCGGGTGAACTGCAGCCCGGCCGCTGCACCAAGTAGCTCGTCGATGGCGACGGCTGGTAGCCGGGCCCTCGGGCACTGCTGCGGTGGTGCTCGTCCTGTCAGCTCGGCGGGGTGTCGCCATCGGTTGTGGAGGGGTCCGGGGGGCCCGGCGCGTTGAGGTTCAGCGTGACGCCGAGCATCCGGAGCGTGAAGCAGCGCTCCTCCGGCGACAAGGGCCGCGGGCAGCCCGTAGAGGCCGGCGCGGATGGCGATGACCGTGATGGTTGCTCCGAGAAGGGCGGGCAGGGCGTACAGCTCGCTGTTCAAGATGGTGGGGACCCGCCGGATCAGCACGTCGCGGATGGTGCCGCCGCCCACACCGGTGACCGCCCCGAGGATGGCGGATTGCGCTGGGCCGAGCCCGAGCTCGAGGGCTTTGCTCGCCCCGGTGACGGCGAACAGGCTGAGTCCTGCGGCGTCCAGGACGGTGATGGACCGGCTGAGCCGGTTCAGTCCGCGGCCGAATGTGAAGGCGATGAGGGCGCCGCCGGCGGCGACGGCCAGGTAGCGCCAGTCGCTGAACGTCGCAGGGGGGAGGTATCCGATGATGATGTCGCGCAGGATGCCGCCTCCGAGCGCCGTGACCATGCCGAGGGTGACGACTCCGACGACGTCCAGGCGCGCGACGCGCAGGGCGGTGAGCGCGCCGTTGAGGGCGAAGGCGAAGGTCCCGGCCAAGTCCAGGACCAGCAGCAGGAGCGGCGCGTGGTTCAACGAGCCGCGCCCGCGGGGCGGCCATTCATGACGCCGCGGGCGCGCCGAGGCAGGCGAGCGCGGCGACCACCAGGGCGGAGATGCCGGTGTCCAGGGTCGGCTGGACGACGGGGCCGAAGGCGGCAGAGTGGTTGACCGGCACGTCCTGCGCGACGCGGCCGGTCTGCTGCGCTCGGCGGTAGAGGTGCGGGTCCGATCCCCCCGATGCCCCAGTACGTGTACGGCGCGCCGAACGCGTTGGGCAGGTCGCTGAAGTCCTCGCTGGCGGTCTGGACCGGCAGTTCCCCGCCGCGTCGCCGAAGTGTTCGGAGAACGCCTCGAGACCCGGCCGTGAGCGCGGGGTCGTTGTCCGTGACCGGGAACCGGTCGAACAGCTCGAACTGCGGTGGCTCGGGTGAGCCCGAGGCGTCGCACTCGGCGGTGACAATGCGCTCGATGGCCGCCAGGATCGACGAGCGGGTCTGCTCGCTGTAGGTGCGGACGTTGAGCTGGATGGTGGCGGCGTCGGGGATGACGTTGCTCTTGGTGCCTGCCTGGACGCTGCCGACGGTGAGCACGGCCGGGTCGCCGGGGGGACCTCGCGGGAGACGACCGTCTGCAGCCGGACGACGATCATCGCGGCGAGCACGACGGGGTCGACCGCGGCCTGCGGCATCGACCCGTGGGCTCCGCGGCCGTGCACGGTGATGCGCATGCTGTCCGCAGCCGACAGCGTCGGACCGGCACGGGTGCCGACCTGGCCGGCGGGGAACGGCAGAACGTGCTGGCACAACGCCACGTCGACGTGAGGCACGAGCTTCGTCAGCCCGTCCTCGACCATGCCGCGGGCACCGTCGGCGACCTCCTCCGCCGGCTGGAACACCGCGACCACGTGCCCGCCCAGGCTCCGCGCGAGGCCGCCAACAGGTCCACGGCGCCCAGCAGGCATGCGACGTGGACGTCGTGGCCGCACGCGTGCATGACGGGCTCCTCGCCCCGTCCACCGTCGCGGTCGCGGTGCTCGCGTAGGGCAGGCCAGTCGCCTCCCGGACCGGCAGGGCATCCATGTCGGCGCGCAAGAGCACCACCGGGCCGTCACCGTTGCGGACAAGGGCCACGACGCCGGTGCCACCCACGCCCTCGTGCACCCGGCCCCGGATCGCGCAGCGCGTTCGGCGACCTGGCGGCGGTCCGAGTCTCGCGATGGGACAGCTCGGGATGGGCGTGAAGATCGCGGTAGAAGTCCTCCACCCAGCCGCGCACCTCGTCCAGCCGCTCAGCACTGCCGTTGCGGACGACCTCGCCATGTCTTCCTCCCGCCGTGGCGCCAGCTCGGCCTGTACCAGCACGCGGCCCGCCGGCCATGTCACAGACCCTGCCACCACCCGGCCTCAGTTGCCTGCTAGACCGCGCCCAAACTCACGGCGCTTCCCGACGACGAGGTCCGTGATTCGGCAACCGAACCGGCCCGGCACCTGGGTAGGTGCCGGGCCGGTCGGGCAGCCTCCGTCGCCGAGGCGTTGTCAGACCCGGGCAGAGACCTGCGCGCTGTCGAACGACGCAGCCGCTAGGCCGCGTGATTGACGTGAGATGGCTGGGCGATGCCCGCGGTGATCGTGCGCAGCGTCCGCTCGTGTCGAGGGCCACGTCGGGCCTATGGCGGCGATGGCGCGACGTTGCGTCGGACCGGCGGTGATGTCCGCTTCTAGCTCGTCGACCACCTCGAGTACGTGTGGCAGGAGCAAGTTCGCAGTGCTGGCTCGCCGTTGCCCCTCGCGGTGCACGAGCCTCAGCGCAGCGGCCTCGAGGGCGATGCGCGGCTGCACATCGACGGTGACGAGCAGATCCTCGCGACCGGCGGGATCGCGATCATTCCGCGGGGAGTACCCCATGCGTTCATGGTGACGACGTCGACGCCCAGGATGCTCTGTCTCCAGACGCCCGGCGGCGGCGAGACGTTCTATCGGCACGCGAGCGAGCCGGCCGGCGCCGGTGAGCCGCCGATGCCCGACTTCGGGCGCGTCCGCGCGGTGGCTGCTGCCACGGGTGCGATCGAGATCCTAGGCCTCCCGCCGTTCTGACCGCGGGTGTCCATCGGCTCGCAAATGGCCGCATTCTTGGAGTAGCGGGTGGACCGCCGGGACCAGCAGCCGATGTGCGATCCAGGCGCCCTCCTCGCCACTGCAGGCCCCCACAGGCACACGGCCTCGACCGGCGAGCTGGCGGTCGAGGCCGAGTGCTGTGATCAGGCCGCGGTCCGCTGCGTTGCCTCCCCCTTGGTGCGGGCTGCCTCCTGGCCGGCGAGGTAGCCGAAGACCAGCCCGAGCGAGATGGTCCCGCCGGCGCCGCCGTAGAACCCCTTGGTGGGAGCGCCCCCGGCGTTGCCCGCGGCGTACAGGCCAGGGATGACCTTGCCATCGGTGTCGAGCGCCCGTCCCCGCGCATCGGTCCTGGGACCGCCCACGGTGCCCAGTGCGCTGGCTTCGACCTTGAGTGCGTAGTAGGGGGCGGTGTCGACCGGCCCCAGTACGCTGGACCGCGGGCTCTTCAGCACGGGGCGGATGATCCTGGCCAACGGCCCTACGACGACAGACCGCAGCTTCTCGGGGTCGTTCTTCCGCGCTGCCCGTCCGGCGAGCTTGTTGACGACAGGACCGATCAGCCTGGCGATCAGCTGCCGGGCCTTCGCGGTCGTTGCCGGGAACCGGGCGTCGGGCGACATCCTGCCCAGTCGCGGGTAGTAGGCGCCGAAGTAGCGGTCGAACAGGGTGTCCCCGCGGTGGAACTCGGGGTCGCGGGCACGCCGGGCCTCGGGGTTGAACCGGTCGACGGTGCGCAGCAGCCGTCCCTCGTCAACGCCGATCTGCGCCGCCAGCTCGCCGAGCGTGTCGGCGCGGTGCAGGTAGTCAGGGACCTCGCCGCCAGGGGTGACGCCGAAGATGCCGAACTTGTCCCAGTAGTTCTGGTCGAAGATCAGCCAAGCGGTCGCGTTCGGCATGGTCCCGGTCTCGGGGTCGACCTCGCGCATGATCGCGCCGAACTGGTCGTAGGCCAGGGCTTCGTTAGCGAAACGCTCGCCCTTGCTGTTGACCATGATGCTGTGGGGCAGGGCCCGCTCGCCGAGGAAGACCCGGCTCAGTGGGCGGCCCTCGAGCTCCTCGCCCGGCAGCTGCACGCCGGGCATCCACCAGGCGTCGTGCATGCCAGTCAGGTCCGCACCCACTTCCTCGGCCAGCTGGACGGCGATGCCGTCGTGGCCCTTGGGCGAGACCTGCACGCCGAAGGGCGCGTCGAGGTGTTCGGAGCTCAGCTCGGCTGAGCTCTCGAAGCCACCGCTGGCCAGCAGAACCCCCTTGGTGGCGAGCACGGTGTGTTCGGTCCCGCCTGCCCGGACGACGATGCCGTGCACTCCTGACTCGTCCGTGACGAGCCGGACAGCGGGTGCGTCGACGCGTACGTCGACCCCGTTGCGCAGCCCGGCCTCGAGCAGCGCGCCCACGAGGGCGGGTCCGGCCAGCCAGGCCTCGTCGATGCCCATGCCGCCGAGCAACCAGAATGGGAGTGGGTTCTTGGCCATACCCGTGGTCAGGGCCGGTCGCACGAACTTGGCGGCCTCGCCCAGTCCCTTCGGCGAGTAAGGGCCGGGGAAGAGCGCCCGGCCGATGGACGCCCCGTCGATGTCGGAGCGGTAGTCCGGCCAGATCGTCGGGATCCAGCCGAAGGCGGTGTGCTCCTCGATGTAGCGGGCCACGTAGGGGCCGGTCTCCAGGAACTTCTCGATCAGGGCGTGGTCGAGCGTCTCGCCGCGTCCTTGGCCGTAGATGTAGCGGCGTGCCTGGTCCAGGTCGTCCTCGACCTTCAGCTGCTTGGTGGAGAAGCCGTGGTTGGGGATCCAGGCGGCCCCCGCCGAGATCCCGGTGGCGCCGCCGACGAGCTCACGAGACTCCACCACCAGGACGCGGGCGCCCTCCTTGGCCGCGGTGAGTGCGGCCATCAGACCGGCGCCGCCGGAGCCGACGATGACGACGTCCACTTCGTCAGGGATGCCGTTCTCGGTCACCGTCCCGATGGATCCGGTGAACTGGCGGGAACTAGTGGTCATGGTGTCCTCCTGTGGAATCAATGGGTGGGAGTGCTGCCGCTACCAGTTGGCGGGCGGGTCGCTCGCCGGGAAGGAGTCGCAGTCCCCAGACGTCGACGATGTCCGGCGCGCTGACCGCGGTGCCGTCCTGGCCCCACGTTGCAGCCGACGCGTCGACCGCTGGTCCTGGCGTTCGTGCCTGGTCAGCCATGCGTGCGGCGGTGAATGTCAGGGTCATTTCTCGCTCCTTTCGATCGGCGGGCTCACTAGATGTAACGGTCACGATAGTTGGAATCATCCAACTAAAAGGTGACGCTAGTCTCACTGCATGGATCGAGGACTGCCCGGGGCCGCCACGGACGCCGCCGCTGCGCTGGAGCGAGCGGTGCCGATGCTGGTGCGCTGGTTCACCCGCAGCGACGTCAAGCGCTCCATGCTTGCTGACGCCGAACCAAGCCTGTCCTGGACCGATGCCTGGCTGCTGGGCAGGATCACCGACACCGGACCCCTACGACTGTCCGAGCTCGCCGACTGGCAGGAGGTCGACCGCTCCACGATGACCACCCAAGTTCGGCGGCTCGAGAACCTGGGACTGGTTGCCCGTGACGCCGATCCGCGGGACGGCCGGGCGGTTTTGGTCAGCGCCACGCGCGCCGGCGCGGCCCGCCATCGACGTACGAAGCAAACCGCTCGCCGGCTCTACCAGAAACTCCTCGCCGACTGGTCCGAGGACGACCTCCGGGCAGCCGCGAAGGTGGCGCGTCGTCTCACAGAGACGTTGGAACCACCCAAAGCCATCTCGCCGCACAACCGTTGAGACGGCATCCGTCGCCCCCGGTCATTCTGGGCGAGGTGACGCCGTGGCGAACGGTCAGCCGTGCCGGAGTCCTGCCGTGGGGAGGTACCGCCGGACCAGGACGATGCCGACGTCTCTGAGGCAGGGGCGCCCACTCGCTCGGACGCCGTCCGGAGTCGCGCGGGCAGAAGTACAGCCAGGTCACGACGGTGCCGACATATAGGGGGCAGGGGGCGACGCTCGTTCGGTCCCTCCGCAAGATGCTTCACGTTGAGCGCCCAGTCGGTCACGACCGGTCGAGTGACCGGGCAGAGTTCCGGGGAGGGCTCCGTGGAGCCCGCCCCCGGGTTGCCGCGCCCCGCTGGGTCAGCCTGACTGCGCCCGCCGTGCAACAGCCCCATGGACCGAGGCTCGTGTAGACGGTTCGGTCACCGTTGTATCGGGGTGACGGATCTCGTTGCGGCTTCCCGGCAGCAGCCGGTCGAGCCAGCCCGGCAGCCACCAGTTCGCCCGGCCCAACAGCTTCATGGTGGCCGGGACCAGGATCAGCCGGACGATCGTCGCGTCGAGCGCGATCGCCGTCGCCAGGCCGATGCCCATCATCTTGCCAACGGGTCCTGGCCGAGGGCGAAGCCGCCGAAGACCGCCACCATGATCATCGCCGCCGAGGTGATCGTGCGGGCGGTCCCCGCCAGTCCCCGCACGACCGCCTCGTCGTTGTCGCCGGTGCGCAGGTACTCCTCCCGGACCCGCGAGAGCAGGAAGACCTCGTAGTCCATGGACAGCCCGAACAGGATGGCGAACATGAACAGCGGGATGAACGACAGGATCGGCACCGTCGACTCGAGCCCGATCAGGTCCGCGCCCCAACCCCACTGGAAGACCATGACCAGCACGCCGTACGCCGCGCTGACGCTGAGCAGGTTCATCACGGCTGCCTTCAGGGGCACCAGCAGCGAGCGGAACATCACCATCAGCAGCACGAAGGACAACAGGACGACGGCGGCGATGAAGTAGGGCAGCCGGTCCTGGACGCGGTCGCCGAGGTCGGCGAACACGGCCACCTGCACCGCCGACGTGGGCGCGGGCCGGGCTGTCCGTCCAGAACGCCGGCAACACCTCCGACCGCAGCCGGTCGATGGTGTTCGCGGGTGGCCTCGGACTGCGGGCTCGGTGGTCGGTTCGGCGACGAGGACCGCGACGTCCGGCAGCGGGGAGTCGACCGGCATCGTGGACACCTCGGCGATGCCCGGGTCGGCGGCGACCGCGGCGGACAGAGGCGGTGAGGACGGTCGGGTCGCCCGCGAGCGTCGACCGCGATGACCAGCGGGCCGTTGGCGCCCGGCCCGAAGCCGGCTCTCGATCAGGTCGTAGGCCCGACGCTCCGTGCGGGACTGCGGCATCGTCCCCTCGTCGGGGAAGCCGAGCCGGAGCGCGGTCACCGGCGCCGCCAGCGCGAGCAGCAGGGCGGTGGCGCCCACCGCGTACCCCGTGGCGTGGCGGCTCACGTGCTCGCCCCACCGCCGCCAGGTGCGGCCGGTGGCCGCCTCGCGTGCGCGCCGTCGGCCGTTGACGCGGTGCCCGGCCAGCCCGAGCAGCGCTGGCAGCAACGTGATGGAGGCGAGCACCATCACCAGCACGACCAGGGAGATCCCGATCCCACCGGCGGTGATGAACGGGATCCGGGCCACGGCCAGTCCGAGGATCGCCACGACCACCGTGCCGCCGGCGAAGACGACCGAGCGTCCGGCGGTGGCGAGGGAGCGGCCGACGCGGCATCGACGACGTCCCAGCCCTCGGCCAGGTACTCCCGGAACCGGGACAGCACGAACAGCGCGTAGTCGATGCCGACGCCCAGACCCACCATCGACCCGATCACCGTCGCCCAGCTCGGGATGTCGACGACGTACGCGACGAGGGAGAGGGAGCCCGCGCCGACCGCGAGGCCGAGCAGCGCGGTTCCGATCGGCAGGCCCATCGCGACCAGGGACCCGAAGGCCAGCAACAGGATCACGATCGCGACCAGCAGGCCGAGCGCCTCGCCGACGCCGGTGGGAGCCTGCTCGAACGCGAAGTACAGGCCGCCGCCGGCCTCGATGCGCAGCGTCGAGGTGTCGCGGAGCTGGTCGAGGGCCACCTTGAGGTTCTCCAGGTCAGCCGGGGCCAGGTCCTTGCGGTCGGGGTACTGGACGCGGACCAGCGCGACCTTGCCGTCGGGGGAGACGGTGCCGGACTCGACGGCCGCCCGACGACCGGAGCGCAGGGCGCCGGCCGGATCGCCCGTGCCGAGCACCTTCGGGAGCCCGGCGACGGCGTCCTGGACTCGCGCGACGTCCGACCGCGCGACGGCGGAGTCGAAGAAGGTCACCCCGCGATCGCGTGGCGTGAGGACGACGTCTGCGCCGAGCCCCATCGCCGTGGAGTCCGCCTTGGCCAGCAGCTCGGTGGCCCGGTGCGAGTCCAGTCCGGGTGCCTCGAAGGGGTCCTCGAGGTGGCGCCCGAAGGCAGCCGAGAGTCGTGAGCGACGAGCAGGCCGAGTGCGACCCAGGTCCCGATCACGACCCACGGGCGGCCTGCCGCGAAGCGGCCGAGCCGTTCAAGCGCACGGGACATGGTGGACTCCTCGGTGATCGGCCTTCGCCTGCTGCGCAAGGCCAGTTCCTCCAACCTGGCGCCGCCGGCGGATCCGAACCACCGCCACGAGGCTCGAAGGCGGGCGTGCCTTCGGCCGAGCCAGGATCAGACTTTCGGCCGGTATCCCCGCGCCGCCGATTCCCTACGCTGAGGTCGTGAGCAACCCGCTGCGGTCCGTGCTGGACGAGCCCCGGCCGCCCGCGGCGCCGCGCGGGTCTGGCGCGACTGGGCTCTGCTGGCCGCCGTCACGGCGACCGGGCTTCTGGAGGCGGCGCTGCGCGAGGACCTGCCGCTGCCCTGGCTGTCCGTACTGGTGACGGTGGGGCTGGCGCCGACGCTGCTCTGGCGGCGCACCCACCCCTTCGTGGTCGTCGCGGTCGCCTTCGGCGTGTCCGCCCTCGTCGACCTCGCCCTGATCGTCGCCGACGCCCCGGCGCTCGAGATGTACACGACGATCTACTTCCTGCTGCTGCCGTACGCGCTGGTCCGCTGGGGCTCCGGGCGCGAGGCAGCGGCCGGTCTGGTGATCATCGCGATCGCGGCCGCGCTCGGGATCCTTGGCAGCTGGACCGGACTCGCGGACGCCATCGGCGGGACCGCCGTGCTGCTCAGCTCCGTCGCCATCGCACTGCTGGTGCGCACCCAGTACGGCGCCGCGCAACGGCGGATCGAGCAGGTGAAGAGCGAGGAGCGCGTCCAGCTCGCCCGCGAGCTGCACGACACGGTCGCCCACCACGTCTCGGCGATCGCGATCCAGGCTCAGGCCGGACGCGCGCTCGCCGCCACCAGCCCGGCTCGCCGCTCGAGGCCCTGGAGGTGATCGAGCTGGAGGCGTCGCGCACGCTCGCCGAGATGCGGGCCATGGTGCGCGTGCTCCGCGACGAGGCCCCCGTCGACTACGCCCCGCAGCCGGGAGTGGCCGACATCGAGCGGCTGGTCAACGCCTCGCCGGCCGGCCCCGGGTGGAGGTGGTGCTCACCGGTGACCTCGCGGGGCTGCCGGCGGCGGTCGACGCGGCCGCCTTCCGGATCGCGCTGGAAGCGGTCACCAACGCCCGGCGCCACGCCCGCAACGCCACGCTCGTCGACGTGCGGGTCGCCGGCGATCCCGCCGTCGTGCGGCTGCACGTCGACGACGACGGTGACCCGAGCCCGGCCCCCGCCACGCCGGGTCGGGGTTCGGACTGATCGGGATGATCGAGCGAGCCCTGCTGCTCGGCGGAACCTGCCGGGCCGGCCCGCGCCCCGGCCGCGGCTGGGCGGTCGACGCCACGCTGCCCCGCCAGGGGTCCGCATGAGCATCCGCGTGCTGGTCGCCGACGACCAGGACCTGGTGCGCACCGGGCTCCGGCTGATCCTCGGCACGCTGGACGGCCTCGAGGTCGTGGGGGAGGCCCGCGACGGGCAGGAAGCGGTTCGGCTGGCTCGCGAGCTGCGTCCCGACGTCTGCCTGATGGACATCCGGATGCCGGTCCTGGACGGCGTGGAGGCGACGCGGCAGCTGGCCGGACCGGACGTCGAGGACCCGATCGCGGTCGTCATCATCACCACCTTCGACCTGGACGAGTACGTCCACGGGGCCTTGCGGGCCGGCGCGACCGGGTTCCTGCTCAAGGACGCCGGACCCGAGCTGCTCGGCGAAGCGATCCGGGCGGCCACCCGCGGTGACTCGCTGATCTCGCCGAGCATCACCCGCCGGCTGCTGTCGTCGTTCGCCCGATCCAACCGCGCGGAACCCCGAGCCAACCGATCGACCCGCTCACCGACCGCGAGGAGCAGGTGCTCCTCACCATCGCCCGCGGCCGCACCAACGCCGAGATCGCCCAGGAGCTGCACATCAGCCTCAGCACGGTCAAGACGCACATCGCCAGCCTCATGGCCAAGCTCGGCGCGCGGAACCGGGTGGAGGTCGCGATGTGGGCCTACGAGACCGGCCGGCCGATCGACTGACGAACCGCGCGTAGACGATCGGGCCCTGTCGTTCCGGCCTCTCGCTCATGTCTTGGTCATCGGTCTCGACCCCTTCCGCGTGCCTGGCCCGTGGGATCCGGAACCAGTCGCCGAGGCGATCGAGCGCGGTATGGCTGGCCTCGTCGACAGCGGCCACGTCGCGGAGGCTTGTCTCCTGGCGCTCGACGGTAGCGACGACAACGGACCGCGCCTGACCGCGGCGCTTGAGGCCCGGCAATGGGACTGTGTGATCGTCGGCGGCGGAATACGCAAGGAGGACGAGCCGCTGGGCTCTTCGAATGCATCATCAACATGGTCAGGGATCACGCATCTCAGGCACCCATTGCCTTCAACAGCAGCCCGAATGACCTAGCGTGCGCAGTGGCACGGGTCCGGCGATAGGTCGCGCGGACCCACGTGGACTGGGCTTGGGCACCGATGATCCACGTGCTTCTCCGACGGCAAGGATGACGCGGGCTCAGTGCTCCTGGCTATCGTCGATGGCCATGGTCGCTCAAGCGCATTGGGGGATGACCCCGCAGCAGAGTGTCGAGCGGGAGTGCGCGCGTCGAGGCGAGCGGGCCGTGGTGTCGGGATGCGTG
>CAWCPG010000012.1:0-93828 GCA_963797325.1 uncultured Actinomycetota bacterium
AAGTACTCACGGGTGGCGATGCCCATGCCGAGCGGCGGGCTCACCTTCGGCCCGTGAGGGCCTTCGTGAACGACGTCACCGCCTCCTATCACCTCGGCCAAGCTGGGTTGCGTCGTGCGCATGAGCTCGGCCACTGCACCTTCCACGAGGTTCCCGAGCCAGAACCTGTACTCGGGATGACCGGCATTTTCGGCGAGGTAGGTGCGTACCCATGGAACGCTTGCGGGGCTGTTGGCCGGATCCGTGATCACCCTGACCTCACGCACGGCCGGATCGCCGATCGATCCGTGCACTCGAGCCGCGGCCTGGTCGGGGGTGAGGCCTGCCCGGGTGTCGCTGGCATCGCTTCGATCCCCACTGCCGCAGGCTGAGAGGCAGAGGGTGGCGAGCGCCAGCCCTGCACACAACCGGGCACGTTCCATCGAGGTCCTCTCTTGGCTGCGAGAAGCATGCACCCGAGCACCGAAGCGAGCGATCACCGTTACGGAACCGAGATACCGCTCACCAGCCAGAGCGAACCCTGACAGCGGCATGTGAGTGCGATCAAGTCCGGTTCGGGGCAACGCCGTACTTCTCGATCATGAACCGCCAGAGGAGCGGGACAGCCTCAGCAACGGGTCGCTCGATCCTGTCGTTGTGCCCGGTTACGGACATCTCCTCGATCAGGACCTAAAGGTCCGGCGGATGGCGCAGCGAGCTGGGCGCACGCACCGCCACTACGCCGTAGGGCGGCTCCGGAATCGGCACGTCGACGACGATCAGGTCGTGCATCGACGTGTACGCCGCGAGTCGGTGGAGCAGCGTCTGATTCGAGCACGCTTCGGACGATGGCCTCCATGTGCCGGAACTCTTCATGCTGGGTCGCCATCGCGTCCATGTCGTGGTGAATCTCGTTCCAGTCGCGGGCTCGGAACGGCTGCGTCTGCCCATGTGTGCGCACGGATCAAGCATGGCGGACACCGAAGCCCGACGTCCTCACATCGGCATGAGCGCGATCGCCCGGACTAGCGGGATGTGAGGTGGTTCAGTTGCTGGCGGACGAGGGGAGTTGTCGGGTCATAGTGACCTCACTGAGTCTGTAGCCGAGCCGCTCGTAGAAGGCGCGTGCCCCGGGGTTGGCAGCGCCAGTGGTCAGTCGAATGTGTCCGAGCCCGCGGCGAGCGGCCCAGTCTTCGACCATCCCGATCAGCAAGCGGGCGACTCCCTGCTTCTCGAAGCGTTGGTCCACCATCAACTCACCCACCCAGGCGTCCTTCTCGCCGCACCAATGCTCTTCCTCCGAGACTGAAACGAACCCGATGACGGTTCCGTATGCTTCAGCGACCCATCCGGCGTGACCCTCGGCACCCGCCGACTTCACCGAGTCAGTGACCCAGCCCTTGATGGCTGCCTGAACCCGATCAGTGTGTCTGGATGGGTCGACTCCGACAAGGAGCCGCGGGGACAACCGCATGATCTGTTCGTAGTCGGTGGCATCGGCGGTTCGGATTGCTACGTCCATTCGAGCGAGGATGCCACCGCAGGCACTCCTTGAAAATGGCCCGTCACTGACGACCTCACAACGGCAGATACGAGCGCGAATTCGCAGCATGAGCGGGCGATACGACGTGTGGTGGTGAATGACGCACCTCATGGCTGAAGGGACCCTGACGGCGCGCCGTTGCGCGTGCACGTGTGCCGGGACCCACGTCAGACCAGATAGCCGATCAGGTCGAGGGTGAACTCCGCCGATCCCATGGCGTGCACCGTTACCCGGCGAGCCGCGTCCAGCGCGGTCTTGTCTGGTTCGAGACGACTTGTTTCTTGCCGTACCAGTTCACGGCCGCAGCGGCCGGGGTCGACCTGCCGGCGGCGAACACCTTCAGCGACCCGTGGCTGCTGGTGTGCGAAGCCGTCACGTTCACGATCGCACCATTGGCACCGGCCGGGATGTGGGGGCCAGCGAGATCGTCCGCGACCGGTTGGCCAGTGTGCCGCCGTGGGTATGGGAGTCGTAGACCCGGGTCGGTGAGGCGAGCAGCACCGGGGAGAGGGGTGCGTTCTTCAGCCCGATCCGGAACCCGTTCACCTGGATCGACGCGTTCGGCAGCGTGTCGATGTAGACCAGGAGCCGGCAGCCGTGGGGGAACGGGCCATTCGTCGCCGACGGGATGACCAGGCGGGTGGCGCGCATGGCGTTGCCGGCGACGGGATCCAGCGCCACCGAGCCGAGGTCGCTGGAGATGGGCCCGGCCCCCGAGGACCAGACCGCTGCGGTCAACGTCGTGTTCAGGTTGGCTATGTAGTAGGCCTCGACGTCGTGCACGATCGCTCCCGGTGGGAGGTCCGCGGACACACCGATGAGGTCCTGCGGGGAGGCGTACACGCCCCTCGTCCCGAAGATCCGGCCGTCGGCCGTGGAGTTGAGCGGGGTGCTGTCCACCCAGTCCAGGAAGCGGTAGCTGACACCCGCTTCCGGGGGTGGGCTGATCGATGTGATGCCGACGGGGGTCCCGTTGGCGACGGCGCCGTGGGTCACCGCGGCCGCCCGCGCCGTACCTGCCGAGCCGAGGACGGTGGCGCCACCGACGGCGCCGACGCCGAGGCCGAAGCGGCGACGCGAGATCGATTTCTCCATGGCGGCATTGAACCGCCATTCGGAGCACTCGCCAAGTGCCGGCGCGATCCGAGGGCGCGGTCTCGATGCGTGCCGTCATCAGAACCGCGCGCGGGCAGCGGCATGTGAGTGCGATGAGGCTTAGCTAGGCATGGCGTCGCGGCTTGCCCGAATGAGGTCGAGGACCGCGTCGTCGGGGAAGTCATCGAATGCCGTTCCACGAGTTCGCATGAGAACGGCCTCGAAGTCCTGGTCGCGCAACAGGCGATGGCACGTACTGCAGAGACCGATGCGCCCAGGTACTGCGATGGGCAGGCCCCGTGGCTGCACGAACACGAACGCGGTCTCGACGTCGTTCGCCGCGCAGTAGACACATCCGCTCACCGGCATCGACGCGTACGACGAACGCTCCTCCTCCTCGGAAGGCCGGGACACGGAGAGAACGTCGAACGCGCCAGTCTCGTCCTGGTCAGACCACTCGAATGACGACCCGTTCAACGACCCCGAATGCATGCCGTCATGGCCCTTGGACCGCTCGCATTGAACTGGCTCGACCTCGCTGCGCAGCACCGCCTCGCAGTCCTCCTGCATGACCATGGCGGACAGAGTAGTGCCGCTAGTCCTCTGAGAGGCCATCACAAAGTGCGCTCTCTCATCGGCATGAGAGTGCGACCCGGAGCGGCGGTTTCGTGCGGTTCTGAGGAGTTCGCCACGCCCGTTTGGCTTGTCGGCCCTTTCGCTGGAGGTCCGCCCCAACTTTTTTGGCCCCGTCTCTGCCGTGAGCGGAGAGGCGTCGTGCCTGTCCAATCGCTAGGGGAAGGCGTTGGGTGCAAGTGCGTAGCGGATGTCCTGGGTGTCGCCGTCGAATGGGACGGCTTCGGTGGCTAGCTGGATCGCGCCCTCGAGGGTCGAGCGCAGGATCGCCTGGGAGTGGCCCTGCGTGGTCGTCATCAGTAGGTGCTCGTCGTCTTCCCAGATGAGCGTCCTGAATGCGAAGCCTGCGGGTGTCTAGAACTCGTGGAGTTCCCTGCCTGACTCGGCGTCGAAGACGCCCACGCCGCGGTATTCCGGGGCGCGCGGGCTGGGGGCCGAGGACCATCGACCCATCAGGGCTGAATGTGAAGAGCTGCCAGCCTGGCTTTGTCCAGCTCACGGATCCCGTGAGGGGGTTGACGACCGCGCCGGTGGCCGCGTGACCAGGCCGCCAGCGAGCTGCCCGCTGACCAGACCGAGCCGCGCGTCGACGCCATCGACGTGAGCGAGCCCGCCGATGGAGGTCGAGGTGCCGTCGAAGGCGAGCAGCAACGGTGACCCCTGGTTGTAGGGGCTGGCGACTATCGCGTTGCCGAGGATCCCGACCAGGGCTGAGTCTGGGTGGGCTCGGCCGCGTCTGGTCTGGTGCCGAGCTGGGGCTGGACGGCCCCAGATGGAGGGTGACACCACCAGCGTTGCAGCCGGTGGTCGGCGTGCTGACCGCGAAGGCAGTGGCGCCTGAATCTCTGTTGACCGAAAAGCTGCCGTGACCGCACCAGCGGGCGCCGCCGCTCAGGTCGCCGTCGAGCCAGATGGGGTGGGGGTCTCCGTAGACCATCACCAGGAACGTGCCGCGGTACGGCGCCACGCGGACCACGTGGTCGAACGGCAGAGTCGTTCTGGTGCCGTCGGCGGCGACATAGTCCGACCATCGATCCAATCGACCCTCGGCGCTGACCGAAGCTGACGTCTTCCAGTAGCACGTGGGTTGCCTCCGTCGGCGCAGGGGCGAATGGCCCGGTGCTGGTGTCGGTGCCACGGGTCGTCGCGACGACCAACGGTGTAGTCAGGACCACGACGACCGCCGCGACTCGGGCACCGCTGCAGACCTGTCGGCGGCGAAGGATCCGTTGCGCGGTGGACCTGACAAGGCCCATCGGGGTCGAGGGCGTCTCGCAGTGGTCGACCCGGCCGTGCAGCGCGTCACTCAGGAGCTCCTCGGGCCGGGTCATCACTGCTCCTCTGGAAGGTGGCTGCGCAACGCGGCCAGCGCGCGGCTCGCCTGGGACTTCACCGTCCCGGCCGAGATGCCCAGGACCTCGGCGATCTCCGCCTCGGAGAGCTCCTCGTAGTAGCGGAGCACGATCACCGCCCGTTGGCGGGGCGGCAGGGACGCCACAAAGCGCCAGACAGCCTCCCGACTGCCGTCGTACTCGACCGCCGGTCGGACCTGGTCCGGCGGGTCATCGGTGACCACCTCGCGGCGCCGCCACGGACGTCGCCAGGCGGTGCGGTGCTCGTTGAGCAGGATCCGGCGCGCGTAGGCATCGACGCGGTCCCGGTCGTCGAGGCGGTCCCAGGCGAGGTAGAGCTTGGCGAGGCTGGTCTGGACGCAGATCCTGGGCGGCGTGCTCGTCGTTGGTGAGGAGCAGCGCGAGCCGTTGAAGAGCTGGCTCGCGCGCGACCAGCCAGGACTCGAAGTCCGTCAGCGTCCGCTCCTCGTCCGCGTCTCCGGCACACCCCCTACACGAGGCTGGCCCGGATAAGGTTGCATGCCCCCCGAGTTCCCAGAGATTCGGGAGAGAGTCCGCGTCGCAGAGAACGTCAGCCGGATAGCGGCATGAGCGGTCGCTGGTCTAGCCCACCGGCTCGTACCTCAGGGTCACGGTGGCGGCTTGCCGTGTCGCTCGTTGTAACGCTCAATCATCTCATTCAGCCTTGACGTTCCTCGCCGACGCTCGCGCACTCCCAGGAGGATTAGGGCAAGGCCCGTCCCGATTCCAAAGACAAGGACGAAAATCTGCGCGCTCCCCGTTAGAAGAAGGCCCGCGGCGATGGTGGCCAAGACAACGGCACCGCCAACATAGGTCATGATGGTAAAGAACTGGATAGCCACGTCCAATGAAGTTCGTGCCCGCTCTCCCACGATTAGCACCCTGATTCACTCGGTTGGAATGGGCCCGTGTACCTTCAGGGCAGTTCGGCGCTCGAGTGGCATCAGGTGCAGCCCCTCGGGCAGGCCAACGGCACAACTTGCGTCACGGACTGGAGCCTAAACGAGGGCAGGGGTCCCGGGTTGCCGATTCAAGGCATTGGACCTCTCATCGGCATGAGAGGGCGTTGGAGGTGCGCCGACTTCCGGCGAGTGGTAAAACCTCGCGCACGTGGGTACGAGCCGGTCATGACCGAATCGACGAATGACAACAAGACCCCAGGCCTGCACGTTGCGGACAGCGGGGGCGACGGGAGGCCGGTCGTGCTCATCCACGGTTGGCCGCTGTCGGGTGAGTCCTGGGGCGAGCGGCTCACACCCGTTCGAGATGCCGGGTTTCGCGTCGTCGTCTACGACCGACGCGGGTTCGGCCGGTCGGACCCCGGGGACGGTTACGACTACGACAAGCTCGCCGGTGACCTCGACAACGTGCTGACCGACCTCGACCTGCAGCGACGTCACCCTGGGCGGCTTCTCGATGGGCGGGGGCGAGGTCGCGCGCTACGTGTCGGCGTACGGCGAGGACCGGCTGCACAGCGTCGTATTCGCGGCCGCGGTGCCGCCCTACCTCGCCAAGACCGATGACAACCCCGACGGTCCGCTCGACGAGGAGACCACAAGCCGCTTCAAGGAGGGTCTGGACAACGACCGGGACGCCTTCTTCGACCAGTTCACGAAGCAGTTCTTCAGCGCTGGCGACGACCTCAAGGTCAGCGAGGAACAGCGACAGAAGGCACTCGCAATGTGCCGGCAGAGCAACCAGGACGCGGTGCTCGGCTGCCTGCAGGCGTTCGGCACCACCGACTTCCGCGAGGACCTGACCAAGATCACCGTGCCCACACTCGTGATCCACGGTGACTCTGACGCCATCGTGCCGCTCGAAGGGTCAGGTGCGCGTACCCACGAGGCGGTGTCGCAGAGCGAGCTGCACGTCATCGAGGGCGGCCCGCACGGCCTGAACGTCAGCCATGCCCAGGGTTCAACCGAGTGCTCCTCGAGTTCTTGGATCACTGACCCATGGGCGGGTTGGATTCGAGCTCTGGTCCAGCACGTTACTAGTCCGCTCCATCTGTGACTGAGCAACCGGCCCGTTAGGAGAATCGTCATGCGACGCTTCCGCTACGGCGGCTCCGACCAACAGCCTCCGCTAGTTGCCCTAGAGGGTGGCGCCCAACACCGTGCTTGACGGCGTGTCTGACACCGTGGTGAGAGTCGAGCAGTTGACGCTTCTGCCCCGGACGTCGCCAGCTGAGCAGCTGAACACGAGAAAGCGCATGTGAGGACGGTGGTGCCGCGCCGGGGGTCGGGGGTCGGGGGTCGGGGGTCGGGGGTCGGGGGTCGGGGGTCGGGGTGATGCATACTCCACGCCGTGACCACCTTGGAGACCTCGATGCTTGTGCCCAGCCTTGGGTCCATGATCATCGCGCTGACCTAAGTCGCCCTCTCCATCGTGTGGCCAGCCGTTGACGCGACTCGTCAGGGGCGTTGGCTTTGGGTCATCGCGATCGTTCTGCTCTCCCCGTTCGCGGGCTTGTTGTGGTTTGGCCCTCCGCGTGACGCGACGCCGCAACGTCACAGCCTGACCGATCCAGAGCCGGCCGCCTCATCGCAGACACTCGCCCGGACAGCGGCATGAGCGACCGACGAGCCGCAGCGCGAGAAGGACCAGCGTCGCTTACAGGACTGCGCCGCGCGGCGCGACCTCCACAGCGGCGACACCACTCGCATACAGCACCACGAGTCGCTCGCCGTGTCGACAGCGCAGAACCCCGGGGGCCTCGGACAGCGTGGAGACCACGTGGTCGATGACCTCGCCTTCGCTTCCGAGCATCGCGATCTTCGTACGTGACATCGATGCTGTCACCGCTGATGAGTCGCACACGAAGCACAATCGCTTCCATATTCCGCACAGTAGACGCGTGACGCCAACCGCGATGAACTGCTCCCCATCGTTGGGACTCAAGAACCGTGGAGTCAACGAACGGTTGTGGATGAGCTTGAGCGCGGACAGCGGCAGTTGAGTACTCCTGAATCCCGCCGGCGCGCGGCTGTCTGGCCGGGGATTGACCTTCGTACCTGTCCCGGCATCGGCCCAGTCAGAGGTTGCGCTGTCGACCGCGGTCAGCAGAGCCCTCCGCTGGCTGCCCGACGTTGACGCGGGCGCGAGAGCCAAACGAGCGTCCTTGGCCCGCGCGACGCTCTCGGGACTCTGGTCGGTCAGGCATCCGTTATCCGTTCCGCGGTAGTGGAACGGTCCACCCCCGCCCAGCCTCGCCGGGTGCACCGCCTGCTCGCCCATCAGCGGCAGGACCAGCTCGAACGTCACGCCTGGCACCTCGCGGAAGCCGCCGAAGGTCCGGACGAGAACGTCGCAGGGATGCTGCAACAGGTCGGGTACGCCAACCTGCGACGAGGCGACTCGGTCGGCGCCATCTCCGAGCTCCTCCGTGCCGCCGACCTGAGCCCAGACGGCGCGGACAAGGGCATCCGGCTGGCCGAGGCCGCCTACCTCGGCGAGACGGTCACCGGCGACATGGCCGACGTCCCCGACCTGCTCGACGCGGCCCGACGGGCAGACCCCGACATGCAGCAGACCCTGCCAGGGCAGTCGCGGGCGCTTACCACCTGCTCAACGGCCACGGTGACGTCACCCGCGCACACGCCCTCCTCCTCGGCGCCATCCGAGCCTGCCCAGACTCCAGCGACGCCCGCAACCAGCAGCTCGTCGAGTCGATCTACACGCTTATCTTGATCTGCGTCTACGCCGGCCGGCCGAGCTCGGCAGGCCGACCACGAGGCCCTCGCAGACCTCAAGCCTCAGCCGCCCCGCACCCTCGTGGTCACCGCGGCACTCCTCGGGGACCCCGCCCACCAAGCCGCCGAGGCGACCGGCCACCTGGCTCTGCTCGACGAGCTCGTCGGCAGACTGGCACGGGAGACAAGCCCGGCGGTCATCACCCGGGTCGGTCTCGCCAGCTCCTACGTCGACCGTCTACCTGAGTGCCGCGAGGCGCTGTGGCGGGCCGTCCAGCATGGACGTGAAGGGGGCGCGGTCACCTCGTCCATCGAGGCACTGCTGCTGCTGTCCAACACGTGCTACTTCACCGGCGAATGGGACGACGCCCTGACCTTCACCGACGAAGCGCTCAGCCTGTGCGACGACCACGGCTACGTCCTGTTCCGACACCCCGCGATGCTGCTTCAGGGCCTGGTCCACGCCAGCCGCGGCCAGCAGGACACAGCCCTCGACCTGGCTGACCGGCTGGCCGAGTGGGCCCTGCCGCGGCAGGTCGAAGCGGTCCGTCTCTATGCCGTCCACATCCGCTCGATCGTCCATATGACCGCCGGCGACTACACCGCCGCCTTCGAGACCCTGCGGGAACTCGGCCCGGACGGCGCCCTGGTCCCCCATGTGGCTCAGGTCCTGTGGATGGTGCTGGACCTCGTCGAGTCCGCGGCTCGCATCGGCCAGACAGGTCTGGCACAGGCCTGGGTCGAGGACGCAGAGCGCCTCCAGCTTCCCGCCGCGTCCTCACGGCTCGCCCTCGTGGTCGCGGCGTGCCGGGGATTGACCTCCTCGGACGACGACTTCGCCGGTCACCTCGAGACTGCCGTGACCGCACCGGAGGCGCAGCGCTGGCCGGTCGACCTCGCTCGCACCCAGCTGATCTACGGCGAACGCCTGCGACGCATCCACGCCACCACCGAGGCCCGCACCCAGCTCGCGGCCGCACACCAGACCTTCCGCAGGCTCGGAGCCCGACCTTGGGCGGCCCGCGCGGAACACGAGCTGCGTGCCGCAGGGCACCTCGGCGGGGTTCCCACACTCCCGACGGTCCACCCGGCCGATGTCCTGAGCCCCCAACAGCTCGAGATAGCCCGGCTCGCTGCGTCCGGCCTGACCAACAAGCAGATCGGCGAACGCCTCTACCTCTCCCACCGCACGATCGGCACCCACCTGTACGCCATCTTCCCCAAGCTCGGCATCACCTCGCGGGCGGCTCTTCGAGACGCGCTCCGCGACCCTGATGGCAGGTCGGGAGAGTGATGCGCCCCGGAGAGGTGCGGGCCTGCGGCTATCGCCCCGTCCGCTGCGAGCCGCCGCTTCGACCCAACGCACCATGCGCGACACAGCCCAGCGCTAGCCAGAGACTCACCAACCTGCGCTCGATCTCCACAGACTCTGGACGCCCGGGCAGTGACAACTTTATCCGCGCTGGATCTGAGCCGAAGTGACCCTGCTTCATTGCCCTGCCGCTCGCGATTTGAGCCCGAGGAATCCGTCCTCGAACGGTTCAAATCCCGGCACTCCCCAAGTTGCCGCGCGCTTGAGTCGTGTCCGATTCACGCTAGTTGCCGTGCGCTGCGCCAGCGTAAGTGGACACCTTGTGGCCATCAGTTCAAATCCAACAGGCCCTGACTACTGCGTTTCCGCAGGTCAGGGCCGGTTCTTGGTAGCGGGGGCAGGATTTGAACCTGCGACCTCTGGGTTATGAGCCCAGCGAGCTACCGAACTGCTCCACCCCGCGTCGCAGAGGCGAGTCTACGGGTCGCCGGTGACGGGCTCAAATCGAGGGGTCAGCCCAGCAGGTTGAGCGCCCGGGCGACCTCGGCGCGGGCCTGGTGGGTGAGCCTGACCCAGGCGGCGCCCCGGCCCTGGGCGTAGGCCCGGTCGGCCGCGGCGAAGTCGGCCTGGGCCTGCTGCAGCAGGGCCCGGGCCTTCGCCTTGTCGCCCTTGGTCGGGTGCTGGTTGCCGCTTGCCTGGGTTCTGGTCGGGCGGTGGGGTGGCCGCGCCGGCCATGTCACTGATCGCGTCGACCAGGGTGTCGCCGATCCCCACGCTGGTGCCGTACTGCACCATCACGTAGCGCAGCGTGAGGTACGACGTGGAGTCGCTCTGCGACCGCGTCGCATACACCGGTACGACGTACATCGGGCCGCCCGCGAGCGGCACGGAGGTCACGCTGCCGTACTGCGTGGTGGCGTCGCTGAGCTTGAACTTCTGGGTCTCCCGCGAGATCCGCGGGTCGGAGATCAGGTTGTTGTAGGCCTGGGTCGGGCCGGGCACGTTGTCGCTGCGCGGCTCCTCGATCAGGATCTTGCCGTAGTCGGAGGACTGCGGATCGGAGTCCGCCGCCACGACGCCCACCAGGTTCGACTTGTTGCGCGGCACGTAGTTCGAGATCAGCGACCAGACGTCCTTGCCGTTGTCGGGGTCGCGGCTGTACATCCGGATCGGGGTCTGGCTCTGTCCGGTCCGCACCGGGTCCTCGGGCACCGCCCACTGGTTGGTGCCGGCGAAGAACGCGCTCGGGTCGGTCACGTGGTAGCGCGCGTACTGGTAGCGCTGCACCTTGAACAGGTCCTCGGGGTAGCGCAGGTGCGACAGCAGGTCCGCGGGGATCTGGTCCTTGTCGAGGACGGTGCCGGGGAAGGCGCTGCGCCAGGCCTTCAGCATCGGGTCGGAGTCGTCCCACGCGTAGAGCGTGACCTTGCCGGTGTAGGCGTCCACGGTCGCCTTGACGGCGTTGCGCACGTAGTTGACCTGGTCGGTGGGCAGCGTGTGCACCCCCGACGGCTGGGTCTGCGAGTCGGTCGTCATCGTCTGGAACGACTCGCGCTGGGCCTGGGGGTAGCGGTCGGTGGTGGTGTAGCCGTCGACGACCCACAGCACCTTCCCGTCGACGACGGTCGGGTAGACGTCACTGTCGAGGGTCAGCCAGGGCGCGGCCTTCTCGACCCGCTGCACCGGGTTGCGGTAGTAGAGCACCCGGCTGTCGGGCCCGACCCGGCCGGAGAGCAGGAAGTTCGAGTCGCCGAACTTCACCGCGTACATCAGCTTGTTGAAGAAGCTGCCGACGGCGACGCCCCCACCGCCGGCGTACGTCGTGGACGCGCGCGTGCCGTCCGCGGTCAGGTCCAGCTCCACGTCGGTGCCGCCGGGGCTCTTGCCGACGATGGAGTAGGCGGGCATGTTGCCCTCGCCGAAGTAGATCTGGTTCTGGAACGCGCCGGTGGCCGTCTGCAGGGCGTCCTGGCCCGGCCCCTGGCCCTCCGCCCACTGGATCTGCTGGCTCTGGGACTGGTTGTCCGGCGGCCGCTGGTTGCCGAACGCCGCGATCACGCCGTTGCCGTGGGTGTAGACGGTGTGGAGGTTCGTCCAGTTCTTCTGGCTGGGCGTGATCCCGTTCTCGTCGAGCTCACGCACCCCGAGCACCAGCGACCGGTCGACGCCCTGGATGGCGTAGTGGTCGACGTCGAGCACGTCGTTGACCGAGTAGTACGACGCCACCTGCTGGATCTGCTCGAAGGCCTGCGAGATGCGCGAGGGGTCGAGCACGGGGACCGACTGCGTCTGGGCGATCAGCTGCTGCACGGTCGCGGCCGTGACCTTCTTCGGAGCCTTGACCTCGCGGATGTCGTTGAGGTCGTACGACGCGCGCGTGGCCGCGATGTTGCTCCTGATGTAGGACGACTCCTTGTCCGCCTCGGACGGGTTGACCTGGAAGTGCTGGACGAACGCCGGCCAGATCAGGCCGAGCAGGATCGAGGTGACCAGCAGCAGCGAGATCCCGACCCCCGCCAGCAGCCACGTGCGGCGCCAGACGGTGAGGAAGAACAGGACGGCACAGATCAGGGCGACCCCGACCAGGATGTTGCGGGCCGGGAGGACGGCGTGCTGGTCGGTGTAGCCCATGCCGGTGACGAGCTTGCCCGAGCTGGTGACCAGGTCGTAGCGGTCGAGCCAGTAGCCGAACGCCTTGACGACCAGGGCGATCCCGATCAGCACCGACAGCTGGATGGTCGCGGTCGCCGACATCCGGTCGCTGGTGGCCTGGAGGCGGATGCCGCCGTAGAGGTAGTGCACGACGAGTGCGGCCAGCGCCGAGAGCACCAGGACCGCGATCACGTAGCCGACGAGGAAGTGCAGCCAGGGCAGGGTGAAGACGTAGAAGCCGACGTCCTTGTGGAAGTACGTGTCGGAGGTGTGGAACGGCACGCGGTGGGCCCACAGCAGGAACGTGCGCCACTGCCCGTTGGCCGCCACCCCACCGAACAGCCCGATCACGCCGGCGACCGAGACCAGCAGCAGCGTGCGGATCGGCGCCACCGCGTCGCGGTAGCGGTCGAGTCCGGTCTGCTCCGGGGAGTCGGGCCGGTGGAACGGTCGCGCGCGGTAGGCCAGGACCATGTTGGCGGCCACCGAGCCACCCATCAGCAGCCCGAATCCCGCGAACAGCCCGACGCGGGTCCAGAGCATCGTGTCGAAGACGCGGGTGTAGCCGACCGAGGAGTACCAGAGCCGGTCGGTGTAGAGCGAGGCGAACATCGAGACCAGGAAGATCGCGACGATCACACCGACCACGACGAACAGCAGGATGCGGGCCCGGCTGCTGCGGCGCGGCTGGAAGTCGTCGTACTCCTGCTCCAGCGGGTCGCTCATGGGGTCTCCTCCTCGAGCGTGCCCCGGACCAGGTCGACCAGCTCGGGCACGAGGTCGGCCCCGGTCAGGACCGAGGCGTCCTCGTCGTGCGCCCGCAGCCGCAGCGCGCAGAACGAGGTCCCGGCGCGCGTCGCCGCGGCGACGATCCGGACCTCCTGGCGGTCGGGGTGCTCGGAGGCGTACGCCGCCGCCGAGGCGGCGTCGTCGGGGAGCTCCGCCTCCACGTCGGGCGGCAGGACGAAGCGCTCGACCAGCGCGGCGCACCCGTGCACGGTCTCCGGCCAGCTGATCGCGGCCAGCTGCTCCTCCAGCGACTGGCCGGGCACCAGACCCTCCTGCTCGATCGCGGTCAGCGCCTCGTCGCCCAGGCTCGCGGCGAGCTGCGGCTCACGGGCGACGAGCTCGGCGGTCTCGACGAGCGCGAACAGCCGGGCGGGCTGGTCCCATCCGGAGGCGGCCGCGTGCCGCTCGATCTCGAGCACGGCGGCGGCCAGCCCCTGCTCCCCCGCACCCGTCACGACGACGCCCCTGAGGTCGCGGGCTCGCACGAGGGCAGCGGGGCGGCGTGGTCGGCCGTCCAGGCCTTGATCTCGGAGATCGCCTTGCCGAGGGTCGCGGCCTTGACCAGCCGCATCGAGCCGTGGTCGCCACCCGAGGGCGTCGGCGCAGTTGGCCGGGGGCACCAGGAACAGCTTGGCCCCGTCGGCCCGGGCGCCGGCGATCTTCTGCTGGATGCCGCCGATCTCGCCGACGCGGCCGTCGGCGTCGATGGTGCCGGTCCCGGCCACCACCTGGCCGTCGGTCAGGGAGCCCGGCGTCAGCGTGTCGTAGATCGAGGTCGCGAACATCAGGCCCGCACTGGGGCCGCCGATGTTGTCGGAGATGTTGACCGCGACCTTGAAGGGGAACGTGTAGGACGTCTGCAGCTTGATGCCGAACTGGGTGTGGCCGTCCTTGGAGACCGGCGCCACGTGCACCGTGACGGGCTTGCCGTCGCGCTCGACGGTGATCGGCACCGACTTCCCGGGAGGCACGGCGGCGACGAGGGCGGGCACGTCGGTCTTCGCCGTGATGCGCGTGCCGTCGATCCGGCGCAGCACGTCACGCACCTGGAGCTTGCCGTCGGCCGGCATGCCGTCGGTGACCTGGACGATCTCGATCGCGGGGTGGATCGGGATCTTCAGCTCCCGGAGCGCGGCCGCCACGGCGGCGTCCTGGGAGGTGACCATCTCGACCTGGCCCTCCTCGGCGTCCTGCTGCTGGTTGCCCGAGGTGCCGTACTGCGAGAAGAAGGGGTAGACGGCGTCGTGGCTCGACATCCACGTGCGCATCAGGGTGAAGAGGTCGAGGCGCGCGTTCCGCTCGGTCACCGACACGGTGGTCATCCGGAGCTGCCCGTCGTCGCGGTACGTCGGGTGTCCGGTCACCTCGATGATCGGTTTGCCGTCGTTCTCGCCGAGCACGTTGACGGTCGGACCGGGTGCGAAGGTGACGAAAGGCAGGCCGGTGATCGCGACGTACAGCCCGAGAGCGACGAACAGCGGCACGGCCAACAGAGCGGCCCAGGTGCGCTGAGTCATGCCGGAAGCCTCTCAGACCGAGAAAAATCAGGAGGCACGACGGGTGGAACCGGTGCCGGACGGCCGGCTGGAGGGTCGTACGGCGATCCCGGTGCTGCGCTCGTCGGGGCCGCTCGGTCGCGGGGCGGCGGGCGCGGGTCACCCGGGTCGGGCGGGCCATGGCGTCGCCGAGACGGCGTACGGCGACCTCGGGGTCGACGTGGCCGCGCCCGGCACGGCCGAGCCACGACACCCAGACCATCGCCAGCCCCGTCGCCACGGCGGGTGGGGCCAGCCACCAGAGGATCTCCACCCGCTCAGGGTAGGGACCCGGGACGCACCCGTCCGCGAGGCGCGCCCTCGCGGTCGGTCAGGGAGTGCCGACCCACTCGTCGGTGCCGTCGGTGAACTGCTGGTGCTTCCAGATCGGCACCTCGTCCTTGAGCGTGTCGATCAGCGCCCGCGACGCGGCGAACGCCTCCCCCCGATGGGCCGCGGTCGTGGCGACCACGACGGCGATGTCGCCGATCTCCAGCCGGCCGACGCGGTGCACCGCCGCCAGGCCGTGCACGTCGTGCTCCTCGGCGACCCGGTCGCACACCCGGCGCAGCGCCTCGAGCGCGGTGGGGTGGGCTGAGTACTCGAGCCCGCGCACGCCGAGCCCGTGGTCGTGGTCGCGGACCCGCCCGACGAAGAGGGTCAGCCCGCCCGAGGCCTCGTCGTCGAGGGCGGCGAGCACCTCGGCGACGTCGAGCGGCGTCTCGCGGAGGTCCACGAGCCGCACCGAGGGGTGCTGGGGGCTGTCGGGCACGGGCCGACCCTAGGCCATCTCGCGGTCAGCGGCGCGGGCTCGTCCGCGCTCAGCGAACGCCCGGGATCGGCGACCGGCGACGGCGTACCGTGGAGGCATGACCAACGAGCCGCCGCAGGACGACGACCCGAACGACGCGAACCCCTTCCGCGGTACGCCGTTCGAGCAGTTCTTCGGCGGGGGCGCACCCGACCTCGGCCAGATCTTCAGCCAGCTCCAGTCGATGATGCAGCCCTACGACGGCCCCCTGAACTGGGACGTCGCGATCGACACCGCGCGCAAGACCGTGGCCCAGCAGCCCGATCCCAGCCCGTCGCAGAAGCAGAGCGACGAGATCGCCGACGCCGTACGGCTCGCCGACCACTGGCTCGACGAGACGACCCACTTCCCGTCCGGGGTGACCTCGACCGCCGCGTGGAGCCGCGCGGAGTGGATCGTCGGCACGACCGACGTCTGGAAGGTGCTCGTCGAGCCGATCGCGGCGTCGTCGGTGGGAGCGCTCGGCAACGCCCTCCCGGCCGAGGCCGCCAACATGGGCGGCCCGATCATCGCGATGCTCGGCAAGGCGATCGGAGCCATGCTCGCCCAGCAGGTCGGGTCGGGGCTCGGGGCCCTGGCCGGAGAGGTGCTCACCGCCTCCGACATCGGTCTCCCGCTCGGCGCGCCGGGCAAGGCCGCGCTCGTGCCGGCCAACGTGGCCGGCTTCGCCGAGGGCCTCGACGTGCCCGACAGCGACGTCCTCCTCTACCTCGCGCTGCGCGAGGCCGCCCACCAGCGGCTGTTCGCCGGCGTCCCGTGGCTGCGCGACCACCTGATCGGCGCGGTCACCGACTATGCGCAGGGCATCGAGATCAACACCGCCGGCATCCAGGAGACGATGGAGGAGCGGCTGCGCGGCGTCGACCCGACCAACCTCGACGCGATGCAGGAGCTCATGGAGGGCGGGCTCTTCGACATCCCCCGGTCGCCCCGGCAGGAGGCCGCGCTGCAGCGGCTCGAGGTCGCCCTCGCCCTGGTCGAGGGCTGGGTCGACGAGGTGGTCGGTCAGGCCACAGCCGAGCGGATGCCGACCGCCACCAAGCTCCAGGAGGCCGTACGACGTCGCCGTGCCGCGGGCGGGCCCGCGGAGGAGACCTTCGCGTCGCTCGTCGGCCTCGAGCTGCGGCCGCGCCGGCTGCGTGACGCCTCCACCCTGTGGGGCTCGCTGCGCACCCGCCAGGGCACCGAGGCCCGCGACGGCGTCTGGATGAGCCCCCACCTGCTCCCCACCGACGCCGACCTCGACGACCCCCTGGGCTTCCGCGAGGGCTCCGAGGCGCCGGCCGCACTGACCGAGGACGACTTCGACGCCGAGCTGCGCACCCTGCTCGAGGGCGGGATGGGCGGCGCGGCCGACGGACCGGCCGAGGATGCGTGAGCGCCCACGCCGAGGCGCTCGCCGCGCTGGGTGACTGGTCACCCCCGACGCCGGAGCAGGCCGCCCTGCGCGACCGCTACCTGTCCCACCTGCGCCGACATCCCGACGGGCTGACCCGCGCCTGCCGGCCCGACCACCTCACCGCCAGCACCCTGGTGCTGAGCACCGACGGCGCGTCGGTCCTCCTCACCCTGCACGCCAAGGCGCACCGGTGGTTCCAGCTCGGTGGCCACGTCGAGCCCGGCGACGCGTCTCTGGCCGGGGCCGCGCTCCGCGAGGCGACCGAGGAGTCCGGACTGGCCGACCTCGCGCTCGACCCGGTGCCGGTGCAGCTGAGCGAGCACGCCGTACCGTTCTGCGGACCGCACGGCGACGTGCACCACCTCGACGTGAGGTTCGTGGCGCTGGCACCGGTCGGAGCCAGCCCCGAGGTGAGCGAGGAGTCGCTCGCGGTCCGCTGGTGGCCGGCGGACGCGCTGCCGGACCCCGAGCCCGACCTCGTGGAGCTGGTGACCCTGGCCCGGGCGCGCACCGAGCAGTAGGTCGGTCGTCGCCTCGCGAGCAAGCTCGCAGCGGCGCTCAGGAGGAGGCTGAGCTCCCGGCTGCGCCGGGACCTCAGCCTCCCTTCGAGCCGCGCGCCCGCGGAGTAGCCGTCGAGCCAGGCCTTGGCCTGCTCGGCACGCGGGTAGCGGGCGACCAGCGACCAGAAGCGCGGGTTGTGGCCCGCCTCGAGCAGGTGGGCCAGCTCGTGGACGAGCACGTAGTCGACCACCCAGCCGGGCATGTCCTGGAGCCGCCGCGAGAGCCGGATGGTGCGGTCGGCCGGCGTGCAGGAGCCCCAGCGCGAGCGCTGGTTGTCGACCCAGCGCACCGACGAGGGCTCGGCCCGGCCGTCGAGCCATGCGCGGCTCAACGCCTCGGCGCGGCGCATCAGGTCGTCGTCGCCGGGACGGCGACGGGCCTCGGCCTTCTCGACCCGGGCCACCATCGTCTCGACCCACTCGGCCTCCTGCGCCCGGGTCATCCGCGCCGGGATGAGGACGACGATGCGGTCGCCCTCGCGGTAGGCCGAGACCGTGCGCCGGCGGCGGGCCGAGCGGCGCACTTCGACGGGGGTCGGGTGGGACATGTCGGCCACGCTAGTGGCTGTCACCGACCGCCCAGGCGAGGAGCCGCTCGCGGGGCCACGTGTTGACGATCCGGTCGGCCTCGATGCCCGCGGCCTCGGCGCGCTCGCAGCCGTAGTCGAGGAAGTCGAGCTGGCCCGGCGCATGGCTGTCGGAGTCGATCGAGAAGCGGCAGCCGAGGTCGCGGGCGAGCTCGAGCAGCGCGGTCGGCGGGTCGCGCCGCTCGGGGCGGGAGTTGATCTCGACCGCCACGTCGTGCTCGACGCAGGCCTCGAAGACCGCCCGCGCGTCGAACCGGCTGCCCGGCCGGGTGCCGCGGTTGCCGGTCACCAGGCGTCCGGTGCAGTGACCGAGCACGTTGGTCAGCGGGTTGCGGATCGCGCCGATCATGCGCCGGGTCATGGCGTCGGGCTCCATCTTCAGCTTCGAGTGCACGCTGGCCACCCGGACGTCGAGCCGGCGCAGCATCTCCTCGGTCTGGTCGAGGCCACCGTCGTCGAGGATGTCGACCTCGATCCCCTTCAGGAGGGTGAAGCCGGAGCCGGCGAGGTGGTCGTTGACCGCGTCGACGACACCGAGCTGCCGGGTCAGCCGGGCCGGGCTGAGACCGTTCGCGACCGTCAGCCGCGGCGAGTGGTCGGTGAGGACGAGGTAGTCGTGACCGAGCTCCATCGCCGTGAACGCCATCTCCTCGATCGGCGAGCCGCCGTCGGACCAGTCGGAGTGCGAGTGCAGGTCGCCGCGCAGCGCCGCGCGGAGGTCCTGCCCGCCCGCGGTGAGCGGCCCGGCGTACTCCCGCTCGAGCTTCGCCAGCCGGTCGGGCACCTGCCCCCGGACCGCCGCGTCGATCACCGCGGCCGTGCTCGGACCGATCCCGGCGAGCTCGGTCAGGGTCCCCGCCTCGGCGCGCGCGGCCACCTCCGCCTCGGGCAGCGGGAGGATGGTCGCGGCCGCGTGGCGGAACGCCTGGACCCGCCGGGTCTCCTCGCGACCGCGTTCCATCAAGAACGCCACCCGTCGCAGCGCGGCGACCGGCCCCTGCTCATACGGTGGGTCGTACGACGGGTCCTGCGGCGTCATCTGGCTCCTCTCCCAGCACCGGCTCTCCGGGTATTTTCTCTCCACACCCGGTGCACAGCATTGTGGCTGGTCAGCGGCGCGTGCGCCTCCCCGCCCCGGGCGGGCTCCACAGCCGTCTCCCCAGCACCGGCCCCGCCCTCCACCGGTTGTCCACAGCTTTCCGGGGGGTTGTCCACAGGCCTGTCCACAGCCGCGGCGACCAACCCCGTCCGGTTCGGTTGACCCTGTCGGAGGCGCCCTCCTAGCGTGCTCGCAGACGGGGCCCCAGGCCGCCCGACGACGTAGGCAAGGGGAAGGCAGACGGCGCCTGGCACCTGGGTCCCCGTCTTGCCACGTCCGCACACCCCCATGCCGGACGTGGTTCAACGGCCGGTGAACCTCGGGGCACGACGCTCGTCGGGCCGCATGGATGATCTCCCCCGTGATCATCGGTGGCGAGCGAGAGGGCAGGGCGAGCGTTCCCCACCGCGACCCCGAGTCCAGGCCGGTGGCCGCCACCGCGGAGCCGGCGGGTCGTTCCAGACCCGCCCGGCTCGCGGTGGCGGCGATGCCACCGGACCCCCTCCCCGGGCCCCGTCGAGGGCCGTCGGGGGCCTCGAGCGAGGCACGTCGTGCTGAGCGTGAGATCGGGCCGTTTCACGCTCAGCGGTGTGCCGTGCGCGCGGCGCGCCCACGGTGTCGTAGGGTCGATCCGACCGGGTGGCACCCGCTGCCCGGCCCCGGCGGGTTTCCCCGGCATCATTCCCGTCGCGACGACCGCGAACGAACAAGCAAGGAGGCCGTCATGGCGGAGACCTGGAGCGGCGAGTTCTACTGCGTGAAGTGCAAGGAGAAGCGCGAGGCGGAGGGCGAGGTGCGCGTCAACGACAAGGGCACCCGGATGGCCAAGGCCGTCTGCCCCGTCTGCGGCACGAACCTCAACCGCATCCTCGGCAAGGCCTGAGGCGCACACGCACCAGACACGAAGGCGACCCCCGGACCTCCTGGTCCGGGGGTCGCGTCGTGCTCGGGCCTGTGGAGAGGCGCCACCGCCCACGGCGGGCCTGTGGCAGCGTGCCGGGCATGCGGACGAGGACCGGCTGGACCGGCCTGGCGCGGCCCGTGCTGCGCTCCGGGCTCCACGTCGTACGCCGTGACGACGCGCACCTCCAGATCGGCCTCGACGAGCCCGACCGGCTGGTCCTGCGCGACCGGCCCGGCCTCTACGCCGCGCTGACCTCCCTGGAGCGGACTCCGGCCGAGGACCTGCGGCCCCTGCTCGAGCGTCTGGTCGCCGACGGCTGGGTGGTCGACGCGGCCGGGCCGAGCCGTCTCGCCCGGGCCCGGGCCGAGCGGCGGCCGCCGCTGGCGCTCGAGGTGGACAGCCTGACCCGCGACGCGGTGACCCGCGCGTGCACGGCTGCCGGGCTGCGGATCTCGGAGCAGGCGGGCGCGGTGACCCTGGTCGTCACGCTGGGCGAGCCGCGGCGACCCGCCTCCGACCGGATGGTGCGCGACGACGTCACGCACCTGTGGCTCGCGGTGCTGCCCGCAGCGGTCCGGATCGGGCCCTTCGTCGACCCGGGCCGGACGGCGTGCCTGCGCTGCGTCGACGCCCGGCTCGGCGAGCGCGACGCCCGTCGGGCGACCGTGCTCCACCAGCTCGACGAGCTCCCGGTGGCGCCCCACGCCGCCTGGGACCCCTGCCTGCTCGACCTCGGCGTCGCCTGGGCGGTGCGCGACGTCGTACGCCGGCTCGACGGCGAGTCGCCGGCCCTGCGGTCGGCGACGGTGACCGTCACCGCCGACCTCGAGGTCACCCGGCACGAGTGGCTGCGTCACCCCCACTGCGGCTGCGCCTGGGGCTAGCTCACCACCACTCGCTGTCGAGCTTGCCCTCGATCGCGCGCAGGTGCTCGCGCGAGCAGGTGTCGCAGTAGGTCCGGTCGCGGCCGTTCTCCCTCGAGGTCGTCCAGCTGAGCGTGTCGGCGTCGGCTGCCTGGCGGCCGCAGAAGTCGCAGGTCCTCACCTGCCCCACTCTAGGTCCGGCGCGGCCCGTCGACGCGGCCCGGACATGGCGGAGCCCCGGTACGAACGAGTCGTACCGGGGCTCCACGTGAACCCGCGATCAGGTCGAGGCGGTGTTCCTCAGTTGGCGCGGGCCAGGGCCAGACGCGCCTGTCGCGCGGCCTGCTCGGCCTTGCGACTCAACCGACGGGCCGCCGCCTGCTGGCGGCCACGACGGAGCTGCTGCGCCTCTCCCAGGCGCGCGGACATCTGTGCGCGCGCCAGATCTTCGTTGAGAAGGTTGTTCATCATGGTCTTGTTTCCGTTCTGGTGAGTGATCAAGGAAGTGCTTTCGTGCTCTGACATGGTCGGGTCGCTGCTCACGCGGCCTGCTCGTTCTTGCGGGGCCGTCCGCGTGGACGCTTGCGGGGGATCACCGCTCCTTGCAGGAACAGCTCTCCGCCCCAGACGCCCCAGGGCTCACGCCGCTCCAGTGCTCCGGAGAGGCAGAGGTCCCGGACGGGGCAGTCCTGGCACAGGGCCTTGGCGAACTCGACGTCGGCAGGAGACTCGGCGAACCACAGCTCCGAGTCGTTGACTCGGCACGGCAGTAGGTCTTCGCGCTCCTGGTCGGCCGCGTCATGGAGTCCACCGAGCGTCGCAGGCAGCGTGTCGGTCATCCGATCCCGGCGGTCGAGAACAGTGATGGTCATGTCTGTCACCTCCTTGTTTGACCTGATCGCTTGGTTGAGAAAATCAGAAAGGCCGCGGATCCCGGTGTCGGGATCCGCGGCCTGGAGGCTGCCGGTGGCTGTTGAGAAGTCAACAGGTCGGTGGTCTCCAGGCACTGGTCCCCGGGAAGTCGCCCTTGGTCGTGAGGCCCATGTCGCCCATGAGGCGGATCTGGGCCCACGTCGACACCTGGGTGCCGGCGACGGCCGCGCACGAGGCTCCGCGCACGACGGAGGAGTGGCCATACGCGGACACGCCAAACGCCGGGCTCAGAGCCGTCATCGTGGGAATGTTGTTGATCATGCGGGCCACCTCCTTCGGTGCATCGGGCGCGAACCGTGCCACGGGTCCATGTGCGCGTGGTGTGATGACGGAACGCTACCGGCCGCTCGTCGTAAGCGGCAAACCATTTAGTGGGTATTTCTGGAGAAAGTTTCCGGACCGTGACCTACGGCCTGGCCGACGACGGCGAGCAGGGAGTCGCCGTAGCGCTCGAGCTTCGCCGGGCCCACGCCGCTGATGCGGAGCAGGGAAGCCGCGGACGTCGGGCGCTGCTCGGCGATCAGCTGGAGCGTGGCGTCGGTGAAGACCACGAACGCCGGCACCTCGTCCTCGTCGGCCCTGGCCTTGCGCCAGGCGCGCAGGCGCTCGAACAGCTCCTCGTCGTAGGACGCGGGGCAGTCGTGGCAGCGGCCGCGCTTCTTCTCGACCGCCGTGGAGAGCGGCGTGCCGCACTCGCGGCAGTGGGCGGCGCGCCGCGCCTTGGGCCGGGTCGGCCGGGCGCGCGCCTCGTCGGGGAGCAGCGGGTCGAGGAAACGCGAGGGGGCACGGTTGCCGCGACCACCGGGGGTCCGGGCGGAGGCCCAGGAGACGGTGAGATGGAGGCGCGCGCGGGTCATCCCGACGTAGAGGAGCCGGCGCTCCTCCTCGATCTCGGCCGGTGTCGTGGCGTGGGACAAGGGCATCGCGCCGTCGTGCATCCCGGCCAGGAAGACGGCGTCCCACTCCAGGCCCTTCGCCGCGTGGAGCGTCGACAGGGTCACGCCGCCGGCCGCCGGCGCGTGCTGCTCGGCGGCCCGGCGCTCGAGGTCGGCCACGAACTCCGCGGCCGTCAGCCCGGAGGACTCCTCGGCGATGACGACCAGGGCCTGGAGCGACTCCCAGCGGTCGCGGGTCTGGCCGCGCACGGCGGGCGCCTCGGGGGTCCAGCCCATGCCGCCCAGGGTCGCTCGGACGAGGTCGGCGACCGGGGTGGCACCGCCGTCGGTGTGGGCCGCACCCCGGATCAGCGTCACCGCCTGGCGCACCTCGCCGCGCTCGAAGAACCGCGCGGCCCCGCGGACGACGTAGGGGATGCCGCGGCCGGCCAGGGCGTCCTCGAACGCCTCGGACTGGGCGTTGATCCGGAACAGGACGGCGACCTCGGACGACGCCACCCCGTCGGCGAGCAGTCTGCCGACCGCCTCGGCGACGGCCTCGGCCTCGGCGACCTCGTCGGGGGTCGGGACGTAGCGCACGGTCGGACCGGACGGTCGCTGGGCGCGCAGCCGCACCGACGTGGTGGAGGACCCGGCCAGCACCGTGTTGGCGGCCTCGACCACCTCGGGGGTCGAGCGGTAGTTGCGGTTGAGCTCGACCGACGTCGTGCCGGGGAACTTCCGGGGGAAGTCGCGGAGGTAGTCGGCGTTGGCGCCGGCGAAGGAGTAGATCGTCTGGGCGGGGTCGCCCACGACACAGATCTCGGTGCGTCCGCCCAGCCAGAGGTCGAGCAGCGCCGACTGGATCGGAGAGACGTCTTGGAACTCGTCGACGACGAACCACTTGTATTGCGCGCGGACCTGCGCCGCGACCCGCTCCTCCTCCGCCAGCATCCCGGCGGTGAGGAGGAGGACGTCTTCCATGTCCATCCGCGACTGGGAGCGCTTGGTCTCCTCGTAGCCGCCGAAGAGCCGGCCCACGGTCTCGAGGTCGAGCCCGGCCACGGCCCGCCCGCGAGCGGCCGCCACGGAGGCGTAGTCGTCGGGGCCGACGTTGCTGACCTTGGCCCACTCGATCTCGGACGCGAGGTCGCGGAGCAGGGCCTGGTCGGTCTGCAGCCGCTGCCGGCGGGCCGCGGCGGCGACCATCGCCAGCTTGGACTCGGTCAGGGTCGGCAGCTCACCGCCGTAGGTGGTCGGCCAGAACCAGCGCAGCTGTCGCAGGGCGGCGCTGTGGAACGTGCGTGCCTGGACGCCGGGAGCCCCGAGCCGGTGGAGCCGCCCGCGCATCTCGCCGGCGGCCCGGGTGGTGAAGGTGACCGCGAGCACCTCGGTCGGCGCATAGATGCCCTCGGCCACACCGTGTGCGATCCGGTGGGTGATCGCGCGGGTCTTGCCGGTGCCGGCACCGGCCAGGACGCGCACCGGGCCGCGCAGCGCCTCGGCGACCTGCCGCTGCTCGGGGTCGAGGGCTCCGAGGAGGTCGGGGTCGGTCACGGCGTGGAACAACTCCTGGGCGAGGATGGTTGAAGGTGTCATCACAGTAGACGTCGGAAGGGACAGTGCTCGATGAGTGGCTCGGTCACGATGTACACGACCCCCTGGTGTGGCTACTGCCACCGCCTGAAGGGGCAGATGGACCGCGAGGGGATCGCGTTCGAGGTCGTCGACATCGAGCAGCAGCCCGACGCCGCGGAGATCGTGGAGCGGGTCAACGACGGCAACCAGACCGTGCCGACGCTCGTCTACGCCGATGGCACCGCGCAGACCAACCCGTCGGTGGCCCAGGTCAAGGCGAAGCTGGCCGCCTTGGCGGTGTGAGGCCGGCGCGCCGAGCGCGTTGCGCCGTGTCGCTCGGTCCTCGCTCTACCACGAGCCCGGCAGCGGCCCGCCGTACCAGTGCTCGACGAGTGACCGGGAGATCGAGACGCCGCCGGGAAGCACCAGCGTCCCGGCCGTCGCCTCGACCTCCATCTGCTCGCGGGTGAACCACCGGGCGTCCTGGATCTCACGGCCGTCCACCTCGATCAGGTCCGACGTGGCCCGACCGAGGAACCCCAGCATCAGGCTGGCCGGCAGCGGCCAGGGCTGGTTCCCGAAGTAGGTCACCTCGTCCACCACGACCCCGGTCTCCTCGGCGACCTCACGTCGTACGGCGTCCTCGAGCGTCTCCCCCGGCTCCAGGAAGCCCGCCAGGGTCGAGTAGCGCCCCACCGGCCACGAGTCCTGCCGCCCGAGCAGGAGACCCTCGTCGGGCGACCCCGGCTCGCCGCGCGTGATCGCCATGATCACGGCCGGGTCGGTGCGTGGGAACTGTCGGCGGTGGCAGTCGACACACACGAGCTCGTGCCCGGCCATCCGCGCCTCGAGCCGCCCCCCGCAGCGCGGGCAGTGTCGGGTGGCGAACAGCCACTCGGCCAGCCCGATCGCGTGGAACACCAGAGGCGCCTGCTCGACCGCGTCACCGGCCAGGTGGGGCAGGATCCCGCGGAGCCCGACCCAGTCGTCGCCGACGGCGTCACCGGGGTCGAGGACGAGCGCGAACCACACCCGCCCGTCGCGCTCGCCGAGCAGCACACGGGTGCCCTCGCCGGACACCTCGGACGGCGACACCCAGTGCGGCGCCTCGTCCACGGGTCGCACCCGGGTGCCGGCCACGACGAGCACCCGTGACTCCGGGTCGGCCCACGCGGCGTCCAGCCACGCGTCGTCGGCGCGCCGCTCCCCCACCCGGTCGTGCGGATCGGCGGCCAGGGCGACGTGCGGATACCTCACGCCTCGCAGGTTAGTCCCGGGTCGTGGCAGACCCCGCGAGCAGGCCACGGCGTACGGCGTGCGCCGTGGTCACCGAGGCGAAGGGCTTGAACCCCGCCGACACCCAGGCCCGCTGGACCGCGACGTTGGCTGCCTGGGTCGAGATCACCACGCGCCGGACCCCCAGCCCGGTCGCGACCCGGCCGACCTCGGCGAGCAGCGCGGCGTACCACCCGTGACCGCGGGCCTCGGGCACCAGGCCGGCGAGCAGGATCTCCAGGAAGTCGCCTCCGGGGTCGACGAACCAGGTCGCCACACCGATGCTCTCCTCCGCGTGCGCGAGCACCGCCACGCCGTCGGGATCGTTCTCCGCCGTACGGCGTACCCACTCGACGTAGCCGGCCAGGGCGAGGTCGGGCGCCAGCAGCGGGTTGGCCGTGTAGTGGTTGACGTAGCCCCCGAACACGCCGGCCACGAGCCGGTCGAGCGTCGCCGGATCCGTGGTGTCGCGGCGCACGGCCAGGTCGTCGGCCGATCCGCGACCGGCCGCGGCGAGGCGGTCCGTCGCGACCTCCCAGTAGACCAAGGTGTCGGCCGGGATGACGTCGCGCCCCGAGGCGGCCAGCACCGCACCGCACCGCACCAGGCCGGAACCCCAGCGGACGACCAGGACGTCCTCGTCGCGAGCACAGGCGGCCGCGAGGGCGTCGGCCAGGGCGGGATCCCACGCGGTGTCGAGACCCACCACCACCCGGGCCACCGAGACGCCGAACCGGTCCGTCTCCAGCGGGCTGGGCGAGACCGTCACCCCGCTGCCGTGCAGGTCGAGCCAGGTCACCGGGCCGTCCGGTAGGAGGTCACGCCCTCGACCACGCGATCGATGTCGCCGTCGGACATGCCCGCGTAGAGCGGCAGGCGCACCAGCCGACGGGAGGCGCGGAGCGACACCTCGCAGGGTCGCGGCGCGTAGGCGAGCCGACGGCCGGCCACCGACTCGTCGAGGGCCTGGTAGTGGAAGGCAGCGACGATGTCGCGCTCACGGAGGTGGCGGATCAGGCCGGGCTGGTCGTCGTCGGTCGGCATCATCATCCAGTACAGGTGTGCCGGGTGCTCGCTGCCGAGGGTCGGGTTCATCCGCTCGACGCCCTCGCTCTCGGCCCAGTCGAGGAGCCGCCGGTCGTAGGCGTCCCACACCCGGTGCCGGGCGTCCTGGATCTCGTCGAAGCGCTCCATCTGGGCGAGCAGGAGCGCGGCGGAGATCTCGCTCAGCAGGTACGACGACCCGTGGTCGGTCCACGTGTACTTGTCGACGTCCCCGCGCAGGAACTGGCGCCGGTTGGTGCCCTTCTCGCGGATCACCTCGGCCCGCTCCATCAGCGACGGGTCGTTGACGAGCAGCGCGCCGCCCTCGCCGCAGGCGATGTTCTTGGTGTCGTGCCAGCTCTGGGTGCCGAGGGCGCCGAAGGTGCCGAGGTGCTGGCCCTTCCAGAGCGCGCCGATGCCGTGGGCGTTGTCCTCGACCAGGGGGATGCCGCGCGGCTCCAGCAGGTCGAGGAGGCCGTCGATGTCGACCGCGACGCCGCCGTAGTGCACCGCGAACACCGCACGGGTGCGGTGCGTCAGAGCGGCGGCCACCTGCTCGACGTCGATGTTGAGGGTGTGCGGGTCCACGTCGACCAGCACGGGGGTGGCGCCGCGGAGGGCGACGGCGGTGACCGTGGACGGGAAGGTGAACGACGGGCAGATCACCTCGTCGCCGGGGCCCAGCTCGAGCAGCAGCGCGGAGAGCTCCAGGGCGTGGGTGCACGACGACGTCAGGAGGGCGCCGTGGGCGCCGGTCCGCTGCACCAGCCAGTCGGTGGCACGGTCGGTGAACTCCCCGTCGCCGTGCCACACCATCGACGTGAGCACGCGGTCGACGTAGGCGCGCTCGAGGTCGGATGTCTGTGGCTGAGACAGGCGGATGAGGTCCACATCAGGAGCGTGACACAAACGCCGCCGATCCGAGGCGGAACCGGTCATTCCAGCTCGGCGCCCGAGGTGACGGCCTCGGCGACCGCGTCGGGACCCGTGTAGGCCTCGGCCGGCTGCGGCATCCCGAGGCCTGGTACGCCGGCGAGCGGGCCCCCCTCGTGGCCGTCGACGCGCACCAGGTAGGCCGGGCGCTGCATCGAGCGGAAGTGCAGGCGACCGATGTACTCGCCGAGCACCCCGATGGAGAGCATCATCGCGCCGCTGAACGCGGTCAGGAGGGCCACCAGGGTGGTGAAGCCGGCGACCTGGATGGCACCGGCGAAGTGCATCACCAGGATGCCTACCAGCCCCACCAGTCCGGCGAAGGAGCACAGGAACCCCAGCCAGATCACCAGGCGCAGCGGGATCGTGCCGTAGCCCGTGACCATGTTCCAGGCATGGCGGGTGAGGCCGGCCAGGGAGTAGTTGGAGCGGCCGGAGGCGCGCTCGTCCATCCGCACGGGCACGCCGACGACCGAGGTCGTCGTCCAGGACAGGACCACGTCGAGGGACACGAACGGGTCGGCGATGTGGGCGAAGCCGTCGCGCAGCTCGGTGCGGAAGGCGCGGAACGCGCTCACCTGGCGGGCGTTGGGCACGCCGGCCATCGCCAGGCCGGCCTTGACCGTGCGCGAGGCCATCGAGCGGGCGTAGCCGTGCTCCTCGGTGATCGCCGTCCCGTAGGCCAGGTCCACCACCGGGTTCAGCAGCGGCTCGACCAGCGTGGTGATCTGGTCGGGGCGGTGCTGGAGGTCGTCGTCCATCGTGATCGTGATCTCGTAGCGCGCGCGGCTGAGCCCCGCCATCAGCGCGTTGTGCTGGCCGTAGTTGCGCCGCAGCAGGAGGGCCCGGACCGTGTCGGGCCGCTCGAGCTCGAGGGTGCGCGCCACGGCGTAGGTGTCGTCGGGCGAGCCGTCGACGACCAGGATGATCTCGTACGCCGTCGCCACCAGGGGCAGGTGCTCGTGCAGCTGCGCCACCAGCTCGGGCAGCGTCTCGCGCGACCGATAGCACGGGATCACCACCGAAATCCTCACGTGGCGAGTATGAACCGAATGCCGCCGTCGCATGGGCGCTTTCGACTAACGTGAGGGCCGATCTGGCCGGGGAAGGGAACTGACGGTGGCGACGCTTCGGCGAGAACGCACGCGCGCGCTGCCCTGGTTCGTCCTCCCCCTGGCGTTGTTCCTGGCCACCCGGGTCGTCGACGGCATCCTGCTGATGGTCGCCGCTCGTCACCAGCTCCCCGCCGACCAGCTGCCCGGCGGCCTGGTCGTCCCGGTGGTGCGCGATCCGGTCACCTACTTCAACGTGATCCAGAACTGGGACGGACAGTGGTTCCGCTCCATCGCCGAGCACGGCTACCCCCGCACGCTGCCCATGCACGACGGGGTCGTGATCCAGAACCAGTGGGCCTTCTACCCGCTGTTCCCGTTCCTCGTCCGCGCGGTGATGACCGTGACGCCGCTGTCCTTCGGCGTGGCGGCCGGACTGCTGAACGTCGTGCTCGCCTCGACGGGGATGTGCCTGCTCTTCCGGATGATCGCGCGCAGGGCCGATGCGTTCGCCGGGGCGATGACCGTGATCGTGCTCAGCACCTTCCCGTCCGGCGTCGTCTTCCAGGCTGCCTACACCGAGTCGCTCACCTTCCTGCTCGTGGTCGTGTCGTTGGATCTGCTCGAACGCCGGCGCTACGGCGCGCTCCTGGTCTCGGGACTGCTGCTGTCCGTGACCCGGCCCGTCGTCCTCCCCCTCGCCCTGGCGGTGGGGGTGCACTGGCTCGCTCGGTGGCGCGGGCGAGCCCGAGAGCCGTTCCCGCGCTCGGAACAGGTGAAGGTCGGTGCCCTCGCCGCCGGCTTCGTCGCGTCGTTCGCGATCTGGCCCGCCATCGCCTGGGTCACCACCGGCGAGTCCCGCGCGTTCCTGTCGTCCATGGACGCCTGGAAGAGCAAGGACGAGCGCACGTCGGGCTGGATCTCGTGGGTCTCGCAGTCGCTCAGCGGCCACTGGACGGTGCTGGTCCTGGTCGTGGTCGCCGTCGGCCTGCAGCTGTTCTTCCTGCTGCGCCCGCAGGCGAGGCTGTGGTCGCTGGAGCTGCGTGCCTGGAGCATCTCCTACGCCGCGTACCTGCTGGTCTCGACCCGACCGCAGAGCAGCTTCTTCCGACACCTGCTCCTGGCGATCGTGCCGTGGTGGCCCTTCCCCGAGGCCGGCCAGTACGTCGTCAGCCGTCGGCAGCAGGTCGCGCTCGGGAGCCTCGTCGCGGTGCTGGGGTTCTGCGTGCAGTACTTCTGGATCCGGTGGTTCTGGGTCGTCAGCCCGCACGCCGTGTCGTTCCCGTGACCGACCCCGCGGGTCACCGGCCGCACACACGGCGAGCACAGGGTTCGGACAGCGATCACGCAGTATCGTCGGCCACCCGACCGCGACTTCCTGGAGACGACGCATGACCCCCGCTCGACGACTGGTGGCCTACGTGCTGCCGGTCCACAACGAGGCCGCCGGCATCCTGGCGTTCCACGAGGCGCTGATCACCGCGACGGACAAGCGCCCCGACCTCGACTTCGAGTTCGTCTACGTCGACGACGGCAGCCGCGACGAGTCACTCGACCTGCTCCTGTCCTTCCGCGAGGCCGACCAGCGGGTGACCGTCATCTCGCTGGCCCGGAACTTCGGGCACCAGATCGCGGTGACGGCCGGGCTCGACGCCGCCGCCGGACGCGACGCGGTCGTGATCATGGACACCGACCTCCAGGACCCCCCGGAGGTCAGCCTGCGCCTGATCGAGACGTGGGAGTCGGGCGCCGACGTCGCCTACGCCCAGCGCCGGACCCGGAGCGACTCGCCGTTCAAGAAGGGGACGGCGTTCGCCTTCTACTGGATGCTGACCCGGCTCGCGTCGATCGAGATCCCGCGCAACGTCGGCGACTTCCGGCTGATGGACCGGCGGGTGGTCTCGGAGGTGATCCGCTACCGCGAGCACGACCGCTTCCTGCGCGGCATCGTGGCCCACGTCGGCTTCCGGCAGGAGGCCGTGCCGTTCGACCGCGACCCGCGCTACGCCGGCACGTCGTCGTACCCCCTCCGTACGATGCTCAAGCTCGCCGCCGACGGCATCCTCGGCTTCTCGACGTTCCCGCTGCGCCTCATCTCCCGCCTCGGGATGGTGATCTCCTTCCTCAGCGTGGTCGCGGCCTTCTTCGTCATCTACGTCCGCGTCTTCGAGCCGAGCAAGGCCGTCCCCGGCTGGGCGTTCATCGCGGTCGGCATGTTCCTGCTGAGCGGCCTCCAGCTGCTGATGATGGGCGTGATCGGCTCCTACCTGGGTCGGGTGTACGTCGAGACGCAGGACCGTCCGCTCTACTCCCTGGCCCTGATGGCACGCGGACACCGGGAGCCACGGTCGTGAGCACCCACCTCGCCGCAGCGGCGGGCGAGATCGCCCCCGTCGTCCTGATGCCCGGTGACCCGCTGCGCGCCCGGTGGATCGCCGAGACCTTCCTCGAGGACGCGCGCTGCTACACCGAGGTCCGCGGGATGCTCGGCTTCACCGGCACCTGGCACGGCGAACGCGTGTCGGTGCAGGGCTCCGGGATGGGCCAGCCCTCGATGGCGATCTACGTCAACGAGCTCTTCACCTCCTACGACGTGGAGTCGGTCGTGCGGGTCGGCTCGTGCGGGGCGCTGACCGAGGAGCTGGGCCTCCGCGACGTGGTCATCGCGTCCGGGGCGTGCACCGACTCCTCGATGAACCGGATCAGGTTCGAGGGTCTCGACTACGCGCCCGTCGCCGACTTCGGCCTGCTGCGGGCCGCCGTCGAGGCGGCCGAGCGGCGGGGCACCGACGTGCACGTGGGCCTGCTGTTCTCCAGCGACTCGTTCTACGCCGCGCGCCCCGAGCTCGTCTCGCGGATGGTGGGCTACGGGGTCCTCGCCGTCGAGATGGAGGCGAGCGCTCTCTACACGCTCGCGGCCCAGCACGGCCGCCGCGCCCTGGCCATCTGCACGGTCTCCGACCACGTCGTCACCGGCGAGGAGACCACGGCTGCCGAGCGGGAGCAGACCTTCGGCGAGATGGTCGAGATCGCGCTGGCCGCGTCGCTGTCGTCGGCGTCGGGCTGACCCGGGCCTCAGTCGGGCCGCAACACCCGTTCGAGCTCGGCGCGGCCGGGGAGGTCGGGCGGCTCGACCAGCGTGCCGGTGCGCACGAAGTAGAACTGCGCCCGGACCCGCTCCAGCGGCACCCCCCGGAGCTCCGCCCACGCCAACCGGTAGAGGGCGAGCTGCCACGGGTCGGAGTCGGGCGTGCGGTTGGTCTTCCAGTCCACGACCAGCCACCGGTCACCGTCGGGCCCCGGCTCGGCGTACACCGCGTCGATCCGGCCACGCACCACCTGACCGCGGAGCACCAGCGCGAACGGCGCCTCGACGGCGTAGGGGATGCGTTCGGCGAAGGGCCCGGTCTCGAAGGTCGCGATCAGCTCCTGCAGGTCGGCGGCGTCGTCGATGCCGGCGTCGCCGCGGCCGGGCAGGTCGTCGGGGTCGAACAGGTCCTGCTGACCGAAGCGGCTCTCGACCCACGCATGGAACCGGGTGCCGAAGCGGGCGGCGGGCGACGGGCGCCGGGGCATCGGCCGGGCCAGGTCGGCGGCGAAGCTGTCGGGGGTGTCGCGGAGGCGGGCCAGCGCGGTCGCGGACAGGCTCGACGGCAGGGGTACGTCGACCACCGGTGAGCGGTCACGGCTCGCCTCCTCGACCAGCCGGGCCAGCTCGTCGTCCCATTCCTGGATCCGGCCGAGCACGAGCATGTCGTCGGTGTGGTCGGCCCACGGGGCCCCCGCCGCCAGCGCCTCGGCGGCGGCCGCGACGAGAGCGGCCGCGTCGTGCCGGCGGGCGACCTCGGGCGTCTGGTGAGACATCGGCCAGGGCAGGTCGGGATCGAGGGCGGCGTAGGGGTTGGGCTCGTCCTTGGCGGGCCGGTCGCGCCAGGGGTCGGGCAGCGCACCGCGTGCGGCCAGCGCGCGCACCGTCGCCTCGAGGTAGACCGAGGGTCCGCGGCCGGCCTTGATCTTCGGCGAGAAGCACCAGCCGGTGACGCGGAGCCGGTGTCGCGCGCGGGTCCAGGCGACGTAGGCGAGCCGGAGCTCCTCGATCCGCTCGTGCTCCTTGGTCGCCGCCGTGAAGGCGGCGATGTCGGCCGGGGTGTGGCCGGCCAGCGCCGGCCGGTCGCGGGCGTCGCCGCGCAGACTGCCGGGCATCACGAAGGGCACGGTCAGCCAGGTGGAGCGCGAGCGGTCGGTGGGGAACTTGCGCTCGGTGACCCCGGGGATGAACACGACGTCCCACTCCAGGCCCTTGGCGCGGTGGACGGTGAGCAGCTTGACGGAGTCGGCCTCGCTGGGGGTGGCCACGTCGAGGCCCTGACCGTAGGCGTCCTCGGCCTCGAGCCACGCCAGGAGGGCGGCGAGCGTCACCTGGCCGTCGACGGCCTGGAACTCCGAGACCGCCTGGACGAACAGATCGAGGTTGTCACGACGCGCCGCAGCCGCCGGGCTGGCCGACGACGCGAGCTCGACGTCGATGCCGCAGGTGTCGATGATCCGGCGTACGAGGTCGAGGATCGGCTCGCCGACGGCCGACCGGAGGCGACGCAGCTCGGCGGCGAGCAGGCCGAAGCGGGCGCGTGCCTCGGGCGAGTAGTCGAGCTCGCCCGGCGACTCCAGCGCGTCGCCCAGCGAGGCCACCTCGGCGGGGTCGGACCCCGAGACCGCCGCGTCGAGCTCGGCCCGGACGTCGTCGTAGGAGATCCGGCCGCGGCTGCCGGACAGGTCGGCCGCGCGGCGACCGAGCAGGGCGAGGTCGCGAGTGCCGATCGCCCACCGCGGCCCGGCCAGCAGCGTCAGCAGCGACGCGTTGGCCGTGACGTCCTGGACCAGCGTCAGGGTGGCGACCACCTCGGCGACCTCGGGCAGCCTCAGCAGTCCCTTGAGGCCGACGATCTCGACCGGGATCTCGCGTCGGGTGAGCGCGTCGAAGACGTCGGCCGCGTGGGAGTTGTCGCGGGTCAGGACACCGATCTCGCGCCACGACGGCTCGGCCATCCCCGCGTGGGCCGCCGTCACGGCGTCGCCCAGAGCGGTGAGCTCGTCGTCGTAGGTCTCGTGGAGGCCGGCCGTGACCTCGCCGGCCGCGGCCTCGGGCTTCGGCTCGAGCGGCAGCAGCTCCGGCCGCAGGGCGTAGAGCTCGGCCGCGAGGTGGTTGGCGGTGTCGAGGATCGCGACGTCGGAGCGCCGGTTGACCGTCAAGGGGTACGACGCGGCGCGGCCGGCCGCGGACGGGAACGCAGCGGGGAACTCGAGGATGTTGGAGACCGACGCGCCGCGCCAGCCGTAGATGGCCTGGTTGGGGTCGCCGACCGCGGTCACGGGGTGCCCGAGCCCGTGGGCGGGGTCGGGACCGCTGAACAGCCGGGTGAGCATCAGGGCCTGGGCGACCGAGGTGTCCTGGTACTCGTCGAGCAGCACGACGCGGAACCTCGCCCGCTCGGTCTCGCCGACCTCGGGGCAGTCGCGGGCGAGCCGTGCGGTGAGCGCGATCTGGTCGGAGAAGTCCATCAGCCCGTGGTGGCGCTTGAGGGCGCGGTACTCCTCGACCAGGTCGAGGAGCTCGGCGCGCCGGTCGATGGCGAGGATCGCCTTCTCGTTGCGCTCGCGGTAGGTCTTGCGGCTCTCACCGACCATCCCCGCCACGAACAGCTCACGCTCGGCTGCGTCGAGGGCACGGACCCGGTCGGGCGTGACGAGGTGCTCCGACAGCTCGGCGTCGAGGGCGAGCAGCCACTGCACCACCAGCTGGGGCGCGTCACTGAGGTGGCGCACGGGCGCGGTGTGTCGGGCGATCGTGCGACCAGCCAGCTGGTAGCGCGAGGCGTCGGCGATCAGGCGGGTGTCGGGCTCGTGACCGATCCGGAGTCCGTGCTCGGTGAGCAGGCCGGCGGCGTAGGAGTGGTAGGTCGCCACGGTGGGCTCCTCGACCTCCTCACCGCGTGGTCCTGAGCCTGTCGAAGGGTCGCCGAGTCCGGAGCCGGCCGACGTGTCGAACCGCTGGCCGCGCGGCGGGAGCAGGCCGGCGGCCCGCAGCGACTCGCGGATCCGGGTGGCCAGCTCCGCGGTGGCCTTGGTGGTGAACGTCAGGCCGAGCACCTCCGCGGGCGCGACCTGACCGGTGGCGACGAGCCAGACCACGCGCGCGGCCATCACCGTGGTCTTGCCCGAGCCGGCGCCGGCGATCACGACCGCCGGCTCGAGCGGCGCGGTGATCGCCGCGAACTGCTGCGCGCTGAAGGCGAAGTCGGCGTGCATCACCGCGCGCAGCTGGTCCGGCGTCTCGATGGTGTGGGTCACGAGAGCACCGATCCCGACGACATCGCCGGACAGATCGCGTGGAAGTCGCAGCGGTCGCAGTGGGCGCCGGGACGGGCCACGAACTCCTCGTCGCGGACCGCGCGCACCGCCGCCATCAGCTGGTGCTGGATCGTCGTCACGCCGTCGCCGTCGGGGACCTGCGGTGCCTGCGGCTGGACCTTGGGCAGATCGCCCCCGAGCCGGAGCTGGACGAGCTCGGCCCCGCCGGAGCGCACCGGCCGCCCCACGGTCTCGTCGACGGCGCCGTGGTCGACCGCGAGCTGGTAGAGGCCGAGCTGGGGGTTGTCCGGGAGCGACGCGTCGGTCGGGGCGTACTTCCCGGTCTTGAGGTCGACGACCACGACGTTGCCGTCGGCGTCGAGCTCGAGCCGGTCGACGTAGCCGATGAGGCGCACCTGCTGGCCGTCGGGCAGCACCACGGTCGCGGTGATCCTGCCCTCCGACGTCACCTGGGTGCGGGCTCCGGGGCGGGCCTGCCAGGCCACGAAGCGGGCCAGCGCGTCGCGCACGGCCTCGCGCTCGCGCTCGCCCGACCACGGCGTCCGGAAGGACATCCGGTCCCACACGTCGTCGACGAGCGCCATCAGGTCTGTCATCAGCCCGGGCCCCGGCTCGAGCTCGCCCTTGGCCACCCGGTCGGCGAGCGCGTGGACGATGATGCCGAAGCCCTGGGCGGTCGAGCTGACGACCGTGCCGCCGGCCTCCTGCTGGAGGAACCACTGGGCCGGGCAGGTGATCAGCCCCTGCAGCGCGCTGGCCGAGAGCCGGACCGGCTCGTCGCCCGGCCGCACCGGCGTCGGAGCCCGGCTCGAGGCCCGCAGCCCCCACCACGAGGAGGGGTCGGCGGCCGGGGCGAGCGGCCGGCCGCGGACCTCGGTGAGTGCCAGCGCCGCCAGGCGATGGGCGGCCGCGCGGCGCAGGTCGTCGGGCTGCGAGGGGTCGGCCGTCGTACGGCGGAGCTCGGCGACCAGCCCGGCGAGCGACAGGGGACGGCGAGGCCGCCCCTGGTGGTGCTCGGGCACCCCCGCACCGAGCTCGTGGAGGAAGCGCGACGGCTGCTCGCCGTCGTCGTCGGGCGAGGCGACCGCGGTCACCACCAGCCGGCGCCGAGCCCGGGTGGCGGCGACGTAGAAGAGCCGGCGCTCCTCGGCCAGCAGGGCGGCGGGGGTCAGCGGCGGGACCAGGCCGTCGCGACCGATCCGGTCGGCCCCGAGCAGGGTGTTGCGGCGGCGCAGGTCGGGCCACGCGCCCTCCTGCACGTGGGCCACGACCACGAGGTCCCACTCCAGACCCTTGGACCGGTGGGCGGTCAGCAGCCGGACCGCCTCGCCACGGACCCCGCGCTCGGCCAGGGTGTCGGCCGGGATCTCCTGGGCCGACAGGGTGTCGAGGAAGTCGCGCAGGCCGACGTGGCCGGCCTGCTCCTCCGACCTCGCGGCCGCGTCGAAGAGCGCGCAGATCGCGTCGAGGTCGCGGTGGGCCAGGCGGGCCGACTGTCCCCCGAGCTCGGTCTGGTGGCGCAGGCGCGCGCCCCAGTCGGTGCCGTCCCACAGGGTCCAGAGCACCTGCTCGGGGCTCTCGCCGGCATCGAGCCGCTCGCGCGCGAGGCGGACGAGGGCCACGACCCGGCGGGCCCGGTCGGCGGCCTCCCCGCGCACGCCGTCGAGGAAGCCCGGCACGGTGACCGCACGTCGCAGGAGCTCGCGGGAGGGGGTCGCGTCGTCGCGGCTGCGCAGAGCCCGCGCGAGGCCGCGCAGGTCGTGGGCGTCGAGCCCGCCCAGCGGCGAGGTCAGCAGCGCCTCGGCGCGGTCGGCCGCGACGTACGTCGGGATCGTCGAGGTCGTCGATCTCGAGGTCGACGACCAGGCGGAGGGCCGCCAGCAGCGGCAGCACGGCGGGCTCGCGTACGAGCGGCGTCTCGTCGCTCGACACCTCGACCGGGACACCCGCCGCGCTCAGCGAGCGGCGCAGGGCCGGGATGGACGCACGGCCCGACCGGACGAGCACGGCCATGTCGCTCCAGCCGGTGCCGTCCTCGAGGTGGGCGCGGCGGAGCAGGTCGGCGACGTGCTCGGTCTCGACACGAGCGGTGTCGTAGGTCAGCACCTGGACGCGTCCGTCGCCGAGCCCGGGCGCGTCGGCCGCGGGGGTCGCGGAACACCCGGAACTGCTCGAGCGGGATCGATCCGGTCACGCCGATCGAGGCGGCGATCGACCGCGAGGCCCGCAGCAGCCGCGGCCCGAAACGGCGCGTGGTGCCGAGCGCGATCACCGGCGCCGGCTCGCCGTCGCGGGTGGGGAACGCCGCCGGGAAGTCGAGGATGCCGCGCAGGTCGGCGCCACGGAAGCCGTAGATGGACTGGTCGGGGTCGCCGACCACGGTCAGGTCGCGGCCGTCGCCGGCCAGGGAGCGCAGCAGGTCGACCTGGGCCGGGTCGGTGTCCTGGTACTCGTCGACGAAGACGTGCCCGAAGCGCCGGCGTACGTCGTCGCGGTGCTCGTCGGCGAGCTGACCGGCGCGTGCGATCAGGTCGGCGTAGTCGAAGGAGTTCGCGAAGCCGAGGACCTGGAGGTACTGCTGCATGAACAGCCCGCGCCGTCTCGAACTCGGGCACGCCCTCGCGCCGACCCAGCTCGGCCAGCTCGACGGGGTCGAGCCCCCGCTCGCGGGCCCGGGCCAGCACGGCTTGCACCTCCGCGGCGAAGCCGCGCGTGCCGACCGCCGCGCGCAGGCCCTCGGGCCAGCGGACGGACTCCGGCGCGTCGGTGAGCAGGGCCTGGAGCACGACGTCCTGCTCGGGCGCGGACAACAGCCGCAGGGGCGCGGTGTAGAGGTCGGCCGGGCTGTAGGCGCGGACCAGGCCGTAGGCGAAGGAGTGGAACGTCGAGCACATCGTGGTCGAGGTGGTACGGCCCACCCGGGCCGTCACGCGGTCGCGCAGGCTCTCGGCGGCCTTGCGGGAGAAGGTGAGGGCCAGGACCTGCGACGGGTCGACGCCGCGCCGCTCGATCAGGTCGGCGATCGCCTCGACCAGGGTGGTCGTCTTGCCCGTGCCGGGGCCGGCCAGGACCAGCAGCGGACCGCCCTCGTGGTCGACCACCCGCTGCTGCTCGGGGTCGAGGGCCACGGGCTCGGCGGCGGCCGGCTGCGGGCGCACGAGGTGGTAGGTCGTGGGCCCGTCGGTCATGGCTCCACCCAACCATCCGCCGCCGACGCCCGAGCCCCCGCGGTCGCTCGCCCGGGCCCCACTAGGTTGACGTGCATGAGCGAGACCGGGCCCCTGTCCGACGTCCTGGTGGTCGACCTGACCCGGGCCCTGGCCGGCCCGCAGGCCGCGATGATGCTCGGCGACCTGGGCGCCCGGGTGATCAAGGTCGAGAGTGCCACCGGCGACGACACCCGCGCCTGGGGGCCGCCCTGGGCGGGCCCGAGGTCCGACCGGCTCGACCGACGAGGCCGCGGGACTCGACGTACTTCATGTCGGCGAACCGCAACAAGGAGTCGATCGTCCTCGACCTCAAGGACCCCGACGACGCGGAGGTCCTCGCCGCGTTGGTACGCCGGTCCGACGTGCTCCTGGAGAACTTCCGGGTCGGCGTGCTCGACCGTCTCGGCTTCACGGTCGCTCGGCTCCACGAGCTCAACCCGCGCCTGGTGATCGGCAGCATCACCGGCTTCGGCCACGACGGGCCGGAGGCGGGCCGCGCCGGCTACGACCAGATCGCGCAGGGCGAGGGCGGGCTGATGTCGGTGACCGGCACCGAGCAGCCCACCAAGGTCGGCGTCCCGATCGCCGACCTGCTGGCCGGCATGAACCTCGCGTACGGCGTGGTGGCCGCGCTGCACGAACGGCACGCGACGGGCGTCGGGCGGGTGGTCCGCACGTCCCTGCTCTCGGGAGTGGTCGGGGTGCACGCGTTCCAGGGCACGCGCTGGCTCCTCGGCGGCGAGGTGCCGGGCATCGCCGGTGCCCACCACCCGGCGATCGCGCCGTACGGGATGTTCGCGACCGCCTCGTCGCCGGTGCAGGTGGCGGTGGGCTCGGAGAACCTGTGGAGGAAGTTCGCCGCCGCGGTCGGGATCGACGCCGACGACCCTCGCTTCGTCACCAACCGCGAGCGGGTCGCGCACCGCGACGACCTGATCGTCGCGATCGAGGGGATCTTCGCGTCCTCTCCTGCCGAGCACTGGCTCGACCTGCTCGTAGGCGCCGGTGTCCCGGCCGGGAAGGTCCGGTCGATGGACGACGTCTACGGCTGGGACCAGGTGCGGTCACAGGGGCTCGTGCTCGAGGTCGACCACCCGTCGTACGGTCCGCTGGAGCTGACCGGGTCACCGCTGCGCTTCGACGACAACGCCTTCAGCGGCGGCCGCGCGCAGCACCTGCCGCCGCCGCTGCTGGGCGAGCACAGCGCCGCGATCAGGGAGTGGCTGGAGGGCTGACGGTCAGGCGCGGGCGGCGACCATGTCGACCAGGTCGGCCACCGAGTCGACGACGCGGGTCGGGCGGTAGGGGAAGGTCTCGATCTGGTGCGGCTGCGTCGACCCCGTGGTCACCAGGATCGTGCGGAGACCCGCCTCGAGGCCACTGACGATGTCGGTGTCCATGCGGTCACCCACCATCACGGTGGTCTCGGAGTGGGCCTCGATCCGGTTCAGCGCGCTGCGCATCATGAGCGGGTTGGGCTTGCCGACGAAGTACGGCGCGCGTCCGGTGGCGCTGCTGATCAGCGCGGCCACGCTCCCGGTGGCGGGCAGGGTGCCCTGGTGGCTCGGCCCGCTCCGGTCGGGGTTGGTGGCGATGAACCGGGCGCCGCTCTCGATCAGTCGGATCGCCTTGGTGATCGCCTCGAAGGAGTAGGTGCGGGTCTCGCCGAGCACGACGTAGTCGGGGTTGCGGTCGGTCATCACGTAGCCGATGTCGTGCATGGCGGTGATCAGCCCGCTCTCCCCCACGACGTACGCCGATCCGCCGGGGCGCTGGTCGTCGAGGAAGTCGGCGGTGGCCAGGGCGGAGGTGAAGATGTTCTGCTCCGGTACGTCGATCCCGCTGCCGAGCAGCCGCGCTCGCAGGTCGCGCCGGGTGAAGATCGAGTTGTTGGTGAGCAGCAGGTACTTCAGTCCGCTGGCCTTGAGGGCATCGATGAACTCCGCGGCCCCCGGGATCGGGTCCTCCTCGTGCACCAGCACGCCGTCCATGTCGGTCAGCCAGGTGTGGATCGGCTTCTGCTCCGTCATCCCCCCATCCTCTCGTTGAGTTGGCCCTCCGGGTGCATCGAGTTGGCCCTCCGGGCGCAGAAAATCGCCATCAGAGCCAACTCAACGAGCCGCGAGGGCCAACTCAACGACCGCGAGGGCCAACTCAACGAGTCAGCCGAGGTCGACGATGGCGGCGACGGGGCCGCCGCCGTCGGGGCCCTGGTGGGCGGCGGAGACGGAGACGAAGACGGCGGGGTCGCCGGTGACGGTCGCGGTGACGCCGCCGACGGCGGCCTTGATCTGGCGGTGCCAGTGCACGTCGGAGTCGTCGAGCATGGCGTTGCGGCGGCCGCGGACGTGGCCGTCCTGCGAGGCCTCGCACTTCAAGAAGACGTTGACCAGCCGGCCGTCGAGGTCGGAGGAGTGCGGCCGCTCCGGGAGGTCGAGCCCGGCGGAGCGGATCGCGTCCCAGATGCCGTCGGCGTCGAGCGCGTCGTCCATCACGGCGTGCCCGATCCGGTAGCGGCCGCCGACCCCGACCGCGTTGCCGACCACGACGACCTGGGCCCGGTCCAGCTCCACCCCCGACGAGCACGAGGCCACCGAGGAGTAGAGCGAGCGGTCGCGCAGCACGTCGTCGTCCGACGGCATCTCGATCTCGCCGAGCGCGACCGCGATCCCGAGCGCCGTACCGCCGTTCGACACGTCCATCGACGTCAGCGTGTCCTCGGTGAACACGTCGTGCCCGCGGCTCTTCGCGTCGCGGATCGTGTCGATGGTCAGCAGCGGTGTCTTGGTCTGCACGTAGTGGACGTCGGCCGGGTCGGTGATCCCGGCCCGCTCCATCGCCACGCGGACCGCCGCGGCGACCTTGGTGATCATCGCGCCGCGGCCGATGTCCTCCGGCAGCAGGACGTCGCTCATCGCGAAGCCGACGGTCAGCCGCGGCTCGTCGGACGGTACGACGTCCGCGGGCGGCACGGTGGCGAACACCGTCGCGTGGGGGCTGATCACGCCGTCGGTGCCGCCGGACCACACGATCGGGATCTCCGCGACCCGATCGGCCGCCGCACCCCGGGCGACCAGCGCCTCACGGAACGCCCGGTCGGCGATGATCCGCGTGTAGTCGTTGACGCCGCCGTTGCCCTCGGTCTTGCCGATCACCGCGACCACGCGGTCGGCGTGGATCACGCCCTCGTCGATCAGCCTCGTCAGCTCGGAGGCGTCGGAGACGGAGTGCAGCGGGATCTTGCGGACCTCGATGGCGTGGGGCATACGGCGATCCTGTCACGAGGCCGGCCGCCCTGCCGCAAGCGGACCGTGGCGCTCTCCCGCGGCGTCCTCAGTCGGGGACGACGACCGTCCCGGTCAGGCCGAGGTCGGTCACGGCGTCGACGATCCGGTCCAGGCTGGTGATCACCCCGGGCAGGTCGGTGGCCTGCACGAACCGGCAGACCGCGTCGACCTTCGGCCCCATCGAGCCGCTCGCGAAGTGCCCCTCCTCGGCGTACTCCTGCATCCGCGCCAGCCCGACCCGCCCCAGCGGCTGCGCCTCCGGCGTGCCGTAGCGCAGCACGGCCTGCGCCACGTCGGTCGCGACCACGAGCACGTCGGCCCCGACCAGGACGCCGAGCAGCGCTGCCCCGAGGTCCTTGTCGATGACGGCCTCGACCCCTGACAGCGACCCGTCCTCCCGTCGTACGACGGGGATCCCGCCACCGCCGTTCGCCACGACCACGAACCCGGCGCCGATCAGCTGCAGCACCGCGGCCGCGTCGAGGATGTCGAGCGGCTCCGGCGACGCGACCACGCGCCGCCAGCCCTTCTCGCCGCGGTCCTCCCAGGTCTCCCCGTGCTCCATCAGGAGCGCGGCCTCGTCGGCCGGCAGGAAGCGGCCGATCGGCTTGCTGGGCTTGGCGAAACCCGGGTCGTGGGGGTCGACCAGCGTGCGGGTCACGACGGTCGCGCAGCGCTTCTCGAGTCCCCGCTCGGCCAGCGCGGCGTCGAGCGCGTTCATCAGCACGAAGCCGAGCGTGGCCTGGGTCTGGGCGCCGCACCAGTCGAGCGGCACGGGGGGCACGACGGCCGCCGCGAGCTCGTTCTTGACCAGCAGGTTGCCCACCTGCGGCCCGTTGCCGTGGGTGATCACGACCTCGACGTCGTGGTCGAGCAGCTCGGCGACGGCACCCATCGCGACCTCCGCCGCCGCGATCTGGTCCTCGGGCCTGGCCCGTCCGTCGGCGTTCGTCATGGCGTTCCCGCCCAGCGCCAGCATCACCCGCACGGGTGCGAACCTACTGGCCCGACCCCTCCGGCGCAGCGCCCCCCGCCGGGGTCGCGGCATCTCGTCCGTCCGCCAGGCCCCAGCCGGTCCTCCAGGCGGCCAGCTGTGCCGCGGAGACGGCGTACACCACGCGGCCGAGGCCCATCCGGGCACGGGCGAGGTCGACACACCGGCGCAGGTGTCGCAGATCGGTCTCGGAGAGGCTCATGGCCGCACGTCCACCTCGGCGTACGACGCGCCGCCGGCGAGGCGCGCATAGCCCGGGCCGCGGTCGAAGAAGGCGACATCGTCGCGTGGCCGCCCGCCGCGCTCGGCGACCGTCGCCGCCTCGTCCCACGCCAGGTCGTCGCCCGAGCCGGTCAGCACCACGCCGTAGTCGCGCAGGGCGGCCTCCGGCGAGACCTTGCACCACCGCACGTCGCGCACCACGAGGCCGGGGTCCCGCTCGAGAGGGTCGCCCCAGCCGCCGCCGCCGGTCGTCCGGATCCGGATCACCTCGCCGGCACGGACCGGCTCGGCGTCGGCCAGGGCGTCGACCTCGCGCTCGTCGGGGCCGCCGGGGTCGATCGTGACCTGGAACGGCCGGCCGGCACGGCCGCCCTTCACGCCCCAGCACGAGAGGATCGAGCGGTCGGCGATCGACATGAAGTGGGCGTCGCGCAGCATCCGGATGTGCTTCTCGTAGCCGCAGCCGCCGCGGTGGAGCCCCGGCCCCGCCGCTGTCCACGGCGAGCGACAGCGCCTCGACCCGGAACGGGAAGCGCGCCTCGGTGAACTCCGTCGGCAGGTTCCGCGAGTCGGGCACCACGTGGATGGTGTCCTCGCCGTCGGCGTACGGCCGTCCCCCCGAGCCACCGCCGAGCACCTCGCGCATCAGATAGCTGCGGCCGTCGGCGTCCTCGCCGTACACGCCGGTGTAGCGGATCGTCTCCTGGTCGGCCGGCATCCGGCCGTCGACCGCCTTGGCCAGCACGCCGGCGAGCACGCCGAGCAGCCGCAGGATGACGAAGGTGCGGGCGTTGGTCGGGGCCGGGAAGACCGGGGTCAGCAGGGTGCCGGGCTCGGGGAAGCGCATCTCGATCAGGGGGACGACGCCCTCGTTGACGTCGAGCTCGGCCATCCGCTCCGGCGTCTCGGCGAGGTTGCGCAGGATCGGCGCCAGCCACTTCTTGAGGAACACGCCGTCGCTGTAGTCGCCGCAGTGGTTGATCGGCCCCTTGGCCTGCGGCCCGGTGCCGTCGAAGTCGAGGACCAGCCGTTCGCCCTCCGGATCGTCGGGAGCGGTGCGGGTCAGGGTGATCCGCTGCGTGTGGAGCCGCGGCTCGTCGACGCCGTCGTGCTCGGCGTAGTCCTCCCAGACCCACGAGCCGACCGGGATCCGGCCGAGGATCTCGCGTCGGTAGGTGTCGGTGGTGCGGGCGATGATCGCGTCGAAGCACGCCTCGACCTCCGCCACGCCGTACCTCTCGAACAGCTCGCCGAGCCGCCGCGCCCCCATCAGGCAGGCGGAGCACTCGGCGTCGAGGTCGGCGGCGAGCGACTCCGGCATCCGGGAGTTGCGGGTCATGATCGCCAGCGCCGCGCGGTTCGGTACGCCGGCGTCCCAGAGCCGGATCGGCGGGACCATCAGGCCCTCCTCGAAGACGCTGGTCGCCGCACTCGGCATCGAGCCCGGGACCGCACCGCCGATGTCGTCGTGGTGCCCGAACGCCTGGACGAAGGCCACGACCTGACCCGCCGAGAACACCGGCACGGTGACGCAGAGGTCGGGCAGGTGCCCGATGCCGCCCTCGGAGCGGTAGACGTCGTTGTGGAAGAAGACGTCGCCCTCGCGCATCTCCGCGATCGGGAAGTCGCGGGCGACGGGGTGGACCAGCGCGGAGTAGGACCGGCCGGTGAGCTTGCGCAGCAAGCGGTCGTGGATGCCCGCACGGAAGTCGTGGGCGTCGCGGATCATCGGGCTGCGGCTGGTGCGTGCGATCGCGGTCTCGACCTCGGCCTCCACGCTGGCCAGCGAGCCCTGCACGATCTCGACGAGCACCGGGTCGGCCCCGGCGCCCTGGTCGGCCGTGAGCGGTCCGAACGGGAAGTCGGTCGGCACGCGGCGGCTCATCGTGCGGCCTCGGTACGGCGTACCAGCAGGTTGCCGAAGTCGTCCATGGTCGCGACGAAGCCGGGATGCAGCGGAACGGTCGACCCGTACTCCTCGATGACGGCCGGCCCCGCGACGGTGTCGCCGGGCACCAGGGAGGTGCGCTGGACGATCGGCGTGACGACGTACCCCTCCTCGGCCTCGAAGCAGACCGGCCTGGTGGGGTCGTCCGCCCGAGAGGAGCCCCTGCCGGCCCGTGGGGCGGACGACCCGGCACGGTGGCGGATCTCGGGGCGCGTGATCGGGCCGATGCCGGAGACCCGGAGGTTGACCCACTCGACCTGCTGGGCCGCGTCGCCGGCGAAGTCGTAGCCGTAGAGGCCGCGGTGCTCGGCATGGAACGCCGTCACCACGCCGTCGAGCGCGGCCCGGTCGAGGTCGCCGTCCGGCACCGGGACGCGCACCTCGAAGGCCTGCCCGAAGTAGCGCAGGTCGGCGGTGCGGGCGAAGACGTGCTCGCCCTCGGGGAAGCCCTCGCGGAGCAGGGCGTCGCGCGCCTGCCCGGTCAGCTCGGCGTACGACGTGCCGAGGGCAGCGGCGTCGAGGTGCTCGTCGAGGGAGACCCGGGTGAGCACGTAGTCGTTCTTCACGTCGACCGTCAGCAGCCCGAAGGCGGACACGTTGCCCGGGTCGGGCGGCACCAGCACGGTCGGGATGCCGAGCACGTCCATCAGCCGGCACAGCAGCAGGGACCCGGACCCGCCGAAGGTGGTGAGCGTGAAGTCGCGGACGTCGAGACCGCGCTTGACGGTCACCTGGCGCAGGGCGTTCGCCTGGTTCCAGGCCGAGATCTCCAGCACGCCGACCGCGGCCGCCTCCGGGCTCAGCCCGAGGTCGCCGGCCAGGCGTGCGATCCCGGCCCGCGCGGCTTCGACGTCGAGGGGGATCTCGCCGCCGAGGAGGTGTGGCGGGATCCGCCCGAGCACGACGTGGGCGTCGGTGATCGTGACGTCGGTGCCGCCGCGGGCGTAGCAGAGCGGTCCGGGGTCGGCGCCGGCCGACTGCGGCCCCACCTTGAGGGCGCCCTCCGCCGACAGCCAGGCGATCGAGCCGCCGCCGGCTCCGACGGTCACCACGTCGATCATCGGGATCTTGCTCGGGAACGCACCGACCGTGCCCTCGGTGGTCAGCGTGGGCTCCCCGTCGACCACGACCGAGACGTCGGTCGAGGTGCCGCCGCCGTCGCAGGTCAGCACCCGGTCGAAGCCGGCCACCTGGGCGATCAGTGCGGCCCCCAGGGCACCGGCCGCCGGGCCGCTGAGCACGGTGGTGATCGGCTGGTGCACGACCTCCTCGGCGCTGAGCACCCCGCCGTTCGACTTCATCACGTAGAACGGGACGTGGTCTCGGCTCCGCTCGACCGACGAGCCCTCGCCGACGTACGCCGAGAGCCGGGCGCCGATGTTCGCGACGTACGCCGAGAGCCGGGGCTTGACCGCGGCGTCGACGAGCGTGGTCATCGCGCGCTCGTACTCGCGGTACTCCCGCAGCACCTGGCTGCTGATGCTCACCACGGCGTCGGGGTGCTCCTCGGCGAGGATCTCGCGCATCCGCTCCTCGTGCCGCGGGTCGGCGTAGGAGTGCAGGAAGCAGACGCCGAGGGTGTCGACCCCGCGGTCGCGGAACCAGCGGGCCACCTCGCGGGCGCCCTCCTCGTCGAAGGGCCGCACCTCGGCGCCGGTGTAGTCGAGCCGGCCGCCGACCGAGCGCACCAGGTCGCGCGGCACGATCCGGGGCGGCTTGACCCAGAAGTAGGAGTTGCCGTAGCCGTCGGGCACCGACTGCCGTGCGATCTCGAGCATCGCGTCGTACCCCTCGGTGGTGACGAAGCCGAGCCGGTCGACCTTGCCCTCGAGCAGCTGGTTGGTGGCCACCGTGGTGCCGTGGCTGACCGCGGCGATCGAGTCCCCGGTGAGCCCGCCCATCAGCCCGAGCACCTTGTCGATCCCGGCCAGGAACCCGTCGGCCGGGTTGGCCGGGGTGGAGGGAGTCTTGGTGGTGACGAGCTCACCGGTGTCCTCGTCGAGGGCGACCACGTCGGTGAACGTGCCACCGGTGTCGATGCCGACCCGGATCCGCCGACGCGTCTGCATGAGGTCGATTCAAGCAGGCCCGGCCGGGGGCGGGTCCTGGTAGACAATGGCGGGATGAAGCTGGTGATCCGCGGGCGCGACCTGCCCGGCGCCTCCCGGCCGGGCTACGACCGGATCGGCGTCGGGCTGCAGGTGCGCTCCGAACCCGTGGGCGTCGTCGGCGGCGACGCCGCGAGCGCCCGCTGGGAGACCGACGTGGCCGTGGTGGGCGACGACTTCCGCGGCCCGGCGGTGCACGGCAAGCGGGGCGAACGGTTCGTCTACCTCACCTGGGGCGACCTCTCCGGCGGAGGGTTCGCGATGTTCCGGCGCGCCAAGCTCATGCTGTCGCGCGTCGACCCGGCGCTCGTCGCGGCGGCCGCGGACGACGACCGGTGTCTCGTGGCCGATGTCGTGCTCACCGACGACAAGGGCGGTCCGCGCTGTGCCCGTGTCGACCCGCCCGCGGTGGGGTGGAGCGTGGAGGCGGTCTGAGTCTCAGCTCTCCGGCGGCCGCTCGTTGTAGACGCCGGCTTCTTCCTGACCGGTCAGCTTCGCGATCTCGGTCATGATCCGGTCGGTGATCTCGCGGCGCGCGCGACCCGGGGGTACGCCGTCGTACCGGCCGCGGACGTCGATCGGCTCGCCGAAGGCGACCGTCACCTCGACCAGGCGCGGCCACCGGGAGCCCACGGGCTGCACCTCGGCGGTGCCCTGCAGCCCGACCGGGACGACCGGGGCACCCGAGGTCAACGCGAGCTGCGCGACCCCGGTCCGCCCGCGGTACAGCCGCCCGTCGCGGGACCGGGTGCCCTCGGGGTAGATCCCGAACGCTCCCCCTCGGCGAGCACGCCGAGGGCGGTGTCGAGGCTGGCGAGGGCGGCCTTCGAGTCGTCGCGGTCGACCGGGAGCGCGCCGAGCCCCTCGTACCACGCCTTGGCGAGCCTCCCCTTGAGCCCCGGCTGCTCGAAGTAGTCGGACTTGGCGAGGAAGGCGACCCGGCGCGGTACGACGATCGGGATGACCATGCTGTCGACGAAGCTCAGGTGGTTGCTGGCCAGGATCACCGGTCCGGTCGGCGGCACGCGGTCGAGACCGCTCACGGTCGGTCGCCACACCGCCTTGGCCAGCGGCGGGACGACCGAGTGCAGGATCCCGTAGAGCACCCGATCATCTTGCCGCACCAGCCCGCGGGCGCCCCCGGGGTCTCAGCGGTGCCAGACGTACGGCGTGCTGGTGGTGACCGCGACCAGCCCCGACCGCTCCAGGATCGGGCGCGACATCGCCGTGCAGTCGCTGTTGATGAACCGGACGCCTTCCTCGAGCGCCGCGTGCGCGCGGGCCGCGGTGAGCGCGCGGTAGATCCCCTGCCCACGCCACTCGGGCAGCGTCGAGCCGCCCCAGATCCCGGCGAAGTCCGTGCCTTCGACGCGCGCCAGCCGTCCGGAGCAGATCACCTGACCGTCGGCCTCGGCGACCCAGAACTCCTCCAGCCCCTGCATCCGGTCGAGCCGGTCGAGCATCTCCTCGCCCGACGGGCCGCCCCCGAAGATCTCGGCCGCGACCGCACTCGCCTCGGTGACCAGGGCGGCACGCTCGGGCAGCTGGTCGACGCGCCGGACGGTCACCCCTGCGGGGAGCGTGACGTCGACCGCGAGGGCGGACGCCTCGCCGACCATCACCGTCTCGACCTCCTCGGGCTCCAGCCCGTGGGCCTCCAGTCGAGTGCCGAGATCGGGCGGCCAGTCGTGCCCGCGCGTCTTCCACTCGAACTCCGCCATCGCGGGGTCACCGGCGAAGTAGTCGACCGTCTCGCCGATCAGGGCGTCGACGTCGGCGACCCCCTCGAGGGACTCGTAGCTGACGAAGCCGCCGTGGGTGAACTTCGCCCGCCACAGCGGGCCCGACCTGTCCCAGCTCCGGGAGCCCTGCACCTCGGCAGCGCCGCGCAGCTGCGCGTCGTACGCCGCGAGCAGGGCGGCAGCGTCGTCGGTCATCGTTCTCCTGGTCAGCGCCCGGGGGCCCGGAAATAGGAGAAGGGCCCTCATAGGTATGAGCTACAAGGGCCCTTCGCTGGCGATCACCCCGGGCAAGCCCGTGGCCCTCACCATGATCGGTACTGGTGATGCTCCCGATCGATCCAGCCGACTCCTCCGACCCCGGCGGCCCCATCACCTGGCCTCCGCAGCGCCCTCCCAGCAAGCTGGGCGGCCACCGTGTGGATCTTCGTCTCCGGCCGATCCCGCTCTTCCCGGAGGAAGTGCGTAGGGAGAGTTCTACGGGCCGAAAGCCCAGTCCCACAAGGGGTTTCCGCATCTTTTCTCGACATATTTCGGTTTCCGGCGTGTCGTCCACAGGACCGGTCGTGGTCCTCCACAGAGATCGGCCCGTCGTCCACAGGAAGCGGCCCGCCCTGTGGAGTGCGAGTGCTCCGAGCAGCGCGGCTGTGCCCGGTACGCCGCTGCCGCGGCCTCGGGCACGAACGGCATCAGGCCCCAGAAGCCCGGCGACTGTCGAGGCGAACGCCACCGCATTTCCGCCCGGGCCGGAAATGGGAGAAGGGCCCTCATAGGTATGAGCTACAAGGGCCCTTCCGCTGGGGAGCGCCCCGGGCAAGCCCGTGGCCCTCTCCATCGACCGGTACTGGTGACGCTCCCGATCGATCCAGCCGACTCCTCCGACCCCGGCGGCCCCGTCACCTGGCCTCCGCGGCGCCCCTCCCAGCAAGCTGGGCGGCCACCGTGTGGATCTTCGTCTCCGGCCGATCCCGCTCTCCCCGGAGGGAGTGCGTGAGGAGAGTTCTAGGGCCTGGAGGCCCTGGCCCACAAGGGCTCTCGGACACTTTTTTCCGACATACCCGGAGTTCCGGCGTGTCGTCCACAGCCGGCCCGGGCCTGATCCACAGATCGACCCGTCTCCTCCACAGCTCCGTCGACGGCCTGTGGACGGCCGGCTGGACCAGTCGGCTCAGTGACCCGTGGCCTCGAAGGCCGCCGCGACCTCCAGCAGCCGCCGATCGGCACCGAACGGCGCGACGATCTGGACCCCCACCGGCAGGCCGTCGCTGGTCGTGCCGGCGGGCACCGAGATCGCCGGACACCCGGTGACCGTGATCACGTAGCAGGAGCGCATCCAGTCCAGGTACGTCGCCATCGGACGGCCGTTGATCGCGGACGGGTACTCCTGGTCCGCCGGGAAGGGCGGCACCTGCGAGGTCGGCAGGACCAGCACGTCGTACGACTCGAAGAACCGGCGCATCGTCTCGGTGAGTGCGGTGCGGCCGGCGTAGGCCCGGGCGACGTCGGCCCCGGTCAGGCGCTCGCCCGCCCGGATGTTGTCGGCGAGCGACCGCTTGAAGGCGTCGGGATGCGCGGCCAGGAGGGCGCCGAAGCCGGCCTGGAAGAGCCAGGCCCGCAGGGTCCGGAACGTGTCCTCGGCCTCCGCGAGATCGGGGTGCGCCGGCTCGACGTGCGCTCCGGCCGCCGCGAAACGGGCGCCGGCCTCCTCCACCACCCGCGCGACCTCGTGGTCGACGTCCAGGAGCCCGCCGAGGTCGGGACTCAGCGCGACCCGCAGCCCGCGCAGCTCGCCGCCGACCGGCGGCGCGAAGGTCGGGCCCGGGTCGGCGAGGGCGGTGGGCACCCGGGAGTCGGGACCGGCGATGACCGAGAGCAGCAGGGCCACGTCGCCGACGTCGCGCGCCAGTGGTCCGCTGGTGCCGGTCGTCTCCCAGAGGTTGTCGGTGGGCCACGACGGCACTCGGCCCAGGCTCGGGCGCAGCCCGACCACGCCGCAGAACGACGCGGGGTTGCGCAGTGAGCCGCCCATGTCGGAGCCGTCGGCGAGCGGCACCATCCCGGCCCGGAGCGCGCACGCCGCTCCCCCGCTGGAGCCGCCGGCCGAGCGGGTCGGGTCCACCGGGTTGAGGGTGGTCCCGAACACGGTGTTGAACGTGTGGGAGCCGGCGGCGAACTCCGGCACGTTGGTCTTCCCGATCGGGACCGCGCCGGCGGCGCGGATCCGCGCGACGACGAGGTCGTCGGAGTCGGGGACGTGGTCGGCGAACAGCGGTGAGCCGTACGTCGTACGCCAGCCCGCGACGTCGTGGGTGTCCTTGAAGGCGAAGGGCAGCCCGTGCAGCGGCCCCAGCGCGTCGCCGCGGGCCGTGGCGGCGTCCGCCTGAGCCGCACCCGTCCCGCGCCCGATCCTCGTCGAGGCTGACGATCGCGTTCAGCTGCGGGTTCCGCTCGGCGATGCGGGCGAGATGGAGCTCCAGCAGCTCGCGCGCCGAGATCTCGCGCCGTCGTACGGCGTCGGCCATGGCCCGAGCGGAGGAGTCGACGGAGTTCATCTACCGTCCGCCGCCCGAAGAGGCGGCCGGCGACACCCCGAGGAGGACCAACCCGGCCCCGACGGCGATCCCGCGCAGGAAGTCCGGCTGGGACGACGCGGGCCGGGGCGGGGCGGTGAACACCTGGCCGACGGCCGGCGCGGTGCCGGAGGCCTCGGCCGGAGCGGCGCCGGCGGCGCCGCCGCCGATCGCACCGGCGACGTTGTCGAAGAACTCGCCGGCCGTCCGCTTCGAGACCGAGGCGAGCATCCGCTGGCCGACACCGCCGACCATCCCCCCGACGGTCGCCTCGGCGTCGTAGGCGACGGTGGTCAGGGCGTCGGCCTCGCTGAAGGAGACGCGGACCGTCGCGTCGATGGTGCCGGGTGCACCGGCGCCCTGGAGCCGCATCACCAGCGACTCGTGGGGCACCAGGTCCGACAGCGCGCAGGTGCCGTCGTAGGTGCCCCTGATCGCGGCGACGCCCGCACTGACGGTCATCGCATAGGTGTGCTCGCCCGTCGCCTCGAGGCGCTCGCAGCCGGGGATGGTCCGGACGAGCACTCCCGGGTCGAGGAGGGCGTCCCACACCTGCTCCACCGGGAACGGAACGACGTGCTGGCCGGTGATCCTCATCGGTTCTCCTTCCTGCGCTCGCGCAGGTCGAACAGGTCGGAGGGCGAGATCGGCATCGCGGTGATCGCGAACCCCTCGGCGTCGGAGATCGCGGACGCGAACACCGCCGCCGACGGGATCACACCGGCCTCGCCCGCGCCCTTGATGCCGAGCGGGTTGAGCGGCGACGGCGTCTCGAGGTGGTCGATGTCGATGCGTGCGGGCACCTCGGTGACGTAGGGCATCAGGAAGTCCATGAACGACGCGTTGAGGAGCTGGCCCGACTCGTCGTAGGCCATCCGCTCGAGCAGCGCACCAGCGACGCCCTGCGCGACGCCGCCCTGGATCTGGCCCTCGACGATCATCGGGTTGATCAGCGGGCCGCAGTCGTGGACGACGGCGTACTTCAGGATCGTGATCTCGGCGGTGTCGGGGTCGGTCTCGACGATCACGGCGTGCATGCCGGAGGCGAAGGTCGAGCGCTCGGGGCTGTAGAAGTCGCGACCCTCGAGCCCGGGCTCGTCGTCCTCGGCGACCGGCGGCCTGCCGGGGTCGCCGACCGAGAACTGGGTGGCGGCCCTGGACGCCTCGTCGAACGCGTAGCGCAGCGGGTTGGACAGCACGGCGACGGTGCCGAGGTCGATGGAGGCGTCGGTCCCGCGGACCGACACGACGCCGTCGACGATCTCGAGGTCGTCGACCGAGGCCTCGAGGGCCTCCGCAGCGATCCGCAGCGCCTTCTCCCGGGCCCGCGTCGCGGCCAGGTGTACGGCGGACCCGCTCATCACCGCGGCTCGGGACGCGAAGGTGCCGACGGCATAGGGCATCCGGCGGGTGTCGCCGGTGACGACCTCGACGTCCTCGAACCGGCAGCCCAGCACGTCGGCCGCGATCTGGGCGAAGACCGTCGCGTGGCCCTGGCCCTGGGTGGTCAGACCGGTGGCGACCTTGACCTTGCCGGAGGTCTCGACGTGCACGTGGGCACCTTCGTAGGGGCCGACGCCCGTGCCCTCGACGTAGCAGGCCAGGCCGATGCCGACCCGCCTCCCCTCGGCGGCCATCTCCTCGCGGAAGCGCGGGAACTCGTCCCACCCGACCAGGGCCTTGAGCTTCGCCAGCGACGCGGGGTAGTCGCCGGAGTCGTACTCGAGCTCGCGTCCGTCCTGGAAGATCAGGCCCTGGTCGAAGGGGAACTCGTCGGGCTGGATGAAGTTGACCGCGCGGACGTCGGCGCGGTCGCGGCCCAGGGCGTCGGCGATGGCGTCCATGGTGCGCTCCATGACGTAGCAGCCCTGCGGGCGCCCGGCCCCGCGGTAGGGCGTGACCATCACGGTGTTGGTGTAGAGGCTCTCGAAGACCACCCGGTAGGCGCCCGGCTTGTAGGGCCCGAGCAGCTGGGTCGAGGTGATGATCGGGACGATCAGGCCGTAGGGGATGTAGGCCCCGTGGTCGTGCCAGAACGTGACGTCGAGGCCGAGCACCCGACCGTCGTCGTCGTACCCGACCTCGACATGGTGGACCTGCCCGCGCTCGTGGGCCGAGGAGACGAAGTGCTCGCGCCGGTCCTCGGTGAACTTCACCGTCCGGCCGAGCGCGCGGGCCGCCAGCGGCACCAGCAGCTCCTCGGGCCACGGATGGTTGATCTTCACGCCGAAGCCGCCGCCGACGTCGGGGGTGACCACGTCGACCTGGCCCAGGTCGAGCCCGAGCTTCACGGCCACCGCGGCGCGTACGCCGGTCGACGTCTGCGTGGAGGTCCAGACCGTCATCCGGCCGACGTCGGGGTCCCACCGCGCCACGGTGCCACGCCCCTCGAGGGGCATCGACGCGCTGCGCTCGACGGTCAGGTCGAGGGTGAGCGTGTGGGGCGAGGCCGCGAGGGCGGCACGCGCGTCGCCGTTCTCCTGCTCGAGCCGGGCCGCCAGGTTGCCGGGCACGTCGTCGTGGACGAGCCGGGCGGCCTCGCGCGCCGCGTCGAGGCCGATGACCGGTGGCAGCAGGTCGTAGTCCACCCGGATGCTCGCCACGGCGTCCTCGGCGACGTAGCGGTCGTCGGCCACCACGAACGCGATCGCCTCGCCGACGTGGTTGACCTCGTCGCGGGCGAGCGCGAACTGGGTGCGGCCGTGGGTCAGCGCCGGGTGCGGGATCAGCAGGGGCAGCGGGTCGGCCATCGGCCCGGTCAGGTCGTCGTGCGTCCACACCAGGTGGACGCCCTCGAGGTCGAGCACGGCCGAGACGTCGATGTCGACGATGCGGGCATGGGCGTGCGGCGACCGCAGCACGGCCGCGTGGAGCACGTCCTGGCCGACCGCGATGTCGTCGACGTAGCGGCCCTCCCCGCGCAGGAACCGCTGGTCCTCGACCCGCTGCACGCGCTCGCCGAACATCCGGGTGGCCATCAGGTCCCTTCCGGTGTTCGAGCGGAGTCGAGACCACCCAGCTCGGCCGCGCGCAGGACCGACCGCACGATGTTGGTGTAGCCCGTGCAGCGACACAGGTTGCCCGCGACCATCTCGCGGGCGTCGTCCTCGGTCGGGGCGGGCTGCTCGCGGAGACCGGCGGTGACCGTGCACAGGAAGCCGGGGGTGCAGAACCCGCACTGGAGCCCGTGACACTCGAGGAAGGCCTGCTGCACCGGGCCGAGCGACCCGTCGGCGTCGGCGAGCCCCTCCACCGTGGTGATCCGGCAGTCGACGGCCGACACCGCGAACATCAGGCACGACCGCGCCGGGCGGCCGTCGACCAGCACGGTGCACGCGCCGCACACGCCGTGCTCGCACCCGACGTGGGTGCCGGTCAGACCGAGGTCGTGACGCAGCGCGTCGGACAGCAGGCGTCGCGCGGGCAGGCGAACGTCGTGGGCGTCGCCGTTGACGACCAGCCGGATGTCGTGCAGCTCCTCAGCCACGGTCCGGTCCCCGCCCGACCGCCGACGAGCGGCTCCTCGCATCGTCGTACGCCGCCTGCAGGACGCGACCCGTGAGGACGCGCACCAGCCGGACGCGGTAGGCGGCCGTGGCGTGGATGTCGTCGGCGGGATCGAGCCGAGCCAGCGCGAGCTCCGCGGCCGCGTCGGGGCTGCCCCACGCCTCGGTCACGTCGACCACGGTCGGGACGTCGCACACCGAGAGGTAGCCGACCCGGGCCGAGACGACGTCGTCGCCCTGGAGGCGGACCACGGCACCGGCGCCGCAGAGCGCGTAGTCGCCGTGCCGGCGGGCGATCTCCTCGAAGGCGACCCCCTCCCCCGCGCCCAGCGCCGGGAAGAACGCCTCCAGCGCGATCTCGTCGTGCCGCACGGTGGACTCGAGCGGGCCGGCGAAGAGATCGGCGGCCTCGATGCGTCGCGTCCCGGCGACCGACCTGACCGTCACCGAGCCCCCGAGCAGCGCCAGCACCATCGGCAGCTCGGCCGCGGCGTCGGCGTGCACGAGTGAGCCGACGACCGTGCCGCGGTTGCGGATGGTGGCGTGGGCGACGTGGGCCAGCGCCCGCGAGACCAGCGGCTGCACCCGTCGTACGGCGGGCGAGGCGAGCACGTCGGCATGCCGGGCCAGCGCGCCGACGTGGACGCCCTCCTCCGTCACCCGGATCGAGTCGAGGTCGGGGAGCCCGTTGATGTCGACCAACGTCGTCGGCGCGGCGAGCCGCATGTTGAGCAGCGGCACCAGGCTCTGTCCGCCGGCGAGCACCTTCGCGCCCGGATCGGCCGCCAGGGCCTCCAGCGCGTGCTGGAGGCCCTGCGGCCTGACGAACGAGAAGGGTGCCGGCTTCAACTCACTCCTGCCGGGGATCCGCACGATGGCCGGGCGCCGGGCTGTCCGGGTCGTCCTCGGGATAGGAGAACGCGCGCGCGACCTGTCCGCTGCTGGCGCTGCCGCGCCCGTTCACCAGGTGGTAGAACACGATCACCATGATGGTGCCGAGCGCGATCCCGCCGAGCTCGAAGTTGTCGGTGATCTTCAGGGTCACGCCACCGATGCCGGCGATGATGCCCCCGGCCAGGCCCACGAGATTGACGGGGTCACCGAAGTCGACGCCGTTCTCGACCCAGATCTTGGCTCCCACCAGACCGATCATGCCGTAGAGGATCACCGTGATCCCGCCCAGCACCCCGCCCGGGGTCGCACTCACGACCGCTCCGAACTTCGGGCACAGCCCGAGCAGGATGGCCACGACGGCGGCGACGTAGTAGGCGGCCGTCGAGTAGACCTTCGTCGCACCCATCACCCCGATGTTCTCGGCGTACGTCGTGGTGGGTGAGCCGCCGAAAGCGCTCGAGAGCGCGGTGGCGAAGCCGTCGGCGGCCAGCGCCTTGCCCATGTAGGGGTCGAGGTCCTTCCTGGTCATCGCCGCCACCGCCTTGACGTGACCGGTGTTCTCCGCGATCAGGGCGATCACGCCGGGCAGCACGAGGAGGATGAACGTCAGCGAGAAGCTCGGCCCGTGCACGACCGAGACACCGTCGGGGAGCTTTCCGCTGGGCAGCCCGATCCAGTCGGCCGCCTTCACCCCTGTCCACGAGACCCGGTCGTGCGGAGCCGGGGTGCAGCCCGCACCACCGCAGGAGGTGATCTGCCCGAAGAGGACGTCGGCCAGCCAGGAGAGCAGGTAGCCGAAGACCAGGGCGATCAGGACCGCGATCCGCGACCAGAACCCGGGCAGCAGCACGGCCGCGCACACCATGACCAGCGCGGTCAGCAGGGCCACCCACTGGTCCTGTGGCCAGTAGATGCCGGCGACGACGGGCGCCAGGTTGAAGCCGATCAGCATCACGACCGCGCCGGTGACGGCGGGAGGCAGGATCTTGTGGATCATGCCGGTGCCGGCGAAGTGCACCAGGATGCCCACCGCTCCGAGCACGAGCCCGGCCACCAGGATCGAGCCGGTGACGTAGGCGGAGTCGCCGTTGGAGTGGGCGCGGATGGCGGCGACGCTGGCCACGAACGACGCGCTGGTGCCGAGGTAGCTCGGGACCTTGTTGGAGGTGACCAGCAGGAACAGGATCGTGCAGATCCCCGAGAACATGATCGCCAGGTTGGGGTCGAGTCCCATCACGAGCGGGAACACGAACGTGGCGCCGAACATGGCCACCACGTGCTGGGCCCCGATCCCGACCGTCCTGCCCCACGGCAGCCGTTCGTCCGGTGCGACCGGCTCGCCCGGAGCCGGTGTCACCTCCCGCCAGCTGAACATCGTCGACATCTGGATCCTCCTTGGGTGGCGAGAGAACCGAACACCTCGATCTGGTGACCCACATCACACACCCCACCGGGCGGAAATCGGTGGAGGAACGCCGTACGACGACGGCGGCCACGCGGGTCCGGCGGCGCGACCAGCCGCTAGCGTGGGACGGGTGACCAGCCCGGAGCCCGACCCGCGGACCCTCCCTGTGGCGGCCCCACCGCGGGTCGCGGCGTGGCTGCGCTCGGCGCCCGACGGCGTGGCCCGCGTGCTGCACTCCTGTGCGGACGCCGTCCACCTCGACGTGGCCGGTCGCGGGGTCAGCCTCGTGGGTCCGAGCGGCCCCGGACTGCCGCTCGCTCTGCGAAGCAATCTGGGTTTGGTGTCGTCATCCCGGGCCGCGACGCCTTATGTTGAAGGTGGGATCCTTCATTGGGGCGGACGCGCCCTGATGACCGGTCGGCTCGTGGATGTTCGCGCGCCACGCTTCGATGCGGCACGGGTTCCGAAGGCGAGCCCGGTCGTTGCAATGGGAACCCCCCGGTCCCGCGCGGCCGGGCTCGTCGCCTTCGCCCCGCGGATCGACGCGGCCTCGGTGAGATCGCTGGTCGGCCACGGCGACGGCCTCACGCCGCTCGGCGACGACGTGATCTGTGGCTGGCTCGCGGCGCACCGGGGTGCCGGCGTACCGACCCCCGACGTGGACGAGGCCGTCCGCCACCTGCTCCCGCGCACGACCACGCTCTCCGCCTCGCTGCTCGCGTGCGCGCTGGCCGGCGAGGTCGCCGACCCTGTCGCGACGTACCTCCGCTCCCTCGGTACGACGGGCGCGGACGCCGCGCGGGTGGAGCTGGAGGCCTTCGGGCAGAGCTCCGGCCTCGGCCTGGCCCACGGCCTCGACCTCGCCCTGGCCACCCTGACCGTGGCGCGAGTGGCATGAGCACCGACCACGTCGAGCTGCGGGCCGGCGCCTACGCCGACTCGGTGACGCTGCTGCAGGTCAGCCGCCAGGTGCAGGACCTGCCCGGCGTGGTGACCGCCCAGGTCGCGATGGCCACGCCGCTGAACCTCGAGGTGCTCGAACGGCTCGGTTTCGAGATCCCCGCCGACGCGACCGTCAACCACCTCGTCGTGGCGGTGCGGCTCGACGACGCGGGAGCACTCGACGACGTGCGGTCCGAGATCGACCGTGCCCTCACCGTCCGCCGGAGCGGAGGGGCGGGCCCGTCCGAGGAGGCAGCCCCGCGGACCACGGGGTCGGCCCTGCTGCGCACGCCGGGAGCGGTCGTGCTCGTGTCCGTGCCCGGCGCCAGCGCCGCGGTCGAGGCGATGGACGCCCTCGAGGCCGGCAGCGACGTGATGATCTTCAGCGACCACGTCCCGGTCGCCCAGGAGCGGGCGCTCAAGGCGTACGCCGCCGGCCGCGGCCTGCTGGTGATGGGGCCCGACTGCGGCACGGCCGTCGTCGACGGGATCGGGCTCGGCTTCGCCGACGTCGTCTCCGCCGGCCCGGTCGGGATCGTGGCTGCTTCCGGCACCGGCTGCCAGCAGGTGCTGGCCCTGCTCGACCGTGCCGGCGTCGGCGTGTCCACCGCCTACGGCGTGGGAGGCCGCGACCTGTCCGCCGAGATCGGCGGGCTCTCGACCCGGACCGCCCTGGCCCGCCTCGACGCCGACCCGGACGTCGAGCTGGTGCTGCTCGTCTCGAAGCCCCCCGCCGCCGAGGTGGCCGCCGACCTCACGGCGTACGCCGAGGGGCTCCGTACTCCTGTCGTCACCGCGCTCCTCGGGCCCGGTCTCCCCGACCTGACCGCAGCCACCGAGGAGGTCCTGCGCCGCCTGGGCCGCGAGGTGCCCGCCTGGCCCGTCGGGGGCCGGGTCGAGCCCGGCACCGGCTCCCGGCTCCAGGGGCTGTTCGTCGGCGGCACCCTCCAGCACGAGGCCGCCGTGCTCTGCGCGGAGGCCGGCGCCGACGCCGTGCTCGTCGACTTCGGCGACGACGACTACACCGAGGGCCGGGCCCACCCGATGATCGACCCGAGCCTGCGGCTGGCCCGGTTGGCCGAGGTCGCCGCCGACCCGTCGACCGCCGTGATCCTGCTCGACGTGGTGCTCGGTCACGGCGCCGAGGACGACCCGGCCGCGTCGCTGGCACCGGCCCTCGCCGGCCTCCGACCTCCGGTGGTGGTCTCGGTGGTCGGTACCGCCCACGACCCCCAGGACCGCGACCGGCAGGTCGGGGCCCTGGTGGCGGCCGGCGCCGAGGTACACCTGTCCAACGCCGGGGCGACCCGCCGGGCCCTCGCCCTGCTCGAGGGGGCGTCGTGAGCGTCGTGGGCGTCGGGCTCGACCTGCTGGCCGACGCCGTGGAGAGCCAGGCCGCCGACGTCACTCGCGTCGACTGGCGGCCGCCGCTGCCGGGCACCGAGCGCGACCTCGCGACGGTCGCCCTCGACGCCGACCGGCCCGCCGCCGACGCCCGGGCGCTCGAGCGGATGCTGGCCGTGCAGGCGCGGCTGGTCGACGTGGTCCCCGCACGCGAGGCGCTGGGGCTCGAGTCCGGCGAGTTCCTGCACGCCGGCCCGCCGATCACCTGGGAGCGTGCCCCGGGCCCGCTCCGCGGTGCGCTGATGGGCGGCGCCGCGCTCGAGGGCCTGGTGGACGACCCGGAGGACGCCGCCGCACTCTTCGCGAGTGGCACCGGCGTGAGCCTCGAGCCGTGCCACCACCGCCGGGCCGTCGGTCCGATGGCCGGGGTGGTGACCCCGGGCATGTGGATGTTCGTCCTCGAGGACCCCGACACCGGCGCCCGGACCCACTGCACGCTCAACGAGGGACTGGGCAAGGTGCTGCGCTACGGCGCGTACTCCGCCGAGGTCCTGGACCGGCTGCGCTGGATGGGCGACGTGCTCGGCCCGCTCCTCCAGCGGGCCGTGCGAGCCGCGGAGCCGGTCGACGTGACCGCGATCCTCGGTCAGATGCTCCAGATGGGCGACGAGGCCCACAACCGCAACCGCGCCGGCACCCTGATGCTCCTGCGCGACCTCGGTCCGGCGCTGGTCTCCTGCGGTGCCGATGCCGCCGACGTCGCCGAGGTCCTCCGGTTCGTCGGCGGCAACGACCACTTCTTCCTCAACCTCGCGATGCCGGCCTGCAAGCTCGCCCTCGACGCCGCCCGCGGCATCCCCGGCTCGACGATGGTCGTCGCCATGTCGCGCAACGGCACCGACTTCGGGATCCAGGTCTCGGGCACCGGCGACGAGTGGTTCACCGGCCCGGCCCAGGTCGCGGACGGTCTCTACCTCGGCGACTACGGGCCCGACGACGCCAACCCCGACATCGGCGACTCGGCGATCACCGAGACGGCGGGGCTCGGTGGCTTCGCGATGGCGACGGCGCCCGCCATCGTGCGCTTCGTCGGCGGCTCGGTGCCCGACGCACTGGCCACCACGCGGCGGATGCGCGAGATCACGCTCGGCGAGAACCCGCGGTGGATCATCCCGGTCCTGGAGTTCGCCGGCGTCCCGACCGGCATCGCCGTGTCGAAGGTCTGCCGGACCGGGATCCTGCCCCAGATCAACACCGGCATGGCCGGCCGCGAGGCGGGGGTGGGTCAGGTCGGCGCCGGGCTGGTGACGCCGCCGCAGAGCATCTTCCCGGCCGCGCTGGCCCGGCTGGCGGAGCTCACGCGGGAGCGCTCGGCCGGAAGAACGCCTGCCTGAGGTCGACGTTGCCCGACGGTCGCAGCGGCGTGCCCTCCTCGAGGTAGGTCTGCCGTGCCTCGTCCTGGTGGCTGGGCGGCAGCGACCCGTCGGCCCGTACGACGCGCCACCACGGCACCGGCCCGCCATGAGCCGCCATCACCGACCCGACGAGCCGCGGACCTCCCCCGCCGACGAGCGGCCCCACGGTCTCCGCGATCGCGCCGTAGGTCGTGACCCGGCCGCGTGGCACCTGCTCGACGCACAGCAGCACCAGCTCGACGTACGTCGCATGGTCGAGCCGGCCCTGGCTCAACGGTCCTCCTGCACGGGTCGGGTCGTGGGCAACACGACGGCCGCCACGACCAGCCCCCACGGCCGCGGTCGCGAGCCCGGCCAGCCAGAACTCCGACGGGGTCGCGTGTCCGCTGTAGGCGCGCGCGGTGGACCAGACCACCAGCGCGGCCAGCCAGACGCGCCGACCCCCGCGGCACCCAGAGGAGCACGACGTCGGCTCCCACCGGCATCGTCGGCGGCCCGTACGCCAACAGCACGGCGGCCACGTGGCTCGTCAGCAGCCCACCGGCGGCGACCAGGGTGCCGTTCGGGAACGCCGACTGCACCACCAGCGCCCACCAGACCAGGACCACTGCCGGGGCGGCCGAGCCCACGAAGTGCTCGGGCCACAGCGCGGACCCGATCCCCGATCGCCAGCACCACCACGAGTCAGGAAACAGTGACGGCGTGAAACCCTCGGGAGCCGCCGCACAGAGCGCGACCATCAGGCCCAGCGACCACCAGGGCCCGCAGCACCCAGACGCTGGGGTGCAGCCCGCCGGATCATGCTCCACCCGCCCGGGGCAGCTGGGTCCTCCGCGCCAGCCGTCGCAGGACCACCTCGACGGTACGCGGGCCGTTCCAGGGCACGACGGGGCAGCCGGCCGCGGCCAGGGCGGCCAGCAGGTCGCTGCGGTCGATCAGGCGCATCCGCCAGGCCAGCTCCGCCACTCGTGGGTCGCTGTCGGGCCGAGACGACCGGGGTGGTGCCCGGCGGCAGCGGGTCGACCACGATCACCGGCAGGCCTCGGCGGACGAGCCGCACCGTGGCGCTCGCCAGGGCCTCGGAGAGCATCGGGCTCAGGACGACGACCACGCTCCCGGCGGCCGCCCGGAAGTCGATCCGGTCGATCGTCACGTCGCGGGGAAGGCCGGGCCTCACGCGCGCCAGCAGGGTCAGGATGCGGCGCAGGTGCGTCGTACCGGTGCCGTAGCCGGCGTACTCACCGCCGGGGCTGAGGACCCGGATGGAGACCCGGTCCCCGCCCTGGAGGTACTGCTCGGCCACGGCTGCCGCCGCGCGCACGGTCACGTCGAGGGCGCTCTCCTGACCGCCGACGCCCTCGGAGATGCCGTAGTCCGCCATCGCGTCCACGATCAGCAGCACCGCCGTGTCCTCTTCGGCCCTGGTCGACTCGACGTGCAGCGTGCCCTGGCGCAAGGAGACCCGCCAGTTGATCCGCCGCAGCCGGTCACCGGAGTGGAACGCTCGGATCGAGGAGAACTCCGTGCCGTCGCCGTCGCGCATCGACCGGTGCGCGCCGATCAGCCCGATCGGCTGCGGCGCCTCGGCCAGCGTCCGGAGGTGGGTGAGACGTGGGCAGCACGTACATCTCGCGAGGCTCGATCGCGAGGGGCCCCAGCGGTAGCCCGCCCAGGGCGACATCATCGCGACCTTCTCCGCCCCGAGCATCCGGGCCCCCCAGCGTCGCGGCGACAGCTCGAACGTGGCGGGTCGGCCCCGAGCCGGTAGCTGACGGCGCCCTCGGCCGGGTGCAGCGCGACGTAGGGCGCCTGCGCCATGACCCGGGTCACCACCTCGACGTCGGCCTCGTCGGACACCCGGAGGCGTGACCTCGTGCCCTGCCCCTCGTGGAGCTGCAGGTGGCCGAGGCCGGCGTGCACCCGGGGCTCTCGCTGGGGCTTGTGCAGCAGACCGAGGGCGCCCATGACCAGGAGGGGCGCGACGATGACGACGAGGGCGGGGCGTCCGAGCGTCAGCGCGAGGCCCACGCCGACACCGGCGACGGTGAGACTCCGCGCCAGGGCCGACGTGGGGCGCCAGCGCGACCGGACGTCGATCACGTCTGCTCGAGGGCGCGTGGGGTCGGCACGGACGCCAGGACCGCATCGACCACCCGCGGTCCGCTGGCCTGCGTCATCCACAGCTCGGGCTTGACGGTGATCCGGTGCGAGAGCACGGCCCGCGAGACGGCTTTCACGTCCTCGGGGATCACGTAGTCACGGCCGCGGATCACCGCGAAGCCGCGAGCAGCGAGCGCGAGGCCGAGGGAGCCACGGGGTGAGGACCCGGTGAGCACGTCCTTGTGCTCGCGGGTCGACGCGGCCAGCTCCACGCAGTAGCGCGCCGACCGACTCGTCCATCGACACGGTCTCGACCGCTGCCTGGGCCGCGCGCAGCCCTGCCGCGCTCGTGACCTGCACGAGGTCGACGTCCTCGTGCTGGCGCTCGAGACGGCGCTGCACCACGTCGTACTCCTGGTCCGCGGTCGGGATAGCCGAAGCTGACCCGCATCAGGAACCGGTCGAGCTGGGCCTCGGGCAGGGGATAGGTGCCCTCGTACTCGATCGGGTTCGCGGTCGCCAGCACGTGGAACGGGTCGGGCAGGGGGAACGTGTCGCCCTCGACCGTCGCCTGGCGCTCCTGCATCGCCTCGAGCAGCGCGGACTGGGTCTTCGGCGGCGTGCGGTTGATCTCGTCGGCGAGCACGAGACCGGCGAAGATCGGACCCCGGCGGAACTCGAAGGACCCCTCCTTCTGGTTGTAGAGGAACGAGCCGGTGATGTCGGCCGGCAGCAGGTCGGGCGTGAACTGCACGCGCGCGAAGTCGAGACCCAGCACCCGCGCGAAGCTCCGGGCCGCCAGCGTCTTGCCGAGCCCAGGGAAGTCCTCGAGCAGCACGTGGCCCTTGGCCAGGACGGCCGAGAGGACCAGCGTGAGGGGCCCGCGCTTGCCGATGACGGCCTTCTCGACCTCGTCGAGCACGCGGGCCGCCAGGGCGGACGCGTCGGCGAGCCGAGATCCGGTCAACAGGGGTCTGGGTCATGGGCTCAGCTCCTCGATCCTCCTGATGCACTCCTCGATCTCCGCCGGCCGCAGGGCACGGGGCGGTCCAGTCGAGGACACCGATGAGGGTAGGCCCGAGCCGCTCGTCCGACACCCGGATCGCCGCGTCCGCATGCCCGAGGCGCGGCGAGCGTCGCGTCGGTGAGACGCGTCAAGCGGGCCCGCAGCAGCGGGTCCGACGTCGCGCGCGCTCAGGTGGTTCTCCAGCAGCCGGAGGTTGCTCGCGAGACCGCCGTCCTGCCCCGCCGGAGATGACCGGACGGACTCCCGGGACGACCGCCCAGTCGGGCGGGTAGGCCCCTCAGCTGTCGAGGACCAACGCGAGGCGGTGACCGCCACGACCGCACACACGAGCAGCGCGGTCGGGAGCAGCCGCGGCGTGGCCTTCTCGAACACCGTGAAGCCCGCGATGGCGGCCACGACGAGGGCTGCGAAGCCGCGCGCGACCCCACCAGCGCCGATGCGCCTTCATCCGGGCACCGCTTGCTCCCGATGGTGAGGTGGATGGCTGCAGGGCTTCGAGCGGCTGCGTGACGCCGGGCCTCGATCGATCTCGTGGGACGAGAACCGCGCCTCGTGGTAGAGCGACTCGAGGCGGCTCACCGCTGGCGGGTCGGCCGAGACGCGGGTCGAGCAGTCGCAGGATGAACTCCGACGGACGTCTCCCACGGCCGACGGGCAGCATGGACCCGCTCGGCCTGCTCCTCGAACCGGTCCCAGCAGGCCACGATCGCGTTGCGCGGGCTGCCGCCGAGCAGCAGGGCGAGCTGGTCGTCCGCGTCCTCCCGGATCTCCTCGGCCAGGGGCTCCGGGTCGTCCAGCACGTCGAAGTCGACGTGCTCGGGGCTTCGGCTCCGGACGTCGTCGGTGGATCACGACCTCGCGCAGCCGCCGCAGCCCGCGCCACGCTCCCCACACCACCAGGGCCACCAGCGCCACCCGGAGCAACACACCGAGCGCGCGGATCACCGGGTTGTCGTGCAGGACGCCCTGGCCCGGGTGGTGCCGACCCTGGCCCGCGATCGTCGGGAACGAGACCGAGGGTTGGAAGGTCGGCACGTTCGGATCGACCAGGGTGCCGTGGATGATCCGCTGCGGCCCGGTCCGGGCGGCGAACATGATCATCAGCAGCATCAAGCCGATCGCCAGCACGGTGAGCACGACCGCACTGGCGCCCGCCCGACGTGGACGTCATGGGATGCACCGTAACCGCACGCTCACCCCCGGTTCCATCACCGGAGGTCACGGTTGCGGCACGGGGCGCGGCCGCTGCCTGGTCAGTACGACGGCTGGCTGGGGTCGATCTGGTTGACCCAGGCCACGACGCCACCACCCACGTGCACCGCGTCGGCGTACCCCGCGCCCTTGACGATGGCGAGCGTCTCAGCCGAGCGCACGCCGGTCTTGCAGTGCATGACGATCTGCTTGTCGGCCGGGAGCCTCTCCAGCGCCGAGCCGTTGAGGAAGTCGCCCTTGGGGATCAGCACGGAGCCGGGGATGTGGTTGATCTCGTACTCGTTCGGCTCGCGCACGTCGACCAGCACGAAGTCGCGCTCGCCGTTGTCGCGCTCCTTGAGCATGTGCTCGAGCTGGGTCACCGAGATCGTCGATCCCGCTGCGGCCTCGGACGCCTCCTCGGACACGGCCCCGCAGAAGGTCTCGTAGTCGATCAGCTCGGTGACCGTCGGGTTCTCGCCGCACAGCGCGCAGTGGGGGTCCTTGCGCACCTTGAGCTTGCGATAGTCCATCTCCAGTGCGTCGTAGATCATCAGCCGGCCGACCAGCGGGTCGCCGATGCCGGTGAGCAGCTTGATCGCCTCGGTGACCTGGATGGCGCCGATGCTCGCGCAGAGCACGCCCAGCACGCCGCCCTCCGCGCAGCTGGGCACCATGCCCGGCGGCGGCGGCTCGGGGTAGAGGCAGCGGTAGCAGGGGGCGTCGTCGTCGAGGCTCGGCGCGAACACGCTGGCCTGGCCGTCGAAGCGGTAGATGGAGCCCCAGACGTAGGGGATCCCCAGGAAGTACGCCGCGTCGTTGACCAGGTAGCGGGTGGCGAAGTTGTCGGTGCCGTCCACGATCAGGTCGTAGCCCTCGAAGATCGACATCACGTTGTCGTTGTCGAGGCGCTCGTTGTGGACCACCACGTTCACCAGCGGGTTGGTCTCGGCGATCGACTCCCTGGCCGACTCGGCCTTCGGCTTCCCGATGTCGGACTGCCCGTGGATGATCTGGCGCTGCAGGTTGGACTCGTCGACCTCGTCGAACTCCGCGATCCCGAGCGTGCCGACGCCCGCTGCCGCCAGGTAGAGCAGGGCGGGGCTGCCGAGACCGCCGGCGCCGATGACGAGCACCTTGGCGTTCTTCAGTCGCTTCTGACCGCTCATCCCGACGTCGGGGATGATGAGGTGCCGGCTGTAGCGGCGAACCTCGTCCAGGGTCAGCTCGGCGGCCGGCTCGACCAGCGGCGGGTAGGACACGTCGTACTCCTGTGAGTGGCTGAGGGCAAGCTGTGCACCAGACGGAACAGGCGGCACGCCCTCCATGTTCCCGATCGCGCGCGCCGGCGCCGTGCGCGTCCGTCATCCGGACGTGCCCGTCCGGCCAGTAGGGTGCCACCGTGGGGACGACGGACCAGAAGCCCCGGGGCGGGCGGCTCCCGCGTCGGGAGAGGCGAGCCCAGCTGCTGGACTCCGCGTTGAAGGTGTTCGTCGCGCAGGGCTACCACGCCGCCGCGATGGACGACATCGCCGAACGGGCCGGGGTGTCCAAGCCCGTGCTCTACCAGCACTTCCCCGGCAAGCTCGACCTCTACCTCGCGCTGCTCGACGCCGCCTGCGACGACGTGATCGACAACTGCCGGCAGGCGCTCGCCGCCACCCACGACAACAAGACCCGCGTGGCCGCGGCGATGGCGGCGTTCTACGCCTACGTGGCGGCCGACGGCGGAGCGTTCCGGCTGGTCTTCGAGTCCGACCTGACCAGTGAGCCCGCGGTGCGCGAGCACGTCGAGCGGGTGACCACCGAGTGTGCCGCGATGATCGCCGACGTCATCCACGACGACACCGGGCTCCCCGGCGAGGCCTCGCGTCTCCTGGCCGTGTCGCTGGTGGGAATGGCCCAGGTCAGCGCGAGGTTCTGGATCTCCGAGGCGGCCGGCATCAACCAGGCCCAGGCGGTGGAGCTGGTCAGCGGCCTGGCCTGGCGCGGGATCCGCGGCTACCCGCTGACCGACGACCACTGACCCACCGACCCAAGGAGAGACATGGAAGTCAAGATCGGCGTGCGGCACGCACCCCGCGAGCTGGTGGTGGACACCTCCGACACGGCCGAGGACGTCGAGGCCGCCCTGGCGGCGGCGCTCGCCGACGACCACGGCACCCTCACCCTGACCGACACCCGCGGTCGACGCGTCGTCGTACCTGCGCGGGGTGTGGCCTACCTGGAGATCGGGACCGGCGTCTCCGGGACCGTCGGCTTCCGCGGCTGAGCGGCTCGCCGACCCCGGTCCTCGCCCTCGTGGCGAGGACGGTGCATGATCGAAGCAGAGTCCGGGCTCCCGACGTGGGTGCCCGGTCGAAACAGGAGGCGCACATGGGTTGGTTCTTCGTCATCGTGATGGGCATCATCATCGGGCTGCTCGGCAAGTTCGTCGCCCCGGGCAACCGCGACAACATCCCGCTCTGGCTCACCGTCGTGTGCGGCATCGTCGGTGTCCTGATCGGCTACGGCTGGCTGGGCGGCACGAAGGGCATCGACTGGACCGCGTTCTTCGTCTCGATCATCATCGCCGCCGTCCTCGTGGTGATCGCGGCCGGAGTCACCGGACGCACCAAGAAGGTCTGACCGACACGTTCCACGGCCCCGTCCCGGCACCGCCGGGGCGGGGTCTCTACGTCCCTGGTCGCGATCCCAGCCGACCCACCGGGTCAGGCCGAGAGCCCGAGCTCGGTCATCCGCTCGTTGTGCCGCTCGGTGATCCGGGTGAACATCCGGCCGATCGCGGCCAGGTCGAGACCGGGTCGGTCGATCCCCCCGGCCAGGAGCGCCGTCAGGGCGTCGCGCTCGGCCGCCACCCGCTGTGCCTGGGTCAGCGCCTCCCCCATCAGTCGCCGCGCCCACAGCGCCAGGCGCCCGCCGAGCGTGGGGTCGTCCGCGATCGCCTGGCGGATGCGTCGTACGGCGAAGTCGGCCTGGCCCGAGTCCTCCAGGGAGGCGATGATCAGGTCGCGGGTCCCCGCATCGAGGTACGCCGCGATCTCGCGGTAGAAGTCCGCGGCCAGGCCGTCGCCGACGTAGGCCTTGATCAGCCCCTCGTACCAGTCGGCCGGCGCGGTGTGCACGTGGAAGGAGTCGATCGCCGCCTCGAACGGCGCCATCGCCTCGAACGGGTCGGCCCCCAGCTCGCTGATCCGGTCGTGGAGGCGCGCCACGTGGCCGAACTCCAGGCTCGCCATGCCGCTCATCTCGACCTTGTCGCGGATCGTGGGCGCCAGCTTCGCGTCGTCGACGAGGCGCTCGAACGCCGAGAGCTCGCCGTAGGCCACCGCGCCGAGCAGGTCGATCACGGCCAGGCGGTAGTCCGCGTCCTCGAAGACGACCTGGGCCGACTCTGCCGGCGGCACGCTCCCCGGCCCGGATTCCGTCATGCTCACACGCTACCGATAGACTGGGGTGGTCCCCGCGCAAGCGGTGAGGACGCGCGCTCTCTCGAGCGAGTCAGGGAGCGCCGTGGCATGTGCGCGGCAGACGCAAGGGTTCGAGCCTGGGTCAGCCGCACGACGATCTGACTCAGAACTGAAAGCGAACTCCACATCGTGACCACCTTCCGAGAGCTCGGGGTGCTCCCCGAGATCTGCGACGCGCTCGAGCGCGGCGGCATCACCACCCCCTTCGCCATCCAGGAGATGACCCTGTCGGTCGCCCTGCTCGGCACCGACCTGATCGGCCAGGCCCGCACCGGCACCGGCAAGACGCTCGCCTTCGGCATCCCCGTGATGCAGCGCAGCGTCACCCCGACCGACCCGGCGTACGCCGACCTGCCGCAGGGCAAGCCGCAGGCGCTGATCGTCGCCCCGACCCGTGAGCTCGCGCTCCAGGTCAGCAGCGACCTCGCGCTGGCGAGCAAGGACCTCGGCCTCCGGGTCCTCACCGTCTACGGCGGTGTCCCCTACGAGCCCCAGCTGGACGCGCTGTCCAGCGGCGTCGACATCGTGGTCGGCACGCCCGGACGCCTGATCGACCTGTGCAACCGCCGGTCGCTCGATCTCTCCCACGTCCACGCCCTGGTCCTCGACGAGGCCGACGAGATGCTCGACCTGGGGTTCCTGCCCGACGTCGAGAAGCTGCTGAGCATGACCCCCGAGACCCGCCAGACCATGCTGTTCTCGGCGACGATGCCGGGCGCGATCGTCTCCCTGGCCCGCACCCACATGCGCCACCCGATGAACATCCGGGCCGAGTCGTCCTACGACACCCAGCTGGTGCCGGCGACCGCACAGTTCATCTTCCAGGCCCACGACCTCGACAAGCCCGAGATCATCGGCCGGATCCTCCAGGCCGAGGACGCCGAGAAGATCATCGTGTTCACCCGGACCAAGCGCCAGGCGCAGCGGGTCGCCGAGGACCTCGCCGAGCGCGGGTTCAAGGCCTCGCCGCTCCACGGCGACATGGCTCAGGTGGCGCGCGAGAAGGCGCTCACGAAGTTCCGTGAGAACAAGATGCGGGTCCTGGTCGCGACCGACGTCGCCGCACGCGGCATCGACGTACAGGGCGTCTCCCACGTCATCAACTACACCTGCCCCGAGGACGAGAAGACCTACATCCACCGCATCGGCCGCACGGGCCGCGCCGGCGCGACCGGCATCGCGGTGACCTTCGTGGACTGGGCCGACCTCCACCGGTGGAAGATGATCAACAAGGCGCTCGACCTGCCGTTCGACGAGCCGGAGGAGACGTACTCCACCTCCGAGCACCTCTTCCACGACCTCGGCATCCCGGCCGGTACGAAGGGCCGCATCGTCGATCCGGCGCCGGTGGAGCCCAAGCCGCGCAAGGACGAGGGCAGCCGCCCGGCTCGCTCCGGTGACCGGCCGCCGCGCGCCCGGACGCGGTCGAGGTCACGGACCCGCGGTGGTCAGCAGGTCGCGGCCGGTGAGACCGGCACCGCCGGCACCCCGGTGGCCGCCGGCGAGACCGACGGCGCGGAGCGTCCGGCCGGCCAGTCCCGCCCCCGCCGCCGCCGGCGTCGTAGCCCGGGCACGTCCAGCGCGTCCTGACCCGCGTCAGGCGACGACGACGACCTTGGTGCCGTCGGGCGCGAAGCTCCACAGCGCGACCGCGTCGGGTGTGCTCTGGCGGATGCACCCGTGTGACTGCGGTGTGCCCAGCTGGGCTGCCGTCTGCAGTGGCACGCCGTTGCGCGTGGGGATGGTGTGGAACCCGATCGCGGCGCCCGTGGGCCCCTGGGTGAACCGCACGAAGTACTGCATCACGCCGGTGTCCTCGACGCCGACGGCCCAGCGCGACCGGGAGTAGACCGAGTAGGTGCCCGGCTGGAGGTTGGCGGTGACGCTGCCCGACACGAGGTAGGTCCGCTTCACCACGTCGTTCGCGTCGAGCAACCACACCCGCTGCCGGTCCTGGCTGAAGACGACCCGCCGGCCGGTGCCGCTCGACGCCGGGACGGCGACGTCGGCCGATGCGGCCGAGGAGGCGGACGACTCGCGGGGGGTGGCGCCGGACGTGTCGGGGGTGGTCGTGTCGGGGGCGGGGGCACTCGGGTCGGCCGTGGTCGACGAAGGGCTGCTCGTGAAGGCCGCCGGGTCGGCCTTCACGCCGGCGGTCGCAGAGCCCGAGGCGATGAAGCCGAGGCCGGCCAGGGCGGCCACGAGGGTGACCGTGAGCGAGGCCGACAGGACCGCGATCCGGCCGTAGCGGGGTCGCGTCTCACGACGGTGGGTGCTCACCGTGCGCCCGTCGACGTGCCGCGCCTGCTGCGCACAGCCAGGGTCTCGGCCACCTCGCGATAGGCACGCGCACCCTTGCTGCTGCGGCTGGTGGCCAGGATCGAGCGCCCGGCCGCCGGGGCCTCGGCGAACTTGATGGTCTTGGGGATCGGTGGCCCGATCACCTCCAGGTCGTAGGTGTCGGAGATCGTGTCGAGCACGGCGCGGGCGTGGTTGGTGCGCCCGTCGTAGAGCGTCGGCAGCACGCCCCACACCTCGAGCCCGCGGTTGGTGAACCGGCGTACGTCGTGCACGGTGTCGAGCAGCTGGCCGACACCGCGGTGCGACAGGGTCTCGCACTGCAGCGGGATGAGCACCCCGTCGGCCGCCGTCAGGGCAGCGACGGTGAGCACGCCCAGCGAGGGCGGGCAGTCGAGCAGCACCCAGTCGTAGGTCGTGGTCCCGGCCAGGTCGTCGAGCGCGCCCTTGAGCACGTGTTCGCGCCCGGTGCGGGTCAGGAGGTCGGCCTCGGCCCGGGCCAGCTCGATGGTGGCCGGCAGCAGGTCGACCCCGTCGTCGGTCTCGATCACGACCTCGGCCGGGTCGAGGCCCTTGGTCAGCACGTGGTGGACCGACAGCTCGAGGTCCTCAGGATCGATGCCGAGCGAGAAGGTCAGGCACGCCTGGGGGTCGAGGTCGACCAGCAGGACCCGCTGACCCTGCTCGGCCAGCGCGGCGCCGATCGACGCGACGGAGGTCGTCTTGGCCACGCCGCCCTTCTGGTTGGCGACCGCGAGTGTGATGGTCATCGAGGACCATCATGCCGGACCGACTTGCAGAGAGCGCGCACCGGCGGGTTGGCTGACGCCATGTCTTCGGTCCCCACCCGCCCCGTCGCCCTCGTCACCGGCCCGACCGCCGGGATCGGCCGGGTGCTCGCGCTGCGTCTGGCCGAGCGGGGCTACGACCTCGTCCTGGTCGCGCGCGACCAGGACCGGCTGCGGGCGCTGGCCGACGAGCTGTCGCGGGGCCACGGCGCCGCGAGCGAGGTGCTGGCGGCCGACCTGTCCGACCGCGCCGGCATGGCGCTGGTGGAGGAGCGTCTGACCGACGAGACCCGGCCGGTCGACCTGCTGGTCAACAACGCCGGCTTCGGGCTCAAGCGGCGCTTCACCCACAACTCCGTCGAGCAGGAGCAGGCCGCCCTCGACATCCTCGTCACGGCCGTGATGCGGCTGACTCACGCCGCCCTGGGACCGATGACGGCGCGGGGGTCGGGCGGCATCATCAACGTCGCCAGCGTGGCGGCGTACCAGCCTCGCGGGAGCTACAGCGCGGCCAAGGCCTGGGTCACCACCTTCGGGGCCTGGGCCTCCCAGGAGTACGCGCCCCAGGGCGTGCACGTGATGACCCTCTGCCCGGGCTTCACCCGGACCGAGTTCCACGAGCGGATGGACGTCAGCCGTGACTCCGTGCCGCGCCCGCTCTGGCTCGACGTCGACCGGGTCGTCGACGAGGCCCTCTCCGACTGGGACGCCGGCAAGGCGCTGTCGATCCCGAGCCGGCGCTACAAGCTGATCGCCACCGTGAGCCGGCACGCGCCGACCGGGCTGTTGCAGCGGTTCCAGTCGCTCGGCCGCCGCTGAGCCCGGTCCGCCGGTGGGCTACCGGCGTCCGCAGTACGGCCCCAGGTCGTGCGCCAGGGCCGCCTCGGGCGAGACCCGGGTCCCACCCGTGCCCGCCACCAGCTCCACGATGTCCGTCAGCGACCCGATCACGGCGTCGTGGCCGGTCTCGCGAGCGAACCGGCAGGCCGCCCGCACCTTCGGACCCATCGACCCGGCCGGCAGCGAGAGCGGCTCGAGCTCGTCCGGGGTCACCCGGTCGAGCCGGCGCTGCTCCGGCGTACCCCAGTCGGTGTAGACGCCGTCGACGTCGGTGGCGATCACCAGCAGGTCGGCCTCGAGGTCCTTGGCCAGCAGCCCCGAGGCGAGGTCCTTGTCGATCACGGCCTCGATGCCGTGCAGGTGTCCCTCCGCGTCGTACACCGTCGGGATCCCACCGCCGCCGGCGCAGACCACGACGGTCCCGCGCTCGAGCAGCTGTCGGATCGGCCGCAGCTCGAAGATCCGGCGCGGCTCCGGGCTGGCCACGACCCGTCGGAAGCCGTCGCCGTCCGGCGCGATCGCCCACCCGTCGTCGCGGGCCCGCCGCTCCGCGGTGGCGCGGTCGTAGACGGGTCCGATCGGCTTCGTCGGGTGGTCGAAGGCCGGGTCGTGGTGGTCGACCTCGATCATGGTGAGCAGCGTGGCGAGCGGCGTCTCGAACGGCAGCAGGTTGCCGAGCTCCTGCTCGATGACGTAGCCGATCATCGCCTCGGTCTGGGCACCGAGGACGTCCAGCGGGTACGGCGCGACGTCGGCGTACGCCGCCGCCTGGAGCGCCAGCAGCCCGACCTGCGGGCCGTTCCCGTGGGCGATCACCACCTCGTTGCCCGGGACGACCCGAGCGATCCGCTCGACCGCGAGCCGGATGTTGGCCCGCTGGTTCTCCGCCGTCATCGGCTGCCCGCGCTGCAGCAGCGCGTTGCCACCCAGGGCGATCACCATCCTCATCGTCGCCACCCGCCCTCAGCCGAGCGCCGCGACGAGGATGGCCTTGATGGTGTGCATCCGGTTCTCCGCCTGCTCGAACGCGATGTTGGCCGGGGACTCGAAGACGTCCTCGGTGACCTCGATGCCGTTCTTCAGCACGCCGTAGTTCTCGGCGATCCGGGCCCCGACCGTCGTCTCGGCGTTGTGGAACGCCGGGAGGCAGTGCATGAAGCGCACCCGCGGGTTCTCCGCCGCGGCCATCAGCTCGGGGTTCACCTGGAAGGGCAGGAGCAGGTCGATCCGCTCGCCCCAGGTCTCGATCGGCTCCCCCATCGAGACCCAGACGTCCGTGTGCACGAAGTCGACGCCGCGCACGGCCTCGACCGGGTCGTCGGTGATCGTGACCCGGGCGCCGGACTCGACGGCGAAGCCTGCGGCACAGCGCCACGTGCTCCTCGCTCGGCCACAGCTCCCGCGGCGCGCCGATCCGGACGTCCATCCCCAGCTTCGAGCCGACCAGCAGCAGCGAGTTCGCCACGTTGTTGCGGCCGTCGCCCACGAACGCGTAGGAGATCTGGTGCAACGGCTTGTCGGAGTGCTCCGTCATCGTGAGCACGTCGGCCAGCATCTGGGTCGGGTGGAACTCGTCGGTCAGCCCGTTGAAGACCGGCACGCCGGCGTACTCCGCCAGTGTCTCGACGTTCTCCTGGCGTCGACGCCGCGGTACTCGATCGCGTCATACATCCGGCCGAGCACGCGCGCGGTGTCCTTCATCGACTCCTTGTGCCCGATCTGCGACGAGGTCGGGTCGATGTAGGTCACGTGCGCGCCCTCGTCGTACGCCGCCACCTCGAAGGCGCAGCGCGTCCGGGTGGAGGTCTTCTCGAAGATCAGCGCGATGTTCTTGCCGCGCAGGCGCTGCTGCTCGACGCCGGCGTACTTCGCCCGCTTGAGGTCGCGGGCGAGGTCGAGCAGGAAGCGCAGGTCGCGCTCGGTGTGGTGGACCAGGCTCAGCAGGTCGCGGTCGCGGTTGTTGAAGGCGGGCATGGCTCCGACCTCTGGCGGATCAGTAGACGGGGTCGCGCAGGATCGGGCAGGTCATGCAGCGGCCGCCGCCGCGGCCCCGGCCGAGCTCGCCGGCGGGGATGGTGATGACCTCGATGCCCGCCTTGCGCAGCAGGGTGTTGGTGTAGGTGTTGCGGTCGTAGCCGACGACGACGCCGGGCTCGAGGGCGACGACGTTGTTGCCGTCGTCCCACTGCTCGCGCATCGCGCCGAACCGGTCGCCGCCGGTGTCGACGACCCGGAAGCTCGACGTCGAGCGCCGCCGACAGGGTCGGCACGAAGCCGCTGGTCCTCGCGGCGGATGTCGATCCCGGACGGCGCGCCGTCGTCGGGCCGCAGGCTGAACGGCACGATCGCGTCGACCACCGGCGCGAACGTCGTGACCACGTCCGCGTCGCAGAAGGTGAACACGGTGTCGAGGTGCATCGCCGACCGGGTGCGCGGCAGGCTCGCCGCGATCACGTGCTCGGCCGCGCCGGCCTTGAACAGGGCCCGCGCCACCTGGGTGACGGCCTGGTGCGAGGTGCGCTCGCCCATGCCGATCAGCCACGACGCCCTTGCCGACCGGCATCACGTCGCCGCCCTCGAGGGTGGCGAACCCGTGGTCGGCCGGCGGCCGTCGAGGTCGCCCAGCCACACGTCGTACGACGCGTCGGCGAAGGCCGGGTGGAACCGGTAGATGCGCCGTGGTCAGCAGCGTCTCCTGGCGCCGGGCCGGCCAGTACATCGGGTTCAGCGTGACGCCCTCGAAGATCCAGGAGGTGTTGTCGCGGGTGAACAGGGTGTTCGGCAGCGGCGGCAGGACGAAGCCCGGCTGGTCGGAGCCGCGCGGAGGGCGGGCAGGAACGGCCCGGCGAAGTCGTCGGGCACGTCGCGCCAGGTGACGCCCCCGATCAGGAGCTCCGCGAGCCGGCCGGCGGGCAGCTCGTCGAGCCAGGCCCGCAGCTCGTGGGTGAGCCCGGGCCCGACCAGGTCGTCGGTGATCTTGCGGTCGAGGACCCAGGCCCGCGCCTCCGGCATGGCCGACCACGTCGGTCAGCAGGTCGAGCAGTCTCGAGCACCTCGACCCCGCGGTCGCGCATCTTGGTGACGAACTCGAAGTGGTCCCGCTTGGCGCGGTCCACCCAGATCACGTCGTCGAAGAGCAGCTCGTCGCAGGTGTCCGGGGTGAGCCGGAGGTGGGCCAGACCCGGCGAGCAGACCATCACCCGCCGCAGCCGACCCACCTCCGACCACACGCCGACCTCGAGGTGGACTCGCAGTCCGCCAGTCGTCTCGGTCATCGTCCGCTCCTCAGACCGACACGAAGCCCTGGATGAAGCCGACCACCGCTGCCACCGAGAGCAGCACGACGACGCCGACCAGCACCTTCTCGACCGCGGTGAACACGACCTGCTGGCTCTCCTTGCGGGCCCACACGAAGAACGCGGTGCCGACGAGGTAGAACAGCCCGGCCACGAGGACGTACTGCCAGCCACCCGCGTAGACCAGCCACACGGCGTACGCGAGGGCGAGCGCGCCGATGACCAGGTCCGGTCCGCCCGTGCCCGTGCTCGTAGGTCTCGCCGCGCACGGCGAGCAGCACCTGGTAGGCCGCCGACCACAGGTAGGGCAGCAGGATCAGCGAGGTGGCCAGGTAGATCAGCTGGGTGTAGGTGCTGGAGTTGAACAGGGTCCAGACCAGCATCGCCTGCACGCAGATGTTGGTCAGCCACAGCGCGACGTGCGGCGCGCCGTGCGCGTTCTCGCGGCCGAGGACGGCCGGGAGCACGTGGTCGCGCGCCGGCAGGCGCAGGATCTCGACGCAGAGCAGGACCCACGCGAGCAGGGCGCCCAGCAGCGAGACCAGCAGGCCGATCGAGATGAAGCCGGCACCCCAGCTGCCGACCTGGTCCTTCATCAGCGCCGCCATCGAGGGGTCGGAGAGGCCGGCGATCTTCGCCTGGGCCATCAGGCCGTAGGACAGCAGGTTGACCATCAGCAGCAGCGCGAGCACGCCGACGAAGCCGATGACGGTGGCCCGGCCGACGTCGCTACGCGGGCGGCGCGCTGGCGAGTAGACCGCGGCGCCCTCGATCGCCGATGAACACCCAGACGGTCACCAGCATCATGTTCTTGACCTGGTCCAGGGTGGTGCCGAGCGAGGCGCCGTCGATGCTGGTGACTGTGGCCCCAGAAGTCGGCGGTGAAGATGCCGGCCTTGAAGCCGACCGCCGCGACCGCGATGAAGGTGACGATCGGGACGACCTTGGCGATCGTCACGACGGTGTTGACGAACGCCGCGTTGTGCACGCCGCGCAGGGTCAGGCAGTGGACGACCCACAGCACGACCGAGGCGACGATGATCGGCGGCCAGGTGTTGCCACCCTCGAACGGCGGGCCAGAAGTAGCCCAGCGTCGAGGCCAGCAGCACCAGGTAGCCGACGTTGCCGACCCACGCGCTGACCCAGTAGCCCCAGGCCGAGGTGAAGCCGACGTAGTTGCCGAACCCGGCGCGGGCGTAGCCGTAGACGCCGCCGTCGACGTCGGGCTTGCGGGCGACCAGGGTCTGGAAGACGAAGGCGAGCATCAGCATGCCGACCCCGGTGATCGCCCAGCCGATGAGCAACGGTCCCGGCGCGGCACTGGCCGCCATCTGCGAGGGCAGCGCGAAGATCCCGCTGCCGATCATGGATCCGACGACGAGCGCGGTCAGGGCCGCCAGGCCCAGGCCGACGCCACGACGCGGGTGGTCTCCGTCGCCCGTCTGGTCGACGGGCCGGTCGAGTACCTGACTCATCTCCAGCTCCTTCGGCACGCCGGACCGGGAGCCCGGCACCTACGACGCTAGGAGCGGCGCCGAGGGCGGGCAGAGGCGCTCGTCCCTCCGCAACCCGCCAGTGGTCACCGGGTGCTGTGATTCCCCTTCACCAGGTCGGTTGCGGGCCCCCGAACGGCAGCTCCACCAGCGGCGGCCCGATGCCCGAGACGTCGCGCAGGATCCACTCGTCGCGGAGCAGGAGCATGGCCGAGGCGGGGCGGAGGACGACCCACAACCAGCGCCCGGCCGCCTCCCCCGCGAAGACCGAGCGGTCGAGCTCGACGTCCGACGTCGCCGTGGAGACGGCCCAGAGCGGGACCGACTGGCTGCCGATCCGGACCCGGACCGGCGGCCGACCCACGCCCAGGTCGGGGCCGGGGTCGAGGTGGGAGGTGCCGGCGCATCGCGCGCCGAGTCCGACCCCGGACTCCTCGCTGACCACGAACACGTCGACCGGCCCGTCGAGGGCGCTGGTGCCGGAGCTGCAGGTCAGCGTCGCGCGGCCCCTGCCGCCCGCGGACACCACCGCGAAGTCGCTGACCGTCCAGCCCGGGCTCATCGGCCAGGGCAGGTACGTCGGGAAGTCACCGGCCGCGGCGAGGGCCTCGACGAACGCGTCGTACGACGGGGCGTCCGGCCGCAGCAGGGGCGCGGTCGGGCCGTGCTCGGGACACGCCACGCCGTCGGTGCTCGCGGGAAGGGGTGTGGGGCAGCGCGGGCACTCGGCCTGGAGCGGCATGTGTCCCACCGTCGCGGCGAGGGTGCTCGCCGGTCAAGAGTTCCAGCGCAGCACCACCGGTGTCTCGCGCTCGTAGCCGAGGACGGAGACGGTGGCGGTGTCGAGCCGGAAGTGCCGGCCGTCGGTGACGGGCAGGTCGAGCCATCGCGCCGCCAGCGCCCGGAGCGCGTGACCGTGCCCGAAGACGAGCACCCGGCCGTCGGCGGCGCGGCACCGGTCGACCACGCGGTCCAGGCGGGCCGACACCTGGTCCGCCGTCTCACCGCCGGGCACCGGTCCGGTCCAGATGGTCCAGTCCGGGTAGGTCTCCCGGATCTCGGTCGTGGTCTCGCCCTCGAGGTCGCCGTAGTCCCACTCCGCGAGGTCGGAGTCGACCTCGGCCTCGGGGTGGCCGGCCAGCCGCGCGGTCTCGCGCGCACGCAGCCGGGGCGAGGTGAGGACGAGCGAGAAGTGGTCGTCGTCGAGACGGTCCCGGATCCCGGCCGCCACTCGCTCGCCCTCGACGGTCAACGGCAGGTCGGTGGTCGAGGTGTGCCGGCCGTCGCGGCTCCACTCGGTCTCGCCGTGCCGGACCAGCCAGATCTCGTCACTCGCCATGGCCCCATGATCACCACAACGCCTCCCGACGTGTCACGATGCGCCTCATGTCGACCACCACCCCGCGGCGCTCCGCGGCGGTCCTCGTCCGCCACCGGCGGGCCGCGGCAGGCGCGTTCTTCACCCAGGGCTTCGTGTTCATCAGCCTGACGACGCGTCTCCCCACGGTGCAGAAGCACTGGGGCTACAGCGACACCACGCTGTCCCTCCTGCTCCTGATGATGGTGCTGCTCGCCGGCCTCGGCTCGGTGCTCGCCGAGACCGCCTGCAAGCGGGTGGACAGCGCGGTGATCCTGCGCACGGGTCTGCTCGGGATCGCGGTCGCCGTACCGATCTTCGCGCTGGCCCCCGACCAGGGTGTGTTCATCGCCTCGATGGCGATCTACGGCGTCGCGCTCGGCGCCGTGGACGCGACCACGAACATGCAGGCGGTGGCGCTCGAGCACCTCTACGACCGTCCGATCCTGCCGTCGTTCCACGGGGCCTGGACCCTCGGCGGCTTGTGCGGCTCCGCGTTCGCGCTCGCCACCGGCCACCTGCCGCTGTCCACGGTGGCCGTGGTGGCGGTGCTGCCGCTGGCGATGGCGTTCGCGCCGTTCCTGCGTCGCGCCGAGCAGTCCGTCGTGGCGGCCAGCACGGTCCACGTGCCGTGGCGACCGATCATCATGGTCGGCCTGGCCATGGTGCTCTTCTACATGGTCGACACCGCCGCGTTCACCTGGGGACCGCAGTACCTCGACCAGGTCTTCGACGCACCGTCCAACCTGGTCGCGCTCGCGGTGTTCCCCTACCTGCTCGCCAGCGGTGTCGTCCGGCTCTCCGGCGACCACCTCGTCGCGCGCTACGGCGCCGTGCGGGTGCTCCGCGTCGGCACGGTGATCGCGTTCGTCGGCCTGGTGATCACCGTCTTCGCGCCGGTGTGGCCCGTGGCCGTCCTCGGCTTCACGGTGATGGGCGGCGGCGTGGCGGTGGTGGCGCCGCTCAGCTTCTCGGCGGCCGCCAGGATCGCCGGCTCCGACGAGCCCGACCCGGTGATCCGGCATGCGCGGGTGGACGCGGTGATCGGTCGCTTCAACCAGTTCAACTACGCCGGGCTCACTGCTCGGCGCGGTGATGATCGGCCTGGCCGGCGCCGGCAACCTCCGGGTCGGGTTCGCCGTCCCGATGGTGCTGGTGCTCGGCATCCTGCCTCTCGCGCGCGCCTTCGCGCCGGTCAGCGCACGCCCCGCATCATCCGGCTGATCGGCCGGGCTACGACTCGAGCGGGACCCGGCCAGTTCTTGTCCGGCTGCGGCACGGGCGGCCGGGCTGCTCGCCGCCGCGCGCCTCGAGGTAGCTGTCCTTGGGCACCATCACCTTGCGACGGAAGATGCACACGACCTTGCCGTCCTGGTTGTAGCCGATGGTCTCGACGTGGACGACGCCACGGTCGTCCTTGCTCTTCGACTCCCACTTGTCGAGCACCGTGGTCTCGCCGTACAGCGTGTCGCCGTGGAACGTCGGCGCCACGTGGCGCAGCGACTCGATCTCGAGGTTGGCGATCGCCTTGCCGGAGACGTCGGGGACGCTCATGCCCAGCAGGATCGAGTACACGTAGTTGCCGACCACGACGTTCTTGCCGAACTGCGTGGTCTCCTCGGCGTAGTGCGCGTCGAGGTGGAGCGGGTGGTGGTTCATGGTGAGCAGGCAGAACAGGTGGTCGTCGTACTCCGTGACCGTCTTGCCCGGCCAGTGCCGGTACGTCGCGCCGACCTCGAACTCCTCGTAGCTGCGTCCGAACTGCATGGCCGCCATCCTGCCGCAGACCCGCTCCACGCTCGACGGCGCTGCCCGTGGGATACCTCACGCGCCGACCGCAGTGACATCGCCGAACCGCCCGCGGCGGTTCACCGACGTCACTGGTCGACGGCCTGGTGGTGGGAGCATGCCGGTCATGGACGTCCTGTGCTCGGGCTTCGGCCTGGTCGAGTCGCCGCGGTGGCACGAGGGCCGGCTGTGGTTCAGCGACTGGACCGGCGGCCGGATCGTCGCGGTCGACGACGCCGGGACCACCGAGGTGGTCGTGGAGCACCGGTCGCTGCCGTTGTGCTTCGACTTCCTGCCCGACGGACGGCTCGTCCTGGTCTCCAACCAGGAGCGGGCACTGCTGACCCTCGAGGACGACGGCACACTGACGCCGTACGCCGACCTGTCGCGGCTCTCGTCCCACGGCTGCAACGACGTCGTCGTGGACGGCCGCGGCAACGTCGTATGTGAACAGCCCCGACTTCGACTTCGCCTCCGGCCACCCGCAGGGCGAGGTGCAGCCCGGCCTCGTCGGCCTGGTGACCCCCGACCGGCGAGGTTCGAGTGGTGGCCGACGACCTCGCGTTCCCGAACGGGATGGCGATCTCCGCCGACGGCAGCACGCTGGTGGTGGCCGACTCCTACCGCCACCACCTGGTGGGCTTCACCATCGAGGACGACGGGTCGCTCTCGGGGCGTCGCATCTGGGCCGACCTGGGCGACCACAACCCCGACGGCATCTGCCTCGACGCCGTCGGCGCCGCCTGGTTCGCCGACGTGCCCCACCAGGTCTGTGTCCGGGTCGCGGAGGGCGGCGCCGTGCTCGACACCGTCGGCCTCGACCGCGGCGCCTTCGCCTGCATGCTCGGCGGCGACGCCACTCCGGCGCTCTACGTCGTCGCAGCCGTCTGGCCGGGCGCCGCGGGGCTGATGACCCACACCGAGTGGGACGGGCAGGTCCTGCGCGAACAGGTCGACGTCCCGGGTGCCGGCTGGCCGGGCCGCTGAGCCCACCGGTGAGCGTCGGCGAGTAGCCTGACGCGCACCCGGCTGGGTCGAGCGGCGCCGACCGGTCGATCCCGGAGAGAGGGACGTGCGTACGGCGATGTCGGCGAGGTCGGTGAGGTCACGTCTGGTGCGGCGTTGGGGCACCCGCACCGTCAGTCTGGTGCTCACCGCGATCGGCTTCTACATCGTGGCCCCCGGACTCCTCGCCCTGTTCGGGTCCTGGCCCCGGCTCCGCGACGTCGAGCCCTGGTGGTTCGTGGTGCTGATCGTCCTGGTCGGCCTCAGCATGTCCTCGATGTGGTGGCTGACCCGGCTGGCGCTGCGCAGTCCCGGCGGGGCCGGACGGGACTCACCGGACCATCGCCTGGGGCACCGCGGCGACCGCGCACCTGGCCGGCAACGCCGCGGGCAAGATCGTCCCGGGCGGACCGGCGACGGCCGGTGTCGTCCAGGCCAAGGTGCTCATCGACGCCGGCGAGCAACCGGGAGCCGTGGCGTCCGCGATGACGGCGATGGGCCTGCTCACGACCGGCGTCCTGCTCCTGCTCCCGATCCTCACCGTGCCGGCGCTGCTGATCGGGCCGCCGACGGCCAGGCAGCTGGCCTACGGCCTCCTGGTCTCGCTGGTCGTCGGGCTGGTGATCGTGGCGCTCGGCGTCACCATCCTGCTCTGGACGCCGTTCGTCCGTTTCGCAGGCGGCCTGGCGGGCCGAATGATCCACCTCGTGAGGTCCGGCGTCACCGCCGACTCGGCCGCCCTCGCACTGATCACCGCGCGCGACCGCGTCGCTGCGTCGTTCGAGGGCCGGCGCACCCGGGCGCTGACGGCGGCCGCCGGCAACCGGATGTTCGACTTCGCCGCGCTGGTCGCCGCCCTCACCGCCGTCGGCGCCCACGCCCGCGCGTCGCAGGTGCTGATGGTGTACGCCGTCGCCCAGGCCCTCGCCCTGATCCCGCTGACCCCGGGCGGACTCGGCTTCGTCGAGTCCGGCATGACCACGCTGCTCGTCCTGATCGGCGTGACCGCCGACCAGGCCGTGGTCGGGACGCTGCTCTACCGACTGATCGCCTTCTGGCTCCCGATCCCGCTCGGGGCACTGGCCTGGGCCGGGTGGCGGCTCAACCTCCACCTCTCCCGCGCGACGCGCTGACCGGCTCCTCAGGAACCGCCGCCACCGGCCTTGCGGCGGTGCATCTTCGGGCCGGCGGCCCCCTGCACCTCCGAGCCGTGGGCCTTCTCCTTCAGCGGAGCGTCCTCCGCGACACCCTTCGCCTTGGCGTTCTTGCGGTCCAGGGCCTCGCGCATCTTGGCCTTGAGGTCGTCGTTGGCGTGGTTGTCCGCAGTCATGCCTCCACCTTGCCATCCGACCGGTCGCCGGTCGAGGGAGTTGAGCCCTACTGGACCGGCTGCCCACCGCCGTAGGGATCGGCGGCCACCGGCTGCTGCGGCGCCTGCGCCTGGCCGTAGCCGAGCCGCTGCGCGGTCTCGCGTGCGGCGTCGGTCACCGGGACGGCGACCACGGCCGTGCCGTAGGCGCAGATCTCGGTCCAGGTGTCGCCCATCTCCGAGGTGTCGAACCGCATCGCGACGACGGCGTTCGCACCGCGGTTGCGGGCCTCGTCGATCATCCGGCCCATCACCTCGTTGCGGCTGGCCACGAGGTTGGTGGTCATGCCCTTGAGCTCGCCACCCACCAGCGACTTGAACCCGGCACCCATCTGCGAGAACGCGTTGCGGGAGCGCACGGTCAGGCCGAACACCTCTCCGCAGACCTGCCGGATCTCCCAGCCGGGGATGTCGTTGCTGGTCACGACCAACATGTGCGCCTCCGTGTGTGTGTCGTCCAGGACGCCCGCGACCGCGCGCGCAGGGCCAGCGTAGGGGTGGGCGGGTGAGGCGCGCAGGGCACGTCGTCACTCCCAGGTGACGGGAATCCCGTGCGCCGCCATCCGGCCCAGGACCACCGGCTCCCGGGGCCCCGGCCAGGTCTGCGCCCAGACCCAGAACCGGTGCTCCTCCCCGGCCCACGCCGCGTGGGCTCGGCGTACAGGTGCACCAGCGGGGCGTCGTGGCTCGCCGCCCGACCGAGCTGGGCGAGCCGCGCGGTCACCCGGGCCCGTTGCGGTGCGGGCACGTACTGCCACATCACGCTGTGCCAGAGCACCGTCAGGTGCCCGGGCCGCAGGTCGAGACGCTCGACGTACGCCGCGGCATCCAGCCGGTCGATCCGCACCGGGTCGTTCCGGGCGAGCGCGATCGCGCCGGCCAGCCGCTGGTGGCGAGCCGTCATGTCGGGCCACACGTACGCCGTCAGCGTGAGCGCGCCGTCGTGCGTGGTGACGTCCACCGGGCTGAGGTCGCAGCCGCCGCGCTCCACCACCCGCAGGTCGGCGCCCACCGGAGGGGGCACGCCGGTCCAGGCGTCCTCGAGGACGACCGGGCTGTCGCCGTCGCCCCAGGAGCCGGCGTCGCCGGAGAACCGGAACCGGTCGGCCTGGAGGTTGAGCCCGCCACTGGCCCCGATCTCCCACAGTCGCACGGGGAGCGGCCAGCGCGCGGTCAGCCGCAGCAGCCCACCCACGAGGGCGGCGGCGCGGCCGACCTCGTTGGTCTGGGGAGGCCGGTCGAGCAACGGCCGCACCTCCTCGCCACGCGCCGCGAGGAACGCCACGACGGCGTCGCACCCCTCGGCCGCCCAGACACCCCCCACGGTCGGGTAGTAGGCCGCGAGCTCGGGCGCGCGGCCGTCGAGGACGAGGCGGTGCAGGCTCCCGGCCAGCCGCAGTGCCAGCGCGGACGGACCGGGATCCGCCTCGTGCTCGCGCAGCACGCCGACCGTGGGGCCGCCGCCCTCGAGGTCGTCGGCCAGCCGCGCCAGCAGCTCGCCGTACATCGGCGAGCCGAGGTGGAGACACCCCAGCGCCTGCTCGCGGAAGTGCCTGGTCTGCGGGTGCGTCACCGGTCGGCCCTCAGAGCCGGTAGTCCTCCAGCAGGCGTCGCCCGATGATCATCCGCTGGATGTCGGCGGTGCCCTCGCCGATCAGCAACATCGGCGCCTCGCGGTAGAGCCGCTCGATCTCGTACTCCTTGGAGAAGCCGTAGCCGCCGTGGATCCGGAAGGAGTCCTCGACGACCTGGGAGCAGTACTCGCTCGCGAGGTACTTCGCCATGCCGGCCTCGAGGTCGTTGCGCTCGCCCTTGTCCTTGGTCCGGGCCGCCCTGACCATCATCTGGTGGGCGGCCTCGATCTTGGTCGCCATCTCGGCCAGCCGGAACAGCACGGCCTGGTGCTCGGCGATCTTCTTGCCGAACGTCTCGCGCTGCTGGGCGTAGGCGACCCCGAGCTCGAACGCCCGGTTCGCGACGCCACAGCCGCGGGCGGCGACGTTGACGCGGCCGACCTCGACGCCGTCCATCATCTGGTAGAAGCCCCTGCCGGGCTCACCGCCCAGGATCTGGTCGGCGGAGATCCGGTGGCCCTCGAGCACCATCTCGGTGGTGTCGACCCCCTTGTAGCCCATCTTCTCGATCTTGCCGGGGATGGTGACGCCCTGGGCGGTCTCGCCGAAGCCCTCCTCCTTCTCCACCAGGAACGTGGTCATGTTCCGATAGACGGAGTCGGCACCCTCGTCGGTCTTCACGAGCACCGCCACGAGGTTGGCCGAGCCGCCGTTGGTCAGCCACATCTTCTGGCCGGTGATCTCGTACTCCGTCGCCTGTCCTGAGCCAGTCGAGGGGTCGGTCCGGGTCGCCTTGGTGGTGATCGCTGCGACGTCGGAGCCGCAGCCCGGCTCGCTCATGGAGAACGCACCGCGCACCTCCCCGGTGGCCATCCGGGGCAGGTACTTCTTCTTCTGCTCCTCGGTCCCGTGCTGCAGGAGCAGGTAGGCGACGATGAAGTGGGTGTTGATGATCCCGCTGACGCTCATCCAGCCCCGGGCGATCTCCTCGACCGCCAGCGCGTAGGTGAGCAGCGACTCGCCGAGCCCGTCGTACTCCTCGGGGATCATCAGTCCGAAGATGCCGAGCTCCTTGAGCCCCTCCACGATCTTCGTGGGGTACTCGTCGGCGTGCTCGAGCTCGGTGGCGACCGGCAGGATCTCCCGCTCGACGAAGCTGCGCACCGCCTTGAGGATCTCCGTCTGGTCGTCGGTGAGACCGTCGGTCTGGCAGAGGCGGCCCATGGCGTGGCGGGTCCTTCCGTCGGGTGCAGGGAGTGCGGCCAGTATGTCGGCGGGTGCTGCGCCCGGGAACCCACTGTGACTTACTCGACCCGCCCTCGCGGTGCCATCGCCCTCGCTATGATCGAGCCCTGCACCTGCGCCGCGTCGGCGGGCGCCACGACGGGTGACACCCCCTCACGCGCGTAGGAAAGGGTCGAGATGAGCCGCCGGTCCACCACCGAGTCTCCCCGGCACTCGCAGAGCCCGGGCGGCCCGTCGAACCGGAACCTCTCGCTGATGTCCCTGGCACTGGCCCTGGTGCTGTTCGCCGTCGTGGGGATCGCCCTCAACCTCGCCTCGCCCCGACCCCACAGCGCGGCCGCCGAGGTCGGCCGGTCGGGCGCGACGTCCTCGAGCGAGCACACCCAGGACTCGACCCGGCCCGCCTCCGACCACCAGCGGCTCGCCCCGAAGCCGGCGCCCCTGCATCACCGCAAGCCACTCATCCCCCGCCGCTACGTGAAGGTCTCCAAGGACCTCGCCGAGCCGACGACGTTCAACGTCGTGTCCTTCAACGCCCTCGGCTACTCCCACACCGCACGCGGTGGCGACAGCAGGGGCTACGCCTCGGGCATCCGTCGGATGCGAGCGGCCGTCGACGTCCTGCGGGCCCAGAACGCGAGCGTGATCGGGTTCCAGGAGCTGCAGGAGCCCCAGTACGCCACCTTCCGCGCCCTGTCGCCCGACTTCCAGGCCTATCCCGGCTCCGCCCTGGGCCGCCAGCCGGTGCAGAACTCCCTGGCCTGGCGCACCTCCGACTGGGAGCTGGTCCGGGCCCAGACCACCCCGATCCCCTACTTCAACAGCCGGGTCCCGATGCCGCAGGTCCTCCTCCGCAACGTGCACACGGGGCGCGAGATCTGGTTCGGCAACTTCCACAACCCGGCCGACAAGTTCGGCCCGGCCCAACGGGCCCGGACCGCCGGTACGGCGATCGAGGCGGCCCTGACCCGGTCGTTCGTCGCGGACGGCTACCCCGTCGTCATCACCGGCGACATGAACGAGCGCCAGAGCTTCTTCTGCCGGATCAGCGCGCTCGCCCCCCTCCACGCGGCCGGCGGCGCCATGCGTGACGCGTCCGGCTGCCACACCGTCCGCCCGACGCAGATCGACTGGATCACCGGGACGACCGAGGTCCAGTTCACCGACTACCTGCGCGACATGTCGACGAAGTCGCGCCGGATCAGCGACCACCCGCTGATCCGGACGACCGCGACCCTGCCCCCGATGCGTTCCCTGCGTCGCTGCATCCAGGCCCCGCACGACGCGGCTGCGGTCTTCTGCCCGCCCGGCGGCCACGCCTGAGGGCGGTCGGGCCGAGAGCGTCAGGGGAGCTTGGTCGGGATCGGCTTGCCCAGCGGCTTGATCCCCAGCGCATGCGTGCCGTGGCGCCACATGAAGTCGAACCACGCGACGTAGGTGCGGTAGTTCTTGGCGCTGTCGATGCGCAGGATGATCTCGTCGTTGCGGAACGACATCGGCGACCAGTTCTCCGAGCCCGTCCACACGCGGTGCACCGGCTTGCCGCTCATGGTGCCGTTGATCGCCAGCACCTTGAGGTGGGAGTAGAAGTTGACGACCCACTCGGGGTCGGCGACCGTCCCGCTGTTGAGGTAGTTGTAGTCGGAGCTCCGGAGGGGGATGTGGGCGTTGTGGAGGACCTTCTGGACCCCGCCGCCGGGCACCCCGAGGATCGCCTTGACGTCACAGCCACGGCGCTTGAGATCGGCGACCTCCGCCGCGATCCACTTGCCCCGGGCGTGGTTCCAGCCGTACATCGTGATCCGGATGACCGTGTGCCCGTTGCTGCCGGCACCCTTCACCGCCGTGCACCTGACCTTCTTCAGTCGTTGGAGCACGGGGTCGCGCCGCGGCCCGGGCAGCTTGGACATGGTCCGTGAGGTGACCCGGCTGCTCGACCCCGCCCCGGCGCCGTTCGCCGTCTTGTAGAACTGGCCGCCGATGCGGCCCTCGCTGAAGGTCAGCCACCGCGGCGAGACGCGCCGGTCTCGCTTGAGCTGGTTGAAGACCCGGGCGAACGCGTGGTAGAGGACGGTCTCGTGGTTCATCGTGTAGAGGTCGTTCCACTGCAGCGAGACGGCTCGGTCGGTCATGTTGGCCGACCCCGTCATCACGACGTCGCGGGCCGCGCCGGTGCGGCTGAAGGTGTAGACCTTCATGTGGAGGTTGCCCGCGCCACCTCGACAGGAGCCCTTGCAGAACACCACGAAGCTCTTGTGGTGGAAGTTGTGACCCAGCACCCGCCGTAGGTGGAAGGTCTGACGCGAGAACCAGTTGTCGTTGAGGACGATCTGGACACGCACCCCCCGTCGGTGTGCCTTCAGCAGGGCGTTCATCACGTCGGTGCGCTGGAAGGAGTACGCCGCCATCCGGATGGTCTCGCCACCCAGCGTGTGGTCGATGGCCGCGATCACGCGCCTGACGAGCACCGTGCGGGCCGCATAGCTGCCCACGGGATAGTTGAAGGCCGCGCCCGTCGGGGGCTTCCAGGTCGCGTGCGGGCTGCTGCCGGGGGTCGGCCCGCCACCGCCCGTCGTCGCCTGGGCGGTCGGCAGGACAGCGCCGGCACCGAGCACCAGCCCGACGACCGAGCACACCAGCAGCTTGCGGATCACCGGGGCCCCCCGAGCCTCGTTGGATAGGACAACGAACTATCTTAAACGAAGGTTCGCCGAACAGCCCCTTCGACATGCGGCGAAGGGTGTCGCGGTCATCGTAGGCGACGGGGGTCCCAGCGCCGTAGCCGTTCGCCCAGGAGGTCCCACCGGGTCGGCGGCACCGCGAGCTCGCGCTGCATCCGGGTGTTGTCGCGCCGGAACCTGCGCAGGTCGCCCATCATCGTGGCGATCGTGTCGAGCGCGGCGTCGAGCAGCTCGGTCTCCGTGACGGCGTCGGGATGACGGAGACCGGAGACGGCGCCGACGCGCAGGCGCTCGAGGTCTCCCACGACGTCGTACCCTGCGGCGCGTACGGCGTCCACCGCGGCGTCGGCGCGGGCCGCGAGCACGGCGACCCGGTCGTCCGAGGGCCGGAAGGTGTCGCCCCGGCGGGGTCGGAGCACCTCGTGTCCCAGATAGCTGCGGACCCACACACCGCGGTCGAGGGCACTGGTGAAGCCGTCGAGGCGGGGCCCGATCCGGCGCAGCAGCTCGGCCTCGACGACGCCGAGCGAGGGGTTCGGCTTCGCCGCCGAGAAGTCGAAGCCTCCGGCGTCGACCCCCATCACCGCGGCGAACTGCCGCACCAGGGTCTCGCGGGGCGCGCCGGGCTCGGGCAGCACCACGACGTGGACCCGTTCGGGCGGGAGGGAGGCGCCCCAGCGCGCGAGGACGCCCTGCAGGTCGACGGCCGCCCAGCCCCACTCGTCACCGGGCTCCTCGGTGACCGGGAAGGCGTCCAGCGTGCTGTCGAAGCCGTGCTTGACGTACTCCTGCCAGTAGCTCGTCAGCAGCGTCAGCAGGTCGCGGGCCGTGACGATGAGGTGGGTCTCGACGTCGCCGAGGTCGGCCAGGGCACGCTTGGCCTGCTCGGCCGACGCGGCGCCGAAGAACTCATGGGTGATCAGCGCACCGTCGGGCGCCGCCTCCACCTGCTCGAGCAGCCGGCCCCACGCGCCGGCCGCACGCGGGTTGCGGCGCTCCAGGCCCGGGTGCTCGCGGATGACCAGCGTCGACCACATGTGCTCGCGGCGTCGCCCTCCCGGGTAGAGAATGCCCTGCTCGGCGAGGGCGGGCCGGTTCTCCCAGAGCACGGTCTGGATGAAGGTGGTGCCGGTCTTGGGGAGGCCGACATGGAAGAAGACGCGGGTGGCCATCGGGTCACAGGGAGCGCTGGTAACGCTCGACCAGCTCGCTCACCCTGGCCTCGTCACGCTGGGCGACGGGCAGGAGCAGCTCGGTCACCAGGTCGGTCAGCTCGGCCAGCCGGAGGTTGAGCGCCCGGCACTCCTGCACCTCGTGCTCGAGCCGGTTCACGCGGTGGCGCAGGTCGAGGACCGACACGTCCGCGAGCTTCTCCCCGACCGCGCGGCGGCGTCGGCCGAAGGCCGTCTTCAGCGATCCCACGACACCACCATCCGACAGATCCTGGAGGGGACGACGTCCGCCTCACGGCCGCTTGACGGTCCCGAGGCTAGCAGGATGGTGCGGTCGCGAATCGTGCCTCCCGCCCGCTCCAGCTCGGCCGCCATCCGGTCGGGGCGACGGGCACGGAGACGGCGCGGTCCGGCGTAGCCGTCGTTGCCCTTGCGGGCCAGGAACTCCAGGCGCAGCTCGCCGCCCTCGCGCAGCGCCATGCCGGCCAGCCGGTAGAGGTTGAGGCGGCCCGAGCGCTCCAGGCAGTCGAGCAGGTGGCGGCCGAGCACGATCCGCGGTGCCGGCCCCCGGGCGAGGAGGGCTCCGGTGGACAGCACCGAGCGCATCTCCAGGAGGTTGAGGTAGAGGTAGCGCGCACGGCCGGCCTCCGCGGTGGCCTCGGCGGCCGCGGCGTAGGCCTCGGGCACGTGGTCCAGGCCCCAGGTCGTGGCACCCTGCTCGGCGAGCCACCGGGCGTCGACGCCGTGGCCGCAGCCGAGGTCGACGTACGACGCCTCGGCGCCGTGGGCGCCGAACGCCGCACGCGCCAGGTCGCTGGGCTCCCACGACTCGGGCGTGGGACGCAGGCGGTAGAGCCGGTCCCACATCGGCCGGTCCACCCGGAGCCCGCGGAACCACCCGTTGAGCCGTCGGTAGGTCGTGGCGGGGGTGTGGAAGTGGAAGGCCGGGTCGGGGGTGCGCCAGCCCGCGCCGTAGGTCGCCGCGAGCAGCCGCGCCGGGTCGGCGGGCACCGGGAACGTGCGGTCCTCGAGGACGGCCGTCCCGAGGGGGAAGATCCACTCCTCCTTGAACGGCGTCCGGATCTCGCCCATCAGGTAGAGCATCCCGTCGCGCAGGAAGCCACCGAACACGTCGAGCCCCCGGATCGAGCCGTCCGCCTCGGCCACCTTCACCTTGAACGCACCGCCGGAGTAGCGCTGGGTCTCGTAGCCCATCTCGGCGAGGCTGGCCTGCAGCCGGAAGGACTCGCGGGTCACGTCGACCGGGGTCGTGTGCCGGCTGACGTAGCCGAGGTCGGCGTCGCTGTCGTGGCCCAGCAGCCGACCCTCGCGGACCGCGCCGAGCAGGGTCCCGTAGGCGAGAAAGGGCTCGACGCCCGCCCGGCCGAGCGCGGCGAGCACCTCGGCGACCGCGTCCAGGAGCGGGGAGACGTGCTCGGCGCTGCGGTTCCCGAACGTCTTGACCAGCTTGCCGGTCTTGTCCGTGGCGAGCGGGTTGCCGTCGCGGTCGACCACCTCGATCCGGCCGGTCGAGGTGCCGAACGAGTGCGCGCGGTCGTAGAGCACCTCACCGGTGCTGTGCACGACGACCGAGACCTGGGCCGTGCCGTCGAGGAAGCGCACCAACCCCTTGGGCCAGGCGACGAACGTGTCACGACCGCGCGAGGCGCCGTCGCGGTGCAGCCACAGCGACCAGATGCGGCGCCCGTCGAAGAGGACGTCGAGCACCAGCTCGCGGCCCGACCGGGCGGTGATCCCCTCGGCGTCGACGCGCACCTGCGGGGCCTGCCTCCAGGCCCGCGGCGTGGTCACCACGGCAGCTCCAGTCGGGGGTAGGGGTTGTCAGCGCGGCAGCCTACAGGCCGCCGGTGGCGTCGACCGCTGCGGCCGTCGTACCCTCTGATCGTCCCAAAAGCACCACAAGCCACTGCTGACCCAGTAGGCTGCACGCTTGGCGACGGCTGCCCGGACCGTTCCGCCCTCGTCCCCCGCTTCCCCTGGAGGGCCTCTGATGCGCGACCGTCGACCGACGAGCTGGCTGCTGCGGCTGGGGGTCCTCGCGACCGTCGCCGCCCTCGCCTTCGCCGCCTTCGGAGTCCCTCACTCCGGTGGCCCCGACGACCGCGGCACGCTCGCCGGTACGCCGTCGCGCACCGCCCCCGGTACGACGTTCAAGCTCGCGACGTTCAACGTCCTCGGGGCCGTCCACACCGACAAGGGCCAGCGCCCGAAGTACGCGAACTCCGACCAGCGGATGGCGTGGGCGGTGCGGCTGATCGACCAGAACCAGCTCCAGGTGATCGGACTCCAGGAGTTCGAGGCCAAGCAGTACGACCGGTTCAAGGCGCTGACCGGTACCCGGTTCGGCGTCTACCCCGGCGTGACGATCAGCCGGCGGGCCAGCGTGCAGAACTCCATCGCCTGGCGCCGCGACACCTGGCGACTCGTGGAGGCCCACACGATCCTCGTGCCCTACTTCCACGGCACGTTGCTGCGCATGCCCTACGTCCTGCTCCGCAACATCGCCACCGGTGAGACCGTGTGGTTCTACAACTCCCACAACCCCGCCGAGACCTACGGGCACGCCTGGAAGTGGCGCCGCGCGGGCTACGCCATCGAGGCCGCTCTCGTCGCCCGGCTCCGCGCCGCCGACCCGTCGACCGCCGTGGTCGCGACCGGCGACAAGAACGAGCGCTCGAAGTACTTCTGCTACATGGCCCAGCACTCCATCCTCCACGCCGCGAACGGCGGCTCCTGGAGCGACGGCCGGTGCAACCAGCCGCCCGGCGCCCTGGCGATCGACTGGCTCATGGGCACCTCCGACGTCCGGTTCGACTCCTACACCGCGTTCCGCGACGCCCTGGTCCGCAAGACCACCGACCACCCGATCGTGATGGCGAACGTGACGATCGCCCCGCGCACCCCACCGATCGCGGACCACGTGGTCGTGCTGCCCGTCCAGGGCCTCCGGGCCCTTGCCGTGCAGCGTGCCGGAGCGGCCGGCGCGCCGGCCCTGGCCGCCATGCGGGCACAGGGCACCTCCACCCTGAACGCCCGCACGGAGGTCGAGCGGACCAGCCGCGCGGCCAACGTCGTCGGCATGCTCACCGGGCGCCGGGTGAACCCGGTGCGCGACGGGCACGGCGTGGGCTGGCGTGCGACCCCCGAGACCACGGTCCGCGCAGCTGCGGGGCACTACGTGACCAGCGTCTACGACATCGTGCACGACTACGGCTACCCGACGTCGTTCCTGTCCGACGGCGACGACCTCGGGATCGTCGACCGCAGCTGGGGCCGGGGCGACGGCAGGGCCGACCGCTACGGCACCGACAACGGTCGCAACAAGCTCTCGCACTACGCGCTGCTGCACACCGACAGCAAGGTGGTGCAGACGCTGGTCCGCGAGCTCGAGGGCAGGGCGGCGCCCACGCTGGCGGTCGCCCACCTGGCCCGGCCGGCGCGGATCGCCCATCGCTACGGCTGGCACAGCCGGCAGTACGCCGCGGCCGTCACCCGGGTCTCGGTCCTGGTCGGGCGGGTCCAGCGGGCGATCGCCCGCACCCCGGGCCTGGCCGGCAGGACCCTCCTGGTGGTCACGGCCGACTCCGGCACCGACGGGACGGTCACCTCCGACCCGACGACGCTGCCCGACTATCGCATCCCGTTCCTGGCCACGGGGCCGTCGGTCCCGGCCGGGACCGACCTCTACGCGCTCAACCCGCAGCTCACCAAGCCCGGCTCCGCGCGTGTGGGCTACGCCGGGGCTCAGCCCGTGCGCAACGGGTTCGTCGCCAACCTGGTGACCAAGGCGCTGGGCATGCCGCGCGTGCCCGGCAGCACCCTCGACCCCGATCAGTCGTTCACGGTCTTCGGGCCCTCCCCCTAGTCTCGGGCCCGTGAGCACCACACCGACGCGCGTGTACGCCGCCCGGCTGGTAGGCCTGCCGATCTTCGACCCGCAGGGTGACCAGGTGGGCAAGGTCCGCGACCTCGTGGTGGCGATCCGCTCCGAGACCAGCCAGCCCCGGGTGCTGGGGATGGTCGGCGAGGTCCTCGGGCGACGCCGGATCTTCGTCCCGATGACCCGGGTGACCCACATCGACAGCGGGCAGGTCTACACCACCGGGCTGCTCAACATGCGCCGCTTCGAGCAGCGGCCCACCGAGACCCTGGTGATCGGGCAGATGCTCGACCGCACCGTGACCATCGAGCCCACGGGCGTGCGTGGCACCGTCTACGACGTCGCGATGGAGCAGACGCGCACGCGCGACTGGGTGCTGAGCCGGGTGGCGGTGCAGGAGCCGGGTCATCGCCTGCGGCGCCGGGGCCAGACCTACGTCGTGGAGTGGCGCGACGTGGTCGGGCTCGTCGCACCCCAGCCCACCCAGGGCGCGACCCACCTGATCGCCGCCCTCAACGAGATGCGCGCGGCCGACGCCGCCAGCGTGATCCACGACCTGCCGCCGGAGCGTCGTACGGCCGTCGTCGCGGCGCTGGACGACGAGCGCCTCGCCGACGTCCTCGAGGAGCTCCCCGACGAGGACCAGGTCGAGGTCCTGGGCTACCTGGGGAGCGAGCGCGCGGCCGACGTGCTCGAGGAGATGTCGCCCGACGACGCGGCCGACCTGATCGCCGACCTGCCGCCCGAGGTCGCGGCCACCCTGCT
>CAWCPG010000013.1:0-71820 GCA_963797325.1 uncultured Actinomycetota bacterium
CGCTTTCTCGGACCGCGCGCGCCGGATTGCTGCTGGTGCTCACCTTCCGCAGCGATGAGCTCCACCGCCGCCATCCGTTCCGGAAGACCTTGACCGGGATCAGCCGGACCCTCGGGTCCCGACGCATCGACCTCGGTGGGTTGGACCGCGACGACATCGCCGGCATCGTCGCCGCCCACACCGGCGGCCCACCCGACCCGTCGGTGGTCGGTGCGGTGCTGGCGCGGTCGGAGGGCAACCCGCTGTATGCCGAGGAGCTTCTCGCCGCCGACCACGAGGGGGTCCCGGGTCACCTGTCAGATCTGCTGCTGGCCCGGATTGACGCCCTCGCCCAGGGACCGCGGGCGCTGCTGCGGCTCGCCTCGGTCAACGGCACCCGGCTGGACACCGAGACCCTCGCCGAGCTGGCGGAGCTCGACCAGGAGCAGATGGAGGTGTACCTGCGGGCGGCTCTGGACGCGAACGTACTGCGCCAGAGCGGCGGGGCCTTGGAGTTCCGGCACCCGCTGCTGCGTGAGGCGGCCTACGACGACCTAATGCCCGACGAACGGACCCGAACCCACGGCAGGCTGGCCGAGATCGTGCAGGCCAGGGTGGACTCCGAACCGGATCCCGGACTGTCCGCCCTGAGCAGGCTCGCCTTCCACTGGCACGCCGCCCACGACCTGCCCCGGACCCTGGCCGCGTCGGTACGCGCCGGACTGTCGGCGAAGCGACTGGGAGCCGCCGAAGCCGTCACCCAGCTCGAACGCGCACTGGCGCTGTGGGACCGGGTCCCCGACGCCGAGGCCGTCGCTGGCCACCCGAAGGCGGAGCTCATCGTCCTCCTGGGCGAGGCAGCAGCAGCGCAGGATGACGACGAGCGCTGGCGCACGCTGATCCGCACGGCGGTGGAGATGCTCGGGCCCGACCCCGACCGGTTGCTGGCCAGCCGCGTCTACTCTGCTTTGGTCCCCGCCTCCCGCCGCGGGGACGCGATAGGGAAGCAGGAGGCGATCAGGCTTGCCATCGAATACGCCGGCGACTCCCCGTCCGAGGAGCTGGCACGGGCCCTGAACGCCCGGTCGCTGTATCTGAACCGGCACGCCCACTTTGCGGATAGTCTCGAAGCGGCACAAGCAGCCACCGACGCCGCCAGAAGCGCGGGGAGCGTCGAGACCGAAGTGGATGCCCTCTACATCGGATCCCTCTCCCTGTACTACCTCGGTAACCTAGGCGACGGACTCGCGGGGTTGGAACGGGCCGGGGCCGTGGCCCGTCGAGCTGGCATGCTCGGGAACATGCTCGACGGTGGTCTAGCCGTCCTGTACATGGAGGCGGGGCAGGTCGATCGCGGCCTCTCAGTAGCGCAGGAGGGCTTCGAGGAGGGCATGGCCCTAGGAATTCCGTTGCAAGCCACCATGTGCGGCGGCGTGGCGCTGGTTGCGCCCTTGTGGCGCGGCTGCCTCGACGAGGCCGACCAACGGCTCGAGGAGCTCGAGGAGCTCGGACTGCCAGCATTCAACGCTCGCTGGGGCGTTCCGCGGGCGGAGCTGCTGCTGGCACGAGGTGACACGCAGGGGGCTTCCCCCTTGGTACACGGGGTCGCCGCCTTCGTGCAGGAGGTGGGGCGGACGCCGTGGGACACCGAGGTCTTGAGCCAGCTCCAGCTCGCGGCCATGCTCGACGACCCGCGGGGCGCCCTCGAGGCCGGGGGCTCGTACCTGGCCCAGCTCGACGACTGTGACTCGCCGCTGATTGCCGCCGGGGCGGCACGGATCGGCTTCCAGGCCCTGTGTCTGGGTGCGGTCGACGCCCTGGGCCCGGACTGACGAGCTGTGCGACAGGGCCACGCACCAACTCCAGAGGGGCCGGGCCGGACTCACCGACGAGTGGCACACGACCTACTACGGCGTCCAGCTCGCCCTCGCAGAGGCCTACGCGGTCAGGTACGCCGGAGAACCGGCCGTCGCCCAGTTCCGCGAGGCAACCATCCTGGCTGACCCGTTCGGTGCCTATTTCGCCCTCGAACCGCGCCTGAACCTGGCCGAAGAACTCCTCTCCCACGGCGGCCGGGACGAGGGCCGCGAACTGCTCGTCGAGTGCTGGAGCACCGCCCACGAGATGGGTGCGCACGACCTCGAACGCCGCGCACGTCCGGCTCGCCACTCACACCCGGGTGCCTCTCCCGGAGTCGGCACATGGCCGAGGACCCCTGAGCCGGCTGACGCCTCGCGAACGCGAGGTCCTCGACCTCCTCGCCACCGGCGCCACCAACAAGACGATCGCGACCACTCTGTTCATCACCGAGAAGACCGCCAGCGTGCACGTCTCGAACGTCCTCGGCAAGCTCGGCGTCACCAACCGCGGCGAGGCCGCCGCCCTGGCCCGACAGTTGGTCGGCTGACCGCCTCAACCACCCCAGCGGGCCCACGCACCCGCATCCGGGCCTCTACCGCGGCGGCAGACCTCACTCGACGGGTGGCTGCGTGGAGAACCACACGAGCAAGCGCTCCGCGGCATGAGAAGGCGATTTCGTCTCCCAGCGCAGGCAGGTCGCTCCCACGCCCGGCACTCTCAGCGCGTTTCGGTCCAGATCGGAGACGCTACGAGTGAGCGGCGTTGGCCGGGCGGCACGGAGGACTGACACGCCCGATCCCCGCTGCTCGAGCGCGCGGAATCGACTTTGCTTGAACGACAAGAAAGGACCCGGGGCGGGCGGAGACGGCCCGTAGGCCACCTCCTCCGGTGGGTCACGCGAGCATCTTGTTCAGGGTGCTGAGGGTTGTGCGGACGAGCTTGCCGAAGTGGCCGGTGAAGGTGCGGAGCATGTTTCCGTTTGGCCCGCTGACCAGCTGCAGCGCATGCTCACCACATACGGCTGCGCGGCTACAAGATCGCCTGCGAGCCCAGGTAGGTGGTGATCAAGGTCGTGAGTGCGAACGTGATATGAAGAATACGCCGATGCCAGCCACGCCGATCGCCAGTCTGAAGCCTGAGCCGTTGTGCGGCAGGGCTGTGTCACGGGCCCGGTCGGCAGGCCGCCCCATCAGCCCAAGCGCCGTCTTGGCCCACTTGTACTCCAGAGCAAGGAGGGCCAGGCCGAGTGCGACGGCCACCAGGTCAGGGCCCGGGAGCAGAGACGCCCACGCGCGGTCCGAGAGAATGTGGCTGCGAGAAGTCCTGGGTCGAACGGTCCGCCCAGTGCATGTACTCCAGAACCAAAGAGCATTGCACCGGCGGCCGGCGCCTCGAGCACGACCGCGTGAAGTCGTCCAACGCTGCACCCTCCTGATTCCGCGTGCCCCGGATCCAGGAGGGTGAGCACCCGCCGCGCCGACAGGCCGCGACCCGAGGTCCTCGAGCCCGCCGACCCGAGACCGCACCGCCTCGACCACCGGAGCGAACGAGATACGAGGCCTCGACGTCGAGACCGTGCCCCGTCGCCACGGTGAACCCAAGCTCAGAGGCGCAGCGTCCCAGGCCCGCGACGAGCGTGGTCGTCCCGATCCCGGCGTCGCCCCCGACGAGCACGATCTGCGGGGTCCCTTGCGCCGCCCGTCCGAGAGCTTCGTCCAGGTCGGCGATCTCCCGTTCGCGTCCCAGCAACAGAGAAGACGTCCCGCTCGGCACGGGCATGAGTCCACCGCCCTAGGCGTGGGTGGAGCGAAAGGCTGCCAGTCCAGCCATGCTATGCGCCGCCGGACGCACCGGCCACCGAGATCGCAGCAGGCTGGACCTAACGACTCTTACGGTCCTGCGGCCGGTGGTCGCCCAGGAGTAGTAGTCCTCCCCATGTGGAGGCCGGTTCTTAGCGCGAGCGTGGGAGCTCCACAGGCCGCACATCCCGGCCACCCGAACAAGGGAATCCTCATGACCAGGACGAGCGTCCACCGCCCCACCTCATCGATCAACCACCATCGCGCCTTGTCCGCCGCCGCGGCCGCCGGACTGGTCGGCACTGTGCTAGTCGTCACGCTCGGCAGCGCGTCCGCCATGCCCGGACGCGGCGACCCACCAGCCGCTCCAGTTCCCGCAGTCCACACCCAGCACGGGCACGGCCACTACGTCGCGCACGGCTGCTCCATCACACCCCACACCATGAACGAAGCCGTGCTCGAAGAACTGCCGGTCTGCTACACCTACGTCCCCTGACCCGTCATGGCTGACCCCAACCCACACTCGAGGCAGGCCCGACGGGTCTGTCAGATCAACGGTGTAAGTGGTTCCTGGCTTGACACGCCGAGCGTTGCTTGGCGGGGAAGCAGGGATCATGACCGACACGATCGAGCCTGTGGAGCTCGACGAGGATGAGAAGCAGCAGATCGCGCACCGGCTGGTCGACCAGGCCAGGGAGCAAGGAGTCGATCTGGTTGGCCCGGGCGGAGTGTTGACCGGGTTGACCAAGACGGTCCTGGAGATTGCTCTGGACGGGGAGCTCGCCGAGCACCTGGGCTATGACAAGCACGATCCGGTCGGCCGCAACGGCGGCAACTCCCGGAACGGGAGCGTGTGGTCGGCCCGCTACACCGGCACCCTCACCGCGCCCGCCACCGGCACCTACCGGTTCTCCTTGCAGGCCGGCGCCCACGTCACCGTCTACATCGACGGCCAGCGGACGGTCACCTTCAAGCCAACCTTCGAGCCCACCCAGAACAGGCTCATCCACTTGACCGCAGGCGCTCACCGCATCCGAGTCGTGGTCACACCCTACCTTCACCAGCCCGTCACCGTGGAGGCTTTCGCAGTCACCGCTGGGCTGCACCTGGGCTGGCAGCCCCAAGAGAACCAGCTCGTCAGCGCAGCCGCCAATGCGGCCCGGGCCGCAGACGTCGCGGTGGTCGTCGCCTCCGCTCCGGCGAGCGAGGGTTGGGACCGCAGCACCCTCGCCCTGCCCGCAGACCAGAACAAGCTCATCGCCGCCGTCGCCGCAGCCAACCCGCACACGATCGTCGTCCTCAACACGGCGAGCGCGGTGACGATGCCCTGGCTGTCCAAAGTCGCCGGGGTGGTCGAAGTGTGGTTCCCCGGTCAGACCGCCGGCACCGCGATCGCCCAGGTCCTGTTCGGCGACGTCAACCCCTCCGGCAAGCTGCCGGTCACCTTCCCTGCCAGCGACCGTCGGGGACCAGCCGGACCCGAGCCGAGTACCCCGGCGACGGCACCAACGTCTACTACCGCGAAGGCACCCTGATCGGCTACCGCTGGTACGACGCCACGCACCAACGTCCCCTGTTCCCCTTCGGGTTCGGACTGTCCTACACGACGTTCAGATTCTCCGGCCTCCACGTCACTCCCACCGAGCACGGCTACACGATCACCGCCCGAGTCACCAACACCGGCTCACGACCCGGCGCCGAGGTCGCCCAGCTCTACGTCGGCGCTCCCCGCGCAGCCAACGAGCCGCTCCGGCAGCTCAAGGCGTACGGCAAGGTCTACCTCGCTCCGGGCCAAACCAGGACCGTTGACCTCCAGCTCGGCCGCCACGACATCGCCGCGTGGAACCCAGGCAGCGGGTGGCGGATCGCACCTGGGACCTACCGGCTCTTCGTCGGGGACTCCTCCAGGAAGCTGCCACTGCACACCTCCATCAAACGCTGACTCGAGCCCCAGCAGCGAGCGACCCCGTCCTGAACGGGCTGTCTCCATCCAGACACGCTGGCCCCCCAGTTCTGGTCTCGTCCGGCTCCTGGTTCACAGCGGGGCACGGCCGCCGGGCGGCGCTGGCACCTCTGACCAGAAGGATGCGTCTTTCCGGGTAGGCGCGACACCAGTTGCTCCATGCCGCGAACGACGCCCCTTCGGGCGAACCAAGCTCGACACACGGGCACGCCGCGACGAGCACCGCCGGTGTGGGCGCCGGCCCCGTGCAGTCAAGACTGTGGACATCCGCCGTGGCCGCGCCCCGCATGGCTCCATGCGTGCAGCTGGGGCTGTACGAGCTTCAGCCGCGAACACTCCCGATCACCCACTGGGAACGGCGGCTCAGCGATGGGTCAATCCTCGCCGTCCTCGCTGGTCTCGAATACTTGGGGAATATGTGGGGACAAGTCGTGAGAACGAGTCGCCCACCGCTCCCCTTCTCGCAGGTCAGGACACCCCCGTCGAGACCTGAACCAACGACTACTTGGGGAACAATGCGGGATTCGCGCGAAATGGCTGAAATCTAGACCGCCTCAGGATTTGCGTTTCCGCAGGTCAGCGCAGGTTCGATCGGTCGGGCTGACAGGATTTGAACCTGCGACCCCTTGACCCCCAGTCAAGTGCGCTACCAAACTGCGCCACAGCCCGATGCCCGGGCGGACCGGGGTCCGCTGGGCGGTGTGAAGGCTACCGCAGGTGCTCGGGGCTCCCGAATCCGCCCGGAGGCCCTCGGCCGGGAGCCGCGGTGATGTTCAGGAACTTCTTCGGATCACGACACCGGCCTCCCAGGAATCTCACAGCGTTCTCACTGGTTGCCGGTGCTGGATGGGTACATGCCTCGAGAAGGAGAGCCCATGGACGAGCACGACGCCCCGGCCCCGCAGGACCCCGCCGCCACCGCGCACCCGCTGCCGGCGTGGGCGCCGCCCGCGCCGCCCGCGCCGCCGGGGCCCGCCTACACCGCTCTCCCCGCTCCTTCCGCGCCTCCCGCGGCCCCGGGGGCCCGTCGTACGCCTCGGCTCCTGGCCGTCGGCACGGCCCTGGCCCTGGTGCTGGCCGCCGGCGGCGCCGGCTTCGCGCTCGGCCATCACCACGGCGGCCCCGCCCAGGCAGGGACGCCTCCTCAGCAGGGCTTCGCCGGGCAGGCTCCGCAGTCCGGTGAGGGCGGCATCACGCCGTACGGCGGAAGTGACCCGTTCGCCGGACCCGGCCAGCAGGGCGGCGGCTCTCCCCTCGAGTCGTCCAGCGGTACGCCGGCCACCGACGACCAGCTCACGGGGCTGGTCCGGATCGCCACCACGCTGAAGTACCAGGGCGGGAGGGCCGCGGGCACCGGGATGATCCTCACCAGCACCGGTGAGGTCGTCACCAACCACCACGTCGTCGAGGGCGCGACCAAGATCCGGGTCACGGTGATGAGCACCGGCCAGCACTACCGCGCCACCGTGGTCGGCACCGACGCCCAGGACGACGTCGCCGTCCTCCAGCTGACCGACGCGAACGGCCTCTCCGTCGTGCAGACCGCCACCACGCCGGCGGCGGTCGGCGACGCCGTCACCGCGGTGGGCGACGCCGGCGGGGACGTGACCACGTTCAGCGCCGCCAAGGGCACGGTCACCGCGCTCGACCAGCACATCACCACGCAGAGCCAGGGCGTGGGGACCGGCGAGAAGCTGGAGGGCCTGATGGAGATCAGCAGCGACGTGATCGCCGGCGACTCCGGCGGCGCGACGTACGACGACCAGGGTGACGTCGTGGGCATGACCACCGCCGCCTCGACCGGCAGCAGCGACGTCGTCGGGTACGCCGTCCCGATCGCGAAGGTGGTCAGCATCGCCGACGACCTCGAGAACGGCACGGCCAACGCGCGGTACGAGTACGGCAACCCGGCGTTCCTCGGGATCGGCCTCGAGCGCACGGGCATCACCGTCGCCGGTGTGTACCCCGGTACGCCGGCCGCCCGCGCCGGCATCGTCGCCGGCGACCGCATCACCCGCATCGGCAGCACGAGCGTCAGCAGCGCCGCCGCCCTCCGGCAGGCCGTCCGGGCCTACTCCCCCGGCGACCGCGTGCGGGTGGTCTGGACCGACGCCGCAGGGACGACCCACATGGCCACGGTGACGCTGATCGCGGGGCCGGTCGCCTGACGGCCCGGCCGGACTTTCACCAGAACTGGGGTTTGCCCGACAGGCCGCGCGGGTAAAGGATCGACACAACGCCCGGCCGGCGTGGCTCAGACGACGGTGGGCGATCCCACTAGGACCTGCCATGCCCAACAACCTCACCATCGCGAACATCTTCTTGTTCTGCGCGATCCTCTGTCTGGCTCTCAGCGCCATCGTCCAGTCGCCGTTCTACTTCTTCTACTCGTTCGGGGCGACGGCTCTCGCCGGCGCCGTGCGTCACGGTCAGCTCCCGCAGAAGCGCTGACCCCGCGCGTCGGCCGCCGGTGGAATGTCTCGCACCGGCGGCGGCGTTGCGCGTGTGTCCACACAGCCGACGCGAGGAGACCCCCATGCCCACCCGTACCGCACGCACCGCCTGGACCGGCACCCTGGAGCAGGGCTCCGGGCAGGTCGAGCTCACCAGCTCCCAGATCGCGACGTACGACGTGTCCTTCCCGAAGCGGGCCGCCGACGACGCCAACGGCGCGACCAGCCCCGAGGAGCTGATCGCCGCCGCCCACTCGTCGTGCTACGCGATGCAGCTCTCGTCCCGGGTCGCGGCCGCCGGCGGCACGCCGGTCGCGCTCGACGTCCAGGCCGACGTCTCGCTCGGCCCCGACCCCGCGGGTGGTTTCCACCTGACCGGCATCGCGCTCACCGTGCGCGGTGAGGTGGAGGGACTCGACGCCGCGGGCTTCGAGAAGGCAGCCCAGGAGGCCAAGGTCGGCTGCCCGGTCAGCAAGGCACTGACCGGCGTGGAGATCACCCTGGACGCCGCGCTCGAGGGCTGACCGGACACCCCCCGCGAGGTGCCGTCGACTCCGGTCGGCGGCACCGGCGCGGGTACGGCGCTACCTCGTGGCGCCGCTGTTGCTGCTGACCTCGAGCGACGAGGTGTCCACCGCGACGAACGCGCGTGCCGGGATCCGCTTCAGGTCCTCGATCATCGCGATCGGCCACGACGCGTTCTGCTCGCCCTGGAAGTACCACGGCGACCCGTTGTCGGCGAGCACCAGCCCGTAGGTCTTCATCGCCTTCACCACGGCCAGCGCCGCCGGTCCGAAGCCGGACGGGTGGTACGACGCACGCAGGCGGAAGCGGGCGCCCATCGGCGGATAGGCCCAGCTGCTCCGCGAGCCCGCGTCGTGCCGAGCCGGCCAGAGGTGGTGCTTGGAGGTGACATCGGTGGTGAAGCGGATGGCATGGTCGATGTCGCGGTTCTTGACCTCGTTCCACCGCAGCAGCCCGGGCAGGATCGGCAGGCCGGCGGCATCCGCGGACGTCCAGTTCTTCGGCCTGAGCTTGTCGGAGGTCAGGGACCACACCGCACCCGATCCGGCCGTCCAGCGGCCGTTGCGCCGACGGGTGCCGAAGGTCTCGTAGAGCCTGCACGAGCTCTTGTCGACGATGATCGCGTGGCGGTCGCCGTCGGACTTCCGGCCGCCCTCGATCCGGGTGTCCTTGCCGAGCGGGTAGCGCACCCTGTCGCTCTCCGAGGCGTACTGGAAGTGCACCCGCACCCGGGCATGCGCACGGCCCACGACCGTGACCGGGATCCCGTAGTTGGGCCCGTCTCCGAACGACGGCCCGAAGTCGGGGTGCAGGTCGACCGACCGGCTCATGTGGGACAGCCACTTCTTGCTGCGCGGGTCCACCGGGAGGTGCCGGATGTCGGCGTGCCAGTAGTTGTCGGCCGGGAAGGTCGGGCAGTGGGTGCCCGCGACCGGCCGTCGGTCGGCGCCCGGGTGGGCCTTCGACGGCGTTCCGGCGGCGTACGCCGTGCCCGTGACGGCGAGCACGCCGACGACCGCGAGCGCCGTCCCGCGCAGCCTCACGCGTCCGCCCGGCCCGTCACTGCCACGGCCACTCCGAGTCCGATCATCGACATGCCGCCCACCGTACCGAGGGCCCGCCCCCGAGCCGGGGAGGCACGGAACCAGCGGCGCAGCTGGCTGGCCATCAGCGCCCACACGCTGTCGGAGACCAGGCCGATCAGGAAGGCGATCGACCCGAGCAGCAGCATCTGCAGGCTCCCGTGGCCACGGCCGCGGTCCACGAACTGCGGCAGCACGGCCGCGAAGATCACGTAGGCCTTGGGGTTGGTGAACCCCACGAGGAAGCCCTGGCGCAGCGCCGTCAGCCCGTGCAGGGCCGGACCCGACTCGCCGTGCACCTCGAGCGGCTCGCGATGGCGAAGCGCCTGGATGCCGAGCCAGACGAGGTACGCCGCTCCCCCGATCTTGAGCACCTCGAACGCCGTGTCGGAGGTGGCCACGAGGTCACCGAGCCCGACCGACACCAGGACCAGGGCTGCGAGCAGCCCGAGCGAGTTGCCCACCACCGTGGTCAGCGCGACGGCGCGGCCGTAGGTGAGGGCTCGGCCGACGGTGAAGACGACGCTGGGGCCCGGGATCGCGATCAGGACGAGCGCGACCAGGCCGAAGCCGATCACCTGGTCCGTGGTCACCATGCCGCGCATCGTCTCACGCAGCCGCAGGTCCCCGCCGGGGGTTTCGGGGGCGCGAAAACCATGCGGTTTGGTCCCCAACCGCATCTTTGGATCGTTCCACGTTGCGGTTTGGGACCAAACCGCAGTGTTTTTCCGGCCCCCGGAGTCAGCGCTTGCGCTTCTCGCGGACCCGCTGGGTCAGGACGATCGGGGTGCCGACGAAGCCGAAGTCCTCGCGCAGGCGGCGCTCGATGTAGCGCTCGTAGCCCGCGTCGAGCTTGCCCGAGGTGAACAGCACGAACGTCGGCGGCGCGGTGGAGGGCTGGGTGGCGAACATGATCTTCGGCTGCTTGCCGCTCCGCACGGGGTGGGGGTGCTCGGCGACGAGACGGCCGAGGAAGGCGTTGAGCGCGCCGGTCGGGACCCGGGTCTCCCAGCCCTCCAGAGCCTTGTCGAGGGCCACCACGAGCCGGTCGACGTGCCAGCCGGTGCGGGCGGTGATGTTGATCCGCGGCGCCCACTGCACCTGCACCAGCTCGCGCTCCACCTCACGCTCGAGGTAGTGGCGGCGCTCCTCGTCGACCAGGTCCCACTTGTTGAAGGCGATCACCAGCGCTCGCCCGGCCTCGCGGACGGTCTGGAGGATCCGGACGTCCTGCTCGGAGATCGACTGGTCGGCGTCGAGGACCAGCACCGCGACCTCGGCCCGGTCGATCGCGGTGGAGGTGCGCAGCGAGGCGTAGAACTCGTGGCCCGACGCCTCCTTGACCCGCTTGCGGATGCCGGCGGTGTCGATGAAGCGCCACTCGCGGCCCCCCAGGGTGACCAGCTCGTCGACGGGGTCGACGGTGGTGCCGGCGACGGAGTCGACGACGACCCGCTCGGAGCCGGCCAGCTTGTTGAGGAGGGAGGACTTGCCGACGTTCGGCTTGCCGACGATGGCGACACGGCGCGGCCCGACCTCCTCCTCGAAGGACTGCTCCGGCGGCTCGGGGAGGACGGCGAGGATGGCGTCGAGCAGGTCGCCGGAGCCGCGCCCGTGGAGGGCGGAGACGGGGTACGGCTCGCCCAGGCCGAGGTTCCACAGCCCGTAGGCCTCGGCCTCGGCACGCTGGTCGTCGACCTTGTTGGCGGCCAGGATCACCGGCTTCTTGGAGGCACGCAGCACGCGTACGACGGACTCGTCGGCATCGGTGATGCCGACGGTGGCGTCGACGACGAACAGCACCGCATCGGCCAGCCCGACCGCGATCTCGGCCTGCGCCTTGATCCGTTCGGCGAGCCCACGGGCGTCGGGGTCCCAGCCGCCGGTGTCGACGACGGTGAAGGCGCGGCCCGGCCCAGGTGGCGTCGTAGGACACGCGGTCGCGGGTCACGCCCGGGACGTCCTCGACGACGGCCTCGCGGCGGCCGAGGATCCGGTTCACCAGGGTGGACTTTCCGACGTTGGGCCGGCCGACGACGGCCAGCACCGGGACCGGACCGGTGGCCGACTCGGCCCCCGGGTCGGTGCCCGCGCCGAGGTCTGGGTCGTTCATGAGATCTCCTCCGCGGACTCGGCCGGGATCGGGCCGGGCAGCGTCTGACCGGTCAGCACCAGCCCCGCCCTCAGCTCGTCCAGCATCCGCTCGTGCAGGGCCGCCGACGTGGCGGCCACGAGGGTCTTGTTCCGCGGCCAGGGCCGCTTGTCCACGCGCAGCGGCGCGCCGTAGACCAGGTCGAGGACGGCGCCCGGCTCGGGCAGCGCGTCCTTGCCGCCGCCGGCGGGGCGGGTGCCGTACATCATCAGCGGCACGATCGGCGCGCCCGTGACGAGCGAGAGGTACGCCGCTCCGTTGCGGAAGCGGGTCAGGTCGCCGGCCCCGCGGTTGCCCTCCGGGAAGATCCCGACCGCTCCGCCGTGCTCGAGCACGCGGAGGCAGGCGCGGATCGCGCCGCGGTCGGTGGTGACCCGGTCGAGTGGGATCTGCCCGCTCGAGTGCAGGAAGCGCCCGAGCCGGCCGTCGAACATCTCGCGCTTGGTGAGTGCGTGCACCGGCCGCGGTCCGAAGATGGCGAGCAGCGGGCCGTCGATGACGCCGGTGTGGTTGGCCGCCACGATGACCGGCCCCTGCGGCGGGACGTTCGCGGTGCCGTGCTCACGCACGTCGTACCGCCGCCGGATCAGCCACCGGCTCGTCGGCCGTCCGCCGCGCAGCAGCCAGGTCGGCGGGTGACCGTGGCCCACGGTGTGCGTGGGGGTGCGCACCGTCACGGCCGGTCCTCGACGAGGCGGGCGATGAGGTCGACGACCTCGTCGAGCGTGTACGGCGTGGTGTCGACGTGGACGGCGCCCTCGGCCATCGTCAACGGCGAGGCGGTACGGGTGGAGTCGATCCGGTCGCGGGCCAGGAGCGACGACTCGGTGGCGGAGAGGTCGGAGCCCCCCTCCTCGGCGGACCGGCGGGCAGCGCGGGCGGCGGCGTCGGCGGTGAGGTAGACCTTGACCTCTGCGTCGGGGGCGACCGCGGAGCCGATGTCGCGGCCCTCGACGACGATGCCACCGCCGTCGATGACGGCACGCTGGAGGTGGAGCAGCCGAGCGCGCACCTGGGGCACTGCGCTCACGGCCGAGACGGCACCGGTGACCTCGGGGGTGCGGATCGCGGCCGCCACGTCGACCCCGTCGACGGTGATGGTCGGGGCGGCCGGGTCGGTGCCGGAGACGATCTCGGGCTCGGCGCAGCGAGCGGCCACCGCAGCCGCGTCGTCGACCGGGACGCCGTGGCGCAGCATCCACCAGGTCAGGGCGCGATACATCGCGCCGGTGTCGAGGTAGCGCAGCCCCAGCCGGGCGGCCACGCCGCGTGAGGTGCTGGACTTGCCCGAGCCCGACGGCCCGTCGACGGCCACGACGACGTCGGTGCGTGCGGGAGCGCTCACGGGACCTGTCCTGACTCTGGTGGGGGTGCGGCCGACCCCGGATCCGGCGTCGGGCAAGCCCTCAGCCTACCGGGGAGGTGCGCCTCGGGCGGATTCGCCGGAGGCTGCCTCCGTTCCGGCGATTCTCGCCGTCGGTGTCGAAAACGGGGCGTTCCCGTTCGACGTACCAGCGAGAACCGCTCCGACCGGAAGGACCTGCGATGACATCGACCGACCGCCGCCGCTGGCTGGCCCTCTACACGCTCTGCGCGGGCGTCCTGATGATCGTCCTCGACGCGACGATCGTGAACGTCGCACTGCCCAGCATCGCCGTGGACCTCGCCTTCTCGCCGAGCGATCTCAGCTGGGTCGTCAACGCCTACCTGGTCGCGTTCGGCGGCCTGCTCCTGCTCGCGGGCCGGGTCGGCGACCTGTTCGGTCAGCGCCGGGTGTTCCTCGCCGGGCTCGGCGTGTTCGTCGTCGCCTCCCTGGCCTGCGCCCTGGCCACGACTCCCTGGATGCTGGTCACGGCGCGGTCGGTGCAGGGCGTCGGAGGCGCCCTGACCTCGGCCGTCGTCCTCGGCATGATCGTCTCGCTGTTCCCCGAGCCGGCCGAGCGCGCGCGTGCCATCGGCGTCTACGGGTTCGTCGCCTCCGCCGGCGGGTCCATCGGTCTGCTGGCCGGTGGTGCGCTGACCGCGGCGCTCGACTGGCGCTGGATCTTCCTGGTCAACCTCCCGGTGGGCATCGCCACCTGCGTCGGCACGCTGCGCTACGTCGACGCCGGCACTCCCGCAGTCTCCGACCGCCGTACCGACGCCGTCAGCGCCGTCCTCCTCACGGCGGGCCTCATGATCGGCGTCTACACGATCGTGGAGGTCGCCCAGCGCTCCGGGAGCGCGACGCTGACGACCGGTGGCATCGCCGTCGTGCTGCTCTCCGCGTTCGTGACGCGGCAGGCCCGGGCGGCTGAGCCGCTGCTGCCCCTGCGGCTGTTCCGGTCGCGGATCGTGACCGGCGCGAACCTCGTGCAGGGCCTCCTGGTCGTCGGCATGTTCGGCACGTTCTTCCTGGGCGCGCTCTACCTGCAGGAGGTGCGCGGCTACGGTCCGCTGCAGATCGGCCTGGCCTTCCTGCCCGCGACGCTCGTCATGGGCGTGATGTCGCTGCGCCTCGCAGCCGGCGTCACCCAGCGGCTCGGCGAGCAGCCGACCCTGGTGCTCAGCCTGGTCGTGCTGACCGGCGGGCTGCTCCTGATGACGCGGCTCCCGGTCGAGGGCTCCTACGTCGTCGACGTCGCTCCCGCGATGGTCCTCACCGGGCTGGGTGCCGGTCTCGGCTTCCCCGCCCTGACCGGGATGGCCATGTCGGCCGCCACCCCGGCCGACTCCGGCGTCGCGTCCGGCCTCTACAACACCACCGTCCAGGTCGGCGGCGCGGTCGGGCTCGCCGTGCTCTCCACCCTCGCGACCAGTCGCACCCACCACCTGGCCACCGGCGGCGCGAGCCGGGCCGAGTCGCTCACCGGCGGCTACCACCTGGCGTTCCTGGGTGCCGCGATCGCGGCGGCGCTGGCGGCCGCCCTGGCGGTCGTCGTGCTCCGGCCGGCGCGTGCAGTCGAGGTCGAGCAGACGCCCGAGCTCGTGGGAGCGGCCGACTAGCGGTGCGTCTGCCAGCCGCCGGACTCCAGCGAGGTCTGCAGGTGGTCGGCCCGGGTCTCGTCGACGAGCAGCTCGACCAGACCCGTGTCGCGCGCCGGGTCGTGGTCGATGTGCACGTCCTCGATGTTCACGCCGCTGGCACCGGCGTCGGCGAACAGCCGGGCCAGCTCGCCCGGGTGGTCGGGCAGCGAGACGAAGACCGATACCGTCGGCCGGCTCGGGCCGCCGTGCTTGCCGGGGATCGCCCGGGTGCCGGCGACCCCGCGCTCGAGGATCTCGCCCAGCGGCCCACGGTCCCCGACCATCACCGCGTCGATCAGCACGTCGAGCTGGTCACGCACCTGGGTCAGCAGTCCGGCCACGGCCGGGGCGTTACCGGTCACGATCTGCTCCCACAGCCCCGGGTCTCCGCCCGCGATCCGGGTCACGTCACGCACGCCCTGTCCGCTGAGCGCGAGGTGCTCGGCGGGAGCGTCGGCCAGTCGCCCGGCGACCAGGACCGCGAGCAGGTGCGGCAGGTGGGAGGTGCGGGCGACGGCGAGGTCGTGCTCCTCCGGGCTCAGGCGTACGACGCTCGCCCCGGCCAGGCGGGCCAGCGTGGTCACGGCCTCCGTCGCGGCCGGGCTGGAGTCGTGGTGGGGCACCACGGCCCAGGGCCGGCCGTCGAACAGGGTCGGGCTCGCCGCCAGCGGACCCGAGCGTTCGCTGCCCGCCATCGGGTGGCCGCCGACGTACCGCTCGAGGCCGGGGTGGCCCTCCAGCATCCGCAGCGGCGCGGTCTTGACGCTGCCGACGTCGGTCACGACCGCGTCCCACGCCAGCAGCGCCCGGCCGACCTCGGCGCCGACGTGGTCGGGCGGGACCGCCACCACGATCAGCCCGGGCCGTTCGCCGGTGTGCTCGTGACCCGCGCCGAGGCCGGAGGCCGTGCGGACGTGCTCGGGGCTGCGGTCGCTGAGGAGCACCTCGACGTCGCGACGGCGCAGCGCGAGGCCGAGCGACGTGCCGAGCAGCCCGGTCCCGACGATCAGCACCGGGCTCGGCAGGTCAGCCATCGGCCGGCTCGTCGGGGACCGCCCGGACCCGGGCGAGGTCGCGCCGGAGCGCGGCCGCCCCGTGCAGGTAGACGTGGGTGATGTCGGCCCGCGGGAGGTCGGACTCGACGTGCGCCATCATCCGCACCACTCGTGGCATCGAGCCCTCGATCTCCAGCTCCCGGGTGCAGATCAGGGGCACGTCGGTGAAGCCGAGCATCCGCGCGGCATAGGCCGGGAACTCCGAGACCAGATCCGTGGTGGCGGTGAAGATGATCGAGATGAAGTCGTCGAGCACCCACCCGTTGGCGTCCATCACCTGGGTGACCATCTCGGCCACCCGCTCGAGCATGTGCTCGCGCTCGTCGACGTCGAGCTGCGTCGCACCGCGCACCGCCCTGACTGCCACGGGAAAACCCTAGCCGTGGCGCAGCTCGGGCCCCGCCTCTGTCTCGCGATTTCCGGGTCGCTCCGCTCGACAACCCCCGGGAGGAGGGCAGAAAACGCGGGCGGATCGGTCCCGGAGCGCCTTCGGGGGCGAGCCGGTCCGCGTTCTCCGCGCCGCTCAGAGCTTCGCGGCGTCGAGCAGGCTGCCCAGCTCGTCGTCGGTGAGCTCGCGGAGCGCGCCACTCTTCATCCCCACCAGCCGGACCGGGCCGATGCCGGTGCGGGTCAGCTTGCGGACCGGGTGGCCGACGTGGTCGAGCAGGCGACGCACGATCCGGTTGCGCCCCTCGTGGATGACCAGCTCGACGATCGACTTGTCGCGCGCGCCCTCCCCGACCAGTGAGACCGCCGAGACCGTGACCGGCCCGTCGTCGAGCTCGACGCCGGCCAGCAGGGTGTCGAGCGTGGCCGGCGAGACGCGCCCGTCGACCTCGGCGACGTAGGTCTTGTCGACCTCGTAGGACGGGTGCGCCATCCGCTGGGCGAACTCACCGTCGTTGGTGAGCAGGATCAGTCCCGCCGTGTCGGTGTCGAGCCGCCCGACGTGGAAGAGCCGCTCGGGACGGTCGGCGACGAAGTCGCTCAGGGTCGGGCGGCCCTGGGGGTCGGACATCGTGGAGACGACACCGGTCGGCTTGTGGAGGACGAGGTAGACGTTCGGCGAGACCGGCGGCAGGCGCTTGCCCGACACCCGGATGACGGCGGTCGTGGGGTCGATCTTGGTCCCGAGCCGGGTGACCACCTGGTCGTCCACCGTCACCTCCCCGGCCAGCATCAGCTCCTCGCACTTGCGGCGGGAGGCGACACCCGAGCGGGCGAGGAGCTTGTGCAGCCGGACCAGGCCGTCCTCGTCGCGCTCGAGGTCGGGGGTGGTCACTCCCCCGCGCTCTCGTCCTCGAGGTCGCCGAGGTCGTTGAGGTCGGGCAGGTAGGGAGCGAGCTCGGGCAGGTCGTCGAGCGAGGTGACCCCGATCCGTTCCAGGAAGTAGGAGGTGGTGCGGTAGAGGTAGGCCCCCGAGGAGTGGTCCTGTCCGGCCTCCTCGACCAGGCCCCGGGCCAGCAGCGTGCGCATCACGCCGTCGACGTTGACCCCGCGGATCGCCGACACCCGGGCCCGCGACACGGGCTGCCGGTAGGCCACCACGGCCAGCGTCTCGAGGGCGGCCTGGGTCAGCCGGGCCTGCTGGCCGTCGAGGACGAACGCCTCCACCACCGGCGCGAGCTCCTCGCGGGTGTAGTAGCGCCAGCCGCCGGCGACGTTGCGCAGCTCGAAGCCGCGCCCCTGCTCGGCGTACTCCCCGGCGAGGTCGGCGAGCGCGGTCGACACCTCGGCCACGGGGTAGCCGACGGCGGTGGCCAGGGTGGTCTCGTCGAGAGGCTGGTCGGCGATCATCAGCAGCGCCTCCAGCGACGGGCGCAGCTCGGCGACAGCGACCTCCAGCACGTCCTCGCTCATGGCGTCTCCTCTTCCTGCGGCTCGGTGGGTGGGGGGTCGGCCGGGTCGGGCGCACCCTCGAACTCGTCGATGTGCACGTCCGCCTCGACGTCGAGGTCGTCGGAGCCGGTCCACCGCACCGTCAGCTCCCCCAAGGGTGACATCTGGTCGAAGGCGACGGCGTTCTCGCGGAACAGCTCGAGCAGCGCCAGGAACCTCGCCACCTTGGTCAGCATGTCCGGCGCGTCACCGCACAGGGCCCGGAAGGTGATCGTGCTGGTCCGGCGCAGCCGGTCGACGATGATCTCGGCCTGCTCGCGGACGCTCACGGCCGGGGCATGGATGTGCTGGAGCGAGAGCTCCTGCTCGGGCCTCGGCTCCAGTGCCTTGGCCGCCATCGCGGCGAACGCGTCGAGGCCGATCCCGATCAGCACCTCGGGGAGCAGTCCGGCGAACCGCTCCTCCAGCCCGACCGCCCGGGGGTGTCGGCGTGACTCCCCCGCGAGTCGTTGCTCGAGGACGGCGGCGACCTGCCGGAAGGCGCGGTACTGCATGAGACGCGCGAAGAGCAGGTCGCGCGCCTCGAGCAGCGCGAGGTCGTCCTCGTCCTCGACGTCGCCCTGGGGCAGCAGCCGAGCGGACTTCAGGTCGAGGAGCGTCGAGGCGACCACGAGGAACGACGACGTCTGCTCGAGGTCCCACACGCCGTCCGCAGCCGCCCCGGCCTTCACGTGCGCGATGAACTCGTCGGTGACTCGCGAGAGGGAGATCTCGGTGATGTCGAGCTTGTGCTTGGAGATCAGGCTCAGCAGCAGGTCGAAGGGACCCTCGAAGTTGTCGAGCCGGACCTCGAAGCCGGCCTCGGCGAGGGTCTCCGAGCCCGTGTCGGGTCCGGCGTCGGGGGCGAGCGTCATCCAGGGATCATTCTTCGACGAGCCGCTGGACGATGAGGCTGTCGTGGCCGTGCTCCTCGAGGTCTGCCAGCACCAGTGCGATCGCCTCGCGCACGATGCGTCCGCGGTCGACGGCGAGCCCGTGGTCGCGCCGCAGTGCCAGTCGCGCGCCGTCGAGGTCGAGCAGCTCGTCGGCGGTGACGTAGACGGTCATCTTCTCGTCGTGGCGCACCCGCCCGCTGGGCCGGCGTGACCGCGACTCGTCGGCGGGCGGGACGGCACGCACGCGTCGTTCGGCCCGCGGCTCCGGTGCCTCGGTCGCGGTGTCGGGGGCGGTGTCGGTGGGGCGGAACAGGTCGTCGGCGGTCGGGAGGCTCACACGTCGAGACACCGCAGCGCCACCTCCTTGGCCAGCTGGCGGTAGGACTCGGCGCCGCCGGAGGCGGTGGCGTAGGACGTGATCGGCTCCCCCGCGACGGTGGAGTCGGAGAACTTCACGGTCCGGCGGATCACGGTGTGGAACACCTTGTCGCCCCAGGCCTGGACCAGGCGCTCCATCACCTCGCGGCTGTGGAGCGTGCGCCCGTCGAACATGGTGCCGAGGACGCCGTCGATCTCGAGCCGCGGGTTGAGCCGCTCGCGGACCTTGTCGATCGTGGTCTTCAGCAGGGCGACCCCGCGCAGCGCGAAGTACTCGCACTCCAGCGGCACGATCACACCGTCGGAGGCGGTCAGCGCGTTGACCGTCAGCAGGCCGAGCGACGGCTGGCAGTCGATCAGGATCACGTCGTAGCGGTCGATGGCCGGCGCGAGCACCCGTTGCAGGGTCTGCTCGCGGGCGACCTCGTGGACCAGCTGCACCTCGGCGGCGGACAGGTCGATGTTGGACGGCAGCAGGTCCATCCCCGGTACGCCGGTCGGTACGACGACGTCGTCGAGGTCGACCTCGCGGTCCATCAGCAGGTTGTAGACCGTCGCCTCGATCTCGTGGGGGTTCAGCCCCAGACCGACCGAGAGCGACCCCTGCGGGTCGAAGTCGACCAGCAGCACCTTGCGGCCGAACTCCGCGAGCGAGGCGCCGAGGTTGATCGTGGTCGTGGTCTTGCCGACCCCGCCCTTCTGGTTGCACATCGAGATCACGCGGGCGTGGGTGGGCCCGCTCACCGGCGACGGGTCGGGGAACTGCGGCATCGGCCGCCCGGTCGGGCCCAGCGGCACCTCGACGGCGCCGGGCACGACCTCCTCGACGATGCCGTCGACCTGCTCGAGGACACCGGTCTCGTCGGCCACCGCCTCGGGCGGGACGCTGGTCCGGGTGAAGGGCACGGGGGCGCTGATCGCGGTCTCCACGTCGTCGGACACCACGGGTGCCGGGACCGGGGCCTGCGGAGGCATCGCGGGTGCGGTGGTGCCGTGGTGTCCGCGGCCGAAGATCCCCGTCATGTGTGCTCCAGTGGTGTCGTGCTGGCTCGACCGAAAATGTCGACTTTCCGACATCGTGCCCCGTGGCACGCCGTGACTGTAGGAGGGCGCGCCGAGCAGCCACAACACGTCGGACGAATCCCCCAGGCCCGACACCCAATCTGTGCAGAGCGTGTGCACGAGCCACGAGGGGAGTGCACAGGGCAGGCCCTGCCTGTGCACAACCCTGTGCAGTCAGGATCGGTGCCGCGCGCCCGCTCAGGCCGGGTCGTAGAGCTCCGGCCGCTGCTCCTGCGGGAGCTCGACGCGGCCGCCGTGGCGCTGCGACTCGATGGCCGAGAAGGCTGCGACGTTGGCGAGGTACCCGTCCCAGGACGAGGGCCCCGTGAGCGTGCCGGCGCGCAGGTCGTGGATCCAGGAGCCGACCTCGAGCCGGTAGGCGTCGAGGTAGCGCTCGGTCCCGTCCTTGGTCACCACGCGACCGTCGACGCCCGGAGGTGTCGGACACGCTGCGCCGCACGGACACGCCGTACGGCGGCGTGAGCGAGACGGTGCCCTCGGTGCCGGTGACCTCGGTGTGGATGTCGTAGCCGTAGCGCGCGTTCACGAACACCTCGATGGTCACCACCGTGCCGCCGGCGGTCTCGAAGACGCCCACCTGGAGGTCCTTCAGCTCGCCGTCCGGGACGCGCGAGGCGAAGACCGTCACCGCCGCCAGCGGGTCGTCGAGCAGCCACGGCACGCTGTCGAACTCGTGGATCATGGAGCCGAACAGCACGCTCTCGTCGGTGTGGGTGGGGTGCGAGTGCGGGTTCCGGTGGATGCAGTGGGCGGCCTTCACCTGACCGATCGAGCCGCCGAGCACGGCCTCGCGGAGCTGGAGGTACGCCGGGTCGTAGTGCCGCATGAAGCCGAGCTGGACCAGGCGACGCCCGGCCGCGACCTCCGCGTCGACGACCCGCCGGGCGCCCTCGACCGTGCTCGCGATCGGCTTCTCCAGCAGGGTCGGCTTGCCGAGCTCGACGCAGGCCAGGGTCAGCGGCTCGTGCAGCGGGTCGGGTGCGGCGATCAGGACCGCGTCGACGTCACCGGACTCGATCAGCGCCTCCGCCGACGGGGCGGCACTCGCCCCGACCCGGTCGGCGATCGACTTCGCGCGCTCGGAGTCGACGTCGAAGATCTGCGCCACCCGCGCGCCGGGCACCCAGCGCGACAGGTTGTCGACGTGCGCCGCACCCATCGCCCCGGTGCCGATCACACCGACCCGGACGGCGTCGCTCCCGGAACGGCCGGTCGAGCTGTCTGCGGTCATGGGTTCACCCATCGTCTCTCCTCGTAGGAACGCACCATCGCGTCGACCAGCCGCGCCGCCACCACGGCGTCGTCGATGGTCGCGCCGTGCGGCTTGCCCGTGTCGATGCTCTCCACCAGGGCACGACACTCGACGACCTTGAGGTCGTCGAAGCCCATGGCCATGCCCGAGCCGGGCTGGAAGGCGGCGAGGTCGCCGTCACCGGCCTGCACGAACCGGGTCTCCCAGGGCGCGTCCAGGTAGTCCGTGCCGAGGCAGAGCCGGAGCTCGCCCATCCGGCGGAAGTCCCAGGAGAGCGCTCCCTGGGTCCCGCGTACGTCGATCGTGTAGGTGCACTGCTCACCGACCGCGACCCGGGACGACGTGAGGTAGCCGCGGGCCCCGGCACCGAACCGCAGGAGCGCCGAGGCGACGTCCTCGTTGCCCACCGGACCGCGCGGACCGTCGCCGCCCCGTGAGTAGTGCGAGACCGCGCCGGTCGCGACCGGCCGCTCGGTGATGAAGGTCGACTGGTCGGCGACCAGCTCGGTCAGGCCACCGAGCGCCTCTCCGCCGACGTGCAGGGCCAGGTCGAAGCCGTGGCTGGCCAGGTCGCCCAGCACCCCGGTGCCGGCGTACGCCGGGTCGAAGCGCCACGACAGGGCGCCGTCGGGGTGCGCGGAGTAGTCGGCGAGCATCCGGACGTCGATCGACTCCACCCGTCCCAGACGCCCCGAGGCGACCAGCTCGCGCGCATGAGCGACCGCCGGGGCGTTGCGGTAGTTGAACCCCACCGCCGACATCACGCCCGCGTCGTGGACGGCGGCGGCGATCGCGGCGGTGTCCTCGGCGCTTCGCCCGGCGGGCTTCTCGATCCACAGATGGCGACCCGAGCGGGCGACCGCCTCCCCCACCTCACGGTGGACGAAGTTGGGGCCGCAGACGCTGATCACGTCGAGGTCGTCGCGCTCGAGCAGCGCGGCCCAGTCGTCCACGGCGTCCGCGAACCCGTAGGCGTCGAGCGCGTGCCGACGTCGGCCCGCGTCCGGGTCCGCCACGGCCACGAACCGGGGACGCAGCGGGGCGTCCGGGTAGTGCTGGGCCAGGCGCGTCCAGGCGCGCGCGTGCACCTGGCCCATCCACCCGAACCCCACCACCGCGACACCGATCTCGCGGCCTGCGGTCATGGGTGCGTGCTCTCCGGTGTCGTCTCCTCGGTGGTGTGGAGCGTCTCCGCCACCTCGGACTCCATGGTCTTGGAGACCTCGGAGTCGGGCATCTGGCGGGCCAGCTCGTGACTGAGGGCCTCGAGCTCGGCACCGCCCGCCATCATCTGGACGAGCTCGTCGAGGGACAGCTCCGCCTTGGGGAAGTTGCCCATGCTCCGGCCACGGCGCAGCAGCATGAAGCGGTCGCCGACCGGGTAGGCGTGGTGCGGGTTGTGGGAGATGAAGATGACGCCGAGGCCGCGGTCGCGGGCCTTGGCGACGTACTTCAGCACCACGCCCGACTGGCGTACGCCGAGCGCGGCCGTGGGCTCGTCGAGGATCAGCACGCGGGCCCCGAAGTAGACCGCCCGGGCGATCGCGACGCACTGGCGCTCACCACCGGACAGCGTGCCGATCGGCTGCTCCACGTCACGCAGGTCGATCCCCATCGCGCTCAGCTCGGTCTTGGTGATCTCCTTCATCGCCGCCACGTCGAGCCGGCTGCGTCGGGCCCTTGCCCTTGGTCAGCTCCGAGCCGAGGAAGAAGTTGCGCCAGACCGGCATCAGCGGGCACGACCGCCAGGTCCTGGTAGACCGTCGCGATGCCGAGCGCCAGCGCCTCGCGCGGCGACGAGAAGGACCGCTTCTCGCCGTCGACGATGAAGTCACCGCTGGAGTGGCCGTGAGCACCGGCCAGGATCTTGATGAACGTCGACTTGCCGGCGCCGTTGTCGCCGAGCACGCAGGTGACCTCACCGGCCTTGACCGTCGTGGTGACGTCGCGGAGCGCGATCACCGAGCCGTAGCTCTTGCCGATGTCGACGACCTCGATGATGGCCGTGCCCGGCGGTGGGAGGGCCGGTCCGTCGGCTGCGACCGGCGACTGACCGGACTCCATGGTGTCCTTCTCGGTGGTCATCGCACTCTCTCCGCTCGCGACTTGACGAAGTTGTTGACCAGGACGGCGCCGAGGAGCATCACGCCGAGGATGGAGTACAGCCAGTCGCTGTCCCACCCGGCGTACACGATGCCCTGGCCGACCATCCCGTAGATCAGGGCGCCGAGGGCGGCCCCGATCGCGGAGCCGTAGCCACCGGTCAGCAGGCAGCCGCCGACGACGGCACAGATGATGTAGACGAACTCCTGGCCGACGCCGGTCGTCGACTGGGCGGTGGTCGTCTTGAAGAGGTTGAGCATGCCGACCATCCAGGCTCCGAAGGCGGTGGTCATGAACAGGCCGACCTTGGTCCGGAACACCGGTACGCCGACCTGGCGGGCGCTCGTCTGGGCGCCGCCGACGGCGAAGATCCAGTTGCCGGCCCGGGTGCGCTGCAGGATCCACGTGGCGATGATGATGACGCCGAGCGCCCACCAGGTCGCGGCATAGATGCGCAGGTAGCCGGTGGCCGGGATGTTGACCCACGGCAGCCAGGTCAGGTCGATCTTGATGTAGGAGCCGAAGAGCTTGTTGCCGGCGGCGTAGCCCTTCGCCGACTGGAAGTCCACGACCGAGACCTGGTTGATGATCTGCTTGACGACCGCCAGGTTCACGCCGCGGAGCACGAAGAACGTGCCCAGCGTGACGATGAAGCTCGGCAGCCCGGTCTTCATCACCAGGAACCCGTTGAGGAACCCGATGCAGAGTGCCACCACCAGCGAGGTGATGACCGAGACCCAGACGTTGGCGTGCCAGTGCGACATCATGATGCCGGTGATCAGGCCGGTGGTGCCGGTCATGGCGCCGGCGGACAGGTCGAACTCGCCGCCGATCATCAGCAGCGCCACGACGACCGCCATGATCGCGAACGACGACGAGGTGAAGATCCAGGTGCTCGCGCCCGCGGGGAGCGCGAACGCAGTGGTGCTGAACGAGAAGTAGAGGAAGACGAGCAGGGCCGCGACCGTGGCGCCCACACCGGGACGGCGCAGGATGGCTGCGAGCCGGGCGTGCTCGCCGAGCCGCTCGTCGCGGTCGGCCGGGGTCTGCTTCTGGTCTACCGGTGGTGGTGCGGATGTGGTGCTCATGGTGCCCTCCCGGGGCTGGTGTCCTTCCGAGACTGCGGTGGGGGCCCGGCCCGAGCCGGGCCCCCCACCTCAGGTCAGCGGGTGCCTGACTTGGCGAACTTCAGGACGTCTGCTGCGTTGTCCTTGGTGATGATGGCGGGACCGGAGTAGACCGGCTGGCCACCACCGATGTCGTTGCCGTTGAGCGCCTTGAGGTAGATGCCGGTCACACCCAGGTAGCCCTGCACGTAGGGCTGCTGGTCGATGGCGAACAGGATCTTGCCGTCGATGATGTTCTGCACCACGTCGGCGTTCACGTCGAAGGTGCCGACGGTGACCTTGGCGCCGGTGTTGGCGACCGCCTTCACGGCCTGACCGGACATGTCGCCACCGAGGGACAGGATGCCGTCGATGGTCGGGTCGGCCTGGAGCTTCGACTCGATGGTCGCCTCGGAGCCCGACAGGTCGGTGTTGTCGACCTGGAGGTTCGTCAGCTTGCCCGAGAACGTCGAGGCCGCACCTTGACAGCGCTGCTCGAGGCCCACGTTGCCGGCCTCCTGGATGACACACAGCGCGTTCTTCACGCCCGCGTTGTTGAGCTGCTCACCGGCTGCCTTGCCTGCCAGCGTCTCGCTCTGGCCGACGTGGGTGATCGCGCCGAACTGCTGCCACTGGTCGAGACCGGAGTTGATGGTGATGACCGGGACACCGGCGGCGACGGCGGCCTTGATGCTCTTCTCGAGGCCGTCGGGGTTGGCCATCGAGACCACGAGCCCGTCCGTGCCGGCCGCGACCGCGTTGTCGATCAGGGTCGCCTGCTTACCCACGTCGGGGTCGCTCTGGTAGTGCAGGTCGACGTGCTCGTCCTTGCCGGCCTGGACGGCTCCGGCCTTGACGACGTCCCAGAACGAGTCGCCCGGAGCGCCGTGGGTGATCACGTCGATCCTGATGCCACTGGCCTTCGCAGCTCCGCCCGAGCTACTGCCATCGGCACTCGGCGTACTGCTGCTGTTGCTTCCACAGCCGGTCAGCACGAGCAGCCCGGCCGCGATACCCGCGGTGAGCAACCGTCGGATTCTCATGGTGTTCTCCTTCTCAACCGCATTCGCGGACTTGTGTTACTCGGTGGACCGGGAGCCCGGGTGGCTCATCGGGCCGTAGGGAAGCTGAACTGGGCCTGCTGGTGCTCGGCGAGGTCGACGTGGGGCCAGCGGGCGGTGACGACCTTCGCCCGCGTGTAGAAGGCGACGCCCTCGGGACCGTGGATGTGGTGCTCCCCGAAGAGCGAGTCCTTCCAACCGCCGAAGGAGTAGTAGGCCATGGGGACCGGGATCGGCACGTTCACGCCGATCATCCCCACCCGTACGCCGCGCTGGAACCGACGCGCCGCCTCGCCGCTGGAGGTGAAGATCGCGGTGCCGTTCCCGTAGGCGTTGGCGTTGATCAGGTCGATGGCACTGTCCACGTCGTCGAGGTGGAGCACCGAGAGCACCGGGCCGAAGATCTCCTCGCGGTAGACGTCCATCTCGGGCGTCACCCGGTCGACGACCGTCGGGCCGACGAAGAAGCCGCCCTCGTGTCCGTCGACCCGCAGCCCGCGGCCGTCCACGCTGAGGCTGGCGCCCTGCTCCTCGCCCGACCCGATCAGGCCGACGATGCGGTCGCGGGCCTCCGGCGTGACCACCGGACCCATGTCGCTGTCCGCATCACGACCGGAGCCGACCTTCACGCCGCGGGCCCGTTCGGAGACCAGTGACACCAGGTCGCCACCCACGCCGCCGACCGTGACCGCAGCCGAGATCGCCATGCAGCGCTCCCCCGCGGACCCGAACGCGGCCGCCACGAGCTGGTCGGCGGCGTAGTCGAGGTCGGCGTCGGGAAGGATGATCGCGTGGTTCTTGGCGCCACCCAGGGCCTGGACCCGCTTGCCCTGCTCGGTGGCCCGGCCGTGGATGTACTTCGCGATCGGCGTCGAGCCGACGAACGACACCGCTGCCACGTCGGGGTGGTCCAGCAAGGCGTCGACCGCCTCCTTGTCGCCGTGGACGACGTTGAAGACGCCCTCGGGCAGGCCGGCCTCGGCCCACAGCTCGGCCAGGATCAGCGCGGCCGAGGGGTCGCGCTCGCTCGGCTTCAGCACGAAGGTGTTGCCGCACGCGATCGCCACCGGGAACATCCACATCGGCACCATCGCCGGGAAGTTGAACGGCGTGATGCCCACGCAGACGCCCAGGGGCTCCCGGAACGAGTACAGGTCGACCCCCGTCGAGACCTGCGCCGAGAAGTCGCCCTTGAGCAGCTGCGGGATGCCGCACGCGAACTCCACGACCTCCAGCCCGCGCTGCACCTCCCCGCGCGCGTCACTGAGCACCTTGCCGTGCTCGTCGGTGATCGCCTCGGCGATCCGGCCGACGTTGGCGTTCACCAGCTCGCGGAACGCGAACAGCACCTTGGTCCGCTGGCTGAGCGACGACTCCGACCAGGTCTCGTACGCCTCGCTCGCCGCCCGTACGACGGCGTCCACGTCCTCGCGGGTGGCCAGGGCCACCTCGGCCTGCTGCTCCCCCGTCGCGGGGTTCCAGACGCGGCCACGACGGGCGCCGCCTCCGCTCGTGGTCTTGCCTGCGACCCAGTGGTCGATCGTCCTCATCGGTGGTCCCTCTCGGTGGTGGCGGGGCGCAGGTGGCTGCGCTGCCTGGTCTTGTGCTCCTCGTAGGCGGCCCGGGCCTCCCGTGTCGACTCCAGCGCCGCCACCTCCGCCACCGGCACGTCCCACCAGGCCGGGCTGTCGGGTGCGGGGACCAGGGGATCGGTCTCCACGTGGATCACGGTCGTGACCTCGGCAGCCTGCGCCTGGGCGAAGGCCTTCTCGAGCTCGGCGATGCTGGTCACCGAGGTCACGTGGGCCCCGAGGCTGGCGGCGTTGGCTGCCAGGTCGACGGGGAGCACGTCGCCGTCGAGCCCGGTCGCCGTACGGTAGCGGTAGCGGGTGCCGAAGCGCTGCGAGCCGAGCGACTCGGACAGCGCGCCGATGGAGGCGAAGCCGTGGTTCTGGACGAGCACCACGATCAGCTTCACGCCCTCCTGCACGGCGGTGACGATCTCCTGCGACATCATCAGGTAGGACCCGTCGCCCACCATCACGACCACGTCGCGGTCCTCCCCGGCGTCGAGGGCGGCCATCTTCACGCCGAGCCCGCCGGCGATCTCGTAGCCCATGCAGGAGAAGCCGTACTCCACGTGGTAGCCCTTGCGGTCGCGGGTGCGCCAGAGCTTGTGGAGGTCACCCGGCATCGACCCGGCCGCACAGACCACGACGTCCTGGTCGCGGGTGAGGGTGTTGACCGCGCCGATGACCTCCGACTGGGCGGGCCGCGGCTCGTGGCGAAGGTCGTGTGAGCGCTGCACGACGTCGTCCCACTCGGCGGCGAGCCGGGTGGCGCGTGCGGAGTGCTCGGCCGGGGCGCACCAGTCGCCCAGACCGCCGGTCAGCTGCTCGAGCCCGTGACGGGCGTCGCCCACCAGGGCCACGGCCGACAGCTTGTGTGCGTCGAACGCGGTCACGTTGAGGTTCACGAACCGGACGTCGGGGTCGGCGAACACGGTCTTCGACCCCGTGGTGAAGTCGCTGTAGCGGGTGCCGATGCCGATCACGACGTCCGCCTCCGCCGCCAGCTCGTCGGCGGCCGTGGTGCCGGTGGCGCCGATCGCGCCCACCGACAGGGGGTGGTCGTAGCGCAGGCTGCCCTTGCCGGCCTGCGTCTCCGCGACCGGGATGCCGGTGGCCTCGGCGAACACGCGGAGCGTCTCGCTCGCCCGGGAGTAGATGACGCCACCACCCGCGACGATCAACGGCCTGCGGGCCGTCTCGAGGACCCCGACGGCTCGGGCCACGGCGTCCTCCGCGACGGGCTGGCGCGACACGTGCCAGACGCGGCGCGCGAACAGCTCGTCCTCCCAGTCCCGGGCCTCGGCCTGCACGTCCTGCGGGAGGGCGAGAGTCACGGCGCCGGTCTCGGCCGGGTCGGTGAGCACGCGCATCGCCGCCAGCAGCGACAGGGGCAGCTGCTCGGGCCGGTTGATCCGGTCCCAGAAGCGTGAGACCGGCTTGAAGCAGTCGTTGACGCTCACGTCGAGGGACGTGGGGTCCTCGATCTCCTGCAGCACCGGGTTGGCGACCCGGGTGGCGAAGACGTCGCCGGGCAGGAGCAGCACCGGGATCCGGTTGATGGTCGCGAGCGCGGCACCGGTGACCATGTTGGTCGAGCCCGGCCCGACGGAGGCGGTGCAGGCGAACGCGGCGAGCCGGTCGCGGTGGCGGGCGTAGCCGACCGCGGCGTGCACCATGGCCTGCTCGTTGCGGGCCTGGTGGTAGCGCAGCACGTGCTCGGCGCCGTCGTTCGCGGCGTGCTCGCGCTCGAGCAGCGCCTGGCCGACGCCGGCGACGTTGCCGTGGCCGAAGATGCCCCAGCACCCGGCGAAGAACGGCGTCTCGACGCCGTCTCGCTCGACGTACTGCACCTCGAGGAAGCGCACGATCGCCTGGGCGACCGTCAGCCGGACACTCATCGCGCCTCCCTGGTCGGCGTCGGCACCGAACGGGAGTCGCGGGTCGACCACCTGGTCGGCCCAGGTGTCGCGGACCCACCCGTGGGCCGGGTCGTCACAGATCCGCCAGGCGCGCTCGTCGCCCGGGCCCGCCATCACGTTGAGGTAGTAGAGGTCGTAGCCGGGCACCGCCATCGACGGGCCGTGCCAGCCGAACGGGATCAGCACGACGTCGCCGCTGCGGACCTCGGCCAGCACGTCGATCTCCTTGCCCGGATGACCGTAGACGCGCTGGTAGCCGATGCCGGGTCCGGCGGGACCGTCGGCGACCTCGAAGTAGTAGATCTCCTCCAGGACGCTCTCGGTCTCGCTCGCCTCGTCGTGCTTGTGCGGGGGGTACGACGACCAGTTGCCGGCCGGCGTCAGCACCTCGCAGGCGATCAGCGCGTCGGCCTCGAAGGCGTCGGGGGTGCAGAAGTTGTTGACCTGGCGGCTCGCGGCACCGGCGCCACGCAGCTCGACGGGGACCCGGTCGGCGCTCTGGTGGCGGAACGGCAGGGTCCGCTCGCACACCGCCGACGGCAGGGCGAACCGGCCACCGGCCTCACTGGAGATCTCCGCCGTGGCCCCGCGGGGCACGTAGACGAAGTCGCTGGGGCCGCTGAAGACATCGGGGCGGCCGGTCACCGTGTGGGTCTCTCCATCACAGGTCACGACGCACGAGCCGGACAGGGCCATCACCAGGGTCTCGGCCGGACCGGTCGTCCAGGTCACCGAGCCGCCGGGACCGAGCTCGACGACCGCCAGGCCGCTGTAGGTCCAGCCGGCGGACGCGGGCGTCACCAGCACGGCGGACTGCTCGCTGCTCGCCGAGCCGGCCCGCAGGTGCAGGTCGTGGCCGAGGGTGGTCGCGGTCATCACATCATCCCCACGACGGCGTCCACGGCCGCGGCGACGTCGCCGTCGGGCGGGTAGAGCAGCGAGCGGCCGACGACCATCCCGCGCACCTGGGGGTTCGAGAGGACCTTCTCCCACGACGCGAACTGCGCGTCCTGGTCGGCGGCGACCTCGCCGCCGAGCAGGAGCACCGGGAGCGTGGTCGCGGCCAGGACCGGCTCCATGTCGTCGATCACGGGCATCTTGAGCCAGGTGTGGGCGCTGGTCCAGCCCAGGCCTGCGGCCACGGTCGCGGAGCGGACGACGGCCTCGGTCGACAGGTCGTTCCGCACGCGGCCGTCCACGCGGTGGGAGATGAACGGCTCGACCATGGCCATCAGTCCGTGCCCCGCCAGCGCGCCCACCGCCTCGGCGCAGGCGGCCACGGTCGGGGCGGTCGCGTGGTCGTCGGGGTCGATGCGCATCAGCATCTTCCCTCCCTGGAAGCCCATCCGGCTGACCGCGTCGGCGTCGTACCCGGTGAAGCGGTCGTCGATCTCGAAGACCGTGCCGGCCAGGCCGCCGCGGTTCATGGAGCCGATCACGACCTTGCCCTCGAGGGCGCCCAGGAGCAGCAGGTCCTCGATGATGTCGGCGGTGCCGAGCACGCCGTCCACCCCCGGCCGGGAGAGCGCGAGCGAGAGGCGTTCGAGCAACCGGAACCGGTCGGCCATCGCGAGCCCGTCACTGCCGGCTCGCAGGAAGCCGCGCGCGGTGTGGTCGGCCGCGACCAGCATCAGGCGGCCGGTGCTGCCGACCAGCGAGTCGGGTCGGACGCGGGCGGCGGCCATCTGCGCCACCAGCCCGGGCCGGTCGGCACGCACGCTGACCAGGTCGGCGAGGTCGACGCTCATGACACCCTCCCGAGGATCTCTTCCAGCTCGTCCGTGGTGGGCATCGCGTCGGCACACGCCATCCGCCCGGCCACGACGGCGCCGGCGGCGTTGGCGAACCGCAGGATGCGCTCGAGGTCCCACCCTGCCAGCAGGCCGTGACACAGCGCACCGCCGAAGGCGTCACCGGCGCCGAGCCCGTTCACGACGTCCACCGGCACCGGCGGTACGACGACCGACTCACCGCCGCGGACGCCCAGGACCCCGGCGGGTCCCTGCTTGACGATCGCCAGGTCCACGCCGGCGGCCAGCAGAGCCGCCGCGGCAGCCTCGGGCTCGCGCTCCCCCACCGCGACCTCGCACTCCTCGCGGTTGCCCACCGCGACGTCGGCGTGCTCGACGGCCGCCCGGACGTGGGGATGGGCCTCCTCGGCCGACGACCAGAACATCGGGCGGTAGTCGAGGTCGAGCACCGTGATGCCGTGGGACCCGCGGGCCTCCAGCGCCGCCATCGTCGCCGTCCGCGACGGCTCCTGGCACAGACCGGTCCCGGTCACCCAGAAGATGTCGGCCGCGGCGATCGCGTCCAGGTCGAGCTCGTCCGCCCGGATCTGGAGGTCGGGCGCGGACGGGAACCGGTAGAAGTAGAGCGGGAAGTCGTCCGGCGGGAAGATCTCGCAGAAGGTGACCGGCGTGGTCAGGTCGGGCACGGCGCTGACGAAGCGGTCGTCGACCCCGAAGCCCCGCAGGGCCCGGTGCACGTACTCCCCGAACGGGTCGGCGCCGGTGCGCGTGATCACCGCGGCGGACCGCCCGTGCCGGGCCGCCGCCACCGCGACGTTGGTCGGGCTGCCGCCGAGGAACTTGCGGAACGTCGTGACGTCCTCCAGCTTCACCCCGATCTGCTCGGGGTACAGGTCGACCCCGACGCGGCCCATGGTGAGCACCTCGAGGTGCTCGGCGGTGTCCGTCATCCGGCGATCCCCGTCAGGTAGGCGAGGCTGGTCTCCACGTCGGCGTAGGGCGCACCGCTCTGCGCCGCGCTGTCGAGCACGACGTCCTGCTCGAGGACGTACCAGCCGTCGTAGCCCGCCGCCTCCAGGGTGCGCACCATGGCAGCGATGTCCACGTCACCCTCGCCGAGCGGCCGGAACATGCCGTCGCGCACGGCCGCACCGAACGTCAGGTCACCCGAGCGCACCCGGGCGGCCAGGGCGGCGTCGACGTCCTTGAGGTGGACGTGCACGACGCGCTCGGGGTGCGCGGCCGTGATCGCGACCGGGTCGCCACCGCCGACGAGGAGGTGGCCCGTGTCGACACACAGGCCCACCCGGGAGCCGGACAGGACCCGCTCGGTCTCCTCCCCCGACTCGACCATGGTGCCGACGTGAGGATGGAGCGCGGCCACGACGCCGCGGGTGCGGGCGTGGTCGGCGATCCGGTCGAGGTTGCCCAGCAGCGTCGCCCAGCCGGCGTCGTCCAGGTCGGGGCGCGCGTCGTACCCGTCGACGCCGGTGTAGGCCGCGAGCACCACGACGCCGGCGCCGCACGCGACGCAGCTGTCGATGAAGCCGTTCACCTCCGGCAGCGGGTCGTGACCCGGGTCGTGGAGCAGCACCGGGAGGAAGCCCCCCACCGCGCGCAGCCCGTACGACGCCAGCTGCTCGGCCTTGTCGGCCGGGGCCGACTGGAGGAAGCCGTCGGGGCCGAACTCCGTGGCGGCCAGGCCCAGCTCGCGCATCTGCTCCAGGACCGCGGCGGGCTCCAGCTGGTAGCCCCAGCCGGGCACCTCGCACACGCCCCACGAGATCGGGGCGCCGGCGATCCGGGCCACGACGGGCCGCTGGGCATCGGGAGTGGGGGCCAAGGTGCCCGTGGTGTCCTGCGTCACGCTGCGATTGTCGTCACAGACTTCTTGACCTGTCAATAGTTTGTCCTGACATATTGACGTACGGACAACATGGGCCCATGCTGCAGTCACGACCGGACGAGGAGGACCCCGGCCATGCCGATGCCCGACCTGGTCGTGAACCGATCCAGCCCGGTCCCCCTCTACTTCCAGGTGGCCCAGCAGATCGAGCAGGCCATCCACGACGGGCGCCTCGCACCGGGCGACCGGATCTCCAACGAGGTGGCCCTCGCCGACCAGCTCGGCCTGTCCCGGCCCACGCTGCGCCAGGCGATCCAGACCCTGGTCGACAAGGGGATGCTGGTCCGCAAGCGCGGTGTGGGCACCCAGGTCGTCAACGCTCCGATCCGTCGCACCGTGGAGCTGACCAGCCTCTACGACGACCTGACCCGCAGCGGGCTCCGGCCCATCACGACCGTGCTCGGGCTCGACCTGGTGCCGGCCGACGAGGAGGCGGCCCAGCGGCTGAACCTGCCCCAGGGCCACAAGGTCTGGCGCCTGCGCCGGCTGCGGACGGTCAACGAGGAGCCCCTCGCCCTGATGTGCAACCTCGTGCCCGAGGGGGTCACCGACCTGTCGCGGGTCGACCTCGACCACACCGGCCTCTACGAGCACTTCCGCGCGCAGGCGATCAACCTGCGGGTGGCCCACCAGGTGATCGGGGCCCGCACCATCGACGCCGCCGAGGCACGGCTGCTCGGCGGGCGCAAGGGCGACCCCGTGCTCACCATGGAGCGCACGTCGTACGACGACAAGGGCCGCGCGGTCGAGCACGGCCAGCACCTCTACCGCCCCGACCGCTATGCCTACGAGACCACCCTCGTCGACCGCTGAGCCGAGAGGACCACCCGATGAGCTTCGTCCTGGCCGTGTGCGCCGAGATGGTGCACCGCGACCTGCCGATCGTCGAGCGCGCCCGGCGCATCCACGAGAGCGGCTTCGCCGTCGAGATCTGGGACTGGACCGGCAAGGACCTCGCCGCCCTCGCCGCGACCGGGGCCCGCTTCACCTCCATGACGGGCTACGTCGACGGGTCGCTCACCGACCCGGCGGGTGCCGACGCGCTGCTGGCCTCGGCCGAGCGGTCGGTCGAGGCGTCGCGGGTGCTCGGCACCCCGAACCTCAACCTGCACGGCACCGGTCTCGACCCCGACGGGCTGCCCGTCCGTCCCGTCGAGACGGTGACCGGGGCGATGTGGCTGGCCGCCGTCGAGACCCTCGGCCGGATCGCCGACCTCGGTAAGCGCGAGGGCGTGGTCTTCACTCTGGAGAACCTGAACACCGCGGTCGACCACCCCGGCACACCCTTCGCGCGGGCGGCCGACACGGCGGCCCTGGTGGCCGCCGTCGACAGCCCCCACCTGCGGATGAACCTCGATCTCTACCACGCCCAGATCGGCGAGGGGAACCTGATCGAGCTCGTCCGCGACACGATCCACCTGGTCGGCGAGATCCAGGTGGCCGACGTGCCCGGACGCTGCGAGCCCGGCACCGGCGAGATCCGCTACCCGGCCGTGGCAGCGGCACTGGCCGACACCGGCTACGACGGGGTGGTCGCGATGGAGGCCTGGGCGTCGGGAGACTCCGACGCGGCGCTCGAGGCGTTCCGCGCGGCCTTCACCGTCGCCTGAGACGCGCTACCGGGTCTCGCGGTCGGGCACCTCGGTCAGGATCTCGAACAGGCGACGACGCGGCCGCCCGGCGCGGGTCCGGCGTACGCGGCCACGGCGCGACCGGCGGGCGGCCGACCGGGCCATGTCGGCGGCACCGATGAAGCCGGCGTTGGGACCCAGCGCAGCCTGCACGATCTCCGGCTCGGTGCGGTGGCCGCGGCCGGTCAGCGAGCGCGAGAACGCGGTGCGGGTCGGACCGATCAGGAGCTCACCGGCGTCGGAGAGACCGCCGCCGATGATGATGCAGCCCGGGTCGAACGCGGCGGCCATGCCGGCGAGCCCCACGCCGAGCCAGCGGCCGACATCGGCGAGCAGCTCGATCGACAGCGGGTCGCCGTCGCGGGCGGCCTGGGTGATCTGCGGACCCTCCAGCCGCGCGGCGTCACCCTCCACGACCTGGCGCAGGTGGTGGGCCATCGGCGAGTCGGCCCGGACCAGCTCGCGGGCGTCGCGGACCAGCGCGTTGCCGGAGGCGTACTGCTCCCAGCAGCCCCGGTTGCCGCACTCGCAGCGGTGGCCGTCGGGGACCACCTGCATGTGGCCGAACTCGCCGGCCATCCCGTTGGCCCCGCGGTAGACGCGGTTGTCGAAGACCAGGGCGCCGCCGATGCCGGTCCCGAGCGTCGCGCAGAGCACGAAGCGGTGGCCGCGGCCCGCGCCGAAACGGCACTCCGCGAGCGCGGCCGTGTTGGCGTCGTTGTCGACGACCACCGGCAGCCGGACCCGCTCGGCGACCTTGGCCCGGAGCGGCTCCCGTCGCCAGTTCAGGTGTGGGGAGAACATCACGACGGTCCGCGTCACGTCGACGAAGCCCGCGGCCCCGATCCCGACCGCCGCGACGTCGTACTGGCGGGCGAAGCCCTGGACGAGGTCGACGATGGTGTCCTCCACCGCGGCCACGTCGTGGCCCTCGGTGGGCCGCCGCTCGAGGGCCATCACCTGGCCGGCCGGGTCGACCACCGCACCGAGCACCTTGGTCCCGCCGATGTCGATCCCGACGGTCAGCGGCTCCCACCGCGAGGGGCGCGCCCGCCGGGGCACGACGACGTCGGACATGGGGATCAGGGTACTGAGCACGGACCCGCCGCGGCGCCACGGGCCGCGCCCGGCGTGTGGGGGGCGTGAAGGGGCGGTGAAACCGCCGCGAAACCGGCAGCGGTCAGACTCGCCCCATGAACGAGACCACACCCGCCGTCCTCGCCCAGGACCTGCTCAAGACGTTCGGCGACCAGCGCGCCGTCGACCACGTCGATCTCGAGGTGCGCCGCGGCGAGGTCTTCGGCGTCCTCGGGCCCAACGGTGCCGGCAAGACGACGATGCTGAAGATGCTCGCCACGCTGCTGCCCATCGACGGCGGCCACGCCGAGATCTTCGGGTACGACGTGCGCAAGCGGCCCCACGTCGTCCGTCAGCTGCTCGGGGTCACCGGCCAGTACGCCTCCGTGGACGAGAACCTGACCGCGACCGAGAACCTGATGCTCTTCGGCCGGCTCCAGGGCATCGACCGCCGGACCGCGCGCGCCACGGCCGAGAGCCTGCTCGAGGAGTTCGACCTCAGCGAGGCCGCCGCCAAGCCGATCTCGGCGTTCTCCGGCGGCATGCGCCGCCGCCTCGACCTCGCCGCCAGCCTGATCACCCGGCCGCCGCTGATCTTCCTCGACGAGCCCACCACCGGGCTCGACCCACGCACCCGCAACCAGATGTGGGACACCATCCGCGGGCTGGTCGCGAACGGCTGCACGGTGCTGCTCACCACCCAGTACCTCGACGAGGCCGACCAGCTGGCCGACCGGATCGCCGTCATCGACCACGGCCGCAAGGTCGCCGAGGGCACCCCCGACGAGCTGAAGACCTCGATCGGCCTGTCCACCCTGCAGCTCGCCCTCGTCGACGGGGCACGGCTCGAGTCCGCCGCCTCGGTGGTCGAGCGGATCACCGGCGAGCCGCCGGTCCTCTCCCCCGCCGTACGCCAGGTGACGGTGCCGCTCCAGCGCAGCGACCAGTCGGTCGACATCCTCGTCGCCCTGCGCGACCAGGGCATCGCCGTCGACTCCGTCAGCGTGCAGAAGCCCTCCCTCGACGAGGTCTTCCTGGCGCTCACCGGTCACGACACCGGCGAGGCCGACCACCCCACGACCGACACCACCCCCGAGCTGGAGGCCGTCCGATGACCGCCCTCACCACCACCTTGCGCGATCCCGGCGCGGGCCTCTCCACCCACGTCGGTCTCCGCGACACGCTCGCCCAGACCTTCACCATGGCCTGGCGGGCCACGATGAAGATGCGCCGCAACTTCGAGCAGCTCTTCGACGTGACCATCCAGCCGCTGCTGTTCACCGCGATGTTCGCCGGGATCTTCGGCGGCGCGATCTCGGGCAGTGTCGCGGACTACCTCCCCGTGATCATCCCCGGCCTGGTGGGCCAGACCGTGCTGACCGCGTGCGTCGCCACCGGGGTCCAGCTCCGCGAGGACATGGACAAGGGCGTCTTCGACAGGTTCAAGGTCCTGCCGATCGCCCGGATCGCGCCCCTGGCCGGCCCGATGGTCGCCGACATGCTGCGCTACCTGATCGCCAGCACGCTGACCTTCGCCACCGGCATCGCCCTCGGCTACCGTCCGGGCGGCGGCGTCCCAGGCGTCCTCGCCGCGATCCTGCTCGGCGTCATCGCCGGCTGGTCGATGGCCTGGATCTTCACCTGGTTCGGCACCATCGGCCGCAGCGCCCAGGGGGTGCAGGCCATCTCGCTGATGGTGATGTTCCCGCTGACGTTCCTGTCCAACGCGTTCGTCCCGACCGACACCATGCCGCCGTACCTCCAGGCCTTCGCCAACGCCAACCCGGTCTCGCACATCATCTCCGCGATCCGGGACCTGGCGAACGACGGTCAGGTCACCGCCCAGGTCGGCTGGGCGTTGCTCGGCTGCGCGGTCGTCGTCGCCATCTTCGCGCCGCTGTCGGTGAAGAGCTTCACCCGGAAGATGTGAGCGCCAGCACCCGCTGACCCTCCTCACGCAGCTCCCGGCCGCGGCGACCGTCGTACTCCTCGAGCACGGCGTCGAGCCGGCCGGGAGCTGCGGCGTCCGCCACCGCCCGCAGCGCGTCCCATGCCATCACCGGGTAGGTCTGGTTGTAGCCGAAGCCGCTGGCCAGGGCCAGCAGCCTGACTCCCACCTCCGGATCGGTCTCCGACGCGAGCAGCTGGATCGCGGTCGCCGCGAGGGCCATCCCCGCGACGGGGTAGTCGATCGCGCCGTCGGAGGCGAGCTGGAGCCGCACCGACTCCACCACGTCGGAGGCGAGCTGGTCCCGACGCCGGTGGTGCGCGGGGGTGCCGGCGAAGCGCACGTACGCCGCGAGGGCCGTGCTCTGCGCGACGACCACCCACGGTTCGATCCCGGTCATCTCCGCACCCGGGAAGCGCAGCGCGCGCATCTCCGCGACGGCGGCGTCGAACCCCGCCAGGGCGTCGTCGCGATGACCGAGCGCCAGCGCGAGCTCGGCCCTGGCGCCGAGCGCCATCGCGACACTCCCGAACACCGCCGACCGGGGCGCGGCATCGACCTCACGGAGGATGTCGGCAGCGCGCACCAGATCCTTGTCGAAGATCGCGGCCAGGGCCATCCCGACCAGCGCCTGCAGGGCGTCGTCGGTGGCGCGCAGCCGGGTCAGCACCGGCACCGCGAGCCTGGCGTGCTCGGCGGCCACCGCGTGGTCACCGCGCTGCAGCGCCATGTAGGCCTTCTGAGTGTGGAGGGTGGCCACCTGCCACGGCGTGGTCGTCTTGCTCACCTGCTCCAGGGCGCGGTCGACGTAGGACGCGGCGTCGGCCTGCTCGCCGTCGTTCTCGGCGAGGACGGCCGCCCACTGGAGCGCGGTCAGGGCGGTCTCCCGGTCGCTGCTCCCGGCCAGCCGGAGCAGGGTGGGGATGCGGTCCTCCGGCCCCTCGGCCTCGATGAACATCGAGTACACGGCGCGGCTCCACGCCGACACCGGTGGCCCGAGCCGTTCGAGCGCCCCCACCAGGTCGCGGTCCGTACCGCCGCCGAGGAAGTCGACGTAGACCAACAGCATCGACAGCGCCTCGGCGGCCACCGGGGCCAGCTCGGGCGGCAGGTCGCGTTCGAGGAAGAGCCGCCTCGCGAGCTCGGCGACCGAGAAGATCCGCGGGTGGTTGCCAGTGACCGCCCACACCGCACCGAGCGTCGCCAGCAGCCGGGTCGCCGGCGCGACGTCGTTGTCCACGAGCGTCCGGCGCAGCACCTCGGCGAGGTTGCCCTCCTCGGGCCACAGGTGGTCCATCGCCTCGAACTGACCGGCCCCGAACACGTCGTCGGCCCAGCGCCCGCACAGCTCCACCGCCCAGCGGGTCTGGGCGGCCCGGGCCCGGTCCAGCTCTCGCCGCCTCGGTGAGCCGGAGCAGGCCGAACTCGCGGACCGTCTCCAGCATCCGGTAGCGCGCGGCACCCTCGAGCTCGCTGACCGAGAGCAGCGACTGGTCGACCAGTGCCTCCACCTGGTCGGGGCCGCCGAGCCCGAGCTGCGCCGTGGCCACGTCGGCCGAGAAGCCGTCGTGGAACACCGACAGCCAGGCGAGGGCACGCTGCTCCTCGGCCGACAGCAGGTCCCAGGACCAGGCGATGACCGCGGTCAGGGTCTGGTGACGGGCCGGCGCGCTGCGGTCGCGGCCCCGCAGCAGGGAGAAGCGGTCGGCGAGCGCGCGGCGTACCTCCTCGACCGACATGGTGCGGACCCGCGCCGCCGCGAGCTCGACGGCCAGCGGCAGGCCGTCGAGCCGGGCCACGATGTCGGTGACGACGTCGTCGGGCAGGTCCGCGTCGGGACGTACTGCGAGCGCCCGGCGCCGGAACAGCTCCGCACCGTCGGCAGCGGCGAGCTGGCTGAGCAGGAAGACCCGCTCGGCCGCGATGCCCAGCGGCGCCCGGCTCGTGGTGACGACCCGGAGGTCGCGCGTGGTGGCGAGCAGGAACGCGACCAGGGACGCCGCGGCGTCGAGCACGTGCTCGCAGTTGTCGAGCACGAGCAGGGTCGGGACGCTGTCGAGCTCCTGGGCGATCCGGCCACGGACGTCGGCCCGCTGCGCCGGCGTGAGGGTACGACGGCCGGTCACCGAGTTGCGGACGCCCAACGCGGCCCCGACCTCGGAGACCACGTCCTCCCCCGCCGAGATGCCGACGAGCTCGACGAAGTGGACCCGCGGCTGGGTCGCCTCGCGCGCGAGCACGTGGGCCACCCGGGTCTTGCCCAGGCCGCCCGGGCCGAGGACGGTGGTCAGCCGGCCGGTCCGGACGAGCGCTCGCAGCCCGGCCAGGTCGGCCTCGCGCCCGAGCAGCTCGTCGGCGTCGTAGCGCACCCCGCTGCGCACCGGCTCGTCGGCGGCGAGGAGCTCGCGATGGACCCGTTGGAGCGCCGGGTCGGGGTCCACGCCGAGCCGGTCGGCCAGGTCGCGCCGGTAGGCGTCGTAGCGAGCGAGCGCCGGTGCCACCCCGGTGGCCGAGGCCTCGCTACGCAGCAGCGCCTCGAGCGCCTCGGCGTCGTCCGGGTCGGCCGCCTGCACCTCGCCGAGCGCGTCCACGGCCTCGGCGTCCTGGCCGGTCCGGCTCAGGGCCAGACCCCGGACCCGGCGGACCACGGCCGCCTGGCGCTGCGCGACCCGGCGGAGCCGGGCGAGCGCGCCCTCGCCGACCGCGTCTCCGGCGCCGTCGAGCAGTCCTGCCGCCGCCTCCGCGAGCACGAGCGCCTGCGGTGCTCGGCCATCGGCCAGGGCACGCCCGGCATCGGTCACCAGGCACTCGAGGACCCAGGCGTCGACCGCCTCGGCTGCCAGCGCGAGCCGGTAGCCCCCGTCGGCACGCACGACCGCCTCGGCTCCGAGCTGGGTCCTCAGCCGCGACACCAGCACCTGCAACGCCTTCCCCGGGACGGCGGGCGGGTCGTCGCGCCACACCTCGTCGACCAGGCGCAGGTCGGACACCCCGGCGGGGTGCAGGGCGAGCGCGGCCAGGAGGTCGGCCGGGCGGGACCCGGTCACCGGCGAGCCGTCGTACGACACCTCGTCGAGGAGCCGCAGCAGGATGGTCACGACGCCAGCATAGGAACCGGCCACGGACGAACAGGTGCGCCGTCACCGCGCGCGGGCCAAGATGGCCTCGTCGCCGTTCCTCCGACCGTCAGGAGCACCCCGTGAAGAGCACCATGCAGGACGTCCCCCTGACGATCGGGCGCCTCCTCGAGCACGTGACCACGGTGTACCCCGACACCGAGGTCGTCACCGCCACCGAGGGTGGCACCCGCCGCCGGACCTATGCCGAGGTGGCCGAGCGGGCGAGCCGGCTCGCCCAGGCGCTCCGTGGGCTCGGCATCGACGGCGACCAGCGCGTCGCGACCTTCATGTGGAACAACGCCGAGCACCTCGAGACCTACCTGGCGGTGCCGTCGATGGGTGCCGTGCTCCACACGCTCAACATCCGGCTCTTCCCCGAGCAGCTCACCTACATCGCCAACCACGCCGAGGACCGGGTCGTGATCGTCGACGCCTCCCTCCTCGCACCGTTCGCGAAGCTGCTGCCGACCTTCGAGACCGTGCAGCACGTCCTCGTCGCCGGGCCCGAGGCCGCCGGCGCCGACCTGTCGGAGATCGAGGCGACGGGGGTCCGGGTCGGCCTCTACGAGGACGCCCTGGCGGCGGCCGGCCCCGACTTCGAGTGGCCCGACGTCGACGAGCGCGACGCCGCGGCGATGTGCTACACCTCCGGCACCACCGGCAACCCCAAGGGCGTCGTCTACAGCCACCGCTCGGCCTATCTCCACTCGATGGCCGTCGCCATGGGCGACGGGATGGGCCTCACGCCGTACGACAGGGTGCTGCCCATCGTGCCGATGTTCCACGCCAACGCGTGGGGGCTGCCCTACGCCGCGCTGATGGTCGGTGCGGGACTGGTGATGCCGGACCGGTGGCTGCAGCCGGCGCCGCTGGTGCGGATCATCCAGGACGAGCAGGTGACGATGTCAGGGGCCGTCCCGACCATCTGGAACGACATCCTCGGGTACGCCGACGAGCACGACTCCGACCTGTCCTCGATCCGGCTCGTGCCGTGCGGCGGCTCGGCGGTGCCGAAGAGCCTGCAGCAGGCCCTGCTCGATCGGCACGGCGTACGCGTGATCCAGGCCTGGGGGATGACCGAGACGAGCCCCGTCGCGTCGGTCGCCTGGCCTCCGATCGGCGTCGAGGGCGACGAGGAGTGGCGGTACCGCGCCAGCCAGGGCCGGCCGGGGTCGTCGGTGAGTGCACGGATCGTCGGCGACGACGGCCGGGTGCTGCCGCGCGACGGGGAGTCCGTCGGTGAGCTCGAGGTGCGCGGGCCGTGGGTGACCGGTAGCTACTACAACCCCGACGACCCCGAGGCCGACTCGAAGTTCCACGACGGCTGGCTCCGTACCGGCGACGTCGGCACGCTCGACCGGCTCGGCTACATCACGCTGACCGACCGGGCGAAGGACGTCATCAAGTCGGGCGGTGAGTGGATCAGCTCGGTCGAGCTCGAGAACGCCCTGATGAGCCACCCCGACGTCGTGGAGGCCGCGGTCGTCGGGATCCCCGACGAGAAGTGGCAGGAGCGGCCGCTGGCGACCGTCGTGCTCCGCGAGGGCGCCACGGCCACGCCCGAGAGCCTGCGCGAGTACCTCGGTGCGTCGTTCGCGAAGTGGCAGCTGCCCGACGCCTGGGCGTTCATCGACCAGGTGCCGCGCACCTCCGTGGGCAAGTTCGACAAGAAGGTGCTGCGCCGCGAGTTCGCCGACGGCAGGTACGAGGTCCGGCGTAGCGGCGCGTGACCGCAGCCGGCCCGGGCCTGCGTGTCGACGGCCCGGGGATCCGGCTCAGATGACGGCCTTGCGCTGGGCGGTCGCCAGCCGGGTGAGGGCGAACTCGGTGATCCGGACCAGGGCCCGCTTGGCCGAGCCGCGGTCGCGCGCGTCGACGGTGATCAGCGGTACGTCGTCCGGCAGCGCGAGCGCCTCGGCGATCTCGTTGAGCGGGTACTTCGGGCCGCCCTCGAACTCGTTGACGGCCACGATGAACGGGACGTTCTTGGACTCGAAGTAGTCGAGGGGCGCGAAGGCGGCGTCGAGGCGACCGGTGTCGACCAGGACGATCGCGCCGATCGCGCCGCGCACCAGGTCGTCCCACATGAACCAGAAGCGCTTCTGGCCCGGCGTCCCGAACAGGTAGAGGACGAGGTCCTCGGCCAGGGTGATCCGGCCGAAGTCCATCGCCACGGTCGTGGTCGACTTGCCGGGGGTGCTGGCGAGGTCGTCCACGCCCTCGGACTCGTTGGTCACGAGTGCCTCGGTGCGCAGCGGCACGATCTCGGACACCGACCCCACGAGGGTGGTCTTGCCCACGCCGAATCCACCCGCGATGACGATCTTCGTCGAGGCGGTTCGGCTGCCGTTAGAGAGCACGGAGTCCACGGAGGGTCCTTTCGAGCAGATCGAAGCGTTCGTCGTCGGTTGATTTCTCGGTCAGGGTCGCCTGTACGTGCACGTAGCCCTGCTGGACCAGGTCGCCCAGCAGCACCCGCGTCACGCCGATCGGCGTCTTGACCAGCGCCGAGACCTCCGCCACCGAGCGGAGGTCGCACACGCCGATGATCCGGCCCTGGAGGTCCTCACCCCAGGAGCGGCGGGTCGCCGAGGTGTCGAGCCGCAACGTCGCCTCCAGCGGGAGGTCGACGACGGGACGGGTCCGGCCCGCGGTCAGCGCGTAGGGGCGGACGATGCGTGCCGCCGGAGGGCTGAGCGGCCTCGTCTGCTTGGTCTCGGGCTCATCGTCTGCCATGGGATCCGCTACCCCCCATGGACTCGGGCCTGAGCCTGCACCATCTGACCGACGCGCTCGACGAGGAGGGCCATCTCGTAGCCGACCTGGCCGATGTCGGCGGTGGCCTGGGTCAGGACCGCGAGGTGCGAGCCGTCACCCACGCTCATCAGGAGCATGAAGCCGTTCTGCATCTCGACGATGGTCTGCAGCACCGCGCCACCCTCGAACAGGCGTGCCGCGCCGGTGGCCAGGCTGGCGAGCCCGGACGACACGGCCGCCACCTGCTCGGCGCGCTCGGCGGGCAGCCGCATGCTGGCGGCCATCAGCAGGCCGTCGGCCGACACCAGTACGGCGTGCGCCGCACCCGGGACGCTGTCGACGAACCGGTTGACGACCCAGTCCAGCTCACGGGTCTCGGTCTCGACAGTGGTCATCTCTGCCTGGAGGCTCTCGGTCATGCTGGGCCAGTCTCCTCGTGCGCGTAGTCGCTGCTGACCGGTTGGGCAGCGGCAGCCGCCCGACCGCGGGACACGCCGGCGGCGTGGGCGGCGAGGCGGTTACGGATGGCGTCCGGATCTCGGGCGACCACCGTCGGTTCGTTGCTGACACCACCGGGGACCAGTCGGCCGCCGGGGCGGCGTACGGGCAGACCGGTGCGGGTGTGGCCCTCGGCGTCGGCTTCGGCACTCTCGGCCTTGTCGGCGGCGGTCCAGCCGCGGTCGACCTCGGCGTCGGCCCAGGCGGACTCGGCGTCGTCGTTGAGCCAGTTGGAGCGCAGCTGGCCGAAGATCGGCGTGTTGAGCTGTCCACCGTCGGGGACGTGGTCGCCCTCCAGCGCGGCGGCGGCAGGTGTCGCCGAGAGCGGCCGGCGGATCGTGAGCCGGACCGGGGCCTCGGTACGGGGCTCGACGCCGTTCGGCGCCGCGACCGCTCCGGCCAGTGCCACCGGCGCCAGCGGATCCGCGGGGGCGCTCTCCGGGGCCGGCGTCTCCGCGTCGGAGGCAGCCGGCGCCCCGAGCGGGTCGTCACCCCACTGGGACCCGTCGTCCTCCGCGGGCGTGCTCGGCTCCGGTGCCGGCTCGTCCTCGGCGACCGGGGTGGCCTGCGCAGCCGTGTCGGCGGTCTCCGGGGTGTCCTCGAGGGCGACCGGCTCCTCGTCGAGCGTCTCGACGACGGGGGCGTCCTCCTCGGCCACGGGCTCGTCGACCGACTCGGGCGCGTCGACCGACTCGGCCACGGGCTCGTCGACGGACTCGGCCTCCTGGACCACGTCGGCCTCGGCGACCGGCTCGACCTCGGCGGTCTCAGCCTCCGCGGCGTCGGCGTCGGGCGTCTCGCGCGGACCACCGAAGACCGGCGAGACCACGTTGGACAGGGTCTCCGGCTCCTCGTGGACGGCGGCCGGCTCGTCGACGGAGGCCGGGACCTCGTCGGACTGGCTGGGCAGCGCCATCGGCTCGAAGGCCGCGCCGAGCGACGGGCTGTCCTCCGAGGCCCACATGCTGACCGGGGCGGCCGGCTCGGCCACCGGCTCCGGGGCGGGCGGCGTCGCGCCGGGACGTCGGCGGGGCAGACCCGTGACGGCGGCGATGGCCTCCTCGATGCGCTCGAGGTAGGGGTCGTACTCCTCCTCGGGCTCCTCGACGACGACCTCCGGCTCCTCGACCGGCTCCGGGGCGTCCAGGATCGAGACGTGCTCGACCGGACCGTCCCCGACCAGGACGTCGGTGGGCAGGGTGATCGTGGCGACGATGCCACCGCCGTTGGCGTTACGACGGAGCTTGACCCGCAGGCCGTGCTCCTCCGCCAGCCGGCTGACCACGAACAGGCCCATCCGACGGGCGGTGTCGATGGTGACCTCGCCACCACTCTTGAGCGACTCGTTGGCTCGGGCGAGGGCGTCGCCGGCCATGCCGAGACCCGAGTCGATGATCTCGATCTCGACCCGACCGTTGTCCTCCGCGGCCTGGATCGTGACCGGGCTGCCCGGGGGCGAGTAGGACAGGGCGTTGTCGATCAGCTCCGCCATCAGGTGGACGACGTCGGAGGCCGCGCGACCCACGATCAACCGGTCGGGTGTGGCGTCGATGCGGACGCGCTGGTAGTCCTGGACCTCCGAGACGGCGGCGTGGACCACGTCGGAGACGCTGAGCTCCTCGAAGCTGGCCGTCCGGCCCGTCGTACCACCGAGGATCACGAGGCTCTCGGCCGTCCGGCGCATCCGGGTCGCGAGGTGGTCGAGGCTGAACAGCTGCTCGAGGCGCTGCGGGTCCTCCTCGTCCTGCTCCAGCGACTCGATCAGCGCCAGCTGCTGGTTGACCAGGGTGGTGTTGCGCCGCGACAGCGTCACGAACATGGCACCGACCTGCGACCGCAGCTGTGCCTCCCCCGTCGCCAGGGTGACCGCCTGCCGGTGCATGTCGTCGACGGCGCGCGCCAGCTGACCGAGCTCCTCCTCGGTGTGCACGTCGATCGGCACGATCTCGTGCGGCTCCTCGCCCTTCCGGATCCGCTCGACCGTGTCGGGCAGCTGCACGTGGGCCACGTCGAGGGCGCCGGCCCGCACCCGGCGGAGCGGGTTGATCAGCGCGCGGGCGACGACGAGGGCGAGCAGCACGGAGGCCAGCAGGGCGAGCAGGATGATCGCGGTGTCGGTCAGGGCGCGCGACTTCGAGGCCGAGGCGTTGGCGGCGAGCTTGACGTTGATCAGGCGGAGCAGCTTGTTGGTCACCTTGTCGTAGCGCTTGAACATGCCCGGCGTGGCCGCGAGGTCGGCGACCTTGGCCGTCGTCGCCAGTCCGAGCCGCGTGCCGTTGTCGGAGATCAGGGCCGACGAGGCGCGACTGCCGACGCCGAGGGTCTTGAGGTTGTCGAGAGCCGAGCCCTCGACGCCGATCTCGGCCGCGAGCCACACCGAGTCGAGCAGCGACGAATCCTGGTTGCTGCTCTGGATCAGCAGCTGCTGCTTGACCAGCGAGAGCCGGGCGTTGAGGGCCTGGACCAGGCCCTGGACGCGGGGGTCCGGGGTGCCGTTGGTGTTCAGCGTCGAGCCGATCAGGCTGTTGGTCAGGCGCGTCATGCTCCCGAGCTGGACCGGCGGGGTGGCGGTGATGCCGGTGCCCGTGCCGTTGCGCAGAGACTCTCCGATCTGGATGGTGTCGGAGACGAAGCTCTGCTGCGAGTCGTCGAGGTTCGCCGAGGAGGCCGACTGCTTCAGGCCGGCCAGGGCGGCGGCGTACGCGTCGTCGGCCGAGACGTTCTGGTCGCCGCCCAGCTTGTCGGCGAGCGTCGTGGGCAGGGCGAGCCGCTCGGTGGCGGCGAGGTAGGTGACCGCGGGGCCGAGGACGCTGGCCCGCTGCTTGTTCAGCGAGTAGTCGCTGGCCGAGGTCAGCTCGGACGACACGCGCAGACCGCCGAACACGACGGCGAGGATCACGGGCAGTGCGAGCACGGCCACGACCTTGCGGCGCACGGACCATGCGGACACTCGGAAGGCTGAGAACGCGCCCGAGATGGCGTCACGGCTTTTGTTCAACGGAACTCCAGGGAACATCGAGTCGAACCCGCATCTTTGACCTGCGTCAGCGATGGTCGGGCCTTGGCCACCCGGCTCTGCCACCATAGGCATCCGATGCGGTGCCCGCTGGCGGTTTGGCAAAGAAGTGGGCCGATCGAGGGGCCGGCATGGCCCGATCGGACTAGTCCCCCTGGACCCTGGCTCTCGGGTGTGCCGCGGCGAAGACCTCGCGCAGGTTGTCGACGGTGACGAGCGTGTAGATCTGCGTCGTGGTCACCGACGCGTGCCCGAGCAGCTCCTGGACGACCCGGACGTCGGCACCGCCCTCCAGCAGGTGGGTCGCGAACGAGTGCCGCAGCGTGTGGGGCGAGACGTCGCGGGTGACGCCCGCCCGGTCGGCCGCCTTCACCAGGACGGCCCAGGCCGACTGTCGCGACAGCCGTCCGCCGCGCGCGTTGAGGAACAGTGCTCCGGCCCGCTCGGAGGAGCCGGCGGTGGCCAGCTCGGGCCGGCTTCGTGTCAGGTAGGCGTCGACGGCCGCCACGGCGTAGGACCCGACCGGGACCATCCGCTCCTTGCCGCCCTTCCCGCGCAGCAGCACGGTGCCGTCGACCCGGTCCAGGTCGTCGACGTCGAGGCCGACGGCCTCGGAGATGCGGGCCCCGGTGCCGTAGAGGATCTCCAGCAGGGCTCGGTCGCGGAGCGCGAGCGTGGTGCCGGCGGCGCCCGCCGCGTCGAGGATCGCCTCCACGTCGGCCAGGGGCAGCGCCTTCGGCAGGCGGCGCGCGGGCGACGGGGGCCGTACGGCGGACGCCGGGTCGGTGGTCGCCAGGCCGTCGGCCACGCAGAACCTGTGGAACCCGCGGACGGCGACGACCGTGCGCCCGGCCGAGGTCGCCGACAGCGGCTGGTGCTCGGCGTCGCCCTCGCGCAGGCCGACCAGGAACGCCGCCACCGTCGCCTCGCTCACCTCGTCGAGGTCGTCGACCCCCGCCTCGTCGAGGAACGCGGCGTACCGCCGCAGGTCCCGGCGGTACGACGACAGGGTGTTCGCGGCGAGCCCACGCTCGACCGCCAGGTGGTCGAGGTAGGTCCGCAGTGCCGCGCGAGGCTCAGCCAAGCCCCGCCATCACCTCGTCCGGCGCCACGGCCTCGATGCCGACGGCCTCGCCCACCGGCACGTTGGTGAGCGTGCCGTCGTGGGTGTTGAGACCCAGCGAGAGGCTGTGGTCGGCCCGGCAGGCGTCCACCCAGCCCTTGTCGGCCAGCGCGACGGCGTAGGGAAGTGTGGCGTTGGTGAGCGCGTAGGTCGAGGTGTTGGGCACGGCCCCCGGCATGTTCGCCACGCAGTAGAAGATCGACTGGTGCACCTGGAACGTCGGGTCCGCATGCGTGGTCGGGTGGGTGTCCTCGAAGCAGCCCCCCTGGTCGACCGCGATGTCGACCAGCACCGAGCCCGGCTTCATCTCGGAGACCAGCTGGTTGCTGACCAGCTTGGGAGCCTTCGCGCCCGGGATCAGCACCGCACCGATGACCATGTCGGCCTCGCGCACCTGCTGCTGGATCGCCAGCTGCGACGACGCCAGGCCGTGCACCCGGTTGTTGTAGCGCCAGAACGACATCCGCAGCTTGTCGAGGTCGGTGTCGAGCAGCGTCACGTCGGCGCCCATCCCGAGCGCGATGTTGGCGGCGTTCTGCCCGGAGACACCGGCCCCGATGATGACGACCTTGGCGTTGGCCACGCCGCCGACCCCACCCATCAGGACGCCCCGACCGCCTTGCGCCTTGAGCATGGAGTAGGCGCCGACCTGGGGCGCCAGGCAGCCGGCGACCTCGGACATCGGGTAGAGCAGCGGCAGGCCGCCACTGGGGAGCTGGACGGTCTCGTAGGCGATGCCGGTGACCTTGCGCGCCAGCAGCTCCTCGGTCAGCGGCTTGTCTGCGGCGAGGTGGAGGTAGGTGAACAGGGTCAGCCCCTCCCGCATCCGGTGGTACTCCTCGGCGATCGGCTCCTTGACCTTGAGCACCATGTCGGCGGTGCCCCAGACCTCGTCCGGGCCGTCGAGGATCTTGGCCCCGGCACCGACGAACTCGGCGTCGTCGATCTGGGAGCCGACACCCGCGCCCTTCTCCACGAACACCTCGTGGCCGTGCGCGGTGAGCTCATGGACGCCGATCGGCGTGATCGCGACGCGGTACTCGTGGTTCTTGACTTCCTTCGGGACGCCGACCTTCACGGGGCACACTCCTCGCTCAGTGGCCCACGCTCGTTGTGAGCCGGTCCGACACTATCGACTTGTGGCGCCGCGCACGTCCCGGAGGGGTCAGCGGGCGTCGGCGACGGCCTCCACCTGCCGCATCGTGCGCAGCACGTTGCGGCAGGTGAGCCTCGCCAGGTCGTCGGTCGACCAGTGCCGCTCGGCCAGCGCGGCCAGCAGCCGTGGGTAGGACGAGACGTCCTCGAGACCCTCGGGCAGCCAGTCGACACCGTCGTAGTCGCCCCCGAGCCCGACGTGGTCGATGCCGGCGACCTCGCGCACGTGCTCGAGGTGAGCGACCACGTCGTCGAGCGTGGACCTCGGGTGCGGCACCTCCTCCTGGTACGCCGCCTGGACGGCCTGCAGCGCCGGGAGGTCGCGCGGGTCCACGCCGGTGGCTCGCGCCCGCTGCTCGGCGACCAGTGCCCAGTCGCGCACCGCCTGGGTCACGAAGCGCGGGACGAAGGTCACCAGACAGGTGCCGCCGTTCGCAGCCAGTCTCCCGAGCACGTCGTCGGGGACGTTGCGCGGGTGGTCGCAGACCGCGTAGGCGCTGGAGTGGGAGAAGATGACCGGCGCGCGGGCGACGTCGAGCGCGTCGCGCATCGCGTCGTGGCTGACGTGGGACAGGTCCACGATCATCCCCATCCGGTTCATCTCCGACACGACGCCACGGCCCACGTCGTCCAGGCCCCCGAGCACCGGCTCGTCGGTGGCGGAGTCGGCCCAGGGCACGTTGTCGTTGTGGGTCAGGGTCAGGTAGCGCACCCCGAGCCGGTGGTAGAGACGCAGCACGGCCAGCGACCCGTCGATCTGGTGACCGCCCTCGGCGCCCAGCAGGCAGGCGATCCGGCCGCTCGACCAGGCCGCCTCCACCTCGTCGGCCGTCGTCGCGAGGGCGAGGTCGCCGGCGTACCGCTCGACCAGGGCGTACGCCGCGTCGATCTGCTCCAGCGTCGTCGTGACGGCGCGCGCACCCTCCTGCGTCGGCACGAAGACCGACCAGAACTGGGCACCCACGCCGCCCTGCCGGAGCCGCGGCAGGTCGGTCTGCGTCTGAGTCTGGCGGCTGCCGACGTCGTAGCGGTCGAGGTCGTAGCCGACCAGGCCGCGCAGAGCCCACAGCAGGTCGTTGTGCCCGTCGAACACCGGGTGGCGACGGAGGAGCTCGGCGACGTCGTCGCGGACAGTCATGGCTGCATCATGCCGGGCCGACCACTGGTCACCTCGCGAGCGAGCTCGCTGCGGCGCTCACTGCGGCGCTCCGTCCCGGCCAGCAGGGCCGGAGCGTCCTCGCTCGGGCCTCACCAGGGGGAAGAGGATGGTGTCGCGGACGGACAGGCCGGTCAGGCTCATCACGAGCCGGTCGATGCCGAGGCCCATGCCACCGGCCGGTGGCATGCCGTACTCCAGGGCCTGCAGGAAGTCCTCGTCGACCTGCATGGCCTCGCGGTCTCCCGCCGCGGCCAGGAGCGCCTGCGCCATCAGTCGAGCGCGCTGGTCGACCGGGTCGACCAGCTCGCTGTACGCCGTGGCCAGCTCGGAGCCGAACATCACCAGGTCCCACTTCTCCGCGAGCCGTGGGTCGTCGCGGTGCTGCCGGGTCAGCGGCGCGCCCTCCTTGGGGAAGTCGGTGTAGAACACCGGCGTCGTGCTGGTCGCCTCGCACAACAGGCCGTAGAGCTGCTCGAGCACGTAGCCGGCGGAGGCACGGGGGTCGAGGTCGAGGCCGAGCCTGGCCGCGTGCCCGTGCAGGTCCGCGACGCCCGTGTCCGGCGTGACCGGCTCGCCGAGCGCAGCGGAGACCGCGGCGTGCACCGTCCGCGACGGCCAGTCGCCGGAGAGGTCGACCTCGACGATCCGGCCGTCGGCGTCGGGGCGGCGCGCGACCGGCGCGCCGTACACCGCCGTCGCGGCCTCCTGGACGACCGTCTGCGTGAGGAGGCGCATCGAGTGGTAGTCGCCGCAGGTCTCGTAGACCTCGAGCGAGGTGAACTCCGGGTTGTGGGTCGCGTCCGCGCCCTCGTTGCGGAACTGCCGGCCCACCTCGAAGACCTTCTCCATGCCGCCCACGAGCAGACGCTTGAGGTGGAGCTCGGTGGCGATCCGCAGCGACAGGTCGAGGTCGTAGGCGTTGATGTGGGTCTCGAACGGCCGCGCGTTGGCCCCGCCGTGCACCGGCTGCAGCACCGGCGTCTCGACCTCCATGAAGCCCCGGGCGTGGAGCGAGTCGCGGACGCTGCGGACGACCGTGGAGCGCAGTCGCGCCACGTCGCGTGCCTCTGGCCGGACGATCAGGTCGACGTAGCGCTGACGCACCCGGGCTTCAGGGTCGGTCAGCCCCTTGTGCTTGTCGGGGAGCGGACGCAGGGCCTTGCTGATGATCTGCAGCGACTGCACCGAGACCGACAGCTCACCGTGGCGCGAGGTGACCACCTCTCCGGTGACCCCGAGATGGTCACCGAGGTCGACGTCACGTCGCCAGAGGGCATGGGTCTCGGGTCCGACGACGTCGTGGCCGATCATCAGCTGGAGGTCGCCGCTGCCGTCGCGCACCGTGGCGAAGCCGAGCCCCCCGTGGTCGCGCTTGAGCACGACCCGACCGATCACGGAGACCTCCACCCCGGTCCGGCAGTCGGGACCGGGACTCCCCGCGGCCGCCCGGACCTCCGCCAGCGTGTGCGTGCGCGGGCAGCCCACCGGGTAGGGGTCGATCCCGCGGGCCCGGAGCCGGTCCACCTTCGCCCGCCGGACGCGGACCTGCTCGGGGACGCGTCGACAGGCCAGGGCCACCGCCACGGCGTCCTCCGGGGGCGGGATGAGACCTCGCACGATGTCGGCGTACTCCAGCGTGGCGCCTGCCAGCGAGCCGGCGTCGTCGGCACCGCCTCGCCGCAGGAACCTGGAGAGCGTCGGGCGTGACAAGAACCCCTCGGCGTTGCCCGCGGCAGCCCCGACCCGTGGCAGGTCGGAGGCGTACTCGAAGCAGAGGTAGCGCGGTTGCCAGGCCGGCTGGTACTTGGCGTTGGAGCGGTAGAGCGACTCGAGCTGCCAGTTCCGGCTCGCCAGCAGCAGGGCCTGCCGCCACAGCCGGGCCACGGGTCCGGCCCCGATCTCGGCGCCCCGCTCGAACGCCTCGCGGAACATCGCGAAGTTGAGCGAGACCGGCCCCACTCCGAGGGTCGCCGAGCGCTCGGCCAGGGCGGAGACCATCAGCTCGACGAGCCCGTTGTCGGCCGTCGGATCGCGGCGCATCAGGTCGAGGGAGAGCCCGTTGCCTCCCCACGGGACGAAGCTGAGGAAGCCGCGCAGCGCACCGTCGGCATCGCGGGCGGAGACCAGGACGCAGTCGCCGTCGAGCGGGTCCTCGACCCGGCCCAGCGCCATGGAGAAGCCGCGCTCGTCACCGCCGTCGCCGCGCCACTGGGCCGCGGCCTCGGCCATCTCCGCGAACCTGGCCTCGTCGAGGGCGTGGTGGCGCTGGACGGTGGTCGTGTAGCCACGGCGCTGCAGCCGCGCCACCGCCGTACGGACCGCCTTCATGCCCGGGCCGTTGAGGGAGAACGCGCGGAAGTCGATGATGGCCTCGTCGCCGATCTCGAAGGCGTTCAGGCCGGCTCGGGCGTAGGCCGCCGCGCCCGCCGTCCCGGCGCCCATCACCGCCATGCTCAGGCCCGTACGACGGGCATGGTCACGCCAGCGCGCGATCGCCGCATCCCAGGCGACGGGGGTCGCCCACCGGGTTGCCGCTCGCCAGGCTGATCGACCCGAACGCGCGGTAGGAGACGCCGGCGCGCGCCTCGGCGGGCTCGTCGCGGTCCCACACGACGGCCTTGTCACGACGGGTGGCGAAGTAGCCCAGCGAGTCGACGTCGCCGAAGTCTCGCAGCAGGGTCCGGACGCGCGCCTCGTCGTCTGCGGACAGGGTCCGGGTGTCCGGCGTCGGCCGGAAGAGCACCAGGGCCGAGAGCACCACCACGACCGCACCGAGGAAGCCGATGACGCCGTGCACCCAGAACGGCGCCGACACCGCCGTGGCGTTGACGTCGTGGCGCCCCACCTGGGACAGCATCTGGGCCAGCACGTAGCGCCAGGTCTGGCCGGCGCTCTCGGTGTGGCCGAAGCGTTCGACCAGCACGGCGCCGACCCCGAGGACGGCCGCACCTCCCAGGACGAAGATCGCGACGGCCTGACGCAGGCTGCCGGCCACCCGGTGGACGACGAACTGGTGGCGCACCCGCCAGGCGAGCACGATCGCGGCGGCCACCAGCACGAACCCGACCACCGAGGCCCAGTCCCAGTCCTCGTCGAGGAAGGCGATCCGGGCGATCTCCGGTACGACGAGCCACCAGACGAACGTGAGCCACCACGCGGCGAAGATCCTGCGACGCAGCGCAGCGCCCAGCACCGCGAGCAGCGCGGCGTACGCGAGGCTGGGGAAGACCGGGAGCGTGAGCGCCGACACGACGTCGTCGGGACGGCTGAAGTAGGCCCGCCAGTCGGGCATGGAGCTGACGACGACGGTGAACACCGCGAACGCGTACATCACGGCGGCGAAACGGTCGGGCCACCGGTCGTCGAGCGCGCGACTCCCGGCCGCGCGCGAGACCGTCTGCTCGTCCGTCACGCTCGAAGCATCCTCCGTCCGTGCTCGGGCGACCACGCTCACACGCCCCTCCTGCTCCTGACCTGATCGACGGGAGCTCGATCCTCGGGGGACACCTTGAGGCACGCGGGCCTCCGCGACGGCATCGGCGACGTCTCGGCCCGCGGCCTCAGAGACGCCCACGGCGCCGGAGCGCGTCGTAGGCGAGGACGCAGACGGCGATCGGCGACTCCCCGATCCGTCCGTCGAGGACCGCCTCGACCAGGTCGTCGACGGGGACCCACAGTCGTTCCATGTCGGCCTCCTCGTGCTCCAGAGCGAAGTCGCCCCGGCTGGCCGGCCGGAGGTCACGGGCCAGGAAGCAGACCTGGCGCTCGGTGGTGATGCCGGCCGAGGGGTTGAGGTCGAACAGGCGCCGCCACTCTCCTGCCTCGAGCTCCGCCTCCTCGCGCAGCTCGCGTCTCGCGGTCTCGACCGGATCCTCGCCGTCGGAGTCGCGCAGGCCGGCGGGCAGCTCGATGAAGCGGCCCTGCGCGGGGTGTCGGTACTGGCGCAGGCAGCAGGCGCGCTCCTGGTCGTCGACGGCGAGGACGACGACCGCTCCGGGATGCTCGAAGACCCAGCGCTCGAACGGCTCCCCCGCCGGGTCATCGGGCCGTCGTACGGAGTCGGCGCGGAGCGCCATCAGCCAGTCACCCCGGAAGAGGTCGCGCGAGCTCTCGACGGGCCAGCTCTCCGGGTGGTCGGCGATCTCGTCGCGCGGCGTGGGCACGCGTGAACGCTACAGGCGGCCCGACTTCACGACCCGGCTCAGGAACTGCTGGGTACGCTCCTCCTTCGGGTCCTCGAAGATCTGCTCGGCCGATCCCCGCTCGAGGATCTGGCCGGCGTCGAGGAAGCACACCTGGCTGGCGACCTCCTTGGCGAAGCCCATCTCGTGGGTCGCCAACAGCATCGTCAGGCCTCCGCGAGCGAGCTCGCGGACGATCTCGAGCACGTCGCCGACGAGCTCGGGGTCGAGGGCGGCGGTGATCTCGTCGAGGAGCATGACCCGCGGCTGCATGGCCAGCGCGCGTACGATCGCGACCCGCTGCTGCTGACCTCCGGACAGCATGTCGGGGTAGGACTCGGCCTTGTCCGACATCCCGACCGACTCGAGCAGGGCCTCGCCGCGGGCGCGGGCCTCGGCCTTCGAGACGCCCCCCACCATGTTGGGAGCGAGCATCACGTTCTCCATCACCGACATGTGGGGGAACAGGTTGTAGCTCTGGAACACGATGCCGACGTCGCGGCGCAGGGCGTTGAGGTCGACCCCGGCCCCGGTGACGCAGTCTCCCTCGATCCGGATCTCGCCGCCCTGGATGTCCTCCAGGGCGTTGACGCACCGGAGCAGCGTCGACTTGCCCGACCCCGAAGCACCGATCAGGCACACCACCTCGTGCCGCTCGACATCGAGGGACACGCCCTTGAGGACCTCGTGCGGCCCGTAGGACTTGTGGACGTCGTCGATCTCCAGGAAAGCCATCAGCTGCCTCCAGCCCGGCGCTTGGCGTCGCGCTCGATCAGATAGTCGACGAAGCGCGCCTGCGGGATCGTGATGACCACGAACAGGATGGCCGCCATCAGGATGGGCGAGAGGTTGAAGAGGTTCGCCTCCCACAGCTTGGCGTTCTCCAGGGACTCCGCCACCCCGATCGTGAACAGCAACGCCGTGTCCTTCTGCAGGCTGATGAAGTCGTTCAGCAACGGCGGGATCACGCGGCGCACTGCCTGCGGGACCAGCACGGTCCGCAGCGTCTGCCCGTAGTTGAGTCCGAGCGACCTGGCTGCCGCGCTCTGGCTGGGGTGGATCGACTGCAGTCCCGCGCGGTACACCTCCGAGACGTACGACGTGTACGTCAGGGTCAGGGCGATGATGCCCAGCACGGGCAGCGGCAGGTTCTGGAACGCCTTGACTCCGGTCAACGGCAGCCCGAACCCGACCAGCAGGATCACGATGATGGCCGGGATCCCCCGGAACACGTCGGCGTACACGACCGCGATGAGGCGTAGCGGCGCTCCCGCCGGGCCGGGCAGCATGCGCACGATCGCGACGAAGAGGCCCAGGATCAGCACGAGGATCTCGGCGATGATCGCCACCCACATGTTCGTCCAGAAGCCCTTGATCACGTCGTGGAACGACTTCTGGATCGGAGTGCGGGCGAAGAACGTCGACGCCACGCCGCCGTCGTTGGCCAGGATGAAGATCAAGATGCCGGCCACCACCAGGACGGTGACGGCGTAGCCCATCCCGATCAGGGCCAGCTCGCGGCCGCGGGCCGCGGTCCGACGCGCCCCGACCAGGTTCTCCTCACCGAGGAGCTTGGACCGCTCGCGGGCGTACCCGAAGGACCGGAAGGCCGGCACCCAGGACGCGAGGCTGCCGATCACCAGCACCGCGGCGATGATGGTCGCCGTCGTGCCGTTGTGGTTGTAGTCGCGGAGCAGCGATCCGGCGTACGCCATCACGAGCGTGCCGATGACCGCGCAGACCACCGACACCACCCCGAGTCCGGCCACGCCCTTCGGCTGGCTCGGGGTGGGTGTCGGCTGCAGCTCCTCGCTGACGAGGACGGAGGCGCTCATGTCACCCCTACTGGGGGATCTTCCAGACGGGGACGGACGACGGGTCGCCACCGAAGGCGGGACCGAGGTAGGTCTTCGACAGGTTGTCGAGCGTGCCGTCGTCGATCATCGTCTGGATGCCCTGGTTGAAGGCGTCCTCGTTGGCCGAGCCCTTCGGGTAGATCGCGCCGTACTTCTCACCGGTCTTGTACTGCCCCGGGACCTCGAGCTGGCCACCGGTCGCCTTCGCCTCGGCGAGCACGATGGCGGTGTCGAGGAACGCGGCGTCCGACTGGCCCGAGAGCACGCTCTGGTAGAGGGTCTGCGAGTCGGGGTAGATCTTGATGTTGGTGCACTTCAGCTCGTCCTGGATGAACGGGACCGAGGTCGTGCCGGAGTAGGCGGCGCACCGCTTGCTCTGGATGTTGTCCTCGGTGACGTCGGCACCCTTCTTGACCAGCACTCCGATGTTGGAGTCGAAGTAGGGGATCGAGAAGTCCACGACCTTCTTGCGCTCGTCGGTGATCGAGATCTCCGCCAGCGCGATGTCGAAGTCGCTGGTGTGGCCTGCGACCAGCTGGTCGAAGGAGACGTTCTTCACCGTGACCGAGCTCAGTCCCGCCATGTTGGCGAGCTCCGCCGCCATGCAGTACTCGTAGCCGTCCTTGATGGACTCCGGTGTGGTGCCGTTCCACCAGCCCTGCGCCGGGAGCGTCGTCTGGACGGTCAGGGTGCCCGCCTTGACCGGCGTGAGCTTGATGCTGTTCGGCTTGCTGGTGATGTCGCAGTTCCCGATCTTCGTCGCTCCACCACTGCTGCCCCCCGAGGCGGTCGAGGACGAGTTCGAGGAGCCGCAGGCAGCCAGGGTGATGGCGAACGCAGCTGCGCTGACCAACCCGAGGGAACGCTTGAGACGCATGGTGGTGGGTTCCTTCCGCGTACGAAGGGCCAAGTGGCCTGGGGGTCACAGTGGTCGGCCTGGGGGGTTGAGTCAAGGACCCCCGCCCGCGTTGGACGTCGGATCGTTACCCTCGTTCAGTCTGGTACGGGCGCTACGGTGGCCCGATGAGCGATCTGGCGAGCCTGACTCGGGACGAAGCAGCCACGCGGTCCCACCTCCTCACCGTCCAGCGGTACGACGTGCACGTCGACCTGCGCGGCCTCTACGACGGGGAGCTCTGGGCAGCCACCTCCACCATCTCGTTCAGCTGCCGCGAGCCGGGGGCGAGCACCTTCGTCGACTGCGTGGGACGGGTCGTGTCCGCGACCCTCAACGGCCGGCCCCTGGATCCCGCCTCCGCCGAGCGTGGCCGCCTCCCGCTGCCGGACCTCCACACCGACAACGTCCTCGTGGTCAGCTCGGTCCAGAGCGACACGTCCACGGGCAGCGCGATCCTGAGGACCGTCGACCCGAACGACAAGCTCGTCTACGTCTGGTCCACCTTCGAGCCCGACATGGCGCGCTACGCCTTCGCCTGCTTCGACCAGCCCGACCTCAAGGCACCCCACGGGTTCGTCGTCGACGCCCACGAGAGCTGGACGGTGACGAGCAACTCCGCCCCCGACCGGGTCGAGGACGTCGACGACGGCGGCCGGCGCTGGAGCTTCGGCGACACGCCCCCGCTGTCGACGTACGTGACGGTGGTCAACGCGGGGCCCTTCCACGAGCTCAGGTCCTCGCGCGGTGGCTACGACCTGGGGCTGTTCGGGCGGCAGTCGCTCAAGCAGTTCCTCGAGCGCGACGCCGAGGAGCTCTTCGACCTCACCGAGCGGGGCCTGACCTTCTTCGGCGAGCGCTTCGGGCAGCCGTTCCCGCAGGAGCGCTACGACCAGGTGTTCGTGCCCAACATGGGCGGCGCGATGGAGAACTGGGGCTCGGTGACCTGGACCGACAGCGTGCTCTACCGCAGCACCCCGACCTACGGCCAGCGCGCCGTGCGGGCCCAGATCCTGCTGCACGAGATGGCGCACATGTGGTTCGGCGACCTGGTCACCATGCGCTGGTGGGACGACCTCTGGCTCAACGAGGCGTTCGCCTCGTGGGCCTCGAACTGGGCCGGGGTCAGCTGCACGGAGTTCACCGACGAATGGGCCACCTTCCTGGCCGGCAGCAAGATGGGCGGCTACCGACAGGACATGTCGCCGGCGACCCACCCGATCCGCGGCGCGGTGCCCGACGTCGCGCAGGCGATGGCGAACTTCGACGCGATCACCTACACCAAGGGCGCGAGCGTGCTCAAGCAGCTGATGGCCTACGTCGGGGAGGACGCCTTCGTCGCGGGTCTCCGCACCTACTTCCGCGAGCATGCCTGGGGCAACACCGTGCTCGACGACCTGATGAGCGCGATCGGCGCCGCGGCCGGCCGGGACCTGCGCAGCTGGACCGTCGCCTGGCTCGACCGGGTCGGCACCGACACCCTGCGGCTGACCGACGGCACGATCTCGGCGACCTCGCCCGACGACGACGAGCCGCGTCCGCACCGCCTCGACGTCGCGTCGTACCGGGTGTCCGACCACAACGTCTCCGACCCGGGCATCACCCTGCTCGCCGTCACCGAGGTCGAGACCAGCGGCGCCCTCACCCCCGTCGACCTGCCCGAGGCGGACCTGCACCTCCTCAACGCCGGCGACCTCACGTTCGCGGCCGTGCGACCCGACCCCGGGTCGGTCCGGACGCTCCTCGACCGCGCCGCCGACCTCCCCGCTGCCGTCGACCGCGCCCTGGCCGTCGTCACGGGCTTCCAGATGGTCAGCGACGGCGAGCTCGCCGGGGAGGAGCTCTTCGCGTGCGTCCTCGACGTGCTCCGGCGCGAGCACAGCCATGCCGTGGTCGAGCCGTTCCTCGGCGTCGCCCTCGAGCTCGCCCAGCGCTGGACACCGAGCGCACGCATCGCCGAGCGCCTGGGTCAGCTCGCCGACGTCTCGGCCTCCCTGGCCGACGACCCCGACCTCACCACGCCGGCGCTGCGCACGCTGGCCGCCGCCGCCTCCTCCGAGCCGCACCTGGCCCGCCTCGACGAGGCGGCCACCGACGACGTCGACCTGGCCTGGCGGGTGGCCACGCGGCGCGCCGCGATCGGACAGTACGACGAGGCGACGGTCGAGGCGCTCCTCGAGCGCGACCCCGACCCCGATGCCGCCATCCGGGCCCTGGCGGTGCGCACTGCGCGGCCCCACGCGGAGGCCAAGGACGAGGCGTGGTCGGAGCTGTTCGAGAAGAAGAACGTGCCCGGCGGCCCGATGCTCGGGGCCCTGATCCGGGCCTTCTGGCAGCCGGAGCAGGACGACCTGCTCCTCCCCTACGCCGATCGCTTCCTCGACGAGGTGCCCGGGCTGGCCGGGGGTGGGATGCTCATGGTGTTCGGCCTGATGTTCGGGATGTTCCCCCAGGTCGCCGACGGGGACTTCCGCCGGCGGGCCGACGAGATGGCCACGGACCCCGCCTGCGACCCGACGGTCCGCGCGGCGATCCTGATCGGGATCGACACGCTGGCGCGACGCGAGCGAGCCCGCGCCGTCTGAGCGACCTCAGAACGCGCTACGCGTTCTCGCCGGTGCGCACGCTGTGGCCCGGGCCCCCACGCCGACCAGAGCTCGGGACTGTCGAGCGGGCGTGCCGGCGGACGCAGCCGTGGCTCACTCGTCGTCGTCGAACTCGCGACGCAGCTTGGACTCGTCGATCGGGAACCGCTCCGCCTTCTGGCGCTCGATCGCGGCGCCGACGAGGCCGGCGAACAGTGGATGCGGCCGGGTCGGCCGCGACCGCAGCTCGGGGTGGGCCTGGGTCGAGACGTAGTAGGGATGTACGTCGCGGGGCAGCTCGACGAACTCGACGAGGTCGAGGTCGGTGTTCATCCCCGAGAAGACCAGCCCCGCGGCGGCCAGCTGCTCGCGGTAGTGGTTGTTCACCTCGTAGCGGTGACGGTGGCGCTCCTCGATCCGACCCTCGCCGTAGGCCTGCCGCACGATCGTCCCGGCGCCGAGCTCGGCCGGATAGAGCCCGAGCCGCATGGTGCCGCCGAGGTCGCCCGCGCCGTCGACGTAGGACTTCTGCTCCTCCATGGTCGCGATGACCGGCTCGGGGCAGTCGGGGTCGAACTCCGTGGACGCCGCCTTCTCGAGGCCGGCGACGTTGCGGGCGTACTCGATCACCATGCACTGCAGGCCCAGGCAGAGCCCCAGGGTCGGGATGCCGTGCAGGCGGGCATAGGTCAGCGCGCCGAGCTTGCCGTCGAGACCGCGGATGCCGAAGCCACCCGGCACGCAGATCGCGTCGACGTCGTGGAGCTCGCGGTGGGCGCCGTGCGGGTCGGCACACTCGTCGGACGGCACCCAGCGGATCCGCACGGCCGCCTCGTGGGCGAAGCCGCCCGCCCGGAGCGCCTCGGCCACGGAGAGGTAGGCGTCGTGGAGGTCGACGTACTTGCCGACGAGTGCGACGGTGACCTCCTCCTTGGGGTGGTGCACCTTGCGGAGCAGGTCGTCCCAGGTGGTCCAGTCGACGTCGCGGAACGGCAGGTCGAGACGGCGTACGACGTAGGCGTCGAGGCCCTCGCGGTGGAGCACCTTGGGGATGTCGTAGATGGACGGCGCGTCCGCCGCGGTGACGACGGCGTCCTGGTCGACGTCGCACATCTGGGAGATCTTCTTCTTGATGCCCTCGGGGATCTCGCGGTCGGCGCGGCAGACGATCGCGTCGGGCTGGATGCCGATCGAGCGCAGCGCGGCGACCGAGTGCTGGGTCGGCTTGGTCTTCAGCTCGCCCGACGGGCCGATGTAGGGCACCAGGGAGACGTGGAGGAAGAAGCAGTTGTCGCGACCGATGTCCTGGCGCACCTGGCGTGCGGACTCCAGGAACGGCAGCGACTCGATGTCACCGACCGTCCCCCCGATCTCGGTGATCACCACGTCGACCCCCGGCGTGCCGCCGTGGCCGCCCATGGCGAGGATCCGCTCCTTGATCTCGTTGGTGATGTGGGGGATCACCTGGACGGTGTCACCGAGGTAGTCGCCGCGGCGCTCCTTGGCGATCACGCTGGAGTAGACCTGCCCGGTCGTGACGTTGGCCTTCTGGCCCAGCTCGGTGTCGAGGAAGCGCTCGTAGTGGCCGATGTCGAGGTCGGTCTCGGCACCGTCGTCGGTCACGAAGACCTCGCCGTGCTGGAACGGGTTCATCGTCCCGGGGTCGACGTTGAGATAGGGGTCCAGCTTCTGCATGGTGACCCGGAGCCCGCGGGAGCTCAGGAGCCGCCCGAGGCTGGAGGCCGTGAGGCCCTTGCCGAGCGAGGAGGCGACGCCCCCGGTGACGAACACGTGCTTGGTGACGGGCGCCTGCTTCACGGGATTCCATCCTACCCGAGCGGAGCCGATCCGTCGGATCCCGACGCACCGTAGGCGCCGCCGTGCTTCGACCACGCCCGGATCAGGGCCAGGACGGCGGCCACCCGACCGGCGCTCGTCTCGGTCCCGTCGACGGTGGTGACCTGGCGGGTCACGCCGTCGGCGTCGAGACCGACCAGGTTGGCCGCCCTCGTCGGGCCGACGGCGACCACCCCTCGTGCCTTGGTGGCGAGCCCGGACAGCAGCCCGTCGGCGATGGCCTGGTCGACCCGGGAACCGGTGACCACGAGGACCAGCGGCGCCGTGGGCGGGTTGCCGGCCGGAACGCTCAGCAGGTGTGCGGCCACCAGACTCTGCCGCACGGCTGCCACGTCGTCGTTCGGCTGGCCCGGCGTGGTGCCGGTGGTGGCGACGCCGACCGCGAGCACCTGCCCGATCCGGGGATAGGTGCTGGTGTTCGCGGCGACCTGCCCTCGCAGCTGTTGGCCCAGCTGCACGCCGAGGGTGTCGACGAGGCTCTTCTGCTCGGCGTCGACGAGCTGCGAGCCGACCGGGTAGAGGCCCGAGACGGTGCCGCCGGCGAGCGTGATCTGTGCGGTGAGGGCCGACACGGTCGCCGGATCGGCCCCCGGCAGGGTCACCACCGCCACCGGACGACGGGAGAGCCCGTCGGCGTAGAGGCGCGAGGCCACCGACGTCGCGAACGCGTCGGGGTAGCGGGCGTCGGGCGAGGGCGACGCGGTGGAAGGCGCCGGCTCGGCACTGGAGCCGGTCGTGCTCAGCGGGCCCGCGCCGAGGGCGATGCCGGTCGCCAGGGCGAGGAGGACGCCGACCAGCGGGACGGCGTAGGCCCGGGAGCGGATCACGAGAGCCGCCCGCGGAGCTCGGTGAGCAGCTGGTCGACCTGGTCGCGCAGATCGAGGGCCCACTGGTGGCCGACCTGGGTGGTCGCGATCGCGGCGGCGACCGCGATCAGGCCGACCAGGAGCACGAGGTAGGCGTGGCGGGCGCGGAGCTGCCCGGAGTAGAGCATCGGCACGGCGGTGGCGTCGACCAGTCTCGGACCCACCTTGAGGCGGGTGACGTAGCCGCTGCCGAGGCCGTCGCGGCTGGTGTCGAGGAACTCCTCCAGCGTGCCCCGCAGCCCGACCCCGACGATCGGACGCGCTCCCGCACCGTCGGCCAGGAGGAGAGCGGCATCGGCCGGCGACGCGGTGGTCTGCATGGCCACCGTGCGGACGCCGACCCGTTCGAAGCGCTCGGTGCTCGTGCCGCTGCGGGCGGAGCCCGGCGGCTCGGTCACGACGACGTCGCGGGCCGACCGGAGCCCGCGCGCGGCCGGCAGCTCCTCGGTCCGCGAGTCGAGCACCACGACATGGGGGGTCAGCCCCGCGGCGCGAGCCACCTCGACGCCGTCGCCCGTGGCGATCACGACCGGGCGCATCTCCCGCAGGTAGCGACGCATGCTGCGCAGCTCGGCCGCGTCGTCCGGACCCTCACCGATGACCACCACCGGCCGACCCTTGAGCCTGGTCCGCAGCCGCGGCAGCCCCTGGCCGTGGAGGAGCAGCGGCTCCTCGCGGCGTACGAACTCGGCGCTGCTGTGGGTCAGGGTCTGGAGCTGGGTGGACAGACCGGCGTGCGCGGCCTCGAGCTGCGCCGCCACGATCTCCTGCGTGACCTCGCGGCCCTCGGCGACGACCTCGTCGCCGAGCAGCACGGACCCGCCCAGCACGCGCACCCGGCGGCCGTCCCCGATCAAGGTCAGCGGATCGCGCCCGCCGGTGCCGACGAGCTGGTCGACCATCGGGATGCCGGCGTCGACGAGCAGCTGCGGACCGCGGTTGGGGAACCGGCCGGAGATCATCTCCGCCCGGTTCAGCACCGCCACGACCCCGGCCTCGACCAGCGCGTCGGCGGTGGGGCCGTCGAGATCCACCTGGTCGAGCACGGCCACGTCGCCGGCCGCGAGGCGGGCCAGGAGCGTCGTCGTACGGCGGTCGGTGCGGGCGGTGCCGGTGACGCCGGCGGCGTCGGGCCTGAGTCGTGTCCTGAGCTTCACCACTCGCGTCATCGTGCCAGCCGGGATGGGCAGTTCCCGGCAGGGCGGAGCGCCGGGCGCGTCGCCCGGAGGAGGCGTCAGGAGGTGGCTCGGCCGGCCGCCTCGAGGAGCTCACGCGCGTGCGCCAGGGCGGTGGCGGACTCCTCCATCCCGGCGAACATGCGCGACAGCTCGCGCTCGCGCCCGGCGGCGTCGAGCAGCGTCAGGCCGGACGTCGTGACCGAGCCGTCGCTGGCCTTCTCGACGACGACGTGGCGGTCGGCGTAGGCCGCGACCTGGGGCAGGTGGGTGACCACCAGGACCTGCGCCACCTCGGCCAGCTTCGCGAGGCGTCGACCGACCTCGACGGCGGCCTTGCCCCCGACCCCGCTGTCCACCTCGTCGAAGACGAACGTCGGCACCGGGCTGGTGCCGGCCAGCGCGACCTCGAGGGCCAGCATGACCCGCGAGAGCTCACCGCCCGAGGCTCCCTTGTGGAGCGGGCGCGGCTCGCTCCCGGTGTTGGCGGCCAGCAGGAACTCGACCTCGTCGACCCCCGACGAGCCGAACCGCAGCGTCCGCGGGCCGACGGCGAGCCCTCCGTCGGTCTCGGTCTGCCGCACCACCACGTCGAGCACGGCGTGCGGCATGGCGAGCAGGTCGAGCTCACCGGTGAGCTCGGTGGACAGCCGGGCGGCCGTCGAGGAGCGAGCCTCGGACAGCGCTCGTGCGGCCGGCCCGAGCCGGTCGCGCAGGTCGTCGCGCCGGGCGCGGAGCCGGGTGATCTGCTCGTCGGTGTCGTCGAGCTGCGCCAGGCGGGCCGCCGAGGTCTCGGCCCAGGAGAGCACGTCGGCCGCGGTCTCGCCGTACTTGCGGGTCAGCGCGGTCAGCGCCGCCCGGCGCTCGGACACGGCGGCCAGCCGGCCGGGGTCCGTCTCGAGCCCGGAGGCGTAGGACGCGACGTCGGCGGCGAGGTCGGACAGCAGGTAGGTCAGCTCCGCGACACGATCGGCGAGCTCGGCGGCGGCCGGGTCGTGGTCGCGTACGCCGTCGAGCACGCGTGCGAGCGGCCGCCACGGCGGCCAGGGCGTCGGCGCCCCCGTCGTCGGACGAGAGCGCCGAGCGCGCCGACTCGGCCGCGGTGCGCAGCGTCGTCGGCATGACCGAGGCGTTGTTCGTCCTCGGCCAGCGAGACGTCCTCGCCCGCCTCGGGCGCGACCGCCTCGATCTCGCCGAGCCCGAAGCGCAGCAGGTCTGCCTCGCGCGCCCGCTCCCGCGCGCTCGCCACGACGTCGGCCAGCTCGCGCTCGGTCTCGAGCAGCGCCCCGTGCAGGCGTCGGTAGTCCGCCAGCAGCGGCGTGATCGTCGCCCCACCGAAGGCGTCCAGCGCCTCGCGCTGCGCCCGGGGCTGGAGCAGGCGGTGCTGGTCGGCCTGCCCGTGGACCGCGACCAGCGGCTCGGCCACCGCGGCGAGCTGCGACACCGGCACGGAGGCCCCGCCCACGAAGGCTCGAGAACGACCCTCGGCCGAGACGTTGCGCGCCAGCAGCACGTGCTCGCCCTCGACCTCTCCCCCGGCCTCGTCGACGGCGGCCGCGACCTCGGGGAGCGCACCGACCCGGAGCGTCCCCTCGACCCGGGCCGCTCGGCTGCCCGACCGCACCGCACCGCTGTCGGCGCGGCCGCCGAGCAGCAGGCCCAGCGCGGTGACGACCATGGTCTTGCCCGCACCGGTCTCGCCGGTGATCACGGTCAGCCCCGGGCCGAGCTCGAGCGTGGCGGACTCGATCACCCCGAGACCGGTGATCCGCAGCTCCTCAAGCATCGGTCTCCCCACGGTGGCGGCGCTCCCCGGCCCCGCGCCACCCCTCCACGGGCAGGCCGAACTTGGCCACCAGCCGGTCGGTGAACGGCGCCTCGTGGAGCCGCACGAGCCGGACCGGCCGCTGGCCGCGGCGTACTTCGATGCGGGCACCCGGTGGCAGGTCGACCGTGCGGCGCCCGTCGCACCAGAGCACTCCGGACGCCTGGCGGGAGATCACCTCGACGGCCAGGACGGACGTGGGCGCCACCACGAGCGGCCGGGCGAAGAGGGCATGGGCACTGATCGGCACGAGCAGGAGGGCCTCGACGCCCGGCCAGACGATCGGCCCACCCGCGCTGAAGTTGTAGGCCGTGGAGCCCGTCGGCGTGGCGCACACGACGCCGTCGCAACCCCAGCGCGACAACGGTCGCCCGTCGACCTCGACGACGACCTCGAGCATCCGCTCGCGCGCGGCCTTCTCCACGCTCGCCTCGTTGAGGGCGAAGGTGCTCGTCACGAGCTCGCCGTCACGGAAGACCGACACGTCGAGCGTCAGCCGGTCCTCGGCGGTGTAGCGCCGCTCGACGATCGCGTCGATGGTGGCCCCGACGTCGTCGTACTCCGCCTCGGCCAGGAACCCGACGTGCCCCAGGTTGACCCCGAGCAGCGGCGTCCCGCTGGGATGGGCGAGCTCGGCAGCACGCAGGATCGTGCCGTCACCGCCGATCACCACCACCAGCTCGCAGCCCGCGCACGGATCGCCGACTCCGTCGTCGAGCTCCAGGCCGACCGTGTCCGGTAGCCCCAGGGCGGTGGCCTCGTCCGGCAGCACCCGGACGCGGAGATCGTGGCCGGTCAGCGCGTCCACCAGCTTCTGCGCGACGGCTCGGGCCTCGGCCCGGCCGGGGTGCGCGAGGAGGAGCACGCGTCGCTGGTCACTCACGGCTCCACCTTCTCACCCGGGACCCCCGGCGGACCGGCCGACACCACAGCCTCGATCTCGTCCCGTCCGATCACGCCCGGCCCGCGACGCAGCCAGAGGAAGAACTCCACGTTGCCCGACGGCCCGGGCAGCGGGCTCACCGTCACGCCGCGCGGGCCCCAGCCGCGCGCGGCCGCCGCCTCCGCCACCGTCGTCACCGCCTCGGCGCGCAGGGCGGGGTCACGCACGACCCCACCCTTCCCGACGCGCTGCTTGCCGACCTCGAACTGCGGCTTCACCATCGGCACCAGGTCGGCCCCGTCCGCCGTCACGGCGAGCAGCGCGTCCAGGACCAGGGTCAGCGAGATGAACGAGAGATCGCCGACGACCAGGTCGACCGGTCCGCCGACCGTCTCGAGATCGAGCTCGCGGACGTTGGTCCGGTCGCGGACGAGCACCCGCTCGTCCTGCTGGAGGCGCCAGGCCAGCTGCCCGTAGCCGACGTCGACGGCGACCACCTCGCAGGCACCCTCGCGCAGCAGCACGTCGGTGAAGCCACCGGTCGAGGCACCCGCGTCGAGGCAGCGCCGCCCCGACACGACCAGCCCGTGCGGACGGAACGCTGCCAGGGCACCGGCCAGCTTGTGGCCACCGCGCGAGACGTACTCCTCCCCACCCCCCAGCGCCGGATCGGGCGCGACCACCAGGGCGACGTCCGTCGTCACGCCCGTCGCCGCCTTCGTCGCCGTGGCCCCCGAGACGCTCACCCGCCCCTCGGCGATCAGCTCCGCCGCATGGTCGCGGGACCGCGCCAGCCCGCGGCGTACCAGCTCGGCGTCGAGCCTGAGACGACGCGGCGCCACCGACTACGCCGGCTCGCCCGGATCGGCGTCGAGGGCGGCCCGCAGGGACTCGTGCGCCCGCTCGAAGGCCGGGAGGTGCTCGTCCAGCGGCGCACGGTCGAGTCCGTCCACCTCCGCCAGGACCTCGTCGACGGCCGGCACGCCCGTGCGCAGGGGCTCCGCCGGCTCGAGCCGAGCCTGCTCGCGACCCTCGTCGGAGGCCGTCGCGTCGAGGTCTTCGGTGTCCGGCGACGACGGGTACTCGGTCATGACCGCAGGCTACCCCGCGCTCGTGTCCCGACCGGGGGCGGACAGGCCCGACACGTCGACGGCGTCGCCGGTCGCGTCGAGGTGCGCCCAGCCGGCGGCTCCGACCACCGCCCACCAGCCGTCGGGGTCGCCGGCACCCTCGACGACGAGGCGGCCCCCCTCCGCTCTCGCCGACCAGCCCGAGGCCCGCCAGCCGCCGTCGTGCTCGGTGGCCGCGCAGCCCGGACGTCCGAGTGCCCGCAGGTCGTGCCCGACCCACGTCGGCCGCTGGTCGGACCGGGCGGCGACCAGGTCGGACAACGAGGTCACGCCGGTCATCACCAGCAGCGAGTCGGTCTCCGCGTGGTGGGCGCCGGCGATGTCGGTGTGGAGGCTGTCGCCGACCATCAGCGGCCGGTCGCCGCCCACGCGCCGGAGCGTCTCGTCGAACAGCGGTCGCTCGGGCTTGCCCGCCACCTCGGGTGTGACGCCGGCGAAGCCGCTGATCATCGTGACCAAGGTGCCGTGCCCGGGCGCCGGCCCCTCGCCCGTCGGCAAGGTCGGGTCGGTGTTGGTCGCCACCCAGGGCAGGCCGTTCCTGATCTCCACGGCCGCCCGCATGATCGTCTTCCAGCGGACCTCGGGTGCATAGCCGGACACGATCGCGACCGCACCGGCGTCTCCGACCGGCACGGGCAGCAACCCCGCCTCGCGGAGCGCCTCCCACAACCCGTCCGCGCCCAGCACCGCGATCCGGGCTCCCTCGCCGTGGTGGTCGCGCAGCAGCCGTGCCGCGGCCTGGGACGACGTCACGACGTCCTCCGGGTCGGCCCCGACCCCCAGCTCGCGCAGGTGGTCGGAGACCTGCTCGGGGGTCCGGGACGCGTTGTTGGTGATGAACGCGATCTTGGCACCGCCCGCACGGGACTCGGCGATGCTCTGCGCCGCGTGGTCGACCGCGTGACCGTCGAGGTACACCACTCCGTCGAGGTCGAACATCAGCAGGTCGTAGGACGTCGCCAGGCGCTCGCCCCCTGGATCGGCCACCGTCTTGCTCCTTGCTCGTTGCCCCTACGATGCACCGATGGAGTCCGGTCGCCCCACGGTCCCGCCGTACGCCGCCGGCCCACTCCAGCTCTCGCCGTTCCGGGCGCTGTCGCTCGCGCCCCGGCGCGTCGGCGACCCGGCCTCCGCTCGCGCCTTCGCGCGACCCTACCGCGGCGTTCCTCAGCGTCTGCAGACCTGGCAACGGCGCGGACTGGCGACCCGGGACGAGCAGCCGGCGCTGTATCTGCACGAGTACTCCGACTCCGGCCTCACCGTCCGCGGCCTCGTCGGCTGCCTCGACCTCTCGCGCCTGGCCACCACGCCCGAGGAGCGGCAGGTCTTCCCGCACGAGGGCGTCCATCCGCAGCAGGTCAAGGAGCTGGCGACACGGATGGGCACGATGCGCCTGAACCCGGCCCCGATCCTGCTCGTGCACCGCGGCCCGGCGGCCGTCCGGGAGGTGAGCCGACGCGTCCGCGCCAGCAGGCCCGACCAGGAGTACGTCGACCACGCGGGGCAGCAGCACCGGGTCTGGGCCATCCGGGACGCGGACCGGCAACACGCCATCGGCACGGCGCTCGCCGGCGCACGTCTCCTGGTCGCCGACGGGCACCATCGGTATGCCGCGTCCGTGGCTCTGCACGACCGCGACCCCGGACTCCCGCAGCGGGACGGACTCGTCATGGTCATCGACCAGGACGAGACCCCCCTGTTCCTCGGAGCCATCCACCGACTCCTCCACGGGGTCCGGCTCGACGACCTCGTCTCGGCAGCCACCGCCTTCGGTGCGAGGGTGACCACGCTCGAGGAGCGCGAGGCCGCGGTCGCGACACTCGCCCAGGACACGTTGGTCCTGACCGATGGCCGAGCCTGGGCCTCGGTGCGGCTCGAGGTGCCTCGAGGTCACGCGGTGGTGCAGCTCGTGGAGCCCGCGCTGCTCGCCGGGCTCTCGCGACGCCCCTCCAAGATCAGCTATGCACATTCGCTCTCCCGCGCCCTGGACGAGGTGAAGCCGGGACGGGTCACGGCGGCGCTCCTGCCGGCGGTCGAGCTCGACCTCGTGGTCGACGTCGTCCGAGCCGGTGGGCTGCTGCCCGAGAAGGCCACCTCGTTCCAGCCCAAGCCCAGCCTCGGTTCGTTCATCCGTCTGCTCGACGAATGAGGCGGGCCGAGGCCACCTCGACCTCGCACCGGGACACCCGCCCACCACCGGACGGAGCGAAGAACCTCCGCCGCAGGCTCCCTCGGACCTCCACGACGTCACCGCTGCGCCAGGTGGCCACGGAGCGAGCCGGACGTTTCGCCCAGACCACGCAGTCGAGGGCGTCCACGGACGCTCGCTGAGCCGCAGCACCGCTGCGCCCGACGATCACCCGGAACTTCCACATCCCGTCGCCACTCGGGAGGGTCTGCTCCTCGGCCGGCTGCGACAGCCTGCCGACCAGCGTCACCTCGTTCAGCTCGCCGGTCCCGTTCTCGTGTGCGCTCATGCGCATCACCTCCTCGCACGCCAGCCAACGGGTGGGTGCCGACAGGGCCGGCCCGGTCGGCGGAAGCCGGTGGAGGAAGGGTGCACGAGCGCTCGCTGTGGACAGAAGCCGGCTCGATAAACCGCCTCGGCCGGGGCCTGACCCCCGCCCGAAATGCATTCAGGGGCCACCTCGCGGTGGCCCCTGAATGAAAGGTTGTTCGGCGGCGTCCTACTCTCCCACATCCTGTCGGGTGCAGTACCATTGGCGCTGGCTGGCTTAACTTCCGGGTTCGGGATGGGTCCGGGTGTTTCCCTGCCGCTGTGGCCGCCGTAACGTGGTGAACCGTTGTTCTGTTGTGTACAGGTCAACCCATTGTGTTGTTTTCCCCCGTGTTTTTGTGGGGGTGGGTTGTTGGTTCAGATTCTGGGTAGTGGACGCGTTGCTCCGTGTAGGGGTGGGTGGGTGACAAGCCCTCGGCCTATTAGTACCGGTCGGCTGGGCATTGCTGCTGTACACCTCCGGCCTATCAATCCCGTGGTCTGCGGGTGGCCTTACCCCATCTTGTGGGTGGGAAACCTTATCTTGAAATGTGCTTCCCGCTTAGATGCGTTCAGCGGTTATCACGTCCGGACGTAGCTAACCAGCGGTGCCCCTGGCGGGACAACTGGCACACCAGAGGTTCGTCCATCCCGGTCCTCTCGTACTAGGGACAGCTTTTCTCAAGTTTCCTGCGCGCGCGGCGGATAGGGACCGAACTGTCTCACGACGTTCTAAACCCAGCTCGCGTGCCGCTTTAATGGGCGAACAGCCCAACCCTTGGGACCTACTCCAGCCCCAGGATGCGACGAGCCGACATCGAGGTGCCAAACCATCCCGTCGATATGGACTCTTGGGGAAGATCAGCCTGTTATCCCCGGGGTACCTTTTATCCGTTGAGCGACACCCCATCCACATGGTGGTGCCGGATCACTAGTTCCGACTTTCGTCCCTGCTCGACATGTCTGTCTCACAGTCAAGCTCCCTTGTGCACTTACACTCGTCACCTGATTGCCAACCAGGCTGAGGGAACCTTTGAGCGCCTCCGTTACATTTTAGGAGGCAACCGCCCCAGTTAAACTACCCATCAGGCACTGTCCCTGGCCCAGATCATGGGCCTAGGTTAGACATCTAATACGACCAGAGTGGTATTTCAACGTTGACTCCACTCTCACTGGCGTGAGGGTTTCACAGTCTCCCACCTATCCTACACAAGCCGTACCAAACACCAATACCAAACTATAGTAAAGGTCCCGGGGTCTTTCCGTCCTGCCGCGCGTAACGAGCATCTTTACTCGTACTGCAATTTCGCCGAGTCCATGGTTGAGACAGCGCCCAAGTCGTTACTCCATTCGTGCAGGTCGGAACTTACCCGACAAGGAATTTCGCTACCTTAGGATGGTTATAGTTACCACCGCCGTTTACTGGGGCTTAAGTTCGAAGCTTCACCTCACCGAAGTGGGTTGACTCGTCCCCTTAACCTTCCAGCACCGGGCAGGAGTCAGTCCGTATACATCGTCTTGCGACTTCGCACGGACCTGTGTTTTTAGTAAACAGTCGCTTGGGCCTGGTCTCTGCGACCCTTCACGCTTCCCCAGCTAGTGGGTACACGCTCCGGGTCCCCCTTCTCCCGAAGTTACGGGGGCATTTTGCCGAGTTCCTTAACCATGGTTGTCTCGATCGCCTTGGTATTCTCTACCTGATCACCTGAGTCGGTTTGGGGTACGGGCGGCGCATGGCTCGCTAGAGGTTTTTCTTGGCAGCATAGGATCACCCACTTCGCCGTAGACGGCTCCGCGTCAGATCTCACA
>CAWCPG010000014.1:0-170564 GCA_963797325.1 uncultured Actinomycetota bacterium
CCGTCGGCGGGGTCGCCGTCACCAACCTGCTGGTGGGCGTGATCAACCTCGTCCCCGGACTCCCGCTCGACGGTGGCCGGGTCCTGAAAGCCGTCGTCTGGCGGGCGACCGGCGACACCCATCGCGGCACGATCGTCGCGGCCTGGGGTGGCCGCGTCGCGGCAGTGCTGGCGCTCGGCTACCCCGTGCTGACCAGTCGGCTGCTCGGCCAGCCCGTCTCCGCGATCGACTTCGTCTTCGCCGGCGTGATCGCGATGTTCTTGTGGAGCGGAGCCACGTCGGCGCTCGAGTCCGCGAAGGTCCGCTCCCGGTTGCCCTACCTGGTCGCGCGCGACCTCGCGCGTCGTACGCTCACCGTCCCTCCCGAGCTGCCGCTGGCCGAGGCCGTACGCCGCGCGCAGGAGGTCGAGGCGGGCAGCATCGTCACGATCACCTCGACGGGCGTCCCGATCGGCGTGGTGAACGAGGCGGCCCTGCTGTCGGTCCCCGTGGAGCGGCGGGCGTGGGTGCCGGTCTCGTCGGTCACCCGGACCCTCGACGACGGGCTCCGGCTCCCGGTCGGCATCGGCGGCGAGGACCTGATCCGTGCCATCAGCTCGCGCCCGGCGGGGGAGTACCTCCTCCTCGACGCCGACGGCAGCATCTTCGGAGTCCTGTCGACCGCCGACGTCGACCGCGCCTTCCGCGCCCACGCCTGACCGGCGGGGCCGGACAAATCATGCGGTTTGGTCCCCAACCGCATGATTTCGGCCCGGATTGTTGCGGTTTGGGACCAAACCGCAACATTCCAGGCGGGCGCTAGGGTCGCGGCCATGTCCGACGAGCCCACGGAGACCACCCGGTACGACGTCCCGCCCGAGGCCTGGGCCGGTGTCCACCGCGGGCCGCTCCGGGCGGGCGAGTGGGTGCGCCTCACCGACCAGAAGGGGCGTCGTCACAACTTCGAGCTGGTGCCCGGCAAGCGGTTCTTCTCCAACCGTGGCCACCTCGAGCACGACGAGCTGATCGGTCGCGACGAGGGCTTCACGGTCACCTCCTCGGCCGGTGGGGAGTACCTCGTCTTCCGGCCCCTCCTGAGCGAGTTCGTCGTCTCGATGCCGCGGGAGCAGCGGTCGTCTACCCCAAGGACGCTGCGCAGATCGTCGCGATGGTCGACATCTTCCCGGGCGCAGAAGTCGTCGAGGCGGGGGTCGGTTCCGGCGCTCTGACCTGCTCGCTGCTGCGCGCGGTCGGCCCGCACGGCCGGGTGTCGTCGTACGAGAGGCGCGAGGAGTTCGCCGACGTCGCCCGCGCCAACGTCACGCAGTTCTTCGGCGGCGACCACCCCGCGTGGACCCTCACCCTCGGTGACCTCGCCGAGGCCCTCCCGGCCTCGGGCAGGCAGGCCGACCGGGTGATCCTCGACATGCTCGCGCCGTGGGAGTGCCTCGACGCGGCGGCCGGCGCGCTGCGTCCCGGCGGCATCGTCTGTGCGTACGTCGCCACCACGACGCAGCTCTCCCGCTTCGTCGAGACCGTGCGTCTGCACGGCGGCTTCACCGAGCCCCAGGCCTGGGAGTCTCTGGTGAGGGACTGGCACGTCGAGGGGCTGGCCGTGCGGCCGGGGCACTCCATGATCGGGCACACCGCCTTCCTGGTGACCGCCCGCCGGATGGCTCCGGGGGAGCGCCCGCCGATGAAGAAGCGCCGTCCGGCGCCGGGGGCCTACGGCCCCGACTACGTCGGGCCACGACCCCCCGGCGTACCCGACGAACCCGCCCCCGAGTGATCCCGACCGCCGCGACATCCCCTGCGTCGTCGGAAACGGGTGAGATCAAATCGTGAGAAACGCATGCGGATGGGGGCGTGAAGGGCGACCGTGGACGAGTAGGGTCGACGCAGGAGGTGGGACGCATGAGCAGTGGTCAGGACGCCTCGAACGGCGCGGAGCGAAGCGCGCGCGAGCTGACCGAGCAGGTGAGGTTCCTCGAGTCGGAGGTGACCGACCTACGGCGCCGCCTGTCCGACTCGCCCGCCCAGACCCGTGGTCTCGAGCTCCGTCTCGCCGACACCCAGCGATCGCTGTCCGCCGTCACCTCCCAGAACGAGCGCCTCGCCCAGACCCTCCGCGAGGCCCGTGACCAGATCATGAAGCTCAAGGAGGAGGTCGACCGTCTCGCCCAGCCTCCGGCCGGCTTCGGCACCTTCATCCAGCGCAACGACGACGACTCGGTCGACGTGTTCACCGGTGGTCGCAAGCTCCGGGTGAACGTCAGCCCCGGCGTCGAGCTCGAGTCGCTGGTGCGTGGCCAGGAGGTCATGCTCAACGAGGCTCTCAACGTCGTCGCCGCCCTCGAGTTCGAGCAGATCGGCGAGGTCGTGATGTTCAAGGAGCTGCTCGCGGACGGCGAGCGCGCCCTGGTGATCGCGAACGCCGACGAGGAGCGGGTGGTCCGCCTGGCCGACCCGCTCAAGGCCGACACGCTGCGGGCCGGCGACTCGCTGCTGCTCGACACCCGAGCGGCGTACGCCTATGAGCGGGTGCCGAAGTCCGAGGTCGAGGAGCTGATCCTCGAAGAGGTCCCCGACATCGAGTACGGCTCGATCGGCGGCCTGGTCAGCCAGATCGACGCGATCCGCGACGCCGTCGAGCTGCCCTACCTCCACCCCGAGCTGTTCCTCGAGCACCAGCTCAAGCCGCCCAAGGGCGTCCTGCTCTACGGCCCTCCGGGCTGTGGCAAGACCCTGATCGCCAAGGCGGTCGCCAACTCGCTGGCCAAGAAGGTCGCGGCGAAGACCGGCCAGGAGGGGAAGTCCTACTTCCTCAACATCAAGGGTCCCGAGCTGCTCAACAAGTACGTCGGCGAGACCGAGCGCCACATCCGCCTGGTGTTCCAGCGGGCGCGTGAGAAGGCCAGCCACGGCACGCCGGTGATCGTGTTCTTCGACGAGATGGACTCGCTCTTCCGCACCCGCGGCTCCGGCGTCTCCTCCGACGTCGAGAACACGATCGTCCCGCAGCTGCTCAGCGAGATCGACGGCGTGGAGGCCCTGGAGAACGTGCTGGTGATCGGTGCCTCCAACCGCGAGGACATGATCGACCCCGCCATTCTCAGGCCCGGGCGGCTCGACGTGAAGATCAAGATCGAGCGCCCCGACGCCGAGTCCGCGCGCGACATCTTCAGCAAGTACCTGATCCCCGAGCTGCCGCTGCATGCCGACGACCTGGCGGAGTTCGGCGGCAACCGGGTCTCGTGCGTCGAGGGCATGATCCAGGCCACGGTGGAGCGGATGTACACCGAGACCGAGGAGAACCGCTTCCTGGAGGTCACCTACGCCAACGGCGACAAGGAGGTCCTCTACTTCAAGGACTTCAACTCCGGCGCGATGATCCAGAACATCGTCGACCGAGCGAAGAAGATGGCGATCAAGGACTTCCTCGAGCACGACCAGCGCGGCCTGCGCGTGGCGCACATGCTCCAGGCGTGCGTCGACGAGTTCAAGGAGAACGAGGACCTGCCGAACACCACCAACCCCGACGACTGGGCGCGGATCTCCGGCAAGAAGGGCGAGCGGATCGTCTTCATCCGCACCCTCATCACCGGCAAGCAGGGCACCGAGCCCGGTCGGTCGATCGACACCGTTCCCAACACGGGTCAGTACCTCTGACCCCACCGCGGCTGCGGATCGGATTTTGTGCGGTTTGGTCCCAAACCGCATGTTTGGAACGGTCCAAGCTGCGGTTGGGGACCAAACCGCAGGGGTAACGCCTCACACCTGAGCGGCGCCCAGGTAGCCGTAGGTCAGCGCGGCCGGTCCGGCGAAGCCGGGCAGGTCGCCGGTCTCCAGCCACGCCAGGATCATGCCCGACTGCTCGACGAGGGTGCCGGCGTCGCGGGTCAGGTGGCAGCCGCCGGCCAGGCGCTGCTGCCACGGGTCGAGCCGGTGCTGCCACCGGGCGACCTTCGGGTCCGTGGAGAGCCCGTGCTCGAGGAAGTGGAACGTGCCCCCGGGCCGGACCAGCCGTCGTACCTCCGCCAAGGCGGTGAGCGGGTCGGGGACGGTGCAGAGGGTGAAGGTGCACAGGGCTGCGTCGTACGACGCGTCCTCGGCCGCCACCGACTGACCGTCCAGCCCGATCCGCTCGACCGGGACGTCGGTCCGGCCGCGCCGCTTCTCCGAGAGCTGCCACCCGACGTCGGAGGGCTCCACCGCGCCGATCGAGGCCACCTCGGGCGGGAGATGCGCCAGGTTCAGGCCGCCGCCGAAGCCCAGCTCGAGGACGCGCCCCGACAGCCCGGCGCACGCCCGAGCGCGGGACTCACCGACCGCGCGACCGCGGAGCGAGACGTCGTTCACCCTCGGCACCACGTGCTCGGTCCACCAGGCCATGCCGCCACGGTAGCCGGGCCGGGCCCGGTGCGCCCGGATGGGCCGTATGCCTGGTGCGTTCGGGTCATGCGACCCGGGGAGGGCGGCTGAGACTCAAACTCCTCGACGGCACCGGGCCGTACACGGTCGCACGGATGCCCACCTTCAAGCCGACGGGCTGACACCGCACCCGGCCCCCGGTCCCGACCGGCCGGGGGGCTGCTGCGCGTAGGCTCGCACCGTGACCGTACGACGGGTGATGGGCACCGAGATCGAGTACGGCATCTCGGTGCAAGGACAGCCCCACGCCAACCCGATGGTGGCCTGCTCGCAGGTCGTCAACGCCTACGCGAGCGCCACCATCAAGGCACGCCGGGCCCGCTGGGACTTCGAGGAGGAGTCGCCGCTGCGCGACGCGCGCGGCTTCGACCTGAGCCGCCAGCTGGCCGACCCGAGCCAGCTCACCGACGAGGACCTCGGCCTCGCCAACGTGATCCTCACCAACGGCGCCCGCCTCTACGTCGACCACGCCCATCCGGAGTACTCCACACCCGAGGTCACCAACCCGCTCGACATCGTCCGGTGGGACAAGGCGGGTGAGCAGGTGATGCTCGACGCGTCGCGGATGGCCGCGCAGACGCCGGGGGCCACCCCGATCCACCTCTACAAGAACAACACCGACAACAAGGGTGCGTCGTACGGCGCCCACGAGAACTACCTGATGAGCCGCACGACCCCGTTCGCCGACATCGTGCGACACCTCACCCCGTTCTTCGTCAGCCGCCAGGTGGTGGTCGGCTCCGGGCGGGTCGGGATCGGGCAGGACGGTCGCGAGCACGGCTTCCAGATCAGCCAGCGCGCCGACTACTTCGAGGTCGAGGTCGGGCTCGAGACGACGCTCAAGCGGCCGATCATCAACACCCGCGACGAGCCGCACGCCGACCCGGAGAAGTACCGCCGGCTCCACGTGATCATCGGCGACGCCAACCTCGCCGAGATCTCGACGTACCTCAAGGTGGGCACCACCTCACTGGTCCTGGCGATGATCGAGGACCGGTTCATCACCACCGACCTCGGCATCGACGGGCCGGTCGCGGCGCTGCGGGCGGTGTCGCACGACCCGACGCTGCGCGAGCTGATCCCGATGAACGACGGTCGCCGGCTCACGGCCCTCCAGCTGCAGGGGGAGTACCTCGAGCTCGCGCGCAAGTACGTCGACGACCGCTTCGGGTCGGATGCCGACGCGCAGACCGTCGACGTGCTCGACCGGTGGGAGTCGGTGCTCGCCCGCCTGCAGCAGGACCCGATGCTCTGCGCGCGCGAGCTCGACTGGGTGGCGAAGCTGAAGCTGCTGAACTCCTACCGCGACCGCGACGGCCTCGACTGGGACAGTGCGAAGCTGCAGCTGATCGACTACCAGTACAGCGACATCCGGCCCGACAAGGGTCTCTACCACCGGCTCGTCCAGCTCGGGCGGATCGACCGGCTGCTCGACGACGCCTCCGTGGAGCGCGCCATGCACGCGCCCCCCGACGACACCCGCGCCTACTTCCGCGGGCGGTGCCTGGAGAAGTACGCCGACTCGGTCGCCGCTGCGTCGTGGGACTCCGTGATCTTCGACCTGCCCGGCCGCGAGTCGCTCCAACGCGTGCCGACCATCGACCCGCTGCGCGGTTCCAAGGCCCATGTGGCCGCCCTGATCGACCGCTGCGACACCGCCGAGGAGCTCTTCCGGGCCCTCACCCGCTGACAGTGTTCCCCGCGGAGGTGGGCCGATGATCCGCAACGTCGTCCTGATGCGGCTGGCCGACGACGCGACGGCCGAGGCGCGGGCCGCCCTCGAGGAGGGTCTGGCCGGCATCGCCCGCCTCGACCTGCCCGGCCGGCTCGAGGTCCATGTCGGGCTCGACGCCGGTCTGCGGGCGGGCGGCTGGAGCGCCGCGATCGTCAACGACTGGGCCGACGAGGCGTCGTACGCCGGATACGACGCCGACCCCGAGCACCTGCGCTGGCGGGCCCGGATCGAGGAGGTCTGTGCCGAGGTGGCGCGGGTCCAGCTGCGGATCGCCGACGGCCGCCCCGGCTCCGAGGCTGCGGCATTCGCGCCGTCGCTGGTCGGCCTCGCCGAGGCCGACGCCGTACGACGGGCGAGTGGGGCCGGCTTCGACCCGCAGGTGGTGCCGTCCGACGTCACGGCACTGACCATGGACTTCCGCCCGCGGCGGATCCGGCTCTTCGTCGACGACGGTCTGGTCACCCGGGCGACCGCGGGCTGAGACCTCGTCAGGTCGGCCGACTCCGGCCACGGCTGCAGCCGAGCGGCTAGGGTGAAGACATGGCCCAGGAGCAGAAGCAGCCTCGCAAGTCGGGCGAGTCCGAGGACGTCGCCGAGGTCGCGCCCGAGACCGACGTCGCCGAGCGCAAGGTCGCCTTGGACGACGATGTCGACGCCATCCTCGACGAGATCGACGACGTGCTCGAGACCAACGCCGAGGACTTCGTGAAGTCGTTCATCCAGAAGGGCGGCGAGTAGTTGTCCGACTCCCGCCTGCCGACGTCGTTCATGACGCCAGGCACCTCGAGCTTCGCCGACTTCCTGGCCATGGAGTCGCCCGACCTGCTGCCGTCACGCCGCGCCGTACCCCAGGGTCATGCCGGCGACCTCGCGCCTCACGGCACGACGATCGTCGCGGCGACGTTCCCGGGCGGCGTGGTGATGGCCGGTGACCGGCGCGCCACGATGGGCAACATCATCGCCCAGCGCGACATCGAGAAGGTCTTCCCGGCCGACGAGTACTCCTGCGTCGGCATCGCCGGCACGGCCGGCCTCGCCGTCGAGCTGGTCCGGCTGTTCCAGACCGAGCTCGAGCACTACGAGAAGATCGAGGGGATGACCCTGTCGATGGACGGCAAGGCCAACCGCCTCGCCGCCCTGATCCGCGCCAACCTCGGCATGGCCATGCAGGGGCTGGCCGTCGTGCCGCTGTTCGCCGGCTTCGACCTCTCGACGAGCTCGGGCCGGATCTTCTCCTACGACGTCACCGGTGGCCGCTACGAGGAGACGGCGTTCCACTCGGTCGGCTCCGGGTCGATGTTCGCCCGCGGCTCGCTCAAGAAGCTCTACCGCGACGACCTGTCCCAGGACGAGTGCGTGACCGCGATCGTGCAGGCGCTTGTACGACGCCGCCGACGACGACTCCGCGACCGGGGGTCCCGACCTCACCCGGCGCATCTTCCCCGTCGTCCAGGTGATCACGGCCGAGGGCGGTCGACGGGTCCCCGACTCTGCGGTCGCCGACATCGCCGACGCCGTGATCGCAGGCCGGATGAACCGTCCCGACGGCCCGGCCGCGGCCCTGACCTGATCGGAACCCAGACTCCATGAGCATGCCGTTCTACGTCTCGCCCGAGCAGCTGATGAAGGATCGGGCCGACTTCGCACGCAAGGGCATCGCCCGCGGGCGCTCGGTGGTGACCGTGCAGTACGCCGACGGGATCCTGTTCGCCTCGGAGAACCCCTCGCAGGCGCTGCACAAGGTCAGCGAGATCTACGACCGGATCGCCTTCGCGGCGGTGGGGCGCTACAACGAGTTCGAGAACCTCCGGATCGCCGGGGTCCGCCTCGCCGACATGCGCGGCTACGCCTACGACCGCCGAGACGTGACCGGGCGCGGCCTGGCCAACGCCTACGCGCAGACGCTCGGCACGATCTTCTCCAGCGGCGGTGAGAAGCCCTACGAGGTGGAGCTCTTCGTCGCCGAGATCGGCGACACCGTCGCCGACGACCAGATCTACCGGCTGACCTACCAGGGCCAGGTCACCGACGAGCACCGCTACGCCGTGATGGGCGGCGCCGACGAGATCGTGGCGTCGTACCTCGCCGAGCACTACACCGAGAACGCCTCGCTCTCCGACGCCCTGCATGTGGCCGTGGCCGCCCTCGGGCACACCCCCGACGAGACCGGCGCGACGCGCGACCGGGTGATCCCCGCCGGCGACCTCGAGGTGGCCGTCCTCGACCGCACCCGGAGCCAGCCGCGCAAGTTCGCCCGGCTGGGCCCGGCGCGGCTCGAGTCGCTCCTCGGCGACCGCGGCCCGACCGAGCACGCCGAGCAGCCCCGCGGCGCGAACGGCACCCCGGAGACCCCTCCCGACGCGCGGCCGGACCAGCCGACGGAGACCGAGATCGACCCCACCGACATCCCGGGCGACACCCCGCCCCACGCCTAGCGCGGCCGGCTCAGAACTCCTGCGGTTTGGTCCCAAACCGCAGAAGAATCGCCCGCTGGACCACGGTTTGGGACCAAACCGCGTCCACAGGACCCCGACCGCGGGTCTCTTTCCACAGGCGCCCAACGACGTACGGCGGGCCGGGGCGAAGCGCGTCAGCCTGGTGGGATGAGAACCGAAGACGAGCCGATTCGCGGCGAGATCAGAGTGCGCGGCTTCCGGCGCGTCAGCCATGGGCTGTTCGTGCTCGAGAAGACGGCGCTGGACGAGGACGACGAGTTCCTCCGCGATCTCCGTGCCTGGCGACTCGTACTGCCCGACGGAGCCGTCTTCACGCACCTGACGGCAGCCCGACTCCTGGGTTGGCGTCTCCCACATCTGCCCGGTCCCGTGCCGGTCTTCGCGGCCGTCCATGGCAGCGAGCGTCGGCCGAGGCGAGTGGGCTTGATCTGCTCTCGACTCGTGACCAGCGATTCCGGAGGCTCGCCAGGCTCAGCCCAGGGCCTGCCCGTCGACGCTCCCGAGGAGATCCTGCTCCGAGCGGCGCGCGACCTCGGCCACCTCGATCTGGTCGTCCTCGTCGACTCGGCCAGGGCGCTCGGCCACATCGACCGGGACCGGATGGCGGTCGTGCTCGCGAGCCGGAGACCCGGCACGCGTGCGCTGGCCGCGGCGTACTCCGTCTCCGACCCTCGGGCCGAATCGGCCGGCGAGACGGTCCTGCGGATCTTTCACCGGGTGATGGACATCGATGCGGTCCCTCAGGTGGATCTGCTCGACGAGGCCGGGAAGGTGATCGGCCGCGCCGACCTGCTCGTGACCGGCACCACGGCCGTCCACGAGTACGACGGAGCCGGACACCGTTCGCCGGCCCAACACCGCTCGGATCTCCGTCGGGATCGGGCGCTGGCTCAGGCAGGGTACGTCCGTCGGGGCTACACGCTGGACGACCTGCTGAACCACGCCGCTGCCGTGATGCACGAGCTGGATCGGGCTCTTCAGCGTGGTCATCGGCCACTCCGCCTGCGTCGCTGGCGCACGGTGGTCGACCAGTCGGCGTACTCCCGCGCCGGGCAGGAGAGGCTTCTCAACCGCTGGCGACGCTCCATGGGTGTCACCGATTGGTCATGAACCGCGTCTGTCGATGCCTGATCTCTGCGGTTGGGGACCAAACCGCAATGCATGGGGCTCGAGCGGACCGGACGCCGCGGGTTGACCTCGCGGCGCAGTCCGGTCCGCGAACCGGGTCCTCCCGGCAAGGTGTGCACGCGCGGCATAGTGTGATCTCGTGGACCGGCGGATCTTCGGTATCGAGAACGAGTACGGCGTGACGTGCACGTTCAAGGGTCAGCGCCGTCTGAGTCCCGACGAGGTGGCCCGCTACCTGTTCCGCAAGGTCGTCAGCTGGGGGCGCAGCTCCAATGTCTTCCTCCGCAACGGCGCCCGGCTCTACCTCGACGTCGGGAGCCATCCCGAGTACGCCACGCCCGAGTGCGACGACGTCGGCGAGCTGGTCACCCATGACAAGGCGGGTGAGCGGGTCCTGGAGGGACTGCTCAAGGACGCCGAGCAGAGGCTCCACGACGAGGGCATCGCCGGGGAGATCTACCTGTTCAAGAACAACACCGACTCCGCCGGCAACTCCTACGGCTGCCACGAGAACTACCTGGTCAGCCGCTCCGGAGAGTTCAACCGCCTGGCGGACGTGCTGATCCCGTTCCTGGTGACCCGACAGATCGTCGTCGGTGCCGGCAAGGTGACGCAGACCGCCCGCGGTGCGTCGTACGCCGTGAGCCAGCGCGCCGAGCACATCTGGGAGGGCGTCAGCAGCGCCACCACCCGCTCCCGGCCGATCATCAACACCCGCGACGAGCCGCACGCGGACGCCGAGCGGTTCCGTCGGCTCCATGTGATCGTCGGCGACTCCAACATGAGCGAGACCACCACGATGCTCAAGGTGGCCAGCTGCGACCTGGTGCTGCGGATGATCGAGGAGGGCGTGGTGATGCGCGACCTCACCATGGAGAACCCGATCCGCGCGATCCGTGAGATCAGTCACGACGTCACCGGTCAGCGCAAGGTCCGGCTGGCCAACGGCCGGGAGGCGAGCGCCCTCGACATCCAGCACGAGTACCTCTCGAAGGCCCGGAACTTCGTCGACCGCCGCGAGATCTCGACCCCGATCATCGAGCGCGCCCTCGACCTGTGGGAGCGCGGGCTGAAGGCGGTGGAGTCCGACGACCTCGGACTGGTGGAGCGCGAGCTCGACTGGGTCATCAAGTGGAAGCTGATCGACCGTTACCGGGCCAAGCACGGGCTGCCGCTGGGGCACCCGCGGGTCGCCCAGCTCGATCTGGCCTACCACGACATCCGCCGCGACCGAGGTCTGTTCTACCTCCTGGAGAAGCGCGGCGCGGTGGCCAGAGTGACCACCGACCTGAAGATCTTCGAGGCGAAGTCGGTGCCCCCGCAGACCACCCGGGCACGGTTGCGGGGCGAGTTCATCCGCAAGGCTCAGGAACGCCGTCGCGACTTCACCGTCGACTGGGTGCACCTGAAGCTGAACGACCAGGCTCAGCGGACCGTGCTGTGCAAGGACCCCTTCCGCGCGTACGACGAGCGGGTCCAGCGCCTGATCGACGGCATGTGACCGACCCCTCGGGGGTGTCGTTCGGGGCGCGGTTTGGTCCCCAACCGCAGAGTTCCGGCGGCCAGAACATGCGGTTTGGGACCAAACCGCGCATATTTCGCCGGACGCGGGCGGATGCGGGGCGGTTGGGATGCCCCGGCTATGGTGAGTTTTCCCGTGTCGTCATCCGAAGGATTCCCCCCGTGCGCCGTCGTACCCGTCTTTCCCTCCTGCCCGTCGCCCTGGTGACCACGCTGGTCGCCCTCGCCGGCTGCGGAGGGAGCAACAGCTCCTCGGCCGCCTCGGGGGACACCGCTCTCAGACGCCGTCACCATCAGCGGTGACGTCGGCAAGGCGCCCGATGTGACCTGGAAGAGCAAGATGAAGGTCAGCGACGTCCAGAACACGACCGTCACCAAGGGCGAGGGCGACGCGGTCGCGAAGGGCGACCTCGTCTCGGCGCAGATCTGGGTCGGCAACGGCTACACCGAGAAGACGGCGTACAGCACCTACGACCAGGGCGGTGCGCAGAGCGTCACGATCGACGGCAACCTCAGCCCGGTCCTGGCGGATGCCATGACCGGCTCGACCGTCGGTTCGCGGATCGCGGTCACGGCGCCGGCCGACAAGCTGTTCGGCGAGAGCGGCAACGCCCAGCTCAACATCGGCAACAAGGACCCGATCCTGGTCATCATCGACATCATCAGCAAGCCGAAGCCGCCGCTGAAGGGCCCCGAGGGCAAGGCCCAGCCGTCTCCCGCGTGGGCGCCGAAGATCGTCGAGAAGGGCACGAAGGTCACCGCCCTGAACTTCGCCGGCACGCCCAAGCCCAACGGCAAGCTCCGCTCCGCCGTCCTCATCCAGGGCACCGGCTCGACGGTGAAGAAGGGCCAGACCATCACGGTCAACTACCTCGGCCAGGTCTACAAGGGCAAGAAGCCGTTCGACGAGAGCTACACCAAGTCGCCCGCCAGCTTCGGCATCGGTACCGGCCAGGTCATCTCCGGGTGGGACAAGACCCTCGTCGGCCAGAAGGTGGGCAGCCGCCTGGTCCTCGCGATCCCGCCGAAGGAGGGCTACGGCAAGAAGGGCCAGCCGACCGCGGGCATCAAGGGCACCGACACGCTGTACTTCGTGGTCGACATCCTCGGCGCCTCCTGAGCACCATGGGGGCCATGTCGTCACGGAGTCCCCGATGAGCCCCCAGACGAGCAGCGCGTCCAAGACCGAGCGTCTGCTCAACCTGCTCATCATGCTGCTCGTCCAGCGCCACTACGTCTCCAAGGAGCGCATCCGGGCGATCCTGTACGCCGACGCCTCCGACGACGCGTTCGAGAAGATGTTCGAGCGTGACAAGGAGGAGCTCCGCAGCCTCGGGGTGCCGATCGAGGTGGGCCAGATGGACGCCTACTTCGACGACGAGCCGGGGTACCGGGTCCGGGCCGACGAGTTCGCGCTGCCGGAGATCTCGCTGGAGCCCGACGAGGCCTCGGTGGTGGCGCTGGCGACCAAGGTCTGGGAGCACGCCCGGCTCGCCGAGGCGACCACGGACGCCGTGAGCAAGCTCTCGGCCGCCGGGCTCGCCCTCGACCTGGGCGCCCTCGACATCGCCCAGCCGAGGCTCAGCGCCGACGAGCCGGCGTTCGACGTGTTCTGGGAGGCGACGGTGGCACGCCGCGCGGTCACGTTCGACTACCAGCGCCCCGGGTACGACGCCCCGCTCACCCGCCACCTCCAGCCGTGGGGTGTCGTCCGGTTCTCCGGGCGCTGGTACGCCGTCGGTCTCGACACCGACCGCGGCGAGGAGCGGGTCTTCCGGCTCTCGCGCGTCGTCGGCCAGGCCAAGGCCGTCGGGCAACCCCGGCTCGTTCGAGATCCCGCCCGGCACCGACGTCCGTGAGGTCGCCCGCCGGCTCGCGCCGACGGCACCCTCGGAGGAGGCCGTCGTGCTGGTCCGGCCCGGTGCGGGCGTCGTACTGCGGCGCGCGGCCGCCGCCGTCGAGCCCGACGTCGACGGGCCCGACGACGCCACGCCGTGGGACCGGCTCCAGCTGCCGAGCGGTGCCCAGGCCGACGAGCTGCTCGCCCTCGGCCCGGACGTCTACGTCGAGCGGCCCGCGTCCCTGCGCGACGAGGTCGTCGCGCGTCTGCGGGCGGCGGCCGGAGCCGTGGCATGAGTACGTCGACCACCACGACCGCGGGTGCGGCCCGCGACCAGGTCGGCCGGCTGCTCCGCCTGGTGCCCTACCTCCACGGCCGTGAGCAGGTTCCCCTCGACGAGGCGGCGCGCGTGATCGGCGTACCCCCCGAGCAGCTCGAGCGCGACCTCCGCGTGCTCTTCCTGTGCGGGCTCCCCGGGGGCTACCCCGACGACCTGATCGACGTCGACCTCGAGGCGCTCGAGGGCGAGGGCCTGATCCGGGTGTCCAACGCCGACTACCTCGCCCGGCCCCTGCGCCTGACTCCCACCGAGGCGACCGCGATCATCGTGGCACTGCGCGCACTGCGCGCCGGTGCCGACGGCGAGACCCGCGGCGTGGTGGACCGGGCGCTGGCCAAGCTCGAGGAGGCGGCGGCCGGGGCGCCACCGCTGGTCGACCCCGGCGACGACGTACCGTCGACCCTCGCGCTGCGCGGGCAGCTCGAGGACGCCGTACGGCGCGGGCGACAGGTCCGCCTGACCTACTACGTGCCGGCGCGGGACGAGGAGTCCGAGCGGGTCGTCGACCCGCACCGGGTGGTGTCCCACCACGGCGTCGACTACCTCGACGCCTGGTGCCACAGCGCCGAGGCGCCGCGGCTGTTCCGTCTCGACCGGATCCACGAGGCCCAGGTCCTCGACAGCGCGGTCGTCACCGAGCCGGCCCAGCCGCGCGACCTCTCGGCCGGGATGTTCGCCGGCGGCGAGGAGGCGACGCTGGTGACGCTGGCTCTGCACCCCGAGGCCCGCTGGGTGGAGGAGTACTACGCGATGCAGGAGGTCCGGCCAGCCCCCGACGGCAGCTCCGAGGTCGACCTGCTCGTGGGCGACGAGCAGTGGCTGCAGCGCCTGCTGCTCCGCCTGGCGCCGTACGCCGCGGTGGTCGCTCCGCCGCACTTCGCCGGCGGCACGGCCGAGGCGATCAGGCAGGCTTTGGCGCTGTACGACCACCCCGCGGGCTAGACTTCCAGAGCCCTTCCGTCTCACGTCAGGACCACCTCATGCAGCCCCTGCTCATCGGCGACATCGGTACCCCCGAGCTGCTCATCGTGCTGGTGATCGTCGTCCTCATCTTCGGCGCGTCGAAGCTCCCGGAGCTGGCACGCGGGAGCGGTCGCGCCCTGCGCATCTTCAAGGCCGAGACCAAGGGCCTCGCCGACGACGACAAGGACGACGACGACCAGAAGACCGCCTCGCAGCGCGACCTCGAGGCGCGCCAGGCGGCCGAGCGTGACGCCCTCGAGGCCCGCCAGGCCGCCGAGCGCGACTCCCCGGTGCGCCGCGACGACCCGACCGCCTGACCCAGGCCGAGGTCGCCGTGTCCATCGTCGGGGTCGTCGACGTCCTGCGCGGCAAACCACACAACCCCGTCGGCCCGGACGGCCGGATGGCCCTCTCGGACCACTTCCGTGAGCTGCGAGCGCGGCTGATCCGCTCCGCGCTGATCCTGGTCATCCTGTTCTTCGTCGCGATCTACTTCTACGACCAGCTGCTCGAGCTGGTCCAGCATCCCTACAACGAGGCCCAGCAGCAGCTCCGCGGCAGCGGGACTCGTACCGAGGCCGTGGTCAACGACGCCACGGGCGGTCTGCTGCTGCAGATGAAGCTGTGTGGGGTGGTCGCGCTGATCGCGGCCAGCCCGTACTGGCTCTACCAGATCTGGGCGTTCGTGCTGCCGGGACTGCACGCGAACGAGAAGAAGTACACCCGGATGTTCGCGGCCGTCGCCGGGCCGCTGTTCATCGCCGGCGTCGCGCTCGGGTACTACGTGCTTCCCAAGGGCCTCCAGGTGCTGATCTCGTTCACGCCGAACGGCGTGACCAACCTGATCGACTTCACGCACTACTTCTCCTTCCTGATGCGCATGCTGCTGATCTTCGGCATCGCCATGGAGATCCCGCTCTTCGTGCTGCTGCTCAACCTGGCCGGGGTCGTCTCCGGGCAGCAGATCGGTCGTGCCAGGCCGTGGATCATCGTCGGCACGATGGTGTTCGCGGCCGTGGCGACGCCTTCGACCGACCCGTTCTCGATGCTGATGCTCGGCATTCCGATGCTGATCCTCTTCGCCTTCTCGGAGATCGCGGCCCGGATCCTCGACCGGATCCGCGGCAAGGGGGCCCATCGCCCCGACCGGACCGACCAGTGGGCGGACGACCAGGTCTCGCCGCTGTGACCTCGACCCCGCACGAGCCCCCGTCGTACGACGAGGTGGACCCGTTCGACCTGCCGACCTGGCTGGGTGAGAGCGAGGTCACCTGGAGCGCCGAGCACGGGCTCTCGGCCGGGCACCGCGTGGAGGGCACGCTGACGGCGCCCGGGGTCGACCCGCTGGGCTGCGACCTGCTCGCGATCGACGACGCCTACCCCGCACCCGTCGCCTCCGACGCACTGCGGGTCCGGGCGCACCAGGTGTGGCAGTACGGCGAGGTGCTGCTGGTCGACGACGGCGGCCGGCTGCTGCTGGCCGTTCCCGGGTCGCGGCTGGTCGCGGACACCGCGATCGCCGCCGTGGGCCGACTCGGCCGGGCCGTGGGCGCCACCTCGGGCTCGTTCGTCGTACGCCTGCGGGTCGAGTGGGCCGCCCGCTGATCCCCGCTCGGGGCGACGCTCCTGTTGCGGTTTGGGACCAAACGGCGCAGAACTGGTGCCAAAGATTGCGGTTTGGGACCAAACCGCATGCTTTTGCGACCGGTAGTCTGCGCGCGTGCCGACCCGCGAGATCGCGCTCCTGACCAACCCGACCGCCGGTAAGGGCAAGCACGGCCACGTGCACGACCAGGCTCTCCAGCGGATGCGTGAGGCCGGCGTCGCCGTCCGTGACCTCCAGGGCCGCGACGCCGACGAGGCGCTCGACCTCGCCCGTGCAGTGCGTGGCGGACGGCGTGGAGGCCCTCGTCGTCTGTGGCGGCGACGGCATGGTCCACATCGCGGTGCAGGCGGTCGCCGACCTCGTCGACGGTCCTCGGCATCATCCCGGCGGGCACCGGCAACGACGTGGCGCAGGTACTTCGACCTCCCGCGCAAGGATCCCGCGGCGGCCGCCGACATCGTGATCGCGGGGCGTACCCGCACCGTGGACCTGGCCCGCAGCGGCTCGCGCTACTTCGTGACGGTGCTGGCGGCGGGCTTCGACGCGGTCGTCAACGAACGTGCGAACCGGATGACCTGGCCCAAGGGTCAGATGCGCTACAACATCGCCACCCTGGCCGAGCTCCGCGTCTTCGAGCCGTTGCCCTACACCCTCCAGATCGACGACCTCCGGCTGGAGCTCGACGCGATGCTCGTGGCGGTCGGCAACGGGCCGTCGTTCGGCGGGGGGCTCCGCATCACCGAGGGCGCCTTGCTCGACGATGGCATGCTCGACGTGGTGATCATCAAGCCGATGTCCAAGCCCGGCCTGATCCGGACCTACCCCAAGCTGTTCAAGGGCACCCACGTGACGCACCCGCAGTACGAGCACCACCTCGCCCGGTCGGTGACCGTCGCCGCGCCCGGGATCGTGTCGTACGCCGACGGCGAGCGCTTCGGCGCGCTCCCCCTCACCGTCGAGTGCGCCCCCGGCGCGCTGACGGTCCTGGCATGAACGCGGGCGCGCACCCGGTCTTCGACGCGTTCTCCGGGCAGTACGACTTCGCCCTCGACGACTTCCAGAAGCGTGCCTGCCACGTCGTCGAGGAGGGCCGGGGCGTCCTCGTCGCGGCACCGACCGGCTCGGGCAAGACGGTGGTGGGGGAGTTCGCCGTGCACGTCGCCCTCGAGACCGGCCGCAAGTGCTTCTACACCACCCCGATCAAGGCACTGTCGAACCAGAAGTACCACGACCTCGTCGCCCGCTACGGGGCCGGCCGGGTCGGCCTGCTCACCGGCGACATCACGGTCAACGGCGAGGCCCCGGTCGTGGTGATGACCACCGAGGTGCTCCGCAACATGCTGTACGCCGGCTCCGGCACCCTGACCGGCCTCGGCTACGTCGTGATGGACGAGGTCCACTACCTCGCCGACCGCTCCCGCGGTGCCGTCTGGGAGGAGGTCATCATCCACCTCCCGGACTCGGTGGCGCTGGTCTCCTTGTCGGCGACCGTGTCCAACGCCGAGGAGTTCGGCGAGTGGTTGGAGACGGTCCGCGGTGACACCGACACCCTGGTCGAGGAGCGGCGTCCGGTCCCGCTCTACCAGCACGTCCTGGTCGGCAAGCGGATGATGGACCTGTTCGCGACCTCCGACGTCGACGCGGCCGCCGGGTTCGTCAAGGAGGGGGCTCCGGTCAACGGCGAGCTGCTCCGGATCGCCCGCGACGACTTCGCGAGCAGCCGGATGCGCGACCGTCGTACGCCGAAGGGCAAGGGCCCGCAGGGCCGCGGGCGAGGACGCCCCATCGGCAACGGACGCCGCGTCTGGATCCCCAGCCGCGTCGACGTCCTCGACCAGCTCGACGCGGCCGGCCTGCTGCCCGCGATCGTGTTCATCTTCAGCCGCGTCGGCTGCGACGCCGCGGTCCAGCAGTGCCTCCGCTCGGGGATCAGGCTGACCAACCCGGAGGAGCGCGGCGAGATCCGCGCGTACGTCGAGGAGGTCTGCGCCGACCTGCCCGACGAGGACCGGCACGTCCTGGGCTACCACGACTTCCTCGACGGCCTGACCCGCGGCGTCGCCGCGCACCACGCGGGGATGCTGCCGGCGTTCAAGCAGTGCGTGGAGCAGCTGTTCGTGCGGGGGCTGTGCAAGGCGGTCTTCGCCACCGAGACGCTCGCCCTGGGCATCAACATGCCGGCCCGCACCGTCGTGCTGGAGAAGCTGTCGAAGTGGAACGGCGAGACGCACGCCGACATCACGCCGGGGGAGTACACCCAGCTCACCGGCCGAGCCGGTCGTCGCGGGCCTCGACGTCGAGGGGCACGCCGTCGTCCTCTGGCAGCAGGGGATGAACCCCGGGGAGGTCGCCGGGCTGGCGTCGACCCGGACCTACCCGCTCCGCTCGAGCTTCCGCCCGTCGTACAACATGGCCGTCAACCTGGTGCACCAGGTCGGCCGGCTGCGGGCGCGCGAGCTGCTGGAGATGTCGTTCGCCCAGTTCCAGGCCGACAAGGCGGTGGTCGGGCTCGCCCGCCAGCTGACCAAGAGCCAGGACGCACTGCGGGGGTACGCCGAGGCGGCGGCGTGCGAGCGCGGCGACTTCATGGAGTACGCCGCGCTCCGGCAGCGCGTCTCGGAGCTGGAGAAGAACGCAGCGCGGGCTCGGAAGGCCGACCGCCGCGAGGAGGTGCTGCACTCGCTGGCCCGGCTCCACCGGGGTGACGTGATCGAGGTGCCGGGCGGCAAGTTCGCCGGCTTCGCCGTCGTCCTCGATCCGGGCACGGCGCCGGACGGACCACGGCCGCACGTGCTGACCGCCGAGCGCCAGGCACGCCGCCTCAGCGTGCAGGACTTCCCGACGCCGGTGACCGCGACGACCCGGCTCCGGCTGCCGCGCGGCTTCAACCCCCGCAACCCGCAGATGCGGCGCGACCTGGCCTCCTCGTTGCGGGCCGCGACCCACAACTTCACCCCGCCACCGCCGGGTCGCGAGCACGACCGCGATCGCGACCCGGTCTCGGATCGATCCCGTCGCCGATCGGCTGCGTAGGCAGCTCCGGACTCACCCGTGCCACGAGTGCCCCGACCGGGAGGAGCACGCGCGCTGGGCCGAGCGCTGGTTCAAGCTCGACCGCGACGCGAGGACGCTCGAGCGCCGCGTCGAGCAGCGGACCAACACCGTGGCCCGCCAGTTCGACCGCGTCTGCGACGTCCTGGAGACGCTGGGATACCTGGCCGACGACGACGTGACCGAGCTGGGCAGGCCGCTGCGCCGGATCTACTCCGAGCTCGACCTGGTCGTGGCCGAGGCGCTGCGTACGGGCGTGTTCGACCGGCTCGGGCCCTCGGGCCTCGCGGCCGCCCTGTCGACGCTGGTCTACGAGGCCCGCCGGCCCGACGACGTGGTGTCGGCGCGGATCCCCGGCGGAGACACCCGCCGGGCGATCGACTCGCTGGAGGAGCTGTGGCGCGACCTGGCCGAGATCGAGCGGCAGCACCGTCTCGACTTCCTGCGTCGCCCCGACGCGGGGCTGGCCTGGGCCGCGTACCGCTGGTGCGAGGGCGACGACCTGTCCGAGGTGCTCGACGCGAGCGACCTGACGGCCGGGGACTTCGTCCGGTGGGTCAAGCAGCTGATCGACCTGTGCGGTCAGGTGGCCGACGCCGCCGGGGACCGGGCACTGCGCGACACCGCCCGCGACGTCGTACGCCGGATCCGCCGGGGCGTGGTCGCGGTCGCGCCCCTGGAGGACTGACTCCGGGGCGGACCCGGTGGCCGCCTAACCCTGCGGTTTGGTCCCAAACCGCACGTTTTCGGTGCCGGGAGTTGCGGTTTGGGACCAAACCGCAACATTTCGTCGCGCCGGGACCAGGGGTCAGCCCGCGAGGACGGCGCGGAGGCGCGTCACCGGGGAGTCGAGGTTGTAGCGCTCGGCCAACGCGTCGAGCAGCCCGGGGTCGCGGGGAGCGGCGGGGAGCGTCGCGTCGTACGGCGTGAGATCGATGTCGCGGGCGACCGCGACGACGGTCGGGGCGACCTCGAGGTAGGCGGCCGCATCCAGGATCCGCCGGCGCGGGCCGGGAGACATCGAGGAGGAGGGGTCGGCCGCGGCGGCGATGATGCCCTGGAGGTCGCCGTACGCCAGGAGGAGCGAGGCCGCCGTCTTCTCGCCGACGCCGGGCACGCCCGGCAGGCCGTCGGAGGCGTCGCCGCGCAGGGTGGCGAAGTCGGCGTACTGGCTGGGCAGGACCCGGTACTTGCCGACCACGACCTCGTCGGTCACGCGCTCGTGGTTGCCGACGCCCTTGGCGATGTAGAGGATCCGCACGCCGGCCGCGTCGTCGACCAGCTGGAAGAGGTCGCGGTCGCCGGTGACCACGTCGACCGGCATCGGGGCACCGGTGGCGAGCGTGCCGATCACGTCGTCGGCCTCGTAGCCGTCGGCGCCGACCACGCAGATCCCGAGCGCGTCGAGCACCTCGAGGATGATCGGCACCTGCCGCTCGAGCGGGTCCGGCACCTCCTCGATGTCCGGCTTCGGACCGGGGCGCTCGGCGACGACGCGATGCGCCTTGTACGTCGGGATCAGCTCGACCCGCCACTGCGGCCGCCAGTCGTTGTCCCAGGCGCAGATCAGGTGGGTCGGCCGGTAGTCGCCGACCAACCGGCTGATGAAGTCCAAGAAGCCGCGCACGGCGTTCACCGGCGTCCCGTCGGGGGCCAGCACCTCCGGCACGCCGAAGAAGGCTCGGAAGTACATCGACGCTGAGTCGAGGACCATCAGTCGCTGTTCGGTCGCCACGGGGCCCGAGTCTGCCTCATCCGGTGCGCGGGGACCGCTAGGGTCGTCGGCGTGGAGGAGACCGACCGCACGATCGTCCGGCTGCTCGCTGCGGACGGGCGCATGTCGTTCACCGACCTCGGCAAGGCCACGGGGCTGTCGACCTCGGCGGTGCACCAGCGCGTGAAACGCCTCGAGAAGCGCGGCGTGATCACCGGGTACGGCGCAAGCATCGACCACGAGGAGCTCGGGCTGGCCCTGACCGCGTTCGTCTCGATCACGCCGATCGACCCCTCCCAGCCCGACGACTACCCCGAGCGGCTGCGCGACATCGAGGAGATCGAGTCGTGCTGGTCGGTGGCCGGCGACGAGTCCTACATCCTCAAGGTCCGGGTGGCGACGCCGTCCACCCTCGAGACGCTGATCGCGCGGATCCGGTCGGTGGCGAACGTCTCGACGCGCACCACGATCGTGCTCAGCACGCCGTACGAGAGCCGCCCGGTCACCTAGGACCTCACTTCGTCAGCGTCACCCGGAGGGTCGGTCGCCGTTCTCGAGCAGGCGTGAGGCCAGTGCCAGCCCGTCGCCCAGCTGCCGGTCCGCCGCCACGGGACGTGGCGTCGGTCGGCCCCTGTCCAACGCCGGCGCCCGGGTGCCCTCGAGCCGGGCCGGCGCGAGGTGCACGACCCCGTCCACCCGCAGGATCCGCACCCCGAGCAGCCGGGCGACCAGCCGCGTCTCGACGACGACGCCGTCGGAGAGGTGGCTCGTTGCGTCAGGTGCCAGCGTCCTCGCGGGTCCGGCCACGGTCGAGCCGGGCGGCCAGGGTGCCGTGCTCGCCGTAGGTCTCGAGCCGTTCCGCCGCCTGGCCCGCCAGTCTCCGTATCTGCTCATACCGCTCCCTCCCGGCCCGGGTGCCGACCACGTAGCCGAGGGCCACCAGCCCGAGCGCTCGCAGCTTCATGCCGACTCCGTACGACGGCGCACAGCGCTCGCGACGGCGCTCGCCGCCGACAGCGCCACCAGGGCAGCTCCCGCGGTGGCGCCCGAGCGCAGGGCTCGGGTGACCACGGACGACGGGACCGCCGCCGAGACCGCGGTCGGGACCACGCTCGAACTCGGCCGCACGGCACTCGTGACGGCCTCCACGAGCCTCACTGCTTCTTCTCCAGTGCCGCCGCGAGCTCCTTCTTCGACATCGACGGAACGGCCCGCGATGTCGCGTTCGGACGCCAGATGGAGCAGGTCCGCCTTCGACATCTCCACGAGCACGGGCCGCTCGGTACGACGTACCGTCCGGGTCACGCTCGCCGCCTCCTTGGACGTCCGCTCCTTCAGCCCCACGGCCTGAGAGACGGCGGCGTCGGCCTCAGCCTGGTCGTGCCGCACCTGCGCACTGATCCGCTCGGCGTCCTCCTTGGCGCGATCAGCAGCCTCCTGCGCGAGCGCGGCTGCCTCCTCGGCTCGCGCTCGAGCCACGGCGAGCCGCTCGGTGGCCTCGGCGAGCCGCTGCTGGGCCTCCTCCTGGGCCTGCTCGGCCTCGTCGCGGGCCTGGGCCGTACGGGCCTCCGACGCCTCCTGCTCGGCGGCCCGGGCCCGGTCCGCGTCGCCCTCGGCGTCGCGGCGGGCCCGCTCGACGTGCTCCTCCGCCTCACGGGTGGCGACGGCGACGCGACGCTCGACCTCCGACCGCTGGTCGGCGTCGACCTGCTGCAGGCGCTGCTGCTCCTCGGTCGCCACCTCGTCCGCACGCTCACGGAGCGCGTGCGCGCGCTCGGCGGCGGCCACCGCGCGGTCCTCGGCCTCGCGGGCGTCCTCGGCGCTCTCCCGGGCGCGGGCCAGGCCCGACTCCACCGAGTCCGGTCCGGGCATCGCGTCGCGGACAGCGCGGCCGGCGCGCTGCGCCATCCCCTTGAGGTCCGACGTCGGCGACGAGCCGTGGTCGTCGTTTCCGTTGTGGTGGTGGTTGTGGTGCTCGTGCGGCACGGCCTTCGCGGCCAGCCACGAGGCGTTCCGCGGGATGTCCTTGGCCCCGTGCACCAGCGTGCTCACCAAGCCCCGGTTGCCGTTCTGGTTGCCTCCCATGCTGGTCCCTCCCCTCTAGCGTGACGCCGTGCCCCTCCCGGGCCGGCGTCCTGCGCGCGCCCCGAGCGGACGCGCATGGGATCGGTCGTACCCGGTGACGTCCGTCACATGCACGCCGGGCGCGGTCCGAGGGCCGCCCGAGACCTGCGGTTTGGTCCCAAACCGCAACAATCGGGGCCGAAAACGTGCGGTTGGGGACCAAACCGCAGGGTTTCGGTCAGCGCAGGCGTCGTACGACGGGGGCGCTGGAGCCGGGCAGGACGGCCACCCGGTCGGCCGGCAGCTCGGCCGTGACCTGGACGCCCGGCGAGAACCGGTAGGGATGTGAGAGCAGCAGGCTGCCGGCCATCCGGCGCAGCCGCGACATCTCGGCCCGGACGGTCACGGTCCGCGACGGGTCGTCGAACAGCTCTCGCCCGAGCTGTCCCGCCGTCAGTCCCGAGGGGCCGGCCCCGCACAGCGCGAGCAGGATCTCGGCGTGCCGCGGCGACAGGCGCCGTGACCAGCCGCCGCTCGGCGAGTCGACCCGCAGACACGGGGGCCCGGTGAGGTCGAGCACGGCCCGGGTGGCGGCCGGTACGTCGTCACGGTCGAGGCGGAGCAGCCACCCGCCGGCCAGCGGCTCCGCCGTGGCGCGCCCGAGCGTGGGCAGCCAGACCTCCCCGGCGGACAGGTCGTCGGGCAGGGCCACCCGCGCCGGAGCCCGACCGCCCACGGCGGCCGCCAGGTGGCCGTAGGCGTCCACGGCCAGGGCGTCGCCGCTGATCCGGGCCAGGACCGGTGCGGCGCGGGCGCGCAGCCCGTCGAGCTCGGTCCGGCGGCGGGTCACGATCTCGAGCGACGCGAGGCGGGCGACGGCCTCGACCAGCGCGAGCTCGGCGGGATGCATCCCCCGCGACGGCCCGCTCACGTCGAGCACCCCGAGGGTGCGGCCCGACCAGGGGTCGATCAGGGGCGTGGCCGCACAGCCCCAGCGGGTGTGCGACTCGACGAAGTGCTCGGGACCCTGGACGTGGACCCCCTCGCCGAGCACGAGCGCCGTACCGATGGCGTTCGTGCCGACGTTGCCCTCGGTCCACGCGGAGCCACCGACGAAACCGAGGCTGTCGGCCAGGCGCCGTACGCCGCTCCCACCGGCCCGCCAGAGCACCCACCCGTCGGCGTCGGCCACCACGACCAGCTGCCCGGCGTCGATCACCGCCTGGAGCGAGACCGTGAGCTGTGGGACGAGCTCCGCCAGGCCGCTGGCCGCCCGTCGTCGGGCGAGCTCCGCCTCGTTCGAGCGGGGGGACGTCCGCCCCCGAGCCGGGGTCGAGCCCCACGGCCGAGACCCGGCGCCAGGAGGCCGCGATGGTCGGCCGCGGAGCGCTGCTCGGAGCCGGCCTGCCGGTCAGCACCGCCTCGCGCGTACGGCGCAGTGCGCGGTCGTCGGTCGCCATGGTCCCTTCCCGGAGCACCGGTGCAACCTCTCGCAACCCTGTCTCGCGGCCGGCCGGAGGTGTGTGCTCGGTCACACCAGCCTAGGCGAAGGAGACAACAGATGACCCAGGCTCCCGCGCGCGACGACGTCGCCACCCCGGACGCGCCGCTCGACGGCCCCCAGTCCCGCGTCGACGCCTGGCTTGCGCGGTTCGAGGCCGCGCTCGCCGCGCGCGACGCGGCGGCCGCGGCGGCGCTGTTCGCGACCGACTCCTACTGGCGCGACCTCGTCGCGTTCACCTGGAACATCACCACGGTCGAGGGCAGGGCCGGCGTCACCGACCTGCTCGAGCACACGATGGAGGCCACGGGGGCCTCCGGGTTCGCCACCGAGGAACCGCCCGACGAGACCGACGGCGTGCTGACCGCCTGGATCCGCTACGAGACCGCGGTCGGTCGCGGCCGCGGGCTGGTGCGGCTGGTGGAGGAGGACGGGGAGGACCGGGCCTTCACCCTGCTCACGACCCTCTACGAGCTCAAGGGGTTCGAGGAGCCGCGCGGCACCCACCGGCCGATGGGGGCCGAGCACGGCGCGAGCAAGCACCGTACGACGTGGAAGGAGCGGCAGCAGCAGGAGGCCGAGAGCCTCGGCAGCACCACCCAGCCCCACGTGCTGGTCATCGGCGGTGGCCAGGGCGGCATCGCCCTCGGCGCCCGCCTCCGGCAGCTCGGCGTACCGAGTCTCGTCATCGACTCGCACGCGCGGCCCGGCGACCAGTGGCGCGGCCGCTACAAGTCGCTGTGCCTGCACGACCCCGTGTGGTACGACCACCTGCCCTATCTGAAGTTCCCGGACAACTGGCCGGTGTTCGCGCCCAAGGACAAGATCGGCGACTGGCTGGAGTTCTACACCCGGGTGATGGAGGTGCCGTACTGGTCGAGCACGCGGGCCACCAGCGCCTCCTGGTCGGAGGCGACGGGGGAGTGGACCGTCGAGGTCGAGCGTGAGGGGAAGCCGCTGACGCTGCGCCCGAAGCAGCTGGTCTTCGCCACCGGGATGTCGGGCAAGCCGAACATCCCGGACATCCCCGGGACCGACGTCTTCCGCGGCGACGTGCACCACTCCTCGGCGCACCCGGGCCCGGACGCCTACCGCGGCAAGAAGGCGGTGGTGATCGGCAGCAACAACTCGGCGTTCGACATCTGCGGCGCCCTGTGGGAGAACGACGTCGACGTCACCATGGTGCAGCGGTCGTCCACCCACATCGTCAAGAGCGCCAGCCTGATGGACATCGGCCTGGGCGACCTCTACTCCGAGCGGGCGCTGGAGGCCGGGGTGACCACGGAGAAGGCCGACATGATCTTCGCCTCCCTGCCCTACCGGATCCTGCACACCTTCCAGATCCCGGCGTACGAGGCCATGGCCGAGCGGGACAAGGACTTCTACGAGCGGCTGGAGAAGGCGGGCTTCTGGCACGACTGGGGTGACGACGGGTCGGGCCTGTTCATGAAGTACCTGCGCCGCGGCTCCGGCTACTACATCGACGTCGGCGCCGCCGACCTGGTCGCGGACGGCGAGGTGACGCTCGTGCACGGTCAGGTCGACCACCTCACCGAGGACGCCGTGGTGCTCGCCGACGGCACCGAGCTGCCGGCCGACCTGGTGGTGTTCGCGACCGGCTACGGCTCGATGAACGGCTGGGTCGCCGACCTGATCGACCAGGAGACCGCCGACCGGCTGGGCAAGGTCTGGGGACTCGGGTCCGAGACCACCAAGGACCCCGGCCCGTGGGAGGGGGAGCAGCGCAACATGTGGAAGCCGACCCAGGTGGAGAACCTCTGGATGCACGGCGGGAACCTGCACCAGTCGCGCCACTACTCGCTCTACCTGGCCCTGCAGCTCAAGGCTCGCTACGAGGGGATCGACACCCCGGTGTACGCCCTCCAGGAGGTGCACCACACGCACTGACAGGACCCCCCGGCGCCACGTCCACGTCAGGTCTCGAAACCGGCGTGGACGTGGTCGTGGTGGGTGGCGTCGCTGAACCACTGCGGCGCGGCGCCCAGCAGGTAGGGCCCGCCGACGTTGTAGGACCCCGCGGCGGCGACCGCGTGCATGTACTCCTCCACCAGCGAGCGCGGGGTGCGCGGGTCCACGACGGCTCGACCGTCGATCGCCCAGGTGTCGAACGCCCGGCCCTGCGGGTGATCGCTGAGCCGGTCGGTGCCGAAGACGTGGAGCGGGTGGCCCGAGCGGACCACGCTCACCGCGGGCCGGTGGGTGCGCGCGACGGTGAGCAGGGCGAGGAGCACGGAGTCGTGGACCTGCCCGGACGCCACGTCGCGCGCGGCAGCGGGCGGCAGGCTGATGCGGTCGGAGCGCAACACGCGCCGCGCCGCAGAGGAGGGTCGCCGCGCTGCCGGGCCGGGGTGTGAGGGGTGGACGGCGGTGACCCGCCAGGACGGGCCCGTCCTGCTCAGCCGGACGTCGTACGTGCGGCCGTCGGGGGTGATCCGGGTCCCGCGGCGCCGCCAGCTGCGGGTGACGACCAGCACGCTGGCCGAGTCGGCGAGCAGGCCGCCGTACTGCGCGTCGATCACCTGGAGCGCGGTGTCGGAGCCGTTCCCGTCCCGCTCGATGCGCCGTACGGCGGCGAGCTTGCAGGTGGGCACCAGCTCGCCGTCCCCGGGCGTCCACGCCGTGACCGCCGGCAGGGCCGGCGCGCCCGGTGGGCTCGCGGCCGCGGTCGACCCGGAGGACGAGGGCTCGGCCGTGGTGGCGCCACCTGTCGGGGCAGCGGTGGACGACGCGTGAGAGGTGCAGCCGCCCATGAGGGCGCCGACGCCCGTCAACAGCACTCCGCGACGCGTCAGGCTCACGCGGTCACGCTAGGTCGGCTGCCTGAGAGCAGCCTGTGGTCACTTCACCTTGTAGGAGGTGGTCGTCACCGCCGAGCCGCCACCGGCGAACGCGGAGCCCGTGATGACGATCGTGCCGGCCGCCGCCGAGGTCAGGGGCACGTGGAAGTCGACCGTCGTGGTCGACGCTCCCGGAGCCACGCTGCCCCCGAACACGAAGGTGTAGAGCCAGGTCGCGCCGACGTGCGAGGCGCCGGAGAAGCTCCACCCCGCTCCGGTGACGCTGGTCGGGGCGGCTCCGGACACGCGGGTGCCCGGATAGCTCACCGTCAGGGTCACGGTGGTGAGCGTGGGTGAGGTCGCGGCGTAGACGTTCTGGACCTCCACCTGCGACTCGAGGGTCGTCGGGTCGCCGTTGACGTAGTCGGCGCCGAACAGGTTGAAGGTGTCGAAGTGGAGGACCGCGGGGGTGTTCGTCGAGATGGCCAGGGCGGGAGCCGCCGTGGCCACGGCGACGGCGGGAGCCGTCCAGACGGCCGTCCGCACCACGGTGCGCCGGTTCGGTCGATGAGGCATGTGCGAGGGTCCGTCCCTGGTCGGTGATCCGATGCGGGAGCGGCCCGAGTCTGGTCCCCCACGTCGATGGTAGGTCACGACACCCCGGTGCGTGGGCTAGTCGGCGGACCCGTGTCGTGCGGCGCTCACCCCCGCGGCGCTCTGCCTCGTGGGCGGTCAGAAGTGTGCGGTTTGGTCCCAAACCGCACGTTTTCGCGTCCGGATGTTGCGGTTGGGGACCAAACCGCACACCACAGGAGCCCCCGGGACCGGCGTCAGTGGGCCTGGAGGGCCGCCGTACGACGGGAGGCCTCGGCCACCTCGGCGGCCTTGAGGGCCGACTCGTCGAGCCGGCCGTGCTCGGCCCACCACTGCTGCCCGGCCTGGGGCAGGGAGTGGATCGGGTCGTAGTACTCGTAGGTCCGCGACAGCGCCTCGGGATCGGACGCCTCGATCGAGGTGCGGTAGTTCTTGGTCCAGTAGCTGATGCCGCGCTCGGTGTCGTAGGACGCGAGCTGGTGGATCCACCGCTTGCCGACGTAGGGGACGTCGCAGACGATCCGCGGCGTCGCGAAGCCGGGCAGGTAGCCCATGATCGCGTGCTGCAGCCGCTGGGCGTCGGCGACCGAGACCCGCCAGTGCTCGGAGTAGGGGATCATGTCGCACATGTAGAAGTAGTAGGGCATGATCTGCGCGCCGTCGAGCAGGGCGAAGCACAGGTCGAGCAGGGCGTGCGGGTCGGCGTTGACGCCGTTGAGGATGACGCCCTGGTTGCGGACGTCGCGGATCCCGGTGTCGAGCATGGTGCGGGTCGCCTCGCGCACCAGCGGGGTCACGGAGTTGGCGTGGTTGACGTGGGTGTGGATGGCGACCGAGACGCCGCGCTCGCGCGACAGGGTGCCGATCCGGGTCATCCCCTCGACGACCTCCGGTTGCAGCCAGTGCTGCGGCAGCGCCATCAGGGCCTTGGTGGCCAGTCGGATGTCGCGGATGTTCTCGATCTCGAGCAGCGAGGTCAGGAACGCCTCGAGCCGGGGCCACGGCATGTTGGCCACGTCGCCGCCGGAGACCACGACGTCGCGGACGCCCGGCGTACGCCGCAGGTAGTCGAGCATGTCGCCGAGGCGGTCGTTGGGCTTGCCGACGAACTTCAGCTTGTCGATGACCGCCGTGGAGTTGCCGACGAGGTCCATCCGCGTGCAGTGCCCGCAGTACTGCGGGCAGGTCGGGAGCAGCTCGGCCAGCACCTTGGTGGGGTAGCGGTGGGTCAGGCCCTCGGTCGCCCACATGTCGTGCTCGTGCAGCGAGTCGCGGGTGGCGTGCGGGTGGGAGGCCCAGTCGGTACGTCGGTCGCTGAAGACCGGGAGCATGTAGTGGCGCACGGGGTCGGCGTAGAACGCCTCGGTCAGCGAGCCCGGGCCGCCGGGCTCGTCGTGGCGGGCGATGGTGTTCATCATCTGCGGCGGCACCAGCATCGACATGGTGGCGCGCTCCGCCTGGTCGCGCTCGAGGTCGGCGTAGAACCGCTCGTCGACCAGGTCGCCCATCAGCTCGCGCAGCTGCTTGACGTTCTTCACGCAGTGGGCGCGCTGCCACTGCGCCGAGGCCCACTCCTCGGCGGTGACGTCCTTCCAGCCGGGGAAGCGCGTCCAGTCCGGCTCGACCAGCTCGGTACGGCGGTAGGGGTACGGCTGACCGGTCTCCAGACCGATCGAGGTCTCGATGCTCATGCGCGATCTCCTGCGGTGCGGATGGCCCGGGTCCGGGCAGGTCGGCGCGCCGGTTGTGCCGTCCGGCGCGCTCATGTCAGAGTAGGCGGAGAACATGCGGCTAGTCCAATGCCACGCCGCATAATCTCCCGTCTGAATGCGATTACAACGGAGGATACTCCTACATGTCGGCGCTGAGCACCGATTCCGAGACCAGGCCGGCGAGCGACCCGACCGGGCTGCACCGGGTCCTCGACGACGCCGTCGTGCTGCCTCAGGCGGCCCGGCGTCTCGACACCCGGCGCGACCTGTGGCCCGACGAGGTGCGGGTGCGCGTGGAGACCCTCAACCTCGACGCCGCGTCCTTCCGCCAGCTCGAGACCGCGCACCACGGCGACGGTGACGCCGTACGCCGGGAGGTCCTCGAGATCGTCGCCTCGCGCGGCAAGATGCAGAACCCCGTGACCGGGTCCGGCGGCATGCTCGTCGGCACCGTCGAGGAGGTCGGCCCCGAGTCGACCCTCGGGCTGTCGGTCGGCGACCGCGTCGCCACGCTCGTCTCCCTGACCCTCACCCCGCTCGTGATCGAGGACGGCCTGGAGCGCTGGGACGGCCGCGGCGAGCAGGTCCCCGCCGACGGCTACGCCATCCTCTTCGGGCGCTCGATCGCCGCGACGATCCCCGACGACCTGTCGCCCACGCTGAGCCTGGCGGTCATGGACGTCTGTGGTGCCCCTGCCCTGACCCGCCGGGTCGTCGAGCAGTGGTCCCGACTCCGCGAAGCCGAGGAGGGGGCGTCGACCGCAGAGGGCCCTCGGTCGCGGTCATCGGCGGCGCCGGCAAGTCGGGCTCCCTGAGCCTGGCGGCCGCCCGTGACGCCGGGGCCACGCGCACGGTCGGCGTGGTGCCGCACGAGGGCGAGGCCGCCCTGCTGCGTGACAGCCGGCTCGCCGACCACGTGGTCGTGGCCGACGCGCGCGACCCGATCGCGCTGCGCGACGCCGTCGCGGCCACGGGCGGTCCGGTCGACGTGACCGTGGTCTGCGTCGACGTGCCCGGCTGCGAGGGCGGCGCGATCCTCTCCACCGCCGACGGCGGCACCGTCGTCTTCTTCTCGATGGCGACCTCCTTCTCCGGGGCTGCGCTGGGCGCCGAGGGTCTGGCTGCCGACGTGACCATGCTCGTCGGCAACGGCTACACGCCCGGCCACGCGGCGTACGCCCTCGAGCTGCTCCGCGGCAACGCCGGCGTCCGCCGCCTGTTCGAGCGGAGACTGTGATGGCCGCCTCCACGCGGCCCCGCAGGGGAGCGCTCGACCTCGACCCGGCGACCGTCCGCAAGGCCAGGGGCCTCGCCCGCAAGGTCGGTCGGCCGATCGTGAAGATCGCCCAGCAGCACACCACCGTGTCCGTCGAGCGCGCCACCCTGCGGCTGGCCGGCCTCCAGGGCGCCGACGCCGAGGGCACGCCCTGGGTCAACCGGCTCGTCGACTGTGTGCGCGCCGACGTGGGTCTCGAGCACGGGGTCGCCCTGCCGGTCTGGGACGCCGTACGACGTGGCGAGGGCGCCGACCTGCGCGAGCTCGCCGAGAAGGCGTCGGCGGGCTCGGTCCGGTTCCGCCTCCCGGAGGGGCGGGACGCGCAGCGCGCCACGACCGGCGCCCGGCGCCAGGTCGGAGCGGGCATCAAGCGCATCGACGCCCGCCGCAAGGAGCGCGAGCGGATGATCGCGCGGATCGGTGACGCGCCGGCCAAGCCGTGGATCTACCTGATCGTCGCGACCGGCGACATCTACGAGGACATCCCCCAGGCCCAGGCCGCCGCGCGCGAGGGCGCCGACATCATCGCGGTGATCCGCTCGACCGGGCAGAGCCTCCTCGACTTCGTGCCCGAGGGTGCGACCCGCGAGGGCTTCGCCGGCACGTATGCCACGCAGGAGAACTTCCGGCTGATGCGCGCCGCCCTCGACGAGACGTCGAAGGAGCTCGGTCGCTACGTCCGGCTGACCAACTACGCCAGCGGGCTGTGCATGCCCGAGATCGCGGCCCTGGCCGGGCTCGAGCGGCTCGACATGATGCTGAACGACTCGATGTACGGGATCCTCTTCCGCGACATCAACCCGATCCGCACCTTCGTCGACCAGCGCTTCAGCCGCCAGGTGCACGCCCGGGCCGGGATCATCATCAACACCGGCGAGGACAACTACCTCACCACCGCCGACGCCGTCGAGGCCGCCCACACCGTCACCACCAGCCAGCTGCTCAACGAGTACTTCGCCAAGGAGGCCGGGCTCGAGGACTGGCAGCTCGGCCTGGGGCACGCCTTCGAGATCGACCCCGAGATCCCCGACTCGTTCCGGCTCGAGCTCGCCCACGCGATGCTGGCGCGCGACCTGTTCCCCGACGCTCCGCTGAAGTGGATGCCGCCGACGCGACACATGACCGGCGACGTGTTCCGTGGCTACCTCCTCGACGGCTTCTTCAACCTCGTCGGCGCCCTGACCGGTCAGGGCATCCTGCTGGTCGGGATGATGACCGAGGCCGTGGTCACGCCCTGGCTCTCCGACCGCGACCTGGCGCTGCAGAACGTCCGCTACGTGATGAACGCCGCCGGCAACCTGCACGAGGACTTCCGGCCCGCACCCGACGGCTTCATCGCCGACCGCGCCCGGCAGGTCCTGGGCGAGACGATCGACCTGCTCGAGCAGATCGAGGCCGAGCCCGGCAGGGCCCCGCTGCTCGAGGCGATCGCCGACGGCACCTTCGGCCTGATGAAGCGGCCGTCCACCGGTGGCCGCGGTCTCGAGGGCGTGGCCGCGAAGGCCGACGGCTACTGGAACCCGGCCAGCGAGATCCTGGAGGGAGAGCGATGAGCGAGCTCTCGACAGAGACGGGCCCGATCCGGCCGTACGGCGACACCACCGGCGACGGGATGGTGCAGCTCAGCTTCACCCTCCCGATGACCCACTCCAAGGTCGCCGAGGGCGCGGCCGCCCAGCTCGCGAACAAGATGGGCATGGACCCCGCGCTCGTGGTCCACGCCAAGCCGATGGGGGAGGGGTTCACCTTCTTCGTCGTCTACGGCCGGGTGAACCACCTGGTCGACCCCTCCAAGGTCCAGGTCGTCGAGCGCGACTACCCGCTGCTCACGCCGAAGGAGGCCAACGCGGCCATCAAGCGCAGCCTGCGCCGCCGGCTGGTCGTCGTGGGCGGGTGCATCGGCACCGACGCCCACACCGTCGGCATCGACGCGATCCTCAACATCAAGGGCTTCGCGGGCGAGAAGGGGCTGGAGTACTACCGGGAGCTCAAGGTCGTGAACCTCGGCGCCCAGGTCAGCGTGCCCCAGCTCGTCGAGCGGGCGCGCGAGGAGAAGGCCGACGCCGTCCTGGTGTCCCAGGTCGTCACCCAGCGCGACGCCCACCTGCTCAACACCCGCGAGATGTCCGCCGCGTTCCGGGAGTCCTACCCGCCCGACCGACGCCCGCTGCTGATCGTCGGTGGGCCGCGCTTCGACGAGACCATGGCCGGAGACCTCGGGGTCGACCGCGTCTTCACCCGCGGTACGACGCCGGGCGAGGTCGCGTCGTTCCTCGTCCACCGACTCACGACCACGAAGGCCAGCTGATGGCAGCCGAGATCGGGACGCGCGTCGTCCACCGCCGCTACGTGCCCTACTCCCACGCCCACTACGCCGGCAACCTGGTCGACGGTGCCTACAGCCTGGGTCTGTTCGGCGACGTGGCCACCGAGATGTGCATCGTCACCGACGGCGACGAGGGCCTGTTCGCGTCGTACTCCGACGTGCAGTTCCGGGCACCGGTCCGGGCGGGCGACGTCCTGGAGGTGACCTGCGAGCTGGTCCGGGCCGGGACGCGGAGCCGGGTCCTCGACTTCACCGTGACCGTGGTGGCCCGCGGCGTCCCGACCGAGGAGCGGCCGGGTGCGGCGGAGCCGCTCGACCCACCCGTCGTCGCCACCACCGCCACCGGCACCGTCGTCGTACCCGGCTGAGAAGACCACGCACCAGGTGGGCTTGCCGCGCGGCGCTCGCTGCGGCCGCGCGCTGCGCTCACCCCGTCGCTCCTTCGTCGCGGCGGGCGGGTGGGTGGGTGGGCTTGCGAGCGAGCTCGCTGCGCCGCGCGCTGCGCTCACCCCGTCGCTCCTTCGTCGCGGCGGGGTGGTGGGTGGGCTTGCGAGCGAGCTCGCTGCGCCGCGCGCTGCGCTCACCCCGTCGCTCCTTCGTCGCGGCGGGGTGTGCTCGCGCGGGTTAGCGATCGTTCACCTCGCGGGTGTGTCGACGTACGACACGCCGCATTCGTGGCAAATTCTCGATGAACTTCATGCCGACGGGTGGCGCTTGACCTGCGCCTTTGTGCGTCCGCGCAGGTCAGCGACCGGTTGACAACCCGGTGCCCGAGGACAGAAGGTTCCCTCGATTCGCTCAGGCGTTCGCGGCAGCGGGACCGATGTCCGACAGACCGGGTCGCCCGGTGGGAGGCCGCCCACCCGGGACAGCCGGTCGGCGGAGATCGGTCCTGCACCACGAGAGCGAGACCGGAGGGGGATTCGGTCCCCCTAGACAACTTCCGGGGTCGCGGCAGCCAGCCGCGGACCGGTCGGCCCGAAGGGCCGACGAACCCTCCGGTCAAGCCGCGAACGAGCGCTTCGACCGGGCGCTACTTTCTTCCCATGCCGACTCGCTGCCTCGCTGCCCTCGTGGCCGGGCTGGCGCTCGCGCTCTGCTTCCCGCCGACCCATGCGTACTGGCTGATGCCGTTCGCGGTCGCGACCTTCTTCGTGGTCACCGCGGGGCTGCCGGCCCGCTCCGCGTGGCTCCCCGGTCTCGTCTTCGGTGCGGCCTTCCAGCTCACCCTGCTGTGGTGGATGCACGCGGTCGGCACCGTGCCGTGGCTCGGGCTGTCCGCCGTCCAGGCGGGGTGGTACGCCGTCCTGGCCGTGGTGGCGGTGCCGTTGCGACGTCTGCCCGCGGCGCCGGTGTGGCTGGCGGTCGCCTGGGTGGCGATGGAGAACATCCGCACCGACTGGCCGGCCGGCGGCATGCCCTGGGGACGGCTGTCCTACGCCGTCGTGGACACCCCGGCCTCGGGTGCCCTGCCCTACGTCGGTGCCACCGGCGTGAGCCTGCTCCTGGCCCTCCTCGGGGCGTGCCTCGCCTCGGCGTACGCGAGCCGCGGCCGCGACCGGCGGACCCTCCTCGCCCTCGGCGCCGTCGCGCTGGTCACCGTCGTACCCCTGGCCGTCCCGTACGACGCCACCGCGACCGGGCACACGACCGTGGCGGCCGTGCAGGGCAACGTGCCCGGAGACGGCACCGACGTCCTGGCCCACTACCGCCGGATCACCCACCAGCACGCCGACGAGACCGCGCGGCTCGCGGCGGACGTCGCGGCCGGGCGGACCCCGAAGCCCGACTTCGTGGTGTGGCCGGAGAACTCCACGGCGATCGACCCGTTCGAGGACCCCGAGATGCGCAGCGACATCGAGCAGGCCGTCACCGCCATCGACGTACCCCTGCTGGCCGGTGTGGTCGTCGACGGCGGCCCCGAGCACGTCCTCAACCAGGGCATCGTCTTCGACCCGGTCACCGGCGCGGGCGACCGCTACACCAAGTGGCATCCCGTCCCCTTCGGCGAGTACATCCCGTGGCGCTGGGTCTTCGGCTCCCACCTCGCCCAGCTCAACCAGATCCCGCGCGACATGGTGCGGGGCACCCGGGTGACGCCGCTCGACATCGCCGGGCTGAAGGTGGCCGACGCGATCTGCTTCGACGTGGCCTACGACGACGGGCTGTACGCCCAGCTGTCCCACGGCGGCCAGCTGGTGGTCGTGCAGACCAGCAACGCGATGTTCATCCACACCGCCCAGATCGACCAGCAGTTCGCGATCAGCCGGCTCCGCGCGATCGAGACCCATCGCTACGTCGTGGTGGCCGCCATCAACGGCCTGACCGGCGTGATCGCCCCCGACGGCTCCGTGGTCACCTCGACGGCCCCGCGCACGATGTCGTACGCCGAGGCGAGGGTCGGCCTCTACGACGTGGTCACCCCCGCAGTGCGGATCGGCCCCTGGGTCGGACGGGGCTGTGTCGCCCTGGTGGTGGTGGGCCTGCTGGTAGGACTCGGCCAGTATCGTCGGAGCCGCCGACCGGTGAGCGTGGTCGGCGCCAGCTGCGACCCCCACCGACAGGACCCTCGTATGACCCGCACCTTCCCGCCCTCCTGCGCCCGCGCCGAGGAGCGCGCATGAGCGGCACCGGCGGCCGGCGTGCCGGCCGGACTGGGGCGGGTCGTGATGGTCGTCCCGACCTACAACGAGGCCGACAACCTGACCTGGATCGTCGGGCGCCTGCGGCAGGCGCAGCCCGAGGTGCACGTGCTCGTGGTCGACGACAACTCGCCCGACGGCACCGGCAAGATGGCCGACGAGCTGGCGGCGGCCGACTCGCAGGTCCGGGTGCTCCACCGCAGCGAGAAGGGCGGTCTCGGCGCGGCGTACAAGCACGGCTTCCAGGTCGCGCTCGAGGCCGGCTTCGACGTGATCGGGGAGATGGACGCCGACGGCTCCCACCAGCCCGAGCAGCTCCAGCGGCTGCTCGACGCGCTCGTGCACGCCGACCTGGTGATCGGGTCGCGCTGGATCCCCGGCGGCAGCGTGGTCAACTGGCCGTGGCGGCGCGAGGCCCTCTCGCGCGGCGGCAACCTCTACGTCCGCACGCTGCTCGGGGTTCCGGTGCGGGACGCCACCGCCGGCTACCGGTTGTTCCGTCGTACCGCCCTGGAGGCCATCGACCTCGCCACGGTGCAGAGCACCGGCTACGTGTTCCAGACCGACATGGTGGTGCGCTGCCTGCGCCACGGGCTCCGGGTGCGCGAGGTGCCGATCGAGTTCGTGGAGCGGGTCCGCGGCGACTCCAAGATGAGCGGTCGAGTCGCCTCGGAGTCGCTGGCCCGGATCACCGCCTGGGGGCTGCGCGAGCGCCGCGAGCAGCTCGTCGGGGCCCTGCGCCGCTCATGAGCAGCAGCCCCTTCCCGCGGCGCCGGCTCCGCCGGCGCAGCCTGCGGATGTGGGTCCTGGTGGCGGCGTTCGTGATCATGCCGATCCTGGAGATCTACGTGATCATCCAGGTCGGCCAGGTGATCGGCGCGTGGTGGACGATCCTCCTGCTGGTCGTCGACAGCATCTTCGGCGCCTGGCTGATCGGGCACGAGGGCCGGCGCGCGTGGCAGTCGCTCAACACCGCACTGTCGTCGGGGCAGATGCCGGCCCGCGAGCTCGCCGACGGGGGACTGATCCTGGTCGGCGGCACCCTGATGCTGAGCCCCGGGTTCGTCACCGACATCCTCGGGATCCTGCTGATCCTGCCGTTCACCCGGCCGCTGGCGCGGCGGCTGCTGACGCGCGTGGTCTCCCGCCGGCTGCTGGACGCACGACGCCCCGGACCCGGGCCCCAGGGGCCCGTCGTCCGGGGCGAGGTCGTCGACGAGTGACGGTTGCCCGCGTCATCACACCATGCGGTTTGGTCCCCAACCGCAACATTTCGGCCCCGAAACGTGCGGTTTGGGACCAAACCGCAGCATTTCCGGAGCCGTCACAGTCGGGCGGCGGGGGTCAGGCCTTGCTCTTGACCCGGCGCTTGGCGTTCGTGCGGTGGAGGTGGGCGGGCCCGATCTCCCCGTCGCGGAGCAGCTCGAGGCGCTCCTTGAGGATGTCCTCGAGCTCCTTCTCGGAACGACGCTCGAGCAGCATGTCCCAGTGGGTGCGGACGGGCTTCTCGGCCTTCTCCTCGCGCAGGATGCCCGACGTGCTCAGCGCCTCGGCGCCGCAGCGCGGGCACTCCCACACCGCCGGCACCTCGGCCTCGACCGACATGGTGACTTCGAACTCATGACCGTTGACACAGCGATATCCGCACTGCTGACGGGCCGCGAACTCGATGCCGCGCTCGTCCTCGAAACTCTGTCCTCCCAGCCGCGCTCCACGTAGTGTGCGCTCTGCCATGAGGTTCACCTCCAGGTTGGTTGACCCCCGGTACGAGCCCCGAGGCGTACATTCACAAGACGTCCGTACCCGGTATTCGTGACGACACACGCATCCGGACTGGTCCTGCCTGACTCAACGTACGCCGGTGGGCAAGTGTTCCTCCACCCGGAGCGAGCCCGGTCACATCGCGTCCGGGAGCGCGTTGCCGGCTTCGGCGACTCCTCGGGCCGGGTCGAGGCGGAGCAGGAACCCCGCTCCGAGCACGAAGAAGACGAGCAGCGCGACGATCGCGGGGCGGTAGGACCCGGTGATCTGGAACACCACCCCGAACAGGAACGTGCCGAACCACGACGTCCCGCGCTCGCAGGCGTTGTAGAGCGCGAAGTACTCGCCCTCGCGGCCGTGGGGGATCAGGAGGCTGAAGAACGAGCGCGACAGCGCCTGGGTGCCGCCCAGCACGACCGCGATGGCGACCCCCACCAGGAGGAAGGCCGCCACGTTGCCGCGGGGCAGGAACATCGCCCCGACGACGATCACCATCCAGCCGACGATGCCCCAGAGGATGCAGCGGTACGCGCCGTACGTCCCGGCCAGCCGACCGAAGGCGAGCGCACCGCCGAAGGCCACGAACTGGATGAGCAGGATGGTCGCGATCAGGACGCCGTCGCCGAAGCCGAGCTGCTTGGCGCCGTACGTCGAGGCCACGCCGATCACGGTCTGGATCCCGTCGTTGTAGAAGAGGAAGGCGACCAGGAAGGTGAGGGTCATCGGGAGGGCACGCATCTCGCGGAGCGTGGTGAACAGCTGGCCGAAGCTGCGGTGGAGCAGCCCGCCGGACTCGGGGACCACGTCGCGAGGCGGTCGGTCGCGCAGACCGCGGACCGGGACGATCGTGAAGCCCGCCCACCACAGGGCGGCCGACAGCAGTGAGAGCCGGACGGCCAGCTCCTTGTCGAGGCCGAAGGTGCCGTGCAGGAGCACGAGCACCAGGTTGAGGGCCAGGAGGAGGCCGCCGCCGAGGTAGCCGAACGCCCACCCGGCGGACGACACCCGGTCGCGCTCGGACTCCGTGGAGATGTCGACGAGGATCGCGTAGTAGCTGACCAGCGAGCAGCCACCCAGGATGCTGCTGAGGACGATCGCGGCCGCGCCGAGCTGCCACTGGTCGCCGCTGCATGAAGAAGAGCAGGCCGGCGAAGAAGGACCCGGCCCAGGCGAAGCCCGCCATGTGCCACTTCTTGTGCCCGCCACGGTCGACCAGGGCGCCGACCACCGGCAGCAGGAAGGCGCTGGCGATGGTGGCGAAGCTGGTCAGGTAGAACGGCAGCGAGCCGGCGGACACCGGGATGCCGAGCACTCCCACGGTCCGGTGGCAGCTCTCGTCGGCCGAGTCGCCGCAGCCGGCCGCCCGTCCCGCGACGGTGATCAGGTACGGCGCGAACAGGACCGTCAGGACCGTCGTGTAGTAGGCGGAGTTGGCCCAGTCGTACCAGTTCCACGCGCGCTGCTCCCGAGCGCGCCGGAGGGGCTCGAGGTCCGCGACGTCCTGGCTCATGAGGTGCTCGGCCCGGGCCACAGACCACGCTCGGCCAGGACCCCCGCGAGGACGTCGGTGCGGTCGGTCATCAGCCCGTCGACCCCGTGATCGAGCAGCACGCGCATCTCGTCGGGGTCGTCCACCGTCCACACGTGCACCTGGACGCCGACGCGGTGGGCGCGGCGTACGAGCAGGGGGGTCGTGACCGGCAGGCGCCGGAGGCGGTGAGGGACCTGCAGGGCGGCGACACGCGGGGCCAGGCGCCGAGCCACGCGGCCCGGGAGCAGGACGTACGCCGCCACCTCGACGGGGGCGGCGGAGGTCGGCACCCGAGGCCCGACCAGGGCCCGGAAGCGGCGCAGGCGGCGCCAGGAGAACGACCCGACGAGCACCCGGTCGTGCAGGCCGCGCTCGACCACGAACGCGGCGAGCGGCTCGACGGCGGAGTCGGCCTTCAGGTCGAGGTTGAAACGCGCGTCGGGGAACGCGTCGACGACCTCGGCGAGGGTCGGCACCGCCTCGCCCGCGACGCGGACCCGGGCGAGGGCGGTGGTGTCGAGGTCGGCGATGCTGCCGACGCCGTCGCTGACCCGGTCCAGGAGCGCATCGTGGAAGGCGACCAGCACCCCGTCACGGGTGAGGTGGACGTCGGTCTCGAGGTAGCGGTACCCGAGCGCCGCGGCGTGCCGGAACGCGGCCAGGGTGTTCTCCCGGCCGAGCAGCTCCGGGTGCGTCGCACCGCCGCGGTGGGCGAACGCCAGCACCGGCCCCCCGTCGTCGAGGAACGGGTATCCGGTCCGGTGCATGGCGAGGAGTATGCCGACCCTCGGGGGTCGCCAGGGACTGCGGTTTGGTCCCCAACCGCACGTTTTGGACCCCGGATGTTGCGGTTTGGGACCAAACCGCAACATTTTCGGGAGCGGCCTCAGAGGTCGCGGAAGCTCTCGATCTGGGCGCCGAGCAGGTTGAGGCGTTCGGCGAGGTCCTCGTAGCCGCGGTGGATGACGTACGTCGACCGCAGCACCGAGGTGCCCTTCGCCGCCAGCATCGCCAGCAGGATCACCACGGCCGGGCGGAGCGCGGGCGGGCACACGATCTCGGTGCCGGTCCAGCGGGTCGGGCCCTCGATCATCACCCGGTGGGGGTCGAGCAGCTTGACCTGGGCGCCGAGCTTGTTGAGCTCGACGAGGTAGATGGCGCGGTTCTCGTAGACCCAGTCGTGGATCATCGTCTGGCCGTCGGCCACGGCCGCGATGACGGCGAAGAAGGGCAGGTTGTCGATGTTGAGCCCCGGGAACGGCATCGGGTGGATCTTGTCGAGCGGAGCCGTCAGGTGGGACTTGTAGGTGGTGAGGTCGACCAGGCGGGTGTGCTCGTTGCGGGCGACGTACTCCTCGGAGCGGTCGTACTTGAAGCCCATGTCCTCGAGCAGCGCGAGCTCGATCTCGAGGAACTCGATCGGTACGCGCTTGATCGTGATCGACGACTCGGTCACGATCGCGGCGGCCAGCAGCGACATCGCCTCGATCGGGTCCTCGGCAGGGGCGTAGTCGACGTCGACGTCGATCTGCGTGCGTCCGGTGACGGTCAGCGTGGTGGTGCCGATCCCCTCGACGCCGACGCCGAGCTTCTGCAGGTAGAAGCAGAGGTCCTGCACCATGTAGTTCGACGACGCGTTGCGGATGATCGTCGTACCGGGGTGGAGGGCGGCCGCCATCAGGGCGTTCTCGGTGACGGTGTCGCCGCGCTCGGTCAGGACGATCGGCCGCTGGGGGGAGACCGACCGGTTGACCGTCGCGTGGTAGTAGCCCTCGCTGGCCTTGACCTCCAGGCCGAACGGGCGCAGCGCGGTCATGTGGGGCTCGATGGTGCGGGTGCCGAGGTTGCAGCCGCCGGCGTAGGGCAGCTCGAAGGTCTCGGCGCGGTGGAGGAGCGGGCCCAGGAACATCAGGACCGAGCGCGTACGGCGTGCGGCGGCCTCGTCGATCGAGCTCAGGTCGAAGTCTCTCGGCGGGATGATCTCGAGGTCGCCCTCGTCGCCGATCCACCGGGTCTGGACGCCGAGGCTGCCGAGCACCTCGAGCAGGCGGTTGACCTCCTCGATCCGGGCGACCTTGCGCAACGTCGTCTTCCCGCGGTTCAGCAGCGAGGCGCACAGCAGCGCGACACCGGCGTTCTTGGAGGTCTTGACCTCGATCTCGCCGGAGAGCGTCGTCGGTCCGGTCACCCGCAGATGGGTGGGTCCGGCGCCGAGGGCGACGATCTCGGAGTCGAGGGCGGAACCGATCCGGGCGACCATCTCCAGTGACAAGTTCTGATGACCCTTCTCGATCCGGTTGACGGCGCTCTGGCTGGTGCTGAGGCGGTCGGCCAGCTGCTGCTGGGTGAGCCCGCGATGGGTGCGAGCGTCCCGGATGAGCTGCCCGATGCGGCCCTTGAAGTCCTCGGTCATGTGGTCACGATATCTCATCTGTGAGATAAGCCTGCACTCCTCGTGTCGTGGCGCGGACGGTCGGTCAGGATGCGGGCATGACGTTACCGGGAGGGCTGGGGTGATCGCCGCGGTGGTCTTCGACATCGGCTCGGTGCTGGAGGTGGTCGACCCCGCGGTCTTCCCCGCGCCGTTCGAGAGGCGGCACGGACTGGCTCCGGGTGCGGTGGCTGCCGCATCCGACTTCGACGGCGAGCCCGGGCTCGGGGAGATCGACGAGGCCGGGGTACGCCGCCACTGGCAACGCCGGCTCGGCCTGAGCGACGCGCAGGCAGACGACCTGATGGCCGACTACTGGCGCTGGTACGTCGGCACCCTCGACCAGCCGCTGGTCGACTGGTTCGCCTCGGTACGGGGGAGGGGGCTCAAGGCCGGCATCCTCTCCAACTCCGGACCGGGCGCGCGCGAGGCCGAGCGGCACTGGGGCTTCGAGGAGATCACCGACGACATCGTCTACTCCCACGAGGTCGGCCTGGGCAAGCCCGACCCGGCCGTCTACGCGCTGACGGCCGCCCGGCTCGGGGTCGAGCCGGAGCAGATCGTGTTCCTCGACGACGTGCTCGAGAACGTCGTGGCCGCCCGCGCGGCCGGCTGGCACGCCGTACTCCACGAGGACACCGCCCGCTCGATCGCCGAGCTGGAGCGCATCATCGCCGCCGGCGGCTCCTGACCGCCTCGACCTGCGCCAACGAGGGGGCGGGTGGCTCCGGACACGCCGACCGCGCGGCCCGGGTCGGGTCGCGCGGGGTGCTCGGCCGGGGGAAGGTCGAGCCGGTACGGCGGGTCAGCTGGCGGAGCGCAGCTCGCTGCCCGGCATCACGCAGGGCGCGCAGTCGCAGCGCTCGTCACAGGCCAGGAAGGTGTGCACGCCGTGGCCACACCGCGGGCACGGCAGGTCGTGCGAGAGGTGCTGGTCGCTGTCGTGGACCGCGTCCCACATGACGTGCCTCCTTGCCCTGGTCGATTCTGCTGAGCCGATGACCCATCGTGAACCGCGGCACGCGACGGCGTACGCCGTTCGAGGCGATATGGCCCAGGGGGACCAGACACGGGGGTCGAACGACCCCCCACGAGGGCCGGTCGGGAGTCCGTCGAGGCGTCCGGCCCTGGGTGTTCGCGTCAGGCAGCCAGGGTGCGGATCGGACGTCGCGTCGCGAACCAGAGGCACAGCAGCGACATCGACAGCCCGAAGACGAGGGTCGCGGTGAGCACTCCCGTGGCGTGCACCACCGCGCCCAGGGCCGGGACCGACAGGGGCAGCAGGATCATGTCGCCCAGGCTGGTGACCGAGGAGACGCGGCCCAGGTGCGACGGGTCGACGGCACGCACGAAGGCAGCACTCAGCCACACCGAGGCCGCGCCGGCGGTGAAGCCGAGCACCGCCATCGACACCATCAGGGTCGGTCGCCAGCCGAGCCCGACGCAGGCGATGGCCACGCCCTGCACGATGAGGACCCGGAAGCCGGCGGCCGCGCCGTACGTGGGCTGCCACCGGATGCCGACCACGCTGCCCACGATGGCCCCCGCGGCGAGGCTCGCGTCGGCGATGCCGAGCCAGTGCGCGCCCCAGTCCGAGCCGCTCACCCGGAGGGCGACGCCCAGACCGGTCACCGGCGTCACGAACACGTTCAGGGCGGTCAGGCCGATGACGAAGAGCTTCGCCGTCTCGTGGCTGCGCAGGTAACGCATCCCGTCGGTGAACGTGTCGCGCCACCGTTCGTGGACGGCGCGCGGCAGCCGGAAGCGGGGGCGTACGACGAGCAGCAGGACGGCCGCGATCACGAGGAACGTGGCCGCGTCGACGAGCATCACCACGACCAGTCCTGCCGAGGCCACCAGGATCCCGCCGGCGGGAGCGCCGAGCAGCTTCATGGTGCGACTGCTGATCTGGTTCCACCCCTGCACCGTGCCGAGGTCGTGGCCGGCGACGATCTGACGGACCAGGGTCGCTCCTGCCGGGAGCGTGAGCCCGCTGGCGACGCCGAAGGCGAGGGCGATCGCGATCAGGATCGGCGCGCCGTGGATCCCCGAGGCCCAGCAGGCGGCGCCGACCACCAGGACGAGGGCCTGACCGACCTCGCCCGAGACGAGCAGCCGACGTGGGTCGTAGCGGTCGGCCAGCACGCCACCGAGCAGCACCAGCAGCGCCTGGGGCAGCATCTCGGCGCCGAGTACCACGCCGGCCATCACGGGGGACAGGGTGTGCGCGGCGGTCCACGCCAGGGCCACGTTCCAGGCGTAGTCGCCGAACCAGGACACCCCGACCGCAGCGAGCCAGGCCAGCACCATCGGGTCGCGGCGCACCGGCGGGGGAGGGGAGCCGATCAGCTCCGGATCGGTCGTCGCGGTGGTGCTCACGGGCGCACCGGTTCGCTCGGGAACACCCGTGCGATCGCACGGACCGGGCGACGCTCGGCCTCGGGATGGTCGGCGACGTCGCTCGTGCACTCGGCCGACCAGTCGCGTACCAGTGCGGCGAGGCGCTCGGCGAAGTCGCGCACCTGGTCCTGGGTGGCCGAGACGTAGGTGTCCACCGAGTTCGCCGCCGTCCGCCAGCGGGCCGGCTCCGACGGGGCCCTGCGCAGCCACTCCTGCATCGCGCGGACCTGGAACCGGAGGTTCTCGGCCTCGGCCGTCTGGGCCATCCGTCGGCCGAGGGTGCCTTCCTCGAAGTCCTCGACGCTCCACGTCATCGAGCGTGGCTTGAGCCGCCACCAGCTCTCCCGGGTGTCGTGAGCGAGCTCGGGGGCCGGCTCGATGAGGTCCTGCTGGTGGAGCACCTTGAGGTGGTGGCTGACCGAGCCGACCGCGAGGCCCGTGCGGGCGGCGAGCTGGCCCACGTTGGCCGGGCCCTCGACGCCGAGCAGCTCGGTGAGCCAGCGACGAAGGGGATGGTGGAAGGCCATCAGCAGCGCCGCCAGCTCGTCGGACGGGTCCAGCTCCGGGCTGGGTCGGGGCGCCGAGGCGAGGTGGCGTTCGGCAGCGGTACGACGGGGCATGCGGTCAGCGTCGCCCACGGGTCGCGCGTCGTACAAGATGTCTTGTATAACTCAGCGCCAGGCCGGGCCGGTCCCTCCCAGCTCGGCGAGCAACCGGTCGGCCACGAACTCGGCGTTGGCTCGCACGACCTCGAGCGGGACGGCAGGGAGGTTCTCCTCCCAGTCGAGGAGCGGTGAGCCGCGGAGCTGGAGCATCCGGGCAGGGCGGGCGAGGAAGAACAGGTGCAGGTGGGCGCCGCCGTCGCCGTACTTGGCGAGCTGGACGCGTCCGACGCTCGGCAGCCCCTCGACGGCTGCTGAGACCGCCACGATGAGTCGGCCCATCTCGGCGGCCAGGTCGTCGGGGACCGTCGTCAGGTCGCAATGGGCGAGTGGGCCGAGGGTGAGACCGATCGGCAGCCTCATCGACGCGTCGAGGTGGAGCCGCCAGCGCTCGTTGCTCCACACCAGCCCCTCCTCGACGGTCGGGTCAGGGGGTCGGGCGCACCAGCAGTCGGCCGGGTCCTCGCCGCCGCGCGGGGGCTCCGCCTCGGCCAGCGGCTGGAGCGGCTTCAGCCGGAGCGAGTCGATCTCGAACGGGAAGACGTCCCAGCCCGGCATCTCCTCGACGGCCACCGGCAGGCGGCCGTCCGGCCCGGTGGCCGCCTGGACGCGGGCGTAGAACTCCTCTGCCGACTCTGGCTCCACGGTGCCCATCCAACCAGCCCTCCACCTTCGCCGTTTGGTCCCAAACCGCAACATTTCGGGGCAGAACCATGCGGTTGGGGACCAAACCGCACCATTTCGTGCGCGGAGGGTGAGGGTCAGGGGACGGGTACGCCGTGCACGACCGGCGTCCCGGCGGTGGGGTCGAGCTCGCCGGCCTGGGAGACACCGTCCGGTGTGATCACGTCCATGGCCTTCGCCACGGCGTTGGGGTCGACCGAGCAGATCGGCGACGGGTCGCCGACCGCGCAGACGCCGAACTGGTACTGCTGCGGCGTGGGCGCGAAGGTGCGGGCGAATCCGTCGGAGGAGCCCTCCTGGCCGGTCAGCACGACGCTGAACGCCCACCCCGCTCCCGGGGTGCCGAGCTGGGCGGCCGGCAGGGCGATCGTGATCGTCTTCGCGGCCGGTGAGGCGACGACGCTGCTCACGGTGCCGACCTGGTCGCCGTTCGCGTCCTGCCAGACCGGCCCGGCGAATCCCTGCACCTCGAGGCGCTGGCTCCAGGCGTCGGCCGGCGCGATCGTGTAGTTCCGGGAGGGGAACGCCGCCGCCGTGCTCGTGTCCGCAGCGCCGGGCTGGTGGATGTAGACGTCGAGGAGCTGCGCGCCGTCGGGGCTGCCGAACGTCTCGACCAGGTTGCGCAACGTCGTGCGCAGATAGACGGTGTCGCCGAGCTGGAGCACCTGGAACCGGGTGATGTCGAACGAGCCGGGCTTGAAGTCCCCCGACGTCGGATACTGATACGTACCCGGTCCGTTGTCGTCGTTGTCCGGGTCGGTGACGTCGAGCAGGGTGGTCCCGCCGACCAGGTCGCCGATCACGCTGACCCGCGCGACACCGGTCGCCCCGGCCGACGTGGTGGCGGCGGCCGTGATCACGTCGGAGCCGAAGATCGAGTCGACCTGCGCCGACCAGGAGCCGTCAGTGCCGGCCCTGACCGTGGTGAGGTCGGAGCCCGGTGTGTCGTTGCCGACCAGGCTCACGTCGACGGTCGCACCGGGTGTGGCCGTGCCCGTGACCGTCGTCGGGCCGGCGATCGAGGCGTCCGCAACGGGCGAGGTGATCGCGACGTCGGCCTTCGCCGGTGGTGCCCGGTCGACGTAGCGGCGCGTGGTCAGGTCGGGGCGGTCGACGATCCGGTGGCTGGTCAGGTCGACGAGCAGCCGCAGCTCCTGGGCCTGCGCCCAGGTCAGCGGCGCGGCCGAGCCGGCCGGATGCCCGTCGCGGAAGCCGATCGACGCGGTCGTCGGGTCGCTCCCGTAGGGGGAGGCCGCCAGGTCGGGGTCCTCCCAGGCCTGCTCCGGCACCAGCCCGACACCGGAGGCGGAGCCGAGCATGAAGGCGAGCTGCGAGCGAGCCGCCCGGGTGTCGCCCGTGGCCAGGGCGGACTCGGCCCGCTCGCCGGACAGCACCGGCCAGAGGTGGCCCGAGCCGGTGTCGGTGGTGGGCCAGGGCTGGCCGTCGCGCGGGCAGCTGGTCGGGTCGGGCGTGTAGCAGTCGCCGTACCCGTCCTCGCTGCCGGTCGTGGACGTGCCGTAGCGGTAGTAGCCGGTGCCCGTGGGGGTCGTCGTACCGAGCTGTGCGTCGAGCACCTTCAGCGAGTTCTGGACGTCGGCGTCGTTCGCCGGCAGCTCGCCGAGGCGGACCAGCTCCTGGAAGCCGCCGTCGACCACGGCACGCTGGTCGGCGTCGACGCTGCCGTTGCCGAGGCCGTAGAAGAACTCGGAGCTCGGGTCGCCGTTCTTCGAGAGCCTGATGAAGTACGGCGAGGAGCTGTAGGGGCCGGTGTGGGTGACGGTGAAGCCCTTGACCGTGCGCTGGAAGTCGTCGGCGACGGCCTGGTAGAGCCGGGCATGGGCGCGGTCGCCGTGCACCCGGGCGATGTGGGACGCCGCCGTGAGACCGGCGATCTCGGCGGCGATCGTCGACGGCGAGTAGCCGCCCTGCTCCTCCCAGCGCTCGTTGCCGAACGACGGGCCGTGGGCGACGAGGTAGTCGGCCGCCGGCTTGATGTGGTCGGCGTAGAGGCTCGCGTCGCCGGACAGGCCGGTCAGGTAGGCCATCAGGATGGGGTACGCCGTCTCGTCGAGCTGGATGCCGCCGGTGTCGGGCGCGGCCTTCCCGTTGAGCAGCGAGTTGCGCGGCATGTTGCCGGCCGGCTGCTGCTGCCTGGCGAAGAGGAAGCGGGTCGCCTGACGCGCCGTCCTGACGTCGCCGACCGAGAGCAGGCCGGTGACCGCTTCGTAGAGGTCCCGTGCGAACACCTCGCGGTAGGACCCGAAGTAGACCGGTTTGCCGCCCGGCAGGTCGCCCGCGCTGACCGCCTGGCCCCAGGGGCTGGCCAGGCCGGCCGCGATCGCGCCCGGGAACGTCTTGTCGACGCTCGACCGCACCACGTTGGCACTCATCCAGTAGGCGTCGGTCTGCTCGCGGGTGAGCCCGCGCGGCTGACGCAGCGACGCGTCGTACGCCCGCCACGTCCTGGCGTAGGCGCGCTCGGTGGCGGTGAACGACCGGCGCAGCGACGCCCGGGCGGTGCCCACCGCGTCGGTCTGGCTGCGCCCGAACCCGAGGGCCAGGGTGAACGCCCCGGTGCCGCGACGGGGAGTGACCTCCTCGGTCGCGACGATGTGACCGTCCGGCGCGCTGGAGTACGACGTGAGGCTGTGGGAGGCGTCCAGGCTGGTGAGGCCGTCGGAGGCGGAGTCGGCGTACCCGACCGAGGCCTGACCCTGCCGGTCGGCGGTGAGTGCCATGGAGGTCGGGACGGCGTAGTCGCGGTTGCTCGCCTGGCTGACGGTATGGGGGTCGGACACGACCGGGATCCCGGACGAGGTGACCACGCCGGTGTCGGCGCCACCGTTGGCGCTGCCGCCACCGCCGTTGCCGTTCACGATCGCGTCGAGCCGCGCGTACACCTTCAGCCCGCTGGCGTGGCGACCCGACAGCTCGGTGCGCATGACGACGCTGTCGCGAGCCGGGTCGGTGAGGTAGTCGGTGGTGAGGGTGTACCCGTGAGCCGCGCTGGTGGCGGTCACGGTGCACTCCATCCCCGAACGGTCGCTGTGGACGGTGTAGGTCAGGTCGCGGCTCTGGAGGTCGGTGAAGGTGCGGCCGTCGGTGACGACGTACTGCAACGTGTGGACGTCGGTGTTGTCGATGGTCGGCTCGTAGACGTCGGACAGCACACCGTCGGCGACGGTGAACCAGACCTTCGAGTCGTCGGTGCGGGCCGTGCCGACGCAGTCCTTGCGGGCCAGGTCGAAGCGGCTCAGCGAGCCCGGCCCGTCGGGCGCCGCTCCGGGTGGGGGAGCGGCGCCCGCGCCGGGGGAGGTCGTGAGCGCGGCCAGCGCGGCCGCCGCGGCGCCCGTGAGTGCGCAGGTACGGCGCAGTGAACGTCCGGTCATCGTGCCCTCCCGAGCGGTGTCGAAGACGCTTCGCGATCGTGTCGCCTGCGGTCCGGCACCGTCAACGACCGGTTTGGGCGGACCCCGGTCAAACCCCGGCCAGGGCTCCGAGCCACCAGCCGAGGGTCGCTGCGAGGAGCCCGACGGCCAGGCTGCCGACGACGTTGGTGACCGCGGTCGCGGTCTCGCCCTCCTCGTTGAGGCGCACGGTCTCGTAGCCGAACGTCGAGAAGGTGGTCAGCGCCCCGCAGAAGCCCGTGCCCACCAGCGTCTCGAGCCACGGCGCGGCACCGGCGGCGACGACCCCCAGGACGAACGAGCCGACCACGTTGACGACCCACGTGCCCCAGGGGAACGAGGCCCGGTGCAGTCGCTGCACGGCGACGTCGGTGAGGTAGCGGGCCGGGGCACCGACGGCGCCGCCGAGCAGCACCAGGAGCAGCGTCATCGCAGCACCCGCTCGGTCGCACGGAGGGCGAGGACGACGGCCAGCAGACCGAGCGCCAGCGTCCCGACCAGGTACGCCGCCGCGACGGCCGGGCGCCCCGCTGCGAGCAGGGCGCGGGTGTCGACGGCGTACGTCGAGAAGGTGGTGAAGCCGCCCAGCAGGCCGGTCCCGAGGAACGGCCGGACCAGCCGGCTGGAGGGAAGTCGCTCGACCACGATGACCATCAGCACGCCGATCGCGAAGCAGCCACCGACATTGGTGAGCAGCGTGCTCCAGGGGAACTCGCCGGCCGCGTGGGGGAGCGCCCGCGCCAGGCCGTAGCGGGCCGCCGCACCCAGGGCACCGCCGACCGCGATCACCGCCAGGATGTCGCGCCGGGTGCGGACCAGGCGGAGCGCTCGCTCCGGGACGGTCGGGAGGTCGGTCTCGGTGACGTCGGGGTCGACCGGGAAGCCGGGGTGCGGATCCTGGTGTCGTCGGACGTGCGGATCGTCGGGGTCGCGTGGGGTCACGGAGGCTCCTACCGTTGTCGGGTAGGGACTGTTGGCGGACGCGTCGTCCGCGGTTCCACCACCTGGTCGGGTGTCGGCGAGCCCCACCGCCGTGGCCTGCAGGCTAGCGCAGGGGTGTGATAGGCCAGCAGGTGAACGAGCCAGACGAGAGGAGTGGGCGATGACAGTCGACACCGCCCGGGACCGGGCTCCGGCACGGCCACCCGTGGTCGACGCGCAGGAGTGGGCCCAGCAGCGGGAGGACCTGCTGGCAGCCGAGAAGGAGGCGACCCGGGCCCTCGACCGGTTGGCGGCACGCCGCCGGCGACTGCCGATGGTGCCGGTCGACCCGTCGTACGCCTTCGAAGGACCCGACGGGACCCGGACGCTGCTCGACCTGTTCGAGGGACGGCACCAGCTGGCGGTCTACCAGTTCATGGACGTCGGGCCGGATGCCTTCTGCCCCGGCTGCACCTGGCTGACGGAGAACGTGACCGCGTTGTCCGACCTCGCCGCGAACGGCGTGAGCTGGGCGACGGTCTCCGACATGCCGCTGGCGCAGATGCGGTCCTACTGGGCCGAGAGGGGCTGGGACGTGCCCTTCTACTCCTCGCACGGGACGACGTTCTCGGCCGACTGCGGCGCCGGCGGGGGCTTCCTGCTGTCGCTGTTCCTCCGGGACGGCGAGGAGGTCTATCGCACCTACACCACGACCCAGCGGGGCGTGGACCGGCTGCTGTTCGTCAACAACGTCCTCGACCTCGCGCCGTACGGGCGCCAGGAGGACTGGGAGGACTCGCCCGACGGGTGGCCGCAGCGCCCGACGTACGGCTGATCGGCCCTTTCCCCCGGCGGGGGAGCGGGATCAGGGCCGCCAGTCGGCGGGCGGGTCCTCGCCCGTGCGGCCGTCGATGGCCTCGCGGAGCAGGTCGACGTGGCCGGTGTGGCGGCCGTACTCCTCGAGCAGGTCGAACAGGATCCGGCGGACGCTGGCCTTGCTGCCGTCGTCGAGGGCGACGCCCGAGTCGCCGTCGAGGCCGCGGTCGTCGATGGTCGCTCGGATCGAGGCGCGGGAACGGTCGACGGCGCCGTCGTAGAGGGCGTAGAGCTCCGCCGGCGGGTCCTGGGCACCGGTGGTGAACTCCCAGTCGTTGTCGCCGTCCCACCCGTTGCGCGTCCCAGGCGTCTGGCATCCGGCCGCCGGTCACCTTGACCGCGGACGCGTAGTCCTCCTGGGCGGCCAGGTGCTTGAGCAGCCCGCCGACGGTGAGCGACGACGACGGCAGGCGGAGGGCGAGCCCGGCCGCGTCGAGGTCGGCTGCCTTCCAGCGGAAGGTCGCCCGGAGTCGGTCGAGGGAGCCGAGGAGGTGCTCGGTCTCGGTCCCGGCGAACGGCGGCTCCCAGGGCGGGTACTGGTCGGTCATCGTGTGCTCCTGTGCGAGGGCGAGGTCCTTCGACGGGCGGTCACGCCGGCAGTCCCTCGCCGACGAGCCCGTCGATCGACTCCCGGATCAGGTCCGCGTGCCCGGTGTGGCGCGCGTACTCCTCGATCAGGTCGACCATGAGTCGGCGCAGCGTCGGCGGCTCGCCGCTGCTCCACGCGATCGCGGAGCGGGCGTCGGCGCCGCCCTCGGCGTAGGCGGCCGAGACGTTGGCCCGGGACCGCGCCACGCACGACTCCCAGAGCGCGGTCAGCTCCGCGGGGGTGTCGTCGGCGGCGGACCGCCACTCCCAGTCGGGGTCGGCCTCGAAGTCGACGGCGTCGAAGGGCGGCGACAGGGACGGCGCGCCGGTGAGCTGTCGGGTGAAGTACTCGTCCTCGACCAGGGCGAGGTGCTTGAGCAGCCCGCCGAGGGTCATCGAGCTCGGCCCGAGGGTACGGCGCAGCTCGTCGGGCCCCAGCCCGCCGCACTTCCAGGCGAAGGTGCGCCGGTTGCGCTCGAGGGCGCCGAGCAGGGTCTCGATCTCGGTTCCGGCCGCAGGGGGACCGGCCGGCGTGGTGGTGTCTGTGCTCATGGCCGCGACGCTAGACCGCATTCCGGACGGTGTGCGTCCGGTAGCCGTGGCAGACTGCGAGCGTGAACGAGAACAGCCCCACCGCCCGGGCGCTCCTGGTGCTGGAGATGGTGCAGAACCGGCCCGGGATCGGCGCCGCGCAGCTCGCGTCACGGCTCGGCCTGACCGATCGGGCCGTGCGCCGCCACGTCGCGGTGCTGCGCGAGGCCGGGATCCCGGTGGAGTCGACCCGCGGTCGGTACGGCGGCTACCGCGCGGGACGCGGGCTGCGGGTCCCGCCGCTGATGTTCACCTCGAACGAGGCCCTTGCCCTGGTGATGGCCGTGCTCGAGGGGCACGGCGCCGCCGACCCCGAGGACCCGGTCGGCAGCGCGCTGGGGAAGATCGTCCGGGTGCTGCCGGAGCCGCTGGCCCGGCCGGTCGACGCGATCCGCCGGGTGACCGCGCGCGGCTGGGACGTCGGCGTACCGGACGTGGAGACGACCGCGGCGCTGGTCGAGGCGAGCGCGGACCGGCGCCGGGTGCGGCTGACCTATCGCCTCGGCCCGGACCGCGACCGGGAGATGGACGTCGACCCGTGGGCCGTGGTGGTCCGGCACCGACGCTGGTACCTGCTCGGCTGGTCGCACACCAAGGACGCCCGGCGCGTGCTGCGGGTCGACCGGGTCGCCCGGGTCAGCCGGCTGCCCGAGACCTTCACGCCGCCGGAGGACCTCGATCCGGTCCGCGAGCTCGAGGACCAGCTGTCGCAGGGCTGGCGCTACGACGTCGAGGTCGAGGTCGAGGCTCCGCGTGCGGACGTGGAGCACTGGCTGCCGCGGTCCTTCGGCCGGCTCGAGGCGCTGGACGACCGCCGTACGCGGCTCGTCGCGACCACCGACGAGCCCGAGTGGTACGCCGCCCAGCTGGCCGGCCAGCCCTTCGGCTTCCGGGTCGTCGGCGGCCCGCAGCTGCGGGCCGCTGTCGAGGCGCTGGCGGGGCGCCTCCGGGCGGCACGTCGACCCCTCTCCTGAGCGTGAATCGTTCGCCGATAACTGACATTATGTCAAGTTCTAGGAGGAGGCCCTCCCCTGAGGTCGGCGTCCGGAAGGGTTGCGGTTTGGTCCCCAACCGCACGAATCGGGCCGGGTTTCGTGCGGTTCGTGACCAATCGGCGCATCGGAGTGAGACAGGGGTGAGCGGTGGCGGGCGTCGTACAGCGCCGCGCTACGGTTGAGAGATCAACCATCCGCTCGGGAGGTACGACGTTCATGAAGCTCAGCAACGTCCCCACACGGCTGGCCACCGGTGCCTACATCGCTCACAGCGGCTGGGAGAAGTGGCACGGCGACGCGGACCGCGCGGCCGGCGTGCACGGCATGGCCTCGGGCGCGTTCCCGTTCCTCTCGACGATGAAGTCGACCGACTTCCTCAAGACGCTCTCGATCGGTGAGCTGGCGGTGGGTGCGGCGCTTCTGACGCCGTTCGTCCCGCCCGTCGTCGCCGGCGCGGCCCTCACCGGGTTCTCCGGCGCTCTGGTCACGATGTACCTACGCACCGACGGGCTGCACAGGCCCGGGAGCGTCTGGCCGACGGCCCAAGGCATCGCCGTCTCCAAGGACGTCTGGATGCTCGGGATCGGGATCGGATTGCTCGCCCAGGGCCTGCGCAGGCCCGGCGCGGCGTCGTCCTAACCCCTGCGGTTTGGTCCCAAACCGCAACTTCTGGCCCCGGATCTGTGCGGTTTGGGACCAAACCGCAACCCTCGGCGGCGGACCCGACGCGCCGGGTTTGCGTCCGCGCGGGTGGCGAGGAAGGGTGGAACGGTCCTGCCAGTCAACGAGAAGGAGAGCGCCTTGCTCACCCTCACGGAGAACGCCAGCACGATCGTCAAGGACATCGCCGCCCAGCAGGGCGGGTCCGAGAGCACCGGGCTGCGCATCAGCAGCGAGGACCCCGCCGTGGGTCTCACGGTGACAGCCGCCGAGCAGCCGCTGCCCGGCGACCAGACCGTCGCCGCCGACGGCGCACTGATCTACCTCGACCAGCCCGCCTCCCAGCAGCTCGACGACCAGGTCCTCGATGCGACGGTCGACGAGACCGGACGGGTGCAGTTCGCGCTCCTGTCACAAGCCTGACGCAGACCCGGCACGACCCCGGGCGCCGCACGGTGCTCGGGGTCTGCTGACCCTGCGGTTTGGTCCCAAACCGCAACATCTGGCCCCGGATCTCTGCGGTTTGGGACCAAACCGCAACCCTCGGCGGTGAAAGAGCCGCGTGACCAGAGCCGCGAGCGCCTCAGCCGAGGCCGACGAGCTGGCGACCGCGGTCGAGCAGGTCGTAGCGCAGGGCCGCCCAGATCACGAAGCCGGCGCCGACCAGGCCGAGCACGGTGACGGCCGTGGTGTGGACCGGCTTCTCCTTGGCGGTGTCCCAGGCGGCCGAGCCCTGCTTCTTGATCGGCCGCAGCCAGTGCCGGGCGAACTCGAACTCCAGCGACCACAGCCACACCCCCAGCAGGATCGGCGGGATGGTCAGTGGCCCGGGCAGCACGATCAGGGCGAGCCCGAGCAGGATCAGCAGCAGGCCCGCGACGAACAGCACCACGCGTCGTACGGTCCTGGGCATGGCGAGCTCGGGGCGGCGGGGTCAGCCCAGCGCGGCCACGGCGGCGTCGTAGTCGGGCTCGTGCCCGATCGCGTCGACCAGCTCGGCGTGGAGGACCGTCCCGTCGGTGTCGAGCACCACGACGGCGCGCGCCAGCAGGCCGCGCCAGGCGCCGTCGACCATGGTCACGCCGTAGTCGGTGCCGAACGCACTGCGGAACGACGATCCCACGATCACGTCGGAGATCCCCTCGGCGCCGCAGAAGCCGCTCAGTGCGAACGGCAGGTCGGCCGACGCGCACACGACGACGGTGTTGTCGAGCCCGGCCGCCAGCTCGTTGAAGCGGCGCACCGAGGCCTGGCACACGCCGGTGCCGATGCTCGGGAAGATGTTCAGGACCACCCGCGAGCCCGCCTGGGCCTCGGAGGTGAAGTCGCTCAGGTCGGCGCCGGTGAGGGTGTACGCCGGGGCGTGGCTCCCCGGTGCGGGGAGGTCGCCGGCGGTCTGGACGGGGTTGTCCCCCAGCAAGGTGGTTGCCATGGCCACTGTCTAGCAGGTCGCACCACGGCGCGGGTGGGTCGGTCTCCGCTCACCGGGTCACCAGCGCCCTCCTACGATCGACGCCGTGCCGACCAGACTCCTCGCCGTGGCCGCTGCGGCTGCGCTCCTCCCCGCGCTCGCCGCCTGCGGTGGCGCCTCGAGCAGCACGGCCCACGAGGCGGCCGGTACGTCGTCCGGCAGCGCGAGCGTGAAGACCTGCCACTACCCCGCCGACCCTCAGGGCGCTGCCCGCAAGGTCGACGCGCCGCCGGCGACGCCCACCGTCGCCGGCACCGTCGACGCCACGATCGAGACCTCGGTCGGCACCCTCGACGCCACGCTCGACGCCGACAAGGCGCCCTGCACGGTCAACTCCTTCGTGTCGCTGGCCGAGCAGGGCTACTTCGACAACACGCCCTGCCATCGGCTGACCACCGCGGCGACCGGCATCTACGTGCTGCAGTGCGGCGACCCCACGGGCACCGGCACCGGCGGCCCCGGCTACACCATCCCCGACGAGTTCTCGGCGAGCGACACCTACGGTCCGGGCACCCTGGCCATGGCGAGGACGCGCGCTCCCGACTCGGGCGGGTCGCAGTTCTTCGTCGTCTACCGGCAGACCCCGCTGCCCCCGCAGTACACCGTCTTCGGCCACCTGTCCCCCGCCGGGGTCAAGACCGTGCAGCAGGTCGCGAAGAAGGGGACCGACAACGCCTTCGGCCAGGGCGACGGGCACCCCCGGGAGAAGGTGACGATCACCAAGGTCACCACCGGCTGAGGCGTCGTACGACGGCGGTTCAGGCCTCGTCGTAGGTGATCGCGGTGCCGAGCTGGAGGGTCCGGCCGACCGTGCACAGACGGTCGCCGGTCTGCTGGATCGCCCGGGGCAGCACCGCGCGCGCCGCGTCGCCGGCCTCCCCCTCGGGGAACCGGATCGAGACGGTGACGCTGAGGTCGACGAGGTGGGACCCACCCTCGTCGCGCACCTTGTGGCCCTCGACGTGGATGCCGAAGTCGTCGGGCTGGGCCCGTTTGCCGGTGATCAGCCCGACGTCGATCGCCGTACAGCCGGCCAGGGCTGCGAGCAGCAGCTCGACCGGGGTGAAGTCGGGATCGTCACCCGACCCGATCGGCAGCACTCCCCCGCGCACGTTGACCGCCTTGTAGCGGCCCTCGCCGATCTGGGTCAGGTCCATCCGTCGCAGCGTGTCGTCGCTCATCCGGACACGGTAATGGCCCCGGTCGCGAGGACCGGGGCCACTCCCCTGGTGATCGACGGGCGGGTCAGCGCTGGCGGCGCGCGCGGCGCTCGCGGCGCGCCTCGCGCCGGATCGCCTTGACGTCGCGGAGCTGTCGCAGATCGCGATCTGACAGCACCCGGCCCTCGACCAGTCCGCCCATCAGGTACATCTGCGTGCTCATGCTGTCCTGTCCTCCCGGCCCCTCGGGCCCGATCGTTGCGTAAGAGACTCCATCGCTGCTGCGACTCTTACATCATACTCCGGGTACGGCGCCTCCCCGACTCGACGAGGGGGTCCGGCGACGTGATCTCGCCCACCCCCGGCGACGGCGGTCTCAGGCGTCGAGACAGACCGGTGGGAGGTCGAACCACCGCAGGTGCTCGAAGTCCTTGCTGACCTTGCCCGGGTGGGCCGAGAGGTCAGGACTGGGTGCCGTGGCGAGCAGCGCGGCGCCCTCGCGGAGCTGCTCGGCGAGCAGGTCCTCTCCCCCGGTCAGACGCTCGCTCGGCATCCGCGCGACGCCGCCCTCGTAGGAGATCGCGCGCAGGCTGATCGGGGGCTCGACCAGGCCGTCGCGGTGCCGCCAGCGACCGGTCGTGGTGTCGAACCGATAGTCCTCGAGCAGACGCCATCCGTCGCGCGCGACGAGCCGGACGGAGTCGATGATGTAGTCGGCGACGGTGTCGGAGACGAAGTAGTTGAAGTTGACCCGCACCCAGCCGGGCTTGATGCCCTCGCAGCCGCCGGTGATCTCGCGCTCGAACTCGTGGGAGCGCTCGAGGTCGATCCCCAGCAGGCGGTGGCCGTAGGGCCCTGCGCACGAGCAGCCGCCGCGGGCCTGGATGCCGAAGAGGTCGTTGAGCAGTGACACGACGTAGTTGTGGTGCAGGTAGCGCCCGGACGGCGAGCGCACGACGAAGGACACGATCGAGAGCCGGTCGGCATCGAGGTTCCCGAGCAGCTCGATGGCGGGCTCGTCGCGCCACGTGGCCACCGCACGCTCGAGGAGACGCTCCTCCGCACAGCGGATGGTCTCGGTCCCGACGGCCTCCTTCAGCTGGAAGACCAGCCCGGCGCGGACGGCCTCGATGATCGCCGGCGTACCGCCCTCCTCACGGGTGGCGATGTCGTCGAGGTAGCGGTGGTCGGCGGTGTTGACGTAGGCGACGGTGCCGCCACCCGGGACGTCGGGCACCCGGTTGGCGAACAGCTCGCGCCGCGCCACCAGCACCCCGGGCGTCGACGGCCCGCCGATGAACTTGTGCGGCGACAGGAAGATCGCGTCCTTGTAGCCCAGGGGATGGCCGGCCGGCGCGCCCATCTCGATCCGGACGTACGGCGCGGCGGCGGCGAAGTCCCAGAACGACAGGGCCCCGTGCCGGTGGAGCAGCTCGGAGATGCCGTAGGTGTCCGACACGATGCCGGTCACGTTGGAGGCGGCCGAGAAGGAGCCGATCTTGAGCGGGCGCTCGGCGTACTTCTCCAGCTGCTCGGCGAGCTCATCGGGATCGATGTGCCCGTCGCTGTCCTCGTGGATGGTGACGACCTCGGCGATGGTCTCGCGCCACGAGACCTCGTTGGAGTGGTGCTCGTAGGGGCCGAGGAAGACCACCGGCCGCTGGGACGGCGGGATGTGCGCGGTCAGGTCGTGCTCGTCGTCGAGCACCGACGGGACCCGCAGGCCGAGCACGCCGATCAGCTTCGCGATCGCGCCGGTGCAGCCCGAACCGGCGAACAGCACGACGGTGTCGTCGTCACCCCCCACCGACGCGCGGATGATCTCGCGGGCCTCCTCGCGGAGCCGCGTGGTCTGCAACCCGGTGCCGCTGGACTCGGTGTGGGTGTTGGCGTAGCTCGGCAGCACCTGGTCGCGGATGAAGTCCTCGACGAACGTCAGGGCGCGGCCGGACGCGGTGTAGTCGGCATAGGTGACCCGGCGCCGGCCGTACGGCGTGAGCATCACGTGGTCCTCGCCGATCACGGACTCGCGGACGAGCTCGATGAGGGGTCGAGGACTCGTCCGGCATGGCTCCAGGGTAGGGCCCCACCGGCGCGAACCACCCGTCCGGACCATGGCCACTCCGTAGGTGTTCACGGGACAGTGGGCCCCCGAGCGAGCACCTGGAGGATCTTGTGACCCGTACGCCCGCCCTGGCCGCCCTGGCCCTCACCGCCGCCCTGGGCACGGCCCTCGTCGGCACCGCCGCGGTCACCGGCTCCGCGGCAGGGGCAGCGACCTCCTCGCACCGCGCCACGGCGACCGTCGGCCGGGGCACGCCCGGGCACTGGACCAAGGTGTCGACCGGGACCGTCGGCTTCAACTACGTGCCGAGCCTGACCCGGACGTCCAACGGCGTGCTGCAGCTCGTGTATGCCAAGGGGGTCGGCGGGAACCACGTGATCGGCCACACGGCGATCAACACCAACGGCTCCATCGCCGAGCAGGACGACGTGCTCTCCAGCGGGTGGATGACCCTCGACGCCGCTCCGGTCGTCTTCTCCGAGGGCGGGAGCAACCTGCGCGTCGTCTTCGGCGGGAACGACGGACTCGCGGACTTCTGGTCGCACGACCGGATGTACACCGCGACCGGTTCGGGTGGGTCGTGGGTCCTCCCCACCGAGGCCGTCGGCATCAAGCAGGGGGCGACGGCCTCGCAAGGAACCGCGGGCGTGGCCCTCGCCGACGGCACGCCGGTGGCCGCCTGGGCCTTCGACGACACGGTGCACTGGCACGTCGGCACGGACACGTCGGCGGACGGAACCGTCAGCATCGGCCCGTGCTGCGTCAGCAACGCCTCGCTGGTCCGCGACGGAGGGAGCGTGTGGCTCGCGTGGTTCTCCTCCGGGGCCGGCTCGCCGGAGGCGGTGGGGACGTTCGCGATGCAGATCTATCCGACGGTCGGCAGCCCGATCAAGGCACCGGGCTCCAGCGTGGGCACGGACGCCGTGGACACCGGCCGAGTGGCGTTGGCAGCCCGCGTCGGCGGCGGGGTGTTCGCGGCGTACTGCGTGGGCTTCCCGACCTGCTCGTCGATCCGGGTCTGGAAGGTCGGCACGAGCAGGACCGCGACCGTCCCGGGGAGCAAGCTCGCCTCCCTCGTCTCGCTCTCGTCGGGGCCCGCCGGGCGGCTGTGGGTGGCGTGGGCCGACAACGCGCCCAGGATCCGCGCGGTGCGCACCGGCACGACGGGACTCAGGTTCGGCCCTGTGCAGAACGCCGGACTCCCCCACGCCGGCGCCACCCACTCGCTGGCCGTCAACGGCACCGGCGGCCGCGGTGACATCGTGCTCAACGACGGCAACGGGATCTGGCACACGCAGGTCGTGGCCGGACTGACGGTGAAGGCCTCGCCGGCGGGCTGGCGGCACCACACCCGGCAGCGCGTGACGTTCACCGTCACCGACGCGCACGACGCCGTGAGGGGAGCCAAGGTCGCGGTGGGCTCCCGCCACTGCAAGACGGGCAGCCACGGCACCTGCTCGATCACGTTCCCCGCGTCGTACGGCAAGGGCAAGCACACCGCCCGGGCCACGAAGTCGGGCTACTCCCCCGCGACAGCCGGGCTGAAGGTGCGCTGACGGGCAGTCACAGGACCAGTCACACCTAGTCACAGCCCGGCACAGAATGGCCGATCGGCGGAGGCAACCACCCGTGGGGACCATGGTCACCAGCCGGGCACGTGCCCCACATTGAGGTCCGTGAGACGAGCACTGACCCCCCCTGCCCTCGCCCTGACGACCGCCCTGGCGCTGACCGCGGCCCTCACCGCCTGGGGATCCGGCGGCGCCGTCGGCGCGACCGGGCACCCCGCCCGCGCCGCGGCGCTCGGCTCCCCCGGCCACTGGAACAAGGTGTCGAGCGGCTCGGTACCGAGCAGCTACGTGCCGAGCGTGGTGCGCACCTCCGACGGGGTCCTGCACGTCGTGTACGCCAAGAACGTGACGGACGGCATCCGGATCGGTCACACCGCTCTCAGCACGGCCGGCACGGTCACCAGGCGCAACGACGTGCTCACCACCGGGTGGGGCGTCGTGGACACCGACCCCGTCGTCGTCCGCGGCGCCGACAACTCGCTGCGCGTGCTGTTCGGCGGCACGCAGTCGCAGAACCCGGGCTTCTTCTCCCAGGGCCGGATGTACGACGCCACCAGCTCGACCCTCGGCGCCGACTGGGACCTGCCGACCGAGACGGTGGGGATGAGCAGCCACGCCGTCCAGGCGCACGGCACCGCGGCCACCACCCTGGCGGACGGCACCCCGGTCGCCGGCTTCACGCTGGACGACACCCTGACCTGGCACGTCGGCGCCAACTACACCCCCGACAAGCAGTACCACGTCAGGCCGATCGAGAACTGCTGCATGTACGGCGCTCACGCTGGTGCGAGACGGCGACACCGTCTGGGCGGCGTGGTACCAGAACGGCTGGTACGACGCCGGGTAACGGCACCTTCGCGATGCAGATCTACCCGACCGTGGGGACGCCGCTGAAGGCTCCGGGCTCGAGCGTCGGCGCCAACTCGGTCTACACCGGCCGGGTCGCCCTGGCGGCACGCGCCGGCGGCGGCGTCTTCGCGGCGTACTGCGTCGGCGGACCCGACGTGCAAGGCGATCCGGATCTGGAAGGTCGGCACGGACCAGACGGTCAAGGTCCCGCAGCAGCAAGCTCGCCACCAGCATCGCCCTCTCCACCGCGCCGGTCGGGCCGGCTGTGGCTCGCCTGGGCGAACAGCACGCCGACGGTGCGGGCGATGCGGACCAGCACCACGGGTCTGGGCGTGGGCGCGGTGACCAAGGCCGGGCATCCCCAAGCACGGGCTCGCGTACTCGATCGCGATCGAGGGCTCCCGGGCCAGGGGCGACATCGTGCTCAACGACGGCAGCGGCATCTGGCACACGCAGGTGCTGCCCGGCCTGACCACGAAGGCCTCCAAGACGAGCTGGAAGCGGCACCGCAAGCAGAAGGTCGTCTTCACCGTCCGCGACGCCAAGCCGCCGGTGAAGGGCGCGCAAGGTGAAGATCGGCCACTTCCACTGCAAGACCAAGGCCAAGGGCACCTGCTCGATCACCTTCCCGGCGTCGTACGCCCAGGGCAAGCACAAGGGAACGGTGACCAAGCCGCACTACGGCAGGGCGCCGATCGTCGTGCGGGTGCGCTGAGCCCGTCACCCCACCACGGCCGACGGCCGTGCCGACGTCGCATGGGGCGACGTCGGCACGGCCGTCGTCTGTCGTACGACGGGCAGTCAGCCCACCTTGACCCTCAGGTCCAGCTGCCCGGTGATGACCTTGCTCCCCGCCGTGGTGGCCAGGTGGGACTGGACCGACCCGCCCTTGCCGCCGAAGGCGAAGAAGTCGATCTGGGCCTGGTCGTTGCGCTGGGCCTTCGTCGACCAGCTTCTCGACCCCGGCCAGCAGTGCGCGGGTGCGCTCTGCTCGAACGGGAAGCCCTCCGACCGCGGAGGCGCTGAGGGTGCCCGCGCAAGCCGGCGGTGCCGGCCGGGACGGCGACGCTGGAACGCCGGCCCGTGCGTCCCGCCGGCGTAGCGCAGCCGCAGGGTCGGCCTTCGAGTGCGCCTTCAGGAGCAGCGGCTTGTGCACGTCGACCGCGTGCCAGGTGCCCGGCACGTCGCTGGTCGGCTCCGACGATCCTCAGGACCGAGCTGTCGTCGACGACGGCGGAGGTGACGTCGACCGAGTCGATCGTCGACGCCGTCGACGTTGGTCAGCAGGTAGACCAGGTCGGGCAGGTCCAAGCTCGACGCCGAAGGCGATGTCGAAGATGTCGGCGTAGCGGTTGCCGCCGTTGAAGCGTGAACGGCCCGGCGGCCGTGTGACCGTGGACGTCCACGACTGCGCCTCCGAGCCCTGCTGGTAGGCGTCCAGGACGCTCTGGTGGTTGGCACCAGCTCGTAGAACGTGACCGCGGCCGCGGCCTGCGGGCAGCTGGACGTCGGAGGAGCCCGTCCGGGTGCGGACCGTGCCGCCGTCGGGGTGGTAGGTCACCGTGGACGTGATCGGCAGTCGAGTCGGGGGACCGGCCCGAGCGGCCCGGAGATCCCGGTCATCCGGTCCTGGTCGATGGTGCCGAGGACGTCGCCGATGTTGGCGACCTTGAACGGCGAGCCGAGCGAGTCGCCCTGGATGTAGAGCGCATCGGCGCCCGCCATCCCGTAGTCGACGTTGCCGGCGAACTCCATCGGGTGGCCGAAGCCGACGACGCGGTCGGCGCAGACCGAGGTGATCGTGCCGAGCCCGCCGAAGACGATGTCGCCGGTGGCCTCGGTGGCGACCAGGTTGCCGCCCGCGACCATGTCGGACCGACGGGGCTGCTCGCGCCCGTGGTTCGCCCGGCGGCGGTGACGCTGCTGCTCAGGTAGGGCCGGCCCGTGTCGCCTCGGAGAGGTGCGCGCGGCTGCCGAGTCCGGACACGACCGTCGGTGCCTCGAGCTCGCGGAAGCCCGCGAGGCCGCCTGGGCCTTCGTGACGTCGGTCGCGGCCGCGATCTTCCTCGCGGCCGCGGCGGAGACCTTCAGGTGCGCCGGCCGGCGCCGGGTGTACCGGCGTACGCCTGCATGTCCGCCCAGGGCGTGATGCCCGCGACGGGCGTCGGGCCGTAGGACAGCGTGTAGGCGACGGCGCCGATCAGGCTCGCCGTCCGCGGCGTAGACCGGCGAGCCGGACATGCCCTCCCAGATGCCGCCGACGTAGGTGATGGTCGGGCGAGGACAGCTTCATCATCACCATGTCGACGCCGGGCTCGATGCCGTCGTGCAGGACGCCGATCACGGTGCCGTCGAAGGCCGACGGCGTCGTCCCGCTGCGTGACCGTGAGGCCGTGGACGACCTGGTCGGCGGTGAGGTCGCGACCGGGAAGGCGGTGTCGCAGGAGCCGGTGGCGGCCTGGGACGGAGTCGAGAGTGCGGCCGTGCCGGCGAGGCAGAGCCCCGCGGTGACCGCGGCCGAGGCGATGACCTTGGCCCGAGATGCTGGATTGTTCATGATGTCCCTCCGATGAGAGACAGCCCCCGTGGCTGTCGCTGTCTGCTCGAACAGACGCGGCGGACCGAGGTTTGGTTGCGTCCGCGCTCGAACCGGTCCCGACCTGGTGCCTAGGGTGGGGTCATGACCGAGCTGGCGCGGCGTACGGGCCCGTGTCGCGGGTGCGGGTCATCGAGCACGACGAGACCGGCGAGCACGCCCGCGAGGACGTCGTCGCGGCCGAGGAGCCGCTGGAGATCCGGCTCGCGTGGCCCGGCTCCGCCGGCCCAGCGCGCCTGGGTGACCATGCGGACGCCCGGGCCACGACTTCGAGCTGGCGGCGGGCTGGGTCGTCCACGAGGGGCTGGTCCGGCCCGACGACCTGGCCGGCGTGGCCTACTGCACCGACGCGGACCTCGCGCCCGAGCAGGAGTTCAACGTGGTGACGGTGACCGCGGCCGGCCCGGTCGACCTCGCCCATCGTCATGCCGGGCTGTCGAGCGGGTCGTCGGCGTGCGGGGTCTGCGGCAAGGACAGCATCGACGCGGCGCTCACGACGGTGCGCGGTCGCCCGTGGGCAGGGCCCGCCGCCGAGCCCGGACGTCGTACGCCGGCTGCCGGGGCTGCTGCGCGAGGGGCAGGACGTGTTCGGCCGGACCGGTGGGGTGCACGCGGCCGGGCTGTTCTCCGCCGACGGCGACCAGCACGTCGTACGCGAGGACGTCGGGCGGCACAACGCCGTCGACAAGGTGACCGGGGCGCGGGTCCTGGCGGGTGAGCCGCCCGCCGCGGCCGTACCTCGTGGTCAGTGGCCGGGCCGGCTTCGAGCTCGTCCAGAAGGCGGTGGCGGCCGGGGTCGGCTCGCTGGTCTCGGTGGGTGCCCCGACGTCGCTGGCGGTCCACCTGGCCCGCGAGGCCGGGGTCGGCCTCTTCGGCTTCACCCGCGCCGACGCGCACCGTCCGCTACGCCTGAGCCGCCGAGGTCGTCACCAGCCGACTCGGCGTGATTTCGATGCCTCTTCGCGCCGACCGGCGTGGGGCCGCTGCGGTGTCGGTGCTCGTCCCTAGGTTCGTCCTGTGCGGATCCTCCACACCTCCGACTGGCACCTGGGTCGCTCGTTCCACCGCGTGGGCATGCTCGAGCACCAGGCGACCTTCGTCGACCACCTGGTCGGGGTGATCGAGGCGGAGCGGGTCGACCTCGTGGTCGTCGCCGGCGACATCTACGACCGCGCGCTGCCCCACGTCGACGCCGTACGCCTGGCCGACGAGACGTTCGCCCGGCTGGCCGCCACGCGCGCCCGGGTCGTGCTGACCTCGGGCAACCACGACTCGGCCCAGCGGCTCGGCTTCGGCTCACGGCTGATCGACGCGGCCGGCGTCTTCCTCCGCACCGACGCCTCCCGGGTCGGCACCCCGGTGCTGCTGGAGGACGCCCACGGGCCGGTCGCGGTGCACGGGCTCCCCTACCTCGACCCCAGGCGCTCCACGAGCCGTGGCGGCTCCCGGCCCGCAGCCACGAGGCCGCGGTGGCCGAGGCGATGCGGCGGGTCCGGGCCGACCTGGCCCGGCGGCCGATGCGCTCGGTGGTGCTGGCCCACGCGTTCGTGGCCGGCGGCCGGCCGAGCGAGTCCGAGCGCGACATCAGCGTCGGTGGGGTCTCGATGGTCGCGTCGTCGCTCTTCGACGGCATCTCCTACACGGCGCTCGGCCACCTCCACGGCCGCGCGACGCTCGGCGAGGCCCTGCGCTACAGCGGGTCCCCGCTGGCCTACTCCTTCTCCGAGGCCGACCACACCAAGGGCTGCTGGCTGGTCGACCTCGGCCGCGACGGCGTCGAGTCGGCGGAGTTCGTCGAGGCTCCGGTGCCGCGTCGGCTGGCGCGGGTCCGCGGCGACCTGGAGACCCTCCTCAGCGACCCGACGTTGGCCGGCCTCGAGGACCACTGGCTCCAGGCGACCCTCACCGACGCCGTCCGTCCGGCCCACCCGATGGAGCGGCTCCGTGCGCGCTTCCCCGAGACCCTGGTGCTCGCCTTCGCCCCGCCGGAGGGGTCGCGCCCCGACGCTGCCGACCGCCGCCCCTCAGGGCCGGCGCGACCACGAGGTCGCGCTCGACTTCGTCGACCGCGATGCGGGGAGCGCCGGCCACGGTCGACGAGTCCGCTCTGCTGCAGGCTGGCCTGCGACGCGTGCGCCGACGACCCCGAGGCCGACGTTCTCCTCTCCGGGACGGGCTGATGCGTCTCCACCGCCTGTCCGTCACGGCGTTCGGCCCGTTCGTCGAGACCGCCGAGGTCGACTTCGACGCCCTGTCCGACGCCGGGCTCTTCCTGCTGTCCGGCGCCACCGGCGCCGGCAAGTCCAGCGTCCTCGACGCGGTCTGCTTCGCCCTGTACGGCGCCATCCCGGGCGACCGCAACCACGCCGGTCGGCTGCGCTCCGACCAGGCGCCCGCCGGCCTGGCCCCCTCGGTGGAGCTCGACCTCACGCTGTCCGGGCGGCGCTTCCGCGTCGTCCGCTCCCCCGCCTGGGAGCGCCCCAAGAAGCGCGGCACCGGGATGACGCGCGAGCCGGCCAAGGTGACGCTCTGCGAGCGCCACGACGGCGAGTGGTGCCCGCTCAGCAGCCGGCTCGACGAGGCAGGCGACCTGCTGTCGGGACTGCTCGGGATGAACCTCGACCAGTTCTGCCAGGTCGCCCTCCTCCCCCAGGGTCACTTCCAGGCCTTTCTGCGAGCCGACTCCGCGCAACGACACCAGCTCCTGGCGCGCCTGTTCCGGACCGGTCGGTTCGAGCGGGTCGAGGGCTGGCTGCGCGACCACCGACTGACCCTGCGTCGCGAGTCCAGACCCACCTGACCGCGCGTCGCCGACCTGGTCAGCCGCCTGTCCGAGGCCGCCGGCCGCGCCGGTCCCCGACGCTGTCGGCGACCTGTCGGCCGCCGGCGCCGGTCGATCCGGCGAGGGGCTGGGCACGTCGCCGTGGACGACGCGGCCGCGACCGACGCCGCCCGGGCCGCGACTCGACGCCGCCGCGACCGAGCAGGACGAGCGCGCGGCCGCACGACGCGTGGGAGCAGGGCCGCGAGGCCGCGCAGGCGCGCGCCCGGGTCCTCGCCGCCGCCGCCGCCCACGAGCGGCTGACCGCAGCGGCCGGCGACCAGGCGGACGACGCAGCCCGTCTGGAGGCCGCGCTCCGCGCCCAGGGGCTGCGGCCTCTGGCCCGGCTCGTCGACGAACGGGCCGAGCGGCTGGTCGAGGCCGACGCCGCCGCCCGTGAGCTGCACGCCGAGGCGGCGGCTGACCGGTCTCGACGTCGCCGACCTGCCCGCAGAGCTCGACCCGTCTGGCCCACGAGCTCACGACCCTCACCGTGCTGCTCCCCGCCGAGCAGCGCCTGTCGTGCCTGCGGACCGAGGAGGAGGAGCGGGCCGACGAGCTGAGCTCGCTCCAGCGCGACGACGAGCTGGCGCGGGCCGAGAGCGCGACGCTCGCGCGATCTCGTGACCCGCCTCGAGGACGACGTCCGCGTCGCGGCCGAGGCCGCGCCGCGTGCTGCCCGACGGTCGAGGCCGAGGCCGTCGCCTGCGCAGCGTCGCGGCCGCCCACGCCGACCTGGCCCGGCTGCAGGCCGAGCTGGCGCTGGCGACCACCGACCACACCTCCGCGGTCGGTCGCCTGCTCGATCTGCGCGAGCGGTTGCTCGACCTCCGTGAGCGCCGGATCGCGGGGATGGCCGCCGAGCTCGCCGGGGCCCTGGCGGTCGGCGACGACTGCCCGGTCTGCGGCTCGGTCGACCATCCCCACCCGGCCCGCCCGGGCGCCGGCCATCCCGACGCCGCAGCCGAGCGAGAGGCCCAGAAGGCCGTCGACGACGCGCAGGCCCTCGAGCACGCCCTCGACCTGCGGGTGCGCGAGGCGACGGCGGCGCTCGAGGCCACGCGGCAGGTGGCCGCGGCGGTCCCCGCCCACGAGCTCGACCGCGCCGTCGGTCGCGGCGGAGCAGTCGCTGTCGCAGACAGCCGCGGCCGCCGCCCGCCATCCCGGCCCTCACCGAGCAGCTCTCCGGCGCGGAGCGCCGGGCCGACCTGCCTCGACGACGAGCACGACACCCGCCGCGATCCGGCCGCGGAGCTGACGACGACCCTCGCGCACCTCCGCTCCCAGGTCACCCGACTGGAGGCCGAGGTGGCTGCGGTCCGCGGCGACCACGCCAGCGTTGAGCGACGCCGTCGACCAGCTCGAGACGCAGCGGGACGGCCGCGCGTCGGGCTCACGACGCCTCGGTCGCCCGCGACGTCGCGGCCGCCGCCGTCGACGAGGCCGAGCTGGCGCTCACGCGGGCCGCGCTCGAGGCGGGCTTCGACGACAGCGCCACCGCGCGCCGGGCCGAGCTCTCGGCCGACGAGCTCGCTCGGCTCGACGAGCTCGTCCGCAGCCGGCGTGCCGAGCTCGCCGGCCGCCGAGGCCGTGCTGGCCGAGCCCGGAGCCCGGCTGCTCCTCGACTCCCCCGAGACCGATCTGGCCTCGCTCGAGGCCGCCCACCGGGCCGCGGACGCGGCCCTGGAGCAGGCCCGGGCGGCCCACCAGGTCGGCGGCGCGCCGGCGGGCCCGGGTGGCCGGGCTGACGGCCGAGCTGCTGGCCGCCCTCGAGGCCTGGGCGCCGGTGCGCGAGCAGCTCGAGCTCGCGACCTCGGTGTCCGCCTTCGTCGAGGGCAAGGCCCCCGACAACCGCCTGCAGATGCGGCTGTCGGCCTACGTCCTGGGCTATCGGCTGTCGCAGGTGGTCGCGGCGGCCAACGTCCGGCTCGCCGGCATGAGCGACCAGCGCTACTCCCTCGAGCACGTCGGCCGCCGCGGGGCCGGTGAGGCGCGCGGCGGCCTCAGCCTCGTGGTGCGTGACGACTGGTCCGGCGAGAGCCGCGACCCCGCGACCCTCTCGGGCGGCGAGACCTTCGTGGTGTCCCTCGCCCTCGCGCTCGGACTGGCCGACGTGGTGGCCCACGAGGCGGGCGGCGCCGACCTCGCCACGCTGTTCGTCGACGAGGGGTTCGGGTCCCTCGACGCCGAGACCCTCGACGACGTGCTCGACATCCTCGACACCCTCCGCGAGAACGGCCGGGCCGTCGGCGTGGTGAGCCATGTGGCCGAGATGCGCGACCGGATCCCGACCCAGCTGGTCGTCAGCAAGGCACGCAGCGGGTCGACCGTCCGCATCTCCTGCTGACCCGGCTAGGTTTCTGACCATGCCTGGTCTCGACTCCGCTCGACCGACGGGAGACGGCGCTCGAGCCGAGGGGCTCGACCCCGGGTTCACCGTCCTCCCCTACCGCTCGCTGGGCGACGCGGCGCTGTCCCGCGCCCGCGAGCTCGGCGCCACCCATGCCGACTTCCGGTTCGAGCGGGTCCGCTACCAGGACGTGCGGGTCCGCGACGGAGCCGTCCAGGGCGTCGGCGACGTCGAGGACCTCGGCTTCGCGGTCCGTGTCGTCCACGGCGGCGCCTGGGGCTTCGCCTCGGGGGTCCACCTGACCGCCGACGAGGCCGTCCGGGTCGCGGAGACGGCGGTGGCGGTGGCCCGGGTGTCCGCCGCCATGACCACGGTGCCGGTCGAGATCGCCCCGGAGCCGGTGTACGACGACGTCACCTGGGTGTCGTCGTACGCCCTCGACCCGTTCGACGTGCCGGTGGCCGAGAAGGCCGCCGTCCTCGTCGACTGGACCCAGCGCCTGCGCCGCCATCCGGCCGTCGCCCATGCCACGGCCGACCTGCTCCAGGTGCGCGAGAACAAGTACTACGCCGACCTCGCCGGCACCCGCACGACGCAGCAGCGGGTGCGGCTGATGCCCGCGTTCACCGCGATGGGCGCCGACGACAACACCGGCACGTTCGACGACATGTCGCTCGATCGCGCCGCCGGTCGGGCGCGGCTGGGAGTACGTCGTCGGGTCGGCCGCCGACGGCGCCTGGGACTGGGACGCCGAGCTGGCCGAGGTGCCCGAGCTGCTGGACGAGAAGCTGGTCTCCAAGAGCGTGGAGGCCGGGGTGCTCGACCTCGTGATCCATCCGAGCAACCTCTGGCTGACCATCCACGAGTCGATCGGCCACGCCACCGAGCTCGACCGGGCGCTGGGCTACGAGGCCAACTACGCCGGCACGTCGTTCGCCACGATCGACCGGCTCGGGCACGCTGCAGTACGGCTCGCCGGTGATGCACGTGACCGGCGACCGCACCGTCGAGCACGGCCTGGCCACGCATCGGCTACGACGACGAGGGGGTGGCCACGCAGAGCTGGGACATCGTCCGCGACGGCATCCTCGTGGGCTACCAGCTCGACCGGCCGATGGGTGCGCTGCACCCCGAGCTCAACGACGGCCGCTCCAACGGGTGTGCCTACGCCGACTCCCCCGGCCACATCCCGATCCAGCGGATGGCCAACGTCTCGCTGCAGCCGGGGACGGACGACGTGTCCACCGCCGACCTGATCGGCCGGGTCGAGCAGGGCCTCTACGTCGTCGGCGACAAGTCGTGGTCGATCGACATGCAGCGGTTCAACTTCCAGTTCACCGGCCAGCGGTTCTACCGGATCGAGGACGGCCGGCTGGCCGGCCAGGTCCGCGACGCGGCCTACCAGGCGACCACGACCGAGTTCTGGAGCTCCATGGAGGCCGTCGGTGGCCCGCAGACCTGGGTGCTCGGCGGGGCGTTCAACTGCGGCAAGGCGCAGCCGGGGCAGGTGGCGGCGGTGAGCCACGGCTGCCCGACGGCGCTGTTCCGCGGCGTACGGATCCTGAACACCCAGGACGAGGGGGCGCACTGATGGTCACGACCGTGCAGGATCTCGTCGAGCACGCCCTGGCCGCCTCGGCGGCCGACGACTGCGTGGTGATCGCCCGTCACCGGACCAGCGCCAACCTCCGGTGGGCCAACAACACGCTCACGACCAACGGCGTGATGCGCGGCATCGACGTCACCGTGGTCTCCTTCGCCCGGCAGCCCGACGGCGTCGCGGTCGGGTCCGTGTCCGGCAGCGCGGCGTCGCGCGAGCAGGTCGACGCGCTGGTGGCTGCGGCCGATGCGGCTGCCCGCGCCGCGGCGCCGTCGGGCGACGCGAACGACCTGGTCGCGGGCCAGGCCGACCCCTCGTGGGACGCCGTGCCCGGTGAGACCGACATCCACGTCTTCGACACGTTCGCGCCGGCCCTGGGTGAGGCCTTCGGCCGGGCCCGCGACGGGGGCCGGATCCTCTACGGGTTCGTCGACCACCACCTGACCACGACCTACGTCGGCTCCACCACCGGGTTGCGGCTGCGGCACGAGCAGCCGACCGGTCACTACGCGTGCACCGGCAAGACCGGCGACCTCACGAGCAGCGCCTGGGTCGGCGGCGCGACCCGCGACTTCGTGGGCGTCGACGCACTCGAGGTCGAGGCGGCGGTGGCCCGCCGGCTGGGCTGGGCCGCGCGCACGGTCGACCTGCCGGCCGGGCGCTACGACACGATCCTGCCGCCGACCGCGGTCGCGGACCTGATGATCGACGCCTACTGGTCGGCCGGCGCGCGGGACGCCCACGACGGGCAGTCGGTCTACAGCCGGCGCGGCGGTGGCACCCGGATCGGCGACGAGCTGGTCCGGCCTGAGGTCACGCTCTACTCCGACCCCGCGTACGCCGGTCTCGAGTGCGCGGCACGGGTCGTCGTGGAGTCGTCGAGCAACGACGAGTCGGTCTTCGACACCGGCCTGCCCCTCCGCCGTACGGACTGGATCGAGCGCGGCCGGCTGGCTGCGCTGCGCCAGACGCGTGAGACCGCCGCCCTCACCGGGCAGCCGGTCACGCCCGGCATCGACAACCTGGTGCTCGAGGTCGACGGCGCCACCGGCGGCCTCGACGACGTCGTCGCCGGCACCGCACGCGGCCTGCTGCTGACGTGCCTGTGGTACATCCGGGAGGTGGATCCGCAGACGCTGCTGCTCACCGGCCTGACCCGCGACGGGGTGTACCTCGTGGAGAACGGCGAGATCACCGGGGCCGTGAACAACTTCCGGTTCAACGAGAGCCCCGTCGACCTGCTGCGGCGCTTCACCCACGCCTCGGCCACCGGGCCGGCCTTCAGCCGCGAGTGGGGCGACGACTACTTCTCCCGGACGGCGATGCCAGCCCTCCGGATCCCCGACTTCAACATGTCGAGCGTCTCCCAGGCCCGCTGATCCCGGCTTCCGGCGGGTTCAGAAAGCTTGCGGTTTGGTCCCCAACCGCAACTTTTCGGCCGGATTTCTGCGGTTTGGGACCAAACCGCATGCTTTTTGGCGCCGGGATCCGGACGGCGGGGTCAGCGGCGCACGATCCGGAACCGGGGTGACACCCCGCGGGCGTGGTAGCTGTCGTCGACGAGCAGGCGCGCGACGTACCGACCGGGTGGCAGTGGCCACGACACCGAGCCCTCGCCCAGGTAGCGGTGGCGACCGAACGTGACCGTGCCCTCGATCGCGGTCCGCGTGTAGCGGTAGACCAGGTAGCTCCCTGGTCCGCCACAGGTGCGGTGACACCGGAACAGCCCGATCCAGTCGAGGTTGTCACCCGGCGCGCGCGTCCAGCTCACCCGGACCGGGTCGCCGACGCGGTAGGTCCTCCGGTCGGAGGTGAGGTGCGCGCGACTGTGCGGACCGTAGACCCAGACCGGCGCGGTCGCCTCGCGATGGCCGCTCGTCGAGTCGACCAGCACCACGTCGTACGACCCCGGACTCAGACGGGCGGTCCTGATCCGGACGACTCCGTCCCGGCGACCGCTCGTGGAGACGGCGCGGAGGGGGCTGCCCGAGCGTCCGCGCGGCACCAGCCCGATCGTCTCGCCGGGCCGGCCCTCCGCATGGAACCGCACCCGGAGCCCGCTCGGACCGGTGATCACGCGGCGGGTGCGCGGCGACACCATGACCGGTGCGGCCGCCGGCGTCACGTCGAACGTCGAGACCACGCCGCGGTGGTCGCTGGGGTACGGCGGCGCGAAGGTCAGATCGGCCTGCGGATCGCCCCGCTCCCCGAGCAGTCGGCTCGAGACCGTCGTGGACGGCCCGGCGTGGAGGACCCAGTCGATCCGGTCGGGGAAGTCGTGCTTCTGGGTCTCCGGGCCGCCGGGGGACCACGTGAAGCCGGGGTCCGCGACCGGGTCGGGGTGGGCGTCGCGGTAGGAGTCGTGGAACCCGGCCTCGGCCAGGGTCCTGCTGGCGGGCCACTGCACGGCGTACGGCACGTCGGCCCTCGCCCGGGCGACCTTCGGTGTCCAGTCGAGGTACGACGGGCTGTTGAAGTCACCGGTCAGGAAGACCGGGACGCCCCGCGCGGCAAGCACCGGCAGTCGCCTCAGGACCGGAGCGAGCGCGGGGACCCGGAGTGAGCGCTCGAGCCGCATCACCCGGTCGTGCGACCAGCCCGCGCGGACCCGGTAGGGACCGTACGGTGTGGACGGCAGGTGGGTGTTCGCGACGGCGATCACGCGGCCGGGGACGGGTTCGACGTAGGTGAACACGCCGCGGCTGTGCGGGGGGTCCAGGATCGGGAAGCGTGAGATCACGTGTGCCTGCGGGCTGGCGTGCCAGCCGAGCAGCGCCGCGAGACGCCGGGTGTTGCGCTCGGCCTCCTGGACGCCGACGACGTCGGCGCCGCTCACGGCGATGATGTGGGCGAGCCGGTGGAGCGCCCGCGGGCATCCGTCCGGTGTGGCGCAGAAGTCGCCGGTGGCGAGGTCGTAGTCGTCGCCGCCGTAGAAGATGTTCTGGGTCATCACCGAGACCCGGACCGTCGGCGCGACGTGTCGGTCCGTCCGCGCACCGGCCGGCCCGGCGGCCACCGCCAGCGCCCCGGCTGCCAGCGAGATCGTGACGAGGACGGGGCCGAGGACACGGAGTGGGCGCACGGCCCGAGTATGGCGACTCCGACTGAATGACGGAACAGCCGGACGCCGTACCGAGGGTCGGTAACCATGCGGTTTGGTCCCCAACCGCAACTTTTCGGCCGGATTTCTGCGGTTTGGGACCAAACCGCAGGGTTTTGGGGGCGCCGCTCAGGCCTCGGCGAAGGCCTCCGGGGGCGGGCAGGAGCAGACCAGGTGACGGTCGCCGTACGCCTGGTCGATCCGGGCCACCGGGGGCCAGTACTTGTCCGGGTCGGGGCCGGTCGGGAAGACGCCGACCTCGCGGGGGTACGCCCGGTCCCAGTCGCCGACGATCGCACGGGCGGTGTGGGGCGCGCCGCGGAGCGGGGACTTGTCGACGCTCCACTCCCCCCGCTCCACCTGCTCGATCTCGGCGCGGATGGCGAGCATCGCGTCGCAGAAGCGGTCGATCTCGACGAGGTCCTCCGACTCGGTGGGCTCGACCATCAGGGTGCCGGCGACCGGGAACGACATGGTCGGCGCGTGGAACCCGTAGTCGACGAGCCGCTTCGCGACGTCGTCGACGGTGACGCCGGAGGCCTTGGTCAGTCCGCGCAGGTCGAGGATGCACTCGTGCGCGACCAGACCGTGGTCGCCGCGGTAGAGCACGGGGAACGCGCCGTCGAGCCGGGCCGCGACGTAGTTGGCCGACAGGACGGCGGTCGCGGTCGCGCGACGCAACCCCTCGGCGCCCATCATCGCGATGTAGGCCCAGGAGATCGGCAGGATGCCCGCCGAGCCGTACGGCGCCGCGCTGATCGCGCCGATGCCGTGTCGCTTCTCGGGGTCGGGGTGCTGCCCGTGCGTCGGCAGGTACGGCGCGAGGTGGGCGCGCACGCCGATCGGGCCGACGCCGGGGCCGCCCCCGCCGTGCGGGATGCAGAAGGTCTTGTGCAGGTTGAGGTGGGAGACGTCGCCGCCGAACTCCCCCGGTCGGGCGAAGCCGAGCAGGGCGTTGAGGTTCGCCCCGTCGACGTACACCTGTCCCCCGACCTCGTGCACGATCCGGCAGAGCTCGGTGATGGAGTCCTCGTAGACGCCGTGCGTCGACGGGTAGGTCACCATGATCGCCGCGAGCGTGTCGGCGTGCTTCTCGCACAGCGCGCGCAGGTCGTCGAGGTCGACCGACCCGTCGTCGGTCGCCTTCACGACCACGACCTGCATGCCGGCCATCACCGCGGACGCGGCGTTGGTGCCGTGGGCCGACGACGGGATCAGGCAGACGGTGCGACCCTCGTCGCCGCGAGCGTGGTGGTAGCCGCGGATGGCCAGCAGCCCGGCCAGCTCGCCCTGCGAGCCGGCGTTCGGCTGGATCGAGACGCGGTCGTAGCCCGTCGCCTCGGCCAGCCAGCCCTCGAGCTGGTCGATCAGCTCGCGGTAGCCCTCGGCGTCGGCGGCGGGTGCGAACGGGTGCAGGTCGGCGAAGCCGGGCATCGAGACCGGCTCCATCTCGGTGGTGGCGTTCAGCTTCATCGTGCACGAGCCGAGCGGGATCATGCCGCGGTCGAGCGCGTAGTCGCGGGCCGACAGGGTGCGCAGGTAGCGCAGCATCTGGGTCTCGGAGCGGTGGGCGTGGAAGACCTCGTGGGTCAGGTACGGCGTGGAGCGGGCCAGGCCGGCCGGCAGGGTGTCGGCACTCTCGACGCCGTGGTGGCCCTCGGCGTAGACGCCGAACGCGCGCAGCACGGACCCGAAGGAGCCCGGCCCGAACGTCTCCCCCACGCTCAGCGCGACGTGGTCGTCGTCCACCAGCCGCAGGTGCAGGCCCAGGGTGCGGGCCCCGGCGACGACGTCGGCGGCGCGGCCCGGGACGCGGGTCAGGACCGTGTCGAAGACGTGCTCGTGCACCACCTCGACCCCGCCCTGGCGGAGCATCGCGGCGAGGTCGCGCGCGTCGTCGTTGATGCCCTGCGCGATCGCGCGCAGTCCGTCGGGGCCGTGGTAGACGGCGTACATCGAGGCGACGACAGCCAGCAGCACCTGGGCGGTGCAGATGTTGGAGGTCGCCTTGTCGCGACGGATGTGCTGCTCGCGGGTCTGGAGGGCCAGGCGGTACGCCGGACGGCCCTCGGCGTCGACCGAGACCCCGACGAGTCGGCCGGGCAGGTGCCGCTCGAGCCCTGCGGCGACGGACATGAAGCCGGCGTGCGGGCCGCCGTAGAACATCGGTACCCCGAAGCGCTGCGACGAGCCGACGACGACGTCGGCGCCCAGCTCGCCGGGCGACTCGAGGAGGGTCAGCGCGAGCAGGTCGGCGGCGACCACCACGAGCGCGCCGCGCTCGTGGGTCGCCTCGATGACCGGGCGGGGGTCGAGGATCCGGCCGGACGCACCGGGGTACTGCACGAGGACGCCGCACAGGTCGCCCTCGGGAAGACCGTGGGCGAGATCGGCCACGACCACGTCGATGCCCATCGCGTCGGCGCGGGTGCGGATGACCTCGATCGTCTGCGGGAGGGCGTCGGCGTCGACGACGAACGGCCCGTTCGCCCCGCGCTGGGCACGTCGTACGAGCGTCATCGCCTCGGCCGCCGCCGTGCCCTCGTCGAGCAGGCTCGCGTTGGCCGTGGGCAGACCGGTCAGGTCGCCGATGACGGTCTGGAAGTTGAGCAGCGCCTCGAGGCGGCCCTGCGAGATCTCGGGCTGGTACGGCGTGTAGGCGGTGTACCAGGACGGGTCCTCGAGCACGTTGCGCCGGATCACCGGCGGGGTGATCGTCGCGTGGTAGCCCAACCCGATCATCGACTCGGCCGGGCGGTTGGCCGCGGCGAGCCGGCGCAGCTCGCGGGACGCGTCGTACTCCGAGAGCGGCTCGGGCAGATCGAGGGTGCGCGAGGCGATCGGGCCGGGCACCGCCGCGACCATCAGGTCGTCGAGCGAGTCGAAGCCGACGACCTCGAGCATGCGGGCGAGGTCGTCCGGGCGCGGGCCGAGGTGGCGGTCGGCGAAGGTGTGCTGCTGGGTCACGGGTGGCTCCTCGACGGGTCGATTCGCCTCCCCCTCTGTCGCGTGCGCTCCAGAGTTGCCTGGTCCGCACGGTCCTGGCGCCTGAGAGGTTCCGGGGAGGGGTTGCCCCTTCGGCGCTCCGTTCCCGGGCCGCGGCCCGGGCAGAGACTCTCCCGTGCGGGATTGTCAGCAGGGTGAGTCTAACCACGGCTCCCCCGTCGTACGGCTATCGCCGACGCGTGGACGCTCACCGCGCGCCGTGGCCACCAGGGTCGCCGTTTGGTCCCCAACCGCAGGTTTTCGGGGCTCGATGTTGCGGTTTGGGACCAAACCGCAACAAAAAGGCGCCCCCGGACCGGTCCGGGGGCGCCGTGGTCGACGGGTGGGGGCGGAGTCAGCCCAGCTTGCGGGCGGCCCGGCGGGCGGCGAGCTCGTCGGCGGCGCCGTCGGTGTCGGTCTCGTCGACGGTGCGCTCGCTGGGGAGCTCGGAGAGCGTGCCCTCGATCTCCCGCCACACGCCGCCGATGGCGATGCCGAAGACGCCCTGACCGCCCTGGAGCAGGTCGATGACCTCGTCGCTGCTGGTGCACTCGTAGACCGAGGCGCCGTCGCTCATCAGGGTGACGCGGGTCAGGTCGTCGGTGCCGCGGGTGCGGAGGTGCTGGACGGCGGTGCGGATCTGCTGCAGGGAGATGCCGGCGTCGAGCAGCCGCTTGATCACCTTGAGGATCAAGATGTCGCGGAAGGAGTAGAGCCGCTGGGACCCCGAGCCGGTGGCGCCGCGGACGGTCGGCTCGACCAGTCCGGTGCGGGCCCAGTAGTCGAGCTGGCGGTAGGTGATGCCGGCGGCGTTGCAGGCGGTGGGCCCGCGGTAGCCGGTGTCGCTGGGCAGCGGCGAGACGTCGTCGGTGAAGAGCAGTCCCTGCTCCTGCGCCGCCTCGGCGGCCAGCCGGGCCTCGGCCTGCTGCTGGCCTGCGTGCTGCTCGTTGTCGTTCACTACGACCTCCGTCGGCTACCTCGTGGTGCGTGACCCCTGGGGAAACCGTGCGGCTGCGGTGGCAACCACATCGGTGGAGTTACAACGAGGACAGTTCAAGGTAGGCCCGTGGGTGAGACTCGTCAAAGACGACGGCGGCGTGTCGCAACCCTCAACCTCTACTTGAGGGTGAGGGTCGGCGCAGGGCTCAGCGGGTCTCGAAGTCCTCGGGCGAGACCTGGTCGAGGAACTCGCGGAACTTCTCCACCTCGTCCTCCTGCTCGGCGGGTGCGTCGAGTCCGGCCTCGGCCAGGACCTCGTCGGCGCACAGGATCCGGCTCCCGGTCCGCAGCGCCAGGGCGATGGAGTCCGACGGCCGGGCGCTGACCTCGACCCCCGACGCGAGCACGAGCGTGGCGAAGAACATCCCGTCCTTGACCTCGGTGATGTGGACCTCGGTGAGCTCGTTCCCGGTCGACTCCAGCACGTCCTTGAGCAGGTCGTGGGTCAACGGTCGAGGAGGTACGACGCCCTGCTGGGCGAAGGCGATGGCGGTCGCCTCGACCGCACCGATCCAGATCGGGAGGTAGCGCTGACCCTCCACCTCGCGCAGCAGCACGATCGGGTTGTTCGACGGCATCTCGACCCGCACACCCAGGACGTCGACCTCGCGCATGGCTTCCACACTACCCCCGCACGCACAGGCCACAGCGGGGGTCGGCCGGGCGGTCAGGTGGCGCGGAGGCCGGCCTTGACGAGAGTCGCATGCAGACGCACCGACAGCGCCGCGATCTCGTTGACGGTCTCCTCGGCCCGGGCCCGCGCGGCGGTGTCGCGGCCGCGCTTGTGGGGGGCCACCACCTGCTCGACGAGGCCGACCTCACGGTCCGCAGACGTCTTGAACGCCCGCAGGTGGCGCGGCTCGAAGCCGAACTCCGCGAGCTCGCGCGCGGTCGTCGCGATCACGAGCGCGTCGGTGTCGTAGTGGCCGGTCCCGGTGCGTGGCGTGACGAGTCCGTACTGCTCGAGCTGGGCGAGCAGGTCCTCGGAGATCTCGGCGATCTTCAGCAGCTCCTTGCGCGACAGGCGGACCTGGTCGCGGCGCCCGAACGACTCCGCCGACGGCAGACCGTCGGCAGCCAGTGCCACGGTCGGCACGGTCGGGACGACGGGCTCGATCGGTGGCGGGGCGAGCCCGCGGTCGATCGCGTCGAGGTGCTCCCCGATCACGCGGAGCGGCAGGTAGTGGTCGCGCTGCATCCGCAGGACGTAGCGCAGCCGCTCGATGTCGTCGGTGGAGAACTTGCGGTAGCCCGACGGCGTGCGCTCGGGCTTGACCAGGCCCTTGTCCTCGAGGAAGCGGATCTTGGGGATCGTCACCCCGGGGAAGTCGGGCCGCAACCGGTCCAGGACCTCACCGATGTTGAGGCGTGGGCGCCCCGGGGCCGCAGCCCCCGCCCCGAGCGACTCGGTCATGGGGCCGTCTTCACTGGTTCTCGTGGCCCTGGAAGAACACCAGGCGGTACTTGCCGATCTGGACCTCGTCGGTGTCCTTGAGCACGACGGTGTCGATGCGGTCGCGGTTCACGTAGGTGCCGTTGAGGCTGCCCGCGTCGGCGACGGTGAAGGTGTCGCCCTCGCGGGTGAAGGTCGCGTGCCGGCGGGAGACGGTCACGTCGTCGAGGAAGATCTCGCTGTCGGCGTGCCGGCCCGCGGTGACGACGTCCTTGTCGAGCAGGAAGCGGCTGCCGGCCCCGGGACCACGTTGGACGACGAGCAGCGCCGACCCGCGCGGCAGGGCGTCCACCGCCGCCGCGTCGACCGGGTTGAGCTGGCGGTCCGACGAGATCTCCGAGCGCTCGGTGCCGGCGATGCTGATGGTCGCGGTCGAGTCCCCTGCCCCTTCGCTCAGCAGCGGCGAGCCACACTTGGAGCAGAAGCGCGCATCGTCGGGGTTCGCGTTGCCGCAGTTGGTGCAGTACGGCATCGGTGATCGTCTCCTGTCCGAACCCTCAGCAGCGGGCTGAGGTTGATGGTTGATGCGAACTTATCAGGCGCATCCTCGGCCGGGGTGACTTCGCGCGCGGGCGGGACCGGAGTCGCGGACGGGTGTCCGGGCGCGTCAGTCGCCGAGCGTCGCCTGGTAGGCCGCGGCGTCCATCAGCCCGTCGACGGCCGAGGCGTCGGTGGGCGCCAGCTCGTAGAGCCAGCCCTCGCCGTAGGGGTCGCTGTTGACCAGCTCGGGAGTGGCGTCGAGGGTCTCGTTGACCGCGACCACCTCCCCGTCGACCGGTGCGTAGACGTCGCTGACCGACTTGGTCGACTCCAGCTCGCCGCAGGCCGCTCCGGCCGCGACGTTGTCTCCCACGGCCGGCAGGGAGACGTAGACGATGTCTCCGAGGGCGTCCTGGGCGAAGTGCGTGATCCCGACCCTCACCGATCCGTCGGTCTCGCCGGGTGTCCGGATCCACTCGTGCTCCGCGGTGTACTTCAGGTCGTCGGGGTACACGGCTCTCCTTACTGAGGTGGTCAGGTCCGGCCGTCACGTGGCAGCGACGGCGTGCTGCCCGGCAGGCTACCGGGACCACGCGACCGCCCGCAGCGCCGGAGGGTGGGTCAGTGGGGCTGGGCGAACTGCGCCGGGACGCGCTTGTGGGTCGCGGTGATGTCGAGCGCCTTCTCCTCCTGGACGTCCACGGTCGCGCCGGAGTCCTGGAACTCCGCGATCGGGCCGTCGCTCAGGGTGAGCGCCCCGTGCAGGGTGTGGGGATCGCCGATCACGTCGAAGACGTACGGCGAGGTCAGCTGCACGCCGTCGATCGCGATGCCCGACGGGGTCGACTGCACCGAGCTCTGCGCGACCAGCCGCACCTTGCCGTTGACCTGCATCGCCTCCGCGCCGGCCGAGCGCAGCTCCTCGATGGTGTCGAGCACGGAGTCGACGTTGACGTGCTGGGGGCCCTCGGTCACCGTGACGCGGATGCCGGGTCCGGTCACCGGCACCGCTCCGGCCAGGATCGCGAGCTCCTGTGCCTGCTTCTGGGCGGCGGCGAGCGCCGCGGTCTGGGCCAGCTGGCTGCTCTCGAGCTGACGGCGTCTCGCCTCGAGCCGGTTGATCTCCTGCTGGGCGCGCTGGGAGGTGCCGGCCAGTCCGGAGAGCACGTCGACGAGGTCCTGCTCGCGGTAGCCGGCGTAGCTGTTGTCGGTGGTGTTCGTCCGGACCTGGGTGATGGCCGCGAACCCGAGCGCGGCCAGCAGGACGCCGACGACGACCTGGGCGCGCGAGGGCCGGAACAGGGCCGCTCGCAGCCGCTGCAGCCCCGGGTCGTCGGCACCTCCGCCCGAGGCGGGCCGCGCCTGGGCGTCCGGCGTCGCGGGGTCCTCCCCCGCCGGAGTCTCGGCTCGCGGAGGGGCCGCCGCCTGGTCGTGGAGGTCCTCAGGCATGGAAGACGTACCGTCGGATCTGCGCGACGTTGGAGAAGATGCGGATGCCGAGGACCACGATCACGCCGGTCGACAGCTGGCCACCGACCCCGAGCTTGTCGCCGAGGTAGACGATCGCGGCCGCGATCACGACGTTGCTGACGAACGAGACCACGAAGACCTTGTCGTCGAAGATGCCCTCGAGATAGGCGCGGAGCGCGCCGAAGACCGCGTCGAGCGCTGCCACGACGGCGATCGGCAGGTAGGGGTCGAGCCCGGCCGGGACGTCGGGGGTGAAGATCAGCCCCAGGATGACGCCGATGAGAAGTCCGATGGCGGCGATCATGGCGCGCTGTCCCCCTGGGTCGCGGTGTCGAGGTCCTTGGTCCGGGCCTGCCGCACCGACCGCAGCTGCGGGGACTCGCCCGCCGGCAGGGTCAGCTTCGCGGCGTTGTGGACGTCGAAGGAGAAGCCGAGGCTGTTCTTCAGGGCGTACCACCGGCCGCCCACCGAGCTCGACAGCAGGTCGGCCGCCAGGGTGTCGGGGTCGCCGATCACGTCGAAGACGTAGGGCGGGTTGACCGGTCGGGAGTTCACGAGGACGGCGATGCCGACGTTGCGGAACGAGCTCAGCACGGTCAGACGCTCGCCGTTGACGCTGATCGCCTCGGCGCCGGCGGTCCAGAGCGCGTCGGTGAGCAGGGCCAGGTCGGAGTCGCGGACCAGGTGGTCGTTGTCGCTGCCCGGTGCACTGGCGACGGTCGCCTGGATGCCCGGTCCGGTGACCGCGGCGAAACCGGTCCGGCCACCGACGCGAGACAGCCGCGCCTGTGCCGCGCGGGTCACGGTCTGGGTGTGGGTGAGGTCGCGCTGGAGGGCCAGCTGGTCGCTCTGCTCCTTGGCCAGCTCCTTCTGCTGCTGGGCCACGGACTGGCGCCGCAGGTCGATCTGGTGGATCAGGCTCGACCGGCTCGCCTCGTCGGCCGACGAGTTCCGCGAGGTCTGGACGGCCGCGACGGTGACCAGGAGCCCGAACGCCAGCAGCACGACGGCCGCCGTACGGCGTGGGACGCGTCGCTCGGACGGGTCCTCGCCGGCCGCACGCTTGCGGGCCGCCACGTGCTCGTAGTCGGCGTCGAGCGAGCGCTGGGTGATCAGCGCCAGCAGCGGCGTCGTCTGCTCCGCCGGTGGGGCGGACGGTGGTGTGCGCGTCTCAACCATGGGCCACCGCCCGTGGCTCGGTGGTCTTCACCAGCTTGTAGACCTGGTAGGCGTAGAGGATCCCGGCCCACCAGTAGAGCCCGATCCCCCAGCCTGCGAACGCCCAGCCGAACACCTTGGCCAGCGTGGCAGCCGCGCCCGTCCCGTCGCCGAGGAGCAGGAGCGGGAAGGCGTAGAGCAGGTTGAACGTCGCGGCCTTGCCGAGGAAGTGGACCGGCAGCGCGCTGTAGCCCCGGGTGCGCAGGATCGGGACCAGCCCCCACAGCAGCACGTCGCGCAGGGGCAGGATGATCGCGAACCACCAGGGCACGATGTCGCGCAGTGCCAGGCCGATCACCACGGCCAGGATGTAGAGGCGGTCGGCCACCGGGTCGAGGATCTGGCCGAGCCGGGAGGTCTGGTTCAGCCGGCGGGCGAGGTAGCCGTCGAGGTAGTCGGTGACCCCGGAGAGCATCAGCACGGCGAGCGCCCAGCCGTCGGCCTCGGGGCCGAGCACGAGCCAGAGGAAGAGTGGGACGCCGAGCAGCCTGAGCACGCTGAGGGCGTTCGGGACGGTCCACACGCGTGACTCGCGTGCCGTGTCGTCCGCCACCGTCGCCTGCACCTTCCCCGACTCCTGGAGCGCGAGATCCGCCGGGGACACCCTAACCGTCCGCACCACGCGTCCCACGTCCCCGCGGCGGTGTCGAGGACTCCAGATGGGCGCTGTCGCGGATCTCGCCGACCAGCTCCTCGATCACGTCCTCCAGGGTGGCCACCCCGCGGGTGCTCCCCGCGTGGTCGACGACCCTGGCCATGTGGGCGCCGCGGCGTTGCAGCTTCTCCAGGGTGTCGTGCAGGAGGTCGTCGTCGCGGACCAGCGCGAAGGGCCGGATCCACTTGTCGTCGATCGGCCGCCGGCGTCGCTCCTCGTCGGTCTCGAGGACGTCCTTGATGTGCAGGTAGCCCAGCAGCTCTCCCTCGTCACCGATCACCGGGAAGCGGCTGAAGCCGGTCGCGGCGCACAACGCCTCGACGTCCGCGCCGCTGGATCCGCGGCGTACGGTCTCGAGCGTCTCGGGCGGCATCAGCACCGTCTCGACGGTCTTCTCGGTGAAGCCGAGCGCGCCGGAGAGTCGGTCGTACTCGCCGTCCTCGAGCAGGCCCTCGCCCCGCGACTCCTCGACCAGGGCGGCGACCTCCTCACGGGTGTAGGTCGAGCTCACCTCGTCCATCAGGCGCACGCCGAACAGCCGGAGCACCCCCGAGGCGAGCGCGTTCACACCGGTGATCACGGGTCGGGTGACCGAGACGATGGCCCAGATCGGGGTCCCGAGCACCAGGGCGGCCCGGTCGGGTCCGGCCAGCGCGATGTTCTTCGGGATCATCTCGCCGAGCACGACGTGGAGGTAGACCACGACCGCCAGGCCGACCGCGAAGGCGATCGGGTGGACGAACGACGCGGGCACGTGCAGCGCCTCGAGCGGAGGCTCGAGGAGGTGGGCCGCGGTGGGCTCTGCCACGGCACCGAGCACCAGCGAGCACACGGTGATGCCGAGCTGGTTGACGCCGATCACCAGCGACATGTGCTCCATGGCGCGCAGGGTGGTACGGGCGAAGCGCGACCCCTCCTCGGCGCGCGGCTCGATCTGCGTACGACGGGCCGAGACCAGGGCGAACTCCGCGGCGACGAAGAACGCGTTGCCGAACAGGAGCAGCACCGCGAGGGCGACCGCCGTCGTGCTGCTCATGCGTCCGCACCCCCGCGCGCCGGCCGGTCGCCGTCGCGGCCGGGGCCGTCGAGGAGCCGCAGGGTGAGCCGGTCGATGCGCAGGCCGTCCATGTGCTCGACCGTCAGGACGGCCAGCTGTTGGCGCTCGGCCTGGTCGGGGTCGGTGCGGTCGGGGACCGGGACCTCCGCCACGTCGCCGGTCTCGGGCACGCGGCCGAGCACCTGGAGCACGAGCCCCGCGACGGTGTCGTAGTCCTCGTGGTCGGGCAGCTCGATCCCGGTGAGGTCCTCGACCTCGTCGGGTCGGAGCAGACCGGACAGCGACCAGGAGCCGTCGGGCCGCGGCCGTGCCCGGGCGCTGAGCCGGTCGTGCTCGTCGGCGATGTCGCCGACGATCTCCTCGATCACGTCCTCGATGGTCACGATGCCGGCCTGGTCGCCGTACTCGTCGAGGACGACGGCGAGCTGTCCCTCCTGGCGCAGGAGGGACAGCAGCGGGTCCAGCCGGAGCGAGTCCGGCACCACGATCGGGCGGGTCATCAGGTGCTTGACGCGCGTCGTCTGTCGCTCCGCGATCGGGAGGGCCACCGCGTGCTTCACGTGGACCGTGCCGACGACGGCGTCGTCGTGGTCGAGCACCGGGAAGCGGGAGTGGCCGGTCTCGCGAGCGAGCTCGATGATCGACCAGGCCCGGTCGTTGGTCTCGAGGCTGACGGTGCGTACGCGCGGCGTCATGATCTCCCCCGCGGTCCGGCTGCCGAACTCGACCGAGCGCTCCATGAGCTCGGCGGTGTCGGGGTCGAGGGTGCCCTCGTCGGCGGAGCGGGAGATCAGGGACGCCAGCTCGGTGGACGAGCGCGCCGAGCGCAGCTCCTCCTGCGGCTCCATGCCGAGACGGCGGACGATCGCGTTGGCCGAGCCGTTGAGCAGGCGGATCGGCAGTCGCATCACGGCGGTGAACATCCGCTGGAACCCCTGCGTGGCGCGGGCGGTCTCCATCGGGCGGGCGATCGCGAGGTTCTTGGGCACCAGCTCGGCGAACACCATGGTCACCAGTGAGCTCACGGTCAGCCCGATCGCCACGGCCACCGGCCGGACCGCTCCCTCGGGCAGGCCGGCAGCCGCCAACGGACCGTCGATGAGATCGGCGATGGCGGGCTCGGCCAGGAAGCCGATCGCCAGGTTGGTGATGGTGATGCCGACCTGGGCGCCGGAGAGCTGGGTCGACAGCGACCTCAGGGCGCGCTGGACCCCGGCTGCGGGCGCGTCACCGGCCGCCGCGGCCCGGGCGACCTTGGTGCGGTCGACGGTCACGAAGGAGAACTCGGCGGCCACGAAGACGCCCGCCGCCACGACGAGCAGGAGGGAGACGCCGAGGAGGACCCAGGCGGTCAGCACGGGACGTCACCCGTGGGGCAGGGGAAGCGTGGACGAGGGCGACTGTCAGAGCCGTCCATAGGCGGGTCAGGGTCCTTCGGACTCGGAGATGCTGTCGCCGACTCTACCGAGCCACCCCCGGGTCGGTGGGAATCGACGAGGCGGGTCAGCGGGGTCCCGGAGACTCCTCGCGAGCCGGGACCAGGCCCTGGTCGACGGCCCACTGGAGGAACGTGGCCAGGTCGGGATCGTCGAGGGGTACGACGAGCTGGTCGGCGAGGCAGGCCTGCATCTGGTCGAACGTCCAGTCGGCGGGAAGTGTGCCGACGCATGCCAGCCAACCGTCGTCGATGGCCTGGATCTGTGCGGGGGTGAGGCCGGCGAGGGCGTCGGGCACCGGGTCGGGGATGACGGGCTGGTCGGTCGGGCGACGACGTAGGGCTGCTCGTGGGGTCGCCGGTGGGGCTGCTGGTCGGGTCGCCCGTGGGGCTCGAGGTCGGGCCGGACGTCGGACTCGAGGTCGGGCTGGAGGTCGGGCTCGAGGAGGGCCCGCCCGACGGGCCGGTGGTCGGGTGACCGGTCGGGCTCGAGCTCGGGCCGCCGCTCGGCGAGGGGTGGGACGTGGCGCTCGCCGACGGCGTCGGGCGACCGGTCCGGTGGCGGGTCGGCGTGAGCGGAAGGGTCGAGGTGGTGCTGGTGTCGACCGTGGTGAAGAGGTCGCTGTGCCGCAGCTGCTTGGCCACTGCCATCACCCGCGCGACGTAGGCGTGACTGTGGTTGTAGCGCAGGAGCGCTGCCCGGGCCCCGGCGGGGGTCGAGAGGTCACCACCACCGGCACACAGGTAGACCGCCGAGCCGAGGGCCGCGTCGTCGATGTCCTCGACGTTGCGGGTGCCGTTGCCGTCACCGTCGACCGCGACGGCCGCCCACGTCGCCGGCAGGAACTGCATCGGCCCGACCGCGCGGTCGAAGCGGCGGTCGCCGTCGAGGCGCCCGGCGTCGGTGTCGCGGACGAGGGCCGTGCCGTGACGGCCGTCGAGCCGGACGCCGAGGATGCGAGGGTGTGCCACGCCGTTGCTGTCGAGATGGCTACCGCCGACCTGGCCGTGGTCGGACTCCACCTGACCGATGCCGGCCAACAGCGTCCAGTCGAGCCGGCAGACCCGGTCGGCCACGTCGATGACGACCGCTGCACGTTGGTAGGCCGCGAGTGCGGGCTCGGGGACGGACTGCAGCCCGAGGCCGGCCGGGAACGCGTCGGCCGGCGAGACCGACGCCGGCGAGCGTGTGACGTGGACGCCGGGGACGTGCACGCCCGGCGGGACGGTCGCGGGCGGCGCCACCGTGGCAGCAGGGGCAGGCGACGTGGGGCCGTCGGCGAGCACGGCCTGCTCGGGGACCTGGCCGTCGGAGACCATGAAGGCGGCGACGACCGCCACCACGCAGGGCGGTCGCGAGCGCTCGCAGCCGCGCCCGTCGCGCGCCGGCAGCCGGCGACAGGTCCCGAGTCCTCGATCTCCCCCAGATCACCCCTACGACACTATCTCGCGACGTGCCGAAGTGCACCCGCCGGAGGGAGGACATCGGGCGTCAGGCCGATGAACGGCGGGTGGCGAATCTGGGCGTTCGGTGGCCGCGTCGTCCGAGCAGGCCCTACCGTGTCCTCGACCTGGCAGACACACGCGGCCGCGCGACCGGGGGGCTCCACGCGGCGAACGCACGATCGGAGACCCCCCATGGCTGGTGCCGACACCGCGGGACACCCGGCGGCCCGGCGTACCGTCCTGGCGGGCGCCGGACTGGCAGCCGGAGCCGCCGCCGTCTCGGGCCTCGAGGGCACGTCGTACGCCGCCGTCGCTGCGCACCACCCCGGCGACACCCTCCTCTCCACCCAGGCCCGTCACCTCGTCGGCCGCTTCTCCTACGGCGTCACCCCGGCGCTGGCCAAGCAGGTCCAGGCCCACGGCGGCGCCCGGAAGTGGTTCGAGTGGCAGCTCGCGCCCGGCCGGGTCAAGGATCCGGCCGGCGAGGCTGTCGCGTCGTGGTTCCCGCACCTGAAGTGGTCGCCGGCGAAGGTCGCCGCCGAGAACGACAGCGGCCGGGTCGGCGGCTGGGAGGTGATGGCGGACTATCAGAACTCGCTCCTGCTGCGCCGGATGAGGAGCCAGCGTCAGGTCCTGGAGACGATGGCGGAGTTCTGGGAGAACCACTTCAACGTGCCGGTGAGCGCCGACGGCGTCTACACCTGGCGCGTGCGCTACGGCAACGCCATCCGGGCCCGCGCCCTCGGCTCGTTCGAGTCGCTCCTGCAGGCCGTCAGCGTCCACCCGGCGATGGGCATGTACCTCGGCAACGCCGTCTCCGACAAGGAGCACCCGAACGAGAACCAGGGCCGCGAGCTGCTCGAGCTGCACACCGTCGGTCTCGGCGCCGGCTACAGCGAGGCCATGGTGGTCGACTCGGCGCGCATCCTGACCGGGTGGCAGGTGGACATGTGGGGGACCTGGGACGCCGGCTACAACGAGATGGCGCACTACACCGGCAAGGTGCGCGTCCTGGGGTTCCACAGCAAGAACCACTCCCAGAACGGCAAGAAGCTCACCCACGACTATCTCCACTACCTCGCACACCACCCGGCGACCGCGCAGCACATCGCCGGCAAGCTGGCGCTGGCGTTCGTCAGCGACGCGCCGTCCAAGGCCCTGGTCAAGCACCTCGCGAAGGTCTACCTCCAGCACGGCACCCAGATCCGCCCCGTGCTGAGCGCCCTGGTCGCCTCGTCGGAGTTCCGGGACTCGGTGGGCGCCAAGATCCGCGACCCCGAGAACGACCTCGTCGCGTCGTACCGGCTGATGAACGTCCGCGTCGCCAAGCCGACGACCCAGGACCGCGCGGCCCACCAGCTCATCTGGCAGGCGAGCAGCATGGGCATGATGCCGATGTCGTGGCCGGCTCCCAACGGCCAGCCCATCGTCGGCGCCGCCTGGGCCTCGCCGTCGCGGGTCATGGGCTCGATGAGCACCCACCTGTCGATGTCCGGCGGGTGGTGGCCGAACAAGGGGGTCCACTACCCCGCGCCCACGACGTGGCTGCCCAAGGCGACGACCAGGTTCGACCACCTCGTCGACCACATGGCGCAGCGGATCCTCCAGCGCCACGCCAGCGTGACGCTGCAGAAGGCCTGCCGCGAGGCCGTCGGCGCCAAGGCCCACGACCAGATCGACAAGGACCACGCGGTGATGCGGTGGATGTTCCCGCGGCTGCTGACCACCTTCTTCGACTCTCCCGACTTCCTCCGGCGGTGACTCCCCCATGACAGCGATGGACCCGATGACCACTCCCCTGCCGGACGACGCGTGCTGCCCGGAGTTCGCCGCGCTCAACCGGCGCAGTGTGCTGCGGGGCGCCCTGGCGCTGGGCGGTGCGACGTTCATGGTGGGCTCCGCGACGGTGTCGGCCTCCGCCGCGTCCCCGACCCCCGCGTCGTCGGTGCTCGTCGTGCTCTCGCTGCGCGGCGGCGCCGACGGGCTGTCGCTGGTGGTGCCGTACGGCGACCCGGGGTACTACGCGGCGCGGCCCACCATCGCGATCCCGCAGAACCAGCTGATCGGGCAGACTCCGGACCACTTCTTCGGGTTGCACCCGAAGCTGGCCCCGCTGCTGCCGATGTGGACCTCCGGCAAGCTCGCCGCGATCCACGCCGCCGGGCTCAGGACGGCCAACCGCTCCCACTTCTCGGCGATGGAGGAGGTCGAGGAGGCGCACCCGGGCTCGAACGCCCGGGTCGGCTGGCTGAACCGGCTGGTCGGGACGGGCTCCGACGGCTCTCCGCTCCAGGGCGTGGGCCTGGTGAACGGCGTACCGCCGACCGAGCTGTCGGGCCCGGTGCCGCTGATGACCATCGGCTCGCTCGACGACGCGACGATCGCCGGCGACGACGCCGGGGACACGACGCACGGGCGCCGGCGCTCGCTGCACACGTTGTGGGACCACGACCACAGTGCGATGGGGACCGCCGTCCGCGCCACCCTGCAGGCCACCGCCGACATCCAGCCGGCCATCGACGCCACGGACAACAGCGCGTCGTACGGCCAGTCCGACCTGGGCAAGGGGCTGGCCGCCGCGGCCCGGATCATCCGCGGCAACATCGGCACCGAGGTGATCACCGTCGACCAGGGCGACTGGGACATGCACGTCGACCTCGGCACCCTCGGGAGCGGCCAGATGCTGACCAACGCCGGTGACCTGGCGACCTCCATCGCGGCGTTCTTCGGCGACCTCGGCGACCAGGCCGACAAGGTCACGCTGGTCACGATCAGCGAGTTCGGACGACGCGTCCTCGAGAACGGCAACCGCGGGCTCGACCACGGCTGGGGCAACGTGATGTTCGTGGCCGGTCAGGGTGTCAACGGCGGCAAGGTCTACCTCGCGAACGACCAGTGGAACGACCTGAGCGGACATCTCGAGTCCGACCTCGTCGTCACGACCGACTACCGCCACGTGCTGGCCGAGATCGTCAAGGCCCGGTTCGCCGGGGCCTCGACGTCGACGGTCTTCCCGGGCCTCGGCAGCTACCAGCCGCTCGGCTTCATCGCCTGACCGGCGCTCAGGCCTCGGCGTCGTCGGGGCGGAAGCGGTATCCCATCCCGGTCTCGGTCAGCAGGTACGCCGGTCGGCCGGGGTCGGGCTCCAGCTTGCGGCGCAGCTGGGCGAGGTAGAGCCGCAGGTAGTTGGTCTCGGTGTCGTAGCCCGGTCCCCAGACCTCGTGGAGCAGGTGCTGCTTGGTGATCAGGCGGCCCGGGTTGCGGACGAGGATCTCGAGGATCCGCCACTCCGTCGGCGTCAGCCTCTGGTCGGCGCCCTCGCCCGAGGCGGGCCGGACCCGGTGGGCGGCGAGGTCGACCACCCAGTCCCCCAGCCGGGCGCTCGGCGCGTGCTGTGCGGTCACCCGGCGTGAGACCGCCCGCATCCGGGCGAAGAGCTCCTCGATGCCGAACGGCTTGGTGACGTAGTCGTCGGCGCCGGCGTCGAGCGCCGCGATCTTCTGGATCTGCTCGGTGCGCCCGGTGAGGACGATGATCGGGGCGGTGGTCCAGCCACGGAGGCCGGCGATCACCTCGGTGCCCTCCATGTCGGGAAGGCCGAGGTCGAGGACGACCAGGTCGGGCGGGTGCAGGCCGGCCACCCGGAGCGCTCCGGCTCCGTCGCTGGCCGTGTGCACGTCGTACCCGCGGGCCCGCATGTTGACCACCAGGGCGCGCACGATCTGCGGCTCGTCGTCGACCACCAGGACGCGGCTCACGACCGTCCCTCCACGACGGGCAGGGTCACCGTCATCGTCAGCCCGCCGCCAGGCGTGTCGTCGGCGGACAGGGTGCCGCCCATGGCGTCGGTGAGTCCGCGTGACAGGGCGAGCCCGAGCCCCACGCCGGTAGAGGTGTCGCGGTCGCCGAGGCGCTGGAACGGCGCGAACATCTGCTGGCGCTGCTCCTCCGGGACGCCCGGACCTCGGTCGACCACCCGGAGCTCGATCCGGCCGTCGTGCTCGCTGGCGGAGACCAGGGGCGGCGAGCCCGGCGGGCTGTAGCGGAGGGCGTTGGCCAGCAGGTTGACCAGGACTCGCTCGAGCAGCACGGCGTCGGCACACACCTCGGGCAGCGTCTCCGGTACGTCGACGAGCACCTCCGCAGCCTCGGTGCCCAGCGCGTCGAGCGACAAGGGCACGAGCTCGTCGAGGGCCGCCGGCGCCAGGTGTACGCCGAGCGCGCCGGCCTCGAGGCGGCTCATGTCGAGCAGGTTCTCGATCAGGGCCGTGAGGCGGTCGAGGGACTCGTCCGCCGTCAACAACAGCTCCTGGCGTGCTTCCTCGCTCCAGCGGATGCGCTCGTTGCGCAACGACGTCACCGACGCCTTGGCCGACGCGAGCGGGCTGCGGAGGTCGTGGCTCACCGCGTGCAGCAGGGCCGCTCGCGTGCGGTCGGCCTCGGCGACGACCGCCGCCTGGGAGGCGCGGTGGGCGAGATCCTCCCGTTCGTGGACGGCGGCGGCCTGAGCGGCGAAGGCGGTCAGCAGGCGCTGGTCCGATGCGCGGACCGGGCCGGTGATGCGCAGCCTGAGCTGCTCGCCCAGCGGGATCTCGGTCGGCGCTCCCTCGTCGGGGGCCCCCACGCCGGCGACGGTGACCCAGCCGGCACCTGGCTCGTTCCTCTCGATGAGGGAGACGGACCGGAGCCCGAACGTCTCTCGCGCACGCCCCAGGAGCTCTGGCAGCGAGGTCTCACCCCGCAGGATCCCGCCCGCGAGCCCGGCCAGGATCGACGCCTCGGCCGAGGCACGTCCGGCTTCGGTCGTACGCCGGACGACGCGCTCGACCAGGGCGGACACCAGGGCTCCCACCGCGACGAACACCAGCAGTGCCAGGGCGTTGTTCTTGTCCGAGATCGTGAACGTGTAGAGCGGTGGGGTGAAGTAGTAGTTGAGCAGCAGGCTGCCCACGATCGCCGCGCCCAGCGCCGGCCAGAGACCGCCGGTCAGCGCGACCACGATGACGACCGCGAGGTAGAGCAGGATGTCGCTGGGCAGGTTCAGGTCGCTACGCAGGCGCGAGAGGACGAAGGTCAGCAACGGCAGCAGGACGGCGGCCAGGGCCGCACCCTGCAGCCGGCGCCGGAGACTGAGCGACGTGGTCAGCCCCGCCATCGGCACCCTGGGGAGGAGACCGGGGCTCGACGCCGCCTCGTGCGTGACCAGGTGGACGTCGATATGTCCCGAGAGCCGGGTGACGCGCGCCCCGACCCCCTCCCCCGCCAGGAACGACCCCCAGCGCCCCTTGCTGCTGGCGCCGACCACGATCTGGGTGGCGTTCTCCGCCCGCGCGAAGTCGAGCAGCGCGACGGCGACGTCGTCGCCCACCACCTGGTGCCAGGTGCCGCCCATCGACTCGGTGAGGCGGCGCTGCCGCCCGACCTCACCCGGGTCGACCCGGGCCAGCCCGTCGCTCCGGACGACGTGCACGGCCAGGAGGTCCGAGCCGGTCGTCCGGGCGGTGATCCGCACGGCGCGACGCAGCAGCGTCTCGCCCTCGGGTCCGCCGGGCAGCGAGACGACGATGCGCTCACGGGCCTCCCAGGGCTGGTCGATCCCGTGCGCCGCGCGGTAGCGCTGCAGGCCCTCGTCGACGCGCTCGGCCACCCAGAGCAGCGCCAGCTCCCGCAGGGCCGAGAGGTTGCCGACCCGGAAGTAGTTGGTGAGCGCCGCGTCGACCCGTTCCGGCGGGTAGATGTTGCCGTGGGCCATCCGGCGCCGGAGCGCCTCGGGCGCGACGTCGACGATCTCGATCTGCTCCGCACGGCGTACGACCTCGTCGGGGATGGTCTCGCGCTGCGGGACGCCGCTGATCCTCTCGACGACGTCGTTGAGCGACTCCAGGTGCTGGATGTTGACCGTGGTGATCACGTCGATCCCGGCGTCGAGGAGCTCGTCGACGTCCTGCCACCGCTTCTCGTTCCGGGTGCCGGGAATGTTGCTGTGGGCGAGCTCGTCGACCAGGGCGACCTCCGGCCGGCGGGCCAGGAGTGCGTCGAGGTCGAGCTCCTCGAACGTCGTGCCGCGGTACTCGAGCTGCTGGCGTGGCAGGATCTCGAGCCCCTCGAGCTGCTCGGCGGTGTGCGCCCGCCCGTGCGTCTCGACGATGCCGACGACCACGTCGGTGCCCCGGCTCAGCCGCCGTCGGCCCTCGTCGAGCATGGCGAACGTCTTGCCCACCCCGGGCGCCATGCCGAGGTAGACGCGAAGACGTCCGCGACTCACGTGGTCATCCTCCCGCGTGCGCCGCCAGGGCGAGGTTCAGCTCCAGCACGTTCACCCGTGGCTCACCCAGGAAGCCCAGGATCCGGCCCTGGGTGTGGTCGTCCACGAGCCTCTGGACGTCGGCCACGCTCATCCCCCGGGCCTGTGCGACGCGGGCGACCTGGAGGTCGGCGTACGCCGGAGAGATGTGGGGGTCGAGACCGGAGCCGCTGGAGGTGACCGCGTCGGGCGGGACGGCCGCCGGTGCGACGCCGTTCTCGAGGGCGATCTGCGCGCGGGCCCTCTGGACCGCCTTCAACAGGTCGGGCGAGTTGGGGCCGAGGTTGGTGCCGGCCGAGGCGAGGGCGTCGTACCCCCCGGCGGAGGGGCGGGAGTGGAACCACTGCCTGCCCTTGAACTCCTGGCCGATCAGGGAGGAACCGGTGTCCTTGCCCTGAAAGCTGACGATCGACCCGTTGGCCTGGTCGTGGAACGCGACCTGGCCGATCCCGGTCATCAGCAAGGGGTAGCCGAGCCCGAACACCAGGGTGAACGCGAGCAGGAGGAACAACCCGGCGAAGGTCTGTCTGAGCATGTTCACGAGGGTCACCTGATTCCGGGGATGAACTGGACGAGGAGGTCGATCAGCTTGATGCCCACGAACGGGATGATCAGCCCGCCGACGCCGTAGATCAGCAGGTTGCGGCGGAGCATGTCCGCCGCAGAAGACGGCGTGTAACGGACCCCGCGGAGGGCCAGCGGCACCAGGGCCACGATCACCAGGGCGTTGAAGATCACCGCCGAGAGGATCGCCGACGAGGGGCTGTAGAGGTTCATCACGTTGAGCCGGTCCAGGCCCGGGTAGACCGGGGCGAACATCGCCGGCAGGATCGCGAAGTACTTCGCGACGTCGTTGGCGATGGAGAACGTCGTCAGCGAGCCACGGGTGATGAGCAGCTGCTTGCCGATCTCCACGATCTCGATCAGCTTCGTCGGGTTGGAGTCGAGGTCGACCATGTTGCCGGCCTCCTTGGCCGCCGACGTCCCCGTGTTCATGGCGACCCCGACGTCGGCCTGCGCGAGGGCGGGAGCGTCGTTGGTGCCGTCACCGGTCATCGCGACCAGCCGGCCCCCCTCCTGCTCCTGGCGGATCAGCGCGAGCTTGTCCTCGGGCTTGGCCTCGGCCAGGAAGTCGTCGACGCCCGCTTCGTCTGCGATCGCCTTGGCCGTCAGCGGGTTGTCGCCGGTGATCATCACCGTGCGGATCCCCATCTTGCGCAGCTCGTCGAACCGCTCGCGCATGCCGTTCTTGACGATGTCCTTGAGGTGGACGACGCCGAGGACCCGGGCACCTGCCGCGCTGTGCTCGGCCACCACCAGCGGCGTGCCGCCGCCACCGGCGATCGCGTCGACCATCGGGCCGAGGTCGGCCGGCGGGGTGCCGCCGCTCTCGCGGACCCAGTCGCGAACGGCGCTGGTCGCGCCCTTGCGGACCTGGCGCGACCGGCCGTTCTCGGCCAGGTCGCAGCCGCTCATCCGGGTCTGGGCACTGAACGGGACGAAGGTGGCGTGGGTGAGCTCGCCGGGATGGCGGTCGCGCAGGCCGTACTCGCGCTTGGCCAGCACCACGATGGAGCGGCCCTCCGGCGTCTCGTCGGCGAGGCTGGAGAGCTGGGCGGCGTCCGCCAGCTCGGCCGCGCTCACGCCCTCGAGCGGAAGCAGCTCCACCGCTTCGCGGTTCCCGAGGGTGATCGTGCCGGTCTTGTCCAGCAGCAGGGTGTTGACATCGCCTGCTGCCTCGACGGCGCGCCCCGACATCGCCAGCACGTTGCGCTGGACGAGCCGGTCCATGCCGGCGATGCCGATCGCGCTCAGCAGCGCTCCGATCGTCGTCGGGATCAGGCAGACCAGCAGGGAGACCAGGACGATCCCGGTCTGGGGTGCCCCGCTGTAGGTCGCCAGCGGCTGAAGCGTCACCACCGCCAGCAGGAAGATGATCGTCAGGCTGGCCAGCAGGATGTTCAGCGCGATCTCGTTCGGGGTCTTCTGCCGGGCAGCGCCCTCGACGAGCGCGATCATCCGGTCCAGGAAGGTCTCACCCGGCTTGGCGGTGATCCGCACGACGACCCGGTCCGAGAGCACCCGGGTGCCCCCGGTGACCGCGGAACGGTCTCCCCCGGCCTCCCGGATCACCGGAGCGGACTCCCCGGTGATCGCGGACTCGTCGACGCTGGCGATGCCCTCGATCACGTCGCCGTCGCTGGGGATCAGGTCGCCGGCCTCGCAGACCACGAGGTCGTCGACCTTGAGGTCGGCGGACGGAACCAGTCGCTCTCCCCCGTCGGCGATCAGCCGGGCGTTGGTCTCCTGGCGGCTGCGCCGCAGCGCCGCTGCCTGAGCCTTGCCGCGCCCCTCGGCGACGGCCTCGGCCAGGTTGGCGAAGACGACCGTGGCCCACAGCCACACCACGATCAGCCAGGCGAACACCGAGGGGTGCGTGATCGCCAGGCCGGTGGACAGCACCGCTCCGACCTCGACCACGAACATCACCGGGTTGCGCGTCATCGTGCGCGGGTCGAGCTTGGCGCAGGCCGCCGGCAGCTGGGTGAACAGCATCCGTACGTCGAGCAGGCCGGCACCGACCCTGGGGGCGCCCTGCGGCGCCTGGGGAGCGACCGTCTGGGTCGTCATCGGGTGATTCCTTCCGCGAGCGGTCCCAGCGCCATGGCCGGGAAGTAGGTGAGGGCGACCACGATCACCACGACGCCGACGAGCATCGTGACGAACAGCGGTCGGTGGGTCGGCAGGGTGCCTTCGGTGGCCGGGACCGGCTTCTGGGCGGCCAACGAGCCGGCCAGGCCGAGCACGAACAGCATGGGCAGGAAGCGGCCGATCAGCATGGCCAGTCCTCCGGCGATGTTGTAGAAGTCCGTGTTCCCGGTCAGCCCGGCGAAGGCACTGCCGTTGTTGTTGGCCTGGGACGTGAAGGCGTAGAGGACCTCGGACAGGCCGTGCGGGCCGGCGTTCTCCATCGAGGCCCGCGCCGACGGGATCGACATCGCGATCCCGGTCCCGATCAGGACGACCGCAGGCGTGGTCAGGATGTAGAGCGCGGCGAACTTCACCTCCCGGGCCCGGATCTTCTTGCCGAGGTACTCCGGCGTCCGACCCACCATCAGACCGGCCACGAACACCGTGATCACCGCCAGGATCAAGATGCCGTAGAGGCCCGATCCGGTGCCGCCCGGGGCGATCTCGCCGAACATCATGTTCAGGATCGGGACGCCGCCGCCCAGCGGTGTGAACGAGTCGTGCATCGAGTCGACCGCACCGGTCGACGTCAGCGTGGTCGCGTTCGCGAAGAGCGCCGAGGACGGCACCCCGAAGCGGACCTCCTTGCCCTCCATCGCCGCACCGGCCGCCTGCAGCGCGACACCCGAGTGCTTGGCCTCGAACGTCGTGACCAACGCCAGCGTGCCGGCGAAGATCACCCCCATCACGGCCAGGATCGCCCAGCCCTGGCGCTTGTCGCCGATCATCTTGCCGAAGGTGCGCGGGAGCGCGAACGGGATCAGCAGCAGCATGCAGATCTCGAGCAGGTTCGTGAAGGCGTTGGGGTTCTCGAAGGGGTGTGCGGAGTTGGCGTTGTAGGGGCCGCCACCGTTGGTGCCGAGCTCCTTGATCGCCTCCTGGCTCGCGATCGCGCCACCGGGCAGGTGCTGGGTCTGGCCCGCGATCGTGGTGATCGTGTGGGTGTCGTTGAGATTCTGCACGACGCCTGCCCCGATCAGGAGCACCGTCGCGACGATGCTCAAGGGGAGCAGGATCCGGACGCACCCACGGACCAGGTCGACCCAGAAGTTGCCGACCCGGTTGGTCCGGGACCGGGCGAAGCCGCGCACCAGCGCGACCACGACCGCCATGCCGACCGCGGCGGAGGCGAAGTTCTGCACCGCCAGACCGGCCATCTGGACCAGGTAGCCCATCGTCGACTCGCCGGAGTAGTTCTGCCAGTTCGTGTTGGTCACGAACGACGCCGCGGTGTTCCACGCCAGGTGCGGCTCCACAGCCGAGTAGCCCAGCGACCACGGCAGCACGTGCTGCACGCGTTCCAGGCCGAACAGGAACAGCACCGACGCGAGCGAGAAGCCGAGGACGGACAGCGCGTACGTCGCCCAGGTCTGGTCGGCGTCGGGGTCGATCCGGCACACGCGGTAGAGCACGTGCTCGACCCGCCAGTGCGTGCGCGCGGAGTACACGCGTGCCATGTAGTCACCCAGCGGGACGTGCGTGACGCCGAGGACGACGACGAGGGCGAGGACGGTCAGCAGCCCGGCTGCGGTGTCGCTCATCAGAACCGCTCCGGGAACAGCAGGGCCACCACCAGGTAGCCGGTGAGCAGGACCGCCAGGATCAGGCCGATCAGGTTCTCGGCGCTCACAGCCTCTCCAGCCCTCTCAGGATCAGAGCCAGTACCGCGAAGACCGCGACCGTCAGCGCCACCAGGGCGAGATCGAGCACCACACACCTCCAGGAAAGGGGACCTTGCGCTCCCATCACAGGGCACAGGTGGGCCCGCAGGCCCGGTTCCTGACGCGTTCCTGACGGCGTACGACGCAACCCTGACGGTCCCTTGACGCGGACCCGCAGCGAGCGTCCTCGGCGGACCTCGGACCGGAAGCCCGCTACCCAGGGATCAGGGGACGAGCTCGCCGCCCCGCTCGACGACCAGGCCCGGGATGTCCTCCGCCTCGCGGCTGGGCGGGACCACCTCGATCGGGCATCGGGCGTCGCGCAGGAGGGCACGCGCCGTGCCTCCCAGGTGGTGCACCCGGGCGCCGTGGGACGGCTTGATGATCACCAGCCGGTCGGCGCGGGCCGAGGCCCCGATCAGGGCACCGACGGCGCGGCGGTGGACCACGCGCACGTAGGCCCTCACCTGCGGATAGGCCTGTCGCAGGTCATCGAGGAGCGGCTCGATCAGCGCGACCTCGCGGGCGTTGGTCGCCTCCTCCTCGACGCTGCTGGCGACCATGTCGTCGTAGAGACCCTGGAGCTTCCAGGCGTGCAGCACCTCGAGCTCGGCCCCCAGCCCGTCCGCCAGGGCGAACGCCGCGGTGAGCAGCTCCGTGGCGTGCCGCTGGGACTTGTATCCGACGACGACGCGGTCGCTCGGGACCGAGGCCTCCCAGGTCGCCGGGAGGACGACGGTCGGGCACGCGGCGCGGCTGACGACTCCGGCGACGGTTGCGCCGGTCCAGACGTGGTCCATCACGCCCAGGTGGCGTGCACCCAGCACGAGCAGCCTCGCATCGGCCGCGAAGCGGACCAGCTCCTGGATCCGGTGCCCGCTCAGGTGGTGGGTGGCGACCTCCAGGTCGGGCGCCGCGTCGTGGGCGATCAGGGCGCCGCGCTCGAGCACCCCGGCCGCGAAGCCCTGCAGGGAACCGTCGGGGATGAGCAGGAGCGGTCCCTCGGGCAGGTAGCCCGGTGACACGTGGACGACGTCGAGCCCGACCCCGAGTCGCCGTGCCTCCTCGGCGGCGTAGCGCACGCCCTCGAAGCCCCGGTCGGACCCGTCGACCCCGACGACGACGGTGCCGTGTGGTCCAGGATGCCCGTTCATCACCGTCTCCTCTCGGCTGGTGCCCTTCACCTCCATCGTGTCCTCCGTCGCTGTTCCTGACCCGGGCCATCGGTCGTCGGTCCGCGGGACGATGGCCCCGGCCGGGCTCGGGGGTGCGATCAGCGTCGGGCGTGCTCGGTCGAGGCGCCGGAGGGCTGCAGTCGGCCACCGAGCCTCAGGACCAGGTAGCTCACGCCGCCGGCGGGCACGGGCAGCCAGAACTGGAACAGCCGCCAGGTCAGGGTCCCGAGCACGGCCACAGGCCCGGCGACGCCGAAGGCCACCAGCAGGGGGATCAAGGTGCCCTCCACGATGCCGAGTCCGCCCGGGGTCAGCGGCAGGAGCCCGAGCAGGGTCGCGAAGCCGTACGCCGTCAGCACGAGGCCGGGCGAGGCCCGATCGCCGTACGCCCACAGGCACACCCACAGGCAGGCCGCGTCGAGGAGCCAGTTGGCCAGCGCGAACCCGGTCGCCCGACGCGTGCGAACGTCGTCGCGCAGGAGCTCGACGACCTGCTCGCGCAGCCGCGCCCACAGCACCATGAACCGGGCGACCAGCCGGGACCGGGCGCTCCGGCCGGGTCGCCCCTCGGTCTCCTCACGGCGGGCCGCAAGCACCGAGCCCACGATCGCGACCACGATCACCACGGCGCTGCCGGCGGCGGTGACCAGCAGCGCCGGTTGGCCGCGCAGCCGGGGCAGCACGGAGAGGACCCCGGCGATGTAGCAGGCGCCCAGGGCCAGGTCGCTGATGGTCGGCTGCATCGCCGAGGTCGCCATCGAGGCGCTGCGGCCGATGCCGGCCGCGCGCATCAGGCGGTAGCGCAGCGCCGAGGCCGTGGCGCCGCCGCCGGGCAGCGCGTGGCTGGCGCCGTTGCCGACCAGGTCGATCGCGAGCTGCGTCCACCACCCGACGCCCGAGTGAGCGGGCAGGATGGCCCGGGTCAGCCCCGTGTAGGCGGCGATCGACGCCAGCTCGAGCACGAACGCCAGTCCGAGCAGCCAGAAGCTCGCGTCACGCAGCAGGTGGATGTCGTCGCTCGCGGTGAGCAGGCTCGGCAGCACGCCGTACACGAAGGCGGCGACGACCAGCGCGAGGGCGACCAGCACACGCAGCCAGCGTGGTCGTCTGCGCCCCCGGGTCACCGGCTCGCCCGGCCGGGTCACCGTACGGCGATGACCGGCTGCGCACCGGTCCGGCGCGTCAGGTGTCCGACCACGGGGTGGCCGGGCAGCTCGCCCGCGACGAGCAGTCCCCCCGAGGTCTGGGCGTCGGCCAGGATGACCAGGTCGTCCTCGGAGACCGCACTGTCGAGATGGGGCCGTACCCAGGCCAGGTTGCGCAGCGACCCACCGGGCACGAACCGGTCGGCCAGGGATTCGCGTGCCCCGTCGAGGACCGGCACGGCGTCGACGTCGATCACGGCGTCGACCCCGCTGGCCCGGCAGAGCTTCAGCAGGTGTCCGAGCAGCCCGAAGCCGGTGACGTCGGTGGCACAGGTGTGTCCGGCGTCGAGAGCGGCCCGAGACGCGTCTCGGTTGAGCTCGGTCATCACCGCCACCGCTTCGGGGAAGGTCGTACCCGTGGTCTTGTGCCGGTTGTTCAGGATGCCCAGCCCCAGGGGCTTGGTGAGCGTGAGCGGGACACCCGCCCGACCGGCATCGTTGCGGAGGAGATGCCGAGGATCCGCCAGGCCGGTGACGGCCAGGCCGTACTTGGGCTCCCGGTCGTCGATGCTGTGGCCGCCGGCGAGGTGGCAGGCCGCCTCCTCGGCGATCTCCGCTCCCCCGGCCAGCACCTCGGCGGCGAGCTCGAAGGGCAGCTCGTCGCGGGGCCAGGCGAGGAGGTTGACCGCGACCAGCGGCTCGCCCCCCATCGCGTAGACGTCCGAGAGCGCGTTGGCGGCAGCGATCCGCCCCCAGTCGCGCAGGTCGTCGACGACCGGGGTGAAGAAGTCGGCGGTCGCGACGACGGCCCGCCGCTCGTCCAGCCGGACGACGGCCCCGTCGTCGCCGTTCTCGAGGCCGACGAGGAGCGCGTCCCCGGCCCGTCCTCCGGGCAGACCGGCCAGCACCCGTTCGAGCTCACCGGGCGGGACCTTGCAGGCACAGCCCCCGCCGGCGGCGTACTGGGTCAGACGGCGCGGCAGCTCGAGGGTCATACCCCACTTCGTACCACCCGGTCGGCGCGACCCGACGCCCGGACCACACGGAGTCGGCGCGGAACAGTCGTCGCACGACGCCGAGTCGTCACGAGCCGACTCGGCGCTCCTGGGCGGCACGCTCGCGGGCGGCGAGGCGCTCGCGCTGGGGTACGACGACGTACTTGGGGTCCTTGGCCGAGGCCAGGCCGGCCTCGAAGATGCCGAAGCGCGTCATCACCGACGCGGCGACACAGGTGGCGCCGGCGAGCACGGAGACCGTGCGGGAGCGGCGGCCCGCGAGGAACGTGACGCCCGCGGCCACGGCGGTCATGGTGCGGGCCGTGCTGATCAACCTCCCGGCGCGGCCGACTCGGTAGGGCTCGCCGACCATCCCCAGGCGGTGGAGCAGCGACTCCGCCGCCGCGATCTCCAGAGCCGCGCCCGCGACCGCCATCCGCCGAGCAGGTCCGGCCTGGGAGACCGGGGTGAACGCCATCGCCAGTCCGCCCGCCGCCGTCGCGCCGGAGCCCGCGAACACGAAGGGCAGCTCGCGGTGGGCCTCGTGCCAGGCCGGGACGGCGGTGTTGGCGATCAGGGCACCGGTGTAGGTCGCCAGCGGCGGCCCCAGGGCGGCGGCCCCGAGCCCCGCGAGCCGGCCGAGTCGTGGCAGCCGGCCGGTCAGCACCGAGGCGGCCGCCGCAGCCGACAGCCCGCCGAACGGCGCCAGGATGAACGAGCCGACCGACAGCGGCGACGTCGGCTTGAACACCCGCATCATGTGGAGGAAACGCTCGGGACGCCCGAGGTCGTGGACCAGGGCCACGGTGCCGGCCGCCGCTCCCCCGGCCGCGGCCAGGCGGGCGACGCGCTCGAGGTCGGGCCGGCCGGTCAGCGCGGCACCCTCGGCGAGCACGGCCGAGGCGCCGGCCATCCCGCCCAGGAAGAGGTAGAGCGGGACGTCCGGCGTCTTCCAGGTCGGCGTCTTGAGGATCTGGCGGCCGTAGTAGGACTCGAACTCGACCGGGGGCACCATGCTCGCCTCGCCGCGAGGGGTCATCGCTTCCTCCCGAGGAAGGACGCGACTCCCACGCCGGCCAGCGTCATTGCCGCGGCCCCGACGTGCTTCCAGATCGAGCCGAGGTCGCGGGTGGTGACGACGGGGTCGGGCGGCAGGCCGTAGACCTCGGGCTCGTCCAGCAGCAGGAAGAACGCGCCGTCCCCGCCCACGCCGTCGTCGGGGTCGCGGCCGTAGAGCCGCGCGACGTCGAGGCCACTCTCGTGCAGCTCCGCGACCCGGCGGTCGGCGCGCTCGTGCAGCTCGCTGAGCTCGCCGAACTGGATCGACTCCGTCGGACACGCCTGGGCGCAGGCCGGCGTCTCGCCCTCCTTCAGCCGGTCGTAGCACAGGGTGCACTTGAAGGCGCGGCCGTCCTCCTTGCGGATGTCGATCACGCCGTAGGGGCATGCCGGGACGCAGTAGCCGCAGCCGTTGCAGATGTCGGGCTGGACGACGACGGTGCCGAACTCGGTGCGGAACAGCGAGCCGGTGGGGCAGACGTCGAGGCAGGCCGCGTGGGTGCAGTGCTTGCACACGTCGGACGACATCAGCCAGCGCACGCCGCCGTCCTCGGAGGCGGCAGCCTGGTCCGCGCCGTGCGGGAGGGTGACCCCGGGCGGTCCCGATCCGGGCATCCCGAGGTCGACCGACGGGGCCGCCTTCTCGACGAACGCCACGTGCCGCCAGGTGCTCGCGCCGAGCTCCTCGGTGTTGTCGTAGGACATCCCGGTCAGCAGGTAGCCGTCGTCGGGCACGGCGTTCCACTCCTTGCACGCGACCTCGCACGCCTTGCAGCCGATGCACACCGAGGTGTCGGTGAAGAACCCCATCCGGGGTGGATGGTCCCCCGCTGCGGTGCCGTAGCCCGCGTCGCCGGACACGTCGTCGAGACGACCCCAGAGCCTGCCCATCAGTGCGTGCCTCCGTCCGGTGGGTCGCCGATGCCGGCCCGGCGACGGTAGTCCGCGACGTACGCCGTGAGTGCGGCGCCGCGCGGGCGCCGGCCGGGGCGGATGTCGCAGGTGCCGACCTTGTCCTGGATGTAGACGTTGGGGTCCATGGTGACGTTGACCAGGTCGTTGGCCGAGTCGCCGCGACTGATGCCGTTCGGTCCCCAGTGGTAGGGCAGGCCGACCTGCTCGACCCACTGCTCACCGAGGCGGAGCGAACGCAGTCGCTCGGTGACGAGCACTCGCGCCTCGATGGCCGTGCGGGCGGTGACGATCGTGGCCCACCCGCCGTGCTCGAGCCCACGCTCCCGCGCCAGCCGCGGCGAGACCTCGCAGAACGGCTCGGGCTGGAGCTCGCTGAGCAGGGGCAGGGTCCGGCTCATGGCTCCTGCGGTGTGGTGCTCGGTCAGCCGGTAGGTCGTGTAGACGAAGGGGAAGACGTCGCTGAGGCTCGGGTTGATCGGGTTCGCGGAGCTGACCAGCGAGCGTCGTGACGGGTTGTTCTGCTGGGGGTAGAGCGGGTTGGCGACCGGCGACTCCGGCGGCTCGTAGTGGGTCGGCAGCGGGCCGTCGGCGACCCCGAGCGGCGCGAACAGCCAGGCCTTGCCATCGGTCTGCATCACGAACGGGTCCTGCCCGCCGATCGCGTCGGGGCCCTTGGCGCCGGGCTCCGGCACGTGGTCGGGGGCGCGGTCGGGGATGAAGTCGGGCACGTCGGCGCCGACCCACTTTCCTTGGGCGGCGTCCCACCAGACGTACTTCTTCCGCTCGCTCCACGGCGTGCCGTCCGGCGCAGCGGACGCGCGGTTGTAGAGGATCCGCCGGTTGGCCGGCCACGCCCAGCCCCACTCCGCGGCGACGAGGTCCTGCTCCCAGTGGGGCTTGCGGCGCCGCGCCTGGTTGACCTCGTCGGCGTAGACCCCGCAGTAGATCCAGCAGCCGCACGAGGTGGAGCCGTCGGCCTTCAGCTCGGTGTACGCCGACAGTGCGCCGTCGGGGCCGGTGCCGTTGATCTCGCGGAGCACCGTCTGGCCGTCCGGCTCGCCGAGCTCGTCGACCGGGTAGTCCCACGCGAGGTCCAGCAGCGGCCGGTCCATCTCGTCGGTGGAGTCGCGCAGCTTCTCGCGGATCCGGTTGCCCAGCTCGACGTAGAACTGCAGCTCGCTGGTGGCGTCGCCCGGCGGGTCGACCGCCTTGTCGCGCCACTGGAGCATGCGCTGGGTCTGGGTGAAGGTGCCGGCCTTCTCGGTGTGCGCCGCCGCGGGGAGGAAGAAGATCTCCGTGCCGATCTCCTCCGTCACCAGCTCACCGGTCTCGATCTCGGGTCCGTCCTTCCAGAAGGTCGCCGACTCGATCATCTGCAGGTCACGCACCACCAGCCAGTCGAGGTTGGCCAGGCCCAGCCGCTGCATCTTGCCGTTGGCCGAGCCCACGGCGGGGTTCTCGCCCACCAGGAAGTAGCCCTTGCAGTGGCCCTCGATCTGCGCCTTCACGGTCGCGTACGTCGAGTGGTCGCCGGTGAGGCGCGGGAGGTAGTCGAAGCACCAGTCGTTCTCGGCGGTGGCGGCGTCGCCCCAGTAGGCCTTCATCAGGCTCACGGCGTAGGACCGGATGTTGCCCCAGAAGCCGGCCTTGCCCTCGTCGTCGTGGACCCACGCGTCCATCGACTGGTGGAGGTCGGCATGGGGCATCGGCAGGTAGCCCGGCAGGATGTTGAACAGCGTCGGGATGTCGGTGGAGCCCTGGATCGAGGCGTGGCCGCGCAGGGCGAGGATGCCGCCTCCAGGGCGGCCGATGTTGCCGAGCAGGGACTGCAGGATCGCGGCGGTCCGGATGATCTGGGCGCCGACGGTGTGGTGGGTCCAGCCCACGGCGTAGCACAGCGCCGTCGTACGCTCGCGTCCGCTGTTGCTCGTCATCGCGTCGGCGACCCGGGCGAAGTCGACGGCCGAGATGCCGCAGGTCTCCTGCACCATCTCGGGGGTGTAGCGGGCGAAGTGTCGCTTGAGGATCTGGAAGACGCAGTGGGGGTCCTGCAGCGTCTCGTCGCGACGTCCCTTCCAGTCGACGGGCGCGCCACCGGAGCCGTGGCTCTCGGAGTGTGCGGCCTCGTGAGACGCCTGGTCGGCCGATCCGCCGGCCCCGTCCTCCTGCCGCTGCTCGATGCGGGCACGCTCGTCGTCGCTCGGGTGGAGGGGCGGGTCGTAGTTCCAGGTCTGCGGGTCGTAGCGCCCGGTGTCCTCGTCGAAGCCGGAGAACAGACCCGCGAGGTCCTCGGTGTCCTGGAACCGCTCGTCGATGATGTTCGCCGCGTTGGTGTAGGCCACGACGTACTCGCGGAAGTCGAGGTCGTTGCTGAGCACGTGGTTGACGAGCGCGCCGAGGAACGCGATGTCGGAGCCGGCTCGGATCGGCACGTGGACGTCGGCCACCGCCGAGGTGCGCGTGAACCGCGGGTCGACGTGGATGACCGTCGCGCCCTTCCGCTTGGCCTCCATCACCCACTGGAAGCCGACCGGGTGGGCCTCGGCCATGTTGGAGCCCTGGATCAGGATGCAGTCAGCGTTGCTGAGGTCCTGCAGGTTGGTGGTGGCCCCACCGCGGCCGAACGAGGCACCCAGACCGGGCACCGTGGAGGAGTGTCAAATGCGCGCCTGGTTCTCGATCTGGATCGCGCCCATCGCCGTGTAGAGCTTCTTCATGAGGTAGTTCTCCTCGTTGTCGAGGGTCGCTCCTCCGAGGCTGGCGATGCCGAGGGTGCGGCGCGTACGACGGCCCTGCTCGTCCTCCCACTCCCAGAACTGCTTGCGCGTGGCGATCACCCGGTCGGCGATCATGTCCATCGCGGTGTCGCGGTCGAGGTCCTCCCACTCCGTGCCGTGGGGGCGTCGGTAGCGGATGGTCGTGACGCGCGTCGGCGAGGTGACCAGCTGCATGCTGGCGCTGCCCTTGGGACACAGCCGCCCGCGCGACACCGGGCTGGCGGGGTTGCCTTCGATCTGGACGATCTTCTCGTCCTTGACGAAGACCTTCTGCGCGCAGCCGACCGCGCAGAACGGGCACACCGAGTCGACCACGCGATCGGCCTGGACGGTGCGCGGCTCGAGGGTCCGGCTGCGGGCCGACTGCGCGGCCTCGCCACGGCCCAGGCGGTCCTTGCCCGTCACCTGCCGCAGCAGCGACCAGTCCTCGACGCGGGACCACACACCCATGTCGCCAACCTAGACCCGCAGTCCAGCCGGGGGCCTCACCCCTGCGGGCAGCCCGCGCGTGTCCCCTAGGCTCGCCCCGGAGGCGTTTCTCGTCTGGTGACGGGCGCGGTCCTCAACACCGTAGTGACCGGGCATCCCGGTCAGGCGGGTTCGATTCCCGTCCGCCTCCGCCATCCCGCCCCGACCAGCGCGAAGGGAGCCCGAGTGTCGACCGCACGACGACCCGCGCCGTCGTACGCCGCGCACGGACGTGGTGCTCGCCGACCCCCGGCTCCACGACGCTGTCACGCGTCTGGGCCGGTCCGCCGTCAAGACCGTGGTCGGCGCGGCGCTCGAGGAGTGTCGCGCCGGGCGGCTGCCTCCCGACGACGTGGTGGAGCGGGTCGTCGCGACCCTGCCGCGGTCGGCGACCTCCCTGCTCCGCGTGGTCAACGCCACGGGGGTCGTGGTCCACACCAACCTCGGCCGCGCCCCCCTGTCCGACGCGGCCGTCGACGCGGTCGTCACCGCCGCCGGCGCGACCGACGTGGAGCTCGACCTGGCCACCGGGCGACGCGGACGACGCGGACGCGCGACGCTCTCCGCCCTCGCTGCCGCAGTGCCCGACGCCGAGGCGGTGCAGGTGGTCAACAACGGCGCCGCCGCGCTCGCGCTGGTCGCCTGTGCCCTGGCCGCCGGCCGCGAGGTGGTCGTGGCGCGCGGCGAGATGGTCGAGATCGGCGACGGCTTCCGGATCCCCGAGCTGCTGGAGTCGGTGGGTGCGCGGCTGCGCGAGGTCGGCACGACCAACCGGGTGCACCCGGCCGACTACGAACGGGCGGTCGGCCCGGAGACGGCCTTCGTGCTCAAGGTGCATCCCTCCAACTTCCGGGTCGAGGGCTTCACGTCCTCGGTGTCGGTGGCCGACCTGGCCGGACTCGGCGTACCGCTGGTGGCCGACATCGGCTCCGGGCTCCTCGCCCCCCACCCCCGCCTGCCGGACGAGCCCGACGCGGCCACGACGCTGCGCGCCGGGGCGTCGCTGGTGACGGCTTCCGGCGACAAGCTCCTCGGTGGTCCGCAGTGCGGGCTCGTGCTGGGGGAGGCCGTTCTGGTCGAGCGCGTACGCCGCTTCCCGCTGGCGCGGGCGATGCGCGTCGACAAGCTGACGCTCGCCGCGCTCGAGGCGACGCTGACCGGTCCTCCGCCACCCGTCCTCACCGCCCTGGGGGCCGCGCAGCCCGACCTGCTCGCGCGGGCCCGGGCGATCGCGGCGGCCCTGGGCCCCGGGCTCGCCGAGGCCGTGCCGTCCGAGGGCGCGGTCGGTGGCGGCGGGGCTCCGGGCGTCGTCCTGCCGAGCGCCGCCGTCTCGCTGCCTTCTCGTCTGGCCGGGCCACTGCGGCTCGGCGAGCCGCCCGTCGTGGGCCACGTGTCCGACGACCGCCTCCTGCTCGACCTGCTCACGGTGCCGGCCGGGCTGGACGACGCCCTCGTCGACGCCGTACGCCGGGCGGCCGGGGCCTGACGTGCGCGTCGTCGCCACCGCCGGTCATGTCGACCACGGGAAGTCGACCCTGGTCCGGGCGCTGACCGGGCAGGACCCCGACCGTCTCGAGGAGGAGCACCGCCGCGGGCTCTCGATCGAGCTCGGCTACTGCTGGACCGGCCTGGCTCCGGTCGGCGACGTGGCGTTCGTCGACGTCCCCGGCCACGAGCGGTTCCTGACGACCACCCTGGCCGGGTTGGGTCCCGTCCCTGCCGCGCTGCTGGTCGTCGCTGCCGACGACCCCTGGATGCCCCAGGCCGCCGAGCACCTCGCGGCCCTCGACGCCCTGGGTGTGAGCCACGGCGTGCTGGCCGTCACCAGGTCCGACCTGGCCGACCCCGCGTCGGCCCTGGCCCGGGCCCGCGACGAGCTGGCCCGGACGACGCTGGCGGACGCGCCGGCGGTGGTGGTCAGTGGACGCACCGGAGTCGGTCTCGACGACCTACGGTCCGCGCTCGCCACGGTCCTGGCCGCCATGGACGTGCCAGATCCCGCCAGCGACGTCCGGCTCTGGGTCGACCGGGCGTTCCACGTCCGGGGCGCCGGCACGGTCGTCACCGGCACGCTCCCGGCGGGGACCCTGCGGGTCGGCGACGTGCTGCTGCACCGCTCCTCCCCGGTCCGGGTGCGCGGCCTGGAGTGCCTCGGCGAGCCCGTCGAGGAGGTGTCGGGCCCGGCCCGGGTGGCGGTCCAGCTCGGCGGGCGAGACCCGGACGGGCTCGGGCGCGGCAGCGCGCTCGTCACGCCTGAGGCGTTCGACCCGGTCGGGGAGGTCGACGTACGTCTGTCCCGCGAGGGCCCGACGCCCGAGCGACCGCTGCTCCACATCGGGAGCACCCGGCAGTCCGTGCGGGCGCGGCCGCTCGGCGACACCCATGCCCGGCTCCGGCTCGAGCAGCCGCTGCCCCTGCGGCACGGCGACCGCCTCGTGCTGCGCGATCCCGGTAGCCGCACCCTGTGGGGCGCGGAGGTGCTGGACGCCGCTCCCCCGCCGTTGCGGCGCCGCGGCGCCGCCCGGGCACGCGCGGACGAGCTCGATCGGGGTGGCCGCGGCCTCGCCGCGGAGGTCTCGGCCCGCGGTGCCGTACGACGGAGCGCGCTCCGGCGGCTCGGCGTGACGGACGGGGATCTGGCCGAGGGCACCCTCGCGGTCGGCGACTGGCTGGTCTCCCCCGAGCAGGCCCGGCGGTGGCGCGACGACCTCGTCGACGTCGTGCGCACCACCGCGGACGGGGTCTCCCCCGCCCAGGCGGCGCGCGCGCTCGGCCTGCCGGCTCCCGAGCTGCTCCCCGCCCTGGTCGTCGACCCGGTCCGCAGCCGTGCCGGCCGCCTCGTGGTGGACGGCGATCTCCCCGGCCCGGTGCGTGAGGCGCTGGCCGCGGTGCGGCACGACCTCGCCGACGCTCCGTTCCGGGCGCCCTCGGCGCAACGGCTCGCGGAGCTCGGGTTGGACCGGGCCGACCTGGCCAGGCTGGCCCGGGCCGGTGAGCTCCTCGTGCTCGGCGACGGGGTCGCGCTGCTCCCGGGCAGTGAGGTCGCAGCAGCCAGACGGCTCGCGGGGCTGCCGCAGCCGTTCACGACGAGCGAGGCCCGCCAGGCGCTCGACACCTCACGACGGGTGGTGCTGCCGCTGCTGTCGCACCTCGACCGGACGGGGCGCACCGTCCGGCTCCCCGACGACACCCGACGGGTGCGCTGACCTCAGGAGGCCCGGTCGGCGACGTCGAGAGGGGGCGCGGTGATGCCGTGCTCGACCGCCCACAGCACCGCCTGGGTCCGGCTGGTCACGCCCATCGACCGGTAGGCCGTGCGGATGTGTGACTTCACGGTGTTCATCGACAGCTCGAGCCGGCGGGAGATCTCCTTGTTGCGCACGCCGGCGGCGATCAGCGCGATGACCTCGGTCTCCCGTGGTGTCAGGCCGACCTCGATGGTCGACCGACGCTCATGGCGGGTCCGCGGCTCCTCGACGGCGACCAGCCGCTCGCCCAGGTGCACCTTCTCCAGCGCAGCCACCAGCTCCACGGCAGGCAGGGACTTCGAGAGGTAGCCGTGCGCACCGGCGCGCATCGTCCGCTCGACGAAGCCCGACCTGGTCTCCCAGGTGTAGACCACGAGCCGCGCCCCGGTCGGTGGCCGGGCCACGTGGGCGGAGCCCACGACGCCGCTGCGCGCGAAGGGGTCGAACAGCGCGAGGTCGGCCTCCGACCCGACCGGCTGCCGGTGTGGCAGCACCACCACTCGGTCGGAGTGCTCGGCCATCATGGTCGAGACACCGGCATGGACGAGCTCGCATTCGTTCACGAGCACTACTCGCAGGGGCTGGTCGAACTCCACGAGAGTCCTTGTACCCACCCTGACGCCGGAATATGCCCTCAGGCGGCGTGCCAGCGCTCCCGCCACGCCCGCTGGAGGCGCAGGTCGTCGAGCATCGAACGCAGCTCCTGGGTCTGACCGAGCGGGTAGCGCTCGATCGCGCACTCGAGATCGACGAGCTCATGGCCGCGGTACGACGCCAGCTCGCGGCGCAGGACGGTGCGGCGCCGCCGGTTCGCACCGCGTAGCAGCAGCGTGGTCCGCCACAGGAGCACGCGACTCCTCACGTCCATCGCCCACCTCCGGGCCGACGCCGTCCCCTCGAGCGTCGTGCTCCGATGATAAGGCCGCACGGGCTGCTTGCGCCTGCGTGCGTCGGTCAGGGGTGAGGATTGTTCACCCACCACGGGCCTTTCGTACACTCGCGGGCGTGAATCGACACCTCTCGTCCAGGAGCAAGTGAGTGACCCGCCGCTCGCTGCGTTCGCTCGCCTCGTCGGCCGCTCGCCGACTGCCGGGCCGCTCCGGACCCCCGCTCACCGATGAGCTCTCCGCGTCCCCGCGACGGGCCGTGGGGATCGTGGAGGAGTTCTCGCCGCGGCTGGTGCGCGGATGGGTGGTGGTCTCCCCGCAGGCCCCCGCGACCCGGGTGGACCTCTACCTCGACAACCTCCTCCTCGCCTCGACGTACGCCAACCCGGATGCCCCGATGTCGGGGTCGGACAGCGTGCTGCGGCGCGAGCGCAGGTCGGGCGGCGACCAGGCGCCGGCACCACTGGTGCACTCGTGGCAGGCGCAGCCGGTGCGCGGGCCGGCGGACGACCGGCGCAACAGCAGTCGTCAGGTCCGCACGTTCTCGTTCCGCGTGCGGGGCATCTGGCAGTTCGTGAACCGGAAGACGAAGGTGTCCGTGCGCGTCGGCGGGCAGTGGCTGCCGATCAGCGGCCACGGCACCTACCTGACCCCGCCGCGACGGGGTCGGCGCTCGATGGCCGAGCTCCGCGAGCTCGTCGCCTCCGGTCACGTCCTGTCCCAGGACGGCAAGATCCAGCTGTCGAAGTCCCTCGACACCGAGTGGCAGGAGGAGGTCATGGACCTCTACACCCGCATCCGCACCGTCTTCGCCGACGAGTTCGGGCACGATCTCTTCTTCGTCTACGGCACGCTGCTGGGCGCGGTGCGTGAGGGCGGGTTCATCGGTCACGACGTCGACCTCGACGCGGCGTACGTCTCGAGCGAGCGGTCCGGTCGGGCCGCCGCGGCGGAGCTGGTCACGATCGCCCTGCGGCTCATCGAGCTCGGCTTCGAGGTCGACGGCCACGCGACCGCGCTCCACGTCTCCGACCCGGCCCGTCCGGGCGAGAAGATCGACGTCTTCCACACCTGGTTCGACGCCCGTGGTGAGCTGCGCTTCCCGTTCGGCGTCGCGGGCACCTCGGTGGTGACCCAGGACCAGTGGGCAGGGACCCGCGAGATCGAGTTCCCCGGTGGTCGCGGTCTGGTCCCCGTGGCCGCCGAGCCGTTGGTCGCGTGCCTCTACGGCGACGACTGGCGGCAGCCGAAGCCCGGCTTCAACTGGCGACTGGCCCGCACCAGCGCGGCACGGGAGGGCATCGTGCCGGTCCCCGACCGGACCAAGGTCTACTGGGCCAACTTCTACGCCCACCACGCCTACACCCAGGGCTCGACGTTCTTCGAGTTCATCGAGTCCCTGCCTTCCACTCCCCCGACCGTCGTCGACATCGGCTGTGGAGACGGTCGCGACTCGCTGGCCTTCGGGACCGCCGGGCGCCACGTGCTGGGCCTGGACCAGTCCCCGGTGGGCATCGAGCACGCCTCCGCGCGAGCGCTGAAGGCCCACCTCGACGACACGGTGCGGTTCCGCGAGTGCGACGTGGCCGACACCGCTGCCCTCGGCACCGCCCTCGAGGACGCGGTCAGCCTGGCGGACGGTCCGGCGCTCTACTACCTCCGGTTCTTCCTGCACGCCATCGACGAGGACACCCAGCGGCGCCTGCTGGACGCGATCGGTGCCCATGCCCGCCCCGGCGACTCGTTCGCCGCCGAGTTCCGCACGGACAAGGACGAGGCCCGGTCGAAGGTGCACACCAAGCACTACCGTCGCTACCAGAACGCCGACGCCCTGCTCGAGGACCTGCACCAGCGCGGCTGGCGGGTGACCCACCACGAGGAGGGAACGGGCCTCTCGCCCTACGGCGAGGAGGACCCCGTGCTGTGCCGCGTCATCGCCGAACGCGCGTCCACGGAGGGCCCGCCCGCCTGACGCCCGCGTGTGTGACGACGCCGACGGGTGGGCGTCACTCGTCGTCGACGACGTGCATCGCGGCTTCCTCGGCGCTCGCGCCGGCGCCGTCGATGCCCGCATCGGTCGCCCAGAGGTCGGAGTCCTCGTCCTCGTCGGTGCCCTGGTCCTGTGCGACCAGCCGGCCGCTGCGGAGGTCGCCGACCTCCCCGTCGTCGAGGTTGTCGTCGTCCTCCTCGTCGAGGTTCGCGCCGACCTCGGGCTCCTCCTCGGCCAGGCGCTCGTCCAGCGTCTCGGGCTCGTCCACCTCGTGCGGGTGCCGGAGATGCCCCGGCTCGCGGTCGGGCGGCGAGTAGCCCTCGTCCAGCACGTCGTCGACACCGCGGTCGTCGAGGGTGTCGCTGGGCTGCAGCTGGTCTTCGCTCACGCTCGCAACCTACCCCGCGCGCGCACCCTTCGTGCGAGGGGGCCGCTCAGGTGTCGAAGGCCGTCCGCACGGCCGCCATGTCGGCGCCGCCGTGGCCCCGCTCGGAGGCCCGGTCGTAGAGCGCGAGCAGTGCGACGAGGAGGTCGTCGGGGAAGCCTGCGCCCCGGGCGGAGTCGATCATCAGCCCGACGTCCTTGCGCACGCTGTCGAGGGCGAACGACGGGTCGTCCCAGGTGCGCTCGGCCATGATCACGCCCTTGGCCTGCGCGTACGCCGAGTCGGCGGCGGCACCCCGGATGGCGTCGAGGAAGAGCGCGGGGTCGAGCCCGAGGGCGTCGGCGAGGCCCAGGGCCTGCCCCGCGGCGGCGTTGATCGAGGCCACCCAGGAGTTGCACACGAGCTTGAGCGCACTGGCCGGACCGAGCCCGTCCCCGACCACGACCGTGCGGGCGCCGACCGCGTCGAACACCTCCGCGGCGGACCGGCGAGCCGCCTCCGCCCCGGAGACGAGCACCGTCAGCGTGCCGCTCTCGGCCGGCTGCCTGGTGCCGAGCACGGGGGCGTCCAGCAGTCGGTCGACCGTGTCCCCGGCTGCCTCGGCGATGCGGGCGATGCCCTCCGGCCCGACCGTCGAGGACTGCACCCACACCGAGTCGGGGCCCAGCGCGGCGACCAGGTCGGCAGCCACCCCGAGGACGCTGTCGGTGTCGTAGAGCATGGTGAGGACGGCATCGGCGCCGCTCACGGCCCGGCCGAGGTCGGCGTGCGCGGTGATGGAGCCGCCGGCGATCGCCTCGGCGCGACCCGGCGTACGGTTCCAGACCGCGACGTCGTGCCCCTCGCGGGCCAGCGTTCGGGCCATGGCGGCGCCCATGATCCCGGTTCCGAGCACGGCGGTACGCATGAGCCGATGGTGCCACCAGCAGGACCGAGCCGTTCGTCGGGGTCGGTGGTGGTCCCCGACGGCGGCGTACACCCGTCAGGCCGACCCAGTTCGGGCGGGCTCGGGGACGCGTCCGGACAGGGTCGACCGCGACGTGACGGACGTCGCGCCGGGCTGGTGCCGCCTCACCGTCATGAGTGGGGCCTGCGACGACGTGACCCACGGTGCCGCCGCACGCACCCGCTCAGCAGGGTCCTTGCACCCGGTCGGCGTGAGGACCTTCGTGCCACCGGCAGTCGAGGTGGGGGTCCCGGGTCCAACGGCGGATGCCGGGTGACGTTCGCCCCGGGACAGCACCCCGCACCGGGACAAGTCTGGACCTTGCAGAGGTCTCTGACAGGGAGGTGCTCCGATGAAGGCACTGGTCTACCACGGTCCCGGACAGCGCAGCTGGGAGGACGTACCCGACCCCCGGGTCGGAGACGACACGGACGTCGTCGTGGGCATCGACGCGGTCACGATCTGCGGCACGGACCTCCACATCCTCAAGGGCGACGTGCCCGAGGTGACGCCCGGGACGATCCTCGGCCACGAGGCCGTCGGTACCGTCGAGGAGGTCGGCAGCGCCGTCCGCTCGGTGCGCCCCGGCGACCACGTGCTCGTCTCCTGCATCGCCGGCTGCGGCGCCTGCCGCTACTGCCGTGAGGGCCACTACGGGCAGTGCCTGCGCGGAGGCGGCTGGGCGCTGGGCCACACCATCAACGGGGTCCAGGCGGAGTTCGCCCGTGTCCCGTTCGCCGACCTGTCCCTCCACCCCCTCCCGCAAGGGGTCACCGACGAGGCCGCGGTGCTGCTGGCCGACATCCTGCCGACCAGCTATGAGGTCGGCGTGCTGAACGGCCGCGTCCGTCCGGGTGACACGGTCGTGATCGTCGGCGCCGGGCCGATCGGCCTGGCGGCGATCATGACCGCCAAGCTCTACTCCCCCGGATGCATCGTGGTGATCGACCCCGCCGAGCCGCGCCGCGACGCCGCGAAGCGGCTCGGAGCCGACGTCGTGCTCGACGCACAGCCCGAGCCGGCGGTCGAGGTCGTGCAGAGCCTCACCGACGGCCTCGGGGCCGACGTCGTGATGGAGGCCGTGGGGATCCCCTCGTCCTTCGAGCTCTGCACGCAGCTCGTCCGGCCGGGTGGCCGGGTTGCCAACATCGGTGTCCACGGGGCGCCGGCCACGCTGCACCTCGAGACGCTCTGGATCAGGAACGTCACGATCACCACCGGGCTGGTCGACACCAGCACGACGCCGCGGTTGCTGCGCCTGCTCGCCGACCACCACCTCGACCCCACGCCGATCATCACCCACCGGTTCGGGATCGAGCAGATGATGGAGGCCTACGACGTCTTCGGCAAGCCGGCCGAGACGGGCGCACTCAAGGTCGTGCTCACCCGGTCCGCGTGACCACCCCGGCTCGATCCATCCACCTCGGGACAACGAAGGAGCGTCGTGATGTACGGCAGGACGGTACACGTAGTGCGACCCACGGACAGCGTGCGAGCAGTGATGATGTGGCCGGTCGCGACGGTGGAGACCGTGGCCACGCTGAGCGAGGTCGCCGAGGCCCTGGCCGCCGACGAGGTCGGCGCTCTCTGCGTCGTCGAGAACGACGCGCTGGCCGGGATCGTCTCCGAGCGGGACGTCGTGACGCACCTGGCGGCCGGCGCCGACCCGGCTCATCTCACCGCCGGCGAGGTGATGTCGGGCGACCTCCTGACGGTCGCACCCGAGGCCACGCTCCTCGAGGCGGCGCGCACGATGAGGGAGGCCCAGGTGCGCCACCTGCCGGTCCTCAGCCACGGCCTGATCGCCGGCATGGTGTCCATGCGCGACCTGTTCGGCGCGCTGGTCGACGCCTCCGCCGACGAGCCCGACGTCGTGGTGGTGCGCAGCGGGACCCACGTCCTGGTCGTCGCCGAGTGACGGCGCTCGGTCAGCCCTGACCGACCGTCCCCACGACGACCTGCGCCCCCACCGAGGTGTCGAGCGTGACGCCGTCCGCTGACGTCACCCCTCCTCCTGGATGGTGCGCACCGACCGGATCGACGCGGCGGCGAGGCTCCTCAGCGACGCCGGCACGCCATGCTCCTCGACCAGCCGGGTCGCATCGAGCACCCGGGTCGCGCCGTAGAGGTGCGGGTCGGTGATCACCGTCGGCGTGCAGGTCGGGCGAGCGGCCCGATAGCTGCCGTCGGGACGCTCGACGAACCGCACCCGGGCGATCACCCCGCGGTAGGTGTCGGGGGCCGCCGTCTCCTGCCGGGCGACGAGGTTGCCCAGCCCGTAGATCACCCACTTCCCCGCAGCCTTCGCGACCGGCTCGACCACGTGGGAGTGGTGGCCGTAGACGAGGTCGACGTACGGCGAGCGGGCCAGCGCGTGGAACACCGCGACCTGCTGGGCGCTGGGCTGGTGGGAGTACTCGTCGCCGGCATGGACCGCCACCATCACGATGTCGACCCCGTGCCGGTGCATCGCCCGGGCCTGGGCGATCGCCCGCGGCACGTCGATCAGGTTCACCGACCACGGCTCGGCGACGGGGAGCCCGTTGGTGCCGAAGGTCATCGAGATCAACCCGACCCGGACGCCGTGCACGTCGAAGACCAACGGCTGCCGTGCGGCGTGCGGCGTGGCGAAGGTGCCGGTGTGCGCCAGGCCGCGCCGGTCGAGGGCACGGATCGTCCGTACCAGCCCGGTGAAGCCCTGGTCGACGGAGTGGTTGGACGCAGTCGAGCACCCGTCGAACCCGGTCGCCAGCAGACCGTCGAGCACGGTCGGCGGCGCGGAGAAGACCGGGTAGTTGCGGTAGGGCCCGGACGGCCGCGACACCGGCGTCTCCAGGTGGCAGATCGCGAGGTCGGCGGAGGCGATCCGGTCCCTCACCCCGGCGAACATCGGCCGGAAGTCGGGCAGCACCTCGCCTCGTCGAGCCGCGTCGCGCTCCGCCGTCTGCCAGACCGCCGTGTGCACGAGCACGTCCCCCGCGAGGGCGACGGAGATCTCGCGCGGCTTGGTCGGCGGGGGGTCCGCGGACGGCCCGGAGGTGGACATGGTGGAGGTGGACGGGGCGGTCGCGGGCGAGAACGGGTTGGCGAGCGGCCTCGGCGAGAACGCGTCGGTCGCGGGAACCGTGAGGATCGGCGAGGGGCTGCCGCAGGCGACGAGGGCCAGGGCCGCGGCCGCCGTCAGCACGGACCACAGCGCGGAGCGCCCGAGGCGGTGCTCGACCGGGGCTGCTCCCGGGCCACGGGCCGGGGTCACCGGCTCAGAGGTCGGAGCCTCGTCGGAGCCGGTCCCGTGTCGCACGGAGCCATCGTGGTGACCGAACCCTGGGAAGGTCTCCAGGCGCGCCGGACGTGGTCAGACCTCCTCGGGCACCATCAGCATCGACCCGGTCGGGCACTCCTCGACGCACAGTCCGCAGCCCTTGCAGTAGTCGAGGTCGACCTCGTACTCACCCTCGGGCCCGAGCTTGATCACCGCGTTGTCGGGACAGAAGGCATAGCAGTTGTCGCACGCGATGCAGCCCCCGCACGACAGGCACCGCCGCGCCTCGTAGAGCGCGGTGCCCTCGTCGAGGTCCTGGACCACCTCGTCGAAGGTCGACTGCCGCCGCACCATGCTCCAGGCGCGGCCTGTGCTGCGCGCGGGGCGTCCTCGAAGTACCACGTGTTGAGGTCCTCGTAGGGCGCGAGAACGGGCTGGGCGGCCGCCGTCAGCGTCTGACCCTCGAGGTAGGCGGTAGATCCCCGCGCGCAGCGCGCCGGCCGTGGCCGATCGCCGCGGTCACGGAGCGGTCGCCCGGCGAAGACGTCGCCGCCGGCGAAGACGCCGGGTCGGTTCGTCGCCATGGTCACCGGGTCGGTCATCACCACGCCGTCGTTGACGTCGAGGTTGCGCCTCCCCCGATCAGCGAGAGGTCGGTCTCCTGCCCGAGCGCGAGCACGACCGAGTCAGCCGTCGAGCCGCTCGGTGCGGCCGGTCGGCTGCGGGAAGCCGGTGCTCGTCGAGCTCCATACGCCTCGACGGTCAGACCGTCGTCCTCGAAGTGGTCGATGGTCGAGAGCCAGCGGAAGGTGATCCCCTCGGCCTCTGCCTCCTGCACCTCGTCGTCGTGCGCCGGCATCCGCTCACGGTTGCGCCGGTACACCACGACGGCCTACGTCGGCACCGAGCCGCTTGGCGGTCCGCGCGGTGTCGAGGGCGGTGTTGCCGCCGCCGTACACCGCGACCCGGCGGCCGAGCAGCGGCGCCTCCTCCTCCTCGACCGACCGCAGCACCGAGAGCGCGTCGAGGACGTGACCGGCGGTGCCGGCGGGCAGGTAGGCACGCCGAGCGATCCGGGCCCCCAGGGCGAGGAACACCGCGTCGAAGCCTGCCCTCCGCGAGCAGCTCGTCGAGGTTCGCGACCTCGGCCCCGAGCTCGAGATGCACGCCGAGCGACGACGATCCGGTCGATCTCGGCATCGAGGACCTCGCGCGGCAGCCGGTAGCAGAGGGATGGCGTAGCGCATCATCCCGCCGGCGTGCTCGGCAGGCGTCCTTGACCGTGACCTCGTGCCCGCGCCAGGGCCAGGTGGTACGCCGCGGAGAGGCCGGCCGCCCCGGAAGCCGACGACGAGGACGTGCTTGCCGGTCGGTGCGGCCGCTCGACGGCCACGGTCCAGCCCTGCGCGGATGGCCTCGTCGCCCAGGAACCGCTCGACCGAGTTGATGCCGACCGACTCGTCGAGCAGGCCGCGGTTGCAGGCCGTCTCGCACGGGCGGTAGCAGACGCGGCCCATCAGCGGCCGGCAGCGGGTTGACCGCCATGATCGCCCGCCAGGCCGCCTCGTAGCCGGCACCGCCGGACTCGGCGAGGTAGAGCCAGTCGCGCACACCCTCACCGGCCGGGCAGGAGTCGCCGCAGGGCGCGGTGCGGTCGACGTACACCGCGCGCTCGGTGCGCCACGAGCCGGTGAGGTCGGTGCAGCTCGACCCCGGGCCGAGGGAGATGGCGAACGGGAAGGTCGGTGGTCATAGATGCACTCTCCGAGAGCAGCCCGAAGTGGGCGACGGAGCGGTCGGCCTGGCGCTGGAGCCGGGCGACCACGTCGGGGCGGCCGTGCTCCGGTGAAGAGATGGGCGAACCGGGTCTGCAGCCGCAGGTAGTCCTCGACCGGTGCCTGCCGGCGGATCCGGTGCACGGCGGTCACCTCGCCGTCCTCGGCCTCGAAGACCGGGAACAGCCCCGACTCGGCGGCCAGCCGCGCCACCGCGGATCGTGTCCGCCGGACGTGGTCCCCCAGCCGACCGGGCACGGCACCAGCACGTGCAGGTAGCGCGCGCCGTGCATCGACATGGCGGTGGTGACCTTGGCCTCCAGGTCGTGGAGGTCCGCGACCGTGGCCGTGGCGACGTAGGGGATCCCGTGCGCCATCGCGATCACCGGCAGGCTCTTGCCGGTGCCCGAAGGCGTTCCCGACGCGGGTCCCGACCGGACGGGTGTTCGCGGTGTTCGCCGCGGCCGGAGTCGCGCCGGACCGCTGGACCCCGGTGTTCATGTAGCCCTGGTTGTCGTAGCAGACGAACAACACGTCGTCGTTGCGCTCGAACATCCCGGACAGGCAGCCCAGCCCGATGTCGACGGTCCCGCCGTCGCCGGCCTGCGCCACCACCCGGACGTCGTCGCGGCCCTGGGCGCGCAGCGTCGCGGCCACCCCGGACGCCACGGCCGCGGCGTTGCCGAACAGCGAGTGCAGCCATGGCACCCGCCACGCCGACTCGGGGTAGGGCGTCGAGAAGACCTCCAGGCAGCCGGTCGCGTTGACGGTGACCATCCGGCCACCGGTCGCGTGCATCGCGGCGTCGAGGACGACCCGCGCACCCAGCGCCTCGCCGCACCCGCGACAGGCCCGGTGGCCCGACGTGATGGAGTTGGTGCGCTCCCCGCTCGGACTGCTCCGTGCGCTGACCGGCGGTCGAGCAGGCGGTTGCCGGCCGCGTAGGTCCCGACCTGGTAGAGCTTGAGCATCGGTCATGTCGCCTCCTCGTGCCCGACTCCGGCCGAGCTCGCGGGCCAGCTCGCGCTCGACGACGGTGTCGATCGTCGAGGTCGGGAAAGGTGAGGTGCGTGGTCGGACGATCCGGCCGGCGCGCACGTCCTCGATGCAGCCGGCGCAGCACGTGCCGGGTCACCGGCCGCCCGCCGAGGCCGACGACCACGTCGTGCACCGTCGTCGGCACGCCGGCGACGGTGAGACGGACGTCCTGTCCGAGGATGCTGCCGGAGCCGACGGAGAGGGCCCGATTGAGCACGATCGACCTGGGAGGCCCCGGCCAGGGCCTCACGCACCTCGTCGAACGGCCACGGCCGGAAGCAGGTGATCGCCGAGCGGTGCCGACCGGCACGCCCTCGTCGCGCAGCTCGTCGACGACGTCCGCGGCGGTGCCGAGCACGGACCCGAGCGCGACGACCACGACGTCCGGCGTCCTCGAGCCGGTACGACGACGCGAGGCCCCCCGAGTCGCGACCGACTGGCCGCGTGGAAGCGGTCGGCCACCTCCTGCGACCGCGTCGAGCGCGCGGAGCTGACGGTGCGCCTCGAGGAACTTGACCTCCGTGAACGCCTCCGGCCCGACCATCGCACCGATGGTCACCGGGGTGGTCCGGGTCGAGGCACTGCGCGCGGCGCGGAACGGCGGAAGGACCGCGTCGACGAGGTCCTGCTCGGGGACGTCGATCGCCTCCATCGCATGGGTGAGCACGAAGCCGTCGACGCACACCATCACCGGGACGGACAGCTACTCGGCCAGGGCGAACGCCTGGACGTGGAGGTCGACGGCCGCCTGGTTGGACTCGGCGAACAGCTGGATCCAGCCGGCGTCGCGCTGGGACATCGCGTCCGAGTGGTCGTTCCAGATGTTGATGGGAGCGCCGAGGGCGCGGTTGGCGACGGTCATCACGATCGGCAGCTGCAGACCGGAGGCGTTGGGCAGCGCCTCGGCCATGAAGAGCAGACCCTGACTGGCCGTGGCCGTGTAGGAGCACGCCACCTGCGGCGGAGGCCCCGATGCAGGCCGACATGGCGCCGAACTCCGACTCCACCATCAGGTACTCGCAGCTGCCCGCCAGCGAACCCAGACCGACCAGGTCCGAAAGCGCTTCCACGATGTGGGTCTGGGGCGAGATCGGGTACGCCGCCACGACGTCGGGCCGGCACCGGGCGACGGTCTCGGCGATCGCGCGCGAGCCCTCAACCTGCCTTCGCATGCGACCCACCCCCTCGGATCCGGCCCGACGAGGTCGAAGCCGTCGGCCGCGAGCCGGGCGTTCAGCTCACCGGCCTCGCCCGGCGAAGCGGTCGCGCATGGCCACCTGGAGGGCGGTCAGGTCGACACGACCCCGGTCAGCCCGGCGAAGCGCGCCGAGCAGGCAGGTGTTGGGCAGCGGCCGACCGAGGCGCTCGCGCGCCAGGTCGCTCGCCGGGACGTGTCACGAATGCGAGCCGCGAGGTGGTCGAGGCCGAGCGCCGGCGCACGGTCGTACGGGGCGCTGTTGACGAGCACGACCCCGACCCGTGGCGATGTCGTCGCAGGATCGCCGGGGATGTGCAGCATCGTCGGGTCCTGGACCACGACGGCCTCCGGTGAGGTGACGGGGTCGTGGGACCGGACGGCGCTGGTCGTCGATCCGACAGTAGGCGACCACCGGGGCGCCGGTGCGCTCGCTGCCGAAGCTCGGCAGCGCCTGGCTGTGCCTGCCCTGGGCGAACGCGGCGAGGGACAACAGCTCGGCGGCGGTCACCACACCCTGTCCGCCACGGCCGTGGAACCTGGTCTGGAACATCACCGCACCCCCCGCCCGGCACGTGACCTCATCGCGACACCTCCCGCTCGTCCTTCGTCTCCACGGTGGATCCGGCCCGTACGACGGCACAGGGCCGGAGGTCCCCCACCGGCGGGACGGCGGACTCCAGTGGGTCGTCGGGCTCAGGGCACCAGCGCGTCGGCGGTGTGGACCAGCTCCACGTGCTCGGTCTCGTCCAGCGGCGGGACCACCTCGACGGGGCACACGGCCTCCCTGATCACGGCACGAGCGGTGGCGCCCAGGTAGTGCACGAAGCCGCCGTGGGCCGGCCGCGAGATCAGCAGCAGGTCGGCGTCCATCGCCTGCTCGGTCAGGGCGAACGCCGCCTGCCTGTGCACGACCTCCACCCGCACCTGTACGTCGGGGTAGGCCAGCCGCAGGTCGATCAGGTTGTCCTCGATCGAGCGGACGAGCTCGGTCACCCGCTCGGGGGCCGTGCTGTGCTCGGCGATCGTGTCGTCGTACCCCGACAGCATGTGCCAGGCGTGCACCACGACGAGGTCGGACTGGGTCTGCTGGGCCACTGCGAACGCGGCACCGAGCAGGTGCTCGGCGTGTCGGGTCGACTTCAGCCCGACCACGATCCGTCCCGTGCGCCGGGCCGAGGCCTGCTCTGGCGGCACGATCACGAGGGGGCAGCGCACCCGAGCGGCCGTACCGGTCACGGTCGACCCGGTCCACAGCCGCTCGGCGAGTCCGTGGGGAGGGGCTCCGACGGTGAGCAGGGCCGAGTCGCGCGTGTGGCGGACCAGCGCGTCCACGCGCGAGCCCAGCAGCAGCGTGGTGGTGAGGTCGAGCCCGGGCACCGCGCTACGAGCCAGCTCCTCGGCCGCATCCAGGACGGTGTGCGCCGCCTTGTGCATCGAGGCGTCCGGTGCGACCGGGAACTGACCGGCCGGGAGGTAGGCCGGCATCACGGTCACGATCTCCAGCGGCAGGCCGCGGGTGCGTGCCTCCTGGGCGGCGTACACGACAGCGGCGCGGGCTCCGCGCGAGCCGTCCGTCGCAGCGACGACGTAGTTGGAGCTGCGGGTCCTGGTCATGGTCACTCCCCTCCTCCGGCCCTGGGCCCTCGGGCGGGTCCGGGCTGCGGGGCCGTTCCGGTCCCTCGTCTCCAGCACACCGCACGAGCCGCCCCGACGGCAGGGCCGTTCGGGCACCGAGGAACCCCCTTGGTCCCTACCTGTCCTCCCCGCCGTCCGCCCCAGCTCCTGGCCGGACGAGACCGAGGCCCTTCCTGCCATCATGCGTCCGTGAGCCCATCCACCGACGCCTTCGCCGTCACCTGGTGGGGCCACGCCACCGCGACCGTCGAGATCGGTGGGATCCGGATCGCGACCGACCCCGTCCTGGTCGACCGGCTGTTCCACCTGCGTCGCTACGGCGTCACGCCGCGGCCCGAGGCGAGCGCGGCCGACCTGGTCCTGCTGTCGCACCTGCACGGCGACCACATCCACCTGCGGTCCCTCCGGCGGTTCGGCCCGGAGGTCCCCGTCGTGGCGCCCCACGGTGCGAAGCGACTGCTGCGCCGGCTCGGACTCGAGGACGTGCGGACCGTCGCGCCCGGTGACGCCCTGGAGGTGGGCGGGGCGACGATCGAGGTGCTGCCCGCCACGCACGACGACCGGCGCTCGCCCCTCTCCCAGCTGCGCGGTCCCGCGCTCGGCTTCCGGGTGGAGGCGGCCGATCGCTCCTTCTGGTTCCCCGGTGACACCGGACTGCGCGACGACATGGCCGCCGTACGCCCGGTCGATCTCGCGCTCGTGCCCGTCGGCGGCTGGGGACCGACCCTGGGCCCCCTCCACATGGACCCCGACGAGGGCGCCGAGGCCGTCGGCCGGGTCGGGTCGCGGTGGGCGGTCCCGGTCCACTGGGGCACCTTCTGGCCGGTGGCCCTGTCCCGGGTCACGCCGGCCCGCCACACCACGCTCTTCGTGACGCCCGGACCACGCTTCGCCGAGGCTCTGACGGCCACCGCGCCCGACGTGGTCCCGCTGGTGCTCAGGCACGGCGAGCGCGCCGTGCTCGACTGAGGGCTGGTGCACGCGGCCGGGGTGAGCCCGCAGACGTCCGCGGTCACGACCATGGGCGCGCCCGACGTCTGGATGGCGGCGACATCCCGGCCGGTGTCAGCCGGAGTGCGTCACATCTGCGCGAGCAGCTTGGCCTTCGCGGTCTGGAACTCCGCCTCGTCGAGTACGCCGGCCTCCTTCAGGTCACCCAGCTTCTTCAGCTGGGCGATCAGGTCGTCCGTCGACTCCTCGGGCTCGGCCGGGGGCGGAGGGGCGGCCTGCACGTACTCCTGCGGCGGCGGCGCGTACTGCTGCTGTTGCTCGGCGGCCTGGGCATCGGCCTTCGCCTGCTGCTTGCGCTGCACGCTCCCCGACACCGCCGTCGCCGTACCGGCGACCACGGCCGTGCGAGCGGCCATGCCGACCAGGCCAGGTCGGCCCCTGCGTCGTCCCATCATGGTGGTTCTCCTTCTCGTGAGTCAGGCAGGGGGTCAGGCGGTCTCGGCCAGAGCGGCGATCACGTTCTCGACGACGTCAGCGGGGATCCGGACAGCCGCCGCGAGAATCCCGCCGGAATCGACGACGGCGTCCCGAAACGGGATGGCCCAGGTGTGCTCGAACACGAGGATAGCCGCCGAGCTGTTCGGCTCGAGGGTCTCGGACAGGGCCTCGATGTCCTCGTCCGAGACAAGGGCGTCGAGGGTGTCGAAGAGCTCGGCGAGCGCGGTCAGGTCGGGGTCACCCGTGACCTGGTCGATCTCGAGGATCGTGATGTCGTCGCCCTCCTCGCGACTCATCAAGAGCCCGTCGACGATCCGGATCGTGCCGGCGTCGACCAGCCGGCGGAGCTCGGGGATGATCTGCCCGTTGAACCGGTTGCCCGGGAACTCGACCACGATGACCTCGATGGGTCCCACTGACATGACGATCCTCCTGCAGAGCCGGGAAAGCTGATCCGTCCAGTCTGGGAGCTCGGGACACCCCCCTCTTCACCCGGACGGGGTGACCCGCGCGCAGATCGGGGTACCCCAGACTCGGGGCCATGGCCGGCTCCGATGATCTCCGTGCGGCGCGCCTCGGCCGCAGCCGCCTGCGGATCGGCGACGTGGTGCGCCTGCTGGTGGCGTGGCTGCTCTCCGCGTTGGCGCTCGGCCTCGCCGTCTGGATCCTCGACGGCCTGACCGCGAGCTCCTTCTGGGACGTGCTCTGGGCCTCGGCCGTCACGGCCGTGGTGGGGCTGCTGATCCGGCCCGTGATCGTGCTCGTCTCGGCGTACGTCGGGTGGATCGCGGTGGTGCTGGCCGGGCTGCTCGGCCAGGCCCTGGTGACCTACGTGGCCCTCGAGATCTCTCCGGGCATCACCACGACGGTGGGAGCCGCGATCATCGCCGCGTGGATCGTGGCGGCGACCGGCACGGCCGTGGCGTGGCTCACGACGTCCGGCACCGACGACGCCTTCGCGCTGTCCCTGGAGCGGGGACGCAAGCGGATCGCGAAGGTCGACGACCCCGACGTCGACGGCATCGTGTTCATCCAGCTCGACGGCCTTCCGTTCCCGGTCCTGCGCTGGGCGATCGCGGCCGGCTCGGTGCCGACCATGCGGCGGTGGGTGTCGTCGGGCGACCACCTGCTGCGCGAGTGGACGCCGCAGCTTCCCTGCACGACACCGGCCAGCCAGCTCGGCATCCTGCACGGCACCATCGACCGGGTGCCGGCCTTCCGGTGGTACGACCGCGAGCTCGGGCGGCTGCTCGTCGCCAACCGCCCCGCCGATGCCGCCATCATCGAGGAGCGGGCGAGCGACGGGCGCGGGCTGCTCGCCGACGGCGGGGTGTCGGTCTCCAACATCTTCACCGGCGACGCCGAGCGTTCGTTCCTGACGATGAGCCGGGCCAAGCTCGGGCGCAGCGACGTCGGCAAGCGTCGTACGTTCGCCGGGTTCCTCGCCGACCCCCAGGGCTTCATGCGCGCCTTCGTCCGCACCATCGCCGAGATCGTCAAGGAGCGCTTCCAGGCCCGCCGTCAGGTACGACGCGACCTGGTGCCGCGGGTGCACCGCGGCTGGACCTTCGCCCTGCTCCGGGCCGCGACCAACGTGCTCGGCCGCGACATCAACACCGCGATCATCACCGAGGAGATGCGCAAGGGCACCCGCAGCATCTACGTGGACTACGTCGACTACGACGAGATCGCGCACCATGCCGGCATCTTCCGGCCGGAGTCGCTGGCCGCGCTCGACGGTCTCGACCGCGTCCTGGGCACCCTCGAGCGGATCGCCGAGACCGGCGCCCGGCGCTACCACTTCGTGATCGTCTCCGACCACGGGCAGTCGCAGGGACAGGTCTTCGCCGACCGCTACGGCGTCGACCTCGCCACGCTGTGCGGCACCTTGATGCAGGAGCAGGTCGAGTCCGTCGACGCGCCCGTCGAGGGCTGGGGCCGAGCCGAGGCCGTCGCCGACGGCATGGGGACGTCCGGCGTCACCGGACGGTTCGCCAAGAGCGCGACCGACGTCACCCAGCGCCACCTCGACGACGAGGCGTCGGCCGCCGCGGCCGACATCAGCGTGCTCGGGTCCGGCAACCTCGGCCTGCTCTACGTCCACCAGCCCACCCGCCTCACGCTCGACGACCTCGCCGAGCGGTGGCCGGCGCTGGTCCCCGGCCTGGCCGCCCACGAGGGCGTCGGCTTCGTCGCCGGGATCGACGCGGCCGGCCGGCCCTGGGCCATCGGGGCCGAGGGCCGCGTGGCGCTCGACACCGGCGAGGTGCAGGGCACGGACCCCCTCACGCCGTACGGCGAGGCGGCGGCGCGCCTGCTGTGCCGCGCCGTCCTGCTGGCCGAGGCGCCCGATCTCTACATGAACAGCACCGTCGACGCCGACACCCTCGACATCGCCGCCTTCGAGCCGCTGGTCGGCGCCCACGGCGGGCTCGGTGGCTGGCAGGACCGTGCCGTGCTCATGGTGCCGAAGGAGCTCGCCGACGCACTGCCCGACGGCCGGATCGAGGGCGCCGACCACCTGCACCGGGTCCTGGTCGGGATGCTCGAGTCCGTGGGTCAGCGACAGGACCTGCGCGTGCCGACGACCTAGTCGGCTTGCCGGGACCCCTCGGCCCCGGGTTCCGCGGAGCCGTCACCTTCGGCAACGGGCGCGCCGTCGTCTGCGTCATCGGGTGGGTCGTCGGGTGGGAGACTCCCCGAGATGATCGGCGCCACCCAGCTGACGCTCGGGTCGGCGTCCACCAGCACGGCACGGACGAACATCGTCATCGGGAGGGCGAGGAGCGCCCCGAGGGGACCGAGGACGAAGGTCCAGAAGACCAGCGACACGAAGGTCAGGGTGACGCTCAGGTTGAGCGCGTCGGCCTGGAACTTCGGCTGGATCACCGACTGGATCACGAAGTTGATCGCGCAGTAGACCACGATCACCGCGACCATCTTCCACACGCCACCCTCGAGCAGGGCGAGCAGCGCCGGTGGTACGAGACCGATGATGAACCCGATGTTGGGGATGAAGTTGGTGATGAAGGCGAGCACGCCCCATACGAAGGCTCCGGGAACACCCATCAGCTGCAGGGCGATCGTGTCGATCACCGCGACGATCAGGCCGAAGACGGCCGAGACGGCGAAGTAGGTGCGGGTCCCTCGCGAGAAGGTCGTCAGCGACGCGGCCACCCGGGAGTGCTCGGGCCCGGTGGACGCCAGGATGGCCGGGAACTTGCCGGCGTCGAAGGCGATGAAGATCGTGATGACCCCGAGGAAGATGATGTCGGAGAGCACGCCGAGCGCGCTGGTGAGCAACGTGGTGGCGAGGTTGAGCACCTTGCCGAAGTCGAGCGAGCTCGTGACGTCGTCGATCTGCTTCTGGTCGACGCCGAAGGACTTCAGCCAGTGACCGAAGTTCGTGGTGATGTCGTTGAGCTGGGGCGTGTACTGGGTCACCAGCTGAGCCAGCTTCGCGACGGAGACGACCAGGGCCAGGATCATCACGATCACGATGAGGTACACGGTCAGGATCGTCACCAGCGCCGACAACCAGGCAGGGACACCCTTGCGCTCCAGCCAGGTGCGGATCGGGTAGACCGTGATCATCAGGACGAGAGCCAGGATGGTGGGCGCGAGGAAGCCGGAGATGGCCCGCATCCCGCCGGCAGTGATCGTGGCCGCGGCGAGCCCGATCAGGATCACGATGGCGCGGGGCAGGGGCGCGCGCCCCGTCACTGGTGTGCTCACGACGAGGGCAGCGCCTTGTCGAGGACGAAGCCCAGCACGGCTTCGATGACCGAGATCACGAACGCCGCCACGATCACGCCGAGGAAGCCGCCGACGTCGAGGGCATCGGTCAGACCCGCGGTGATGGCGAGCAGGATCCCGTTGATCACCAGCGTGAAGAGGCCGAGCGTGATGATCGTGATCGGCGCCGACAGCAGCTTGAGGAACGGCCCGATCAGGGCATGGACGAGCACGAAGACGAGCGAGACCCACAGCAGCGAGACGATGCCGCCGTGCACCGAGACGGAGTCGAGCAGTGCCGCCGCCAGCCCGATCGCCGCCGCGACCACGGCCCAGGCGATGAGTAGCCGTACCACCATGAAGAGCTCCCTGTCGTCGCCGGGGCCTGCGCGCCACGCCGCCCTGGTCGAGTCGTGCCGACGAATCGCCCGGCACGCGGACAATATCGGCCCGGCGCCCCGAACGGGGGATCACCCGCCGAGGGTGACCACCTGCGGCCGGAACGGACCGGTGGCCCGGGCGCGCGAGGGTGCACAATCAGCGAGGTGACGGACGCACGGCTCTCGGTCGAGACAGGAGTGTCGGCGCGCGAGGCCGAGGTGCTCGCGGCCGTCTCCGAGCACCTCACGAACGCCGAGATCGCCGCCCGCCTCTTCATCTCGGTGCGGACCGTCGAGAGCCACGTGTCCTCCCTGCTGCGCAAGCTCCAGGTCGCCGACCGCCGCGAGCTGGCGCAGGCGGCCGACGCCTACCTCGCCGTACCCACCGTCGAGTGGCCCGTACGACGCGCAGCGGCGTCCCTCCCGACCCCGCTCACGTCCTTCGTGGGTCGCGAGGCCGAGGTGGCGGCGCTCGCCGGCGCCCTGGCCGAGAGCCGACTGGTCACCGCCGTCGGCCCCGGTGGGGTGGGCAAGACCCGGCTGGCGCTCCGCGTCTCGGAGGAGGTGGCCGAGGCGTTTCCCGACGGCATCTGGTTCGTCGACCTGGTGCCGGTCCCCGACCCGTCGCTGATCGGCCTCGCGGTGGCGCAGACCCTCGGGCTCGGGGAGAGCCAGGGCCGCGACATCGAGGACGTGCTGACCGGCTGGCTCGGCTCGCGGCGCGCCCTCCTGGTGCTCGACAACTGCGAACACGTCCTCGACGGCGTGGGCGTGCTCCTCGAGCGGCTGCTCGCCAGCTGCCCGGCCCTGACCGTGCTGGCCACCAGCCGGGCCCGCCTCCTGCTCCCCTTCGAGCGGGCGTTCCCGGTGCCCGGCCTGTCGGTCTCGACCACCCCCGGCGGCCCGAACGACGCCGTCGAGCTCTTCCTCAGCCGCGCCCGGGCAGGCGGGAGCGAGGTCGGGGAGCCCGACCTCCGGCGCGTGATGGCCCTGTGCCGGGGGCTCGACGGCATGGCCCTGGCGATCGAGCTCGCCGCCGCCAGGCTCCCGTCGTTGGGCCTCGACGGACTGGAGGCAGGGCTGGCCGACCGGCTCCTGCTCCTCACCGGCGGCTCCCGGCTCGACGACCGCCACCGGTCGTTGCGCTCGGCCCTCGACTGGAGCTATGCACTCCTCGACGAGCCCGGCCGGGCCCTGCTGCGCCGGGTCTCGGTGTTCGCCGGTCCCTTCGCCGCCCGGTCGGCCGCCGACGTGCTCGACGGCTGGGACCCGGTCGACCCCGACCTGGTGCCCGCGATGCTGGCCGGGCTGGCCGACCAGAGCCTCCTGGTGACGACGTCCACGCCGGGTGGGACCCGCTACCGCGCGCTCGAGACGATCCGGCAGTACGGCGCCGCGCTGGTCGACGACGCCGGCGAGTCCCGGGAGGCCCACGCACGCCACCTGGCCTGGATCCTGGCCGCCGCGGAGCGGCTGACGCCGCCGGTGACCGACGGCCCCGAGGGAGACGACTGGCGGGCGGACTTCGACGTGCTCTCGACCGAGGCACGGCAGGCCCTCCCCCGTGCCCGCCACGTCCCGGACCAGCGCGACCCGGCCTACCGGGCGTCCCTGCTGCTCGCCGAGCTGAGCTTCGCACGCGGCCGCCCGGGCGAGTCCCAGCGGCGCTACGAGCTGGCCGCGGAGCTGGCACCCGACGACACCACCATGGCGTCGGCGTGGCGCCTCGCAGCGTGCGCGGCCGAGGCGCGACAGTTCGGCAACGAGGCGCTGCGTCTGCGTCGCCTGGCCGCCGAGGCGGCGCTGCGCTCCGGGGACCGGATCGGGGCGGCGATGGCCCTGGCTCGCGAGGCCGAGCTGATCGAGCGGGGCCCCGGCATCATCGCCAGGCCACCACCCGCCGGTGAGGTGGAGCGGCTCCTCGACAGGGCGCGGCCGTTGGCCGACGGAGACCCGGCGACGGAGGCCAGGATCCTGAGCGCCGAGTCGTTCAACCTCGACGAGCGCGACCCCGAGGCGCGACGCCTGGTGGACCGGTCCCTCGAGCTCGCCCGGTCGGCCGGCGACCCGCTCGGCGAGAGTGCCGCCCTCGACCAGCTCACCTCGATCCAGATCGCCTCCGGCGACCTCCGCGGCGCGTTCGACAGCTCCCTGCTACGTACGACGCTGCTCGAGCCGATCCCGGTGACCGCGGAGTCCGCGCTGGAGTTCTTCGATGCCTACCAGATGGCCGCGCAGTGCGCCGTCGCGGCGGGCGACCTCCGCGCGGCGCACCGACTCGGTGAGTCGCTGTGCGACCTGCCGTTCTACCGCGAGGAGGACCACCTGGCCACCTCGCGCCTGATCGTGGTCGGGCTCCTGAGCGGCGCCTGGCACGAGACGGTCCACTGGTCGGACATGTTCCTCGCCGGCTGGGAGCGGGCCGGACGACCCATCGCCGGCAACCTCCGGCCCACGCCCTACGCGGCGGCCACCGTGCACGCCTTGCAGGGCGACGACGAGGCGCGTGCGGCGTGGATGGAGGTGGTGCAGACCCTCGAGACGCCGGGCCGGAGCCTGGCCACGATGCACTTCGGGGAGTTCTTCGACGCCCTCGTGCTGCTCCACCGCGGACAGCCCGACGACGCCGTCTTGCTGCTCGCCGACGCCCCCGAGACGTTCGTCAACCACTTCAACGGCATGTGGCGGCCCTGGTATGCGTCCGCCTGGGCGGAGGCGGCGGTCCTCGCCGGCCGCCCGGACGCCGCCGAGAAGATCGCGCGGGCCCGGATGCTGACCAGCCGCAACCCGGTCGTCGAGGCGATCCTCGTCCGCGCGGGCGGTCTCCTGGAGGGTGGCGAGCAGGGGCACCACCACCTGGCCGCGGCAGCCACGTCACTCCATGGCGCCGGCGCGCGCTACCAGTGGGCGCGCACCCTGGTGATGCTGGGCGGCGCCGACCGCGAGCGCGGCGAGCGGGAGCTCGCCGCGCTCGGTGCCAGCCCTATGCCCTGGCCTCGATGATCAGGTTGAACGGCGTCTGCGTGGCGACCCGCACGTGTGAGAAGCCGGCCTCGTGGAGCACGTCCTCGAGGCGCCGCGGCCCGGCCTGCGCACCGAGCCCGAGCCCGACCTCCTGGGCGAGGGACGACGGCGTACAGATGACCGTCGACAGGCCGTAGTAGAGCCGGCTCACCGGGTTCAGGTTGTCCTCGAGCCGCTCCCCCGCGGCCGGCTCGACCAGCAGCAGCGTGCCGTCCTCGGCCAGCGCCTCGCGGATCCTGCGCGCGGCCCCCACGGGGTCGCCCATGTCGTGCAGGCAGTCGAACAGGGTGACCAGGTCGTACCCGGTGCCCGGGAAGTCCAGGGCCGACGCCACCTCGAACCGGGTACGCCGGTCCACGCCCGCCTCTGCGGCGGCCTTCCGGGCCGCCTCGATCGAGGGACCGTGGATGTCGTAGCCGACGAACGAGGAGTGCTCGAACGCCCGGGCCAGGATGATCGTCGAGGCGCCCAGGCCGCAGCCCACGTCGACGACGCTGGCGCCGTCGCGCAGCTTCTCCACGACCCCGTCGAGCGCGGGGAGCCACGAGTCCACGAGGTTCGCCTCGTAGCCGGGGCGGAACAGGCGCAGCGCACCGGTGTAGAGCCGGTCGTCGTGGTCTCCCCAGCCGATGCCCTCACCGGTCGTGAAGGCTCGGGCGAACGCCTCGTGGTCGGTGTAGCACGACGCGATCGTCTCGAAGGCGCCGTCGAGGAAGACCGGGCTGGTCTCGTCGGCGAGCACCAGCGCGTGCTCCGCGCTCAGCTCGAACGTGCCGTCCGCCGGGTGGTAGGCGACGTAGCCGCCCGCCGCCTGGTTGGCGAGCCACTCCTGCACGTAGCGCTCGCGGGTGCCGGTGCGCTGCGCCAGCGCCGAGGGCGTGAGCGGGCCGGCTCCCGCCATCGCCCGGTAGAGACCGAGCCGGTCTCCGAGGTGGACCATCAGCCCGCTGATCGCAGCGGCGAGGTCACCCACGGTCTGGTGCACGAACTGCTCGAGCGCCGCCTCGTCGAGGCGAGGCGTGTCGGTCATGGTCATCGGTTGCTCCTTCCGGACTCGCGTCCAGATCTCGTACGACGGGTGCCGCCCGGCGTGGGCGACCTCCCGAACAGTGCGTTCCGGGCCGTGTCCCACGCATCCGTGGCCACCACCGACAGCACCACGGAGAGCCGCGGATCCGTGCTCCGCCCCGATGTCTCCGCGCGTCGTCCGCCTCAGCCTGGAGACCGCGGCAGACGCCGTGACCAGGAGAGGAAGCACAGTGATGACGCACGACCTGCTGGCGCAGCTGGCCACCCAGCGCCAGGACCAGCTCGCGAGCCGGGCCGAGTGGGAGCGACGTACCGCGCCGACCCGGCCCGCTGAGGTGACCATCCGGCGCCAGGCCCCGCGGCGGCCGCTCTCGGCACTGGCCGCCTTGGTGAGCCGGGCATGACCGGTGTGCTGGCGCCCGGCGGGCCGCACCCTGCTGCCGCGGGAACCGCGCGGACCGCTCCTCGGGGAGCCTTCGCGGTGACCGCGGCAGGGGCGCTGCTCGTCTCCCTGGACGTCTCCGTCGCCAACGCCCTCATGCCGGCCATCGGTGCCGACTTCCGCGGCGACGGCCGGGCCGCGGTGTCGTGGGTGATCACGGCGTACGCCATCGTCTTCGCGGCTGCCCTGGTCCCGGCCGGCCGCGTGGCAGACCGGACCGGGAGGCGGCAGACCTATCTCGGCGGTCTGGTCGTCTTCGGCCTCGGCTCGGTCGTCTGCGGCCTCGCTCCCACGTTGGGGGTGCTGCTGGCCGGCCGCGTCGTCCAGGGCGTCGGCGCCGCCGCCGCCTCGCCTGCCTCGCTCGGGCTGCTGCTCGCCGCCACCGACGCCCGCGAGCGCGCCACCCACGCCGCCCGCTGGACCGGTGCGGCGGCCCTGGGCATGACCCTCGGCCCGTTCGTCGGTGGCGCGCTGACCACGCTGGGCGACTGGCGCTGGGCCTTCCTCGTGAACGTCCCGATCGTGGCCGCCACCGCGCTCGCCGCCCCGCGCGTCCTCCCCGAGACGCCCCGGCACCCGGGCCGTCGCCTGCCAGACCCCCTGGGTGCCGTCCTGCTCACCGTCGGGGCTGCCGCCCTCACCCTGGGCCTGTCCCAGGTGAGCGACTGGGGAGTCCTCGACCCACGGACGACCGGTAGCGCACTGACGGGCGGCGTGCTCCTGCTGTGGTTCGTACGCCGATCGGGCCGCGTCGCGGAGCCGCTGCTCGACCTCGGGCTGCTCCGGCGACGTCGAGTGGCCGGAGCCGCCGCGATGACGTTCCTCTACGCCGCCGGTCTGTTCGCCGTCCTGTTGTCCTTCATGCTCTTCTTCGTCGACCGCTGGGACCTCGACCTCGTCCAGGCCGGCGCGGCCGTCGTGCCCATGGGACTCGTCGTCGTCCTGCTCACCACCAGGGTCGGGCGACTCGCCGACCTGGTCGGCTACCGAGCCCCCCTCGCCACGGGCGCGAGCCTGATGGCGGTCGGCCTGGTCCTCAGTGCCGTCACCCTGTCGGGCGACCACTTCGCCGCCCGCTGGCTCGCCCTGGCCGTCGTGATCGGCATCGGCGTCGGGCTGTGCTACCCGCTGCTGGCCGCCGCCGCCGTCCACGGTCTCGCCTCGGCCGACCTCGCCGCCGCAAGTGCCCTCAACCAGAGCGCGCGGCAGCTGGGCGCCGCGCTGGGGGCTGCCACAGCGGTGGGCGTGCTCGGCTCGGCCGGCGTGCCGTCCCTCGGCCGCTACCACGCGGTGTGGCTGCTGGCCGCCGGGTTCTGCGCCCTCGCCGCGGCGGTCTCCGCCGTTCTTCCGGGCGGGTCCAGCGACCTCGTCCGCGACCCCGTTCCTTCCCCTACCCATCACCTACGCACCGAGGAGTGTTCCGCATGATGCCCGCAGCCCTGATCTACGCGCTGTCGACCGACGAGCAGCGCGAGGCCGAGAAGCGAGCCGAGGCCCGTCACCGACTCGTCCGGCTCCTGACCCAGGAGCCCGTCCACGAGGAGCGAACCGGCCGCCGGCGCCTCCGACTGCCGCTGTGGCTGGTCGGCGCCCGGTCGACCGCACGCACCGAGACCGGGGGTGTGCCATGTCGGCCGTGAGCGCCCTGCCGCCGTGCGGGTACGCCCGCCCGGAGTCGCTGCCCGACGGGTCGGAGGTGGTCCTCCGCCCGCTCGAGCCCGAGGACGCGGACCTGGTGCTCGACGTCTTCGACCGGCTCGGTCCGCGCTCGCGCGAGCGCCGGTTCCTGACCCCGAAGCACCGCCTGACTGCCTCCGACCTGCGCCAGCTGACCGCGGTCGACCACCACGACCACGAGGCGGTCGTCGCCCTGTCGGCCGAGGACTGCCGGCCGCTGGGCGTGGCCCGCTTCGTCCGCAGCCCCACGGACCCGGAGACGGCCGACGTGGCGGTCGCCGTGGTCGACGACTGGCAGGACCGGGGGCTCGGGACCGTCCTCGCGTCGTCGCTGGTCGCCCGAGCCGGTGAGCTGGGGGTCCGCCGGTTCTCGCTGCTGATGGCCCGCGACAACCAGGCGGCCGTCCGGCTGATGCACCGCGTGCTCGGCGATGTGGAGCAGGTGGAGCTGAACCACGACAACGCCGAGTTCGTGGTCTCTCTCACCACCACCCGCCCCGGCCGGGGCGGCCGCGTCGTCCTGAAGGGAGCCTGACCGTGAGTGCGGACCACTCGATCCCTGCGGTGCGGACCCTGCTCGGGGTGTGGGCGCACCCGGACGACGAGGCCTACCTGTCCTCGGCACTGATGGCCGCCGTACGACGGTCCGGTGCGCGCGTCGTCGTGGTCACCGCGACGCGCGGCGAGCACGGCACCGACGATCCGGTGCTCTGGCCACCCGACCGGCTGGCCGAACAGCGGGAGCGCGAGCTCCGGGCCAGCCTCGACGTGGTCGGGGTGACCGAGCACCACTGGCTCGACCACCGCGACGGCGAGCTGTCCGCCGTCCCCACCCTCGACGGAGCGCGCGAGCTGGTGCCCTTCCTCGACCGGTTCGCACCCGACACCGTCGTGACCTTCGGCCCCGAGGGGATGACCGGCCATGCGGACCACCGGGCGATCTCGGCGTGGGTGACGGAGGCCTGGCGGCTGACCGGACGACGCGCCGCGCTCTGGTACGCCACCCTCACGCCGGAGTTCCACGCGGAGTGGGGTGGGCTCAACGACGACGTCGGGCTGTGGTTCGAGGGCTCGCGCCCGCCGGTCACACCGCGGTCGGAGCTCGCGGCCCACATCCGCTCCACCGACGACCTGGCCGTGCTGAAGCACCGCGCGCTGCGCGCCCACGCCTCCCAGACGCGTCCGCTCGAGGATCTCGTCGGCGCCGAGGTCTACCGGCGCTGGTGGGCGAGCGAGAGCTTCGTGGCGGCCGGGTGACCGGGTCACGGTCGCGTTGCAGTCGCGTCACGAGTCGTGGCGGCGGGATGCGGGTGCAGTCGCGCGATCCCTAGCGTCGGACCATGACGCACCGATCCCGGCTCTGCCCACGCCTTCGACTTCTGGCTGGGCGAGTGGGACGTGCTCGGCCCGCAGGGCGCCCGGCTCGGTACCAGCTCCATCGTCGCCGTGCTGGGGACCGGTGCCCTCGCCGAGCACTGGCAGGGCGCCGGCGGCCTCGAGGGCCGCAGCCTGAACGCCTACGACGCCACGCGCGGACACTGGCACCAGACCTGGCTCGACTCGACCGGCGGCGTGCTGATGCTGGACGGCGGGCTCGTCGACGGCTCCATGGTCCTCGAGGGACTGGCGCCGGGTGAGGACCCGTCGGCCATGCTGCTCCAGCGGATCACGTGGACGCCCGAGGAGGACGGCGTACGCCAGCACTGGCAGAGCAGTGCCGACGACGGTGCCACGTGGACGACGGTCTTCGACGGTCACTACCGCCCACGGCACTGAGCCGCGGCACGGTCGGGGAGCAGAGAAGACGCGGAAGGATCGCGCCGGACAGTCCCCGGCCCGGCCGATGCTTCCGCGTCTTCAGCTGAGGAGGGTGCGCCCCACGGGGTGTCCGGTCCGCGGGGCGCACCTCTGAGGCCCGAGGCATGGGCGTCGGAGTCCCCACGGGTGAGACGCTCCATCCGACTGGTCATGACGCGGAACCGGACCGTCGGTCCGGTTCGGTCAGGAGCGTTCGGTGCCGGCGGCGGCGTAGGCCATCGCCCGCTGGAGAGCGGCCGCCCGCATCTCCTCGGGGAGCTCGACGGGGCCGCCGACCGCGGTCGCGTTGATCCCGGCCTGCGCGGCCTCCTCGACGATCCCGCCCACGAGGACCGCCAGGTCGGGCGTGCGGTGGAAGACCAGGACGCCGTGGTTGGCCAGCAGCACCGCCGGCACGTCCGGCAGCACCGCGGAGCGGATGTTCGCGACGGCCTCGTCGGATCCGCGCGGGCCGTACGCCGCCACCGGGATCCCCGCCGGGAGCCCGAACATCGCCAGCGCCTCGATCCAGCAGCCGATCGGCCGGCGCGCGACGGCGTACGCCGTGGCGTACGGCGAGTGGGTGTGGAGCACGCACCCGACGTCGGGACGGTCGGCGTACATCGCGGTGTGCATCGCCACGACCGCTCCCTGGATCGGGGGCAGGCTGCCCTCGCGCAGCTCGCCGTCGAGCCCGACCCTCACCACCGCGGCGATCGGATGGTCACGCAGCGACGCTCCGGCGGTGAAGTACATCTCGTCGGAGCCCGGCACCCGGATGCTGACGTTGCCGTGCCCGTTGTGCGAGATCGCCCCGCTGGCGACCACCTTGTCCGCCGTCTCGACGACCTGCTCGGCCAGGTACGGGTCCATCGCCCCTCCATCCCTCGGGGCGACTATCCACCCGCGCGGGGAGCCGGCGCCAGCGGTCTCACTAGAGTCGCCCGATGGAGGTCTTCCTGGTCGGCGGCGGATGGTCGGACGAGCACGCCCACGACATGTACGGCGGCTTCGTCGTCGCCGCCGCTGCTCACGCGGCGGCCCGGCCGCCCCGCGTCCTGCTCGTGGTGATCGGGGTGGACGACGAGGCGCGGGAGTACCACGAGAAGTTCGTCCGGGTCCTCGGCCGGGTCGGGGTCACCGACCTGGTGGTCGAGCGGGTCGCGGAGGGCTCGGTGATGGATACTGCCTCGCTGGACGGCATCGACGGGCTGTTCGTCGGAGGCGGTCCGATGCCGGCGTACCACGCGTCGCTCGAGCCGTCGTACCCGCGCATCCGCGAGCTGGTCCGCGGCGGGCTCCCCTACGCCGGCTTCTCGGCGGGCGCGGCGATCGCCGCGACCACGGCGATCGTCGGCGGTTGGCTGGTCGACGGGCTGCCCGTCTGCCCCGAGGAGAGCAACGAGGACCTCGGGCCGGTGACGGTCGTGGAGGGACTCGGGCTGGTCGCCGGGGCCGTCGACGTGCACGCAGCACAGTGGGGCAACGTCTCCCGGCTGGTCGCGGCCGTCGAGTCGGGCCTGGTCCCGGCCGGGATCGCCCTCGACGAGTGCACGACCCTGCTGCCCGACGGCGACGTGGCCGGCGCGGGGCGCGTCTGGCGGGTCAGCCGCGGCGACGACGGCGTCGTCGTGACGCGGGCGCGCTGACGTCGACCGGCCGCCTCGTCACAGCGGTAGAGGTCGCGACACGGTGATGCTCGTCTTCCCGGTCACGTAGCCGAGGTGCTCGTTGAGCCGGAGCATCGAGGTGTTGCCGGCCTGCGTCCAGGTGTAGAGCTCGGTCAGGCCGTTCTCGGCCGCCCAGCGCAGGGTCCGCCGCTTCAGGTGGGAGGCGACCCCGCGCCCTCGCCAGTCACGTCGTACGGCGGTCAGGGCGTTCTCGCCGCGGTCGGGGCGGTCGGTGTCGCGGTCGAGCCCGGCGCAGCCGATCACCTCGCCGCCGTAGAGGGCCAGGAACATCGGGTCGCCGGCCCACGAGCGTGTTCCACTGCTCGGCGCTGATCTGGAGCGGCTCGAACAGCGCGAAGTCGGCCAGCGCCTCACGGCCGAACCGGTCGTAGCAGGCGGCCCACAGCTGGGGGTGCTGGTCGAGCGTGAGGACGTCGACCCCGGCGGGGAGCGCCGACGGCGCCGGCTCGTCGCCGATCACTGCGGATCTGCTCGATCTGGCGGTCCACCTCGACGAAGCCGAAGTGCTCCGCGAACCCCAGCGACCGCGGCTCCTCGACCATGGCGCGCACCTCCGACCGGCCCAGCCCCGAGAGATGGTCGCTCGAGACGCTCGAGCAGGGCCGACCCGACGCCGCGGCGACGATGCTCGGGGAGCACGCGAGGAGCCACGAAACCGCCGCCCGTGTCGGACCGGTCGGCGACGCCGGACCCCACGACGACGCCCTCGACGGTGGCGAGCAGGAGCAGGCGCTCCGGCGAGTCCTGCCGACGCATCTCCGCGACGGTGTCGCAACGCTCCCCCGGGACCACCGCGAGCCGGACCCGACGCCACGCGTCGTAGTCGTCGTCGGTGACGCAGGTGAGGACCTCCACGGAGGCGACCTACGAGGCCGGAGCCTTGACGACGAGCACGGGGCACTCGGCGCCGCGCATGATGCGCTGCGACGTGCTGCCGACGAGCAGCTCGCCCATGGCGCTGTGCCGACGCAGGCCGATCACCACGAGGTCCGGGCTCGTCTCCTCGACGACCGACAGGATGCCGCCGGCCCGATCGGTCCCGGCGGGAAGCTGGTGGATCTCGACCTCGACACCCGCGGCCCCGAAGACGGCCGCGACCGCATCCAGCCGTTGTTCGGTCGACATGGACCTGTCGGTCTGCGCGACCGGTCGCGTGACGGTGACGACGATCGCCTTGGTGGCGCGGCGCTGGGCCTCGTCGACGGCAGCAGTCAGGGCGGCGTCGCCCTCGGGAGTGTGGATGTAGGCCAGCAGGATGCTCATGGTCGCTCCTCGTGTCGCCGAGCAGCATCCCACCCGACGCGGCTCGTGTCTGCGGTGAACACCCCACCCTCGCCGGGTGATGCCCGGCGGGCGCCCCCCGGCCACGCTGTGGGCTCCGCGGAGACAAGGAGCAGCGATGACAGAGCCGGTCACGACCCCCGTCGAGGAGTTCCGGCGCGTGCTCGAGGAGCTCGAGCGCGGGATCCGTCCCCTCGCGACGTCGGTGGACGGTCGCCAGTTCGGCTTCCAGGCATCGCTGCACGGGCTCGCGCTCCAGACGGGCGGGTACGTCGTGCTCGAGAGCGACGGGCAGACCTCGTTCGGCCAGATCCTGTCGCTGCGCCCGGACACGGTCGAGGTCCCTCGGCCCGGCTCCGAGTCCGGGGGGCCACGGGTGACGATCCGGCTCGCGCGCGGGGAGGGCGTGATCCTCGACGGCGACGGCCGGACCTTCCACGACGCCCTGGCGCGGCCCGCCACGTCCGACGAGGTGGGTGCCTGGTTCGTGGGCGTGCGTCCTCGTCGGTCCGCCCTGGGGATCGGCGACCTGCTGCTCGCACCGGGGGTCCCGGCCGCGCTCGACGCCGGTGGCTTCAACCGGCACACGTTCATGTGCGGCCAGTCCGGCTCCGGCAAGACCTACTCACTGGGGCTGGTCCTGGAGCAGCTCCTGGTCTCGACGAGCCTCCGGATGGTCGTCCTCGACCCGAACTCCGACTACGTGCGGCTCGCCGAGGTGCGTGACCCGGACGGATCGCCCGCCGCGACGTCGTACGCCGCCGCCGCGGCCGAGGTCTCCGTCTGGCAGAACAGTCCGGACGCCGATCGACCGCTGCGCCTGCAGTTCGCCGACGTCGACCCGGCAGCGCAGGCGGCCCTGCTCGGGCTCGACCCGGTGCACGACCGCGAGGAGTACGCCGCGCTCTCCGGGATCCTGGCCGGGGCCCGCAAGGGCCAGGCGCTGATCACCGGGCTCGACGCCCTCCTGTCGTCCGACAACCCCGACGTGCACCAGCTGGGTCTGCGTGCGTCCAACCTCGGCGTCCTCACCTGGTCGATCTGGAGCCAGGGCCAGGGCCGGTCGCTGGTCGACGAGCTGCAGGACCCGACCTCACGCTGCCTGGTGGTCGACCTCGGGTCGCTGGACACCGTGGAGGAGCAGCGGCTGATCGCCGAGACGGTGCTCTCCACGCTGTGGCGCAACCGCAGCCGACGCGAGCCCTGCCTGGTCGTCATCGACGAGGCCCACAACGTCTGTCCGAGCAGGCCGGGAGACGCCGTGACCGCGCTGGCGACGAGCTACGCGGCCCTGATCGCCGCCGAGGGCCGGAAGTTCGGCCTCTACCTGCTCACGTCCACCCAGCGTCCGCAGAAGGTGAACGAGGAGGTGCTGTCGCAGTGCGACAACCTGCTCCTGATGCGGATGAACTCCGAGGCCGACCTCGGCTACCTCAGCGACACCTTCTCCTTCGTGCCCCCGAGCCTGATCCGGCGGGCGACGACGTTCGGTCTCGGTGAGACGCTGGTCGCCGGAAAGTTCTTCCCGCATGCGGCGTACGTGAAGTTCGGGGCCCGGCTGTCGCAGGAGGGCGGCGCCGACGTCCCGACCGCCTGGGCGGACCCGACCTGAGCCCGGCCCGTCGGCGTACGGCGAACACGCCCGCGAGGCCCGATCTCGGCGAGCGCGCGTCGACGTCTCACCCGATGCGGGTGGGGACGACGACGCTCGCGATGCGGTGGAATGACGTGGCTGCACGGGTTCCGTACACCGAGAAGTAGGCAGGTCTGACCTGGACCGGCTCGTCAGCCATACACACCGGAGGAAGTCAGATGTTCAACGACAATGGGTCGTTCCTGCTCGCCATGCTCGAGTTCTTCATCTTCTTCGCATGGATCATGTGCCTGTTCTACGTCTTCGCCGACATCTTCCGCAGCCACGATCTGGGCGGCGGCGCGAAGACCTTCTGGTGCATCTTCATCATCATCCTGCCGTTCCTGGGCGTCTTCGTGTACCTGATCGCGCGCGGTCACGGCATGACGCAGCGCTCCATCGAGCAGCAGCAGCAGCTCCAGCAGCAGCAGGCCGAGTACGTCCGCTCGGTCGTCGCCACCGGCGGCGGTAGCGGCTCCAGCGCCGAGCAGATCGCCTCGGCCAAGAAGCTGCTCGACGAGGGCACGATCACCCAGGCCGAGTTCGACCAGATGAAGGCGAAGGCTCTCGCCTCCTGACCCGTCGTACGTCGATGTGCCCGCGCCGCTCCGGTGCGGGCACATCGTGCTTTCGCCCTAGATGCGCCTGCGACGGCGTCCGGGGGTGACGGCGGCAGCGACCACCGCGGTCTTCGCGACGGGCGAGGGACCGGGTGTGACCGCCTTTGCCACGACCGCGGTCTTGGCCACCGGGTGGCCGATCACTCCGACTCTTCCTACTCGAGCGGGCCTGAGGGGCATGTCAGTCTCCTTCGGTCGTGTCGTCGTCGGCCTCGATCGAGGCGATGATGGCTTGGATGGGAATGCGTCCGTCGGCGATGAGCTGTCCGCCCGAGCGGCGCGCGGCGGAGGCGAACGGAGCCGCCCACAGGTTCTCCCAGATCAGGACCCCCGCCGTGCTCCCCGGATCCATCGCTGCGGCGAGGTCGGCGACGTCGTCCGCGGCCAGCAGCTCGGCCAGCTCGGTCTCGATCCGTTGGAGGGGGCCGAGGTTCTCGACGTCGGAGAGCTCCGTCGCCTCGACCGAGCCGTCCTGTGCCTTGGTCAGGATCAGGACGTCGATCACTCGAATGGTTCCGGAGTCGACCAGGGCGAGCAGCTCTGTGGCCATCTCGCCGGTGAAGTTGCTTTCGCCAGCGGGGAACTCGACGACGATGTAGTCGACGGGGCCCAGCTGATCCAGCGATGTCTCTGTCATCGCTTGTGCTCTCTTCCTGTTCGGAGGCCGAAGCGCTCTCGGGGTGAGACAGCTGTCCGACCGTTGCTCGGGCTCCGCGAGTGCCGCTGTGTCGAGGGTGCCACAGTCTGCGCGGATGCGGCCTCCGCGTTGGACCCGCTGCTGCCGGCGGGGTCCGGGCTCACCTGCTGAGTCGGCGTGAGCATCGTGTCCGGAGCCTTCGAGTCACGGGTCACCACGCCCAGATGCTCCCCGGTTGCGCGATTGTCGGGCGAGGGAGCAGGACCTAGGGTCGAACGGTGACGTCTCCGCCCACGCCGCGGGTCGGCAGGTACCACATCCGCATCGACCGGATCATCTACACCACGATCACCCTGGTCTCGGTCCTGATCATCTACGACGGCTGGGCCGAGCTCCGGTTCTGGGACGTCGTGGCCGTCATCCTCGGACCCATCCTGGCCATCTTCCTCAGCCACGTCTTCGGCGCAGAGCTCGGCACCCGAGTCGCGCTCGGCCGCCCTCTGACCGGCTCCGAACGGCGGGCAGTCATCGCCGAGGAGTCCCGCTTCCTCCTTGTCCCCATCCCGCCCCTCGTCATCCTGACCGTGCTGACCCTGGCCGGTCTGTCCTACACCCGGATCATCAACGTGATCGTCCTGGCAGGAGTCCTCTCCCTCGGGTTCTGGGGTGCCGTCGCCGGTCGTCGGGCCGGCCTGACCGGCTGGTCACTCATGGCCTCCGTCCTCTTCGGACTCTTCGTCGGCTGCGTCATCCTGGTCTTCCAGGCCCTGCTGCAGCCCGGACACGACCCCTTCAAGCCCTAGCCCGGAGCCGCGCCGGCCGATCGGCTCGGGGACAACCGACTCACTGCGGGGTCGGAGGGGCCGCGTGGAGGATGAAGCGGGTTCCGACGACGCACGAGGCGAAGCCGGAGGGGGCGAAGGCTGTGGCGAGGGCGTGTGCGGCACGCCAGCCGGTGCAGTGGCCGGGCGAGACGATGCGCGGGGCGACGAGGTGGGTGAGGTCCTCGACGGTGGGCGCGATCCGTTCCTCGACGGCGGGTCCGGCCAGGTGGTAGCCGCCCAGCAGGAGGTCGATGGGTCGCTCGGGGAACGAGCGCAGGGCCTCGAGGGCGACGTTGACGATGCCGGCGTGAGAGCAGGCCGAGAGCACGGTCGTTCCCCGACCCCGCACCTGAGCGGCCAGGAAGCGTTCGTCGCGGATCTCCGGGTCGGGCGCGGCCTGTCCGTCGCGCCAGGTGTAGTGGCCCCGGAGGCCGGTCTCGTAGTCCGTCGTACGCGGGATGTCACCGCTGGACCAGAAGAACCCGTCTGCCATCACATGGGCGTCGGCCGCCGCTGCCGGCCGTCCACCGGCTGCCTCGATGGCGGCCAGGGTGGGCTCCTCCGGCAGCATGGCGAACGTGGTCAGGGCGACGAGGATCCCGCGCTGGTCGGGGCGGTCGGGATGTACGTCGACGAGCAGCGGTGGCCGTCCCGCGCGGTGGCGTGCTGCAGCGATCGCCTCGACCACCGCCGGGATCCCTCCCGTGTGGTCACCGTGCCAGTGGGAGACGAACAGCACGTCGATGCCCGAGAGGTCGACGCCCAGGCGGGCGGCGTTGCTCAACCACACCTCGCCCGACGGACCGACGTCGAACAGGACGGTGGCGGTGTCCTCTCCACGGCGGCCCGTGGCCAGCACCGAGAAGCCGTGGCAGGCAACGCACAGCTGCTCGAACACGGCCACCATGTCGTGGCCCTCGTGTGACCCGATGGAACGCCCGTCGTCGAGCAGATGAGCCATCTCCGGGAGCTGCGGGATACCCGCCGGGATCGAGGACAACGTGTCCGTCGCGTTGTCGACGACGACAGTGAGGACCAGCTCGTCGAGCTCGAGCGGCTCAGCCCACGCGCCAGGTTGCACAAGCCCATGGTTTCCCCGGCCGGTCAGCCACGCAAGGGTCATCGCCAGGACTCGTCCAGTGGCGGCGGGTCCACTCACTCACGCGTCGACGAGCGTGCGCGACGCGCCTACGCGCTGCTCTCCGCTCAGGGCTCGTACCTGGTGGGAGCCCTACGGATGGGGGCTACGCGGATGAAGGTGATGCGAGAGTCCAGGCGGTCGAGCCTCGGGTCGGCCATGACCGAGTAGTTCTCGCCCGAGACCATGCGGAAGGTGAACGGCGTGCGGCCGTCGACGTACGCCGACCCGGCGATGACCATGCGCGGCTCTGCATCTGGTGTCCCGAGTCCTCCCCCGCCTTGGGCTGCGTCGCGGTCGTGAACCAGCAGCTCAACGTCATTCGATGGGAGGGTTCCCGTCGAAGGTCGCGACCACACGGTAGGTGGCGAGGTAGTAGCCGGGGGGCAGGCCCGGGAACGACGCGATCACCCAGGGACCCGCATCGCTGTCACCGCCGATGCGGTAGACGTACGCCCGGGTCCGCAGCTGCTGGGCATGCATCCCGTCGACCCGGTCGGCATTGAGCCGGGGCACCCGCTGGTGGGAGGTGACTCCGAGCGGCGGCGAGCCCGGACGCGTCCTGAGCTGGAGCGCCGGTCCGCGCCCGTGCCTGTCCATCGTGGTCGTCCTGGAGGTGTCGTTGTGACCACCGAGCCGGATCCAGCTCCCTCCTGACGCCTGGGCGGAGAGAGCGAGGCTGGTGACCAGCGCCGCGGCAGCGGCGGTGACGACCAGAGCGCGTGAAGCAGTCATGTCGGTTCACCTCGAAGCGTGGATGCATCTCCACGATCGTCCTGCTCGCGACCATGCGTCAGAGCCGGAGGTCGGCAGTCCGGAGCACAAGGTCACCTACGCGTCCCACGGGCTACGGCGCTCGCGACCCGGACCGCGCTCCAGCGACGGTGTGTTTGGATCTGCGGATGAGGTCCCGGTACGCCGTCTCGGCAGGAGCGGTAGCCGCTCTCCTTGCCCTGGCCTCGTGCACGTCGACGAGCGGGTCTCATCCGTCGGCCGTGTCGTCGCGTGTGTCACCGCCACCCGACGACACCTCCGCGGTGTCCGGTGGGGGTTCGGTGGCGCAGTTGGACTGCCACGACAGTGTCGGCACGCAGCCACGTGCTCCGGGGCGCGAGGTCGTCCTGGGTGTCGTCGCACTGCCGACGAGCACCGCGGGCCCTGCACTGCAGACCTCTCGGACGGGGCAGGCTCCGTCCGTCCCACGATTGTTCGCCAAGACTGGCTTGCTCGTCCGGGCCGGAGCCGACTTCCGCATCATCGTCCGCCCGGCTGCCGGCCAACGGATCCGCATCGGGTGGGGCTCCCCGGGCTCCCCGGCCGAGGCAGTGGTGGTGAGTCACTGCCCTCGTCCCGCCGGTCTGACTGGCCGATGGATCGCGTTCGTAGGCGGCTACTGGCTCGATCACCCCGCGTGCATCGCCGTCAAGGTGGAGACGGCGCAGAGCTCCAGGAAGGTGCGTATCGGGCTGGGCACGGCCTGCCCCGGGCAGCGCCCACCGGCGCAGCCATCACAGAACTAGTCTGCTCGACCCGGGCCGCACACGCCTGCCACTGGGCGGCGCGTCACCGATGAACGCCGCACCCGCCCCTCGATACTCGGGAGACGGTCCTGCTGAACGGCGGTCGCATCCGGCGTCGTGTCGTCCGGCCGCACAGCAGAGGAGGCAGTCGTGATTCGTGACGAGCTATCGAGACTGTTCACCTACGAGGAGAGACACCGCCGGCTCCTCGCCCGGTTGCTCCTCGCCGTTGGCTTCTCACTCGTGGTGTTCGTGGCCGGCACTTCGTTGGTGTGGTTGACCGAACATGGGCAGAAGGGTGGGGCCATCAACAACGTCGGGGACGCGGCGTTCTTCACGGCGGCACAGCTGCTGACCGTGTCCTCGTCGATGCCCAATCCGGTGACCGGCGCCGGAAAGGTCATCGACGTCGTCCTGGAGCTGTGGGCCATCTTCGTCATCACGGCAGTCGCGGGCAGCTTCGCGACCTTCTTCAGCTCAGGAGACTCCTGAGCGGGAACACCTCAGTCGCCTCTCCGCGCGAACCACCATCTCCGACGGGGCCGCTGTTCGAAGTCGTGCAACGCTGCTGGTGGAGGTGTCGGCGGTGGGATGCCCCACGGAAGCGAGTGGAGGGCGGGGGTCACGCGGTTTCCCTGCTGCCCCGGGTGAAGGCCGTGTCTGCGGTGAGCCTTGGCCATGTTCGTCCCGCGGAACCACAGGTAGAAGAGCAGCGTGAACAGCAGCAGCACCGCGACCTCGATGACGGCCACCATGGCTGCTCCTTCGCTCGAGAAGACGTTTCAGACTACGCCCCTACCCCTTCGACTGCCGTCCGTCGGTCTGCCAGAATCCCGGCGCGGGGTGACGCTCGGCTGCGTCGATCTCCCGATCTCGGACCCGGAGGACGCAGAACTGCCCCGCTGGCCGGCTCGTGTCCTACGGCGCGGTCACGGGAAGCGCGCCGATCTCGGCGAGGGCGTCATGGACCGCAAGGAAGGACTGACGCCCTGCTGGCGTCCCGCAGTAGGACGTCACGTGGACCAGGATCTCCTTGATCTCATCCACCGTGACGCCGTTGCGGATCGCGCCCTGCGCGTAGATGCCCAGCTCCTCGTGGCGCCCCAGACCGGCCACGATGCCCAACGTGAGGATGAGGCGAGCTCTCCGGTCGAGCCCGGGACGGCTCCACGCATACCCCCAGGCGATGTCGGTCACCGCGTCCTGGAAGCCCATCATGAACTCGTCGGAGCCGGCCAGACTGGCGTCGACGTACTCAGGGCCGAGCACCTCGCGCCGTGTGTCGAGGCCAGTGGCATGGAGATCGGTTTCGCTCATCGTTGCTCCTCGACCGGGTCGCCCTCCAGCAGGCGACCGACCAGAAGACGGTCGCAATCCCCGCCTACCCGGTCAAGGCGGTCGAGCTCACTTCTCGTCTCCGCGCAGGCTGTCGGTGGGGGAATCTCACGCCAGCCAGGCGAGTGCGGCGACGACGAGGGCAGTGGTCCCGGTGTCGAGCGTCGGCTGTAGTACGGGCGCGAAGGTGGCCGAGTGGTTGACCGGAATGTCCTCGGCGAGCCGGCCGGCTGCCTGGGCTTGCTCGTAGGTGTGGGGATCGACCCCGCCTATCCCCCAGTACGTGTAGGGAATGCCCAACGCGTTGGGGAGGTCGGAGAAGTCCTCGCTGGCGGTCTGGAGCGGAAGCTCCTGGGCTCGGTCCCCGAACTCCCGCTGGAATGCCGCCGCGACCTCCTCGGTCACCTGCTGGTCGTTGTCGGTGAGGGGAAAGTGGTCGAACAGCTCGAACTCCGGCGGTCGCGGACTGCGCGACGCTTCGCATTCGGCGGTGACGATCCGGCGGATCGCATCCAGGATCGCTGTGCCGGTGTCGTCGTGGTAGCTGCGCACGTTGAGGGCGATGACGGCATGGTCCGGGATGACGTTGCTCTTGGTTCCGGCCTGGATGCTGCCCACGGTCAGGACGGCGGGGTCACCGGGCTGGATCTCGCGGGAGATCACGGTCTGCAGCCGGACCACGATCATGGCGGCGAGGACTACCGGGTCGACGGAGGCCTGGGGCATCGAACCGTGCGCGCCGCGGCCATGGACGGTGATGCGCATGCTGTCGGCGCTCGACAGGGTCGGCCCGACTCGGGTGGCGACCCGGCCCGCCGGGAAGGGCAGCACGTGCTGACACAGTGCGACGGCCGGCGTCCCGACGAGGTCCGCAAGCCCGTCGGCGAGCATGCCCTGGGCTCCGTCTGCGACCTCCTCGGCCGGCTGGAAGATCGCGCACACGGTGCCGTTCCAGGCATCGGGGGCTCCGGCCAGAAGAGCGACCGCGCCGAGCAGGCACGCGACGTGTACGTCGTGCCCGCACGCGTGCATCACCGGGACCTCGACGCCGTCGACGTCGTTCGCCGTGTCGGTGCTGGCGTAGGGCAGACCGGTGGCCTCGCGGACGGGCAGCGCATCCATGTCGGCGCGCAACAGGACCGTGGGACCGTCGCCGTTGCGCAGCACGGCGACGACGCCGGTGCCGCCGATCTGCTCATGGACCTCGCACCCCGCTTGACGGACTCGCTGCGTCACCTGCTGCGCCGTACGAATCTCCTGGTGCGAGAGCTCGGGGTGGGCATGCAGATCTCGGTAGAGCTCCTCCTGCCAGGAGCGAACCGACGCCAGGCCGGCCAGGACGGCTGTCACGTGATCGGCTGTCACGGGGTTCCTCCGCTCGACTGAGCTCTCCATGCCTTCATGACGGATCGGTTCCATCATGCATGCCAGGTGGTCCGGGCGCGTTGAGGTGATAGCGCACTCCGAGCATCCGGACGCTGAAGCAGAGCAGGGCGGCGATCAGCGCGGCCGCGAGCCCGTAGACGTCGTTCCTGACGGCAACGACCACGACCGTGGCAGCCAACAGGGCGGGGATCGCGTAGAGCTCACTACGGAGCACGATCGGCACGCGTCCGGTCAGCACGTCACGCAGGGTCCCGCCGCCGACGGCGGTGATCACACCGAGGATGACCGCCTGTCCGGCGCCCATGCCGAAGTCAAGGCCCTTGCTCGCCCCGGTGACGGCGAACAGGCTCAGCCCGGCCGCGTCCAGCACCAGGATCGGCCCGGCCAGCCGGTTCAGCCGCCAGCCGAAGGCGAAGGCGAGCAGGCTCCCTCCGGCCGCGACCGCCAAGTAGCGCCAGTCGCTGAAGGTCGCCGGCGGCAGCGAGTCGATCAGGATGTCGCGGATGATGCCGCCGCCCAGGGCGGTCACCATGCCGAGCGTGACCACCCCGACCACGTCCAGCTTCGCCGCCCGGATCGCGGTCAAGGCCCCGTTCAGTGCGAACGCGAACGTTCCAGCCAGGTCCAGCGTCAGCAGCAGCGGCCCTTCAGTGCTCACCGGACATGTCTACCCCGGTTCGGGCTCCACCCTTGGCTCTTCGGGTCGCCGACACGTGGGTCGGGGGCAGCCCTCGCCGTAGCCGTCGAGGAAGCGCACCACCGAAGATCTCGGAGCGGTGGTCGTCATCAACGTGACGCGACGCCCTGGCTGATTCGTGTATCTGGCGGCGTGAATCGGCCTCGTTCGAGGGTGGGGAGGACAACACAGGACCCCGACGACTTGGATGGAGAACAGGTGATGAGAAGCGCAAGGCCGCTCTGCACTCGGCGGAACACGATCGCGGCGGTGGCAACAGTCGTGCTGGCCCTCGTCGGGCTTGCGATGCCGGCGTCCGCGCGACCTGCGGGCGGCGGCCTCAGCGTCCAGGCACACCAGCAGCAGAAGACGACCCTGGTGCTCAAGGTCCCGACCTGCCCGAAGTGCACGATCGACCTGACGCGCGCCATCTCCGGTCATCGGTCAGTCTGGCGATCCAAGAACCACCACGTGCGCAACGGCAGAGTGACCTTCGTGTTGCCGACCGCGCGGACGAAGGGCTTGTCGTTCGAGATCTACGCGCCTTGGGACAACGCCTGTGACTGCAACACGAACATCGTGACGCGATACCGCGGCATCACGCCGGGCGAGCGACTCCCAGACACCGTCGCGCGCCACAAGCGCAGGGCCGAAGGCTGCTGGGCTGGTACGGACGCGAGCAGGTTCACGATGACCGTGCATGTCGCACGGTTCAAGGCGGTCCAGCTCGACGGTCAGCCCGGCCACGTGATGCGTGCCTACCTGAGTCCGCAGGTGGCGTCGATCGCGCCCATGACCCGGACGTTCAAAGGCACGCTTGGCAACCAGGACGCGTTCTACTGCACGCTCTCGTGATCGCACCACCTGCCTCAGGCTCTTCGGTCCTCCCTGGCGTTCAGGTCAAGGGGTCCACATCTCCGAGGTCTCCCCGATCCAGGATCCGCACCAGCTGACGAGCGAGTACCAGCTGCACTCCGTCGCCTGATGGAGCCACGGGCTGTCCGCCAGCGCCCTCCTCGGCGACAGACACCACACGGTCTCCCGCTGCGGGCACTGCCTCAGACAGCATGCCTGCCTCCTCGAGCTGCACCGCGAGCGACCAAGGATGCAGTCCGTCGTATCCGCTCAGCAGCGTCTCGCGACACTCACCGCTCAAGGAGTTCCAGAACGTGGCCGCTTCCGCATAGCTCGGCTCGTCGTCATCCATGGGCTCGATCCTGACACGGATCGCGGCCGGCTCGCCCAGCCCGAGGCCCGTGGATCGACTAGATGCTGAAGAACAGGTTGAGGAACCGGTCGGCCAGACCGAGGTCGCCGCGCACGGTCCCGCCGTTGGTCCTGCCCGAAGGCCCTCAGCACGAGACTCGCCGCGTCGAACTCCAGATAGGCGGGCAGGCTCTCGATCTCGCCGGTCTCGTAGGCGAGACCGTCGCTGTCGACCGAGACGCGGTAGTCACCGGCGTTCTGCCCACTGACCCGGACGCCGATCGTGAACGGCTCCGTGACGGCCTCCGCCCGGACTGTGCCCTGCCAGATCGCGAACATGAACGGCACCAGCAGGTCGGCTGCCTCACCGGACAGTGCATGGCCGCGCCCACTGGTCTCGCGGATGTCCCACGAGTGCACGCCGTAGTCCATCAGCTGACCTGCGGCATAGAAGAAGGCGGGCACCGGTCCCATGTACGCGTGGGTGACCATCAGTCCGGTCCAGTCGTCGGGCCCGAGTGCCTCGAGGAGCCCCTGCATCTTCTCGAAGTCGACCCGCAGTCGCTCCATCAGCTCGGCCTGCGGCACCCCGCGGAACGCTGTCGCCCCCTGGTTCGCGAGTTTCGCCATCGCCGGCAGGCCGGCCGGCTGGGGCACCTGGCCGGTCCCGCGCGCCGCATCGAAGGCACGGAAGTAGCCCTCGGTCGTGTCGATGATGTGGCCGACGATGTCTCGCGTGGACCAGCCGGCACATGCGGTCGGCGATTCCCAGACCTCGGGCCGGTCCGCCAGGGCGAACATCCGCTCGGCCTCGTCGCGGACCACCCGCAGGATGGTCGGCTTCCCCTCGTAGGTCATCGCGTTCCACTCGCTCATGCACAACACCTCTCTTGATGGCTGCTCGGCATGACGGCGGCCACGCCGCTACTCGTCGAGCTGATGTCCGCCGAAGAACATCAACGGATCGCTCAGGAGCTCGATCTGGATGCCGTCGGGATCCTTGAAGTACATCGACTCCTCGATGCCGAGATCGGGACCGGCGTACGTCACGCCGGCCGCAGTCAACCGCTCCTGTGCCTGTTCCCACTGGTCCCGCGGCATCGAGATCGCGATGTGCTGTACCCCGCCGATGGCCTCGATGCCGGGCTCGAGACCGAGCCCGGGGAAATCGAAGAAGCCCAAGAGCGTCTTGTTGCCCAGGTCGAAGAAGAAGTGAGAGGAGCCCTTGTAGTCCCGGTTCTCGACCAGCTCGACCAACGGGAACCCGAGAACGTCCTGGTAGAACCGGATCGTCGTCTCGACGTCCGAGCAGATCAGGGCCGCATGGTGGATGCCGCGGCCGGGAGAGGCGCGCTCTGCGGCCGGACGGAGGTACTGCTCACGGAGCTCGGCCCGACGCGCCTCGAGCTCACCAAGTACGGACTCGTCCAGCAACGTCCTACCCCGCTCTCTTCCATCCGTGTGGTTGAGACCACAACTACACTATTCACCTCCCAGCGAGCGGGCGGAAGGCCCGACTCGCGACTGATGCGAACGGGCACCCTCGAGGCACTCACCTGCCGATGTCCGGACCCATCCGGGCCCCGACTAAGCCCGTAGGTAGGTCGTCAGCCGAGCAGCGAGGTCCACGGAGGCTTCGATCTCCTCACGACGGATGGAGACACTTTCCACGTTGAGGCCGAAGGGCACTCCGAGGCGGCGGCAGAAGTCGATGAGCTCGACGGCCGTCGCCTGCGCCTGCTCCAGGGAGGCCGCCAACGGGTTGGTCGAGTGCCGGAGGTCGTTCTCGATCCACCGAGGGACGTCGACGCCGAGCCAGCGAAGGAACTCGAGGGTCTTCATCGAGCCGCATACGGAGAACGTGAACACGATCGGGACCGGAGCCAGTCCACGGGACTCGCACTCGTAGCGGTAGTCGGAGACGAGGTTCTTGGCGGCGTTGAGGTCGTAGACGACCTGGGAGACGAAGAACCGGCAGCCCGCCTCCTGCTTCGCGATCAGGCGCAGGTGCTCGTTCTCGCGGCGGCTGTGCCTCTCGGGGATCGCCACTCCTCCGAGCAGCAGCTCCGGGTTCAGCTCTGTCCGCAGCGCTTGGGCATCGGCGAGGGACACGGGCGGGGTGATGCCGCTGGAGGCGGCGCCGACCAGCACGGTCAACGTCCGGCGGGGATCCTGCTCGGTGAGCCACGTTCGCAGTTCTTCGCGCTGGTACTTGCCGACCGCGCGGTAGACGATGGCCGGCGTTCGCCACGCCTGGAGGTGCTCCGCCCGGTACTCGGACGGGTCGACGGTCGGGCTGAAGGGGAACGGGCGCTCGACCGGGTTGCGGGATCTCTCGTCGTCGATGTCGTACAGGACCAGTCCGTCGAGGTCGAGGTGGTCCAGCCGTTCGACGGTGGCGCGCGCGATCTCCGGGAGCCGCTCGGCGGGCGTCGACTGCCTCGGCGGGGTGATCGCGAAGAGGACGAAGTCACCTCGACCGGAGCTGATGCGCGTGGTGATCTCCACCTCGCGAACGGTAGCGGGCTCCCCCACACCTGCCCTAGCCGCCTTCGCACCCATCCGCATCCGCCGCACAGCGTGGGCTGCGGCCATCCGGCTTCCGCCGCGCGCGTGCGCTCGACGTCGCACATGTGCCGCCGTCGGGTGGGTTCTGCGGGCGGGTCACCAGGCAGGTAGCTCCAGTCCGACCCGAGCGCCCCTTTCGCCCAGTTCGACTCTGGTTGCTTTGGGACTGCTTTGCGCGGGGGTCGGTTGTTCAGGTGTTGGTGGGTGAGGGCTGTGCAGTCGGCTTGGCGATGGCTGGTTCGGTGGTGGGCGGCGTGGCGGCGAGCCTGGTGCCGAGCCAGGCGAGTGCGGCGGTGGCCAGCAGCATTCCGAGGGTTGCGGCGGCTCGTGAGCTGTTCGACGTGCCGTTGACTACGAGGACGCCGGCGAGCCAGAGGATGGCTGGCCAGATCGGCGCGATGCCGGCGCGCCAAAGGCCGAACGTGAGTATCACCGGTCCGACGGCGAAGGCTGCAAGGGTCACCAGCAGGATCGCGAATGAACCGCTTTGGTCGATGGCCCGCGCGGCGGCCGCCGCGGCCACGGTATCGCCGTGTCCGGCGAGGGCGACCATCACCAGGTTGTAGGTCGCTCGGCCGGCTACTGGCCACAGGGCGCCGACGGCCGTGAGGACAGTGCCAGCGGTAACCCACCGACGGGCCCGGGTCACGGGCATGGCGTTCGCGGCGAGGCAGCCGATCACCAGGAGGATTCCGGCCGTCAGGAACGCGGCGGCAGACAGGGTGACGGCGGGTCGGTTGGCGGCGACGACGGCGACCTTCGCAGTGGCTGACTCGGGGAGGGCAGGTAGCGCGGCCTGGGCGAGGAGAAGCCCACCACCGGCGCCGGCGAACAGCCAACGTGCGTGGCGTCGGTCGATCGGGAACATGGCTAGGGTCATCGGGCACCTTCTTGGGCTTGCGGGAACGGAGCGTCGAGGCTGTCGGCCCTGACCCGAGTGACGGTAGGAGCGGCGTGTACTCCAAGGCATCGGTCCAGGGGTCATTTCCCGCCGACCCAGGGTCGGGTGCTCCTCGGTCGTGCGACCGACTGCTGGCTCGGTCCACAGACCGATACCTCGATGGCCCGACGGTGAGTACGTTCAGCGCATGGAGGTGCTGTGAGACGTTCGGTTCGCGGAATGCCGATGGTCGATCTCGTGCTCGCGATCGCCCTGATGCTCGGTGCGGCGATCACGGTGTTGGATCTTCCGTGGTCGATCCGCACCGGCATCGACCTGTTCGTGTCGTGCCTGATGGCCGCGGCGGTCGCGCTTCGGCGTAGGGCCCCAGGGGTGATGGCCGCAGTGTTCACAGCCGGTCTCGCGACGCTGGCCATCGTGCACCAGGGCGAAACCACGATGTGGGCGTTTGTGGCATTGCTGGTGGCGTCCTTCTCGATCACCGCCGAGCTGAGCCGCGCCAAGTCGGCATGGTTCATCGGACTACTCCTTCTGGCTGCCGTGGCCTACGACACCTCGCTGGACCACGAAGGCTTCGGCTCGGTGCTCTCCCCGTTGGTGATCGTCGGCGCCCCTGCCGCCGCCGGGTTGCTGCTTCGCCACTCGCGGTCGCAGGCGGCGGACCTTGGTCGTCTGGCCGACGAGCTAGCCGCCCAGCACGACCTGGTCCGTGACGCCGCGGTGCTCGCCGAACGCAACCGGATAGCCCGAGAGCTGCACGACGTCATCGCGCACACGGTGGGTGTGATGGTGGTCCAGGCCGGAGCCGCGGAGAAGCAGCTGCCACCAGGTCATCCAGCCACCGAGTCCGTGAACGCGATACGGCGGACCGGTAAGGAAGCCATGCAGGAGCTGCGACGGGTCATCGGAGTGCTACGGGCCGACGGGGAGACCGCTGACGAGCCCCAGCCGGACTTGAGGGGCTGGTGGATCTGGTCGAGGCGGCGCGACGTACCTGCACCGTCGAGCTCGACGTCGACGAGCACCTCGCGTTGTCCGCCGGCCTGGCACTGACGGTGTATCGCACCGTGCAGGAGGCCCTGACCAACGCCCAGCGGTACGCCCCGGGCGCACACGTCCGGGTGGGCGTGCGACGATCCGGACACGACGTCCATGTCGTCGTCGAGGACGATGGACCGGGTGGGCGCCCAGACCGTCATCAGCCCGGATACGGCCTGCTCGGGCTCGCCGAGCGTGCGGGCCTGTACGGGGGTCGGCTTGTGGCCGGACCACGATCCGGCAGCCGGGGGTGGCGCGTCGCGCTCACCTTGCCCCTCGACGCCTCCGGGATGGCAGGTCCGGGCGGGCCGGCAGGTTCGCTGGGTCCAGCGGGTTCGGCGGGGTCGACGGAGCCTTCGGTGGTGACGAGTTGATCCGAGTCGTGCTGGCCGACGACCAGGCTCTGGTGCGGGCCGGTCTCCGCGCAATTGTCGAGTCCGCATCCGACCTCGAGATCGTGGGCGAGGCCGCGGACGGCGCAGAGGCGGTCGCGATCGTCCGGCAGACCCGTCCCGACCTGGTACTTCTGGACATCCGGATGCCGAAGATGGACGGTCTCCACGCGACCCGCAGCGTTCTGTCGTTGGACAACCTCCCGAAGGTACTGCTGCTGACCACCTTCGACCTCGACGACTACGTCCATCAGGCCCTGCTCGCTGGAGCGTCTGGATATCTGCTCAAGGACGTCGAACCCGACGAATTGGTCGACCGCGATCCGCGCCGCCCACGCCGGAGAGGTACGCCTTGCCCCCTCGGTCGTACATCGCTTGGTCGATCACTATCTGCAGATCCCCCGGCCCGCGACCGAGGACCACCGGCTCGACTCGTTGACCCCACGCGAACGCGAGGTCCTCGCCGCGCTCGGCCGCGGACTGAGCAACGCCGAGATCGTCGCCGAGCTCCACCTCAGTCTCTCCACGGTCAAGACCCACGTCGCCTCCATCCTGACCAAACTCGGGCTGCGTGACCGGGTCCAAGCAGCCATCGCCGCCCACGAACTCGGCCTGCCATCAACGCGGACCACAGGCCCGCACACGCCACATCCGGGGCGTGACTAAGAAGCACCCGCTCGATGGGAGAGCGCGTCCGACCTTCGACGCTCCGCCCTTGCGTCACCCGTCCCTCCGGCTACAGCCACAGGGAGGTGTTGGCTCACAGCGCACACGTGCACACTCACGCCTGAACCGGACGGGGTACCGATCGCCGGACAACATGCGATACGAAGCGTGCAAATTCAGGAGGCTGGCTCAGCCGGCGCGGGCACGACCGACTGCTCCGCGGTCCCAACGAGTCCAGGCCGAGCAGCCACGGACCCGCTGCCTACCTAGCCCACTATGACGCGAAGCTGTTGCGGAGGTCTCGAACGTTGACCGAGCGCGGGCTGCCGCGGGCTTTCAGGATGAGGGCGCAGCCGGCCAGGGCGGTGCCGATCTTCGGCACAGGCATCGAAGGTAGGCGCCGAGGCCGGAACAAGGGCGAACGAAGTACCACGATCACCGGCGATGACGGCGTCGGGGCAGGGCTGGAGCCCGCCGGCGTGGAAGCAGTGCACGCACTCCTCGACAACCCGACGCTCACGACGACACATGCGGGCCGCACATGGGCGGCGCCATGCTGCGTAGGTCGTCGTAGGTCACTCGATCTCCTCGGGGTCTCAGGGCGTCGGGCTCAGCGACTGCCAATCGCCCCAGTCGCTGCCAGCCACCAGTAGGCGGAGGTCGGAGCCGTCGGCCCGGACGCTCCACAGCGACGTACCACCCGTGGCGTCCATTCTAGAGAACAGGATCTGGTCCCCCTTGGGTGAGAACTCGATGACAGTGAGCGTCGATGCCACGGCCAAGCCGCTCAGCGACGTCACGCTTCCACTCGCCACATCGACGATGCGAAGCTCGGTCGTAGGGCCGATGCTCGTCCTTCCTTCGCCCGTCTGAGATTCGACGGCGATCCGATCTCCTGTGGGCGACCACGTGAAACCCTGTACGCCAGCTGGGACCAGCACCCGAGCTTGGGAGCCATCCGGGTCAGCAACGACGAGCGACGTCGTTGTGCGGGTGTACCCCCGGGGGATCCCCAAGTGGAGCCAGGCGACCCGAGATCACCAGGTCGTCAGCCGCAGACCAGTCCCCGCACAGTAGGAACGCTTTGCGGCGCAAGGTAGAAGACCGAACGAGCATCCACTCGCGGAAGCCAGCACTATCCGGAGCCAGACCACCCCAGGCGGACTTCGCCGTGCCAGCCATGACCGTTTCCCATCCGTACGCTGATGCGTCCTCACTCACTAATCGTCATCAGAGGGCAAGAACGTTCCATCGTCCCAGAATCAGTCGCCAAGCCCCGACGCGTTCCGCGTTCGTGTAGCCCACATCGAGCGGGAATGAGCTCAGGCGACCGTGCCGGGCAGCTCTTCGCGCGCCAGGGCCTCGGTCCGGCTTGGCACATCGAGGCACACGAACGACGTTCGCCGTCCCGCGTCCTTCCGCCGGATGTCGGCGCGGCCTCACCTACGTCGCTCCGCAGCTAGCGCCCAAGCCTGAACGTGCATCCGATCCTCGGTGTCCAAGTCGGTTGAACGGCTAGCGTGCCGAGCATGAGCAATCTTCGTAGTCTGACTCAAGAGGAGGCACGCGAGCGCGCTGCGCTGATCGAGGTCCAGCGTTACGACCTGGAGCTCGACATGACGGGATTGGCGTCCGGCGACGAACTCCGCACGTCCTCAACCATCACTTTCTCGGCCACCGCGTCTGGGGCGACGACGTTCGTCGACTGCCTTGGCGAGGTGGAGGAGGCGGTGCTGAACGGCAGACCGTTGGCGAACGGCTCCCTGCCGCACGGGCGCATCGAGCTCCCGGACCTCGAGCCGGACAACGTGTTGGTCGTGCGCTCGGTGCAGCGCCGTACCGGCGACGGTCAGGGCGTGCACCGTTCAGTGGACCCCAGTGACGGCGAGGTCTACGTCTGGACCAGTTTCGAGCCGGATGACGCCCGAGTGGTCTATGCCTGCTTCGACCAACCCGATCTCAAGGCGGTCTTCGCCATCACCGTTCTGGCGTCTGAGCGGTGGTTGGTGACGAGCAACACCGGCCCCGCATCGATCAGCACGCACAACGGTGTGAGCACGTGGGCGTTTGCCGACACGCCACCGTTGTCGACGTACGTCCCGGTGGTCAACGCCGGACCGTTTGTCGAGCGGCGCAGCACGCGCAATGGCTTCGATCTCGGCCTTTATGTGCGGCGCTCTCTCGCAGTGATGCTGGACCGCGACGCCGAGGAGCTCTTCGATCTCACCGCGAGGGGGCTGGCGTTCTACGGCGATCGGTTCGCGCTGCCGTTCCCTCAGTCGCGCTACGACCAGGTTTTCGCACCCGAGTTCGGAGGTGCGATGGAGAACTACGGCTGCGTCACCTGGAGTGACCGTTTCATCTATCGCGATCCGCCCTCGTACTGCGAGCGCGAGGAGAGAGCCCTTGTGTTGCTGCACGAGATGGCGCACATGTGGTTCGGCGACATGGTCACCATGCGCTGGTGGGACGACCTCTGGCTGAACGAGGCCTTCGCTGAGTGGGCCTGCGCGTGGGCCGCCGAAGCCTGCACCGAGTTCACCGACGCGTGGGCAGGGGTGCTCGCCACCGATGCGCCGTGGTCGTACGCCGCGGACTGCGCGCCGACCACGCACCCGATCCGCCAGGAGATCGCCGACGTAGCAACCGCTGCGGCCACGTTCGACGCCATCACCTACCCCAAGGGCGCGGCGGTGCTCAAGCAACTCGTTGCCTTCGTCGGCGAGGACGCTTTCGTCCAGGCGTTGAGCAACTACTTCCGCAACCACGCCTGGACGAACACCACCCTTGACGACTTGGTCGGGGAGGTCGCGTCGGCCAGTGGTCGCGACCTCTCGGGGTGGGTCAAGGGCTGGCTGGAGACTTCGGGCACGGACCGTCTGACCCTCGAACGCCGGGATGACGGACTCACCCTGGTTGCGACGCCGCCGGCCGGCCGGGCACCGCTGCCGCACCGCCTGCGGATTGGGGCGTACGCCGTCGGGGATGACGGACTCACTCTGGTCAAGACGCTTTCGGTGGAAGTGACCGGCGTAGAGACCAAGATCGACGGCGGCTCCAACGCTGACCTGATGCTGGTCAATGACGAGGACCTGACCTTCGCGTGGGTGCAGCCCGACCCGGCTTCGCTGGAGCTGCTCTTGTCTCGCGGAGGCGAGCTCCCCACAGCGGTGGGACGCACACTCGCCCTGATAACGGCCTGGGGCCTGCTCTACGACGGCGAGCTGACGGCCCAGCAGTTTGTCGACTGCGGGGTGGGCGTGCTGATGCGCGAGACCGCTGACTCGGTGATCGAGCCCTCACTGGGCCTACTGGTTGACACGGCGGATCTGTGGGCTGCCCCCTCAGGGCGCGATCGGTTGCTCTCACAAGTCGCCGATCTCTGTATCTTCATGGCGGACAGGTCGGACCGTCGGCTGGCGGCGCTTCGTGGGCTCGCGCGGAGCGCCACGACACCTGCGCAGCTCGAGGCACTGTCCGCTCATGTGACCGAGCCCGACCTCCGCTGGCGACGGCTCATCAGGCTCGCCGAGCTTGATCAGCTCGACGAGTCCGACCTCGAGCAGTTGCTCGCCGAAGACCCAGACCCCGACGCCTGGATGAACGCCGCGCGAGCACGCGCCGCCGTGCCGTCGGCCGAGGCGAAGGCTCAGGCGTGGCAGGCTGTGGTGGACGACCGCAAGATTCCTCCGGACTTCCTCTTCGACTTCGGGTGTGCCTTCTGGCGGCCCGCGCAGGTGGATCTGTTGACGCCCTACGCCGAGAAGTTCTTGCAGTCCCTTCGACAGTTCGGGGACGCCGGCACGATGTGGGGTCTCGGCCTGGCGGGTGGGTTCTATCCCACGGTTGGGGGCGAGAAGGGCTTCCTTGACCGACTCAGCGATGCCGCCGGCGACAACGGTGTCAGTCCGGTCGTGCGACAGAAAGTGCGGGAGCGCAACGATCGGCGCCGTCGACGCGAGATCGCTCGCGCCCGCGAGTGAGAGCAGCCCTGCCCGTACGCCGGCTGTGGCGCGTCATACCGCCGGGAGGCGACGCGAGGCGGCCCTCGCGCCACTCCACCGCTGCTCTTGTAGTGGCGACGTCTGGTCAAGCTCGTCAGTGTCCGCTGCTCTGGCCGTAGGCTCCCGTTGTGCCTGCCTCTCCCGACTCGTACGCATGGCTTTCCGAAGGTGTGCTGGGGGTGGCGGGTTGTGTCACCGTCGTTCCTGGCGCGGACACGGCGAAAGTCGAGGCCGCGTTCGGTTGCGACACGGTGTCGAGTGCCGCCTCCATCTACGCAGACTCTGACGACGGACCCGACCGAATGCTCGATGGGCTCGAGGCGTGGCTTGGTTCATCCGGGGACGCGGTGGTGGTGCTCGAGGAGAACGGTTTCCAGGGAAGCCGCTCCGAAGTGCTGCGCCCGGCGTCGAAAGCGAGTGCGGGCGGACTGGCTGTGAGCCTCTTCTGGAACGTCGAGGGTCTCGTCATGTTCAGCGCGGCCCGGCGGGGGAAGATGGTGTGCGCGGGCGAGCTGATGGATTGCGAGCCCGAGGAGTTCCCGCGTGCCGTGCGGCGCTTGGCACGACTGGCCGAGGACGAGGAGGCAGATCTCGTCGCGGTCGGGGCAGCGATGGTCGAGCAGCTCAGCGGAGTTGCCTTCGACAGGTCGGTGGTCGACGCCGCCGTCCACCGGTCACTGACCCCCGTGTTGGAGGACTACTGGACATACGGCCCGGACGACACACCGTTGCACTCCGGCGCGCCACAACTCGTCCCCTTGATCGTGGGTTCCGACGATGAGACGCAGCGCCGGCTGGCGTTGTGGGCCGCCGGGTTGGCGACTGTTGAAGCGGGTATCAGCGACGAGCGGGCCGTCAGGGAGTCACTCGACAACGTCCTCTTGTCCAATACCTTCGGCCCGTCCCCGGCTCTTGGCCCGTTGCTGGCCCGTTGGGACCGCGAGCGCACTCAGTGGCGCCTTGCACATGACGGCTACTCGCTCGGCCCGTCTCACGGGGCCCTGGAAGAACGCTTCTTGGACGGCAAGTTCGCGGCCGCTTCAGCCGTGCGGATGGCCTGGCACCCCGATCCCCTCGAAGCTGCGCTGATGTCGGTCGTACTGGCCCTCGAGACCTTCGCCAGCAGCCGCACGGAACGCGGATCAAGGTTTCGTGACGATGACTCCGGTAGGTGGCACGACGGCTTCACCGACGCCGGCACCACGGAGCGATTGCAGACATTCACCGACCTCGTCGTGGAGGCACTGGCCGACCCGGAGGGCGACTGGGGCTCCCTGAGCGGGCGTCTGCCCCGTCCTTTCACCGAAGAGGAACGACGCACTCTGATCCTGGAAGACCAGAGGCTGCAGTCCGAAGACGCCTTTGCGACCTGGCAGTACGAGCGAGGCAACTGAAACGTCAACCGGGTGCGTCACGTCGCCGGCCTCGGACCGCGGGGTCCCCACCGCTTTGCGACGCACCGTGAGGTGGAGTTCTAGGCTCGTCGGATGGGACTCTTGACCTTCGGCATCAACGTCACGCTGGACGGCTGCGTCGATCACCAAGAGGGGATCGCCGACGACGAGACGCATGCCTTCTTCACCCGCCTGATGGATGAGGGCGGGGCGATGCTGTGGGGCCGCGTCACGTACGAGCTGATGGAAAGCTACTGGCCGGCGGTCGCTCGTGGCGACGAGGAGGCGCCGCCGGCGCTACGGGAGTGGGCTGTCAAGCTCGACGCCAAGCCGAAGTACGTCGTGTCGTCGACGCGGACGGACTTCTCGTGGACCAACAGCCACCACATCGCCGGCGACCTGCGAACGAGCGTGCAGGAGCTCAAGGACGACACCCCGGCCGGCGTGCTCCTCGGCAGCGGCGCGCTGGCAACCGAGCTGGACCGCCTGGATCTGATCGACGAGTACCAGTTCCTCGTCCACCCCATGATCGCCGGTCACGGCCCGACTCTGTACCAGAACGGGTTGCCGAGCACCCGACGCCTCGAGCTGGTCTCGGCGGAGCCGCTCCGCAACGGCGCGGTCGCCATGCACTACCGGCGCGCGCACTGACTCGGAGCGGCGAGTGTCGGTCGTGCCACTGACAGATACAGGACGAGGTGGGCCGCGGCACGGCTGTACAACGGGTTGTCGGTTCACAGGCGTGAGTGGCACGCTCTCACGGTGGGCCCGACGTTCCTGATGACCTCCCTGATCGTGGTCCTGCTGCCGGGCGCCGGGACGATCTACACGCTGTCAGCCGCGCTGGGCAGGGGCACCCGGGCCGGTCTGCTGGCAGCGTTGGCGTGCACGATCGGGATCGTGCCCCACCTGCTCGCCGCCATCACCGGTCTCGCCGCACTGCTCCAGGCGAGCGGGGTTGCGTTCGCGGTGGTCAAGTATGCGGGCGTGGTGTATCTCCTCTACTTGGCGTGGGGCACCTGGCGTGACACGGGAGCGCTTCGACTCGAGCCGTCGGAGGCTCCGCGCCCGGCCGCCCGGGTGCTGGTCACCGGGGTCACCGTCAACCTTCTCAACCCCAAGTTGACGGTCTTCTTCTTCGCCTTCCTCCCCCAGTTCGTGCCCGCGGGGTCGGCGCACGCGTTGCCCCACATCCTGGGACTGAGCGGCGTCTTCATGATCATGACGTTCGTCGTCTTCGCGGTCTACGCCGTCCTTGCTGGCGCCTTGCGGGATCGAGTGCTCGGCAGCGCCACACTGATGCGACGTCTCCGCAGGTTCTTCGCTGTCGGGTTCGCCGGCCTGGCCCTGCGCCTCACCGTCCAGCCTCACTGACCACCGCTTCAGGAGCGACGGCCACCGGCGCCGACCGCTGAGCACGTGCGTCATGGCGCGGGCTGTCGGTGCGATCCCCCACCTACGTCGCTCGCTGCAGGTGCCAGGCCCACGATCGGCAGGTCGCATCCATGATGTGGCGGGCACGATCTCGAATGGCCCGACCGAACCTCCTAGGAGTCCCCGGCATCAGACCTGACGCCGGGGGGTCCTCGGCGCCCCGCCCTTCGACGGAGGAGCCCCATGATTTCACCGACGTGGTCCAGCATCGCGGCTGTCGTGATCGGCACGCTCGCCGTACCGGCCGCGGTGGGGGTTTCCAACCCGACGGTGGCCGCAGTCGCCGCCTCTTCTGCCACCGGACCGAGCGTTGTCAGCCTGCACGATCCGGTCGGCCTACCGCTCGGAGCGCCGCCCGCAGCCGCCTACATCACCGGCATCAGGGGCGGCCCCATCTACCGGCCAGGGCATGACCGACTCGACGTGGGCGCCGACAAGGGCTCCCAGAGCCTGCTGGTCCGAGCTCGTGAAGGCTACCTGGTCACCCAAGACTCCAGCCACGTGCGCTTCGTCAGCGACAGGGGAACCAGCCACGAGGTCTTCACACTCCGTGGGCATTCCACCTGGGGCATCCGAGACGTCGTGACGTCCCACGACGGCCGCCTCGTCGCCATCATGGTGCGCGCGGGAGGGTTCGGCACCCACCGGGACACCCATCTGGTGATCCGTCGCATTGCCCATCCCACGACCATCGCTCGGCGCACGTTCCACATCCCGGTCGCGGTGGCGGCCCTCACCGCCCGGCGCGCCCTCCTCACCCCCGGGGGCGATGCCATGGTCCGCCACGTCCGACATGCACCTACTCGCTGGTGGACCCTGCGGACCAATCGCCTGCGCACCATCGACACGAGTGGCCGGATCGGTCGCGAGTCCGACTACGGCGGCCTCTCCGCTGCCGACCTCAGCGCCGGCCAGGTCTCGCTGGTCCACCGAGACCACGATCGCGTGGTACCCCTCCACCCCGGGTCGGCTCGCTCCTGGAACACCGACGCCCACGAGTGGGTGGTCTCGTGGTCGCCCGATGACCGCTACGTGCTGACGAGCGGCTGGACCCCGGAGAGGCCCCGTGACGGCAACGGCTGGGACGTGCTCTCGGTACGCCGGGCCCGGGACGGCACACTGATCAGCGAGTTCACCGGCTCCCAGAACCTCAGTGCCGGCTCCAGGTCCTTGACCTGGCAGGACAGCACGACCCTGCTCGTCGATGCCTGGGACACCTGCGACCACGGGTCGTGTGCGAACCTCCACAACCTCCGCTGCAGCCTGCGCGGCCCCTGCGAGCAGGTGGAGATCGCCGGGTTGCCGGTCGGCTTCGACTCGGTCGAGCAGAGTCGACGCCGATCCTCTTGATGAGGTGCACATCCCGCGTGTTCGGCAGGTGGCGCCCAGACGCTCAGGGTTTGCGCGTGATCCGGTAGTGCAGGGTCAGGAACGGGAAGCCGAAGACCCAGAACGCGTGCTCGGCACGGAGCTCGCCGTGGTCGACGTACACGTCGAGCTGTTCCTCGAAGCCGGGCACGGCCAGGGCCGTCAGCTCGTCGGCGTCGGTGTCGACGTAGGTGAGGTAGTGGCCGGCCTGCCCGTCGTGCACCCGGCTGGTCAGCCTCAGGCCTCCCGCGGGTCGTGGTTGCGGCCGCAGGGTCGCCGTGAAGCTGCCCTCGGGGACGGGGAAGCCGACGCTGACGTAGCCGCGGTCGCCGTGGGTGTAGGTGGTGTAGATCCCCAGCATGATCGGCTCGTCGTCGTCGGCGAACGAGCGGACCCAGCCACGCACGGACACCACACCGTCCACCCCGGTGACGGTGTCGATCCGGCTACGGATGCCGCGTTGGGCCTCACGCTGGTCCATGGGCAGGCTGGCCTGTCCGAGGGGGCGCGCGACCAGGGTGCGGTAGAGCAGGTAGCCGGGCCGGACCCACAGCCGCCACTGGGGCACGATGTCGAGCGCGAAGCGGGTCGTGTGCTCGTAGAACTCCCGCACCAGCGGGTCGACCTCGCCCGGATCCAGATCGGGTCCGGCGAGAGCGTCGAGGGACGAGACGATCCCGGCGTCCGGAGCATCCGCGGTGTAGCGGGCACCGAGCTCCTCGGCCAGGCCCTGGACATAGTCGGTGCCGACGTACGTCGTCCGCGCCGGCCGGGGCACCACGAACGGGAGATCAGCTGCGCTGACGCGTTCGGCGAGCAGTGTGACCTGGGGGTCCCGGAAGAGCAGGGCGGCAAGGGTGCGGTAGGCGAGGACGGTGCTCGCGGCGACCACTGCTCCCGGGGCCTGTCGGCGGGCGAGCAGCCGTCCGACGCCGAGGCCGACGACCGGGCCCATCGCGACCTTCTGTGGTCGCAGCCCCATCGCGCCGACGACGGCACCCGCCGAGAGCCCGACCGTGCGGGGACCGAGACCGACGGTGTCCGCGGCCAGGCCCAGCGGTGCCGCGAGGGCGGTACTCACCGCGATCCGCTGCCACAGCGCCGGGATCTCGCCCTCCTGTTGCTGCGCCCGGGCAACCGCCTCGGAGACACCCAAGCCGACAGCGCCGACGAGGGCGGTCCCGGCCGCGGCTCTGATGCCGCGGTGCTGAGCCAGCGACGCGCCGGCGATCCCACCGACGGAGGCTGCGAAGGCGACGGATGAGGAGTCGGACACCCTCGTGACCCTAGCCAGGAACGTACGGCGGGTGCCCGCGGCCGGCGTCACTCCGCCGCGATCATGGGTGGTAGGACCATCCGATGGCCGCGATGGGCGTGACCGCGGCAAAGAGGCCGGGCGACCATGGCGGGTGTCGGTCGGGCGTGCCCATTCACAGCTGGCGGACGGCCGACCTCTACGTCGGAGCGTCTGTTGCCACCGTGGGGCTCACCACCACAGCGGCCTCGAACAGGTGCGCCGACAGAAGCGGCTCGACCTCGCTGGCGAGCTCGTCGTCCGGGACGGTCACGCTGACTCGCATCCCATGCGTGCCGCCCAGGGACACGTCGACTGGCGGGGGTGCGCCGAGCCGCGCGCCCATCCGCTCCTTGAGCAGGCTCTCGACCATCCGGCGAGCTGCGTCGATCCGGAGGTCGGGCTTGAAGAGCTTGCCGACCGAGGTCATCGGCAGCGCGTCGAGGACGTAGATCTCCCGCGGCCATGCCGGTCGTTCAGCGATGGTGGCGCGGGCATGTTCGTGCAGCTCCTCGACGGATGCCGAGGCGTCGGGCCGCAGCGCGAGGTAGACCACCGGCAGCTCACCGGCGTAGGCGTCGGGCTGCCCGACGGCGGCGGCCATGGCCACGGCGGGGTGGGAGACCATCGCTTCCTCGATCATCACGGGGTCGATGTTGTGGCCACTGCGGATGATGAGGTCCTTGACCCGGCCGGCCACCACCAGATTGCCGGCTCCGTCACGGTAGCCGAGGTCGCCCGTCACCAGAGTGCGGTCGGTGAGCACGCCGGCGTCGTGCGCGGCGTTCCGGTAGCCGGGCGAGACGTGAGGCCCGTGGGCGACCACGACTCCGATCTCGCCCGCGGCGGCTTCGCGCCCGGACCCGTCCGGCTCCCCCACGCACACCTCGAGGCGCATCCAGGGCGGGCTGATGCCCACGGACCCGGGGGCGCCCCCGCCGGCGACCGGGTCGATAGAGAGGATCCCCGAGGACTCCGTCATTCCGTAGACCTGGTGCAGCCGGACGCCCGTCATCGCCTCGAAGCGTTGCTGGACTGTGCTCGGGATGGGCGAGGCTCCGGTGAAACCGGCGCGCACCTTCGACAGGTCCGCCTCACCGACCGGGACATCGACGACGGCGGTCAGCCCGGTCGGGACGGCGCCCGCGAGCGTGACCCCGTGGCGGTCGAGGAGCTCCCAGAAGTTCTGGACCACGGTCGGGTTGCGCAACGCGGACGGCGTCATGATCAGCAGCTCCGCCCCGGCCAGCAGTGGGGACAGCCCACAGAAGACGGTGCCACCGGCGTGGAAGAGCGGCAGCGTCGCTGAGAGCACGTCGCCGGAGCCCATGTCACCGAGCAGCGCACCACCCAGGGCTGCCAGCAGCTGACTGCGGTGGGTGAGGGTCACCAGCTTCGGGTCGCCGGTCGTACCGCCGGTGTGGAAGTACGCCGCCACGTCGTCGTCGCTGCCGGGCTCGACGAGCAACCGGTCCGCCGGTTGATCGGCCATCAGCACGGCCAGGTCGTGGACGCCCTCCGCACGGGCGAGACCCGGCAGGTTGAGGGCGACGAGCTGGAGGCCCGGCACGAGGTCGGCCACCGCTCGGGCCTTCTGCCACAGGTCCAGCGTCGGGTGAGGGCCCAGCGTGACCAGGATGTCGGCGTCTGCCGCTCGCACGAGGTCGGCGAGGTGTTCGGGGTTGAGCAGGAAGTTCAGCGGGACGGCGTATCCAGCGCTCTGGGCGCCCCACAGCACAGCGTGGGTCTCCACCAGACTGGGCAGCATGTACGCCACCCCAGGCCGTGCGTCCGCGAGCTCCGCAAAGGCGTTGCCGGCTCGGTTCACCAGGCCGGCGAGGTCGGCGTAGGTGACCTTGCGCGGCTCCTCATCGGCCGCCCCTGTCATCAGCATGGTCAGGGCAACAGCGTCTGGCTGCCGGACCGCCGCGCGCGCGAAGACGTCATGGATGCTGCGTTCCTCGACAAGACCCTCGAAGGTCGTGCTGCGCTCCAAAGCCGCGACATCCGCTGCGCTTCCGACCGGTTCACACCACCTGGTCATCCGCCCTCCCGACACGCGAGAACCTCTCGTGCTCCTTGCTTGGCAGCGTGACACTGACGCACGGGGCGGTCAACGATCCCGGGAGCGGCAACACCGACCCACGCTCGCGCCGACCACACGTCCGAATCGGCCGCGATGTGCGTCCTATCGCCGCGATCTCGCGCGATCTCGACCAGCATCGCGTCGCTGCGCCAGCGCGCACTGACATGCCCCTCCGCTGACCCCGTCCGTAGCGACCGCTCTCTGTCAGAAGCGTTCCGGCTAGTACCTGCGCCGCGGCATTCTGCTCGAGAACGGAGTCGTTCGGGCACACGACTCGAGACCGACTGGCTCAGGCAGACTGGCCGCATGAGCGAGCACGGCGCAGGCCACCAGCCCCACTCTGCTGAGGATTGGGACGAGCGCTACTCGGGCGAGCGGATCTGGAGCGGCAATCCGAACGGGGCCTTGCTCGCAGAGGTCGCGGAGCTCAGCCCGGGTCGCGCCCTTGACGTGGGGTGTGGCGAGGGCGCGGATTCGGTGTGGCTGGCCCGACAGGGCTGGCAGGTGACAGCGCTGGACATCTCAGCCAAGGCGGTGGAGCGCGCCGAGGCGTTGGCCGCCGATGCTGGTGTGCAGGTGGAGGGTGTGGCCGCGGGACTCCTCGATGCACCGCTGTCGGATGCGTCGTACGACCTGGTGAGCGCCATGTATCCCGCGCTGCTGCGCACGCCGACCGCCGAGGTCGAGCGGCGGCTCCTCAGCCTGGTGGCGCCAGGCGGCACGCTGTTGGTGGTCCACCATGCAGACATCGACCGCGACCATGCCCTGGAACAGGGATACGACCCGGACGACTACGTCAGCCCCGAAGATGTACGCGCCCTGGCGGTCGAGCGTGGGGGCTGGGACGTCGTGGCGGACGAGCGTCGCGATCGCGCGAACGTGTTGGGCGGCGCCGGCGCGCACCATCGCCACGATCTGGTGGTCCGACTGGCGCGAAAGTCGCTCCCTTCGTGAGGTAGGCCCGAGCCGCGTCCTCCCACCGAGATCTGGCGAGCCGGATCCCGGTCGTAGGCCGCGGGAGCATCCGCACGGACTGTCTGCTTCGGCAGCCCCGACGTGACACTGCGGTCCCGGCCGTGCGCCATCCCCAACAGACGACCGACGCCACCAAGATCAGCCCGGCCGGCATCGCGCTCGGGATGGACGGGTCCGCGCTGTCCCATGGAGCCCGACCACACCGGGACCGGTGGAGCCAGGCTCAGTCCGACGGGTGCGCGAGAGCCGTTCGGAGGAACTCGACCTGGAGCAGCAGCAGGTTCTCCGCCACGACATCGTCGGTGGGCAGATGGGTCACCCCGGAGAGGGGAAGCACGGTGTGCGGCCGCCCGGCGGCGAGAAGGGCGGAAGACAGCGAGAGGGTGTGGGCGAAGACGACGTTGTCGTCGGCCAAGCCGTGTATCAGCATCAGCGGTCGACGAAGGCCTGCCGCGTCCTCGAGCAGAGAGCTGCGCCGGTAGACGTCGGGATCGACGCCAGGATCGCCGAGGTACCGCTCCGTGTAGTGAGTGTCGTACAGCGTCCATTCGGTCACGGGCGCCCCGGCGACGGCGGCATGGAACACGTCAGGACGGCGCAGCACCGCCAGGGCAGCCAGGTAGCCGCCGAATGACCAGCCCTGGATCGCGACCCGACCGAGGTCGAGCATCCCGGGGAAGTCCTCGGCGACCGCCTGGAGCGCGTCGACCTGGTCCTCCAGTGCGGGCCCGGACAGGTCGAGATGGATCTCGCGGTCCCAGCTCGGACCACGGCCACCGGTACCACGCCCGTCCGCGATCACGACAGCGAATCCCTGGTTGGCAAACCACTGGGCGTCCAGATAGGCGTTCTGCGCGGCCCGCACCATCCGGAAGTGCGGCCCGCCGTACGGCGCCATCAGGACCGGCAGCGGTCCGTCGGGGCGCACGTCGTCGTGCGGCAGGACGATGGCCGTCCGCAGGTCTCGCGACCCGACGCGAACCAGTCGTGGTGCCGTGGTCAGCGTCGGGGAGTCGGCGTAGGACGTGATGGTGGCCACCGGTGTGCGGCCACGCGAGACCGTGCAGATGGTGCCCGGCGTCTCCAGGGTCGCGGATTCGAGCGCGACCACGTCACCGCCGACGGCCCCCTCGTGGACGCCGGGCGTGGTGGTGAGGCGTTCCAGACCCATGGACGCCGACCACCGATACAGATGCCGTTCGGTCGGCTCCTCGGACGCCTCGAGCAGCACCCAGTCGTCCCCGACCTGGGCCACGGCCAGGACCTGGAGGTGCGGCGGGGTCACCACCTCGTGGTCGAGAGCGAGGGAGGTCGTGTCGAGGTTCTCGGTGAGCCGGACCCTGCGACCGTCGGCCAGCCACGCCGGCAGACCGGTGGTGAGTGGGACCCAGGTGCTGCTGGTCTCCTCGGAGATCGCCGAGGTCGACCCCGAAGCGGCGTCGACCTCGAGCACCCTGACCACGCGTTGGTCGCGGCTCTGCACCACGACGTACGGCGACCGGCCCTCGGGCCAGCCCGCCGCAGCCAGGTAGGGAAGGGCGTCGACGTCCCACGCGAGGTCGACAAGGCCGCCGTCGAGGTCGACCAAGGCCACCGAGACGATGGCGTTGGGCGTACCGGCCATCGGATATCGAACCTGCGTGGCGGGCCGGTCCGGATGAGCAGGATCGGCGATGTGCCAGCGCTGCACAGGGGATTCGTCCACGCGCGCGACTAGGAGCCGGCGCCCGTCCGGCGCCCACCAGTACCCGCGGGATCGGTCCATCTCCTCGGCGGCGACGAATTCCGCAGCCCCCCAGGTGACTCCCTCGCCGTCCTCCCCGATGACGAGACGGTCTCCGGAGCCGTCGATCTCGACGACGTGGAGTGCGCCACCGGTGACGTAGGCGATGCGCGAGCCGGTCGGGTCGAGCCGCGGATCGATCACCGGTCCGGCAGTGGGCAGCTCGGTCGCGCCGCCGGCGACGAGATCGGCGAGGAAGAGCCGTCCCGACAGGGCGAAGGCGGCCATCGTGCCGGCCGCGTCCGAGTCGTACCCGACGATGCCTCCTGCGATCTCACGCATCCGCTCACGACGGGCTCGTTCCTCGGGCGGTACGTGGTCGTCACCCGCCAGCAGTCGTGCGGGGTCCGCCACCAGGCGCTCGCTGACAACCTCGACGTCGAGGACCCACAGCGCGTTGACCGGGTCGGTGCCGCTCGCGGATCGGAGGAAGACCACGCGTGAGCCGTCGGCCGCGACCGTGATGCTCCGGGGCCGGCCGAGGGTGAAGTACCGGGTACGGGCTGCGTGCCGCGGGAACGACAGCGGCTGGTCCTGAGTGGGGCTCACCGGCCGAGCATCCCACCCCGGCGGACCTGTCTGCCGGGGGGGAAGGCCCGGCGAGCGACATTCATGTCTCAGCACCGGTCCAGTGGCGTTGGCGGCGGCCTCCTCGACGGTCCGCTCCCCGCGATCAGATGCGTCTTTCGGCCGCGAAAACGGCGCGGTCTGAACACGGGGTAGGTGTGGGTCAGGGACGGAAGGTCCGGCGGTATTGCGTCGGGGTTCGGCCGGTGAGGTCTCGGAATGCGAGGTTGAAGGCCGACAGGGAGGTGTACCCGACTGCGTGCGCGATGGTGGTGACCGTGCTCCCGGTGGTTGCGAGCATCTCGATCGCGCGCAGCACCCGCATCCGACGAAGCGCGGCGCTCCAGGTCATCCCGCACTCGTCCTCGAAGCGGCGGGCGAGTGACCGAGGTGTCAGCCCGACGTCGCGGGCGATGTCGTCGAACCTGAGCTCCTCGCCCAATCGGTCATCGGTCAGAGTCAGCGCCAGACGCAGCTCCGGCGAGCGACCGGCCGGGACGCTGAGCGTGCCGGGGCCTTCCGCCAACCGCCAGACCGCTGCCGCCAAGGCCCTGAACATGCTGCAGGCGTAAGGCGGGAGAGGTATCGCGGCGTCCGGCCACTCGACACACTCCGTCACCAGGACTCGGGCCAGCGGGGTGAGGTCGAAGACGGACAAGGGTGCCGGCGGCTCGGGGACGAACTCGGGGGCGAACAGCACCGACGACGTCGTCACCGGCTGCGGGATGGCAACCTGGATCGGCTCGTGGGCAGCGATCAACGCGGCCCGGGCCGGGGGCAGCACCCACACCTTGCCCTGTGCCTCCAGTCGCAACGCGCCACGCGACGCGCACAACAGGTAGTGCCGGTCGACCTTCAGCTCCGTGGGCGGGGCCGCCGCGAACTCCCTTGCGAACGCAAACGCCTCACGCCTCACGGGCTCAGTCGGCATCCGCCCACCCTAGGGCGGGGCGCAGGTCAGACCGTCTCGAGGAGCGAGGCATGGAACCGTCGACTCACTGGCGGCACGGACATCAGCGGTCGCAGCACTGAGCT
>CAWCPG010000015.1:0-405473 GCA_963797325.1 uncultured Actinomycetota bacterium
AGGATCGAGACCTCCACCTCGCGACCCGCGAGCGCCGAGACCCTCCGCACCGCCTCCGGTGATCGTTCCGTCCTCCGGCACAGGGCCCATCCCCTTCAGGTCGATGCGACCGTCCAGCCCGGCCCACACGGAGCGATCTGCCCATGTTCCACCCACCCGAGGGCTCCGACAAAAAACCCGCAACAACCCGAGCCCGGCATGTGAGTCAGCCGGACTGCGGCACGAGAGTGCGCTGGACGTTCCGCTAGTTTCGGACCATGAACCAGTCTCCGGGATCCGCTGGCAGCGACGACGTCGACGCATTCATCCGCGAGTACCCGAATCGCCAGCAGGTGGAGATGATGACGGCCTGGCTGGCCTCCCACGAGCCCGGCACCTTCTCCTTCAGCGGGCTCGTAGATCCGAACGACGCGACCGTGATCACTCCGCAGGCGACTGTGGACTACGGCTACTGCTGGTTCAGCCTGTCCGAGGGCCCGGCCGTCGTGCGTACGCCGACCTACGACAAGTTCTTCTCGGTGTCGATCTTCGACATGAACCACAACGTGCCCGCCGTGGTGGTCGACCCGAAGCGCCCGATCCTGATCGTGCGTCCAGGCCAGGAAGTACCCGAGGGTGACCACGAGGTCGTCACCCTCGAAGACCGACCAGGGCCTGGTCTTCACCCGCATGGTCGTCGTCGACAACCTCGAGGAGGTCCGCGCCCTCAGCGCCGACATCACGATGGAGGGCGGTGCGGGCGACATGCGCCGCTCGGTCGCCGAGTTCTCTCCGCCCACGGTCGAGGCAGGGCTTGCGCGAGGATCGAGGCGGAGGTCCCCCGGCTAGACGCCAAAGACGGTGAGGTGTTCGCGAAGAAGTCTGGTGACGTCTACCACTTCGCGCGGCCGCGGCCGTCATGCAGGGCCAGCTCGGAACGCCCATGGACAGCGTCGTCTACGCGCTGTTCATGACCGACGATCACGGCTCTCCGTTGACCGGTGAGGACCACCTACGCTGAGGTGACCGTCCCCTCCCACATCGTCCAACCCGATGGCTACTTCTCGGTCACCGTCTACGGCACCGACAACAAGTTGCTGATCCCCAACGAGCTGGGGATCTACGACCGCACCACCTACACCTCCCATCTCGAGGCTGACGGCACCTACATCGTCACCCTCAGCCCCGACGGCCACGGCTCAAACGGCATCCCGACCGGGAAGCCCTTCTACGGTCTGTTGCGTGCGTACGTGCCGGTCAAAGGCGCAGACATCAATCCAAACGTGACCCACCGCTGACCCCGATTCTCGCCGCTCACATCGGCATGAGCGAGCCCTGCGAGCGGCAGAGCAGTCGCTGGAGGGGATTGCCATGTGTTTATCGGCGATAGGTCAGCTCGCCATGTCCGGCAGCCAGTCGCCGCCGGCCTCTGAGCGCTCGACGTAGCCGCTGAGGAGGGTGCCGCCATTGCTGAACGTCGACACCCAACGCTGTGCGAATGTCGGGGTCGTCGTTCCACCACCGCCATCCCGCTTCATCGAGCTCGACGGAGAAGACGCGGTGTTCGCCACGTGGATCGAAGTAGTGCATCTTCGGTGAGCCGTCCAGGACGGCGGTCACAGTCAGGGCGTCGGGGATCCGCGGATGGTCGTAATGCGAATTCAGCAAGAGAAGCTGCTGTTCCTTCAAGCCTACGTCGCCACCGCAGTCCCGGTGATCCTCTCCCCCGGAAGCAACGGATGCTCGCCTTCGATTGACCAGGTACCGACGAGGACGCTCGGTGTGAAAGTCACAGTTCGCAGTAGAGCAGAAGCAGGCGACCTACGACTGTGACGAGCTCCCTGGTTCAGCCCGGACAGCGGCATGTGAGGGCGTTGCTACCTGCGAGACACCCAGGCTGACTTTGCCGCGTATACCCCTCCTGCAAGTACCCACATGAGCCCGACCAGGACGGCGCAGATCACTCCCGCAGCAGCCCCAGTCGCACGCCAGCCAACTACGAAGGCAACAGCGACCGAGCCATAGACCGCGACGCTCAGACCGATCGCTCTCACCATCTTGCGGCGCCGGTCGGGATCGGGATGGGCCAAACGATCCTCTCGGGCAATCTTGGCCTCTTCCCACAGGGCCTCGTTTTGCAGCACCACGAATCCAGTCGCCACCAGCAGGACCACAAACATGATCAAGGTCGCGATCCCGCCCACAACTCCATCGTTCCCCGCACGAGACTGGATCAATCACTGGCGGAGCGTTCGGCAGTCGTGCCGCACAGCGGCATGAGTGGCCTGTATTGGAAGGAGCTGATCTCGACGGGGCGGCCGCGTTCTCGGACGGATGCGTCCGCTCCCTGCGACCATCCATACTCGGCCGAAAGGGTTCCGAACGGAAGCGAGTGGAACCATGAGCCAGGGGCCGATCTCCGACACGCTGTCGTAACTGCCCGCCGAGAAGAGGCAACGCGCTACAGGTCGCACCTGGGTCAAAGTCCTCACGCTCATCGTGCTGATCGCAGTGCTGATCCCCGTTGGGCTCCGCGCTTACGACTGGTGGACGCACCCGTCCCTGTTCGGCGGCACCTACGGCAATCGCACCTTTGTCTCGGCGGCCCCAGAAGACACCTGGTGGTTCCCCCTGAGCAGACCCCACAGTGGCCACGGTGACACCGTGACTTTCCGAGGCACTCCTCAAGAGAGGTGGAAGATCAACACTGCAGCAGTCACCTTGACAGTGAACATCTGCCACATCGAGGCCGGCAGCCTACGCGCCACGCCAACAATTCGGCTTCAAGGCCGGCCGACCCGAGAGTTACTGCTCGAGTCTCACTCCCGTTCGGGACGGCACCACCTTCCAGTACCCGTCACCCAACGAGTACCTCTTGGCAGTGGCTCAGCTCGTCCACCCCGGCCGCGCCACCCTCGACACGATCACCTACAACTACAAGGCGGAACCCACCTCTGGAGCCGGCGGGGCCTGGACACCCAGACCTCTCCATCTCACCTTCAAGGTGAACAACCTAGTGAACACCTCCTCATAAGCCGTGCACGTGTGCAGGTGGCAGATCCGAGCCGAAGCCCCGAGAATCTCGCCCAGCTCGAACAGCGGCAGCACGAGATCTCCTCGTTCCACTCTGCGTACTCGCCGGTCGGCACGAACCCGAGCCCGACGTAGAACGGGTACGGCGTGTGCTCGCCCTGTGGGAAGCAGCTCGTCAGCAACTCGGTCGCTCCACCGCTCCTTGACCAAGGCGGCGACGTGCCGCACCACGGCCGTGCCGACGCCCGTGCCCTGGGCTGCCGGGGCGACCATCGGCTTCCAGAGGAACCACGGCCCGTAGAGGCTCGGCGGGTGCGGCTCGACGTTCCAGCTCAGCATCACGAACCCGACCGGCACGCCGTCGGGTAGACGCCCCGGGGCCACGGGTTCCCTCCGGCAGCTCCGCCGCTTCCAGCAGCGCGTCGTCGACGCTCCCGCCGACCCAGTCCGCTTGATGAGGCGGAAGCACCACCTGCGCGCGCAGGTCGTCCAGCACCTCGGGAGTGACCTCCCGCAGCTCGACTCCATGGGCAGAACCTAGGGGTTCTTGGGCGCGATGGACACCGAGTGTTCGTCGGGTCCCCTTGTCTGAGCCGAGCGGGCACCCGGGCAAACCACCGAGCAGCCGAGCCCCGAGGCAAAGACCTCACCGACTCCAACCAGTTCTCGACCGGAGATCGCGTCCGCTCATCGGCACGAGCGGTCGCGTACTCAGCGGCACGAGTGTGCACTCGCGGGAGCGCGGCCCTCCGTTACTCTGGCGCTCCTACCGCCGGCACTCAGGGCGGGCGCGGTCCTTTTTCGAACTCAGTCCGGAGGTGCGACTTCTTCCTGGGCGCCGCGCCGTCTGACGTAGGCGTGACCCAGATACCTCAGAACTAGCAGCATTGCGACTACCCAAAAGAGGCCCGAACCGCCTCCATGCCCGAGCAGCAGGACCGCGAACAAGGCGGCCACCACTGCCGAGGAAAGTGCTGTGATGGCGAACACAGCAGACTCACCAAACCTACGCTCGCGGGTCGCCCCGCTTGCGGCGGCGGCATCTGTGGAGGGCCCCTAACAAAGCGAAACCTGAGAACAGCAGGACCGCGAGCCACCGCAGGATCACCACGGCGGCATGGTACCTACCGAGCGCGCAGCACTCCCTTATCCGACCCTGACAGCGGCATGTGAGTGCGCTTCTACACTCGCCCCATGCCTAGACCAGACCCGGCCATTGCCGGAGTGCGACTCATGAGCGACTACATGGCGGAGTCGCCACTGTGGGTCGGCAACTGTCGGCAGCGGCAACGTCAACGTGACTGCCGATCACCTTGGCCTGTCGACCGCTCTCGCTCGTCGCCTCTGGGACTGGGAGGGGCTGTTTGACGCGCACTACAGCGACGAGACGGGGTGGGACTCTGAGTCGGCGCGTGCGGAGTATGCCGCCCAAGCCGATGTGCTCTTTCGTGACCTGAGAGCGGAACTTCGTCCCGACGTGGCTCTGTCTCTCAACGTGTGGCCGCTCGGGGAAGTTGAGGACCCCAACCTCAACGATGCAGGGCTGGCAGCGGGCTGCCTTCGGCGTCCGCTCATCGGCATGAGAGCGCGCATTGAGGCGGCGCGGCACGGCACAGATGCAGGCGATGACCGTGACTATGGAGGACATGACTGGGGAGCCTTCGGCGGCTGGCCTCGATGGCCTCGACGCAGAGGACGCTCTCTGCCTGCGGATCGGTCGCGTGGCTCGGGCTCACGTCGACCTCGACAAGATGCTCCGCAGCGTGCACCAGACGCTCTGCTCGGGGAGCCCAGCGGTCTACTTGGTGGGTGGCATCAGCAGCACGAACGCGTTGATCGAGGACTGCCGGGTGATGCCGAAGAAGGCCGGGATCGAGGCAGATGTACTCGTCGCCTCCGAATCAGCGATGACCGCCGCGAAGCAGGCCAACGATCGACGAACGGGATCGTCCACGACATGTACCTGCGCGAGGACCCAGAGACTCCCGACGAGCCGCCCCGCTGGAACATGCACAAGCGGACGCGCGGCGAGTTGCACCCCGTGCTGTCAGACCCCCCGAGGGACCTGGCCTATCTGATCGACGCCGAGCAGATCATGCGCCGAACCTGGTGGTGCGAGCGCCGTGCACTGGGCGCTGTGGGAGGTGCTGCCCTTCTTCCAGGGCTCGCACGATCCGACCCCGCCGAGGTGGCCAAGGTGGGTCGAGGTGATGGAGGACCGCTTCACGATGCACCCGAACCTCGGGATCTCAACCCCGTGAGAGCGGGGCGAGGACCGCTCATCGGCATGAGCGGACGCCCGGACAGCGGCATGTGAGTGCGTCTCAGAGTCTGTCGTCCTCGCCGAGTTCGTCGGGGTCGTCTTCGATGTAACCCGTGATCGGGTCCACCGAGTCGAGGAAGTCTCGGATCCTCTCCACGCGCTGGGCCGTCGCGCTCCTGACGTGGTCGGACCGCCGGATGCTGAACCCATAGCCCGGTGCGGGGCCGGTGAGCCGTGTGTAGTGATAGGTACCTGGCTGTTCGGGATCATAGGCGACGTCGAAAACCTCACCCTCGACCGACAGACGCATCCGGTCGGGGGAGGGCTCGGACTCGTGTGGTTCCCCAGCTGCATTCAACCAAGAGCGCAACGCCCGCTCATCGGCATGCGCGAACCTGACAGCGGCATGTGACTACGTCAGCGTGACAGGGTGTGGGGATGCCGGACCTCGGTCTCGACGTTGTCCTGGACGAAAAGGCGCGCGACTTGATCGGCGCGAAGTTCTCTGATGAGACATGGGAACTCAACGTAAGGGCTACCCGCTCGGAGTTCAGGTGACTGGCGACAATCCGTGCGATGGACTGGGATTCACGCACCACGACTCAGGTCGGCGAGTGCGCAGGACTCTTGTGTTCTGGTCCTCGGACGGTCGAAGCGCCACCATCATGGTTGGCCACGACGATGAAACCTGGGACATGGCGGTCTCCTGTTCCGGTCCAGCTGATCGAGGATCTGGTGCGCGAAGTGCAGATCCTCTGACACGGGCGATAGCCCGCGCGGACAGCGGCATGAGAGCGCGTTGCAAATGGGTGTGACTTGGTTCAAGAACCAGGCCGTGTCGTCACAGGAAGGAGACACCGACCACGAAGACGAAGCAGGCGACCGCTGACAAGGTCCAGACGAAGATCACGCTCCGCCGCTCGATCAAACGCCTCGATTCTGCCTCCGTCTTGCCATTGCGTGGCCGGACGTAGACGGAGCGCATTGGCCCGTGGCATGGCCGCTGTTGCGTACAGCAGCCGAGAAGAAGGGCACCGACGACCAAGGCGCTGAGGCCAGGTGCGTGATGGCCAGGGGAACATGTTTGCTCGTCTCCCGGGGTGCTGGGTGTTCCTGCGAGTGCTTGGGGGTATCCGTCATCGCGGCACGACGCTGCCGGACAGCGGCATGAGCGGTCGCAGCCAGGGCGAGCATCAGGACGTCAGACGGAGCGAGCCTTCTATGGCTCACCGCGTATGACATCACTCACTGGCCGTCGTGTTGTGTCGGCTACCAGCTGATCGCACTGTAGGCGTCTTCGCCACCATTGGGACGTTGGTAGAAGACGGTGGGGTGGTGCCCGTGATCGGTGAAGCAACCGTCTTGGGACCCGGCTTTCCTGGCGGGTTGCAGAACTGGTACGTGGTGCCGAGCAGGCTCATACCGGTGTGGCTGGCGCGCAGTTCGGCGCCGTTGACGCACGCTCCGAGTGTGGCCTCGACCGAGCGTTTCAGGTGTGGAGAGTATCTGAGGAGGCGCACAGGTCCTGACAGGTAGGTGCCTCGTGTGCCGCAGCCTTCAATCGCTGCGTAGCCGGTCTTGGTGGCCGTGACTGCCTCGATCGCGCCGTCGGGGCGCCCGCTGTGGGTCCTTGGATGCGGGGCTGCGGCGACAGCGCGGGGACGACGGTGGGTACCCGCCGCGGCCGGTCGCGGCAGGTACCGGCGCCGTACTCGGGCCTGGCATTAGCTGGGGTGACCGTCGAAGGCCCGTATTCGGTCGCCAGATGCCTTCCATCGTTGGTCGACGACAGGCTGCCGAGGCTGTGGCAGGGCATCACGTGGGCCCCGATCGTCCAGCTGCCGCCCGTCGTGAGGTCTCTGACCCGGATGAACTGGTTGAGGTAGGAGCGGTCGCAGCGCTCCAGCAAGCCAAGTATGCCCGCCCGTCAGGACTCCGCGCGCATCCGCGATCAGGCTGTCGGCTGGCCAACACCGCCGTCGAGCACCGGACGTGGATCGATTCGGATCACTTGGCCAGCACAAGAGTCAGGTTTCGGTCCGCATCCGTTGACGTTGCTCGTGCACTCGGGGCCGCGAGTGAGGGTCACCCAGATGCGGCCGGCGTGATCGACGGCAGTCGCTGCGACCGCCATCCCCCGGTACGGGTCCGGCAGGAGCCACCGGATCACTTGACCCGACGAAGTGTCGAAGATCCCGAAGCCTTCCGCCGATTCACGGCCACGAATGAGCCAGGCGTCACTCCGACGCCGCTGCTCACACCCTCTCCGGCACGATCGTGCGGCGACGCCGCAGCCGGCGGTGGGCGGCTCGAGCCTCGAGCCGGTACAACCCGCCACCGCGCCGCCCAGGAAAGCAACCGTGGCGGCCACGCGGAACCACCGCTTCACGAACACTCGGAACCGCCTTCGAGACTCAGAACCAACACACGGTGACGTCCCGTGGAGTGGTGTAGTTCCGGCCGTTGATCGTCGTGTTGCCCAAGACGTAGGCGGCCATCGTGCGACGGTCAGTGAGACCTAGCGATAGAACTCACGGATAGGACACGAACGCACGATGGCCTTGGACAATGCTGCACTACTCGAGGTGTTGGAAGCGATGCAGGCGGCTGGGGTTGAGGACCGGGTTCGGACCGCGGCGCAGACGATCTATCAGGCGTTGATCGACGCCGAGCTCACCGCGGTGATCGGTGCTGGCCCCTGGGAACGCACCGACCAGCGGACGACCCAGCGCAATGGGTCCCGGTCGCGGACGCTGACCACGACCGCGGGTGATCTGGAGCTGCGGATCCCCAAGCTGCGGGCCGGGTCGTTCTTCCCCTCGCTGCTGGAACGGCGCCGGCGGGTGGATCAGGCGTTGTTCGCGGTGGTGATGGAGGCCTACCTGCACGGGGTGTCGACCCGGAAGGTCGACGACCTGGTCAAGGCACTGGGTGCCGACACCGGGATCAGCAAGTCCGAGGTCTCGAGGATCTGCGCGGACCTCGATGAGGAGGTCGGGGCGTTCCGGGACCGGTCGCTGGCCGAGATCGCCTACCCGTATGTGTTCCTCGATGCCACCTACTGCAAGGCCCGGGTCAACCGTCGGGTGGTGTCCCAGGCGGTGGTGATCGCCACCGGGGTCACCGCCGACGGGCGCCGTGAGGTGTTGGGCTTCGACGTCGGCGACTCCGAGGACGGGGCGTTCTGGACCGCGTTCCTGCGCGGTCTGAAGGCCCGCGGACTCGGCGGGACCCAGCTGGTGATCAGCGACGCCCACACCGGGTTGAAGTCCGCGATCGGCTCGGTGCTGCTCGGCGCCGCCTGGCAACGGTGCCGGGTTCACTTCATGCGCAACGTGCTGGCTGTGGTCCCGAAGGGCAACCAGGAGATGGTCGCGGCCGCGATCCGCACCATCTTTGCCCAGCCCGACGCCGAGCACGTCCACGAGCAGTTCGAGGTCATCGCCGTCATGTTGGGCCGGCAGCTGCCCAAGGTCGAGGCAGATGCTCCGCGAGGCCCACGACGACCTCCTCGCCTTCACCGGGTTCCCGGTCGCGCACTGGAAGAAGATCTGGTCCACCAACCCCCTCGAGCGGCTCAACAAGGAAGTCAAACGCCGCACCGACGTCGTCGGGGTCTTCCCCAACCCCGCCGCCCTGCTCCGGCTGGCCGGCGCGGTCCTGGTCGAGGCCCACGACGAATGGCAAGTCACCGCCGAACGCCGCTACCTCTCAGAACACTCCATGGAACAGCTGAACAAGAAGACCGACGAAAGGAGGTGGCCAAGCCCGAACTCATGACGGCATCATGAGAACCACTGACCCGCACGGTGTCGAGAAACTCCACCACTCAGCGGGACGTCACCCAACACACCAGCTGCTGCTCCGAGTCTGCACTCACTGCGTGTCCCGGCGTGGGATCGTGGCTCGATCGTGACGTCGACGCCGACCGCACATCGGCATGAGAGGACGACCTGGACAGCGGCATGTGAGTGCGTTTCGTAACGCCGCTAGTGTGCGAGCGTGCTCGATGACACCTTGCTCGCTGACTGGTGTCAGGCTCACGTGGGCGCCCCGGTGAAGCGAGTGCTCTTCCGGTCTGGATTCCTTTCGGAGGTTATCGGGGTCGAGTTGTCCGGGGGTCTGCGGGCCGTGGTGAAGGCCCGTCCGTTTGAGCCTCGGATCGTCGGCTGCGTGCAAGTGCAGGCTGCCCTCGCTGGGGCTGGCTTTCCCTGTCCCAAGCCACTGACGGGAGCAACGCGAGTGGCCGACATGACGGTGACGGCGGAATCCGAGGTCTCCGGTGGTAGCCCACGACCCTTCGAGGCCGGAGCAGCCCCCTTTGCGGCGCTCCTCGCCCGGCTCATAGCCTCGGCGCCTCCTCCGACGGAGGTGGCCAGTCTGAAGCCTTCACCCCCGTGGGCCGGATGGGACCACGCGGGACAACGGCTGTGGGGAGACCTCGATGAGCACGGGCAAGACCTCAACCACGTCTCCGTGCCCGAGTGGGTGGAAGACGCGGCCCGGCGAGTGCGAGACCGACTCACCTCCACGCGAGGAGAAGTACGTGTTGGCCACGGTGACTGGCAACCCCAGAACATTCGGTGGACCGAGAGCGACGTTCTGGTCGTGCATGACTGGGACAGTGTCATCGCCCAGCCGGAGGCCGCGATCGTCGGCGTCGCGGCTGCGATGTGGCCCCGAGTAGAAGGGTCAGTCCCCACCGCTTCGGTCTCCCAGACCGCGGACTTCATCGTCAACTATCAACGCGCCGCGGGCCGGGAGTGGGATCCGCCAGACGTTCAGGACGCCTGGGCCGCGAGCCTGTGGGTAGGCCTCACCTTTGCCAAGCAGGATGCAGCCGAGGGCGGCAGTGAGCACGTCGGACACCTCGCCCGTGACATCGACGAACGCCTTCATCGGGCCGCCCTCGACTAGCTCGTTCATCGGCATGACAGTGCCGTTCTCAGCAGAGATCAGCCGCCTGGGTGCGTCCTTCCGCCTCGGTCGGCGCGGGGCAACGCATGCACTCGCCTGCGACCACAAGCGGTCCTCGCACGGCACGGAGAGTACGCCGATCCGGGCCAGCGAAAGACCGAACGCCGCGATCTCCCGCGTACGGATCGGAGTCGCCATCGAAGCCCGAGCACGGCCTGCGAGGCTCAACGTCCGCAACCGCTCGGCATCTGAGCGCGTTGCGTGCAGCGGGCGCCTACGCGAAGGCGGTCGACTCCCTGGGGAGAGACAAACCACCACCCCGGGGAGTCTCCGCGATGAGCGACGCGTCCGTGGCCCTGACGCCGCTAGCGGCCAGCGTGGCCACGTCTGTCAGCGGGATCGCGGTGAGACTGACGGAGGCCGCTGTGGCGCCTGTCGTTCCGATCAACACCGAACCGGGTGTGGTCGAACGGGTTTCCGTGGAGGTCCCGCGCGGCGAGCACATGGTTGGAATTGAACTCGAGGGTGTCCCATTCCTGGAGGCCGCCGGTGATGGTGAATGTCGCGGTTGTGACCGCCCCGGTGGCGCAGTCGGTGGTCGAGCCGGTGGCGTCCTGGCAGGCCCAGCTGCCCGGGATCGGGGGGCCGTCGCCGACATAGTCGAAGTCGTCGACCATGTGCTCTGCGAAGAAGAAGAACGCGCTGGTCTCACTGATCCCGGTCACCGGCTCACCGAAGGCGACGGCCACCGTCAGCCCGTCATCGCTGGAGGCGACGACACGTGGGAGCAGGTGGTCGGCGCCGGTGACCTGGACCCGCGCTGGCCAACCGCTCCGGGCCAGCACACGCGGGCCGAGCCGGACGTGGTTGCCTGAGGCGTCCCACGCGTCGACCACGGTGACCCAGGTGCCTGGGGTGCTGTGGCACGGCGTCAGGGTGGTCGGGCCGGTCCAGGTGCCGTTCTGGGCGGTGCCGGCCACCCGGTGAAGATCGGCGGAGGTGGTGAAGGCGTCCGGGTCACCGGTGAGGTGGTGGGTGACCCTGATCCGGGTGACACCGGCTCGGGCATCGACGGCGTGAACGGTCGAGGTGATGCTCTGGTCGGTGTGGGTGACGTCGACCTGGGCCGGGCTCTGGTCGTAGGACACCACCCTCGGGGCGACCGTGTCTTGGCGGGCACCCAGCGTCTGGAACCCGTGCCCCGCCAGGTGGCGGAGGCCGGCGGCTCCGAAGCCGAACCAGTATTCGGGAATCGAAGAGACCACCGTTGCCCCGGTCAGCCGCCAGTGACCGGTCTGGAACCGTGGGATGAGCCAGTGCCCGATGAACACGGACGGCTTGCCGGGCACGCGACGAAGCTGAGCGATCAGGTGGCGGTGGCGGTGTGGGTCCCCGACGCGCAATTGCAGAGTCGAAACCGGCGCGCGATTCGACATCCGTACGGTGACCGGCACCCGCACCGCTTGTTTGTGGGTGTCGTACGGGCCGTGGGAGAACCGGATCCTGGCGAACGACGGATCGAGCCGCCTACCCGACCGCACCCGGACGTACTGCGGGTCTGTGGTGTCGTCGTACCCGCCGCCGGTGTTCCCGGCGTGGTCCTTCAGGGAGATTCCCACCTGCCACGTGTGCTCCTTACCCGCATGCCGCGGGAAGTGGAACGTGGCCACCCAGGCGGTGCCGCGGACGTGCCGCAGCGGACGGTCCATAGCAACCACCCCATAGAAGCTGTCGACCGTCATGACGGTGTCAAGTGAGACCGAACCGCTGACGATGCCAGTGGCGGCTCCGGGGCCGCCGGTGTCGATGGCGTGGACCGTCACCAGCAGGGTCTCGGGATGGCGGCTGGTGTCGAGCAACCGATGGTTCACCGCCACTCGTTGCACTACGGGGCTGCCGTTGTCGGTGCTGACGCACGGCGTCAGCGGTACCGGGTCCGCGGGCGGGGGTGCCCCGGCTGCGGCGGGCGACACCGCTGGCGAGGCGACGGCGGCAAGGAGAGCGGTCGCGCCCAGGACCGCTGCACCTCGAGCGAGCGAGAATGTCGACGTTCGGTTCATGTGATCACCTACAGGAAATGGACCGCTGTTGCTCGAACAGACGCTGCGCCGCGGCGAGGAGTTCGCCGCCCGAGGCTGAATGTTCGCTGCGTCGGAGCCGACCTCTTCGCGGATCTCGGGCCACCGCAGGTGCTCGTGCCGCCGTCGGCCGACCGTGCCCGCCCTCTCGCGGTGATGCCGACTCGCCCAACGTCCAACGGACCGAACCGTTCTCTCAGTCCCGAGGTCATTGCTGACCGACCAACAGCCGTCCCGCCGCTGGTCCTGGTTCGGCGTCGCGCCGCCAGTGTGATCATGCGGCCTCGTTCCGGTACGGCGGCGGCGCGCGCACGCGAATGCGTCGGAACAGACGAAGAGCCCGCCAGCTTCGCGCCCACAGAGATCCGGAAGGCGTTGACGAAAGGCGATCGACGGAAGCGTCGGCTAGGAGTGACCGGTTTCCGGAGTCACTTTCGTGACATCGCCAACAGGGTGACCAGAAGGTTGGCATAGCCGAGAGCGTCATCGATCGCTCGATGAGTGTGGGGTACGTCCCCGAGCCAGTCTGGCGGCAGCTGCGAGGGGTGGTACGCGCCCGGGGGTGTGCCTGTGACGGCAGCCGCATAGGACCAGATGCACACCCCGGGGAGATCGAACACCTTGTCCTTCTCATAGGGCCCTTGGGCGAGCCCGTACGGCGTGAATCGGCGCAAGTAGTAGTCGATCCACGTGCCGTCGAACCCCACTGGATGTGCCGCGAAGATGCGGGGCCTGGGGAGGCCAGACAGCCAGGCAGTGAACCGATGCATCACCTCTCCCGGCGGATGCGGGTCCGTCGTACACGCGTCCCATGCCTCCGGCTGGGTCTGGAACCACGCGTACGTGTCCGGATCGGGCGCCGCCCCAGGAAGGGGCTCGAGCACGGCCTCGAACCGGCCCGACTCGACGCCGTCTGCGTTGACAGCCACGGAGGCGAACGACCGCATCGAGTTCGGGCCAGGATGAGGGCCGTCCGTCTCGATATCCGTCACGACGTAGATGGAGTGTGGCGTCTCCTCAGCGTCCATGGCTGCAGAGACTAGCCCGCAGGGATCGACCGCTCGTGCCGCGGTCCGGTCGCCCTCACACGCCGATGGGCGGTCCCTACGAAGGGTCCAGGTGCTCCACTCGCGGAGCGCATCCCTCAGGGGAGCAGTGGTCGCGTGGCGCCTCGGCGCGCCTGCTGGCGAGCACGGCGGGACCCGCTCGACGCGAACAGTTCGTCGCGGCTGTGGCCGCGCAGGACTTGCAAGTCGGTGTGGAGCCAGCTCGGGACGCCGAAGGTGAACATCAGACCCCACGCGAAGCCGGAAACGAGGGTGACCAGGAAGCCAGGCCAACCAAGCCGCGCGACCAGGTAGCTCTGCACCGCGACGAGGCCCAGGAACCCGACACTGGTCAGGACTTCGAGCAGCCCCGGGTGGCGCCGACGCATGCGCTGTCTCTCCTGCGCGTCGGGCAGGTCTCCGTAGGCAGCGAACACCGCTCGCTGCGGGCGAGGCAGGGACCCTCTGCTCCCCGTGTGTGGGCACGATCCGTATCGGCGCGTGCTCGCGATGCATCGGTCGGTGTGGATGGGAGCGACGGGGGTGAGGGAGCCAGGCGAGCGGCTGGGCTGGCCGCGCTGGCTGACGGTGGTGGTCATCGAGGCGATCCCTTCGAGTCGGCCGGCGCATCCGGCCTCGTGCTTCACCACGGTCGTGCTAAGACACGCTCACCACATCAGGCGTCCTCCTCATCTTCTCCCCCGTCGCAGGCCAGCGTCCGCCTTCTGGCGGCATGAGTACCGGACGCAGAACGTCCGCCATCAGGGGTAGGTTTCCGGGCGTGTCCGACTTCACGATCAAGGCGCTCACCCCGGAGACCTTCGACGACTTCGCCGCACTCGTGGAGCGGAACAAGGGTATGTTCGCCAGCTGTTGGTGCACGTGGTTCCATCCCGACTGCGCGGAGAAGGGTCAGAGCGCGGAGGGGAACCGAGCACTCAAGCAGCGTCTGGTGGCCGACGGGATCGCGCACGCGGCGCTGGTCTACGACGGCGACCGGGCCGTGGCCTGGGCGGAGTACGGGTCGCCCGACGAGCTACCCGGCATCCATCACCTCAAGGAGTACGTGGCCACCGCCCAGCGGCTGCCCGACTACCGAGTCACCTGCATCCTGGTCGAGCGGGGCGTTCGTGGTCAGGGGCTGGCGGCGATCGCTCTCCATGGCGCAGTCGAGCTGATCGCGCAGGCCGGCGGCGGCGTGGTCGAGGGCTACCCGCACGACACCGGAGGGGTGAGGAAGAAGAACTCGTCGTTCCTCTACAACGGCACCCGGACGATGTATGAGCGAGAGGGCTTCACCTACGACCGGCCCAAGGGCCAGGGCAACTGCGTGATGGTGCGGCAGGTGGCCCCGAGCGCCCACGACTGACCCGGTCCAGCGCTCCAAGGCGCCGTTCGAGGTGTTGACGTATATCCATATGGAGATATGTTTTCCCTGTGGCCCGCGCCTCGACAACGTCCGACGTCTTCAACGCCGTAGGTGACGTGCACCGCCGCGCGATCCTCGACGTGCTGCTCTCAGGCGAGCAGGCGGTGGGGGCGATCGTCCGCGAGGTCCCGATGTCTCAGCCACAGGTCTCGAGGCACCTACGGGTACTCGGTGAGGTGGGGCTGGTGAGGTGTCGGGCCGATGGCCGCCGCCGGCTCTACCGGCTGGCTCCAGAGCAGCTTCAACCCTTGCACGACTGGGTGGCCAAGTACGAGCGGGCGATCAACGACCGACTGGATCGGATCGAGGACTACCTCAACGAGTTGCAACGACAAGGAGAGAACAGTGACACCTGATCGGCATGGCTCAGCAGTCATCACCTTCCCCAGCGAGCTCGAGGTCGTCATCACCCGAGAGTTCGACGCTCCCATCGCTCTCGTCTTCGAGGTGTTGACCAAGCCCGAGCACGTGCGTACGTGGGGTGCGACACCCCCGGACCGGATGACCGAGTGCTCGATCGACCTGCGGGTCGGGGGCACCTACCACTCCTCCTTCGTGACCGGAGACGGCAGCGTGTGCGCGTTCACCGGGACGTACCTCGAGGTCGAGCCGCCGGTCCGAACCGTGGAGACCTGGCACTTCAGCGGTTGGCCGGATGTGGAGGCAGTCGAGACGATGGAGCTGGAGGAACATGAGGGAGTCACGACGTTCACGTGGAGACTGGCGTTCCGCGACCAGGCCGGACGCGACCGCATGACGAGCTTCGGCGGCCAGCAAGACAGCCTCGACGAGGTCGAGCACATCCTCAGGTCACTTCTCGACGCCGACCGCTGACACCGTGGGTGCACTGGCAGCCCTTGTCGGCGGGCGCCGAGGATGGCCGAACGCCCCCTGAACGCCGGTCGACGTCGATGGCTGGAACTCGACCAGGTGGTAGGCCAGGTCGAGGTCGGGATGGTCTCGTCGCTCACTCATATCCTGTCCGACCGGCTGCGGATGGCAGCGACTCCCCAGCGGAGACCGTCGGGATCGCCGACTCTGACACTGGCATCCGACCATGCCGAGCGCCGCACTGCGGAAGCCTTGATCCAGCTCCGACCCCCTCACCTCGGCGACCCGCTCCGTGCCTGCGAAGTGACGCGCATTTTCATCGACGAGCAGACGCAGCACGGCGCCGACGTCGCGCTGCTTCGGGATCTCTACCTGCGCCGCGCTCGATCCCGCAAGACGAGGGACCCGTCCGCTAGCAGCAGCAGCGTGCGTGTTGCGTTGACCGCCTGAGCCCGCAGGCCGTGCGGTCGTCACGACTCGACGCAGAACTCGTTGCCCTCGGGGTCCGCCATGACGACCAGGTCGCCGTGGCGGGCAAGCTCGGTGGCTCCGAGGTCGACGAGTCGCGATACCTCCGCCTGCACATCTCCCACTGCTCGTAGGTCGAAGTGCTGCCGGTTCTTTGCGCTCTTCCGCTCAGGCACTTTCTGGAACCACAGGCTCGGGCCGCCCCAGGCCGCCGGCTCCACCCAGGCCCGTTCAGGCGTGCTGTCCTCGTCGACGTTTGATCCCACGGCTGCCGCCCAGAACTCCGCGAGCAGCATCGGATCGGCGCAGTCGAAGGTCACTGACTTCACGAACGACACCATGGCGTCAGGCTAGGCGGATCGAGCGCGGACCGCTCGAGGTGACTGCGTCGCAGGCGACGGCCACGTCGGGTTCACGCTGCCGAGTCTGACGAGGTCCGTATCCGTGTCGGCGCAGCCAGATTCTGGGTGCACGATTCGGGAAGGCCCACCCCCATCGGTGTGCGGACGCGCCTAGGCCAGCGGCGCAAAGCCCTCCGCCGTGAGGGTCTTCGCGATCTCATCGTTGCCCTGCTGCGACGGATGCGTGTAGTCCGGCCCCAACAGGTCCCCGGCAGCGCGTGTACCGTCCGGCCCGTTGAAGGCGTGGTAGATATCGGCACAGGTGAATCCATGGGCCGTGGCCGACGCGCACAGCATGCGGTCCCACAGGTTGTGGAACAGAACCACGGTGGCTGTCTGCTGGGCGGTGAGGTGTACCGGCCCGCCGATCCAGTCGTTGTACTTGTCGATGGTGCGCAGGATGGTGGGCTTGTCGCGGCGCCATGACGCGATGGTGGAGTACAGCCTGTCGTACTGCGGTCGATAGCGTTCCGTGGTACGGCGCGCGCACTGCTCGTCGAGTTTCGACCAGTCCGCGAACGTGTTTCGAGAGTCGACGAACCGCGTTCCGCAGGGCCGGTCGGCATTCAGCTCGATGCTGTTGTGGGCGACCCCGACGATGATGGCGTCCGCCGAGCTCAGTTGCTTCTCCAAGCTCGGCAGGCCCGCGCCGCCGCTGGGCGCGCGCAGCTCCTTCAGGAGCATCGGGAGCGTCAGGTTGTTGTGCTCGGACAGGTTGGTGGTCACGACCTTCCGCCCGGTCGCCTGACCGAGCGCCCCGGCGTACTGGTCGACGAACCCGACACATCCAGGACAGTCAAAGGATGCGTTGTACGGAATGGAGTCGCCGATGACCACCAGCCTCAAAGGCGCCTCCGACGCCGTCGACGCCGAAGTCCCGCCGGCGGTGGAGGTGTTGGACGACGCGCAGCTACCGCAGCCCCATGCGATCAGGGCGAATGACGCAGCCAGCGCCAGGCGGGAGCAGATTCTCATGACAGTGCACCACCCGAGGTGCGGTCCAGGTCGACGCGCACGCATGTCCGCGTTCTCGTCATGTCATGCCCTCCTCTGTGATGGTTCGAAGGGTCGCGGCGCCCGACGACAGCTCGGTGGTGACGGGTGGAGGTCCGACCCCCTCACTGGGTATCGCTCCCGGGACCTGGATGGTTGACGCAAACTCAGATGTCCACCTGGCATCGCCCCCTCCTCGGATCAGGGACGTGTGGCGCCGGCGCCTCGAGGTCGCCGGCACGAGAGGGCCGTTGCGAGAGGGTCGAGAGCACGCATCGCACGGCCCGGCTGCCCGCAGATCCTTGTCTGTCGTCCTCATTGCCAGGGAGGGGGTTGAGCCTCATCCTGAGATCAACGCTGGGAGGCGGCCATGAGATTCAGAGAGAGGTTCGACTCGGACCAGTGGAGCAGCCTTCAGCGCGCGCCCTTCCTGATTCTCAGTGGCGTCTCCGGGCGATATCGGGACTTTGCTCCTCAGGAGATGGCGGTCTTCGAACGCTGGCTCGATGCAGCGGCCCGCGAACCCGGAAGCCTCAACCGAGAGGTGCTGACCTCCGTCTCTGCCGACCTCACCGCCATCGCTGCCCGGTACGAGGGCTACCCGGGAACCATCTCGAGTGGTCTCACGGCCGTTGGTGACGTCTTGGTCGGTCAGCCGGTTTCGGAGGTCGACAGCTTCCGTCACGCGTTGATTCACGTTCTCGGTGCGGGGGTGGCGCGGGCACGGGGGCCGTACGGGCAGGAGCCGACAACCGAGGCGTCGCAGATGCTGATGATGCTCGACGAGTTCCTGCGGCCGGGCCTCGACTTCGCTCCCGATCCGGTCGCCGACGCGGCTGCGGGCCGTCTTCGAGCACACCGCGCCCCCGGGCCTTCGTTTCTGGGCCGGCACGTAGAACGGCTGCAGGTCGTCCCGCTCAGTGGTCATCGCCTTCACCTCGCTACGGGCGAAAGGCCCGGCTGCAGGACCGCGAGACATCCTCTCGCTCCGCACAGCTCGAGGAAGGTGTGCGCTCCTCGGGGCCGCCGGCATGACCGAGGGCGATCAGCGGCAGGTGCGTCAGGGACGGAAGCCTTCGCGGAAGGCGCCCACCGACCGCCAGAGAGCCAGGCTCCATCGGGCACAGAACGGGAGCCAGAAGAAGAGGGCGGCCAGGGGTAGGACGAGCCACTTCCAGGGATCGTCGCCGAAGACCATGACCGTGACGACGATGAGTGCGAGGGCGGTCAGCCACCACGGACCGTCGAGCATCGGAGAGCGGCCACCGGCCCCCGCGTCGTAGACCCGGGACGCCAAGCGCTTGCCTCGCGACGTCCACTCGGTCTCCACGCTCCGCATCGTAGAGCTCAGGGTGAGAGGCGAACACCCGACCTGCGAAGCTCCGCTCCCGCGCGAGCGACCGCGCAGAAGTAGGGAGCGGGTTTCGTGGCTTCGCTCCTCGCAGCGACTTCGCCAAGATGGCACCCATGACCTACTGGGAGCGGGGTACGCAGATCATGTGGCGCTACGGATCGCCGGGCCTCGACTTCGCGGCGCCGATGACCGTCGTCCGGGACGACCAGCGAGCCCTTGTCGCCTGGCTTGCAGTCGACACGCCCGTGCTCAAGCTCGTGCGCGAGGATGGGCGCGACCTCCGGGCTGAGCGGGAGGACGCGTTCGTTGCGCCGCGTCGACAGGTCGAGTCCGTCTGGTCGGACTATTCGGTCCTCCGTGTCTACCAGCCCGGACGGAGATGGTCCGTGTGGCACTTCTTCCACGGTCTGTCGGGTGCCTTTGCGGGCTGGTACGTCAACATCGAGGATCCGCACGTGCGCGGTGAGCGCACCACCCGAAGTCGGGATCATGTGCTCGACGTCTGGGTCGAGCCGAACCGGAGGTTCGAGCGCAAGGATGAGGACGAACTGGCCCTGGCCGTGGAGCAGGGCCGGTACAGCCAGGCCGAAGCGGATGCCATCACTGCCACCGCGGAGGAAGCGGAAGCCGTGATCAGGTCGTGGGGACCACCGTTCTGCGATGGCTGGGACTCGTTTCACCCGGATCCGGCATGGCCGGTTCCAACGCTTCTCTGAACGGGCGCGCAGCACCTCCGATCGGGCAGCGAGGGGACGTTCGCGCCCAGGGCCGGGCACACGGACCGGGCGCTAGTCGCCGCGGTCCGCCGGACGCCCGTCGGCTGGCCGGCCGCTTGGAGGCGGCCTTCCCCCGGCCCTCTCGGCCTCGAGGAAGGAGCGGGCGTGGGCGGGTCTCCGCAACCGGATCACGGGTGGTCCGGAGCCGGCCGCCGCCCACGCCCGCATCTCAGCGCGCTTGCTGCGGAACGACGTGAAGTGCCAGACGACGAGCGAGTCTCGGGCAAAGACCGTGCGCCACGACTCGTGGTTGCCGTTGCAGATCTCCTGCCGGTCGACGACCCGAGCCACCGTCCGTCGTAGGAGACGGGAGAGGCTGGTCAGCCGCGAGTAGTCCAGCGCCACCACGAGGTCCGCTCGCTCGTGGGCGAGGTGGCGCCACCCGCCGTACGCCGAGTCCAGGATCCAGGAGGCTGTGCTGGTCCGAGCGTCGAAGTGGGCGACCTGATCGTCCTGCGGCATCTGGACCCAGCCCGGGCTCCAGCAGATGTCGTCGACACTGGTCCAGGGGATCCCGGTCAGCTCCGACAACCGCCGCGCCATGACGGACTTGCCGGATCCGGTGGCGCCGTACACCAGGATCCGCTGCGCGTCGCCCACGCGGTCGGTCTCAGGCACCTGGTGATCGTACGGCGGAGCCCCCGCGAGCAGGCATGAGCGGCCCGGTCCGACGAAGGCGGAGCCGAGGCCGGACTGCGGCCCAGGTTCGCAGTTGGAGGTGTCCCTTCACGCCGGCCCGCGAATGGGGCACTATCAGATCATCGAATCCCTCGAGATGCTGGATCGGCCCCTCCTCGCGTGGTGGCGCCACGACCTTCAGCCGGCATCACCCCCCACACGCTTGCTCGGCTGGGTCTCGATGCCACACGTGGATCGTCATCATCGACGCTGTCGAGAGTCAGGACCGCCGCCGCGAGGGTGACCCCTCGTTCTCCTGACGGGGCGCGGTAGCCGCGCCGGACTGTCCGGCGTCGCGGACCCCATGCCCTCACCCTGCCGCTGACCGGCGGACTCGCGCACGGCGGGTTTCGGCATCCGTGCGGAACCTGCCGACCCTGACGACGCCGACGGCGTTCGTCCACGGCCGCCGTACCGCCTGGTCGCCACTCACATGCCTCAAGAACCACAAACCTCAAGGAGAGCTCCATGCCTGGTCACTTCGGAACCGCACCCACGGAAGACGGCTGTTTCGCCGACAGCGCTTCGAGCGCCCAGGTCGGCGTGTTCGGCAACAACACCTCTGCAGAACCCACGGCTGGAGGAGGTGCCGGCGGCGCCGGGGTGTTCGGACTGACCGTCTCGGTGAACGCGGCCGGGGTGTTCGGTGCGAACAACGGGACCGATGGTGCCGGTGTCCAGGGCAACGGGCCCACGGCTGGAGTCAGCGGATACAGCCAGAAGGGGAACGGGCTTCGTGGGTTCAGCGATGAGGGCGATGCCGCCTATGCGGCGACCGGGTCCAGCGGACACGCGGGCGTGTTCGGCAACAACACCGCGACGGCCGCAGCCGTCGGTGGCGGGTACGGCGGTTCCGGGGTTTTCGGGCTGACCGTCAGCCCTGACTCTGCGGGCGTGTTGGGGGCGAACAACGGGCCGAGCGGCTCCGGGGTGCAGGGCAATGGCCCGACCGCCGGGGTCAGCGGGCACAGCGTGGCCGGACCCGGCGTGCTGGCGCACAGCGACCACGGCGACGCCGGGCAGGGATTCGCCCACGACAGCGCCGCCAACGGGTTGCACGGCCACAACGACGCGACGTCGGCCGCCCCTGTCTCGGGAGCACCGGCCGGCAACGGGGTGTTCGGCTACACGGACGTGCCGAACGGCAGCGGCGTGGTCGGAGCGGTCGCCGCAACCAACACGACCGGGGCCGGGCTCACCGGGATCGGGACCACCGCGGGCCGCTTCTTCGGTGATGTGGTGGTGACCGGTGACATCCAGCTGACCGGCGCCGACGTGGCAGAGGAGTTCTCGTTCGTCGGGGACGCGCCGGCAGATCCCGGGTCGGTCGTGGTGATCGCCGGGGAGGACCAGGTCCGCGCGTGCGACCGGGCCTACGACCGGCGGGTAGCCGGCGTCATCTCCGGAGCCGGCGGCTACCGGCCCGCGCTCGTGCTGGACCGTCGAGAGCCGGACTCCGGGCGACACCCCCTGGCTCTGAGCGGGAAGGTGTGGTGCAAGGTCGACGCCGACCACGCGCCCATCGAGGTCGGGGACCAGCTCACCACCTCGCCGACACCCGGACACGCGATGCGGGCCGCCGACCACACCGCGTCCTTCGGCGCGGTGCTCGGCAAGGCTCTCCGGGCGATGCCGAGCGGTCGCGGGCTGATTCCGGTCCTCGTCGTGCTGCAGTAGCGCGGGCTGCGCCGTGAGCACACTGCGTTCCGCGATCCGTGAGCTGCCCCGGTTCCCCGACCTGGGGTCCCTGAACGTCGGTGAGGTGGCCACGTTCATGAACCTTCAGCATCCCGTCTCCATCCGCGACCTCCTGGCCCGCGTGGAGGCGCTTCCTCCGTCGCTCACCCTGTCCCAGGAGGTCGTCACGGGCGCGGCGCTCGGCGGGTCCGTCACCCTGACCGTCGACCGTCACGGTGCCTACACGTTCTCGGGATCGATGCGAGCCACCGGCTTTCCCTCGTTCGCCTACACCGTGATGGCGACCGTGCGATCCGACGGAGGGGTGACCCTGGCGACACGGCACAGCGGCCACGTGTACGGCACCGACACGCCCGGGAACCGGGAAGACACCTGGACCGAGACCGGAAGCGACCCCGAGGTGGCGAAGCTGCTCCGCAACGCCTGGCCCCGGGTCAGCGACGGGAGCCTCACCGTCAGCTACTCCGAGGAGGTCGCCGGAACCCTCGGCACCGCGGTCGACATCCTGGTGGACCTCGGCGAGTTCGTCGTGGCCGCAGCCACCCTCGGGTCATCGGTCGCATGCTGTCTGCTGATCGGCTCCGAGCTGCACGACGTCGGCATCAACCTCCCCGGCCTCGGCGGGGTCGTGGGACTCGGCGTCGTCGCGGGAGTGGCCTACATCTACGGCCCGTTCTCGGTCGTACCCGCCATCGTCGCGGGCGTGGCCGCAGGGGCAGTGGTCGATTCGATGATCAAGATCCGGAGCCTCGACAGCGGCAGCGGCCGCAACGGCGACGAGACCGGGTTCGCTCGCCAGGTCTTCGGCGACAGCCTCGACTTCGACCGGATCCGGGTCACCAACCTCTCCGGCCTCGGCGGTCGCGCCTTCACCACTCCCGCCGCGGACGGCACCATCATGGTCAACATCGGCAACGCCTTCGACGACCCCACCCACGCCGTGTTCCCGGGCACCTACCCGGTCGGGGGACAGATTCTCATCCACGAGCTCACCCACGCCTGGCAGCTCGAGCACGCCAGCCTGGACGACGGCTACATCCCGGGTCTGATGTGCGAAGGCATCTACAACCAGGCAGCCCTGGGGCATGCTGCCTACCGGTACGGACCAGCCGGACCAGCCTGGTCCTCGTTCAACCTGGAGTCCCAGGGCGCCATCGTCGACCAATGGTTCGCCGGCACCCGGGAGCGACCCCCTCGACCCATGGACGTCGAAGACCCCTACTACGGCTACATCAGGAACAACATCCTGTCCGGCAATCCCTGAGCGAGGTGAGGCGCGGGCGAGCCCGCACGTAAAAGTTCTGCGGTGGGCGTGACGCTTTCGGACCTGTTGGCGCTGAGAGGAGTGAGGCCCCGGCCTCGGTCTCCCCTCAGGGAGTCCACGCCCCAGCCATCAGTTGAGAAGGACAGCCATGAATCGGTTTCGCACCACTTCGGTAGCGTTTGTCGCGACCCTCGCCTTCGGATCGTTCGCCGTGGCAGGCTCCCCGGCCGCGTTCGCCGGCCACGCGCCCAGCGCCCCGTGCGCTACGCAGCAGGCTCACGTCGACAAGGCCACCGCCAAGCTCGCCGCGCTCACCGCCAAGTTCGCGGCGCACCCCAACCAGAAGAACCTGAAGGCCAAGAAGGCGCAGGTGAAGCGGCTCGCCCACGCGACGGCTCGCCTCGACACCTGCCTGGCCGCGCAGCCCAGCTGACGCCTGTCGGCGACAGCCCACCGGAACTCGTTCCGGTGGGCTGTCTCCATGACGGACCGGACCTCACAGGAAGTGCCCCGCTATGTCCGAGGGCTGGCACACTGACCGGATGTCCGACCCGGACTCCCTCGACGAGGCCGTCTCCCGCATGTGCCGAGGCGACGGCGACGCGTTCCGCGTGGTCTACCGAGCGGTGCATGCTCCCCTCCTGCGCTACCTCGAGGTCCTCATCGGACCGAACGACGCCGAGGACGTGGCGTCCGAGACCTGGGGCCAGGCATGCCGGGACCTCGACCGGTTCACCGGGGACGCCGACGGGTTCCGTGGCTGGATCACCACCATCGGGCGACACCGGGCACTGGACCTCCTGCGGCTGCGCTCGCGTCGGATCCGCGCGGACCAGGACCTGACCGGGGTGGATCCAGCGGATCCCGTCGACACCGAGTCCGCGATGCTCGAGGGCCTCACGACCCGGGCCGCGCTCGAGGTGATCAGGCAGTCTCCCGCGTGACCAGGCCGAGGCGGTGATGCTCCGCGCGGTGATGGGCCTCGACGCCAAGACGGCAGCCGCGATCCTCGGACAAGCGGCCCGGGGCCGTGCGCAGCGCCGCGCACCGAGGTCTGGCCACCCTCGCCCGCCGACTCGAGTCGCGACCGGCCTCGCTCATCGAGGTGCGTGACACTTTCGCGCCGCCTGGCGCTGAAGGAGTGAGATGAGCACGGTCTGGAACAGGTTCCGCACGAGTCGTCGAGGGCAGCAGCCACTCGGCGGTGCGTCGTCCCCCCAGGTCGACAGACTCCTCGACTCCGCACGCGCGCCGGCGACTCCCCCCGAACTGGCCCGCGAAGACGAAGCCGTGATGCTGTTCCACCGTGCTCATCTCGACCGTGCCGCCGCACCGAGGAGAGATGACATGAGAGCCGCCCCCTCTGCCCGCACCGGTGTCAAGGCCGCCGTCGTGAGCGCCGGTGCGGTGCTGTTGCTGTCCTCCGGGGTCGCGTTCGCCGCCACCGGTCACGCGCCCGTGGCACTCCGCCCAGGCGCCCGCGGGCTCACACAGCACCCACACCTCCGAGGCATCGTCCGACGACGGTACGCCGAGCACCGGACCTGCAGCGTCCGGGTTCCGCGGCCTCTGCCGTGCCTACCTGTCCGGCAACAAGGCCGTGCACGGGCGTGCCCTTCGGAGCCCGGCGTTCGGTGCCTTGGTGACGGCCGCCGGCGGCGTCGACGGAGTCGCGACGTACTGCGCGACCGCGACGGCCGGGCACCCCGGACACCCGGCGCATCCATCACACCCCCACACCCCTCGCACCCGACCGACGGCCCCTCGAGCGACGCGACCGACCCCACCGACCCCCCCGGGCCAGCCGAGCCACCCGACGCACCCCACGCACCCGCACCCGACCACCCGACGCACCCCACGCACCCGACGCACCCCACGCACCCGAGCCACCCGACTCACCCTGCGCACCCCACGCCTGGTGCGGAGCGGGACGCATCCCGCCCACCCGACCCACCCACCGCACCCGACCCACGGCTGACGAAGCGCGAACCCGGCCGGCCGTCAGGCCGGCCGGTCACCCCGTGGCGGACGGCCCGTGTCGGGCCCGCGGGTCGTCCGCTCCGGGGAGCAGCCCCGATGCCCCCAGACGGGCGACTGAACGGGGGGTAGGTCGTCCGTCTGGGCCGGACGGGTAGCCGGTAGGGACTCCCCGCGGCCGGCGCACCGCCAGCCTCGTGTTCCACTCGGCCGACCCTCAGCGGTTGATCATCCGCTGCATGGCTTCGGGGTACCGGTCGCCGACGATCGTGACCTGGGTGGAGGCCTCGTCGAGCTCGGCGAGGTCCTGCGGTGTCAGTCGTGACGTCGGCAGCAGCCGAGGTTCTCGTCGAGCCGGGTCAGCCGGCGGGTGCCGGGGATCGGCACGATCGAGGGTCCTTGGGCCGAGGAGCCAGGCGAGGGCGACCTGGCCCAGGCTCGCACCGGTGCGTTCGGCCACGGCTCGGACGCGTTCCACCAGGGCGAGGTTGGCCTCGCGGGCCTCGGCGGTGAACCGTGGGAGGTTCGCGCGGATGTCGCCCTCGGAGAACTCCGTGGTCACGTCGACCGTGCCGGTCAGGAAGCCCCGCCCGAGCGGGCTGAAGGGGACGAACCCGATGCCGAGCTCGACGAGGGTGTCGAGGATCGCGCCCTCCGGCTCGCGCCAGAACAGGGAGTACTCGCTCTGCAACGCGGTGACCGGCTGGACTGCGTGCGCGCGCCGGATGGTCTCGACGCCCGCCTCCGAGAGGCCCGAGGTGTCGGACCTTGCCCTCGTCGATCAGCTCCTTGACGGTCCCGGCCACGTCCTCGATCGGAACCTCGGGATCGACCCGGTGCTGGTAGAGCAGGTCGACGTGGTCGGTGCGTAGCCGACGCAACGATCCCTCGAGCGCCGCTCGGATGTGCTCGGGGCGGCTGTCCAGCTGACGATCGCCGCCGTCGAGAGCGAAGCCGAACTTGGTCGCGATCACGACCTGGTCGCGCACCGGCTCCAGGGCCTCCCCCACGACCTCCTCGTTGTGGTAGGGCCCGTAGACCTCGGCGGTGTCGAAGAAGGTGACGCCGTGCTCGACGGCCTGCCTCAGGAAGTCGACCATCGCCGGCCGCTCGGGCGAGGGGCCGAAGGACTGGCTGATCCCCATGCAGCCCAGGCCGAGAGCGGAGACCTCGAGGCCGCCGCCTCCCAACGTTCGTGTGTCCATGTTCCTCATGCTCCTCTCGTCGGGCTCTCGTGGGCCGTCACCGCGGTCTGGGCCGCGGCGGTCCGGAGCCGACCACCATCACGTTGCAGGACTTCGGTCGGCCGATCCCCGAGGCCTGAGCCGGGTCAGGCGCGGGAGCGGATGAGCTCGGCGACCGACCAGGCTTGGAACGGGCAGCCCGTGGCGGCATGGGGTGCGTCACCGTCGGCGGTCTCGGAGACCGAGCCGAGCCCGTACTCCGACAGGTGGAGCTCGAGGCCGTCGAGCAGCCGGGCGGTGTCGCCACCGGCACGTCGTACGGCGTCGCAGTAGGGGCCGATCAGCCAGGGCCACACGGTCCCCTGGTGGTACGCCGCGTCGCGCTCGGCCGGGCCGCCGCGGTGGCGGCCGCGATAGGCGGGGTCACGGGGCGAGAGGGAGCGGAGGCCGATCGAGGTCAGCAGGTCGTCGCGGCAGGCGGCGACGATCGAGGCGGCCGCGGCGGGGTCGGTCACGGGTCCGTCGGGCAGGGCGGCGGCCAGGAGCTGGTTGGGCCGGACGCTCGGCGACCGCGGCTCCGGTCGGGTCGAGCGCGTCGGCCAGCCCGGAGCCGAGCCCGAACCGCGGTGCGAAGGAGGCGACGGCCCGCTCGCGCAGGGCCGACCAGGACCCGCCGTCCTGCCCGAGCCTGGTCAGCAGGTCGGCGGCGGTGCCCAGCGCGTTGATCCAGAGCGCCTCGATCTCGACCGGGTAGCCGGCCCGTGGGGTGACCGGGCGACCGTCGATCCGCGCGTCCATCCAGGTCAGCGCCCACCCCTCCGCACCGCCGCGCAGGAGGCCCGTCGCGGCGTCGACGCCGATCCCGAAGCGGGTGCCGGCCACGTGCGCGCGTGAGGACGTCCACGACGGTGGCGGACAGCTCCGCCGCCAGGTCGAGGTCCCCGGTCCGCGTCACGTGGCGGCCCAGCGCGTGGAGGAACCACAGCGTCGCGTCGATCGTGTTGTACTCCAGCGTCCCGACGTCCGCGGTGTTGGCGAGCATGCCCTCCGAGACACTGGCCGCCGCCCGCTGCAGCACCGCCCGTCCCTCCTCGGCCCGTCCCGTGCACAGGAAGAGCCCCTCGTACGACGTGAACAGGTCGCGCGACCACTCCCCGAACCACGGGTAGCCGGCGACCGCGGTCGGCCCGGTCGACGTCCGTACGACGAACCGGTCGGCCGCGACGGCCAGCACGCGGCCTACCTCGTCGTCGGCACCGGCCTGCACGGCGAGTGTCGCGGCCCTGGCACGCGCGGCGGCCACGATCGACGCCGCCGCGGGTGGGGCGGACGCGAGGTCCGGTCGTCGCCACGACCCCCACCACCTCCCCCGCGCCGAGCGTGGCCCGGAAGGTCCCGGTCGCCCACAGGTCCTCGCTCGCGCCCAGACCACGGGCAGCCTCCTCGCGGTGGTGGATCCCGCGGTACCACGCGCCTCCCGGCTGGAAGCCCGGCCCCTCCACCCGGTAGGCGGACTCGAACACGAACCCCGAGGCGTGGGACTCGACCGCGGGGTCACTGCCCGCGAAGCGGTCGCCGTGCTGGTCGCGCCACGTGCACAGCGCAGTGACCTCCAGCGTCGCCTCCCCCGCCAGCAGCCGGTGGACGACGCCGACCGTGCACACGCCGTGGGCCATCGCCAGCTCGACCTCGAGCTGGACCGGGCCGAGGTCGTAGCGCCACCGGGGCACCCCGTCGTCGAGGTCGAAGGACGCGAGGTGCTCGTGCCCACGCGGGTCGACCGCGCCGCCGACCCACTCGTGCGTGGCCAGGCGGATGCGCTGGTCCCCGATCACCACGACCGTGTCGAGGGCGGCCAGGCCGAGGCGGCGAGAGCCTCCCGCCGGCGACGTCGCGGGCACCAGCAGCCCGTGGTAGCGGCGGGTGCCCAGCCCGGCCACCGTGCCGCTGGCGTAGCCGCCCAGCCCGTCGGTCACCAGCCACTCGCGGACGGCGCTCTCCTCGAGGGTGCCGCACACCTCTCGGCCGAACGCGATCCCGCGGCTCGTCACAGCTCCCACGGCAACGCGTCGCCCGCGAACGGGTCGGGTCGGCAGATCAGGTCGGCGACGAGCCCCGTCCAGCCGGTCTGGTGGGACGCCCCGAGGCCGGCTCCGTTGTCGCCGTGGAAGTACTCGTTGAACGTGATGTTGTCGCGCCAGCGCGGATCGTTCTGGAGCTTGTCGACCCAGCCGTGGCACGGCCGCCGTCCGTCCGGCCCCCGCAGGAAGAGCGAGACGAGTCGGCCTCGCAGGTCGTCGGCAGCGGTGGTCATGGGGACCGTCCGGCCGCTTCCGGTGGGGTACTCGAAGACGGCGCTCGGCCCCAAGGAGCGCGCATAGCGCTGGAGGTTGCGCAGCAGGAGGTAGTTCACCGGCATCCAGACCGGGCCCCGCCAGTTGGAGTTGCCACCGAACATGCCGGAGTGGGACTCCCCCGGCTCGTAGTCGACCGAGACGTGCGACCCCGCGAGGTCGACCCACAGCGGGTGCTGCTCGTGGTACTTCGACACCGCTCGCAGCCCGTACGGCGAGAGGAACTCGCTCTCGTCGAACACCCGGGCCAGCACACGTCGCCCCTCGCCCGGCGGTACGACGCCGATGGCGAGCGCCTCGGTGCCGGGTATCTGGAACACCCGACCGCCGCTGAGCGCGCCGTCCGCCTGTCCGAGAAAGCCGGCGAACCGTTTGCGCAGGTTGCCGAGTGCCTCGAGCAGGTCGGGACCCAGCGCCACGATGCTCATCAGCGGGAGGACGCCCACCATCGAGCGGACCTTGATCGGGGTGGCGGTGCCGTCGGCGGCATGGAAGACGTCGTAGAAGAAGCCGTCCTCCTCGTCCCACAGACCCTGGGAGTGCATCGCGTCGACGATGAGCACGAAGTGCTCGATGAACTTCACCTCGATGTCGGTCCACGCGTCGTCCTGGGCCGCCAGGATCCGCGCCATCTCCAGCATCGTGAGGGAGTAGAAGGCCATCCAGCTGGTGCCGTCGGCCTGCTCGAGACGGCCACCCGGCGGCAGGTTCGAGCGGTCGATCGCACTGATGTTGTCGAGGCCGAGGAAGCCGCCGCCGAACAGGTGGTCACCCTCGGGATCCATCCGGTTGACCCACCACGTGAAGTTCATCAGCAGCTTCGGCATCAGCCGGGCGAGGAAGTCGGTGTCGCGGCGGCCGTCGATGTCCCACACGTGCAGCGCCGCCCACGCGTGCACCGGCGGGTTCGCGTCGCCGAACGCCCACTCGTACGCCGGCAGCGCGCCGTTGGGGTTCTGGAACCACTCGCGGCACATCGCCAGGAGCTGGTACTTGGCGAACGCCGGGTCGACGTGGGCCAGCGCGACGGTGTGGAAGGCGAGGTCCCAGGCGGCGAACCACGGGTACTCCCACGGGTCGGGCATCGAGAGGATGTCCCTGGCGTCGACGTTGAGCCACGCCGAGTTGCGGCCGTGGCGCCGTTCGGGCGGTGGCAGCGGCTGCGTCGGGTCGCCGTCCAGCCAACGCTTGACGTCGTAGCAGTAGAACTGCTTGCCCCACAGCATCCCGGCGAAGGCCTGCCGCGCGACCAGGCGCGCGTCGTCGTCGACGGAGGCGGGGATCACCTCGTCGTAGAACTCGTCGGCCTCCTGCGTGGCGACGGGCGAGCACGCCGTCGTACGCCGTGCCGAACGCCGGCCCGGACGACGGCGGCCGGAGCCGCACGCGCACCACCTGGGTCTCTCCCGGCGCGACCGTGAGGCGGTACCAACCGGCTGCCTTCGTGCCGACGCGGTCGGGGTTCACGGTCGACGCGCCGCCCACGACGTGGTCGTTGATGCCGTCCTTCGGGTACGCCGGGGAGTCCGGTGAGCCGTAGAGCCGTCGCAGGTTGGTGTCGTTGTCGCAGAACACCAGCTCGGGAGGCGAGCCGTCCGGGGCGGCGTCCAGCTCCCAGCTCAGCTCGCCGAACCGCGGATGGTCCACGGACACGCTGCTCGGCCCGGTGGCCCGGAGCGACGGACGCTCGGCGCCGACGTCCCACGACCACGTGTTGCGGAACCACAGGTGGGGCAGCACGTGCAGGGTCGACGTGTCCGGCCCGGCGTTGGTGACACTGACCTCCATGAGCAGGTCGTGGGGGTCGTCCTTGGCGTGGGTCACCTCGACGACCCAGTAGCGGTCGTCCTCGAAGACGCCGGTGTCGAGCAGCTCGTACTCCGGCTGGCTCTGGTCACGACGCCCGTTCTCGGCCACCAGGTCGCCGTAGGGGAACTCCGCCTGCGGGTAGTGGTAGCGCCAGCGCAGCCAGGCATGGCTGGGGAGGGCGTCGGTGAACCACCAGTACTCCTTGACGTCCTCGCCGTGGTTGCCCTGCGGGCCGGTCAGCCCGAACATCCGCTCCTTGAGGATCGGGTCGCGGCCGTTCCACAGCGCGAGCGCCAGGCACAGCTGCTGGCCGACGTCGCTGACCCCCGCCATGCCGTCCTCGCCCCAGCGGTAGGCCCGGGAGCGGGCATGGTCGTGGGGGAAGTAGTCCCAGGCCTCGCCCCCGGCGCTGTAGTCCTCGCGGACCGTCCCCCACGCGCGCTCCGACAGGTAGGGACCCCACTGGTACCAGGGCGTCGCCTGCTCCAGCCCGTCCTCGGCGTGGCCGAACGACTCGACGCGCGCGCGCTCCGCACCAGGCATCGGCCCACTCCCTCGGGTACGGCGGACGTTCCGCCAGCAGAACAGGCGGAGATTGCGGACCAGTAAACACCCAGGACCCGAGCCGTGAACGCGTCCGTCCGACGGTCGGCACCGACTCGTATGCTCGGTCCCGTGACGTTGCGCGTAGGGCTGGTCGGCGCGGGCCCCTGGGCCGGGATGTTCCACGCTCCGATGCTCGCCGCCGGCCCGCGCACCGACCTGGCAGCGGTCTGGGCCCGCCGACCCGGAGGCGGCCGAGGAGCTCGCGGCGTCCTACGGCGCCCGGCACGCGTCGTCGTACGACGACCTGCTGGATGCCTGCGACGCCGTCGCCTTCGCCGTCCCGCCGCCGGTCCAGGCTCACCTGGCGCCGCGCGCGGCGCGGGCCGGGAAGCATCTGCTCCTGGAGAAGCCGCTGGCCTTCACCCTGGAGGAGGCGGAGGCGATCGCCGCGGCCGTCGATGCGGCAGGCGTGCAGAGCCTGCTGATGCTGCGCAACCGCTTCACCGCCGAGGGCCGGGCGTTCGTGGCCACGGCTCGGGAGGGCGCCCCGATCGGGGCGCTGGCGCGTTTCGTGTCCGGGGCCGCGCTCCCGGGAAGCCCCTTCGCGACCCCCTGGCGCGTGGAGCTGGGCGCGATGTTCGACCTGGCTCCGCATGCGATCGACCTGCTCGACGCCGCGCTCGGCCCGGTCGTCGGCATCACGGCGGTGGGAGACCCGCTGCGCTGGCTCGGCGTGACGCTCGAGCACCAGGGTGGGGCGGTGTCGCAGGTGGCGCTGTCGATCACCACGCCCGGAGATCCGGCCCCGTTCCGGATCGACGCGCGCACCGAGCACGGCCCGGTGACCTTCGACGGCCAGAGGAGCGACGACGACCCCGACGTGCAGGAGGCGATCACCACGGCGCTCGCGGAGACGGTCGGGTCGGGGACGGCCCACCCGCTCGACGTGCACCGTGGCGTGTTCCTCCAGCGGCTGATGGCGGAGGCGCTGGCGGGTCTGCCCGCGCGCGACCCGCTCAGTCGCGGCGACGCGTAGGCGGGTGCTGGAGCGCCCCACCGGCGACGTGGCACGATCGTCCAGGTGACCGGCACCAGCGTCTCGGAGCAGCGGCTGAGCGACCTCGTCCGGCTGCGGCGCGTCCGCGACCGGATCGACCGGGACTACGCCCAGCCGCTCGACGTCGAGGCGCTCGCGCGAGGCGCACACATGTCGTCCGGCCACCTGAGCCGCGAGTTCCGCGCGGCGTACGGCGAGTCGCCGTACGCCTACCTGATGACGCGGCGGATCGAGCGGGCGATGGCACTGCTCCGGCGAGGCGACCTCAGCGTCACCGAGGTGTGCTTCGCGGTCGGCTGCCAGTCCCTCGGCACCTTCAGCACCCGCTTCACCGAGCTGGTCGGGGTGCCGCCGAGCACCTACCGGCGCGACGCGATGCAGACGACCGAGGGTCTGCCGGCCTGCGTGGAGAAACAGGTCACCAGACCGGTCAGGAATCGAGAAGCACCGCTGTCGACGGCTCGCCTACCGTGACGTCCATGGACATCACCATTCACTCCAGCTTCCTTCCCCACGAGGACCCCGAGGCGTCGCTGGCCTTCTACCGGGACACGCTCGGCTTCGAGGTCCGCCTCGACGTCGGGCAGGGCACGATGCGCTGGATCACGGTCGGTCCAGCCGACCAGCCCGGCACCAACATCGTCCTCTACCCGCCGACGGCCACGCCCGGCCTCACCGACGACGAGCGCCGCACGATCGTCGAGATGATGGCCAAGGGGACGTTCGCGACGCTCCTGCTGGCCACCCACGACCTCGACGGCACCTTCGAGAAGGTGCAGACCGGCGACGTCGACGTCGTCCAGGAGCCCACCGAGCAGCCGTACGGCGTACGCGACTGCGCCCTGCGCGATCCCGCCGGCAACATGGTCCGGATCCAGGAGGTGCGCTGATGAGGACGATGACGTGCCGGCAGCTGGGCGGCGCCTGCGACCTCGAGCTGCGCGGAGAGACCGCCGACGAGGTGATCAAGGCCCAGGACCGCCACCTGAAGGAGGCCGTCGCGGCCGGCGACACCACGCACGCGAAGGCCGCCGGCGAGATGAAGGGGCGGTGGAAGAACCCGCTCAAGGGCATGGGCTGGTACCGCGCCACCAAGAAGGAGTTCGCGGCCCTCCCGGAGGACTGACCGACGCACCGCTCACCCGGCACCGACGAACGGAGACATGGCAGGCATGGTCTCGAGGACCGCGACGCAGCCCCCCGACAGCCACGACCTGATCCGCGTCCACGGCGCCCGGGTCAACAACCTCAAGGACGTCAGCCTCGAGATCCCGAAGCGACGCCTGACGGCGTTCACCGGAGTCTCCGGCTCCGGCAAGAGCTCACTGGTCTTCGGCACGATCGCCGCGGAGTCGCAGCGGCTGATCAACGAGACCTACAGCGCCTTCGTGCAGGGCTTCATGCCGACCCTGGCGCGGCCCGATGTCGACGTGCTCGAGGGGCTGACCACCGCGATCATCGTCGACCAGGAGCGGATGGGCGCCGACCCGCGCTCCACCGTCGGCACCGCGACGGACGCGAACGCCATGCTCCGCATCCTCTTCAGCCGGCTCGGCAAGCCCCACATCGGCTCACCGCAGGCGTTCTCCTTCAACGTCGCCTCCATCTCCGGCGCCGGCGCGGTGACGGTCGAGAAGGGTGGCCGGACGACGAAGGAGCGACGCAGCTTCAGCGTGCTCGGCGGCATGTGCTCGCGCTGCGAGGGCCGCGGCTCGGTCAACGACATCGACCTCACCCAGCTCTACGACGACTCCAAGTCGCTCAACCAGGGCCCGTTCTCGATCCCCGGCTACAGCATGGACGGCTGGTACGGCCGGATCTTCAAGGGCAGCGGCTACTTCGACGCCGACAAGCCGATCCGGAAGTACACCAAGCGTGAGCTGAACGACCTCCTCTACAAGGAGCCGACCAGGATCAAGGTCGAGGGCATCAACCTGACCTACGAGGGCCTGATCCCCCGGATCCAGAAGTCGATGCTGTCCAAGGACGTCGACTCGCTCCAGCCTCACGTCCGCGCGTTCGTGGAGCGCGCAGTCACGTTCACGACCTGCCCCGACTGCGAGGGCACCCGGCTCAGCCGGGAGGCCCGGTCGTCGACGATCGACGGGACCAGCATCGCCGACGCCTGCGCGATGCAGATCACCGACCTGGCGGCCTGGGTGAAGGGCCTCGACGACCCGTCGGTGGCCCCGTTGCTCGAGGCACTCGCAGACACGCTCGACTCGTTCGTGGAGATCGGCCTCGGCTATCTCTCGCTCGACCGCCCGGCCGGCACTCTCTCGGGCGGCGAGGCGCAGCGCACGAAGATGATCCGACACCTGGGGTCGTCGCTGACCGACGTCACCTACGTCTTCGACGAGCCGACGATCGGGCTGCACCCCCACGACATCGCCCGGTTGAACGACCTCCTGCTCCAGCTGCGCGACAAGGGCAACACCGTGCTCGTGGTCGAGCACAAGCCGGAGGCCATCGCGATCGCCGACCATGTCGTCGACCTCGGCCCGCGGGCCGGGACCGAGGGCGGCGAGGTGATGTTCGAGGGGACGGTGGAGGGACTGCGGAAGAGTGGCACGACCACCGGTCGCCACCTCGACGACCGAGCGTCCCTCAAGGACGAGGTCCGGACGTCGACGGAGGTGCTGGAGGTGCGGGGAGCCGACCTGCACAACCTGCAGGAGGTCGACGTCGACATCCCGCTCGGCGTGCTCGTCGTGCTCACGGGCGTGGCGGGGTCGGGCAAGAGCTCACTGGTCACCGGATCGGTGGCGGGTCGCGAGGGCGTGGTCACGGTCGACCAGGGTGCGATCAGGGGGTCCCGGCGCAGCAACCCCGCGACGTACACGGGTCTGCTCGACCCGATCCGCAAGGCCTTCGCGAAGGCGAACGGCGTGAAGGCGGCGCTGTTCAGCGCGAACTCCGAGGGTGCCTGCCCGCACTGCAACGGCGCGGGGGTCATCTACACCGACCTCGGTGTGATGGCGGGAGTCGCCATCCCCTGCGAGGTCTGCGAGGGACGACGGTTCGACGAGTCGGTCCTCGACTACACCCTCGGCGGCCGCACGATCGCCGACGTGCTCGCCATGCCGGTCGTCGAGGCCGAGGCCTTCTTCGCCGACGGCGACGCGAAGCTGCCCGCCGCACACCGGATCCTGACCCGGCTCGCCGACGTCGGTCTGGGCTACCTCACCCTCGGCCAGCCGCTCCCCACGCTCTCGGGCGGCGAGCGGCAGCGGCTCAAGCTCGCCACCCACCTCGGCGAGAAGGGCGGCGTCTACGTGCTCGACGAGCCGACCAGCGGCCTCCACCTCGCCGACGTCGAGCAGCTGCTCGGCCTGCTCGACCGGCTCGTCGACTCCGGCACGTCGGTGATCGTGGTCGAGCACCACCAGGCGGTGATGGCGCATGCCGACTGGATCATCGACCTCGGCCCCGGCGCCGGCCACGACGGCGGACGGGTCGTCTTCGAGGGCACGCCGGCCGATCTCGTGGCCGGCCGCTCCACCCTCACCGGCGAGCACCTCGCGGCGTACGTCGGCTAGCAGGTCGCCTGCACGTCGCTGACGAGCGTCTGCAGGTCGGCGAGCATCGCCGACGCCGCGGCGGCCAGCGTGGCGAGGTTGGCAGCCGAAGGGCTCGACTTGGCGGTGTTCGCACTCGACACGAGCGTCGTGTAGGCGCCGTCGACGGCGTCGATCTGCGTCGAGAACTGCGACTTCGCGTCGGACTTGACGGTGTCGAAGTTCTTCTTCACGGTCGTCAGCTGGGTCTGCAGCGAGCTGACGGCTCCCGACGACGTGATGTCGATCTTCTTCAGGTCGGTGATCGAGCTCTTGAGCGTGTCGACGGAGCCACAGACGGCCGGCTTGTCGTTGCCGCCGCACGCCACGAGCGAGGCTCCGAGAAGGAGTGACACCAAGGTCAGCGAGAGGGCCCTCATGGCCGCGACCCTACTCCGGCCGGTCCGCAGCGCCAGTGGTCAGCGGCGCAGCGTCGTCCACAACAGGGCGACCATGAGCAGGCCTCCCACCACCACGACGCCGATGACGACGGCGATCACCAGCTCCGGCGTACCGAGATCTCTCATGGGCAGGTGACCCTACATCGAGGCGTCGGCCGAGTCGCAGTGCCACCCGGCTGGACGGTGCGGTGCCGACGGAACCGGTGGGGCGGCGGCGGGCACCACCGTGTGCCTCGCGTCCCGGCGCCACGGCGCTCAGCGGCGGGTCAGCGTCCAGTCGTGCGTGCGCGGGCCGGGGACGAAGCCGATGCGGCGATAGACCCGTCCCGGCTCCGGGCTCTCGTCGTCGCCGCGGGGCCGCACCAGACCGGTGGTCCCTCCGGCCCCACGTGCGGCGTGCAGGGCCGCCAGGCTCACCGCGCCGGCGAGGCCGCGGCGCCGGTGGTCGGGGTGGCAGCCGACGGGCTCGACGAGCGCCACCCCGGACCGGGCGTCCAGCCAGACGCAGCACGACGCCACCATCTCGTCGTCGGGCGTGACCGCCACCCAGTCGAGGGCGGCGTCGTAGGGCGCGGTCGCCATCAGCCGCCGGTAGGCCTCGCCGGACACCTTGGACGTCGCGGACCAGGAGCTGCGGTGGCAGGCCGCGCGGGCGTCGTACTCCTCGGGACGTGTGGCGCGGAAGGCGTAGCCGGGCACGTCCGGCACCGGGGCGAGCCGGGCCAGGTCGAGCGTGTGCTGGCTGAACCACAGCTCCGGCACCTCGACGAAGCCGGCAGCCACGAGGGCCGCCCCGAGATGCGGCTCGGTGTCGAGGTTCGACGTCCGGACCGTGGCGGCCGAGGTCGCGCCGAGGAACCAGGTCACGGCCCGCTCGGCCACCCCGTCGTACGACGGGTCGACGCACCACTCCACCCAGTCGGGGCTCTCGAGCCAGGCCCAGCCGGCCGGGACGCCGTCGACGCGGAACACGCCGACCGGCCCGTGGTCGAGCACCTCGGGCAGCGCGTAGCGGGCACTCCAGGTGACCTGGCCCGGGTGCTGCCACGAGCCCGGCGTCAGCCGCGCGGCGACCTCGTGCATCACCGGCAGGGCGGCGTCGAGGTCGAGCACCTCGAGCGTCACCCGCGCGTCACCTCGACGAACCAGTCGGCGACCTGCGCGGGGTCGTGCTCGAGGGCCGCGTCGTGGACGGCGACCTCGGTCGTGACGAACCCGGGGACCGGCGCGGCCCACCACCCGCCGCAGGGCTGGACCTTCTCGCGCTCCATGAACGCGATCACCCGCTCGAGGACCGCGTCCGCGTCGCCCTCGGCATGGACCAGGAAGGTGTTGGTGTGGGGCGGCTCCGGGGTCGGTCGCAGGCCGCGCGCCGACAGGGCGGCGGCCAGGTCGCGCGCCCACGCGGCGTACTCACCCATCCGGGGCAGCCGGTCGCGCAGTCCGGCAAGGGCCGAGACGGCGAACGGGGTCAGGTGGAAGAGGGTCCCGCCCATCCGGCGACGCCACACCCGCGCCTCGTCCACCACGTCCTCGGGCCCGGCCAGCGCTGCGCCGGAGAGCGCCTCGAGCCCCTTGTAGAACGAGACGTAGACGCTGTCGAAGTGCGCGGCGATCTCGGCGAGCGGCCGGTCGTAGAACGGCTGCGACTCCCAGATCCGCGCGCCGTCCGCATGCAGGGGTACGCCGAGCTCCCGGGCGGCGTCGGACAGCTCGCCGAGCTCCTCCCAGGTCGGCAGCAGGCAGCCCGCGTCGCGCAGCGGCAGCTCGACCAGCGCCGCGCCGAGCCCGGGTCCGAGGGCGCGGAGTCCGGCGGCCTTGGCCGTCTCGCGCCCCGTGGTCAGGAACTCGAACTCGAAGCCGTGCAGCCGTCGCGGGCCGTCGTCCTCGTGCTTGAGCAGGTGGGAGAGGTCGGGGATCGCGACACGCTTCGAGTGGGTCCGGTCGGTCCAGACCCGGAGGGCGGCCTGCTGGGCCATCACCCCGCTGGGGAAGAACGCCACCGCGGGCTTGCCGAGCAGCTCGGCCACCTGCCGCTCCACCTCGGCGACCGGCCCGCGCTCGGCGTACACGTCCCACTCCGTCAGCGCGAGCGCCTCGGCGTCGTCGGCCACCGCGCGCAGGGCCTCGGCCGGAGTGCGCGGCGCGTGCCAGAAGACAGTGGTCTCGCAGGCCTCGGCCGCGGCGCGGTAGCGCGCCATCTGCTCGTCGTCGCTCATACCTGCAGCCAACCAGCCGGGGAGGGCCCGTCGTCAACCGGGTTGGACCGGGTGCGGTGGGGGTGCGCCCGAGGCGGCGTCGTCAGGTCAGTGGGCGCGTCCCCGCCGGGATGCCCTCGCCGCGCAGGACGCCCTCGACCATCTCCTGCAGGGCGGTCATCGCGACCCGCTGCGGGAACGGTCCGAAGCTCACCCGCGCCACCCCGAGCTCCTCGAGCCGCGTCCAGGGACGGCGCGCCCGGCACGGGCAGCATCGAGAGCCGCTGGGGGCCGAACGCCTCGACCAGGGCCACCACCTGGTCCTCGACGAGGGCACCCGGCACGAAGACGACCGGCGCGCCGGCCTCGAGGTAGGCCCGGCCGCGCTCGACCGCGTCGGCCAGGGCCGTGGCCGGGTCACGATCGCCGGCCAGGAGCATGGCGTCGGTGCGGGCGTTGAGCACGAAGTCGGGCACCCCCTCGTCGGCGGCCGCGCGCACCACGGCCTCGACCGACGCCACCGCCTCGGGCAGCGGCTTCAGCTGGTCCTCGATGTTGGCGCCGACCACCCCCAGGCCGATCGCGCGGCGGCAGGTCTCCCCGGCGTCGCCGTAGCCCCCCTCGAGGTCCGCGGTCACCGGCAGGTCGACCGCGGCCACCACCCGGCCGACGGCCTCGAGCATCAGCTCGCGCGGGATCCGCTCACCGTCCTCGTAGCCGTACGTCGCGGCGATCGCGTGGCTCGCGGTCGCCAGCGCCCGCGTCCCCTCGGTCTGTGCGACGACCCGGGCGCTCGCGACGTCCCAGACGTTCACCAGGCGGAGCAGGGCGGGATCGGTGTGGAGCGCTCGCAGCGCGGTGGCGCGGTCGGCTGTCGTCATCGCCCGAGTATGTCCGGCACCGCCGACGGCGTCACCGCCCCGCCGGCTGGTCGAGGAGGTCGCGCTGCTTCCTCGGCACGCTGCTCGCCTCACTCCCAGAAGACCCGGTCGACGACGGCCCGGGCGCGGCGGGTGGTGCGCAGGTAGTCGTTGACCATCTCGTCCGAGCGCCCGGGCCCGTAGCCCAGGATGCTCGCCACCGCGGCTCGCTCGCGGGCGTCGCGGGGCAGCTGGTCGCCGCTCTTGCCGGTGACCAGGGTGATCGCGTTGCGGATCCGGCTCACGGTCCGCCAGGCCTGGTCGAGCGCCGCGGCGTCCGCTGCGGCGAGCAGTCCCGCGTCCCGGGCGGCCTCGAGGGCAGTCAGGGTTCGTGGGCTCCGCAGGGCGGGTTCCGCGCCGGCGTAGCGGAGCTGGAGGAGCTGGACCGTCCACTCGATGTCCGCGAGCCCACCGCGGCCGAGCTTGAGGTGGGTGTGCGGGTCGGCGCCGCGCGGCAGCCGTTCGCGGTCGACGCGCGCCTTGATCCGGCGGACCTCCACCACGTCGGCGTCGCCGATGCCGGCGGGCGGATAGCGCAGCGGGTCGACGAGCGCCGTGAAGCGCGCGCGCAGTCCCTCGTCGCCCACCACCGCATCGGCCCGCAGCAGCGCCTGCGCCTCCCAGACCTTCGACCACTTGGCGTAGTAGGCGTCGTACGACGCCAGCGTGCGCACGAGCGGACCCTGCTTGCCCTCGGGCCGGAGGTCGGCGTCGACCACGAGCGCGGGGTCGCTCGCCGGCGCCAGGAGCAGGGCCCGGAGCTCGTTGGCCACCGCATGCGCGTAGGACGTGGCGTCGCCGTTCGCGTCGGCCGTCTCGTCGTAGGGCTCGTGGACGAACAGCACGTCGGCGTCGCTGCCGTAGGACAGCTCGAAGCCGCCGTAGCGGCCCATCGCCACGACCGCCATCCGGGTCGGCGCCTCGGTGAGGTCCCGCTGGGCGCGCACCGACCGCCCGGCGACGTCGAGCGTGGCCTCGAGCGTCGCATCCGTGACCCGCGACAGCGCCGCGCCGACGTCGGCCACCTCGATCTCGCCGAAGAGCTCGCCGACCGCGATCCGGAACAGCTCGCGGCGGCGGACGGCCCGGATCGACCGCACCGCCTCCACGGGTTCGGCCTGGCGGTCGGCCGTGGCCCGCATCTGGCTGAGGATCGCCTCGGACGACAGCGGCGCGAGGTCGCCGCCGAGCATCCGGACCCCCTCCGGCTCGCGCTCGATCAGGTCGGTGGCGTAGCGCGAGGTCGCCAGGACCCGCGCCAGCCGCTCGGCGACCTGGCCCTCGTCGCGCAGCGTCTTGAGGTACCAGTGCGACGAGCCGAGGCTCTCGCTGATCCGCCGGAAGCCGAACAGCCCGGCGTCGGGGTCGGGCGCATCGGCGAACCACTCGAGCATGGCCGGCAGCAGGGCCCGCTGGATCGCGGCGGTCCGGCTCACCCCGCTGGTCAGCGCCTCCAGGTGCCGCAGGGCGGCCTTGGGGTCGGCGAAGCCGAGGGCCGCCAGCCGGACACCGGCCGCCTCCGTGGTGAGCCGCACCCCGTCGGCCGGCACGCGCGCGACGGCCTCGAGGAGCGGACGGTAGAACAGCTTCTCGTGGAGGCGTCGTACCTCCCGGCGGTGGTGCGCCCACGCCTCGTCGAGCGCCTTCGCCGGCTCCTTGACGAAGCCCATGCTCCGTCCCAGCCGGCGCAGCGACGCCTCGTCGGACGGCACGATGTGGGTCCGGCGGAGGTGCTGGAGCTGGATGCGGTGCTCGAGGGTGCGGAGGAAGGAGTACGCCGCGGTCAGGGCCTCCCCGTCCTCCCGTCCGACGTAGCCGCCCTTGGTGAGCGCGGCGAGCGCGCTCAGCGTCGCCCGGTCGCGGAGCTTCGGGTCGGCGCGTCCGTGCACGAGCTGGAGGAGCTGCACGGCGAACTCCACGTCACGCAGCCCGCCGGAGCCCAGCTTGAGCTGACGGTCGGCCTCGCGGGCCGGGATGTTGTCGATCACCCGCCGCCGCATCGCCTGGACGTCGGCGACGAAGCCGTCGCGCTCGGCGACCTGCCACACCATCGGCTCGACGAGGTCGACGAACGCGTGCCCCAGGTCGAGGTCGCCGGCGACGGGGCGGGCCTTGAGCAGGGCCTGGAACTCCCAGGTCTTGGCCCAGCGCTCGTAGTAGGCGCGGTGGCTGGCCAGGGTCCGCACCAGCGGGCCGGCCGTACCCTCCGGTCGTAGGTTGGCGTCGACCGGCCAGATGGTGCCCTCGCCGGTGTGCTCCGAGCAGACCTGCATGAGCTGGGCGGCCAGCTGCGTCGCGACCCGCGCGGCCGCTCGCTCCTCTGCGCCCTCGGCCGGCTCGAAGACGTAGAGCACGTCGACGTCGGAGACGTAGTTGAGCTCGTGGCCACCACACTTGCCCAGGGCCACCACGGCCAGGCGTGCGGACTCCGCGCCGGGCACCCGGGACCGCGCGATCGCGAGCGCCGCCTCGAGCGTGCCGGCCGCGAGGTCGGACAGCTCCGCGGCCGCGTCATCGACACCCAGGTGGTGGGCCAGGTCTCGCGCGGCGAGACGGACCAGGATCCGGCGGTACTCCACGCGGAGCGCGTCGGCCGCCGCGCGGGCGGAGAGGGTCGCGGTCGGGATGCCCGCTCTCCGGGTCGGCCCCGACCGCCTCGAGCAGCGCGCCGCGGACGGCGTACGCCGGCGGTCGGGTCGAGCCCAGGAACGGGTCGGCGAGCTCGCGCCACTGCTCGGGGTGCCGGCAGAGGTGGTCGCCGAGCGCCTGGCTCGCGCCGAGCACCGAGAGCAGGCGCATCGAGGTGCCCTCGTCGTCGGCGAGCTCGGGCACGAGTCCCGGCTCCGCGCGGTCAGCCAGCCGGGCGAGCTCGGCCAGCGCCTGGTCCGGGTCGGCGGTCCGGGCCAGGATCGCGACGAGGGGCTCCGACCGCGGTCCGAGCCCCGCGAGCTCGCGTCCGGCCCGCGTGGGGTCGGCGAACCCGAGGCGCAGCAACTGCGTGTGGACCGAGTCGCTGCGGCCGTGGGTCACCGCGTCAATCTAGCCAGTCCCGCCGAGCGAGGCGGGGCGACGGCCGCTCCGCGGCAGCTCGCCGGCGGCGGCCCGGTCGACGATGACGGTCGCGTCCGGGTGCCGCTGCAGCACCGACGCCGGGCAGGCCTCGCTCACCGGCCCCTCCAGGGCGGCGGCGACGGCGTCGGCCTTGTGGGACCCCGAGGCCACCAGCACGAGCCGGTCCGCGTCGAGGATCGTGCCCAGGCCCTGCGTGAGACAGCACGTCGGCACCTCGTCGGGGCGGTCGAAGAACCGCGCGTTGTCCCTCCGCGTGGTCGGGCTCAGCCGCGCGACCCGCGTGCGCGACCCGAACGGCGAGCCGGGTTCGTTGAAGCCGACGTGCCCGTTCCGGCCGATCCCCAGGAGCTGGATCCCGACCCCTCCCAGGGCCCGGATCTCGTCCTCGAACGCGGCGCACGCCGCCAGCGGGTCGGGGGCGTTCCCGTCGGGGACCAGGAGGTTCTCCGGCGGGATCCCGAGCGGTCCGGCGATCTCTCGTCGGACGAACGAGTGGTAGGACGCCGGATCGGACTCCGGCATCCCGACGTACTCGTCGAGCGCCACGCAGCGCACCCGCGAGAAGTCGAGACCGTCGCGACGCGCCGCGGCCAGTGCGCGGTACGTCGTCACCGGGGACGACCCGGTGGCGACTCCCAGCACGAGGGCCGGGTCGGACCGCAGTGCCTCGACCACGAGCCTGGCCGCCGCGCGGCCGAGGGCCTCCTGGTCCTCGACGATCACGACGTCCATGACTGGCCTCTCCGACGGTTCCGGTCACGAGATCGGTCCGGACTCTTGCGCAAGTCGAGCCGTTCGTGCAGGGTATTAGGAAACTTTCCTATCTAACTATGGGGACCCATGGCAAGAGGAGCCGGACGCCGCCTGTGGGCGGCCGTGGCGTGCGCGGCCCTCGCGGCGGCCCTGTCGCCGACTCCACCCTCGTCGGCGGTCGTCGTCCCCCACGGCGTGGTCCGCGTGAACCAGCAGGGCTACCTCCCGCACGAGGCCAAACGGGCCACGCTGATGGCACCTCGATCGGTCGGCCACGGCACGTTCGCGGTCACCGACCGCTCCGGTCACGTGGTGCTGCGCGGCCGAGTCCCCCACCGCTCCACCGGATCGTGGAACAAGCGCTTCCCCGACGTCTACCGGCTCGACCTGAGCCGGGTGCGCAAGCCGGGCCGCTACCGCCTGGTCGTCAGCGGCGACGTCGGGGCCACGTCACCGTGGTTCCGGGTGCTGCGGCCGGGTCCGGTGTTCGGGACGCTGCTCCGGCTCGGGGTCGCGTTCGACCAGAACCAGCGGGACGGCCGGGACGTCCTGCCGGGGCCGCTGCACCGCCGCCCGTCCCACCTGCTCGACCGCCACGCGAGGGTCTACCGGTGGCCGCACATGGAGCCCGGGTCCGACCTGATCACCGACCGCAGGTTGCATCCCCTCGGGGGCCCGAAGATCGACGTGTCGGGTGGCTGGTTCGACGCCGGTGACTACCTGAAGTTCACCCACTCCACGGCGTACAACGACGTCCTGCTGTTCACGAGCGCCCGCCTCCTCGGCCACCGCGCGCCCGCGGCGCTGACCGCCGAGGCGCGCTACGGGCTGCGTTGGCTGGAGAAGATGTGGGACTCCCGGACCCGCACGCTCCACCTCCAGGTGGGCATCGGATCGGGCAACCGCGCGGGCACGTTCCGCGGCGACCACGACGGCTGGCGTCTCCCCCAGGCCGACGACCGCGACCACGCCCACCTGGACCGCTTCGTCTCCCACCGCCCCGTGTTCGACGCCGCCCCGGCGGGACACCGGATCAGCCCCAACCTCGTCGGCCGCGTGGTCGCGTCGTTCTCCCTCGCTGCTCAGGCGGACGCGGCGCACCACCGCGCGCGGGCGAGGCACGAGCTGCGCCAGGCCCGGCGGCTCTACGCGATGGCCGCGATCACCCACCCGCCGCACCCGCTGGTGACCGCTCTCCCTCACGCGTTCTACCCGGAGTCGAGCTGGCGGGACGACATGCAGCTGGGGTCCGCCGAGCTGGCGCTGGCTGCCAGCCGACTGGGCGCCCCGGCCGGTCGCTACGTGCGCGACTCGGCGCGGTTCGCCCGTCGGTTCGACGCGTCCGGATCCACCGACACCTTGAACCTCTACGACACCAGCGCGCTCGCCGACGCGTCCCTGGCCTCGGCCATGCGGGCCGTCCACGGGCACGGGCACCTGGCCGTGTCGCGCCCAGACCTGGTCCGCAACCTGCGGTCCCAGATCCTGCGCGGCGTCCACCACGCCCGCCACGACGTCTTCGGGGCCTCCGACCCGGTCGACGAGTTCGACGTGAACTCCCACACCTTCGGGCTGATCGCCTCCGTCGGCCTGTACGACGACCTCACCCACAGCGACCGCTTCCAGGGCTTCGCCGGCGAGCAGCGGGCCTGGCTGCTCGGCGGAGACCCCTGGGGCGTCACCGCCATGGTCGGCATCGGCCACGCGTTCCCGAACTGCATGCAGCACCAGGTCGCCAACCTGAGCGGCACGCTCGACGGCACCCCGCCGCTCGACGTCGGCGCGGTCGTCAACGGACCCAACGGCAAGGACAACTTCGAGGGCGGCCTCGGCGGCTTCCAGGACGGCATGCGCCACTGCACATCGGCCGCGCGACACCTCACCGACTTCGACGGCCACGGCAGCCGCTACGTCGACGACGTCCGCGCCTGGCAGACCGACGAGCCGGCGCTCGACATGACGGGGGCGGCCGTCATCGCCGCCGCGGCCCAGCTCCACCTGCACCCTCGCGCAGCCCTCCCCTCCCCCGGGGTGGCGCGGTGAAGCCCGGCACCCCCCGGATCCTGCGCGGCATCAACGACCGTGCCGCGCTCGACCTCCTCCTCGCGCACGGGCCCCTGTCGAGGTCACAGCTCGGTGAGCTGACGGGGCTGTCCAAGCCGACGACGGGCCAGCTCCTGGTGCGTCTGGAGGAAGCCGGCCTGGTGATCACCAGCGGGATCACCAACGGCAGACCCGGACCCCGCGCCCAGCTCTACGCCGTGAACCCGGACGCCGCCCACGTGGCCGCCCTCGACGTCACGCCGGCCCGGATCCTGGCCGCCGTGGCCGACCTCACCGGTCGCACCGTCGGCGAGTACGAGCTGCGCACCCCCCGGCGCCCGCGACCGGATGCGGTGAGCCACGTCGTACAGGCGATGGCGGGTGCGGCGACCTCCGCCGGGCTGCCGGTCTCGAGCATCCGCCACCTCGCGATCGGGACGCCCGGCGCCTTCGACCCGACGACGCGGCGGCTGCGCTACGCCCGCCACCTCCCCGGCTGGCACGACCCGCACCTGCTCGAGCGGCTCGCCGACGAGGTCGGGATCCCGATCCACGTCGACAACGACGTGAACCTCGCCGCCGTCGCCGAGCTCGCGGCCGGCGTCGCCCGCGGGGTCGACGACTTCGTCCTGCTGTGGGCCGACGAGGGTCTCGGTGCCGCGATCGTGATCGACGGCCGCATGCGTGGTGGAGCGACGGGGGGCGCCGGCGAGGTCGGCTTCCTTCCGCTGCCCGGCACGCCCCTGGTCCGCGACGTACGACGCGGCAACGCCGGCGCGTTCCAGGAGCTCGCCGGAGGCCCGCAGGTGCTGGCCCTGGCCCGTTCCCACGGTCTCCGTGCGGCCTCGGCGCCGGCTGCCGTCACCGCCGCGCTCGCCCGCCCCGGGGCAGGCGACGAGATGCTCGCCGAGCTCGCGCACCGCTTCGCGCTCGGGCTCTCGGCCATGGTCGCGGTCGTGGACCCGGCCCTCGTGATCCTCTCGGGAGGGGTGCTCATCGCGGGCGGCCCGCGCCTGCGCGACCTGGTCGGCGACGAGCTCGGCTCGCTGGCCGCCGCTCGACCCCGGCTCGAGCTCGCCAGCATCCGAGATCGGCCGGTCCTCGCCGGCGCCCTGCACACCGCTCTGACCTCGGCTCGGGACGAGATCTTCGACACCGTCCGCCCGCTCACCACCGAACCGGGCCGTGCCCGGCCCGTCACCAGGAGATCCCGATGACCACACGGAGCCGTCTCACCCGCCGCCTCGCCGCCGGCGGGGCGCTCACCGCCCTCGCCCTCACGGTCACCGGATGCTTCGGGTCGTCCAAGGGAGGTGCCCACGACAACCCGAACGCGAACGTGACCATCACGTTCTGGCACGGCTGGTCGGCGCCGAACGAGGTCAAGGCCATCCAGTCGACGATCGACGGCTTCGAGAAGAAGTACCCCAACGTGCACGTGAAGGCCGTCGGCAACATCACCGACGACAAGATCAACCAGGCCCTGCGTGCCGGCGGTCCCAACGCACCCGACGTCGTGTCGTCGTTCACCACCGACAACGTGGGCGAGTTCTGCACCTCCCACGCCTTCGTCGACCTCAACCCCTTCATGAAGAAGTCGGGCATCGACCCCACCAAGGTCTTCCCGGCGGCGCAGCGTGAGTACACGCAGTTCCAGGGCGACCAGTGCGCCCTGCCGCTGCTGAGCGACGCCTACGGTCTCTACTACAACAAGGCCGACTTCAAGGCCGCAGGCATCACCTCGCCCCCGAAGACCTACTCCGAGTTCGACGCCGACGCGGTCAAGCTCACCAAGACGTCGGGCGACACCTACTCGCAGCTCGGGTTCATGCCGCTCTACCACGGCTACGAGTCGACGATCACCCACTTCGCGGCGCAGGCGTCGCCGACGTACTTCACCTCCGACGGCAAGTCCAACGTCGCCAACGACCCGCCCCTGTCCTCGACGTACGAGTGGCAGAAGGCGCTCGTCAGCAAGCTCGGGGGCTACGCCCGGCTCGACAAGTACCGCACGACCTTCGGTGACGAGTTCAGCAACAACAACCCGTTCATGACGGGGCAGGTCGCGATGGCGATCGACGGTGAGTGGCGCGGCGGGATGATCGACGACTCGAAGAGCAAGGTGGACTACGGCGTCGCACCGTTCCCGGTGCCCGACGACCAGGCCGACCAGTACGGCAAGGGCTACATCACCGGCACCATCGTCGGCATCGCGAGCACCAGCGAGAAGCAGAACGCCGCGTGGGAGTTCGTGCAGTACCTCACGACCGACACCGACGCGGTGGTCAACTTCGCCAACGCGATCCACAACGTCCCGTCGACGAACGCCGCCCTGGCCTCGCCGAACCTGGACCAGAGCCCTGCGTTCCAGACGTTCATCAAGATCGCCCAGAACCAGTACAGCAACACGACGCCGTCCAGCCCGAACGGCGGCGCCTACCAGCTGACGCTGCAGAATCTCGGCTACGCCTACGAGTCCGGCAAGCAGACCGACCTGCAGGCCGGCCTGGACAAGGCGGCGCACACCATCGACACCGACATCGCCCAGGCGCAGTGAACGGGGCCGTCGCGAGCGGGACCAGGCCGCGGGCGACCCCGGCGCTGCGGGCACGCAAGCGGCGGGAGCTGGTCCGCAACCTCGCCTTCCTCTCGCCGTGGCTGCTCGGCACCGGGCTGTTCTTCCTGTACCCGTTGATCACCACCGTGTGGCTGTCGTTCACCCACTACGACGGCTTCACCTCACCGGTCTGGACCGGCTTGGACAACTGGCACTACGTGCTGCACGAGTACACGTTCTTCTGGCCCGCCCTGCGCAACACGCTGTGGTTCGTGGTCGTGATCGTCACGGTGCGGATCGTGGTCGGGTTGGTGCTCGGGATGACGGTGATCAGCGTCAAGCGCGGCAGCTCGGTGTTCCGCACGCTCTTCTACGCGCCGTTCCTCGCACCGCCGGTGGCCGCGACGCTGGCGTTCGTCTTCCTGCTCAACCCCGGCACCGGCCCGGTGAACTCCGTGCTGGGGAAGCTCGGGCTTCCCCAGCCTGGCTGGTTCAACGACCCGACCTGGTCGAAGCCGGCGCTGGCCATGCTCGCGGTGTGGGGCGTGGGCGACCTGATGGTGATCTTCATGGCCGCCCTGCTGGACGTCCCGCGTGAGCTCTACGAGGCCGCGGAGCTGGACGGGGCGGGTGCCCTCCGCCGCTTCCGCCACGTCACCCTGCCCACCCTGCGGCCGATCCTCGGCTTCGCCGCGATCACCGGCGTCATCGCGATGATGCAGTACTACACCGAGCCACTGGTCGCGGGGCAGGTGGCGAGCGGACAGATCGGTGGGTCGGGCCAACAGGTGGAGCCCGGCTACCCGGCCGGCTCCACGCTCACCCTTCCGCAGCTGGTCTACAACCTCGGCTTCCAGCGGTTCGACATCGGTGCCGCCTGCGTCGTCGCGGTGGTGCTCTTCGTGCTGTCGATGGTCTTCGCCGCGTTCCTGATGCGTCGTGGCAGCGTGTTCCTGGGGGTCGGCGAGTGACGACCACGACGAGCCCCACCCCGATCGCGCCCGCCCCGACCGACGCCGCGCCGGTCGCGCCCCGGCGCCAGGCGACCCTGCAGTGGGTGGCCGTCCACATCTTCGCGGTGACGCTCGGGCTGCTCTTCGTGCTGCCCTTCGTGTTCGTCGTCCTCACCGCGCTGATGAGCGACCAGCAGTCCCTGACCCGCGACCTGTGGCCGAACCCCTTCGAGTGGCACAACCTGGTGGAGGTGTGGCACACGCCAGGGTTCGGGACCTGGTGGCGCAACACCCTCATCTACGCCGTGACCGGCACCGTGTTGACCCTGCTGTCGAGCATCCCGGTCGCCTACGCCCTCGCCTGCTTCAAGTTCCGGGGCCGCAACCTGGCGATGATGGTCGTGATCGCCACGATGATGCTGCCCCCGCAGGTGGCGATCGTGCCCCTCTACCTGGTGTGGGCCAAGGACCTCCACCTGTCCGGCACGCTCTGGCCGCTGATCATCCCGATGGCCTTCGGTGACGCGTTCTCGATCTTCCTCCTCCGGCAGTTCATGCTCACCGTGCCGCGGGAGTACCTCGACGCGGCGAAGGTGGACGGGTGCTCCGACCTGGGCGCCCTGCTCCGCGTGGTGCTGCCGATGATCCGGCCGGCGATCGCGGCCGTGGGGCTGTTCCAGTTCTTCTACTGCTGGAACGACTACTTCGGACCGCAGATCTACACCAGCGAGAACCCGGCCGCCTGGACCCTGAGCTACGGCCTGCAGTCCTTCAAGAGTGCCCACCACACCAACTGGAACCTGACCATGGCCGCGACGGTGATGGTGATGGCGCCGGTGATCCTGCTCTTCTTCCTCGCCCAGAAGGCCTTCATCGAAGGCGTCACCCTGACGGGAGTCAAAGGATGAAGATCGCCGTCGTCGGCGGAGGGTCGACGTACACCCCGGAGCTGGTCGACGGCCTGGGCAGGATGCGAGACGTCCTCCCGGTCCACGAGCTGGTGCTCGTCGACCCCGACCGGGAGCGGCTCGAGCTCGTCGGCGCCTTCGGCCGCCGGATCCTCGACCGGCTGGGCCATCCGGCCACCTTGACCACCACGACCGAGCTGACCCCCGCGCTGGACGGGGTGGACGCCGTGCTCCTCCAGCTGCGGGTCGGCGGCCAGGCGGCGCGACACCAGGACGAGACCTGGCCGCTGGAGTGCGGGTGCGTCGGGCAGGAGACGACCGGCGCCGGTGGTCTCGCGAAGGCCTTGCGGACCGTGCCGGTCGTCCTCGACATCGCCGAGCAGGTGGCAGCGGCGGCGCCCGACGCCTGGATCATCGACTTCACCAACCCGGTCGGCATCGTCACCCGCGCGCTGCTGCAGGCGGGTCACCGGGCGGTCGGCCTGTGCAACGTCGCGATCGGGTTCCAGCGTCGCTTCGCGGGCTATCTCGGGGTGGAGCCCGATCGGGTGCAGCTCGACCACGTCGGTCTCAACCACCTCACCTGGGAGCTGGCGGCCCGGGTGGACGGCGTGGACCGGCTGCCCGAGATCCTCGCCGCCCACGTCACCGACCTGGCCGAGGACATCGAGCTGCCGGTCAGCCTGCTGGAGCAGCTCGGGGTCGTGCCGTCGTACTACCTTCGCTACTTCTACGCCCACGACGAGGTGGTGCGCGAGCTGCGGACCAGCGAGTCGCGCGCCTCCCAGGTGACGGCGATCGAGCGCGAGCTCCTCCGCATGTACGACGACCCCACGCTCGACCGCAAGCCTGCGCTGCTCGAGCAGCGAGGTGGTGCGTACTACTCCGAGGCGGCCGTCCAGCTGGCTGCGGCGCTGCTCGGCAGCGGCGACACGGCCTCGACCCAGGTCGTCAACGTGCGCAACGCGGGCACGCTGCCGTTCCTCCCCGACGACGCGGTCATCGAGGTGCCGGCGGAGGTCGACCGCTCCGGCGTACGACCACTGCCGGTCGCGCCCCTCGCACCGCTCTACGCCGGGCTGGTCGCCCACGTCACGGCGTACGAGCACCTGGCGCTCGAGGCCGCCCTGCACGGTGGCCACCACCGGGTGTTCCAGGCGTTGCTGGCCCACCCGCTCGTCGGCCAGGTCGACCGAGCGACCGGGCTCGCGGACCGGCTGGTCGCCCACAACCGCCCCTATCTCCCGTGGGCCTGAGGTGAGCGAGCCACGAGGCCGGCTCGCGGGTGTCCTCGCGGTCGACGCCGGCAACAGCAAGACCGACGTCGCGCTGATCGCGGCGGACGGGGGCCTGGTCGGCACGGCCCGGGGTGGGCCCTTCCTCCCCCATCGGGTCGGTGCCGAGGCGGCCGTGGGTGGGTTGACCGCGATCGTGCGTGCGGCCTGCGCGGACGCCGGGCTGGTCCCCGGCGAGGGGCCGATCGTGCAGCACGTGTCGGCCTGCTTCGCCAACGCCGACCTGCCACCGGAGCAGGAGGCGCTCGAGACCGCCGTGGCCGCCCAGGGGTGGGGCGAGTCGAGCGAGGTCTTCAACGACACCTTCGCCGTCCTGCGGGCCGGCCTCGACGAGCCCCGCGGGATCGCCGTGGTCTGTGGCGCCGGGATCAACTGCTCGGGAGTCGTGCCCGGCCGGCCCCCGGTGCGCTTCGCGGCGGTCGGGCACATCTCCGGCGACTGGGGCGGGGGCGGGGCGCTGTGGCAGGAGGCGATGTGGTGGGCCGCGCGGGCCGAGGACGGCCGCGGGCCGGAGACCCGGCTCCGGACCGAGCTCCCCCGTCACTTCGGGCTCGAGACGATGGCAGAGCTCATCGAGGCGGTGCATCTCGGCGCGATCTCCGAGGCGCAGTGTCTGGAGCTGACGCCGGTGCTGTTCGCGGTGGCCAGGGAGGGCGACGGCACCGCCGCCGACGTCGTACGACGCCAGGCCGAGGAGGTCGTGGCCCTCGCGCTGGCGGCCATGCGCCGACTCGACGTCCTCGACGAACCGATCGACGTGGTGCTCGGCGGCGGCGTGATCACCGCCGGTCACGCCCAGCTGATGGACGAGATCCATCGCCTGCTGGGCGACCGTGCACCGCTCGCGACGACCACGGTGGTGGGGACGCCGCCGGTCGTCGGCGCTGCCCTGCTCGGTCTGGACCGGATCGGCGCGCCGGCGCCCGCGCGCGAGCGGCTCAAGGACTCCTTCCGGGTGCCCGCGCCGGACGCGACTGCCTAGACGGGCTGGCGAGCCGCGGCGAGCGCGGCGAACCGGGCGGCGAACGGGCGCCAGGCCTCGACCAGCTCGTCGGCGGCGCGGCGGAGGTCGGCCAGGGCCACCTCGGCCTGCGCCGGGTCGGCGTCGCCGTCGACGAGCCAGCCGCGGAACAGCGGCTCGTCGACCTCGGGGTGCCACTGCACGCCCCACACCGTGGGCGCATGGCGAGCGGCCTGCACCTCCCCCGTGCCGGCCCGGGCCATCAGCACCGCGCCCTCGGGCAGCCGCGTCACGATGTCGTCGTTCCAGTGCGCGCCGCGTCGCGGGGTCGCCACGGGCGAGAACAGCTCGTCGAGGTGCGCCGCGGCCTCCCAGTGCACGTCCTGGAGACCGAACTGACGGCCCGCCGGGTTGGGTCGCACGTCGCCACCCAGCGCGACGGCCGCGAGCTGGTGGCCCAGGCAGATGCCGAGCGTGGGGACGCCGTCGGAGGCTGCCTCGCGGATCAGCTCCTTGACCCCGGGGAGCCACGGGCTCGTCGCGTCGTCGTGGGCGCCCATCGCCCCGCCCATCACGACCAGCGCGGCGTGGTCCTGGAGCGAGGGCGGGAGATCGTCACCGAGATAGGGACGGCGTACGTCGAGGTCGACGCCCATCCACTCGCCCATCAGGTGGATCGGGTCGTCGTCCTCGTGCTGGACGACCAGGATCGGGTGGCTCACGGGCCCACCGTAGTAGCGGTGCGGCCCGACGTCGCCTCAGCGGCCCAGCAGCCGGTCGGCGCGCGCCGTGGAGCGGTAGACGGTCGATGGGGGTCGGGTCGGCAGCACCTCACGACGCACCAGGCCGGCCGCGTCGAGCTCCTGGAGCGCGAGCGCGAGGGCGCGCGGCGTGACGCCCGGCAGCGTCGCGCGGAGCTCGGAGAACCGACGCGGCTCCCCCAGCTCCGCCAGCACGGGCACCGACCACTTGCGCAGCAACGTCTCGCGAGCAGCCGAGCGGCTCACCCGGTCGGCCAGGGCGGAGGCCTCGCGCCCGGGTGAGGTGATCAGGTACTCCGGGCGGAGCGGGTGGCCGTAGCCCTCGTTGCGGCGCACGTAGCCCAGCTCGACCAGCGCGTCCAGCGCCCGTCGCAGCGACTCGCGGGTCACGCCCAGCTTGCGCTGGAGCTCGACGAACCGGGCACCGCCACGCTCGTCCAGGAGCGCCAGGGCGGGCGCCGCCCAGCGATGGTGGAAGAGGTCGACCAGGTCCGCCGTTGACATAGAAAGCAACTTAGTATAAAAGTAGGTCATGGCGATTGATTTCAACCCCGAGAACTGTGTCGTGTCGGTCAACGTCTCGGACTACGACCGCTCCCTCGCGTGGTACCGCGACGTCCTCGGCTTCGCGGTCACCTACGAGCTCGCGGACTACGGATGGTGCGAGCTGAGCACCCCGTTCGGGTTCACGATCGGGCTCGGCCAGACCGAGGAGGTGACGCCCGGCACCGTGGTCCCGACCTTCGGGGTCCACGACATCGACGCGGCCATCGCTCACCTCCGCAGCCACGACGTGAAGGTCGAGGACTGGCACGAGATCCCCGGCATGGTCCGGCTCTCGACGTTCTACGACCCCGACGGCACCTCGTGGATGCTGGCGCAGACCCTCGACGGCCAGAAGGCGGACCGCTCCTGACGGCGGTCGGCTCCGGCTAGAGGACCGGCAGCATCCGGTCCCGCTCGAAGGCGGAGACCTGGGTGCGATAGTCGTGCCACTCGGCGCGCTTGTTGCGCAGGAAGAAGTCGAAGACGTGCTCGCCGAGGGTCTCGGCCAGCAGCTCGGAGTCCTCGGCCACGGAGATGGCCTCGGCGAGGCTGCTCGGGAGCGGGGCGATGCCGAGGCTCTTGCGCTCCCGCTCGGTCAGCGTCCAGACGTCGTCCTCGGCCTCGTGCGGCAGCTCGTAGTCCTCCGCGATGCCCTTCATGCCGGCGGCGAGCACGACGGCGTACGCCAGGTAGGGGTTGCAGGCCGAGTCGATGGTGCGCAGCTCGACGCGGGTCGAGACGCCCTTCTGCGGCTTGTACATCGGCACCCGGACCATGGCCGAGCGGTTGTTGTGGCCCCAGCAGATGTACGACGGCGCCTCGCCGCCGCCGAGCAGTCGCTTGTAGCTGTTGACCCACTGGTTGGTGACCACCGCGATCTCGCTGGCGTGGCGCAGGATGCCGGCGATGAACTGCCGGCCGGTCTTGGACAGCTGGTACTCCGCGCCGGCCTCGAAGAAGGCGTTGCGGTCGCCCTCGAACAGCGACACGTGGGTGTGCATGCCCGAGCCCGGGTGGTCGGTGAACGGCTTGGGCATGAACGACGCCCAGATGCCCTGCCCCAGCGCGACCTCCCGGATCACGGTGCGGAAGGTCATGATGTTGTCGGCGGTCGACAGGGCGTCGGCGTAGCGGAGGTCGATCTCCTGCTGGCCGGGGCCGCCCTCGTGGTGGCTGAACTCCACCGAGATCCCCATCGACTCGAGCATCGTGATCGCCTCGCGCCGGAAGTCGGCGCCCTGGCTCTGGGCGGTGTGGTCGAAGTAGCCGCTGCGGTCGACCGGCACCGGCTCGCCGCCCGGGACCGGGTTGTCCTTGAACAGGTAGAACTCGATCTCGGGGTGCGTGTAGAACGTGAAGCCCTGCTCGGCCGCCGAGCTCAGCGTGCGCTTGAGCACGTGGCGCGGGTCGGCGTACGACGGCGAGCCGTCGGGCATCACGATGTCGCAGAACATCCGGGCGGTCGACGGACCGTCGCCGCTGCGCCACGGCAGGATCTGGAACGTCGACGGGTCGGGCTTGGCGAGCATGTCGGCCTCGTAGACCCGGGCGAAGCCCTCGATCGCCGAGCCGTCGAACCCGATGCCCTCGTCGAAGGCGCCCTCGAGCTCGGCCGGCGCCACGGCCACCGACTTGAGGAAGCCCAGCACGTCGGTGAACCACAGCCGCACGAACCGGACGTCGCGCTCCTCGAGTGCGCGCAGCACGAAGTCTTCCTGCTTGCCCATGGGCGCCAGTGTGTCGCAGCCGTGTTACGGCGGTGTTGCGAGCCGCCGTCGGTCGAGCCCGTCGAGGCCACCGGCCACGGTCAGGGCCGCGTGCAGTAGAAGGCGTCCTGGTTGCCGATGGTGCCCTTGTACGTCGAGACCACCGGCTTCCAGCTGGGCAGGGTGTGCGTGGCGTAGACGAGCGGGATCCGCGTCGGGTGACCGTCCAGGGTGCGGGCCTGCACCCGCGACACGTGGAAGTCGAGACGGACCCGGCGGACCGTCGTACCGGCCCAGCAGCCCGCGGCCCGACGCCCGTGTCGGGCGCTGTCCCGGCTCACGAAGGAGCCGACGGCGTGGCCGCGGTAGGCCGTCACGATGTTGGGCACCGCGCCGGTGTTGCCCTCCCAGGGGGCCCGGAACACGAACGACAGTCCGTGGGTCAGGGCGGTGCGTACCCGGAAGACCGCGCGGTGGTCGCTGCCGACCCGCTGGTAGGGCGCGGTCCACACGTGCAGGTGCCCGTTCACCGCGTGCTGCGGCGCGATCGAGCATCGGTTGCAGCCGGTGACGTGGAGGACCAGGCGGGTGTACGAGGGCTTGGACGAGGACGAGGACGAGGCGGAGGAGGCGGCCGTGGGCACGGACGCCGCGTGCGCGTCGCCCTGTGCGGTGGTGGCCAGGGCTGCTGCGGCCAGGGTCACGATGACGGCTGACACTCGAGGTAGGCGGATCATGAGGCTCCTTCGAGATCGGAGCGACCCCCCGTGGATCGCTCTCACTCGTAGGACTGCCAGGTGTCGGAAAAGGTTGTGCTCGGTCAGGACTCCGGGACGTGGGCGGCGATCTCGGCCAGCCAGGCGGTGGCAGCGGCATCGCTGGGCATCCGCCAGTCGCCGCGCGGGCTCATCGTGCCGCCGGCGCTCACCTTCGGCCCGTTGGGCAGGGCGCTCCGCTTGAACTGGCTGGCGAAGAAGCGGCGGCAGAACACCTCGAGCCAGTGGCGGACCGCGACGAGGTCGTAGGCCGGCCGGGACTCCGGCGGGTAGCCCGGGGGCCACTCCCCCGCGTCGGCGTCATGCCAGGCGTGCCAGGCCAGGAAGGCGATCTTGCTCGGCCGGTAGCCGCGGCGCAGCACGTGGAAGAGCGTGAAGTCCTGGAGCGCGTAGGGGCCGACCGAGTCCTCGGTCGACTGGGCCTTCTGCCCTTCGACCGTGGGGATCAGCTCGGGGGTGATCTCCTGGTCGAGCACCTCACCGAGGATCGCGTTCACCTCCGCGTCGAACTGCCCGCTGTCGATCACCCACCGGATCAGGTGCTGGATCAGGGTCTTCGGGACGCCGGCGTTGACGTTGTAGTGGGACATCTGGTCGCCCACGCCGTAGGTGCACCAGCCGAGCGCCAGCTCGCTCAGGTCGCCGGTGCCGACGACGATGCCGCCGCGCTGGTTGGCGAGCCGGAAGAGGTAGTCGTAGCGCAGGCCCGCCTGCACGTTCTCGTAGGTGACGTCGTACGCCGCCTCGCCGTCGGCGGCCGGGTGGTCGAGGTCCTTGAGGAGCTGCTCGGCTGCCGGCTTGATGTCGATCTCCTCGAACGTCACGCCCAGGGCCTTCGACAGCCGCGTGGCCAGCGAGCGTGAGGTGTCGCCCGTCGCGAAGCCCGGCATCGTGAAGGCGAGCACGTCGCCGCGGGGCCGCTCGAGCCGGTCCATGGCCTTGGCCGCGACGATGAGTGCGTGCGTCGAGTCGAGGCCACCGCTGACGCCGATGACGGCCCTGGGCTGCCCGATCGCGTGCATCCGCTGGACCAGGCCGGCGACCTGGATGGAGTAGGCCTCGTAGCAGTCCTGGGCGAGCCGCTCGACGTCGTCGGGCACGAACGGGAACCGGTCGACGTGGCGTCGCAGACCGACGTCGCCGGTGGGCGGCGTCAGCTCGAAGTCGACCGTGCGGAAGGGGTACTTCGTAGGTCGAGCGGAGTCGAGACCGCGTCGGTTGTCGTCATGGGTCCCCTGTCGGATGCGGTCCTGCCGGATGCGGTCGAGGTCGACGTCGACCACCGTGCGTCGCGGTCCGTCGGGGAAGCGCTCGCTCTCGCCGAGCAGGTCGCCGCACTCGTAGACCATCGTCTGGCCGTCCCACGACAGGTCGGTCGTGGACTCGCCCTGTCCGGCGGCGGCGAAGACGTAGGCAGCGTTGCTGCGGAAGCTGGCACTGCGGACCAGCAGCCGCCGGTCCTCGGCGCGGGCGATCGTGATCGGGCTGCCGGACAGGTTGGAGAGCACGGTGGCACCGGCCAGGGCGGCCTCGGCGCTGGGCGGCACCGGCACCCACATGTCCTCGCAGATCTCGACATGGAGGCGGAGACCGGGCAAGTCGCTCGCCACGAAGATCAGGTCGGGGCCGAGCGGCACCTCGGCGCCCGCGACGCGGATCGTCGTACCCCTGAGGTCGTCGCCGGGTGCGAAGTGGCGGCGCTCGTAGAACTCGCGGTAGTTGGGCAGGTACGACTTCGGGGCGACGCCGAGGACCCGGCCGTCCTTGATCACGACCGCACAGTTCAGGACCCGCGTGCCGTGCATCAGCGGCGCACCGACGACGAACACCGGCAGCAGGCCGGCGGAGCCGGCGACGAGCGTGGCGATCGCGTCCTGGACCGCGGTCAGCAGCGTGTCCTGGAGGAGGAGGTCGTCGATGGAGTAGCCGCTCAGGCACAGCTCGGGGAAGACGGCCACGGCCACGCCCTCGGCGTGGCACTCGCGCACCTGCGCGAGCACGGTCTCGGCGTTGGCGGCCGGGTCGGCCAGCGCGACCGGGATCGTGCACGCCGCCACCCGCGCGAAACCCTGGGCATAGGCCGAGTAGAACTCCACGCCTTCAGTGTAGGGATGGCCCCTGCTTCATCATGTGAAGCAGGTGAGCAGGCACTTCCCATGGTGAATTCGGCGTGGGAAGTGCCGGTTCGGCGACCTCACATGATGAAGCTGCGACGGGAGTGAAGGGCCCCCCACTGGACGGAGGCCGCCTCCGGTACCGGCGTACGTTGGAGGAATGAAGCTCGGAGTGCACTGCGCGAACCTGACCTGGCCCGGCGGCCCGGAGACCCTCGGTACGACGCTCGCCGGCGTCGCGCGGGCGGCCGACGAGGGTGGGGTGACGACGCTGACGTTGATGGACCACTACTTCCAGATGGAGAACCTCGGCGGGCCGCCCGAGCCGATGCTCGAGGGCTACACCAGCCTCGGCTTCCTGGCCGGACAGACCACGCGGATCGAGCTGGGCCTGCTGGTCACCGGCGTGACCTACCGCCACCCCGGTCTGCTCACCAAGATCGTGACCACGCTCGACGTGCTGTCGCAGGGGCGCGCGATGCTCGGCCTCGGCGCCGCATGGTACGAGCGCGAGCACCGCGGCCTCGGCGTGCCCTACCCGCCGACCAAGGAGCGCTTCGAGCGCCTCGAGGAGACCCTGCAGATCGTGCAGCAGGCGTGGAGCGGCGGCGGCGCCTACGACGGCGCGCACTACCGGCTCGAGGAGCTCACCGTCGTCCCGCAGCCGCTCCGCCCGGGCGGACCGCGGATCGTGGTCGGCGGCACCGGGGAGCGCAAGACGCTGCGCCTGGTCGCGCAGTACGCCGCCGCCTGCAACCTGTTCGCCACCGGCGTGGACGAGGTGGCCCACAAGCTCGAGGTGCTCCGCGGACACTGCGACGACCTCGGCCGCGACTACGACGAGGTCGAGAAGACCATCGCCGGCACGCTCAACCGTCCCCTCGACGACGTCGACGCGTGGCTGGCCTCCATGCAGTCCTACGCCGACCTCGGGATCACCCAGGTGTGGGTCGGCCCCGACGCCGCCGACCCGGTCGGCTGGACCGAGCGGATGTGCGAGACCGTGCTCCCCCGGCTCGCCGAGATCGGCGCCTGACCCGGGGGAACCGGAGACGTCCCGCCCCGGCATCGCTACCTTCGGAGCATGCCGTCCGGCCGCCTCGTCCTCCTCAACGGACCCTCGAGCTCGGGGAAGACGACGCTGGCGAAGGCGGTCGTCGGTCGGCTGCGCACCCCTTGGCTGGTGCTCCCCGTCGACCTGTTCCACCAGATCCGGACCCGGCCCGACGCAGACCTCACCGACCGCCAGTGGCAGGACGTCTTCCACCGCACCCGGGCCGCCTACCACCGGGCTCTCGTCGGTGCCGCCGCGTGCGGCTGCGACGTGCTCGGTGACCACGTCCTCAGCGAGCCCTGGCGACTCGACGACCTGCTGCGCCTGAGCGTCGGGCTCGACGTGCTGCTCGTCCACGTCACCTGCGAGCCCGCGGAGCTCCGCCGCCGCGAGAAGGCGCGGGGCGACCGCGACCCCGGCACGGCCCGCACCCAGCAACGGCTGGTCTTCGCGCACGGTGACTGCGACCTGACCGTCGACACGACCCACGGGCCGGACGAGCCGACCGCCGCGGTGCTCGAGCTGATCCGCCGACCACCCGACGACCGGGCCTTCGACCGGCTGCGCGCGCGGCGGCTCCGTGCGTGAGCCGCCCCTCGGCGTCACCGAGGCCGAGGTCCTGGCCGTGGTCGGTCGGCACTGGGACGCCGGGATCGACCGGGTCGAGCACGTGCCCGTCGGGTTCGGGGCGCACCACTGGGCGGCGTACGCCGACGGGCGGCCGCGGCTGTTCGTCACGCTCGACGGCCTCGCACCGAGACGCACGGCGGCCGAGCTGGAGGCGGCGTACGTCGGCGCCGTGCACCTGCACCACGCGGGGCTCGAGTTCGTCCTCGCCTGCCTCACCTCGGGCGAGGGCACCCTGACCGTGCCCTTCGTCGACGGCGCCCTCAGCTGCACCCCCTGGCTGGACGGCGACACCGACGCACCTGTCGACCCGACGTGGACGGCGAGCGTGCTCACCCGGCTCCACACCACCCGGCCGCCTCCAGACCTCCCCCGCTGGCGGCCGCTCGTCCAAGACGACCTCGCCGACACCACGGCCAGCCTCACGCGGAGGGCGTGGGGCCCGGGCCCCCATGCCGACGCCGCTCGCGACGCCGTACGCCGGCACCTCGACGACCTCCGACGCTGGACTGCGCGCTACCACCAGCTGGCGGCGACCGCGCGCGACCGCCCCTGGGTGGCGACACACGGCGAGCCCGGCGAGCACAACCAGCTGATGACCGCCGAGGGACGACTCCTCGTCGACTGGGAGTCCCTGAAGCTCGCTCCGGCCGAGCGGGACCTGCGCACCCTGGTCGACGACGGCGTGCCGACCGAGGCGGACGCGGAGATGCTGGAGCTGTTCGACCTCGAGTGGAGGCTCGACGAGATCAGCCAGTACGTCGCCTGGTTCGCCGCGCCCCATGCCGGCACCGCCGACGACGACATCGCCTTCGGCGGCCTGCTGGAGGAGCTCACCCGGGAGTGACCAGCGACACGGTCTCGACGACGCTCGACCACCGACAAGTCGGGCCCACGTGACTAGCCTGGACGGGTTGCGTGGACTCCACCGGGGAGCTGCGACGACATCCGCGAGGAGCACCGTCATGAGCCGGGTCCGTACCCACCACCTGCGCCAGTTCAAGGAGCGCGGCGAGAAGTTCTCCATGCTCACCGCCTACGAGCAGTACGCCGCCGCGACCTTCGACGAGGCCGGCATCGACGTGCTCCTGGTCGGTGACTCGGCCTCCAACAACGTCTACGCGAACGAGACGACGGTCCCGGTCACCGTCGACGAGCTGCTGCCCCTGACACGCGCCGTGAGCCGGTCCGTCCAGCGCGCGCTCGTGGTCGGTGACCTGCCGTTCGGCTCCTACCAGGGCTCACCGGAGCAGGCCTACGCCACCGCGGCCCGCTTCATGAAGGAGGGTCTCGCCCACTGCGTGAAGCTCGAGGGCGGTGTCGAGATGGCCGCCCAGATCTCGCGTCTCAGCCAGGGCGGCATCCCGGTGATGGCCCACATCGGGTTCACGCCCCAGAGCGAGCACGCCCTCGGCGGGCCGCGGGTGCAGGGTCGCGGCGACGCGTCCGAGCGGGTGCTCGCCGACGCCCACGCCGTCCAGGACGCAGGGGCGTTCGCCGTGGTGATGGAGATGGTGCCGGGCGACGTCGCCGCCCAGGTGACCAAGGAGCTCGCCATCCCGACCATCGGGATCGGGGCCGGCGTCGAGTGCGACGGTCAGGTGCTGGTCTGGCAGGACGCGTTCGGCCTGCGCACGGGCCGGATGGCCAGCTTCGTCAAGCAGTACGCCGACCTCCACGGCGAGCTGCTCCGGGCCGCTCGGGCCTACGACGCCGACGTCAAGGCGGGCACGTTCCCCGGGCCCGAGCACACGTTCTGAGCAGCGACCCCGTGTGCCCCTGACAAACGTCACGCCCAGGTCGTGATGGGTGTGTGAGGCCCGGAGCGGCGACGTGCGCGACGATCGGGACATGACCCAGACACACACCTCGACGCCGGCCGTTCCGGGCCACCCGGGAGGTGCGACGGTCCCGGCCGTGCACCTGTCCGGGGTGACCAAGGACTTCGGCCCGGTCCACGCCGTCCGCGGCATCGACCTGTCCCTCGAGCCCGGCGAGATCGTGGCCTTCCTCGGCCCCAACGGTGCAGGCAAGACCACCACGATCGACATGGTCCTCGGCCTCTCGCAGCCGACCACCGGTTCCGTCGAGGTCCTCGGGCTCCAGCCGCGCCAGGCCATCGCCCGCGGGCTGGTCTCGGCGGTCATGCAGACCGGCGGCCTGCTCAAGGACCTCTCCGTGCGCGAGACCGTCGCCTACACCGCGAGTCTCTTCGCCGACACCGCGCCGGTCGACGAGGTGCTCCGCACCGCCGGCATCGAGTCGATCGCCGACCGCAAGGTCGGCAAGTGCTCCGGCGGCGAGCAGCAGCGTCTGCGGTTCGCGATGGCCCTGCTGTCCGACCCCGCGCTGCTCCTCCTCGACGAGCCGACCACGGGCATGGACGTCGAGGGCCGCCGTGCCTTCTGGTCCGCGATCCGGGCCGACGCGGAGAAGGGCCGCACCGTCCTCTTCGCGACCCACTACCTCGAGGAGGCCGACCAGTACGCCGACCGGATCATCCTGATCAGCCAGGGGCGGATCGTCGCCGACGGCACGGGCAGCGAGATCAAGGCGATGGCGGCCGGCCGGACCGTCCGCGCCACGCTCCCCGGAGCCGACCCCGCACCGCTCGCCGGGCTCCCCGGCGTCGAGAGCGTCGAGGTGCGTGGGGAGGCGGTCTACGTGCATGCCAAGGACACCGACGCCGTCGCGCGCTACCTGCTGACCGAGACGCCCGCGCGCGATCTGGAGATCACCGCGCGCGGTCTCGAGGACGCCTTCCTGACCCTGACCGGTGACCACGACGTAGAAGGAGCACAGGCATGACCACGCAGAGCATCGACCCGGCCACCCGCCGGGTGCCGCCACTGGGCGGTCTCAACCTCACCGTGCTCGGCATCGAGCTGAGGCGGATGCTGCGGAACCGCCGCACGATCATCTTCACCCTGGTCCTGCCGGCCTCGCTGCTGCTCGTCTTCGGTGGGCAGGCCGGCTGGCAGGACAAGGCGGGGTCGGGCAACGTGGCGGCCTACATCCTGGTCTCGATGGCGCTCTACGGCGCTGCCCTGACCGCCGCCGCGGGCGGCTCGATGGTGGCGCTCGAGCGTTCGCTCGGCTGGTCGCGCCAGCTGCGCCTCACGCCGCTCAACCCGGTCGCCTACATCCTGATGAAGGCCGTGGTCGCGTTGGCGATGGGCGCCCTGGCCATCGCCGCGGTCAACGTCGTCGGCATCCTCCAGGGCAAGGCGGAGATGCCGACGAACGTGTGGATCCTCAGTGCAGTCGTGACCCTGTTCTGCACGCTGACCTTCGCCGCCCTCGGCGTCTTCGTCGGCTACGTCGTCCCCGGTGAGAACGCCATGCAGATCCTCGGCCCCGGCCTCGCCCTGCTGTCGTTCCTGGGCGGGGTGTTCATCCCGATCGACCAGTACTCCCAGATCGTGCGAGACATCGCCTACTGGACCCCGATGTACGGCGTCGCCGAGATCGCCCGCGCCCCCCTCACCCACGAGCTGCCGTGGTACGCCGTCGTCAACGCGGTCGGCTGGTTCGCGATCTTCGTGGCCGGCGCCGCATGGCGGATGAGCAAGGACACGGCGCGGGTCTGAGGTCGTTACCGTGACGCCCATGAGCACGACCCTCGACGCGGACCGGCCCACCGGTCCGCGCCGTTGGGGTCTGGCGTTCGCCGCGATCTGGCTGTTCTACCTGCTCTCGCCGCTGGCGGCCGCCTGGGACCAGCGCGACTCCTGGCACGGCTGGGTCGGCCTCGCCGCCACCCTGCTGTTCGCGGCCGTCTACCTGGCGATCTTCGTCACCATGCGGTGGCGACGCACCGGCTCGCCGTTCGCGGCGCCGGTCGGGCGTCCGATGGGCGTCGGGCTGGTCCTGCTCGAGATCGCGCTCGGGGTGCTGATGTGCGTCGCGATCGGCCAGGCGGGCACCACGGCCGCGGTCTACGTCGCGGTCACCTGCGTGATGTGTCTCCAGACCAGGTGGGCCTGGGTCGTCGCCGTCACCGTCGGGCTGGCGGCGTACGGCGCCACCATCTGGGTCCCCGGCTGGCACCGGGACCCGGGCATCCTCTTCGGGACGCTCGTCGCGACCCTGGCCGTCTGGGGGATCTCCCAGGCGATCAACCGCAACCTCGAGGTGCTGCAGGTCCGCGAGGAGAACGCGCGCCTCGCGCTCGACGACGAGCGCAACCGCTTCGCGCGCGACCTGCACGACATCCTCGGCCACTCCCTCACGGTGATCACGGTCAAGGCCGAGCTGGCGAACCGGCTGCTCGACGTCGACCGCGACCGGGCGCGGGCGGAGCTGGCCGACCTCGAGCGGCTCTCGCGCGACGCCCTCGCCGACGTCCGCCGGGCCGTCGACGGCTACCGCGAGCTCACCCTGCCCGGCGAGCTGGCCCGGGCCCGCACCGCGCTCTCGGCGGCCGAGATCGCAGCCGACCTGCCCCACTCGACCGACGACGTGCCCACCGACCGCCGCGAGCTGTTCGCCTGGACGGTGCGAGAGGGCATCACGAACGTGATCCGGCACAGCGGCGCCCACCGCTGCACCGTCCTCCTCGGTGAGCACGAGGTGGAGATCCGTGACGACGGCCGCGGGGCCGAGGTCCCCGGCGCGGGCAACGGACTGACCGGTCTGCGCGAGCGCGCCGCGGCCGTCGGCGGGACCGTCGTCACCCAGCACCTCCAGCCGGGCTTCTCGCTCAAGGTCGTCGTCCCATGAGGGCCGGCGGATGATCCGGCTGTTGCTCGCCGACGACCAGGCCCTGGTCCGGGGCGCACTCTCCGCGCTCCTGAGCCTGGAGTCCGACCTCGAGGTGGTGGCCGAGGTGTCGTCGGGCGACGCGGTCGTGCCGGCCGTCCTCGAGCACCGACCCGACGTGGCCCTGCTCGACGTCGAGATGCCGGGGCTCGACGGCATCAGCGCGGCAGCCGAGGTCCGTCGAGTCGCACCCGCAGACGCGGGTCCTGATCGTGACCACCTTCGGTCGGCCGGGCTTCCTCCGCCGCGCGATGCAGTCAGGGGCGGACGGGTTCGTCGTCAAGGACACCCCGGCCGCCCAGCTGGCCGACGCCGTACGCCGGGTGCACCAGGGTCTGCGGGTCGTCGACCCGGCGCTCGCCATGGACAGCCTGGCCGTCGGCGACTCCCCGCTGACCGAGCGGGAGACCGAGGTGCTCCGGGCCGCCACCGACGGCGCCGCGGTCGCGGTGATCGCGGGCCGGGTGCACCTGACCTCCGGCACCGTCCGCAACCACCTGTCGGCCGCGATCGGCAAGACCGGGGCGGCCAACCGCTCCGAGGCGGTCCAGATCGCCACCGCGCGCGGGTGGCTGTGAGCCGTGCGCGAGCGTCGTCGGTCTGGGTGAGGGGTCCCGGAGAGGACTGCCCCGGTAGTGCCTCCATGGGGCAGGTGACCCATGGACGCACTGCTCACCTGACCTCCCTGGCCGCCGGCGCTCCGACCTCACCTCGAGGCGAGGTTCGAGCCGACCACCACCAGCACCCACACCACCAGGCCGACACCGGCGAGCCAGGGCAGCCGGCGAGGGTGGGCGGTCCACCAGGCGCACGCCAGCACGAACAGCGCGACCCAGACGACCAGCAGCAGGATCTCGGCCCACCAGCGCAGGACACCGATGCTGCCGAGGTCGAGGAAGAGCACGCACGCCAGTCCGATCATCCCCGCGAACGGGAGCGGCGAGATCCGGACCGGGGCGGGCGGCGGGGTCGGTCGCGAGGGCTCGCGCGCGGTCACTCAGCCGTCACTGGGTCGCCGAGTCGTCGGTGGGCGGCGTACGACGTCTGGACTGGCCGGTCCAGTCCGGCTCGTCGCTCCAGTCGGGATCGTTGTCCCAGGCCTCGTTGCGCTCCTGGGCCTTCTGGAGCGCGTGCTCGGCCTCCTCCTGCGTCGCGAAGGGGCCGAGCCGGTCGATCGGCGGGCAACCGTCGGGCGGCTCGACCCGGTGGTGCTTCACGCAGTACCAGTACGTCGCCATGGCGCCACCCTACGACCCGGCCGACGTCGCGGGCGGCGCTGCGGGCCGTCGTACGGCCCCCGCCTAGAATGCCCCCATGACCTCGACCGCGATCGCCCCGGCCGCGATCTCGCCGCGTCGGCCCGTACCCGACTCGATCCCCCGGCCGGAGTACGTCGACCGGCCGGCGCCCGCGCCGTTCACCGGCAGCGAGGTCAAGGACGCCGAGACGATCGCCAGGATCCGGGTCGCCTGCCGCCTCGCCGCCCAGGCACGCGAGCTCGTCGGGTCCCACGTGGTCCCCGGGGTGACCACCGACGAGCTCGACCGGGTGGGTCACGAGTTCCTCTGCGACCACGGCGCCTACCCCTCGACCCTGGGCTACAAGGGCTTCCCCAAGAGCCTGTGCTCGAGCGTCAACGAGGTCGTCTGCCACGGCATCCCCGACGCCCGGGTGATCGAGGACGGCGACATCGTCAACATCGACATCACGGCATACCTCGACGGCGTGCACGGCGACACCAACGCGACCTTCCTGGCCGGCGACGTCGACGAAGAGACCCGCCTGCTGGTCGAGCGGACCCACGAGGCCCTCGACCGGGCGATCAAGGCCGTGCGCCCCGGCCGCCGGGTCAGCGTGATCGGGCGCGTCATCGAGTCCTACGCACGCCGGTTCGGCTACGGCGTGGTCCGCGAGTTCACCGGGCACGGCATCGGGACGGCGTTCCACAGCGGGCTGATCATCCCCCACTACGACGAGCCGCGGTTCGACGACGAGATCCTGCCGGGCATGACGTTCACCATCGAGCCGATGCTCAACCTCGGCACCCACGAGTGGGTGATGTGGGACGACGGTTGGACCGTGGTGACGGCCGACGGCCGGCGCAGCGCCCAGTTCGAGCACACGCTGCTGGTGACGACCGACGGCGCAGAGGTGCTCACCCACCCCTGATCCCGCCCGTCCGGCGGCTCCCGGGCCCTCATGTTCCTGCATTGCACAAACATGGGGGTCCCGTCTCGTTGACCCCCTCCGCGGCCGTTGCGAGTCTTCGCTCGACCCTCCCCGACCCAAGGCAGGGTCGACGGCCGCCCGACATCCGGCGTGGCCACCGCCGACGGCCCCTCCCTCGTGAAGCCAGCCGTCCGAAAGGGGCTTCGGCCCGGATCCAGGAGAAAGCATGAGCAGGAGACATCTCGGAGGCCTCGCTGCCGCCGCCCTGGTGGGGACGGCGCTCGCGTCGGCCCCGCACGGTGCGGTCGCTGCCGCGCCGACGCACGGGCAGAACGCCCGGGCGCTGGCCGCTGCATCCGCCCATCGCCTGATCGCCAGCGACGCCCAGGCGCTCAAGATCAGCAACCACGACACCTTCAAGGCGCTGCCCGTGCAGTCGTCGCACGGCATCGAGTACGCCGCCTACACGCGCGACTACCGGGGCCTCCCCGTGGTCGGGGGCGACTTCGTCGTCGTCACCGACGCCCACGGCCAGATCCTCACCACCTCCGTCGCCCAGACCCACGAGGTCGCCCTCGGGTCGGTCACCCCGACGGTCAGCCGGGCTCGCGCCCTCGGCACGGCCCGGCGGCAGGTGGCCCACGCGACGAAGGCGACTCCCGCCACGCTGGTGGTGTGGCAGCACGGCTCCCGGTCGCGCCTCGGCTGGGAGACCACCGTCACCGGCCACCACGGCGCGCTGCCCGACATCAAGACCGTCGTGGTCGACGCCCGCAACGGTCACGTGCTCCAGGCCCGCGAGCGCGTCGCCGAGGGCACCGGGAACACCGCGTGGGAGGGCACGGTCTCGATCCCGACCGCCGGCTCCGGTACGTCGTTCTCGATGAAGAACACCAACGCGAGCTCCCTGGTCTGCCAGGACGCCGCGAACAACACCACCTTCACCGGTTCCGACAACGTCTGGGGCAACGGCGACGCCACCAACCGTGAGACCGGCTGTGCGGACTCGTTCTACAGCGCCGAGGAGGAGCGTCAGATGCTCTCCGCGTGGGACGGCCGCAACGGCATGGACGGCGCGGGCGGCTGGGTGCCGATCCGCGTCGGCCTGGCCGACGTGAATGCCTACTACGACGGCACCCAGGTCCAGGTCGGCCACACGCAGACCGGCGGCAAGTGGATCGGCGAGATCGACGTCGTCGCCCACGAGTTCGGCCACGGCGTGGACGACCACACCCCCGGCGGGATCTCGAACGGCAACACCCAGGAGTTCGTCGCCGACACCTTCGGCGCAGCCACCGAGTGGTTCGCCAACAACCCGACCGACACCCCCGACTTCACCGTCGGCGAGCAGGTCAACCTGGTCGGCACCGGCCCGATCCGCTACATGTACAACCCCTCGCTCGCGGGCGACGACAACTGCTACTCCTCGTCGACCCCGAGCGAGGAGGTGCACGCCGCGGCGGGCCCGGGCAACCACTGGTTCTACCTGGTCGCCGAGGGCACCAACCCGACCAACGGCCAGCCGACCAGCCCCACGTGCAACAGCACCTCGGTCACCGGCCTCGGCATCCAGCAGGCCGAGAAGATCATGTACAACGCCATGCAGATGAAGACCAGCTCCTCGTCGTACCTGAAGTACCGGACCTGGACCCTGACCGCGGCCAAGAACCTGACCCCGGGCGACTGCACCGCGTTCAACACCGTCAAGGCCGCGTGGAACGCCGTCTCGGTGCCCGCGCAGAGCGGTGACCCGACCTGCACCTCCGGTGGCACCAACACCGTCACGGTCACCAACCCCGGTGCCCAGACGGGCACCGTGGGCACGGCGAAGTCGCTGCAGCTGACCGGCACCGACTCGGCCTCCGGCCAGACGCTGACCTGGTCGGCGACCGGCCTGCCGACCGGGCTGTCGATCAACGCCTCGACCGGCCTGGTCAGCGGTACGCCGACCACCGCCGGCTCCTTCAGCTCGACGGTGACCGCCAAGGACACCACCAACGCGACGGGCTCGACCACGTTCACGTGGACGATCGGTGGCGGCGGTGGCGGCGGGTGCAGCAGCCCCGGTCAGAAGCTCGGCAACCCCGGCTTCGAGACCGGCACCGCGGCCCCGTGGACGGCGTCGTCCGGTGTCGTCGACAGCTCGTCCGGCGAGGCCGCCCACGCGGGCACCTGGAAGGCCTGGCTGGACGGCTACGGGACCACCCACACCGACACGCTCACGCAGTCGGTGACGATTCCGGCCGGGTGCGCGGCGACGTTCACGTTCTGGCTCCACATCGACACTGCGGAGACCACCACGACCACGGCGTACGACAAGCTCACCGTCAAGGCGGGGAGCACGACCCTGGCGACGTACTCGAACCTGAACAAGGGCACGGGCTACAGCCAGAAGTCGTTCAACCTGTCGTCGTTCGCCGGTCAGACCGTGACGATCTCGTTCAGCGGCGCGGAGGACTCCTCGCTCCAGACGTCGTTCGTGCTCGACGACACGGCGCTGACCGTGAGCTGACCGCTCCGCGGTAGTCCCCACCCGGAACGCCGGGTCGGCCCCTCCACAGGGCCGGCCCGGCGTTCCTCGTCGGTCGAGCCTGTCGAGACCCGGCCGCCGTGCCCTACGATGACCAGCGCGGAGGGGTTGGTCGGGCGACCGCGGCGTACGTCGTGAGACGGGCGTCGAGGAAGGTCCGGGCTCCGAAGGGCAGGGCGGTGGGCAACACCCACCCGGGGCAACCCGCGGGACAGTGCCACAGAGAACAGACCGCCTGAAGGCCGTCGTCGGTCGCGCTTGTCGAGAGCGGCGGTGGTGCAGGTAAGGGTGAAACGGTGGTGCAAGAGACCACCAGCGATCCGGGTGACCGGATCGGCTCGGTAAACCCCGCCCGGAGCAAGGTCGAACAGCGCACGCTCGAGGGCTGCCCGCCCGAGTGCGCGGGTGGACCGCACGAGGCCGTCGGCAACGGCGGCCCGAGATGGATGGTCGCCGAACGGTGCGTCGCAAGGCGCCCGGGAACAGAACCCGGCCTACAGACCAGCCCCTCCGCCACAAGCCTGCGACCAGGAACCGAGTGAGTCACTGGCCGAGGAAGTCGTCCGCACCATCGTCAGCTCGATCGGCGTCACCCCTCGCCGTTCCGAGCACCACCGGAATCGCGACCCTCGTCACATCTGCAGCCGCTCCAGACGCTGGGCGCTGAGTCCATCGGGACCGACGGTCAGCGGTCGGTGTGTGCGCGGCCGAGCCGTTGCAGCATGTCGTTGTAGGCCGCGAGGGCTGCGTCGTCGTCGTCGATGGTGGCTCCACGCTCGCCGTCGAGGTGGCCGCCGGTGCGCTCGACGTGCTCGGTGAAGGTGTTGGTGCGGACCGACTCGAGCCAGGGGCCGAGGATCCGGTCGCTGGTCTGCCCGGAGATCAGGGAGATCACGATGCCCACGCACAGCAGCATCATCAGCCCGTCGCCGACCGACCACATCAGCGAGCCGCCGATGTCGAGATCGCGCAGCGCAGGTGGCGCCCACGACGGCCGCATCCCCATGTACATCGGGAACGGGTCCTTCTGGGTCTGCAGCAGGATGATGCCGACGAAGGTGTCGGGGATCATCGCCACGATCAGCAGCGCCAGGCGGAGCAGGTACGGCGTCTGCCACCGGATCGGCTCCTCGCCGATCAGCGGCAACAGCATGAGCCACCCCGCGGAGATGTAGGCCAGCTGCTCGGCCACCACGAGGTGCGGGTTCTCGGCCATGCGATCCATGAACGGCGTCAGGTGCGTGTAGAAGACGACCACGGCGTACACCGCCATCCCGACGAAGGGATGGGTGAGGATCGACATCGGCAGGCTGTGCATGACCCGGTCGAAGGCCTCCTGCCACCGTGGCCCGCCCGAGGCACGGAGGACGGTCAGCGGGTGTCCGAGCACGAGGAACGCCGGAACCAGCATGATCAGCGTGAGGTGCTCGATCATGTGCATCCAGAACAGGCTCATCGCATACGCGTCCACCGCCGACGAGAGGCAGACCCACAGCGAGACCACACCGAGCACCCAGCTGGCGATGCGTGCCGGGCCGACCGGCGTGTGACCGCGCCGGTGAGCAGCACGCAGGCCTGCGAAGTAGCCGACCAACAGCACCGCACACGCGATCGTCCATCCGGCGTGGAGGGTCCAGGTGGTGAAGAACGTGTGCCAGGTCAGCGGCGGCATCATCGAGCTGGGACTCACACCGCGCTCCTTCTGCTGACCGACGCACCCGCCACGGTCGCCCACCCTGGGCTGACCACAATCTACGTCGCGACGCGCACTCGTCGTTCACCGGCGCCAGCCTTCCGCCGTCGGCATACTGGGCCCGTGGCGAAGAGATCTTCGGCGACGGCGCGCAACCAGCGCGGGTCCTCCAAGACGGGCCGGCGGGAGGCGGTGCTCGCCGAGCTCCGTCGTGAGCAGGAACGGCAGCGACGCAACCGCGTCCTCGGGGTGTCCGTCATCGTCGGCGGTCTGGTCCTCGTGATCGGGGTTCTGGTCTTCCTGGGCATCCGCTGGCAAGGGGGATCGGGAGCCGAGACCACCGCCGCCGACCCGGCTCTCGTCCGGGGCATCACGTCGATCCCCGCGTCGACCTTCGACGCAGTCGGTACCGGTGGCTTGGCGAACCCGCTGAAGCCAGTCTCGCCGGCGGCCCCGCTGACCGCCGACGGAAAGCCGCGGGTGCTGTACGTCGGCGCGGAGTACTGCCCCTACTGCGCAGCGGAACGCTGGGCGGTCGTGGCCGCCCTGTCCAGGTTCGGCACCTTCGCCGGGCTGGGCCAGACGACGTCGGCCCACGCCGACATCTACCCCGACACCCCGACCCTGTCCTTCCACGGCTCGTCCTACAGCAGCCCCTACCTGTCGTTCACCGGGTACGAGACCCAGAGCAACCAGGTGCAAGGCACGACGTACGCCCCGCTCGACTCGCTGTCGAGCGCCGACGGGAAGGTCTTCGACACCTACGACCGTCCGCCCTACCTCGACCAGAAGGGCAGCATCCCGTTCCTCGACGTCGGCGGTCGCTACCTGACCCAGGGCGCGAGCTACAGTCCGAAGCTGTTCGCGGGCCTGACCCATGCCCAGGCGCTGAGTCGAGATCCGTGACCCGAGCAGTCCGCTGTCGAAGTCCGTGCTCGGTGCGGCCAACACGTTCACCGCCTCGATCTGCCGGCTCACGGACGGCCGGCCGGCGAAGGTCTGCACGTCGTCCGGGGTGACTGCTGCCGCAGCCGGGCTGAACCCGTCATGACCGCGACACCCGAGCGGGACATCCCCCGGTTCTCGATCGTGGCGGGTCTCGTCCTGTCGTTGGCCGGGCTTGCGGTGGCGGTCTACCTGACGATCGAGCACTTCGACTCCTCGGTGACGCTCAGCTGCCCCGAGACCGGCCGGATCAACTGTCAGAAGGTGACCTCGAGCGAGTACTCCCACTTCGCGGGGATCCCGGTGGCGGTGCTGGGGCTCGTGTACTTCGTCGTGGCGCTCGTGCTGCTCACTCCGCGCGCGTGGCGCTCGGCGTCGCCGGCGCTGCGTGGGGCGCGGATCGCGTGGGCAAGCCTCGGCGCGTTGATGGTGGTCTACCTGGTCTGGGCGGAGTTCTTCGGGGTGAACGCGATCTGCCTGTGGTGCACCGCGGTCCACGTCATCACGTTCCTGCTGTTCCTCCTCGTTGCCTACACCGAGGCGATGGTGCTCCCGCCCCTGGACACGCCGCAGCGGAGAGCCGAACGGATCAGGTGATCGGCACCGGCAGGGTCACCGATGTCTCGTTGAAGGCGTCGACACGGACGACGACCTGCAGCGTCCATGAGCCCAGGAAGTCCAGCGAGACCGGCTTGCTGACGTAGACCCCGGGGGCCGTCGAGTGGAGGGTGAGAGCGATCGGTCCGATGTGCTGGTGGTCCTGCGTCAGCGATGCGGTGAGCTGTCTGGGTCGGTAGGGCCGACCGTCAGTGGACCGGACCGTGATCCGCACCTCGTTCGGACCGAGGCGTGACGGCGTCACCGTGATCGCCAACGTTCCGCGCTGGTGCCCGGCCTCGAACGCGCGAGTGGCGTGCGCGACGGGGTGGTAGGACTCAACGGCTGTGGGGGTCTGGACCAGGGAGGCGGTGACGCACAGGACGGCCAGCCCCAGGCCGGCCTCGAGGGCCACCCCACGACGTAGCCGGCCGAGATCGACCGGTGTCGTCTGCCCGCGGCCTGCGGAAGGGCGCGGTGCCCAGCGCCGCCCGCGCTTGCCACCCGAGGACCACCAACAGCACGAGCAGGAAGATCTTGACGCAGAGGAGCACGCCGTAGCTGGTGTCGAACAAGGCCGGCCACGAGCGCGTGTTGCGCCAGGCCTGGAACGTGCCGGTGACGACGATGGTGATGACCGAGGCCAGGGCCAGCGGCGAGAAGCGTGAGGCGGCAACGACCTGGTCGGTCCGCGGTGGCGTGTGTCGGCCGAACAGCACCAGGGCCACCAGCATGCCGAGGCCACCGAGCCACACCGCGGCGGCGGTCAGGTGCAGCACGTCGGCCACCAGGGAGATGCCCCACCAGTGCCCGTTGACCGCATGGCCGGACGCCGACCAGGTGACCGCCACGAGGCCGGTGGCGAGGAGGTAGAGCCCGCCGAGCCGCCAGCGGTCTCGGGAGTCCGAGGACGCGGCTTCGGTGACGAGCAGCCCCAGCACCGCCAGGAAGCCCAGCGCGACCTCCCGGATGAGGACGGCCGTTCCGAGATGCGTCCCGAGGGTGGTCGCGAGCAGGTGTGGGTCGACCATCCCGCCGACGGAGCGACCGGCGGTCTCGGCGGCCTGGAGCGGCACCTGCAGCGCCGTCGACACGACCGCCAGGAGCCAGCCCGTCAGGAGCCACCGGCCGGTGTAGCGGTAGCGATGGCCGGTCGCCCAGCACAGAGCCAGGAACACCAGCCCTCCGGCGACGATGACGAAACCCACGTAGCCGAGCGCCCGGTCCACGGAGTACAGCCCGGACACCGCCCCACCGGCGCGCTGGGCCACCGACGCGCTCGAGATGTGGCTGCTCGGATGACCGATCGAGAACGTGAACGCGCCCTGCACCGGGTGCGTGTCGGCGGACACGACGTGCCACGCGACGGTGTAGGTGCCTGCGGGCTGGGACGACGACAGCGACACCTCGATGGTCGACGGGCCGGAGCCCGGGTGCGTTCCGCCGACGTCGACCCGGTGGCCCGCGGGGTCGAAGACCCGCAGGCTGTCGTCGCTGACCCCGACCGACTCGTCGAAGGTCGCGCTGACCGTCTGCACCACACCCTGGACGACCGACCCCTCCGACGGGTCGGTGGAGACCAACGTGGCGTGAGCGGACGCCGGCGCGGCCGGCAGCAGGACCGCCACCGCGGTCAGGAGCCCGGCGACCGCTCCCCACCGGCGTACGACGGGCGCGTCAGGCGCTACGTCGCGACCTGAGGAACGAGCCCCCCGCGAGGAGCGCGGCCAGGACTGAGACGACCAGAGCAACCCAGGCCACCACCTCACCGCTCGAATCTCCGCTGGAACCATCCGAAGCGTCGGAGGTCGACCCATTGTCGGCCATGCCTGGCATCGAGTCCGCGGCCGTGGCAGCCTTCTCGATGGTCAGGACGGGGGCCGGATGCTCCGGCTCCTCCTGCCCCTTCTCGGGTACGTCGATCCAGCGCACGATGTCACCGTTGCTGTAGCCCTGCAGCGCCTTGAACACCAGCGTGGTCGGCTCGTCGGGAAGAGGGTCGGCCGAGAGCGCGAAGTCCTGGTACTGGCCCGGCTCGATCCGACCGCCGGACCAGGTGACCTGCGAGACGACGGAGTGGAAGGTGCCGTCGTCGGTGACCAACGGCTGGTCCAGCCGTGTCGTGCGCACGCTGACCGTCCAGCCCGGCACCGGCTTGGCCAGCAGTTGCGCGATCGGGTGGTCGGTGGGGATCTGCAGGGTGAGGCGGGTGGTGGCGGCCTTGGCCTCCTCGTTGGGTACTCGGAAGGTCAGCTCCGTGGCGCTCCCCGGCTCGGCCGTCGACGGAGTGATCGAGACGTGCGCGAGTGCGGCCGGGGCGGTGAGCGCAAGGACGCCCACCGTTGCCACTGCCAGCGCGAAGAGTCGGGGGCCGGCGCGCGGTGTCAGTCGTCGTCCCGGGTGCTCATGGGTGGTCATCGTGATCCCTTCTGTCGGGCGCCCGGCTCGGGCGTCAGGCTGGCCGGAGGGGTGAAGGAGGCGAGGTCGTGGAGATCGAGCTGTTCCTCGACGCCGGCAACCCGGTCCAGGATGCGGGCCAGGGCGAGATCGGAGTAGCGGCTGGACTCGAGGCCGGCGAAGCGATCGGCCAGCTCGTCGAGGGTGGCCTGCGTTGTCACGGCCCGCAGGGCCGGGTAGATCACCGTGTCCTCCCATGCCTCGTGCGGCTCGTACATCGCGACGAACGCGTCCAGACGTGTCTGCAGCGCGGCCCGCACGAGATCAGTGTCGCTGCCTCTCGCCGCGAGCTGCAGGATCTCCGCGGTCAGGTGGCGTCCCCGATCGTGCTGGACCAGGAGGGTCTCGACCAGGCGTTGGTAGGGGGCGTGCGTGGCGACACGGGGAAATACATAGGCCTCTTCGAGCCCTTCGTGGAACCCCTCGACGTAGTCCGCCACGATCTGTGCGGCGTCCATGACCGCGCCGGCAGGAAGGGCCTGCCCGTCGGCGAGTCTCGTCGATGCTGCGCGATAGGCCAGCAGCACCCGTTTCAGGACGCCGTGCTCAGTCATCAGCTCCTCGCCGGGAGACGGAGCCCGCAGGGCCCCCTCGTCGCCCTGCCCGCCCCCGAGGAACGAGGGAGCGCTCCCGACCGCGAGCCCGGCCAGGCCTGCGCCCGCCACCAAGAGGCCACGTCGACCCGTCGTTGCGCCGGTCACGGGGCAGCCCCCGACGCGGTGACCTCGGCCGTCACCGGCTGTCCTGAGGGGGTGAGGACGTACCAGGGGCCGCCGTCGAGAAAGAGCCCCTGACCGTTCGCCTGCCCCGCCCGCACGTCGCCGGCGTACAGGTAGAGCGGGTTGCCGCGGTAGGTGACGACGCGTGTCCCTGTGTTGGGGTCACGCAGGGTGCCGACCAGGCGCGGGCGGGCGCCGCCCTGCGTGGTCACGCGTCCCGACGTCGAGACCGTGAGGGTCGGCCACGTACCCGCACACGGCCCCACGCATCGCACCTCCGCGCGTGCGTCGGGCGGGAACATGTAGAGCGCGCGACCAGCACCGTCGGTCAGGATCGGGCCGAGCCCTCGGACGCTGGTGGTCTGAAGCGTGACCCGTTCCGGCGCGGGCCCGGGTGACAGCAGGTCGTCACCAGCAGGGGTGGGGCCCGACGACGCCTGACAGGCCGTGGCGGCCACGGCCAGCACCACCAGCACGCCGACGAAGGCTGCCGACTCCGTCGTACGCCGCGTCACCGGGGATACCGATGCATCACGACGACGAGTCGAGCGTCTGAAGGTCCGCTGCATAGTCGGACGGCGAGGTGTCCGAGCTCCACAGCACCTGTGCCCGACCGTCCCGGAAGGCGATCGTCTCGGCTCCGTGGTCGACGGTCACCGTGCCGTTCTTGTGCCGGACGGGGGGTGCGATCAGGATGTGGAGCGTCCGGGCGACTGCGTCGATGCGCTGCGGGCTGGCCGTGAGCCCGACGAAGGGACGCGACAGACCACCGTCGAAGTTGGCAAGCCACGCTCTCATCACGGCCGGGGTGTCACGCCCAGGGTCCGAGGTCATGAAGACCACCTGCACACTCTCCTGATCGTCCGCCGAGAGCCCCCGTAGTGCTCCAGCCAGAGACGCCATCGTGGTCGGGCACACGTCGGGGCAGTGGGTGTACCCGAAGTAGAGCAGCATCAGGTGCCCTGCCTGGAGCGAAGCGAGATCGGTCGTGCCGCCGGCTGTGCTGTGGAACCGCGTGTGGAGATCAGCCGGGGTCAGCGCCATTGACCGGGTCCGCATGTCGACGCCGTGGAAAGGGCCACGGTCGGCGTTGGTCACCACATGATCCTGGTCGTTCGCGCAGGCCGCCGCGAGGCAGGCGAGCGCGAGCAGGCAGGCACCCATCAGGCAACGGGCGCGCTGGGCGCTGGTTCGGACCACGTGGTGTGAGTCCCCGATGGCGCCCGTTCGGTTCCCGCGACTTCCAGAAAGTCGCGGGAACTCAGGGCGCTCCGCGACGGACTGATACCCCGTCAGCCACCTCACGCCAAGGGATCACGATGATCAGCTCGTCGCCGCACACGCTGCGGGTGAAGAGGCGACTGCGAGCCCTGACGGTGCTCGTCGGGATGGCAACCGCGCTGGTTGCCTGCGGAGCTGGGCGTGGGAGCGACGCGGCGGCGGGACCCAGCTCGGGTGCCAGCGCCAGTTCCGGGGATCTCACCCTGTCCGGGGGGCGGGTGCCCTTGCCAGCGTCCCCTGATGTGGGAGTCGCGTACTTCACGTTGACCAACTCCGGCAGCAGCGATGACCACCTGGTCGCGGCCAGCTCACCGGCTGCCCGCTCGGTCGTGCCGATGAAGGACGTCACGAGTCATGGCTCCTCGACCATGGTGGCGGTGCCCTCACTCCCGGTGCCGGCGCATGATGCGACGAGCCTCGAGCCAGGTGGCCTCCATCTGATGTTGCAGGACCTCACTCGTCACCTGAAGGTGGGCGACCGGGTGATCCTCCTGCTGCGGTTCGCGCACGCCGGGGTGATCCGGGTAGCCCTCCCGGTGACACCACTGGTCGGTGAATCCGAAGACCCGTCCGACATGGGCTCGATGCCAGGAATGTGAAGGGACACCAGGGATGAACGACCACGAACCACCGGAGTGCCGGGCCGCCCGCGAGGCACTGTCCGCCGTGATCGACCACGAGGATGCCGGCGTGGGCATGCCGTGGCTCACGGAGCACCTCGTCGGCTGCCCCAGCTGTCGTAACTGGTACGCAGACGCTCGAGAGATCCGCCGACGGACCCGCCTGGCGCCGACACCTCCCGTACCTCCTCTGCGCGCGCTGATCCAGGCCGCGGTCGAGAGGGAACCATCGACTCCGCGGCTGTCGGCGCGTGCCCGCGCGGAGCTCCCCCGTGTCGTGCTGGTCACGGCGGCCCTCGTCCTGTTGTGGTTCAGCACCCCCGCGCTGCTGCTCGGCCGAGACCCGGACACCGGGATGCACCCGGCCCACGAGCTCGGCTCCTACGAGGTGGCCCTCGCCTTGTCACTGCTCCTCTGTGCGTGGTGGCCCCAGCTGAGCCGGGCCACGGCTCCGGCGGTCGGAGTGGTCGCCCTGCTGCTGGTCACCACCGCCCTCGTCGACCTTGCCCATCCGGGACGCACCTCGTGGACAGACGAGGCTCCCCACCTGCTCTGGCTCGTCGCATTCCTGGCCCTACTCGCGATGCCCAGGACCATGTCGCCGATGTCGTCCGGCATCCCGTCGTCCCCTCCCGACGGCGTCCCTTCCGACGGCGTCCCTTCCGTCGAAGGCGCCGTCCGACGGCCGCCGCCGTCTTCTCCGGCCCGTGGCGGTGACATCACGGCCAAGCATCGCTCTGCGTGAGGCCCGGTTCTGCCCCCTGACAGTCGGGTCTCCTAGAGTCGCGTCGTGCACAACGGGAATGCTGGGCACCGGCAACCAGAGTTCGACGAGCTCGTCGGTGAGCTTTCTGCTGATGTCTGGCGCCTGTGCCGTCACCTCGGTGACGCTCAGTCCGCCGAGGACCTGACGCAGGAGACGTTCCTCCGGGTCCACCGAGCACTCCCCCACTATCGCGGCGAGGCCTCCGCCCGCACCTGGGTCTTCGCCATCGCCCGCCGGGTCTGCGCCGACCACGTCCAGCGCGCCCAACGGGACCGAGCCCTCATCCGGCGCGCGAGCCTCGCTGCGGCCGCACCCACCTACGTGGCTCCCACTGACGAGCTCGCGCTCTGGGACCTCGTCGACCGGCTCGAACCCGATCGTCGGGCCGCGTTCGTCCTCACCCAGCTGTTCGGTCTTCCGTACGCCGAGGCCGCCCAGGTCTGCGGCTGCCCCATCGGGACCATCCGCTCGCGCGTCGCACGCGCTCGCACCGACCTCGTGAAGGCCCTTCCCGACTCCGGCGAGCACCTACCCCATCAGGCGGAGGCTACTGACTGACAGTGGCCCACGAGTGGTGACCTACGCGCTCGCCTCCCAGCCGTCGTACTCTCCGGGGCCGTTCGTCGCAGCCACCCCCTCGAAGAACGCACGCGCCCCCCTGACAGCGTCGGGTGTGGTGACCACCTCGTGCTGCTCCGCGATGACAACCCACTCCGGTCGTCCGCCGGCGGCGGCGCCTACGGACTGGAGTCCCCAGCCCGCCGCCTCGATGACCTCGGCGGCTGTCCGAGCGTCTTGCTCAGTGGGGAAGTACACGTAGTGGATCCAATGGCGCGGGCTCGACAGGTCACTGGACTTGGCGATCTCGACGAGCAGCCTGTCGTCGAGGCTGTGTCCCGTGGAGCCGACGGACGAAGTGGCAGACGGGGCGGATCTGCGGAAGAGACGCATGGCGAAAGGGTGTCAGGCGACCGGCCGGTGCGGGTCCGCTTCGGAGAAGCCCAAGCAGACGAACGCCTCCGATGATCGGGGACCACGACGCCCTCATCGCGGCTCGTGAGTGCGGTCAGGCGCTCGGCGCCCCAGACAGCTCACGGGTGAGGGTGACCTCGTTCAGTCGATAGCCGAGCCGCTCGTAGAAGGCTCGCGCTCCGTGGTTGGCGGCCCCGGTCGTGAGCCGAATGTGTCGAAGGCCCCGTTGGGTCGCCCACTCCTCGGCTCTACCGATCAGCGACCGGGCGACGCCCCGCCGTTCGAACCGCTGCTCGACGATCAACTCCCCGACCCAGGCATCCGTCTCTCCACACCAGTGCTGCTCCGCTGAGACCGAGACAAAACCGATGATGGAGCCATCGAGCTCGGCGACCCATCCGGCCTGGTTGTCGCTGCCTGTCGACCTCATCGACTCGTCCACCCAACCCTGGATCGCCTTGCGTACGAGATCCGTGGGCCTCGAGGGGTCCACACCGACCAGCAGTCGCGGTGCCAGGCGCATCACGGCCCCGTAGTCGGCCTCCTCGACCGGCCGGATCGACACATCCATGCGCACGACGTTGCCATCTCCACCAGGGTCTTGAAAATGGCTACACCCTGACGACCTCGCATCGACATGAGCGTGCGGCCGGACAGCAAGACGCGGGCTCTGGCGACGGCTCCCACGACGGCTACGGCAGGCCTTTCGGCAGCGGACTGCTGCGGTGGCTCTTCGCTCACGACGCGGCGGACTGTCGGGTCGTGGGCCCGCGCTCCGAGTCGCGAACGTCGACCGGGGAGACGCGGTCCAGATGGGTCCAAATCCTAACGAGATCCTGACGCGCCTCCGGGGGACAGTCTCTGTGCATGCGCAATAGCGTGTCCGAGCCGCCTGCCATTCGGAAGACAGGCCACGAGAAGCGAGTCACCCAGATGAGAGCCCTCAGCCGGAAAGCCGCCGTTCGTTACGCGGTCACTGTCCTCGTTTCAACAAGCCTTGGCGTCGCGGCATACGTCGGCGCCGCGGCTCCAGCGTCTGGAGCCGCTGGCTCCTCGGTCACCGTTCCCGTCATCCCGGTCACCGTTCCCCCCGGCGGGACCTTGGTGAGGTCTGGCTCCAACGGGTCAGGCGACTTGGGAGATTCCAGCGCCGCCAGCGCAAGCCCTCGAGCACGGAGCGGTGCCGCGGCCGTGCAGCCGGATGCCCTGCCTGGTGGGTACTGCACCACCGAGTACACCGCGTGGGACAAGTCGTCCGCCCCTCGTAAGGTCAACGTCCAGTCCGTTGGCCTGTGTACGGGTGAGATCGGCGAGATCACGGTCTCCGCACAGGTCCGCTTCAAGAACGGCACCCAGGTCGCTACGAACACCAACGCCGCGATCGACACCGCCGAGGCCGACACCACCGCAACGTATGCGTGCGGCACGGCGAGCGACTGCGGCTCACATCAGTACAAGGGCTGGACCCAGCAAGCCTTCTGGAACGCCACCGGCTGGGGCAAGCCCGTCGGCGCCTGCGTTGTCAGCGGTGAGCTCATGACGTGTGCAGGCGTTTTCGGCCCCTGGAGCTTCTGAGAGAGAACGGACCGCACATGGCATCCCCCACGGCTCGGTCGGGGCCCCTTCGACCGCTCCGCATCCTGACCGCAGCCCTCTCGATGTGCGTGCTGGCGGCCTGTGGCTCAGGCGACGTGGAAGCCGGCAGCGGGGCCCCGGACTCGCAGCCGCCGGCCTTCTTGGCGACGTGGGTGCCGGCGGGCCTGGACCATCACAACGCCAGCATCGCCCCGCAGTACATCAGGTGGGGCGATGCTGGCAAGACGACTTCCATCAAGGCCGAGAGCTATGTGTTTGCCGGCGACCCCGCTCACCGGGGGTCCCACCTGAGTGTGAGTGCGGTCAGTGCTCGGGTCTACCCGGCCGACTTCTGGACGCGTTTCAAGGACTCTTCGAGCTACGAACACAAACGCCTCGGCGAGATCGACGCAGCTATCCGAGCCGGCAGCGGACGCAATTCGACGGTGGTCATGGGATATGACCGGGGCTACATCCTGCAGGTCACAGCAGCCGGCATCTCGCAGGACGACGTCGAGCACTTCGTCAGCGGACTCCAGTGGCGGCGGGCCAGCTCGTTGTAGCCCCACGGTGTGAGCCCGGTCAGAGGACCGTCGTCGCGATCTGGGCCTCTGCACGGCGGCCCACCCACGACCTCCGATCGGCGGCTGAGGTTGCTGCCCGGTCGAAGATGCCGAGGAGGGTTCGGGGTCGAGGCATCCGTCACGACGGTGGCCCTGACTGCCCCGTCGCCCCACCAGCGTCAGGTGGCTGGGGCCACCGGTGCGGAGGTACGCCGTGACCTTCCAGTCACCCCCCGTGCACGACCCGGGTGGAGACCAGCTGTCGGTGGACCTCGGACGGGGTGAAGGCGAAGGTGACCCACTGCTTGTTCGAGAACATCCGGGTCTGGTCACTCGAGTACGGCGACGTGGGGTCCTCCGACTGTCCGTAGGTCAAGATGGTGTGGGCGTTGACCCTGCCTCCGGACAGGAAGGCGATCGCCTGGATGTGGGACGAGCCGTAGGTCACGGGGCGGTAGTGGTGCTTGTTCGACCTCGGTTCGTACGACGCGAGCGCGTTGGCGTTGCCGGCCGCGTCGCCGGAGCCGCCGCCCAGCGGGATCGGCGGTGCTCCGCGGTCTCCCGCGACCTGCAGCGAGCCCCACGGCGCGCCCAAGCGGACCTTCGCCTGGTGCAGGGCGTGGATCGCGTCCGACATCGCCTTGACCACGCTGGGGTTGCTCGCGATCAGACCGCGAGGCGTGGCGAGGGGGTGCTTGTAGTCGAACGGCACCTTCCACACCCCGGTCGTGGGGACCCTGGCCGCGAACGCGTCGAAGATCTGGTAGCCGGCGGAGTCCTTGTTGCTGCGGCCGTCCCAGGCGGCGAGGATCTTGCAGGCCTTCTTCTTGCCGGTCCTGGCGCACGCCTTGTCCAGAGCACCCCCGGCGCGCATGACCTCGCCGGCCCGGACCCGGTTCTGGTACTCGCTGGCGCGGAGCGTCCGGGGCGACTCCTTGGTGCCCTTGGCCAGGCCGTCCCGGCCGGCGAGCCGATCCATCACGTAGGCGTCGACCATGCGGGTCCGCATCGTGCGCTGGCAGCGCTCGCAACCGATGATCGAGGCGTACCCCTCGAGCGGGGACTTCGGGTTGGGCAGCCAGTAGGAGTCGTTGGCATTGGTGACCCAGTCGCGCCGTACGACCGCGGGGAGGTGGTGCGGGCCGAAGATGCCGGGGCGCTCCGCTCCGGGGTCGGTCCCCCAGGTGCACGTCCGAGTCGGCGCGGGTGCCGTCGAGACCGGGCAGCCCCGCCACCGCGTTCAGCAGCCGACCCGTCGCCGTCATGCACTGGTCGGCCCGGGCGTTGGACACGTTGGGTACGACGGAGTGGTCGGCGTACAGCACGTGCCCGTCGCGGTCGGCCGCGGTCGTGTTGACCCACGGCATCCCACCGCCGGCGTCCTGGCGCCTCAGCAGGTCGCGGACGTCATGCGCCTTGCCCATGTCCAAGAAGGTGTCGATCGTGCGCAGCTGCTCGGCGTTGGCGTCGCGGATGGCCCAGAAGCTCGACGTCGACCAGGGCATGAGGATGCTCGGCGCGTTCACGACGAACCCCTGGGGGGTGCGGTAGAGGTCCTCGGGGACCTGGGTGATCGAGCCGTCCTTCTGCCGTGCGGCGATGCTCACCACGTCGTGCATGAGCTCCTGCGGACCGTGGTCGGTGGCGTAGGAGAGCCCGCCGAGCGAGGTGTACTGGTACGGCGTGAACCGGTAGGCGGTCGAGACCGTGTGGCTCCACGCGACGTTCTTGTTCCAGCCGATGTTCACCACCGGCGACCCGATCAGCGACGCACCCGCGACGTCGTACCTCCCGGGGATGGTGAGCTGCTGCTGGGTGAACCGGTAGCGGCCGACCCACGGGAAGTGCGGGTTGCCCAGCAGCATGCCCTTGCCGGTCGTGGTGTCGCGGCCGCCCACCGCGGTCGCGTTGGACCCGAAGGCGGGGCCCCGGTCGCGACCGAGCGCCTTGAGCAGCTTCGCCCGGTCGACGGACCGGGGGCTCGTCGGAACCAACGGCGCCTTCGCCCCGGGCGCCGGCGGCGCCGCGGTCACGATGGCCGGGATGAACTGAGCGTCCGAGGCGTTCAGGTTGGCGATGTAGATGCCGTACCAGATGTCGAGGGGGGTCACGGACCTCCTTCAGGTACGCCGCCCCGCGGCACGCCGGATCGGTCACCCGGTGGGTCTTCTTCCACCTCTCGATGCCCGCCGCATATCCCGTCACCATCGCCCGGGCCTGCTTGCCGGGCCCGGCCAGCGGGTCGGCCAGGAGGTCCTCGACGACGTGCCGGTCGCGCAGGTCCGTGACGAACGCGTCCACCTGGAGGTTGGTCGCATTGATCGCCGTCTGGTCGTCGTAGCGCCGCGTTGGGGCCGAAGTAGCGGGACCGCTCGCCGCGGCCGGTGAGGAAGGTGTCGGCCAGGGTGCAGATCGACGACTGGGCCGCGGCGTACCCGGACCCGAAGCCGAGACTCCCCCAGCCATAGGCAGTGATATGGGGGATCCCGTGCTGGGTGGTCCGAATGGTCGCGTGGTAGCGCGGACCCTCCGCCTTCTTCGTCGCATGGCTCTTGAGCGGGGCGACAGTGCCTGCCGCGGAGGGAGTCTGCAGCGCCAAGCCGGCGAGGGCGAGGCCTGAGACGGTGGCGATCAGGGCACGGGAGACCACGGTCATGGCGTGATCATGCACGACTTCGAAGGTGAGGGACAGGCTCCTCGCCGTCGAGACGGTCCTCCCCGCCTAGGAGAGCACGTGCGCCGGGAAACGCTGGTGGTCTCGAGGGCCGAGCAGGGTGCGAGTGTGCGTGGTTCTCGGCAGCGGATGAGGATGAGATCTGGACGCGGCTCCGTGCCCGACGCAGGAAGAGCAGCGCGACGATCTACGATTCCAAGGCCATGAGCGGAGCCATCGAAGTCGGTGCACCCACCACGCCGACGCCTCAACTCGTCCACCTGTTCGACGAGTATCGCGCCCACTACGGACAGCCGCCGGACGCCGCCCGTTCGAGCATGTGGCTGGGGCGGCACCTGGACTCGGGCGCGTTGCTGGCGTTTCTCGCGAACCGCGCCGATGAGGCGGTGGGCCTTGCTCTGGTCGCGCCGGTCCCGGCATCACAGCGTCTGGGCCACTTCTGGCAGTTGCGAGACCTGTACGTCGCTCCTCGCCACCGTCGACTCGGCGTCGGCGCAGCACTGGTCGGAAGCGTGTGCGACGCAGCTCGGGCGAGCGGCGCCGCGCGCGTGTCCTTGGTGACGGAGGCAGAGAACACGTTCGCGCTGAACCTGTACGCCGCGGCCGGCTTCGAGCCGGTGACCGGCTACGCCGGCATGTCCTGGGTGCCCCGCAGCGAGCAGAGCCGGACAGACCGGCAGCCATGACCCGTCATTCTCATCAGGGAGTGCGTGGCAAGGCGGGCGAGGGAGCACGATGCGCTGACGGCCGCACTGGCTTTTGATCCACGTGCGGATATCGGCATGCACGCGCGTCCGAACGGCGGCATGTGCGTGCGCCGGGGTGGCCCAGGGGCGGCGTACGAGTCGATCTCGAGCTTGGCGGTGACGCGCCTATGCTTCGCAAGATGATCGTCGATCCCCAGGCCACGCGAGTGTTGTGCTTCGGTGACTCCAACACCTACGGCTGTCCTGGTGACGACCTCGACTACGTGCGGCTGCCCGCTGACCGTCGTTGGACCGGCGTGCTCCAACGCCTGCTCGGAGAGGGCTATGACGTCATCGAGGAAGGACTGAACGGGCGCACCACCGATGTGGAGTATGTGGATCGCCCCGGGTGCAGTGGCCGGCCCTACTTCGTCCCGTGTCTGCTGAGTCACCAACCCTTGGACGTGGTGGTGGTGATGCTCGGGTCCAACGATCTCAAGGCGTGCTTCGGCCGCACACCCACGGACATCGCCGAGGCGCTTCACGGCTACGTCGACGACATCGCCGACAACGTGGCGGAGAGAGATCGCGTGCCGGTGACCGTGCTCGTCAGCCCCGTCCGGATGGACGACACCGCTGCCTGGTTCGAGGAGATCTCCGGCGCAGACTTCGACCGCGAGATCGTCTCGAGATCTCGGAGGCTGACCGAGGAGATCCGTCGTGTGGCGCAGGAGCGAGGTGTGCTGTACGCCGATGCAGCGCAGGTTGCCCGCGTAGGCGCTGACGGGCTCCATTTCACCCTCGACTCACATCCTCGATTCGCGGAGCTGATCGCCGCTACGGTCTCCCGAGCGCTGACAGGGTCTTGAGCGTGCCCTTCTTGTCTCGCGCGGCAGCCGGCCGGGAGGTCACCGTGCGGTTTCAAGCGCGCATCGTGACGATTGACGGGACCACCACCAGACCGATCGTCTCGATCGACTGCGGCCCCACCCGACAGCCGATCGTCTGTACGCCGACGGTGGCGCACTTGAGCGGTCGCAGCCGCCGTTGCGCATCGGTGATCAAGCGAGCCGGTCGAGCAGGCCCAGGCCCTGCGCATGACGCACGACATCGGCGTGCACCGGGTCCTCGACGTCGAGGTACTCCGCTGCCACTGGTGGTGAGAGGGCGAGCACCTCGATGACCCGCTCGCCGTCTGGTGGGTTCGACGGCGGCCCAGTGATCTCGACTCGTGCTGCGGCGTAGGCCCAGTAGGCACGGGGGTGGGGAAGATGCGGGCGGTAAGGCTCAGTGCGCTGGCTGTCTACCTGGTGTGCGGAGAAGTGGATCAGGTCACCCAGCAGGGTGGCACCTGCTTCTTCTCGGAGTTCGCGGCGGGCGAGTTCGCGCAGCGACTCGCCGGGCTCTCGGGTCCCGCCCGGAAGGAATCGCCAGCCCTGAACGCTGCGGCAGACCAGGACCTGCGATTCACTCGTCACGGCAACCAGGTGGAGCCGAGAGACAAGGTGCTCGGGTGGTACGACGGGCAGATAGGTGGTTCGGGCTTCGGCATAGTCCACATACGACTCTGCGAAGAGCCCAGGAAGACGCGCCGACCATTCGCCCGAGTCCGAGTCCACATGAGGAGCATGGCATCCACGTCGGGCGCCGCTCACTGCGGCCCGATCGAGCCCTGACAGCGGCATGTGAGTGCTCAGGAAGAGGGTCGGATCAGGGAACGCACGGCTGCCGTGGAGCGCATCTCGAGAAGGTGTGGGCTAGGTGCCGAGGGCGAGAGCGAGGATGGTGTTGACCGCTGTTTCGAAGGGACGGATGTCTCGTTGAACTTGGGCGAGTAGAAGCCCTCCTTCGAGGGTGGCGAGCAGAGTCGTGGCGAGATCGTCCGGGTCGATGTCGGAGGGGAGCCTCCCGTCTGCGTGGAGGGGTCGCAGTCCATCGCTGAGGGCGGCTGCCCACTGTTCGAACCCGACCGCGATGTGCGCTCGGGCCTCGGGGTCGCTCTCGGCGAGTTGGCCACCAAGCGACCCGAGTTGGCAGCCGCCTCGTGCTCGGGTGCGCCTCGCCGCAGTGATCACCATCTTCCGCCAGGCTTCGACGCCGTTCGCGCTGGCGAGCACGTGCTTGTTGCGTGTGACGATGGAGTCGGCTTGGTAGTCGATCACCGCCTGCACGAGGTCGTTCTTGTCGGGGAAGTAGTGGTACATCTGTGAACCGCTGACTTCTGCCGCCGCCTTGACGTCTTCCAAGGTGGTGCCTGCCACGCCGCGCTCATGGATCAGGGCGGCGGCCTCCTCCACGATGCGCGCCCGGGTGCGCGCCCCCTTGGGGGTCAGCCGCTTCGGCCGGTCGCTCGTCTCGTTGGCCATCCCCCGAGGCTAACAGGATTGTGGGTTCGACAACCCAGCGCCTCGAGACTAAAGTGAGGTGCGTAACCCATTTTCGAGAGGACGACCCGCGGATGACTGACTCAGGGGTCAAGACGGCGTTGATCACCGGCGCGAACGGCGGGATCGGCAAGGAGGTGGCCCGGCAACTGGCCCTACGGCCCGAGATGGGCCGGATCTTCCTGGCGTGCCGCAACCACGACCGGGCGACCACGGCCAAGGCCGAGCTTGAAGCCGAGACCGGACGGCGCATCTTCGACATCGTCGTCATGGATGTCGCCGACCTGGGTTCGGTCCGCGCCGGCCTGGCGGCCATCGACGGGCGCATCGACGCACTGGTCATGAACGCCGGCGTCATCGGCCCGCACTCGATGGACCTGACTCCCGACGGGGTCACCACCGTGTTCGCGACGAACGTCCTTGGCCACGTCGTCCTCCTCGAAGGACTCCTGGCCGAGGGGCGGCTGGGCGAGATCGCGGTCCTCGCCGGAAGCGAAGCAGTCCGCGGAGTTCCGAAGTTGCGGATGAAGGGGCCATCGTTCGTCTCGACCTCGACCGATGAGCTCGCCACGGTCATCGACGGCAGCTACGTCGCCAACACGAAGCCTGACTTCAACCTGGCGTTCGCGCAGGCCAAGTACATCGGAGCCCTCTGGATGGGGTACCTGGCCCGCCACCACCCCGACCGCCGATTCATCACCGTGAGCCCCGGGAACACCACCGGCACCCAAGCCCCCAGCGACCTTCCCCTACCGATGCGGGTCGCCGCCAAGTACGTCATGCCCGCCCTCGGGCTCGCCCACAAGCTCGACGTAGGAGCCAAGCGGCTCGTCGACGGCGTCACCGACCCGACGATGACCAGCGGCGCGTTCTACGCCAGCGGGGCCAACACCCTGACCGGTCCGCTGGTCAACCAAGCCGACTTCCTGCCCGATCTGGCCAACCCGTCGTTCCAGGACCACGCCAACGAGGCCATCCACCGCTTCACCACCTAGACATCCGCCGGCTTGCTCGCCGACCGGTCCACAGGCGCCGGGTCGACCTCGAGAAGCACGACCGCTCATCCCAGGCATGGGCGACCCTGACAGCGGCGCGAGAGGTCGTGTGGTCAGAGCGACCTTCGGGCGCGGCGAGCACGGTGCCGGCGTGCGTGCGGTCCTGCGCTAGACGGCGTCAGTCATTCGGCGCGGGTTGCTCGTGTGAGAACGTGCCAGTGGCGGGATGGAAGAGCAGCTCGTGTCCAGTGTTGTCGACGCTCCACGAGGCTCGGGCTTCTGCGTCGAGCAGGGTCACACTGCCGGCGAAGGGTGGCGCGACATAGGTCCACCGGGAGGGTTGGAAAGCCACGCTCGAGGGAGTGCAGCTCGCGGTCGCGCAACGGAATTCCTCGACACCGCCGTTCACGCCGCGGGCTCCGAGCTGGAAGACAAACCAGGTTCCTTCGAAGCCGACGCAATTCTCGATCCGTCCGTGAGCGGTCGTCAGGGCCTTCCCGGTCGAGCTGGTGCCCCGGGCCCAGGGACCGCAGGACGCCAACTGCGGGGCACGGACGTGCTCCGCTCGACGTGTGGTGTGGGTGCGCGGCGACGTTGATCCGACTCGGGCGCGAGAGGCGGCGTGGTCCGATGCCGTGGCCTCCGTTCGCTGGCTCGTGTCCAACGAGCAGGCCGCAAGTGCCAGCGCAGGAACCACGGCAACGACCATTCGGCTTCGCACGCAACTGGGACGCCTACCCGAGCTCAAGAGTTGCAGAGTCTTCTCGGTACCGGAGCGGATGCACATCGATCGAAGCGCGCGCTGCTCGCGGCGCGTGAGTACGTTTTCGTCGGCACGCTTACGCGGCTCACCACCCATCGCGCCGGAACCCGTCACGTCACGACGGGACACATGACACAGCCAGAGAATGACACCCCCGGGCTCGACCTTCGGTACGACGCCTCTGTCGATATGGGCTACGTGTCCCTCCGTAGCCCTCGCCGGGAGCCCGGTGTCGTGGCAAGAACTCGCATGTGGTGGGACGAAGACCTACGCACGGAGCTCGGTCTGGACTTCGATGCGGACGGGCACCTGGTCGGGATCGAACTTTTCTCGATGTCCCTTGTGCTGAGGCCCGAGATCCTTCCTCTTGCCAAGCCCGACGAGCACCCCTGAGGAGGCTCGTCCGTCCGCTCATCGGCCTGAGCGCGCTTGGTCGGCGCGCTCAGTGTGACCTTCCTTCACACCAGCACGCCGCCGCGGGAGGCTCGCATCGCGGCGCGAGCGTCGCGCTGGCAGGAGGGAGGTCATACGGTGTAACGGCGGCGAGTCCACAGCCACGCCTGACCGCCAATCCCGATCCCGGCCATGCAACCGGCCGCCACGATGCCCACCTCAGCGCCTATCACGCTCCCATCGCTGCTGTAGCCACGAGCAATGGCGAACGCAACCGCCGCGTCGATGCCCAAGAGACCACCCGCCACGAGGCCGAGCCCTACCCAGAGGACGCCGGCCCGGATGTCATGGGCCGACCGGTAGCGCAGGTAAAGCGCCAGCAGGGCGACGACGGCGACGATTGCTGCGTCGATGACCATGAGCGGCACGATGAGATCGACAGGGCCGAGATCGGTATATCCCGCGGGGTGGAAATCCGCCTCTTTCACGAGGAGGTACCCAGCCACTGTCACGCCGACAATCACACCGGCAAACGTCGTAGCGACAACGCCGGGCAGAGTGGGTCTCCGGGAGCTCTCCATGGGTAGATGGTGCAGCCAGTGGCCTCAGGCTGTCACCGACTGGACTCGAACACGGCGAATCGGCGTACCCACAGAGGCATGTGCGGGCGTAGCGGTGAGTCGCGACTAGCTCGCTGGCCCCTGGGTACGGAGGGCTTCGACGAAACCGGAGGGTTGATGCGTGGACTTCATGGATCGGCGTGGTTCATCGGCCTCGCACTCCTGATCTTGATCGGGATCTCGGCACAGCTCTACGGAGGCCGGCGGGATCGATAGTCGGTCATCGCGCAAACAGGACCGTGGCCTTCTTGGCACCTACAGCGGACAGCGGCATGAGCGGGCGTTGGCGGGATGAAGTCAGCCGAGGGCGAAGGCCATCATGCGACGCCATCCACCCGGCACGTCGGTGCCGCACCACAGGGCGACTTCGGTGACGTCTGCTCTGATCGGTAGGTGTCTCAGCACTTGCTCTTCTGCCGCTTGGAGGTCGGTCACCACTGCGTCTGCGTGCCCCACGGTCAGGTGCGGTACGACCACTTCATGTCGGCCTTCGAAAGGCGGGTAGTCGGGAAAGGCATTCGCAGCGGCCGTGATCAGCGCTCCGAACACCGTGACTGGATTCGGGGCCAGCCACAGCACGTTCGTGCCGAACCAGCCGGTGCTCTCGAACGTAGCGTGGAACTTCGGAACGGTGGAGATGGCGGCCGCGAGGTTTTCGATCACCTCCGCGTTGACCTGTCCCGGTGGCATGAACGGGAAGATCACTGTCACGTGAGCTGGTATGCCGAACCCTGCTGCCTCATCGAACCGAGCACGGTGTTGGGCGACAGCATCTTCGGCCTCGGGAATGGAGACGATCAGAGCGCTCTGCATCGCGTACTCCATGGCTCGAACGCTACCCACCTGCCGGGGGCCGACCGAGACGCCCGCTCAGCGGCAGATCAGCTCGCACTCAGCGGCAGGTGAGGCGGTCGGGCGGCGTGGATGTACTGCTTCTGGCAGCCATGTCAGTCGTTCTGCGTGGAGCGGGTTGACGAGCTCGCCGCAGTGGCTACGCCGGGGATTGCCGTCATCGGCGCGCGACGGTTGCCTCGGCACTGAGTGCGGGGTCGAGTTCTTGTTGGTGGTCGGGCGAGGGCACGTGTGGGGTTCCGAAGCGGTGGCTTGAGGTCAATGTGGAGCGATGGGTGGTGGGAGAGCTCGGCCGGGTGTGGGTTGCAGATCTCCATGTGTGCGCTGTCCACCTGGAGCGATGGGCCTCGGTGGGGATCCGTCGGCGATTCGTGTCCAGAGTGTGCGGTTGTCTCCGTTGCGGACTCGGGTGTACAGGATGCGTCCGTCCGGGGTCCAGCGGGGCTGGGTGGCACGGTCCTGGGCGGTGGTGGAGAAGGTGAGCTGCCGGATGTGTGTGCCGTCGGGATGGCTGGTGTAGAGGTTCGAGACGACTTCGTCGAAGTTGAAGAGGATGAGCGGGTGAGTATCGAAGACGAGGCGCCGCCCGTTGGGTGACCAGTCGACCTCCCCGGCGAACAGGGATGGAGGGGTGAGGGCTCGCGCCTGGGTCCCGTCACTGCGGATGGTATGGATGACGGTGCCGTCCACGGCGGCGGTCGTGGGGTCGGTGTGGTCCGACCAGAACACCAGCCTCGTGCCGTCGGGAGACCATCGGGGCTCGACGAGCTCCGTCGGGCCGGTGGCGCCGGTCTGTGAGTGAACCAGGGTGTGGACGTGGGTCACGCCGTGGCGGGTGATGCGCGCGACGCGCAGGTCGAAGGAGGCGGGGACTTCCAGTTGACCGACGACGGTGAGGCCCGTGTCCTCGACGTAGGCGACGTGGGAGCCGTCAGGGGAGAGCGCTGGGTCATCGACCTGCACGCACGACGCCTGGGCACTGGGTGAGTTGGAGTGCGTGGCGCCCCGCGGGGTCAGTGAGCGGTTTCATGAGGAACAGCTGCGGGAAGTCTCCGGTGTCGGCTCTGAAGACCAGAGTGCGGCCGTCCGCGGACCAGTCGGGATGCAGGTGTTGTCCAGGCAGGCTGGTGGCGATCTCGTGGTCCTTGGAGCCATCGGGACGGACCAGGAAGATGCCATCGACCCCGGGCTGTCCGCCGTGGCTGGGGCCTTGGTAGGCCACCCAAGGAGCGTGAAGTCGTCGTCCATGGCGGTGGGCATGGCACCCGAGTAGCGTCACGCTGAGTAGCGGTACGACGAGGGCGGCGGCCGCGCTGTGCAGCACGGGGAGAGGGTGGGTCATGGCTGATCTCCTGGGGTGTGGCTGCCGACCACACGATCCAGAACGGCCGCGGGTTAGCAGCCACCAGGGGCGACTTTCGCCTCACCCGGGCTTTCGTGACCGGTGAGCGCGGGGTGCTAACCGGATGGGTCTCCCGAGAGTGTGTGAGGCGTGAAGCAGGCAAGACGTCCGCGCGGCAGCTCGAGTGAGCACCTCGGGCCCGACGGCGACGCCGGCCCCGCACCGGACGCGACGTTCGCATCGTTCTTTCGGGCCGAGTACCCATCGGTGGTCAGGACCGTCGCGTTGCTGCTCCAGGACCCGGGCGCCGCTGAGGACATTGCCCAGGAGGCGTTCGTTCGCCTGCATCTGCAGTGGCTGAAAGTGTCGGGCTACGACCGACCCGACGCGTGGGTTCGCCGCGTCGCGCTGAACCTTGCGGCGACCCACGCCCGGAGGGAGGGGCGCCGGCGCGGTCTGGAGCGCCACTCAGTGCGCCGTTCGTTGGCCACCGCCCAGTTGGACCAGTCCGAGCCGGACTCTGTGAGTTCCTCGGTGCAGGTCCAGCGCGCTCTGCAGATGCTGCCCCATCGGCAGCGGGCTTTGGTGATCTTGTACTACTACGAAGATCGCCCCCTCACGCAGGCCGCAGAGTTGGTCGGCCTGACCTCGGGTTCGGCGAAGGTGACGCTCCACCGGGCGCGACGACGACTCGAGCAGGCATTGTCCGATGCTGGGGCAACCTCTGGTGCATTGACAGAAGATGCCGGGAGGCCACGCGATGACAGCTGATCACCCCAGGTCGTGGGATGCGGAGCTCCGCCAACTGCTGCGTCAACGTGGAGACGAGATCGAGGTCGACGTCGAAGCCGGTCTGCACGCGGTCGAGGGCGGCACAAGCCGGAGACGTCGGCGGCTCCGCACACGCCGGTCCGTCGGAGCAGCGCTCGTGGCTGCCGCGGTGGTTCTCACCGTCGTGCTCGTGGGGCGTGCCCTCCGTGACACAGCTCAGGCAGACCCCCGTGGCCACCACCGACCCGTCCGAGATCACGCTTCCCGACGGGAACTACCGGTACCGCCTCACTCCTCATGAGCTACGGGCAGCCAGCGGCGGCCGCATCTCCCAGCAAGAGATCAGGAACAACGCCGGCACCTGGACCTGGAAGGTGCACGACGGGCACTGGAGCCTGCACCTGAACCCGTCCGCGCCAACCGCAGCACCGCCCTTCCCCTGCTCAGGCACGCTCACCCTCACCGGGAATCTCGCCACTTTCGTCCGCACAGTCAACCACGACCCCGCGGGAGACTGTGTGCCACCGAAGTGGTCGGCCCAATACACGTTCGAACGGGGCGTCGCCCTGTGGAGTGCCGTCAGCGTCCCAGACTTCGGCTGGTTCTTCGCCCCCGAGCCCTGGGTACTCCATTGACCTTCGCGCCTCCCATGGCCGAAGGAACACGCGATCGGCGCGCCGGCCAGCCACCCGCTCAGCGGCATAGGAACACGTTCTGCGTGTCGGTGCCGGGCGTAGGAACGTCCTCCTGATGCGCTTGTCGGGCTTGGTGTCCCATCGCATGAAGGAGGACGTTCATGACCAACGGTAACGGTGTGTCGCGGGGTGATCGCAACCGCAACGCTCGGCTGGCCCGGCTGCGGGAGCTGGTGCCGGTCGGCAACGCGATCGTGGGGATCGACCTGGCCGACAACAAGCAGATGGTGGTGGTGTGTGACCACGACTCGGGGGTGCTGGCACGGCGGACGTTCCGGTGCAAGGCCTGGGATCTCGGGGTCGGCTTTGGACTGGGCCGCCGATCGTGCCGCGGCGACGGGGTTCGCCGGGGTGACGGTGGCGTGTGAGCCGACCGGGCACCGTTGGCGGATCCTGGGGCAGCTCGCCGCGGACCGGGGGATGCCGATGGTGTGTGTGCAGCCGATGCAGACCTCGTGGGCCCGGCGGACGGAGGACCTGACGTTCGACAAGACCGATGAGAAGGACGCGGTGCTGATCGCCCGGCTGACCGCGCAGCTGCGCTGCTATGTCCCGGAGCCGGTCGATGAGACCTGGGGCCGGCTGCGGCACCTGGGCGCCCGCCGGGAGGAGCTGATCGCCGAGGCCGTCGCCCAGGTCCAGCAGGTCCGCGACCTGCTCGAGTGCGTGTGGCCGGCGGCCCTGGAGCCCGCGAGCGCAGCCGTTCCGGTCCCAGACCTGGGCCGCGGCGCTGGCGGTGGTCCTGGACCGCGACGGCGGCGACCTGGACCGGACCCGACGGCTGGGGCGGGCCCGGTTCGAACGGCGGTGCGCCGCGAGATCACCCGGCGGGGCGGGCAGAAGCCGTGTCTGCGGATCGTCGGCAACCTGTACACGGCCCTGGCCGACCCGGCAGGGGTGCTCGCCCACCGACGCGGCGCCTTGGAACGTGTGCGGCTGGGTACTGGACGACTGGGGAGACAACCAGCACACGCCTGGCCGAGACCGAGGACCGCATGGTCGCGCGTCCTCGACGAGCTGGACCTGACCGCCCTGGTCACCACCATCCCCGGGATCAGCCGCGGTCGGTGCTGCCGCGATCCTCGCCGAGACCGGCGACCCGCGGCGGTTCACCACCGGCCGGGCGCTGGTCAAGCACGCCGGACTGGCACCACGGGAGAAGCAGTCCGGCACCTACACCGGCCGGACCAAGCTCACCGGGAAAGGCCGCCCGCGGCTGCGGGTCGCGGCCTGGCGCGCGGTGTGGGGAGCGCATGCAGACCAACACCGTCTACGCCGCCCGGTACCGACACCTGACCACCCGCGAGCACAACAAGCTCAAGCCCACCCAGGCCCAGACCGTGCTCGCCGCCGCGATCCTGCGCCAGCTGCACGCCGTCATCACCACCGGCCAAGCCTGGGACCCGGACATCGCCAGCCGGCGGCACCAAACACAAGCGACGGTCGACCCTGGCCGCCTGACCACTCGAGCCAGCGCGGCACCGAGCTGACGGTCGGGGCGAGCCCCACGCGGCATCGAGGACCACGAGTACCTCGACTCACATCATGGGCAGCCCCGCCCGTCGTCGAAACAACCCGATTACACGCTGCCGGGCACCAAGCCCCATCTCAGCTATGCAGGGACGGACGACGGACAAGGCACCGACCAAAGCTTGACACAAACCGCCTTAATGTGAGGGCGATGCTTCGCGGGTGTGGAAGGCGAGCCATCCATACTGGGCCGGTCCGGGAATCCATCGGAAAGGCTGCCCGTCGTGAAGGTGTCGAGCCTGCTTGGGGTGTTCGGGCATCCCGATGACGAGTCCCTGGCCGCGGGCGGTGTCTTGGCTCAACATGCCGCAGCGGGTGCGAGGACCGCTGTGGTCACTGCCACGTGGGCTCCGTCCACGCAGCGAGTAGCCGAGTTGGCTGATGCGCTGCGGATCCTGGGTGCAGGTGAGCCGAGGATGCTCGGATACGCGGACGCGAAGGTCTCTGAGTCTGCGCCGGGGTGCCCCCGCTGGTGCGATGCGCCGCTTGACGAAGCGGTGCGTCGGCTCGTGGTCCAGATCCGTGAGTTCCGTCCGGAGGCTCTGGTGACCTTCGACGCCTACGGCGGTCTGACCGGCCATCCCGATCATGTGCACACTCATCGCGTGACAGTGCTGGCCGCCGAGGCAGCCGGTCTGGACGTTTATCCGGACGCGGGTCGACCGTGGTCGCCCAGCGCCGTGTACCTGGCGACCCATCCGCGTTCGTCGGTGACGAGGATCGAGAGGGTCATCGGCGGCAGAAGGGCCGTGTACGCCACTCCGGACGAGCAGATCACGGACCGAGTGGACGTCTCTCCTTGGCTTGAGCAGAAGGTCGCTGCAATCCTCGCCCACCGCTCAGAAGTTGTGCGCGGCGCTCTTCCCGGCCTGATCGCCGGATTGTCACCAGTGGCCCGCGAGGACCTGCTTTCGACCGAGTGGTTCGTGCGTCGTCGCCCGCTGTCGTCCTGACCAGGGGCCGCCATCCGCTGATCGGCATGTTATTGCGCCGGCGAAGCTCGACCAATGACCTCTCGTGCCGATGTGAGGTCATCCAGCGGTGTTCGCACAGGATGCGATGAATGCACAAACCAAGCGTGGCTGAATCGGCGAACCACGCAGAGCCGGCGGCTTCTGGTCCGATCTGAAACCCGCAGTCATCGGATCTGGCTTGGGCCAGGAAGAGCCGTGACAGGAACTCAAGCGACTCTCGATCGGCCTCGACGAGGACGGTGCCGTCATCCAGGTGCCGGATGTCGAGTTGCACGCCTCGGTCAGCGAACTCATCCAGAACGTCCTCAGCAGTCATGACGGACATCCTTCACGCCTCACGCCCCGATGGCGCGTCGCCCTCATCGCGGAATGACAGGGCCATGCCGTGGAAGGATCGCGGTTATGACAGAAGGGGCTGGACTGGACCGCGACGTCCTGCTCGAAACCGCCCGTCTGAGTCTGAGGCCCTGGCGCGTGGCCGATGCCGCCTTCCAACGTGAGATGTGGCTCGAACGTGATCCGCGAGTGCCGCCGCACCGTCGTGTCGATGCCGATGGACATCCCACGGTCACTGACATTGAGGAGCACATTCGAGCCGCAGGGCCGTCGTCAGCCGGGTTGCTCGTGGTCGAGCGGAAGGACGAAGGCGCGGCGCTCGGCTACTGCGGCTTGATTGACAGCGGACTCGGGCCACAAGAGCCGGAGTTGGCGTACGAGTTCCTCCGTCGGTTCTGGGGACAGGGGTACGCGACCGAGGCTTCATGGGCGGTACTGGAATGGGCGAGATCCCTCGGTCATGTGCGGCTGTGGGCCCACGTCTGGGACTGGAACATCGGCTCCCGGCGAGTCCTGTCGAAACTCGGGTTCACCGAATCGGAGCGCGAAGAAGCGATCTACGGCACCAACCTTCTGACGACCAGGCCGCTCTGAGCGCGTCCGCTCATCGGCATGAGCGGTGCGCCCGGACAGCGGCATGTGAGTCCGTTCGAGAGGGCCGAAAACTGAGTGACTGCTGGGGGTGCATGGCCTACCTTCGCGGCATGAGGGTCACCTTCACCAAGGTCGACGCCAAGCGGTACTTCGTCGCGATCGAGCGCGAGCATGGGCCTGCCTTGGTGCCGCGACCCGGGCCTGGTTTCGACGACCTCATGCCTCATGACCTCGCTCATTATCTGGTCGAGGAGCACTTCGAGATCGAGCTGGGCGTGTGGGGGCAGCTCGCCGCCGGAGGCGGCGGCATCTTCGCGCCCGCACCCGAGGACAACTCCCTGCAGAACCAGCGTCGTGGACAACGGATTGCCGCGATCGGACGCGACGACATGGCACGGTCTGAGCAGCTCGTAGTCATCACGGTTTCCGCGTGGGAACGCAGCATCGACAGGATCAAGCACCAGACCCGCGAGTACCCGATCCACGTCGACGCTGACGCGCTTGAGGGGGCGGTCCGTCGGATGGATGAGGTCGCTCGTCGCTGGCAGGCACTTCATCACGGCGCCTCGCTGAGGTTCACCTGGCCGAAGCACCTGACATTCGAGGCATCGAAATCTCGAAAGGGTCGTCGGCGGGACAAGCGAAGCCGCACTCTGGCCCGCCACTGAGACGACCGTTCACCGGCAGATCCGCGCGCACTCAGCGGCATGTGAAGACGTCCGCGAGGATGTCCAGTGCTCGATGCGGCGAATCGCTGATGCACCTACGGATGGTGTGGTTGGTCGTATGCTTCCGATCGAGGCGCCACGGTGACGCGCTCGTTCTTCGAAGGAGCTGGCCCGTGACTGATGTTCTTGTCGTCGGTGGCATTGCCCTCCTCATCTCCGGCTACCTTGCACTGGACTGGTGGCTAGCCGGTCTCAAGAGCAAACGGACACTAGCCCGCAGCCATGATGGCCAGATCGGCAACGCTCGCGTCGACGAAGCCATCATCGAACGACAAGCCCAGGCGACCCGGGACTGGACATCCGGGATTTGATCTGGCTCTTCCGCTCATCAGCAGGAGCGCGCTCAGCGGCATGAGCAGGCGTTTCACCCATCGCGGGCTTCGCGCAATACCTTGCCGATCTGCGGGCGGGTGAACTCCTGTTCCGGATCTTTCGTGCGGTCGTTGTCGTGGTAGTACTCACCAGCGTCGAAGGCGCTGTAGACGGACAGAAACAGGTCTTGCACTGGGACGGAAGCCCAGAGGGCACAAGAGTCCAAGTCGTTCACGATCAAGTCGCACTGGCTGAACGACAACTCGCCTCGGTCGTAGTCATTGGCGAGAGCCAGCGCGATCGCGTCGAGGAGATCCGCATTGTTCAACCCCGTGGACGATGCCCAGCGCAGGAGGTCTTCCTTGGAGAGAATTGGCTCGGTGCCGGCCCGAATGAGGCCCGGCGGTTGTCGCTTCTCCCGGGTGACCAGCTCTGCTAGTAGGTCTGATACGTCCATGCGCTGACTGAACCACACGGCGTTCACATGCGCCCTCACATTGGCATGTGAGTGCGACCGGACAGCGGCATGAGAGGACGCTGATCCCAGCGAAGAGCAGGGACGTCGGGCCTGGAGCGCGTCCACGGGTAGTGCCTGGTATCCGTGGGGCCGCACCAGCGCGATCAGGCAACTAAGGCATGGAAGACAGCTGCGTGGGCGCGTAGCGTTGAGCCTGGATGGAGGGAGCTTCGACGTGGTGGCCGTTTTCGAAGTCGTAGTCCTGATCGCCTGTGTGGCCCTCGGGCTGTGGTGGTTCTGGCGAACAAACCTCTTCCGGGCTTACCGGAGGTCTGGCGGGAGAGATCCGGGTCAGTACGGTCACGGCTGGGGGTCGGAGGGCATGTACACCCACCGTGCCACGCCCAACCGGCAGTCCCACCGGGAGTAGCCCGCGCTTCCGCTCCCGATTCCGCCAGGCGGGCGGAAATGCGTCTCTTGGCGCGATCGCACATCTGACTGGGCCGCCCGTAGCAGTGGCCTGTGAGTGCGCTTCTTCCACCCCTACCGACTGATGGCGGTTGCCTCGGCTGACGGGAGGCTGAGCCTGAAACTAGAAGGAACCGCCCGCGCCACGGACAACGGTTCCTGCCTCGTGATTCTCCTTGCCACACCGCTGACAACGCCGGAAGCTCCCCGTGGCCTCTCCTTCGGGAAACGGCTGCCCGTGCGCCTGGGCAGCGGCATGAGCGGACGCCCGGGCAGCGGCATGAGAGTGCGTTCCCGTGGCATCGAAGTCGACGCGGCATGCGCGTACGGTGGTGCCCCTCGGGGAATGGAGAAGCGACATGGTCGCGACGATCGAACTTATGCTCCTCATCGCCCTCGTGGTGCTGGGCGTGTGGTGGGTCCGCCGAACGAACCTCTACCGGACCCACCGCCGCGCGCGCGCGTCCGGTAACTGGCACTGGGCTCCGAACATGGATTACCGAGCCGGGCATTTCGCGCGAGACTCAAAGCCGATACCTCCTGCGCATCCCGGAAGCGATGGATAGCAGCTCTCGAAGGACTACCTCTCATCGGCATGTGAGTGCGATCGGACAGCGGCATGAGCGGGCGTCGGACAGGAGCGCGGCGTCGTTGGCCCGAGTTCCCCTGGGCGGCTGGTTGTGTGTCTTCTGATATGAGTCCTAGCCTCGGGGTCATGCTTTCGGGTTTGACCTTGGCGGATGGGCGGACGCTCGAGCACGTCGATGTTGGCGACCCGGACGGCATTCCGTTGCTCTTCTTTCATGGGACTCCTTCGACTGGGGGCCAAGGGGCGGTGGTGGCCGAGGCTGCGAGGTCGCATGGTGTGCGGGTGATCGCCCCCAGCCGGCCTGGTTACGGCGGCTCCGCGATGAGCCCACCCGGGCTGGCGCGCACGGCCAACGACACGCTGGAGCTGGTCGACAGGTTAGGGATAGCGCGGTTTGCGCTGCTGGGCAGCTCGGGCGGTGGGCCGTTTGCGCTTGCGTTGGCTGCGGCCGTTCCCGACCGGGTCAGCGCCATCGCACTGCTCGCTTCCCCCGGCAACTACGCCGAGGTGAAGCCCGAGGTGCTCGGTGTAGACGATTGCCGGGCCCTTGACCTGGCCGCGGCAGGCCAGTTCGAGGAGGCGCTGGAGGTCATGAACGCGGTCGCGGATGCCGACCTGAACAATCTGCGGGGGTTGTCTGCGGACCGCTTCTCCGAGGCGCTGGCGAAGATGGGTCCGCCGGATGGTGGCTGGCTGGCTCGTCACCCCGAACTCCTGCAGGCGTTCCAAGCCGACTTCCGGCGAGCTATCACTACCTCGGACGGCATGTCGCGCGACAACCTGTCTTGGCTGCGTGACTGGGACTTCGACCCGGCGTCTGTCTCCATCCGGGTGCATCTTGTGTACGGCGAGTCCGATCACATGGCGGAGGTGGCTCATGGTGAGTGGCTCCACGACCACCTTTCCGACAGCGAACTGCGGGTCATCCCTGGGGATCATGGCGCGGTCGCCTTCGGCGAAGCGGAGCCATTCTTTGCATCGCTCGCTGCGGGGTAGATCCCGATCTCGCACGCCGCGATGGTCCGACGAAGCCCGCTCATTGCCATGAGCGCGAGCGCGGTCAGCGGCACGTGTGCGCTAGCGCGGTCAGCGGCATGAGCGGTCGTTTCAGCGGGGCAGGTAGGTGACAACAGGGTCCATCGTCGGGTGAGAGTACGACCAATGCGCGCCCGGTTGAACGTGTCCGACGAGGAGAGCCATGGCGGGCTCTGAGAGTGGGCGGTACGGCAACTCTCGGAGCATCTCCACTGCCTGCTCAACCGGGAACCATCTCGCGTCCTGAATCAGTCCGTCCGGGTCCCGCACGCTCAGGGAGGGGTCTTCAACGTTCACCGAGAAGGTCCAAGCCAGGGTGACCTTGCCCGGGCTCTCCACCGACGAGGTGCCGACCAGTACGAGATCGCGTTCAGCCACGACCAGCCCCGTCTCCTCAGCCAACTCACGGCAAGCGCCCTGCCCCGGCGCCTCGTGGCTCTCGATACGACCGCTCGGGATGTTCCAGAAGGGGGCGCCCCAACTGGGGTACTCCTCACGCACCAGCACAACCTGTTGACGGTGCTCAGCGAGAACTCCCGCGTAGCGGGGTTGATCCGAGATCGGCATGCACTACATCCAATCCCACATACCGCTCATCGGCCTGAGAGTGCGCCCGGACAGCGGCATGTGAGTGCGTCGGCGTACATCGTCTCTCCTGGTCGAAGAGTTCCCCGAACGGCCACGCCCACGCCCTCCTCTATGTAACCTTTCGTCGCTTCACGACCCCTTCAACAATCGAGCAGGAGAAATCACAGAGTGAGCAACTTCGTCGTATCGAAGGAAGACATCGACGCGATCGTCACGGTCGCGCTGCGCTGGACCGAGTCGGGTGCTCTCGACCAGATGCCTCCGCAGGCCGCGGAGGTGCTACGGGTCACGCGCTCGAACGCGAACGAGGTTGGGGAACGGCTCTGGAGCGCGAACCACGACTCCGTCAACTACGGAGGTCCCCGTGACCTCGTTGACCCGGAGGTCCTGGCCGAGGCGGAAGAGTACGGCGAAGTCGAAGAGATGCCTGCCTACACGTTCGTCGAGTTCGTGGGCACCCCGGCGCCAGAGGTCGTGATGAGACTGACGACTTTCTATCAGTATCAGACGCAGTGCGAGCACTGGGATGAGCGCTATCTGTGGCCCAACGGCGTGGCCCCCTTTGCAGCGCGGTTCATCGTCGCGATGGAGTGGTACGCCAGGACGCTGCTCGGCCTTTCCCCACGAGATCGAGTGCCCGGCCCAGACGAAGAGCGTCCGGAGTTCCCGCAGGACCGATTCCCGGCGTATCAGCGAGTGCCCTGGGGTCTCGGCGAAGGAGATCGTCACATGTTCGAGAGCATCGCCTAGACGTTCCTCGAGTTCCGCTCATCGGCATGACAGCTCGTCTGGACGCGGCATGAGAGGGCGTAGTTGGACATCCCGGCTGTCTGGAGCTCCGGACCAGTTCCTCACGAGGTGGGCGGCTCAGATGTCTCGGAAGTTGTTTGGTGCAGCGCCCGATGCCACCTGTACTTCGGCAGTGCTTGGTGCACGGCTGTAGCGAGCCACACGTCGCTCTTGTCCTCCATGGTGGCGTCCTCGATGACAACGAGGACGTTGTCGGCGCGGGCGACGCGAAGAACGGGATTGCGGTCCGTCGCCGCGAGGCCGACCGACGCCTCTGCCCATTGCTGCGCGAAGCCCTCGTCGAACCGCAAGGAGCGGACGCCATCGGGTGCCGTTGGGTCTTGCCCAAAGGTGCCCACGCCGCCGGGGCGATGAATGATGGGGTCGTCCCCGTTCGCGCAGCTCCTCGCCTGCCGCAACGCGTCGAGGAAGGCTCGGTGCGCTCTCGACGCATCGGCATACTGCAGCAGATACTCGTTCATCCTGGTGTCACGCAAGTGTCGGTCGGCATACGGGTCGCGGTAGGTCGCTGCCCGTGACTCGACCGCACCCCAGGTGCGCGGATCGCTGATGCAGCGGCTGAGTCGCGGTAGCTTGGCGTTGGCCAAGCGGACCCGTGGCCCCCACTGGGAGGCTTGGCCGTTGGAGAGGAACGGCTCCGGAGCAATGACCTGGCCACCGGGGACACCGGCCGGCTCCAAGGCGGCGCGTGGGGTCGGGTTGGCGACAAACGCGATCGCGACCGCGAGGACAGCCGCGACCGCACCGCCGATGGCCGCCGCGGCACGACGGCGGCGTGCAGCCTGGATGCGACCACGAACCTCGTCGAGGCGCTCGAGGCGATCGCCGTCGATGGTCGAGACGTGTTCCTTCAAGAACCCGAGGTCTTCGGTGTTCACGACCGGCTCCCCTCGTCCTCGCTCGCCAAGGCACTGTCCGCTCTGAGCTTGGACATGGCCCGGTGGCACTGGCTCTTCACCGTCCCGACCGAGCAGCCCAGCAGCTCCGCGGTCTCCGCCTCGCTGCGGTCCTCGACGTACCGCAACACGACAACCGCTCGCTGCCGACGCGGCAAGCGACCCAGAGCCGCCCACACCTCACCGCCGTGCGCCGGCCAGTCGACGCCGTCGGGCACGGCGCGTTCGGGGACCGACGCCATCGGGTGCTCATGGATCCAACGCCGCCGCCACCACGAGGCCGAGGTCGTCACCATGATGCGGCGGACGTAGGGCTCGGGATCGCCGTTGATCCGTCTCCAGGAGAACCAGGCCTTGGTCAGGCTGGTCTGGACCAAGTCCTCGGCCAACTGCATGTCCCGCACGAGCAGATAGGCCGTGCGAAGCAGGGACGGCGAACGTGCCACCACGAAGTCCTCGAACTCCACACTGCTCGCCATGCCAGCCCCCTTCCGGGTGGCCCGCCCGAGTCTCCTCAGCTTCCGTTCTACTACGCCGACAGGCCCCTGGAAGGTTGCACGAGCCGCCCGCTCATCGGCATGAGCGGACGCCCGGACAGCGACAGTCGTGTGTGCGTCCAGGGTCCCCTCCGGCTTGAGCCGTTGCCTGTACAGCCCGAGCGATTCCGACACTGACTTGGGCATTCCAGCTCCGAGGCTCTCCGCCTCCCACCTCAGCCACGGCTCCGGGGCGAAGGCCAGGTTCACCACGCACCGCAGATGCTCCGCGCTGCTGAAGGACGAAGACTGCACGTTGACAGCAGCCCAATCACCAGCCGTCGAAGACCTACGCCAGTTCGGAGGCGACCCCTTGTGGCCGTGCCGGCGAGCAACAGGTCCAAGGTGGTTGAGAGGTGCGGCCTTCAGAGCGTCTTGGCGGTCACTGCCGCAGGATGCCATGCCCGCGCTACCGGGCGACCGCTCATCGGCCTGTGAGTCGCCCGGACACCGGCAGATCCGGATGTTCGTGGCCTGGCCAGTGGCGCCACTGTGAACCGTGCTCAGCTGGTGTCATGCTGCTCGGGTGACGGGCTTCGCCGGGTATGCGGACATCAACGGGCTCCACATGTACTACGAGACGCATGGAGAGGGTCCGCCGCTGCTGATCTTGCATGGCGGCACCTCCACGATCGAGTTCCGACGACCGACCTTCCCGTTCTTCTCGAAGACGTTTCAAGTGATCGCACCGGAGCAGATGGGTCACGGCCGTACCGCCGACGTTCCGGAACGTGCCTTCCACTACCACCACATGGCCGAAGACACCGTCGAGCTCCTGCGCCACCTGGAGATCGGCAACGTCGCGATCATCGGAACCAGTGACGGCGGGGTCATCGGCCTCGACATAGCGATCCACCACCCAGATCTCGTCTCGAAGCTCGTCCTCACGGGCGCGAACTTCAGTGTCGCCGCCTACTCGGCAGACGTGTGGGAAGAGCTGATGACCGACTCACCGGATGAATGGTTCCAGCCGCTCCGCGAGAACTACCACCGACTCTCACCCGACGGCCCGAGCTATTGGCCCGTCGTCTTCGAGCGGATGCGGCGCATGTGGACCGTTGAACCAAACTTCACGCGGGAACAACTGGCGGGAATCAAGGCTCAGACTCTCATCATCGCCGGCGACCAGGACGTGGTCGAACCCGAGCACACCGTCGCCCTGTTCCGAGCCATCCCCCAGGCGCAGCTGTGTGTAGTCCCCAACGGGGAACACGGGGTGCTGCCTCTGGACACGACCATGGCATTCCTGATGGCCCCGGTCACGCAGACGCCGGCCGAAGACTCCTGACCATCGCTGGTCAGCAGGATCTCGGCGTAGGCGAGTCTGGCCAGCGGCGGAGCGGACGCCATGCCCGTCGAACTGCCCCAGATCACCGCTTCTTCGGCTGATCCCGTAAGAAGTCGGACTCGCGCTTCCCACCCTGCGTACCGAATTCGCTCGGGTGCCGCATCTGGGCGTCGTTCAGTGCGGCGTTCTTGTCACCCGGAGGTACCCCTCGCGGCCCGCCACGGAGCGACTGCCGGACGACCGGGGATCGCCACATCGACCAGACGATCACGATTGCCACCAGGATCAGAAACCCGTAGAAGATCATCTTCACACCCGTCTTGTTGGTGCGACTCAGGTCAATGTTGTCACGTCATTCGCACGACCGCATCCTCGGACTGGCGAAGGTCGGTATGACCGCTCATCGGCAGATCCGCGCGCACTCAGCGGCGTGAGCGTGCCCGATCAGTACAGCTAGTCCAGATAGCCAGTCGTCGGGTTGATCGACTCCAGGAAGTCACGGATCGCTGTCTCGTGCTCACCCAGCGAGGCGGGGTGACCGTCCGACCAAGCGGATGTGAACCCGTACCCGGGGTTGGGCCCGCTCGCCCATGTGTAGTGGCAGGCGCTCGGCTGCGCAGGCTCTTCTCGCACCTCGAATACCTCACCGTCCACGATGAGTTGCAGCGGCCCGGATCGACGTGAGTGCATGGATTGAATGTGCGTCTTCTTGCGAGTGAATGACAACCTCTTTGGTCATCGCATCCCGTCCGCTCGTCGCTGCGGGGTCAGCCGGTCAACGCAACACCTGGGTCCGCCCCGGCCGTTGCGCTGTCAGAACCTCACGGCTGTGTCATCTGCGACCATGGGTCATGGTCATCGTTGGACTGTTGGCGGTGCTGGCGGTGCTGGCGGTCGCGTTGCTGCTGGCGGTCCTGACTGCGCTGGGGGCGCACGAACGTGGTCAATCGATCGCGCTCTCGGCAGTTGCCGGGGCGTTCTTCCCGGTCACGTGGGCGGTTTGGTACGTGCGTGACGAGCATCCGTACCGGTAGGCGCACGGTCGCGCTGCCTGAGCGGACAGCGGCAGGTGAGGGCGTTGCCAGGGTGACCCAACAGTCTGGGTAGCGTCCGGTCATGATCCTCGGAACCCAGCCCTCGCGCCTCAGCCCAGAGAGGCCGACGCCTTTCGTACGTGGGGTTTGCCATCGTGGTGCTCGTCTACCTGGCGATCATCCAGCTGGGCGGGTGGGTGATCGATCGCACGGCAAACATCGACGAGGCTCACGGGTTCGTCACGACCCACAACCTGCTGCTGAGCCTGTGGATCCCGATCGGTGTCTCGCTCGTGTTCACGTACGCGGTCGTCCTCTGGCTCGGCTGGCTGCAGCCGGTTCTGCATGACGACCAACCGGTGAATCGCTGGGTATGGGTCGTCCCCGTTGTCTTCGTCGTGGGGATCGCGGGTGCCATCGACTATCACGCTCTCGCCGAGAAGGGCCTCGCCTTCACCGTCGCCCTGCTGGTCGGCACCCAGTTCGTGGGCTGGGCCGAGGAAGGCATGTTCCGGGGTATTGGTGTCACCATGTTCCGCCGCCACGGAATGAGCCAGGCAAAGGTAGCCATCTGGTCCAGCGCGGTGTTCGGCGCTGTTCACTTGACCAACGCCATCGGCCACGGAGCACAGGCCATCCCGCAGGCGATCGCCGTCAGCTTCGCCGGCTACTTCTTCTACCTGATCCGCCGAGTGAGCAGGGGCAACGTGCTGAACTCAGTCGTGCACGGGCTCTTCGACTTCTCCATCATCAGCGGCACGGCTGTGGCGGTCCATCAGGACGTATACCCGGCCACGGGCCTCGCGATCCTGGTCTACGTCGTGCTCGCTGTCATTCTTCTCGTGCGTCGCAAGCACATCGAACCCTCACCGTCGCGTCCCTGATGGAGTCCTCACGTCGGCATGTGAACGCGCCCGGACAGCCGGCATGTGAGGACGTCGGACGCTGGCTCAGAGAGGTGCTCAAAGGCCAACTCGATCATGGCCCGTGTGCGATCCTCCGTGGATGACGAGCAGCACGGAGAGCGAGCGTGGCGATCGTTCCTCGACGGACCTGTCCATCATCGGTGGCGGAACCTTCCTCTTTCCTGACGGGGGCGGTTTCAGCGCGAGCGTTCCACTCGTGGAGCTGAAGGCCGACGCCGCCGGCGTCCGCACTTCGGTGAGAATTGACCAACACCGGGTCAGATTCTGGTGGTTCAGCCTGATGGCGCCGAAGTCGTGGCGCCAAGCGTCCTGCGAGTTCACCTGGGATGAACTCAAAGAGGTCAAGCGGGCACCGCACGCGGTAGTCATGTACAGCACAGACGGTCGCCACTGTCGGTTCTCGGCACGTCGACGGAAGCGAGTGGACGCGCTGGTGCGGGCCTTTGCCGCGCATGGCATCCCTGTCGAAGAGGTGTCGACGCTCTGGTTGGTCTTCCGGGCTCGGTAGTCAGGGCCGCTCATCGGCAGGTGCGTGCGCGCGGACAGCGGCATGTGAGGACGTTGGCACCTCGGCGCTCAGGGCAGGTGACGAGTGTTCGGTCGAGGCCCTCGTCCCGAGTAGTAGGCGGTCCACATCACCGAGGCCGCATGCTGGTCCGCTGCCAGGTTGTCGTAGTAGGCCGCATCGGCGTTGAGGACCTCCCCATCCTCCCGCAAGCGCTCGGCCGCGATTTCAAGTAGTCGCGGAACCGAGGCCCTGCCCACCATTCCTGCCCACGCCCACATCCCGTGCTCGCGCTTCCCCAGACGGTAGACGTTGACCGCGACCTCACCGCGTGGGTCAGACACCGCCTCGACGCACAGGGTCGGGGACTCAAGCAGCACGACTCCAGCCGGATCGTCTCGGGTCACATGAAACGCATGATCGGTGAGGAGGAAGGCGAACTTGTCGCGGACCTCATCTACAAACGACATCTCGGCCACGCGTCAATCGAATCAGGTTGTTGTCCAGACCGACGTCAGGCGAACGCGCTCACATCGGCATGTGAGTGCGACCGGACAGCGGCATGAGAAGTGCGCGGGTGCCGGGATGTTCTCGTCAGGAGCGATCGTGCGGGTCACCCGGAAGTGGGCTGCGGTGTGTGGTCGCGATGTGGCAGGTTCACAGGCGTGAGAGGTCCCCTTTCCATCGCCGATGTCGGTACTTCTCCGGGGCCGGAGTGGCTTGAAGATGTGCTGCGAGGCGGGGGGCATCTGATCGGCGGGCAGGTGGAGAGGGTCGAGGTCAGGGGATCTGACGCGTTCAACTCGGATACGTCTTTTCTGACGGTGAGTTACTCCGTCGACGCGACTGGCCGGTGCCCGACCGCGTTGGTGCTCAAGCGGAGCAACGGCACGCCTTGGGGTATCGAAGCAGGCGCGGCGGAAGTGGGTTTCTACCGATGGGTCACCCACCTTGTCGACCACCCCCCGGTAGTCCCCGAGTGCTTCGCCGCGGTGGTCGAGCCTGGCAGCCGTGCCTCGTTCCTCCTGCTCGAGGACCTCTCGGAGACCCACGCTCCACCGGTCACCCGGGCGGACCAGATCAGCATCGTGCGCGGGATGCCGGCGCGTCGACACATCGATCAGGTGGTCGACGCGCTGGCCGATCTGCACGCCTACTGGTGGCAGTACCCGGCGATGCTCGAGACCGGATTCGAGGTCGGCGAATGTTCGCGCGACGATGCTGTCTTCGCCGTCTTTCTCCAGGAGAGCCGAGAGGCGTGGATAAGCTTCCGCGCCACCGAGGGCAACGATTTGCCGGCCAGGAGCCGTCAGATCTACGACCAGGTCATCGCGGGGCTCCCCTCGCTGTGGGACAGGTGGTTGCGGTCCAGGTTCGACCCACCCCGCAACCTCACGCTCGTCCATGGCGATGCCTACTTCGCCAACTTCTTGACTCCGCTGCGCTCGTCGAAGGATCGGGCCTACCTGATCGACTGGCAGTGCCCCTCGTTCGACATCGGCGCGATCGACCTCGTCAACCTCTGTGTCCCGTTCTGGAACCGGGAACAGCGAGTGAGCCAGGGCCACGAGATGGATGTGCTCCGTCGTTACCATCGCCGCCTGGTCTCAGCCGGAATCGATACCTACAGCTGGGACGACCTGATCCTGGACTACCGGGTTTCCGTCGTCGGCTGGACGCTCGTTGCGCTCCAGGACGCCCACAACGGCTCTGCTCGTGAGTACTGGCAGCCCAAGATGGGCTGCCTGCTCGACGCTTACCAGGATTGGGACTGTGCACCACTCCTCACCACCAACCAGGGCCCGCGAAGTAGCTGACGAAGACCCGTCGTGCGGCATGTAAGTGCGACCGGACAGCGGCATGAGCGCGCGCTGCCGCTTGGCCGACGAATGGGATTCAGCGTGGTCTGAGCTTCCGCTGGGTTGCGTCAGTATGGGGACATGAGCAACGACTCAGGCTTGGATGACGCGGAGTTCGACCGACAGTTGGAGGAAGACCCCGGCGCAGAGCGAAACGGCGTCCACAGACCCAATGGCGAGCGAATCCTCTTCCCTTCGGCCTACACCTTTCGCACAGATGGGCCTTCCCTCCATGTTCTGGACGGGAACGGGGAGGTTGCGGTGGTCTTCGCGGAGGGAGCCTGGGAGTTTGCGATCTCCACTGGAGCGAGGTTCAAGTGGGAGTGGGAATCTGGGAGAGCGGCGTCAGCCCGGCCCTTCGAGAATGGCGGCAACGTGGGTCCGGAGCGCCCGTGAGCTTCACCCTGCGGGGTCGTGGGCATCCGCTCATCGGCATGTGAATACGCGCGGACAGCGGCATGTGAGGACGTTGACGATCCGGTTGCGATCCGGATAGCCGACTCGACTGGCTGCGGCGGTGAGTCTCGGCCGAATCCTTGAGCCTCAGTCCCACAATGGTCGCGAGACGACTCCCCTCGTGCCTCGACGGGATCGACCATGCCGAATGGCCGGGAGGGGCTGGGCTACGTGCGGGCAATCCTGCTGAGCGGTGGGCTGGCGGTGATCTGCTCGCTGGTCGGCACCTGGGCCGCCATCGGATGGTTCACGAGGCACGGGTTCGGCCAACCGATCAGGGACGACGGACCCACGACCCACCACGTGAAGCGGGGCACGCCGACCATGGGTGGTCTCGTGATCCTGGCGAGTGCGACGACCGCCTACCTGATCGCCACGATCGCGACCGGCGCGAGGCCCAGCGTGAGCGCATGGCTCGTTCTTCTGCTGTTCTTCGGCTGCGGGGTCGTGGGGTTTCTCGATGACTACATCAAGGTCTACACCCAGAACAATCAGGGTCTGAGCAGTCGCGGCAAACTGGTCGGTCAAACGCTGGTCGCTCTCGGGTTCGGCCTCCTGGCGACGCGCTTCTTCGCAGATGACAGAGGCGTACGGCCAGCGTCGTCGTACATCTCCACCACCCAGGACTGGGGAGTCAAGCTGCCACTGGTGGTGGGGTTGCTGGTCATCTGGTTCATCGTCACCGCGACCTCCAACGGAGCCAATCTCACGGACGGCGCCGACGGTCTGCTCGCCGGTACCTCGGCGATGATCTTCGGCGCTTACACGATCGTGAACATCTGGCAGAACAACCAGAGGTGCGGATCTTCGCGGCCCACCGTTGTCGAGTCGCAGTGCTACAACGTGCGCGACCCCCTCGACCTCGCGGTGCTCTCGGTGGCCATCAGCGCCGCCTGCATCGGCTTCCTGTGGTGGAACGCGAAGCCAGCCAAGATCATCATGGGCGACGTGGGATCCCTCGCCATCGGTGGAGCACTGGCCGGTCTGGCGATCATGTCTCGTACCGAGCTTCTCATGGCGGTGATCGCTGGATTGTTCGTGATCGAGACGCTGTCTGTGATCCTGCAGAGTGGGTACTTCAAGCTGACCCGGCGGATCACCGGCACGGGGCGCCGCATCTTCCGAATCGCACCTATCCACCATCACTTCGAGCACCTGGGTTGGCACGAGGTCACGGTCGTGATCCGCTTCTGGATCGTCGGTGGGATCTGCGTCGCGGCTGGCCTCGGAATCTTCTACGCCTCCTGGTTGGTCTAGACGCGGGCCTCGACCGCCGGTCGACTCGACATGAACTGGCTCAGTTCAGTCCACGACCTCGATCAGACGGCGCAGTGCAGCGACGTGTTCGCGTAGGGCTTTCCGGCCCGCGCTGGTCAGCCCGATCCATGTGGTGCGCCGTCCTGCTCTGACGCCCTTGCGACTGCGCACGTAGCCGGCGTCGGCCAGCGCCGAGACGTGCTTGGACAGGACCGAGTCACTGACCTCGAGAGCGGCCCGCAGCGTGGCGAACTCCGCTTCCGAGACTGCGGAGAGCATCGTGACCATCTGGAGCCGGGCCGGGGCGTGGATCAGCGGGTCCAGCTCGACCATCAGCCAGCGACCATCAGCGCAACGAACCCCAACGACGCGACCACGGCGAGCCCGACCATCATGCGGGGCGAGGCGCCTCCCGCGTGGGCGACCGGGTCGTCGCGATAGGCGTGCCACCATCGGTGCACCCCGAACGCGTAGCCGGCTCCCCCGGCCACGGCCGCCACCGCGACGAGCCACCATCGCGACTCGAAGGCGGCCCACGTCGCGGCCACGAACGCACCCACGTAGACCAGCGTCGACGTGGCCCCGGTCCCCAGGACGATCTGGCTGGCCAGACCATCGACCCTGACGCCGTTGATCCGCCGAAATCGGTACAGCGCGAGCGCGGCCACGCCGAGGAACACCGCTGCTCCCGCCAGCGCCACAGCGAGCCCCGCGGTCGTCTGAGCGGCCACCCCGTAGGCGGCCGTGCCGATCTGAACGGCGACCGCGGCGGCCAGTACCGGGTGCAGGCCGGTGGGCAGCCGAAGGCCGGCAGCCATTCGCTGGCTCGCGAGACTCGCCACGGCGAGCGCAGCGCGAGGATCGTCGGGGCCCTGCTCCATCGCCTGGTTTTCCATAGTGGAAAGTATGCTCGGAACTTTCCAGTTTGGCAAGTATCACGAGGATCAAGGCCACAGGGCGCGGTACTGGAAGGCATCTGCCCGAAGGCTTCCACTCGCTGACCGGTCGTCAGCGACTTGTAGTGGACCCGACAGCCTCCTGGTGTCTCGGGGCAGTCAAGGACGCCCCACCTATCGTCGGGGTGCCACCCCCTGACCACCGCGGATGCTCTACAGGGAGTGAGCGACGGCTGCGCATCTTGCGAGTTGGTGGAGTGTGTCGCGGACCGGCCAGATGAGCACCTCGTTGGTGCCGGCGGCTGCATAGGCGGCGAGGACCTCCGCGCAGTACTGCGCGGTCCCGATGGGCAGGTGTCGTAGGGAGTCTGGGTCGCGATTGAGTGTGGGTGCCAGCACGTCGACGAGGATGTGCTCGGCCTCGTGGTGGTGGTCGGTGATGTAGAGCCAGGTGGTGGCCAGGGCGTCGGGGAATGAGTCCGGCGCCCGATCGGCCTGGCGCAGGTAGGCGTCGAGACGGGCGCGCGTCTGGGCGTACTGGTCGGGAGTGAGGTTGTAGGCGGAGGCCAGCCAGCCGTCTGCCGCGGGCGCCATGGCAGCCAGGCGCTGGTCCGACCCCCAGCTGGCGAACCAGATGGGTGGAGGTGGATCGGGTGTGGGGTCGAGGTGAACGCCACCGGCGTAGAACTGACCGGTCTCAGCGTTCTCGCCGCGCACCAACGCTCGAACCAGCGGCAGGGCCTCGTCGAACCTGACCCACCGCTCCTCGAACGGGATGCCGACGGCGTCGTAGTCCCGGCGGCTGGACCCGGGGCCCAGGCCACCGACCACGGGTCCGTCGGCCAGGAGCGCCAAGGACGTCAGGGTCTTGGCGACCACTGCTGGGTGACGTACGACGGGCAGGGTGACGCTGGTGAGCAGCGTCAGGTCGCCCGCGACCGCGGCCACGCTCGCGAGAGCCGTGGTTCCGTCGAGCCAGGGCCGATTCCAGATGACGTGGTCGTTGGCAGCGACGGTGTCGTACCCGAGCTCGCGGGCTGTGACGACGTAGGCCTGCAGCTCGGCTGCGGTGGGCAGGCCCTGGCCCAGGTCGGCCAGAGGCAGGTGGACTCCCAGTCTCATGTCGCCTTTCGAGGGTCTCGTGGAGGGGTCAGGGTGTGGCCGGTTCGGCGGCACCCGCGGCGAGCGCCCGCACGTCCTGCGTGGTCAAGGGCTGGCCGCCGATACCCCAGTCGCCGCTGGCCACCTCCTCCACGACGACCCAGGTGACCGAGCGCATGTTCTCGCCCTCGATCGAGACCATGGCGTCGGTGAGTCGTTCCACGACTTGGCGCTTCTGGTCGGCGGTGAAGACGTCTTCGATGAGTTTCACGTTGATGAATGGCATGCGAGGACGCTAGGACGGCGTACTATCAGTGGCAACCTCGATCAACGGAGTTCCATAAGTGCAACTAATACTCCACGCTCGGCGGCTGGAGGTTCTGCTGGCCGTCGCCGACTCGGGTTCGTTCTCCGCAGCCGCTTCCACGCTCGCGATGACCCAGTCGGGAGTCAGCCAACACGTCATGGCCCTCGAACGGGAGACCCGCACCATGCTGGTCGAACGCGGTACCCGGCCGCTGGCGCTCACCGAGGCCGGGCATGCCCTGGCCCGCCACGCCCGCGCAGTGGTCGCACGCCTGGACAACGCAGAGCAGGAGCTCCTGGAGATCACCGGGAAGCGCCAGGGACGACTGCGTCTGGGTAGCTTTCCCACCGCGCTGGCCACCTTTGTCCCCGCTGTCCTGGGTGCCTTCCGGCGCGACCACCCCGACGTCGCGCTGACCGTGGTCGACGACCACCAGCAACGGCTGTTGCCTCGCCTGGAAGCCGCGGAGCTGGACCTGGCCATCGTTTTCGACCACCACCTGTCCGCGGCCACGACGAGCAGCCACCTCGATCGCGTCCACCTCTTCGACGACGCCTACCGAGTGGCTCTGCCCAGCCGACACCGGCTGGTCCGCGACGCCCGACCCGTCCGCATCAGTGAACTCAAGTCCGAGGACTGGATCGGCGGAGGACCCGGCAGCGCCTGGTTCCGCCCCGTGCGCGCAGCCTGCGCCGACGCAGGCTTCGACCCACACGTGGTGCTCAGTTCGGACGACTACGTCGCCTGCCAGTCCTTCGTCGCGGCCGGCATGGGCGTGACGGTCATGCCCGGCCTCGCCCTCCAACACCCACTGCCAGGAGTCACTGTGATCCCGCTGCACGACCACGCGCCCACCCGACGCATCTGGGCAGCGCACCTGACCGACTCGTTCCCGACCCCGGCCACGGCCGACATGACCAGGCTGCTGCAGCGCATGACACGACCACGCCGCCAGCCGTCGTCCCGCAGCACGTGATCGCTGCTACGGCGAGCAGGCAAGCGTCCACCAGCACCGTACCGACAGCGCAGGCGTTCACTTGTCGGTTGCGCATGCTCAAATCCGCGAGTGCACAAGGTGGTTGTCGGCGCCCTGGTTCGGGAAGGTCGAGTCCTGCTCGTGCATCGGAGGCCGGACAAACGTGCCCGCCCAGACGTGTGGGACCTGCCGGGCGGAATGATCGAGACCGGCGAGTCGGAGCTGGACGCCCTCACGCGTGAGCTGCACGAGGAACTCGGTGTGCGGATCGCGACCGGAACGGCGTCTCGTCTCTGTCGGCTCACCGCAGGACCTGCCGACGAACCCGCCCTCCTGAGTGCTTGGCTCGTGCCTGACTGGCAGGGAACGCCAGCGAACGTCGCTCCCGAGGAGCACGACGACATCGGATGGTTCCGCCCCGAGGAGTTGCCCCCTCCACCCCACGTCATCGTGCGCACAGCACTGATGACAGTGATGCGGAACCGACGGGACTGAGCCTCACCTCGCTGCCATCTCGAGATCCGCGCACACGCAGCGGCAGGCAAGGTCGTTCTCAGAAGTGCCTGCGAGGATCGGAACTGTGAGCACGCTTGATGGCAACGGTCCGTGGGGGAACCTCTCCGACGGCCGAGTGACTTTGCGCCGTTGGCATCGAGATGATGCTCAGTTCATGGCGACAGCAAGCGCCGACCCCGAGATCCGGCGATTCAACGGGGTTCACGACCGACAAGGACGCCCGGCCCCCGCACTCTCGATCGCAGAGGCCGAGAGGGCTATAGACCGATTCACCATGTACTGGCAGGAGTTCGAAGCGACCGGCGATCCCACCGGTGTGGCGTTCGCCATCACTGACGCAACCTCCGGGGAGTTGGTCGGGTGCTGCGGCGTCGATGACTGGACCGGGGAAGACGTGGCGCAGTTCGGCTATTGGGTCGCGGCACCGACCCGAGGACAGGGGTACGCGACTCGGGCGGCCATCCTGTTGACTCGCTGGCTGTTCGAACGCGGCGCGGCGCGGGTCTTCTTGACGATCGTTGCGGAGAATCACGGTTCGGCCGCGGTAGCACGTCGGGCGGGATTCGAGCATGAGGGAACCATGCGCGACTACGGCATTTGGCAGGGCCAGCGCTGTGACGTGATGGTGTTCGCCGCACTCGCTACCGACTGGGCGCGATAAGCCCATCCCTCATCGCCATGAGCGTGCTGCCCGGGTCCGATTGCTGTGCAGGGGCTGCGGACCCGGGCCGTGGGTCAGTTGGCGAGGTAGTGGATGAAGGTGCCGACCGTGAAGGCCACGCCGACCAGGACGCCGAGGAGGCCGAGGACGATGGCAGCGGCCGTCGAGCGGCTGCGGGTGCCCATCTCTCGGGCTCGGATGGCGAGGGCGACGGCACCGATGCCGAGGGTCGGCTGGATGAGCGTGAACCAGACCGGAGTCGTGAGGACGACCAGGATGCCGAGAACCAGCGACGCCCTCGCGCACCGGCCCGGGTCGGCCCAACCCAGTCGTGCGCCGACGTAGACGGCGAGCGTGCCCACGACGATGACGGTGCCGACGTACAGGTCGGTGCTGGCGATGTTGTCGTGGTGGGGCCGGTTCATGAACAGGTTGATCAGGACCACGAACAGGGTGCTCAGTCCGAGCGCCGTGCCGGCGATGGTGCCGGGCGTCCAGCTGGTGGTCCGGCGGGTGATCGAGGTAAGAGTGGTCATGGCTCATTCTCCGGTTCGTGGGTGGATTGGCTGACGGTGCAACTCGTCCACTGTGAGTTCTCGAGCACGCTTCGTCGTCTCCGTCAGGACGGATCTGCGTCTCCCTCGAGAAGGAGCAGTTGTGTATGCCTCGAGGGAGAGGCGCAACGGGGTCCGTCGCGCGTATCTTTCGGCCGTGAGGACGACAGCAGCCGCCTGGTGGCACCGGGGGTCGGTCGCAGCGGGTCGGATCGACAGCTCTCCGACGGACGTCGCGATCGCAGCGGTGCTGGGTGTCTTGGCGCAGCTCGACGTCTTCTTGGGTGACGAGTGGCTCGGACCGACGTGGCTCAACTCGCTGGCCATGGCGGCCGCAGCCATAGCACTGGTGTGGCGCCGCTCCAGGCCGGTCACGGCGCTTGTCGTGTCGCTGGGAGCCATCGCCGCGCCGGCTGTGGCCTACGGAGCATCCGACTCGACGACGTCGCTGTTCATGGTGCTGGTGGCGACCTACTCGGCGGCTGCGCACTCGCGGTCGGTCCTGGTCCCCTTCCTCCTGCTGAGCCTCGGGATTGCGCTGCACGACTTCAACGATCCGAAGATCAAGACATTCGGCGATGCCACCTACGACTGGACCATCGTGGGCCTGACGTTCCTGGTGGGGCTGACCACACGCTGGCGGCAACGCCGGCTGGAGGCCGTCGAGCGGGAGGTGGCCGAGCGGGCTCAGGCTCGGGAGGCGATGGCTGCGGCCGCGAGTGCGGAGGAGCGCCGCCGGATGGCGCGCGAGCTCCACGACATCGTCTCGCACAGCCTCGGCATCGTCGTGCTGCAGGCGGGAGCCGCGCAGGCGGTGCTCGACCGAGATGTCGAGCAGGCGAGGACAGCCATGGAGCTGGTGCGACGGACCGGCTTGGAGGCGATCAACGAGATGAGTCGCCTGCTCGGCCTGTTGCGGGACGAGCCGGACGCCTCCCGCACCCCGCAGCCATCACTGGCGGACCTCGCCACCCTGATCGCCCGAACCCGCGAGGCCGGCCTCGACGTCGAGTACGTGGTCGAAGGCGAGCCGGCGGCCCTGCCGGCGGCGGTAGAGCTCTCGGCGTACCGGATCTTGCAGGAGGCCCTGACCAATGTGCTCAAGCACGCAGCGGGCTCACCCACCCGTGTCGTGCTCTCCTACAGTGCCGATCAGGTGGATCTGCTCGTGCGCAATCGATCGTCCGACGTGGGCACCGATACGCCGGGCGGCGGGCGCGGACTGGCGGGGCTGCGTGAGCGAGTCGCGGTGTTCGGGGGCCGCTTCGACGCGGGGCCAGCCGAGGGAGGCACCTGGCAGCTGCACGCGGTGCTTCCGGTGCCATGACCGTCCGTGTCGTGCTCGTAGACGACCAGCCGGTTGTGCGCAGCGGGCTCCGGATGATCCTCCAGGCTGAGGACGACCTCGAGATCGTCGGTGAGGCATCCAACGGAGCCGAAGGCATCGGCCTGATCGGCAAGCTCGATCCTGACGTGGTGCTCATGGACATCCAGATGCCGGTCATGGACGGGATCGAGGCGACCCGGCGACTGAACGCGGTCGGATCACGTAGCCGCGTGGTCATCCTGACCACGTACGGTCTCGATGAATACGTGTTCGACGCACTACAGGCAGGTGCAGCAGGATTTCTGCTCAAGACCGACCGGCCCAGCACGCTCGTTGAGGGCGTCCGGACCGTCTCCGCCGGCGAGGCACTCCTCGCGCCACAGGTCACCCGCCGGATCATCGAGACCTTCGTGGCCGCCCGGTCCCCGACCTCGCCGAGGCCGTCTCGCCACCCCGGCCCGACCGACCCTCCCGCGGAGCCGGAACCGCCTGAGGTGGCCAGGCTGACCGAGCGAGAACGTGAGGTACTCCTCGAGATCGCCCGCGGACTGTCGAACATCGAGATCGCGCAGCGGCTGTTCATCGGCGAAGGCACCGTCAAAACACACGTGGCACGCATCCTGGACAAACTCGGGCTCCGAGACCGCGTCCAAGTCGTCGTGTACGCCTACCGCCACGGTCTCGTCAGACCGTAATCCTCCGGAAATGGACGACGGCCATGTTGATGGGCCGCAAGACCCACGAGTTGTTCAGCCCGGTCTGGCCGAACATGGAGGACTTCGTCTACGACAACAAGAACCTGCCTAAGTACCTCAGGTACATCGGAATATGCGCGAGCGGACAGTGGCATGTGAGGGCGTTGGGAGCGGCCAGGTCGAACCTCGAACCATGGCTTCGACAGAGCGCTACCCTCCGATCGTGACCTTCGTCGGGAGGATGTGGTTAGCAGCCCTCTCCATCGCGGTGGTGATCCTGACCGCCGGGATATCCGCCTTTCTGCTGATGCTTGCCCCCTGGCAGCAGGATCTCCGCATCGCGGCCGAAGGGATCGGCATCTTGGTCGTCACCTGGTGTGCCGTCTGGCTCTACCAGGGACACGTTGCGACGCGCCACAAGGGTTTGAACTCGACCGCCGATGCGCTCTCCAACTTCATCGACGTGTTCCACCCCGAGCAGGCACGAGCGCAACGCGCCCTCCGAGAGGTGCACAGCAAGACGATCGCGCCCACCCCGGACGACGAGGGCGACCCAGTCCGACTCATGACAGATCGCGACGGGACTCCACGCGCAGTCCGCATCAAGCGTCGGAAGTAGACACTCTCACCGCCAGATGCGAGCGCGGACAGCGGCATGACAGGGCGATGCCGTGGAAGGATCGCGGTTATGACAGAAGGGGCTGGACTGGACCGCGACGTCCTGCTCGAAACCGCCCGTCTGGGCCTGAGGCCCTGGCGCGTGGCCGATGCCGCCTTCCAACGTGAGATGTGGCTCGAACGTGATCCGCGAGTGCCGCCGCACCGTCGTGTCGATGCCGATGGACATCCCACGGTCACTGACATTGAGGAGCACATTCGAGCCGCAGGGCCGTCGTCAGCCGGGTTGCTCGTGGTCGCGCGGAAGGACGAGGGTGCGGCGCTCGGCTACTGCGGCTTGATTGACAGCGGACTGGGGCCACAAGAGCCGGAGTTGGCGTACGAGTTCCTCCGCCGGTTCTGGGGACAGGGGTACGCGACCGAGGCTTCATGGGCGGTACTGGAATGGGCGAGATCCCTCGGTCATGTGCGGCTGTGGGCCCACGTCTGGGACTGGAACATCGGCTCCCGGCGAGTCCTGTCGAAACTCGGGTTCACCGAATCGGAGCGCGAAGAAGCGATCTACGGCACCAACCTTCTGACGACCAGGCCGCTCTGAGCGCGTCCGCTCATCAGGCATGTGAGTGCGACCGGACAGCGGCATGTGAGGATGTTGAGCCAGGTCAACGGGACTGGGCGAGACTGCCCTCATGGACTGGCGTGTGAGGACCTTCGAGTCGCAAGCCACGGAGGCGTTCGCCTTCCTGCTCGACCAGGGCTTCATCGCAGCAGCCGAGTCTCCATCGGACGTGGACCGATGCCCCGCAACGGTGGCAGTGATGTTCATCAGTCCGGATACGCGCGTGGAGACGGCGCTGTCGCTCGGCTTCGCTGGTGAGGACGGCATCCACACGACCGTTCTGACGGCTGAGGGCTCGTCGGAGTTTGGCCCATCCGTCGCCCACAAGGGGCACGTGATACAGAAGGCACTTCAGACCCAAGCAGCCCAGGTTCGGACCCTGCTCGGACGTTGACGGCTCAACTCCCTCGCCCGCTCATCGGCATGGGGTGCGCCCGGACAGCGGCATGTAAATGCGCAAGCGGATTGCTATCGGACGCCTTGAGGGTCACAGTGGGTCGCTAGGAGCTCTCATGAGGAATCGAGTCCGCGCCGTGGCCTTGCTGGCCACCATTCTCGTGGCCGCCACGTGCGCGGCCTGCGGCAGCAACACAAGTTCGCGGGCAGCCGCGCTGCCGAAGCCGTCGTCCGCGGCGGTCTCGTCGTCTGGGGCCCCGGCAGCAGCAGATGTCCCGGCACCGCCCCATCCGGGGGAGTGCCGGAACACCCCGGCGAGCCATCTCGGTCAGGACGACTGGGTCGACAGCACCCCAGTCATTGACTGTTCGAAGCCGCACACTGTCGAAACGGTCATGATCATCAACCCGGCCGAGAAACTTACTCTGCCGAGTGTGAAACAGCTCGTCGACAGTTGCCAGTCGGATGAAGCGGCGGCCTACTTCGGCGCAGATCATGTCGGCCTGACACGCCTTGCCTACCCTCTGGTCTCTTGGCCCTCCCCGGCGCAGAGGGCTGCCGGCCAAAATTGGGTGCGCTGCGATGTAGGCGTGCTGGCAAGAACACACTGCTGCACCGCGCTCACGTCGCGGACCTCGTCGCTGCGCGGCAAGTTGGGCGACGGCCTGGCTGCGTATCGGGTCTGCATCAACGAACTCCCCGATCCGGAACAGAGCCAGCCTTTGACGTCGTGCACGAAGCCGCATCGAGCAGAGCTCCTCCGGGACCCGGTGGTCTTGAGCGTCAGCAGATACCCTTCCCCGGCCGTGCTCGACAGGAAAGGACGATCGGGTTGCGCGGCTGTGCTCAATGACCGCGACCGCGCTCGAAGTCTCGTGGTCACAACAAGTTGGACTCCTAAGTCTGAGTGGTCCGGAGACACGTTGTACGGGCAATGTTGGATCCATCGCGAGGTGGGACTACTGCCTCCGACCACCGAATGATCGAACCTTCATCCCGATGATTCGGACCCGACACCCGCTGATCGGCATGAGCGTGCGACCGGACAGCGGCATGTGAGTGCGATTCGCTGCGAAACTGTCGGTGTGGATCTGCACCTGCGCAAGGCGACTCCGGCCGACGCCCAAGGGGTCGCTCAGGTGTACGTCGAGTCGTGGAACGAAGGGTTCGCGGATCTGCTGCCGCCTCGGGTGCTCGACGCCGAGCAGGTTGCTCGCTGGTCGCGAGACTTGGACGCCGCACTGATGCGGTGGTGGCTGGCGGAGAGCGGCGGGTCGGTCGTCGGTTTCGTGGGCACCAGACCGAGTCGCGATCCGATCCATCCTGCCCTCGGAGAACTCGACACAATCGCCGTCACGCCCTCCGCCTGGCGTCGTGGAGTGGGGCGTCGGCTCATGGGTGCCGCCCTCGACAACCTGCGCGGCGGAGGCTACGGCCAAGGCATCCTCTGGACGCTCGCCGACTACGAACAGGGGCGCACCTTCTACGAGGCCACTGGCTGGCGCTCTTCGGGCGAGGTTCGAGACTCGGGTCGGCAGATCGCCTTCCGTCATGTCCTGATCGGGTGACCGCTCATCGGCAGATCCGAGCGCCCACAGCGGCATGCGAGTGCTTTCAAATCCGTCGGGTCATCTTCCTAGACAGCCATTCTGCGGAGGGGTGACGTTGCAGGCTGAGATCCTCCACAGTCCGCATGAGGTCGTACCGCTCTGTCCTGTGCTCGATCGAGTAGCCGGACGCCGATGCGTCCATCAAGAGCCACCTCGCTTCATCGTCCGAGACCGGTGGCAGGCTGACCGATCCGGGATTCACCGCGTGACACCCGTCGAGTCGGCGCTCGCCGGGGACGTGGGTGTGACCCACCAGCACGAGATGGGCTGTGCGCCCGGTGAACCCTCTTGTTGCGAGCACGTCGTCGGGCTCATCAAGGCTGAGTCCCGGTCCGTCATCTCGTCCCGGGGATGCGTGCACGAGGAGCACACGGACACCGTCAGGCAAGACCACGCGGTGCTCAGATGGCAATGATGCGAGCCACTCGACGTCTCCGCTGCCCACCAGGCAACCGCGGGTCCAGGCGAACGACTCCCGAGCGTCACCCAGGATCCTGAACTGCTCCGGCGACGTTGGATTGTCGATCGGGGGGATCATGCCCCTCACGTCGCCGGTTAGGACGTACCTGTCGGTGTTCCCCCGGACGCAGACCAGGCCCCGCAATCGGCGAAGCAAGGCCACCACCTCTGCCGGTCGGGGACCATGAGCCACGACGTCGCCGAGACACCAGTAGGTGTCCACGCTCTCTGCTTTCGCGGCGCGCAAAACCGCCTCAAGGGCGCTCTTGTTGCCGTGGACATCCGAGAAGACCGCTACACGCACTCCACATGACTACCAGGTAGAACTTCCGCTCATCGGCATGAGCGAGCGCGGACAGCGGCATGTCAGTGCGATGGGCGGGCGCTGGAACACCTCAGCGATTCACCCACCGAGTGACCAGCGATTGGGCTACTTCGACGTCTCGATCCCGATCCGGGCTTCATCGAGGTCCATCGACAATCGTGCCCGGTGGAAGCGGCGGAGCACGTCGTTCGGAGTAGCCCCCGCGTACAAGTCCCGCAAGCTGCCAGGACCAGTCCTGCCAGCTGCAGATCCGTGCACGCCGCCGGCGCCGTGTGGTGATCGTCCGCTGACGAGCCCCACGCTGGCAGTCCGAGAGCGGCATGCTCACAGACCAGGCGGAATGAAACGTGCGATGTCACCGCGCTCGTCGTCTGGCTCGTGGTCGGCGTTCGGGTTGTCGGGACACATGTCATAACTGTCCCCTGGCTCCGGGTCGAACCAGCCGAGCTCTGGATCCTCCAGAATTTGCCGATGGCAGTAGCGGCATCGAGCACGCGGTAGGTCCTTGCCGTCGACGCTACGAACGATGCCCATAACTTCATGGAACACGTTCCCGCCTGGGCCAAGTAGAGTCGATCGGCCCGTCGGGTAGGTCCCGCACGGCTCGGTGACCGTCACCCCCGCCCGCCTTCGTACCGTGCCATCTGAGAACTATCCGCTCATCGGCATGTGAGTGCGCCCGGACCGCGGCATGAGAGTGCGTTTCTCAGGTAGTGCTGTCGGTCAAGATTCGCACCGGGGTGTGATAGCGCCTCGCGTCCGTCAGCCGCTGCCAGGACCCGCACTGTTGTATTGACCGGCGCCGCCTGCTGGACCCTCGTAGCGGCCACGCGCGTGACCGCAACCCGCTTGCCCGGGGTGCCCTTCGGCCCCGGAAATGGCGGTACAAGTTAGTGCGCCGGACCAGAAGGGCGGCGAGGACAATCAAGACGAGTGCGACAGCGTAGAGCCACATGGGACAGTCCCTTCGGCAGATCACCCCGCTGCGTGCACCGGTGGTGAGACTGTCGACGGTACAGCAACCCGCAGGCCGGGATCCCTCCTTCTGAGACCGGAGACCGCACTGGTGCCCCGCCCGCTCATCGACATGTGAGTGTGAGGCGTTGAACCGAGTCCCGGCGAAGTTATGCGCTCTCGGGGGCGCGGCGGTCTGACGGGGGCCGCCTGGGGCCGGATCCGCATACCCGCACGCTGCCGACGATCCGAGGGCTCTTTGGCCGGTGGCCGCTGTGTGACTCTTGGCCAGCGGGGGGCGGCTGGGGGGCGTGTCGCATGATGGCGTCTGATGACGCCTACGTTGGTCTATCTCCATGGCATCGGCGCTGAGCATGATGATGCTTGGCGTGATGTGTTGAGCGCCGCCCTGGTCGAGGCTGGCTATCCGGGTCTCATGGACGGCGTCGACTGGCGGGCACCGAAGTACCCCAACACGTTGCGCTATCCCAGCGACGAGCGCCACGGTCTACCACCGCAGACATCACCGCACCTGTCGAAGAGCGAGCGTGGTGCCCTGCGTTGGCGTGTGGAGCGTGCCACCGCCGACCTAGAGCGGGCACTCGGCGCCCATGCCGCTGGATGGGCGATGCCGCTGGCTGCCGAGACAGTTCCGGCGGTGATGAAGGTGATCCCGCAGGCACGGCGCTACCTCGACGACGACGACACCCGCGCGAACACGCTCCATCGCGTGCTGGCCGACCTCCCCGAGTCGGGTCAGATCGTGCTGCTGGCGCACAGCCTTGGCACCGTGATCGCCGCCGACCTCCTGACCCGGCTGCCGGCGCGTGTCGAGGTGGTCGGTGTCATCACGATGGGGTCGCCGGCGGGGCTGCTCGGCGTTCACACCGGAAGCGACCGCCTGGAGGTGCTGCGAGAGCCGCTGCCGCAGGTCAGCTGGTGGCTCAACGTGTGGGGCGGCGCCGATCCGGTCACGGGCCTGCGTGGGATCTCCCACCGGTTCCCCTGGGTCCTCGACATCGCACTACCGGGCGTGAGGCATCCCATGGAGAACTATCTGGGCTCGGCCACGGTGGCCCGGGCCGTGGGTCGGGCATTGTTCGGGAGCCTGGACCGGGAGCTGTCGGTCATGGAGTCGTTGCCCGAACCCGAGATCGACGACGTCGAGCTGAACGCATACCTGCTGCTGAGCTACGCCCACTTCGTGGGTGAGCACCTGCTCGCCAAGCCTCAGGCACGCTTCCGTGGCGCCCTCGGGATCGTCCGTGCCGACCTCACGGCTCACCTCGGGCTGACCGACAACCGCGAGCCACCCGATCCTGCGCGGTTGCGGACGCTGTCGAAGTCGACCGCCTTGATGCCGCTGCTCGCCGTCGCGATGACCAACCCGGTCGCGCCCTACGACACCGTCATCAACCCAGCCGCCCGCCGCGACGCACTTCACGACCTCGTCGTGTGGATCGGGCTCGACACCGGGTACGCCCGAACCCTCCACCGCGCACTCACCCAAGCATCGATGGCCATCTCCCCGACCTGGGCAGACCGGATGTGGCTACGCCCGAGGCGGCCTCGCTCCCCGGGTGGGCTCGATGCAGTCGAGCTGGTCGCGATCCGCTTGGTCGCCGCCGAACTGGCGCGACAACGCGAGGGTCTCCACCCTGATCCATGGGTATACGCGACCCTGGCCCGCGCCGAGAGCGAACTGCGGCGTGATCGCGCCAGGCTCTCGCCGTACTCCGACCCCCGGGGTCCCACGCTCCAACTCCTGGACCGACAGGTCCGTACCCTGACCCGAGCCCTCCGCACGCTGGACCGCAAACGCCTCGCGCCGAGCTGAAGCGACCCGCCTGTCGTGTGCCCGAGATCGGGGACTCCACTCAAGGCCCCGATCCCTGATGACGCCTGGACTTCTGAGACCTGCCATCAACCCACAGTCGTTGACCAAGCTGCGCAGGTCGGAACGTCCAGATGAGTGGCTCTCTCCACTTGGTCAGCGTCCTTCGGCCAGGTCCGCGAATGATGAACGACCTCTTGTGGCGCCATCACGCGGAGGAATGACCCGGGCGCTGTCAGGCGGACACCTCGCGGTGTGCCTAGTGGCGTTCTCACGCGTGGGTGAACAGGCCTTCCTCTCGACCTGATGTGCGTGCGCCCGCACAGCGGCATAGAAACACGTTCTGCGTGTCTTGCCGGGCGTAGCGAACGTCCTCCTGATGCGCTTTGAGGGCTTGGTGTCCCGTCGCAGAAGGAGGACGTTCATGGGCAAGGCTATTGGTGTCTCGCGTGGTGACCGGAACCGCAACGCGAGGCTGGCAAGGCTTCGGGAGCAGGTGCCGGTGGGCAATGCGATCGTGGCGATCGATCTGGCTGATGTGAAGCAGATGGTGGTGGTGTGCGACCACGACTCGAAGGTCGTGGCGCGGCGGACGTTCCAGTGCAAGGCCTGGGACCTCGGCAAGGCGCTGGACTGGGCCGCGGACCGGGCGGCCGCCAAGGGGTTCGCCGGGGTCACCGTGTCGTGCGAGCCGACCGGGCATCGGTGGCGGGTCCTGGGCCAGCTCGCGGCCGAACGGTCGATGCGGTTCGTGTGTGTGCAGCCGATCCAGACCGCCTACGCGCGCCGTGCGGAGGACCTGACCTTCGACAAGACCGACGAGAAGGACGCGGTCCTGATCGCAAGGTTGACCGCACAGCTGCGCTGCTACATCCCCGAACCGGCTGATGAGACCTGGGCGCGGCTACGGCACCTGGGCGCGCGCCGGAACAAACTGCTCACCGAGACCACCGCCCAGGTCCAAGAGGTCCGCGACCTCCTCGAGTGCGTGTGGCCAGCCGCCCTGAGCACCGCGGCGCAGCCGTTCAAGTCCCGCACCTGGGCCGCGGCGATGACCGTGATCCTGGACCGTGACGGTGGCGACCTGGACCGCACCCGACCGGCTGGGGTGGGCCAGGTTCGAGCGCGCTGTGCGCCGCGAGATCACCCGCCGCGGTGGGCAGAAACCGTCGCTGCGGATCGCCCGCAACCTCTTCGCCGCGCTCGCCGACACCACCGGAGTGGTCGCCCACCGGGCGGCGCCTTGGAGCGGGTCGCCATGGTGCTGGCCGACTGGGAGGTCGACCACACTCGGCTGGCCGAGACCGAGCACCGGATGACAGCGGTCCTCGACGAGCTCGGCCTGACCACGTTGGCCACCAGCATCCACGGGATCAGCCCGGTCGGGGCCGCCGCGATCCTGGCCGAGACCGGTGACCCCCGACGGTTCGCCACCGGCCGTGCGTTGGTCAAGCACGCCGGCCTGGCGCCACGGGAGAAGAAGTCCGGGACCTTCACCGGCAAGACCAAGCTCACCGGTGTTGGCCGTCCCCGACTCAGAGCAGCGGCCTGGCGCGCCGCGTGGGGTGCCCTGCAGACCAACACCGTCTACGCCAACCGATACCGACACCTCACCGGCCGCGAGCACAACGCGTTGAAACCGACCCAAGCCCAAGCCGTCATCGCCGCCACCATCCTGCGTCAGCTACACGCCGTCATCACCACCGAACAAGCCTGGGACCCCAATGTCGCGACCGCAGGAACCGCGGAAGCAGACGTCACCCTGGCCGCCTGATCACCCTCAGCCAAGGCGGCAACCAGAGCTGACGGTCGGGGCGAGCCCCACGCGGCATCGAGGACCCACGAGTACCTCGTCGCACATCAAGGGCAGCCCCGCCCGTCGTCTGAACAACCCGATTACACGCTGTCGAGCACCAACTCGATCAAGCTATGCAGGGACAGACGACGAGGCGCGGCACCGACCAGATCCCTTGACCCAAACCGCCTTACGCTGATGTGAGGGCGTTCGGAACGCCTGTCCAGCTTGGGGTCGTGGGTCTATCGGCGAGTGATCTGGAGCCGTTGCGGGCGGAGGGTCCCGTAGGAAGTGATGGTGCTGACTTCGAGGTCGTGTTGGCCGGGACGAAGGGTGTCAAGCACGAAGGGTTGCCCCTGTTCGAACGAGGTCTCGCCGACGAGAGTGCCTATGGCGTGCGGGTGGACTGGCGTGAAGACGAGCCCAGGGCCGGCGCCGCAGTCGGCGACGCCGGTCTCGATCTCGGTGAGGTCCGGGTGGGTGGCGGCGCTCGGATGTACGACGAGCCGCGCGGTCGATGGCTCACCCTGGAAGATCGGCACCAGCCGTTCACACCACTCGAGACCCGATGACGAGGCGGCATGGAAGTACGCCCACCACGTCGCCTGGTCTGGAGGAGCGATATCGCGAACCGTCAGGCACATGTCTGGTCGGGGGCCTCGACCGTTCTCGATCGCCTGGAGGTCCCGCAACCCGAGCGGTTCGTCGAGGGTGCCCCACCAAGCCCCGTTCTGTCCGTCCAAGACCACCCACCGACGCAGGTCATCGACCCACGCCTCACTCACCACGTGCCCACGCCCGAACCCGACGTGCTGATCACGCATCAACAGGCTGACGCGACGTGCCGGTATCCCGACTGCATTCAACGCCTGGCACAACACCACGGAGTACTCCACGCACGCGAACCGCTCTCCGGCGTCGGCACGGTCCAGCACCTCCACGGCGTCGGCGCTGTCGACGTGATCGTTGGCGTGCTCCCAGCACGAGGTAGCCCACGCCAACAGGGTGCGCGCCGTTGCCCAGGCGCTCCGGTCCGGACATGGCAGGCGTTGAAGCAGGAGCGCCTCCCGATCGAGGGGCAGTCGGTCAAGCACCAGTGGGGGTCCATAGGTGGCAGTTGGCCAGACCCCGATCTCGATCGACGGCGGTAGCGCGGGACCGTTCATCGCCGCACACAGTTCCGGCCACGCTGGCAGAACCCTCAGCGATTCAAGCGGCAACAGCTCCGGCTGTCGGAAGCCGCCGCGAGTCGCTTCACTCAGGTATCCAAGGGCGTCACCGCCGGTCGCATGGGCGGCCACCGCCGCCAAGGGTGCCCATAGGTGCGGCCACCATGCATGGTCCTCAGCCCTGAGCCGATCGGTCCGGGAGAGGAACGCAGTCCAGTCCTCTTTCCGAGCAGCGGCCTCCGACTCGAGTCGGAGGTGCGCGAGTTCGCGAGGTACCGGTCGCATGACGCCGAGCCAATCACAAACGACGACGCATCCAGCACGCAGGTCGGCTGCAACTCGCCCGCACATCGGCATGAGCGTGTGCCGGACAGCGGCATCAGCGGACGGTAGAGATCCGGTGGATCCTGGCCCGCAGGTGTCGGATCCGGCGCATACCGTTCGTTGAAGCAGTGAGGCGGCGGCCTGATGCGGGGGCCGCGCGGGACAAGGAGTCGTGAGATGACGAAGTACCTGATCACGTTCCCCAGCGACGCGATGGACCACATTCCCGAGGAGGACATGCCCGACGTAGCCAAGACCGCGCACGCGTGCTGCCAGGAGCTCATCGACGCCGGCGTATTCCTGATGGCCGGGGGACTGGAAGACCAGCCGTCGAGCATCGTGGCCCCCGACGGGACGGTCACCGATGGCTCGAAACCGGACGTCATCAGCGGCGTCACGATCGTGGACGTGCCGTCACAGGGGGAGGCGCTGAGGTGGGCGGCCAAGATCGCTGCCGCGTGCCGCTGTCCACAGGAGGTCCGTCAGTTCGGAGCCGACCCCGAGCTCGACGCAATGCTCCACGAGGCTGCTGGCTGACACCCACCGACGGCTGGTCGAGGGCACGGCGAAGCAAGAGGAGATGCCTCGGTGGCGCTCGATCGCTCATCGGCATCTGCGTGAACCCGGACAGGGGGCCGGTGAGGACGTTTCGTTCTACGCTCCAGGGCGTGGCAGACCTCTACCCGTCGGCGAGCGTCGACGGCTTCGAGTGGGAGATGTTGGTCGCCTCCGGCGAGCGCGGCGACGCGTTGGTCAGGGCCCCGGACGGGTCGGTTGCCACATTGATCTGGCAGACAGCGAGCCGTCGTACTTCAAGGTCACCATCGACTCGAACGAGTCACGCTGGGGCACGTTCACGGTCCAGCTCCCACTACCCGTGACGAACAATGACGAGGCCGGCGCGTACCTCGCTGCCCTCCTCCCTGATCTACGTCCGAGGTGGCAGGCGTGGGTGCGCGGGCGGGCCGAGCTGTCCCCCGGTTGACGACGCACCTTGGCAGCTCAGCGGGCCGTCAGCAGTGCGAGTGCGGTCGACGCGCCCGGGACGAATTGCGTGGACGGTGACCGCTTCCGTGCCTACCGTCGCCTGATGACGTTCGAGCTCCGGCCCATCGCCCCGGCTGATGCCGAGGCGCAATGTGCGGGTGAAGACGACCTGACGGTCCGCTGGCTGACGGGGGGCTACGGCGAGGTCGAGGGCACCCGCGAGTACATCGAGGGTCTGGTGCGCAACGCCGAGGCTGGGGTCGGCAAGCGCGCCTTCGGAATGTGGCTGTCGGACCGGATGTGCGGCTACATCGACTACAACCCTGACCTCGACGACGGGCTCGAGCCCGATGATGTGAACCTGTCCTACGGAGTGCACCCCTGGGCGAGGGGACGTGGCGTGGCGGTCGAGGCAGTCAGACTGGTCTGCGAGGTTCTCAGGCGCGACGGAATCGGTAGCAGGGCTGCCATCCTGGTCGAGCCCGAGAACACCAGATCCGTTCGGGTGGCGCAGAAGGCCGGGTTCTCCTACCTGCGCGACTTCCCGTCCGCCCGAAGCACCCACCCTGATGGCAGTCCGGTCACGTTCAGCCTCTACCTCTTGGACCTGTAACGACGTCCTCACTTCGGAGTGCGACCGCCCGGCCGCTGCTCCGTGGGAAGGTGCAGGTCAGACGGACACGTGGAGGAGGCTCGCATGACGTCCGAGAACGAGGGGATTGTTCGCCGCTTCTTCGACGAGCTCTGGAGCGCTGGCGACCTGGGAGTGGCAGACGAGCTCGTCGATGCCGGAGAGGTGCACCACCTCGGTGGTGAGGACATCTCAGGGCCGGAAGGGGTCAAGGGCGCCGTGACCTGGCTGCGCACGGCATTCCCCGATCTGCGGTTCGAGATCAACGAATTGATCAGCGACGGAGATCAGGTGGCTGTGCGATGGACTGCCTCCGGGACCCACCGGGGGCCGTTCGACGACGTGAAGCCGACGGGACGACGCGTCGAATGGACAGGTTCCGACTGGTTGAAGCTGCGCGGCGGCCGGATCATCGAGGTGTGGGCCTTCCCCGACGGCGCACTGCATGACCACCTGACGGCCGTCTCCTAGCCACCTGGCGTGGCGGTCGAGTCGGCTCCCCACCTCGGCATGTGCGAGTCCGGAGGGCGGCAAGAGCGGACGTCAAGGGGGCGGCGACAGACTCGTCCTGCCGTTCACCGATCATGAACCCCATGGAGGACCAGCAGGCGCCGCAGACGGCCCCAGGTGAGGCGAAGGTCATCACGCTCTGCGGCTCGACCACGTTCGAGGCTGAGTTCGCGGAGGTCAACCAGCGGCTCACGATGGAGGGTTGCGTCGTGATCAGCCTCGGAATGTTCAGCCTCCCCGACCTGCCGGACTACGACTGGACGACCGACAGCTCGGACCTGAAGGGCCGGCTCGGCGGCGTGCACTTCCAGAAGATTCGCATGGCTGACGAGGTGTACGTCGTGGATCCTGGTGGCTACGTGGGCGAGTCAACCCGACGGGAGATCGCCTACGCGGAGTCGCTCGGCAAGCCGGTGCGGTATCTGAGTCGCGAGCGCGCGGCTCGCACGGGAGACGGCCCCCGAGAGTGAGTCCGAGCGGGTCGTCCGCTGATCCGCAGGTGCGTCCACCCGGACAGCAAGATCAGCGTAGGTCGGTGTGTGCTTTGCGAAGGGTCGCGGTGGCCCGGCACGACCACGACTCGACGAGCACCTCGCGCAGCTCACGGAGCTCGAGCGCCATCAGCCTCGCCATCACGACCTTGCGGGAGAACCCTGGCGCGCCCCAGAACACCTCGGGGGCCGAGGTCAGATAGGCACCGACGAGGTCCTCGCCGGAGACCCAGAACTGCAGCACCTCACCGTGGTCGTCCCGCCGAAACCGCGCGAACTGCTGGGTACGCACCAGGACCACCGGTTCGCCGCCATGGGAGTCACCCAGCCGTGTCTCGGGCAAGCTGAGCCCGACCCGCTCCACGTCCGCCCAGGTGGCCATCCCGGGCACAGTACGACGTTCAGCACGGGGGTGCTTGACCTGCCTCGCCCTGGTGAAGAAGGGACACGGTCTCCGAGAGCGTGGGTCGGGATGAGGGCGACCTGCCCCTATCGGACCCACTCTCCTCCGCGCATCACCCGGCTGACCTGCCAGTCGCGGTCGAGCACCACGAGGTCGGCGCGCAGGCCGGTTGCCAGGCTGCCGCGGTCGTCCAGACCGAGCAGGGCCGCGGGGGTGGAGGTTGCCGCGGCCACCGCGGCGACGGGATCGACGCCCGCGTGCACCACGCAGCGGTGGACCAGGTCGGCGGCGTGGGACGTGCCGCCCGCGAGCGACGGCGGCTCGGTGCGCGTCCAGGCCCGCCCGTCCTCGACCCGCACTCGGACTGACCCGAGCTCGTAGTCACCGTCGGGCATTCCGGCAGCCGCCATCGCGTCGCTGACGAGCACGACGTGCCGCCCGGGGTCGATCGCGAACACCAGGTGCACCGTCTCGTCGGCGAGGTGCACGCCGTCCGCGATGAGCTCCACGTGTGTCGCCCCGCCGGCCAGCGCATCCAGGGAGGCGGCGACCGGGCCGGGCCGGCGATGGTGCAGGGGCGCCATGCCGTTGAACAGATGGGTGACCAGGGGTCTGCGCAGTGAGCCCAGCGCCTCGCCGAAGCCGCGGGCGTCGGCGCCGGTGTGGCCCAGGCCGACCACGACCCCGACGTCCTCGAGGAGCGCCGCGGCCGCGGAGGCAGCGGGCAGCTCCGGTGCGAGCGTCACCATCCGGACCGTCGGACGACCGAGGTCGTCGACGCCGGCCGCCAGCCAGGTCGCGAGCTCGTCGGCCCCGGGGAGGCGCAGCTGGGCCGGGTCGTGCGCACCCCGGTGCGCCGGGTCCAGAAAGGGTCCCTCGACGTGGCATCCGATGACCGGTGACCCCGTGGCCGCGACCGTCGCGATCGCCGTGATCGCGGCGACGAGCTCGGGGGTCGAGGCACTCACCAGGCTGGCCAGCATCGTGGTGGTGCCACGCGAGAGGTGGTGCGACGCCACTGCGGCGACCTCGGTCGGGTCGTGCGAGGTGACGCTGTGGCCGCCACCGCCGTGACAGTGGATGTCGACGTACCCGGGCGCAACCGTGTCGACCGGTTCGGGAGCCGGACCCGACCAGCCGGGCGCCGGCCCGACGTAGCCGATCGTGCCGTCCGCTCGCACCTCGAGCACTCCCTGGTCCAGGATTCCCGCGGTCGTCACGAGCCGTCCGCTCAGGGCCCGCGCGGTCATGACTCAGCCGCCCATCCGTCGCGAGCCAGGAGCGCGGCACCGATCACGCCACCCCGGTCGCCGAGGGTGGACACGGTCACGTCGGCGGCCTGTACGACGGTGGACCGCTGCCGGAGCGCGGTCCTCAGGGGGTCCAGCAGCGCCTCGCCGGCTCGGCTGAGCCCGCCACCGATCACGACCAGGGCCGGGCCGACGACCAGCGACAGCACGCCCAGCCCGTCCGCGAGCGCGTCCACCGCGTCCTGCCAGACCCGCCGCGCCACGTCGTCCGTGCCCAGCCGAGCGACGACGTCGTGGGCGCCGGCTACAGGGTTCCCGCTCAGCTCGGTGTAGCGGCGGGCGATGGCCGCCGCGGAGGCGACGGCCTCGAGGCACCCGTCACGTCCGCAGGCGCAGCGCACCCCGATCCGGACGGCCAGATGTCCGATCTCGGCCGTCTCGCCGCGGTGTCCGGTCACCAGACGGCCCCCGGACACGATCGAGGCGGCGATCCCGGTGCCCACGGGCACGAACGCCAGGTCTGCGGTACCGACACCCGCGCCGAGCCTGTGCTCGGCAACGCCTCCGGAGGCGACGTCGTTGGCGATCCGCACCGGCAGCCCCCACTGTGCGCCGAGCCACCGGACGAGCTCGAGGTCACGCCACCCGATGTTGGCGCTGTACGTCGCGATCCCGGCGTCGCGGTCGACCAGGCCAGGGACGACCACGCCCGCGCCCACCACGGGAACCTCACGGCGCTGCGCGAGCAGGGTGTGGCCCACCTCGGCCACCGCGTCCCGGGCGCGCTCCCCGGGTGGCGTCGGTCGTTGCTCGGCAGCCACCACGGCCCCCGAGCGATCGACCAGCTCCGCCTTGATGGTCGTCCCACCCACGTCGATCGCGAGCGCGAGACCGTCGTGGCCCTTCACTGCGCAAGGATGACATCGTCGGGGCTCGCGACCAACGACGCGGTGACGCGACGCGGGACCGCAGAACCCAGGGATGCTGAGCTGACACCATGACCTCCACGCCCGCCTCGCCGGCGACGGTACGTCGCAGCGTCGTGGCCGTGCGCGCGGCGACCCTCGGTCGCGCGAGCCCGTTGCCCCGGTTCACCAGGCTGCGCGAGCTGCCCTTCCCCGACATCGGCCCGGGCGCCACGCCGGACATGCTCGAACGGGTGGCCTACGGCAGGCTGGAGAGCCCTCTCCCCTACCCCCTCCAGGAGGACTACGACCGGTCGCTGCGAGAGGTCGAGCTCCCGGCCTACGTGCTCGACAACGGGGTGCTGCGCGCAACCGTGCTCCCGACGCTCGGCGGCCGGGTCTGGTCGTTGTACGACACCGTGCGCGGGCGTGAGCTGCTGTTCCGCAACCCGGTGCTGTCCTTCGCGAACTTCGGGCTGACCAATGCCTGGTTCGCCGGGGGCATCGAGTGGAACCTCGGCTCGACCGGTCACACCACGCTGTCGTGCCGGCCGATGCACGCGGCGGTCGTGGCTGGTCCGGGTGGCGACGTGCTGCGGCTCTGGGAGTGGGAGCGGACCCGAGACCTGGTGCTGCAGGTCGACCTCTCCCTGCTCCCGGGGTCTGACCGCCTGTTCGCCTCGACCCGGGTGATCAACCCCGACCCCGAGGAGAAGCCGCTCTACTACTGGACCAACATCGCGGTGCCCGAGTCGCCGGGGACCCGCGTGCTGACCACGGCGGACGCCGCCTGGCGCACCGACTACACCGGCGCCCTGCTCCGAGTGGCCGTCCCACATCCGGATCGCGCGGACGTCGACATCAGCCATCCGTCGGCCTCCAGCTCTCCCGCCGACTACTTCTACGACGTGCAGGGGCAGCGCGGCCGGCACATCGTGGCCGTCGAGCCGGACGGCCGTGGCTTCGCCCAGACCTCCACCAGCGGGTTGCGGGGCCGGAAGCTGTTCCTGTGGGGAAGCGGACCGGCCGGCTCGCGGTGGCAGGAATGGCTCTGCGGCCCGGACGCGAGGTACGCCGAGATCCAGGCGGGATGGTGCCCGACCCAGCTCGAGCACGACCGGCTGGCCGGTGGGGCGAGCGTGTCGTGGACCGAGGCGTTCGGTGGCGTCGACCTCGACCCGGAGGTCGTCGCGGGCGGATACGCCGAGGCGTGCGCGGGTGCGCAGGCAGCCGTGCACGGTGCCACCGACCCCCGTCTCCTGGAGTCGATGCACGAGCGCTGGCTCACCGAGGTGGCCGACGCTGCGGTCACCGAGCAGCTGAGCACCGGGTCGGGCTGGGGTCAGCTCGAGCTCGGGCTCCGGGGCCGTCCGGACGTCGTACCGGCCCGAGCCCTGCCGTTCCCACGGGTGGACGACGACAGCCTGCCGGCCCGCCACCTGCTCGACGGTGACGCCGACGGACTCGCGAGGACGGCCCACCTGCTCCCGGTACCGCCGGTCTCCGACCGCTGGCGCGTCGTCCTCGAGGATGCGCCGGGCTCTGAGTGGGTCCATCTGGCCCGCGCGGTGAACGCTCACGTGCGAGGAGAGCACGGACGCGCCGCCGAGCAGTACGACGCGAGCCTGCTCGCAGGCGAGAGTCCCTGGGCGCTGCGGGGGCTTGCGCTGCTGGCTGATGACGAGGGCGCGTGCGACCTCTACGCGCGGGCGCGGCGGCTCCGACCGGACTGCCGCGGACTGGCCGTGGAGCACCTCGAGCGGCTGCTCGCCGCCGGCCGGCCGCGGGACTGCCTGGCCGCCATCGCGGAGCTGGAGCCGGCCCTGCGCGCGCACGGCCGGACCCGGTTGCTGGCCGCCCGGGCACGGCTGGTCGAGGGCGAGCGCGAGCGGGCCGCAGCCATCATGGAGACGCTGGTCGTGGAGGACCTGGCTGAGGGGGACACGGTCCTCGGTGAGGTGTGGGATGCGCTGAATCCGGGTGCAGCACTCCCCGCACACCTCGACTTCCGGATGACCGACGTCGGACGTGCCGGTGACCGGTGAGGGCGGTCGCCCGTCCGGCCGTCCCTCCGACGTCATCGGAACGTGCCCCGGGACACCGACCCCTCCAGGCGCCGCTGGAAGATCAGGTACACGATCAGCACCGGCACCACCGTGATGACCACCGCGGCGAAGAGCGACCCGAAGTCCACCGCGTAGCCGGCCTGGGACGCGAAGTTCGCCATCCCCTGGGTCAGCACGTACCTGTCCGGGTCGGTGTTCAGGGCCACCGGCAGCAGGAACTGGTTCCACAGCCCGAGGAAGTTGAAGATCGCGACGGCGGCCAGACCGGGCCGCGCCATCGGCAACATGATCTGGAAGAAGGCTCGCCACTCCCCGGCGCCGTCCATCAGCGCCGCCTCGTACACGTCGTCCGGCAGGGTCTTGAAGAAGGCGTAGAGGAAGAACACCGTGAACGGGAGGGCGAACGCGACGTACACCATGATCAACCCGGGCAGGGTGTTGAGCAGACCGATGTTCTTCAGCACGAAGAACAGCGGCACGACCGCGAGGAAGATCGGGAAGGTCAGCCCCGCCAGCATCAGGTAGTAGATGAACCGCGCCCCGGGGAACTGGAAGCGCGCCAGCACATAGGCGCACATCGATCCCAGCAGCATGACGAGGACGAGGGCGACGCACACCACGATGACGGTGTTCAGGAAGAAGGTGCGGATCCCGGCGTCGGTCCACGCGTGGACGTAGTTGTCGAAGCTCCAGTGCGCCGGCAACGAGAACGGCGAGGCCAGGATCTCCTTGGTCGTCTTGAACGACGACAGCACGACCCACAGGAACGGGACGATCACGATGATCGACCAGGCGACCAGCAGCGTGTGCGAGCTGACCTCGACGGCCCTGTCTCCGCCCGTCCGCGCTCGGCTGCTGTCGGTGTCGACGTGTTGGTCGGTGGCGACGGACGTCATCGGCGCCGCCTCCTCTCGCCACCTCCGGTGAGACGGTTGACCGCGAACACGAGCATCGCGAACAGCAGCGTCAGGACCGCGAGCACGACCCCCATCGCCGTCGCGTAGCCGAACTGGCCCTTGCGGAACGCCGTGTTGTACAGCTCCTGGCTCATGGTCCGAGTGGTGTTGTCGGGGCCGCCGTTCGGGTTCAGCGCCTGCATGTAGACGAACGCGTCGAGGGCGAGGATCCCGAGGTAGATGTACGCCGTCTGCACGGTGTCGCGGACGAGCGGGAGCGTGATCAGGATGGCCGTCCGGAACCGGCCCGCGCCGTCCATGCGTGCGGCCTCGTAGTAGTCCGCCGGGATCCCCTTGATAGCCGCGACGAAGAGCACCGTGTAGAAGCCGACGAAGCTCCAGATGATCACGAACATGGACGCCGGCATGGCCGTACGAGGGTCGCCGAGCCAGGCGAAGTTCTCGAACCGGCTGAAGCCGAGCTTGGTCAGGGTGGCGTTGAGGATGCCTGCCGAAGGGTCGTACACCTGCGCCCAGATGAGGCCGATGACGATGGCCGGCACGGTGAAGGGGAAGAACGACACCACCCGGTAGAACCCGGAGCCGCCGACGCCGCGGATGCTGCCCTTGCTGGGCCCACCCACGGTCACGACCGTCGCGATGGCGAGCGCCAGCACGATGGTCACGATCGGAACCACGATCGCCAGCTCCAGGTTGTTGCGCAGGGAGCGCAGGAACGTGTCGTCGTGGAGCAGCTTCTGGAAGTTGTCCAGACCGATGAAGTGGTACGTCGGGCTGAAGCCCGTCCAGTCGGTCATGGAGTAGTACAGCGCCTGGCCGAACGGGTAGATCACGAAGACGACGTAGATGGCCACGGGCAGCCCGAGGAAGACCGCCATGAAGCTCAGCCGGTCGAAGCTCGGGATCCGGCGCCGCCGCGCGGCCGGCCGGGGCCGGCCGCGGGCGGTCGTCGGTACGTCGCTGGTGGTGGTCACGTGATCTTGAGCTTCTTCACCGACGAGTCGTTGGCGACCTTGTCCGTGATGTTCTGCAGGGCCTTGGTGAGCCCCGCCACGTCGAGCTGGCCGGCCAGGAACGAGTTCCACGGCACGAGCTGGTCGGTGTTCATGCCGTAGTAGTCGACGAACTGGTAGTTGAAGGTGTTGCTGCCGGCGGCGTCCAGCATCTTCGTCTGCGACACCAGGGCGCTCGAGCCGAACCCGTCGGCGGGCACGAGGCCCTTGACGATCGTCGGCGCGAGACGGGTCTTGGAGAAGTTGGTCGCGGCCGCCTTCGACAGCATCGCGCGCAGGATCTCCTTGCCGCCCGCGACGTTCTTCCCCTGGGACGGCACGATGAACGGTTCGCCCGCAGCAGCGCGGAGACCCGCCAACGGCAGCGTGGGGCTGGAGGTGAGGGTCGGCTCCGGAGCCCCGGTCATCTGGAAGTTGCTCTTCGTGGCTGCCTTCATCTCGTTCTCGATCCAGCCGCCGGACGGGTAGAGGATCGCCTTCTCGTCGTTGCTCCACTTCGCCTGGGCCGCGGTGAACTGGGTGCCCGCGCCGCCGGGGACGAAGTAGCCCTTCTGCACCATCTCGCCGAGGGCGTTGAAGACGCCCTGCAGCTGCGGGAGCGACCAGCAGTTCGGCTTGAGGTTCTCCAGTGCCAGGCGGACCTCGTCACCGCCCTCCTTGATGGCGGAGTTCACGGCCATCGTCTGGTAGTACGTCGCGGCCTCCTTGCCCCACACCCAGAGGTACTTGCCCTTGGCCTTGGCCTTGGCACCGAGGTCGAGCGCCTCGTTCCAGGTCTTCGGCGGGGTCCAGCCGTTCTGCTGGAACAGCGTGGCGGAGTACCAGATGCCGTAGACGGTCATCACGTAGTTCATCGCGATGAACTTCCCGTCGAAGGTGCCCGGGAGCTTCACGTTCGGGTACAGCGTGTCGGCGATCTTCGTGCCCTCGTAGTTGTTGGCCTCGAAGACGTCGTCGAGCGTCTCGAGCTGCTGCTCGATGGTGCTGAACCCGATGGCGTTCTCGCCCGAGTTGTCGATCAGGTCGGGCGGAGTGCCGCCGACGAAGCGAGGCTGCAGCTGCTGGGCGATCTGCGTGGAGGGCGACACCTTGATGGTGACGCCCGTGAAGTCCGGCTGCTTGGTGACCTGGGTGGCGGCGAACTTGACGTAGTCGTAGCCGTAGCCGCCGTTGAAGATCACGGCCTCTGCGGAGGACTTCTTCGCCAGTCCGAACGGGTTGGTGGCTGTCGAGGGGGCGCTGCTGCTGCCGCTCCCCCCTGCGCTCGGGGACGACCCGCCGCACGCGGCGAGTGCTCCGGAGAGTGGCGCGAGCGCTGCTGTCGCCAGGGCGCCACGAAGGAGCGTTCTGCGGTCGAAGTGGTGGGTTTCTCGGCTCATCGTGGATGCCTTTCGTGTGGATCGCTTCTACTGGGTGCTGCGTGGTGGGCGCGCGCCGGGGGGCTCGCGGCCTTCAGCTCAGGCGAGGCCGGCGATGCGCTCGCCGTACTGCGCCTTGAGCGCGTCGTTGTGCGTGTCACCTCCCGAGACGTTGGCTGAGATGTAGAGCGGCGGGACCTCACCCGCGTCCCGGAGTCGCTGGGCCACCCCGAGGGTGAGCAGCTGGGCGATGTAGGCGGCGGTGATCGAGGAGACGGCGCCGGCGGCCAGCCCGTCGCCGAGGTCGACCGTGGTGTCGCCGAGCGGCGCACGGTTGTCGATCACGACGTCGGCGACCTCCGAGAGCCGCTTGCCGCTGCTGTGCTTGGGGGTGACGGCGTTCGTGTGCTCGAGGCTCGTCACGGCGATGACGGGATGTCCGTCGGCCTTCGCGCGCAGGGCGAGCCCGACGATCGAGCCGTTGACGCCGGAGTTCGACGCGATCAGGAAGGCATCGGCCGGCTCGATGGAGTAGAGCCCGTAGAGCTCGTCGACGACCGACTCGTCACGCTCGAGGGTCGCGCCCTGGAGCGCACTGACATCCCGGCTGCCGTGCAGGACGACGTCGCGCAGGGCGATGGCGTGGGTCGGGATCAGCCCGCCGGCGCGACCGGCGATCTCCATGGCGAACGCCTGTGAGTGGCCGGTACCGAAGGCCTGGAGGACGCCCCCGCGCTGCAAGGAGGACACCAGGAGGTCGATGGCCGGATCGAGGCCGCCGGCACGGACCTCCTGGTCGAGGTCGTCGAGCCGACGGCGGACCTCCGTCGCGAAGCTCCCGAGCAGTTCGTTCACGCTGTGGCGGTTCCTTTCGAGGAGGACACGGCCCGGGGCCGCGTCGTCGGGCGAAGAGGTCGGCGGTGCGGCGCGACGGCCGCAGCGGACGCGGCCAGCAGGCTCGTCGTACGCGAGAAGTCCCGTTGGGCGGCGAGGAGGTAGAGCAGGTCGATGACGAAGAGCTGGGCGTGCTTGGCCGACAGGTCGTCGGGCTGGAGGTACTCCCCCGGCGCGTGGCTGGTCAGGTGGGCGTCGGCGACCTGGGCCATCGGGGACGCCGGGTCGCTGGTCACTGCGACCGCGTAGGCGCCGGAGGACTTCGCCAGGGCCAGCATCTCGATGGTCTCCTCCGTACGGCCGGTGTTGGAGAAGGCGATCGCGACGCTCGTGTCGCTCAGCAGGACGGCGCTGGCGAGGCCGGCGTGCACCTCGCTCCACGCATGCGCGTTGATCCCGATCCGGTAGAGCCGCGCCTGGAGCTCGGCGGCCATGCCGGCACTGCCGCCGATGCCGTAGATGTCGACGTGCGTGCTCTGTGCGAGGGCGTCCGCGACCTGGCCGACGAGCGCGGGGTCCAGCCGCTCCGCGGTGGACGTGAGCGCCACCGTGTGGGCGTTCACCAGGGTGCGCATCATCTCGGTCGCCGTGTCGCCGGGGTGGAAGGCGCGCCCGATGTCGGACTCCCAGGTCTCGTGGGCGCTGGACCGGCCCTGCTCGGCCGCCGCTCCCACCCGCAGGGCCAGGTAGCCGGTGTAGCCGATCGCGCGGCAGAACCGGGTGACCGTGGCGGGCGACGTACCGGCGCGGTCGGCGAGCTCGGTGATCGACAGTCGTAGCGGGAGCGCCGGGTCCGTGAGCAGGAGCGTGCCGACCTTGGCCATGCCCCCGGGCAGCTGGGGCAGCGCAGCCCGGATCCTGCTGCTGGCGCCGTAGCCTTCCAGCGCAGAGGGCGCGTGCCCCTCCGGACCGCTCATTTGAAAATCCTTATCAGGGTTGTCAGGTGTTGGGGAAAACTATTTACATGTTGTGGTCCGGGCCACAATCATCTGGACGTCACGAATGGGTAACGAATGACCGAGGAACTCACCGGACTGGTGGCCGTGGACGCCGGCGGCACGAGTACCCGCGCCGTGATCGTCCAGCCGGCCGGTCAGTGCCTGGGCTACGCGGTGGCGGGCAGCGGCAACCCGACGGCCGTCGGGCCGGGGGCCGCCGCCGCGGCCGTGTCCGAGAGCGTCACCGAGGCCCTGCGAAGGGCAGGGGTGCCGAGCACGCGGATCCGGCTGGTCGTGCTCGCGATGGCGGGAGCGGGCAGCACCTCCGCCGCAGCCGAGGTCGAGCACCGGCTCGCCGGCCTCGGCCTCGACGCACCGGTGGTCTTCGAGTCCGACCTGCTGGCGACGTACTGCTCGGGCACCCCGCGGCCGGACGGGCACGCCGTCGTCGCCGGGACCGGAGCGGGGGCGATCCGGGTGGCGGACGGCCGCCAGGTCGCCGTGGCGGACGGACTCGGCTGGCTGCTGGGCGACGAGGGTTCCGGCTTCTGGATCGGTCAGCGCGTCGTGCGTGCGGCGCTGGCCGACCTCGACGGTCGGGGCCCGTCCACGGCCCTCACGCGGCCGATGCTCGAGCGGCTGGGCGTCGCCGCACCCTCGGAGGCCGGCGACCGGCAACCGGTCGTCGCGGCGGTGCGAGCGCTGTACGCCGGTCCGCCGGTCCGCCTCGCCGACTACGCCCGCCTGGCGTTCGAGGTCGACGGGGACGAGACCGCCGACCGCATCCTCGACGACGCGGGCGCCGCGCTCGCGCGGACCCTGGGCGCCGTCCGGTCCCCCACCGACTCCGGCCCGCTCGTGCTCGGCGGCGGCATCCTGGGGCGCGGAGGCCGGGTCGCCGATCGGCTCGCCGCCGCGAGCGGCGCCCCGGAGGTCCACACCGTGCCCGACGGGGCCGTCGGGGTCTGCGTCCTCGCCCTCCGCCATGCCGGGACGGCCGTCGACGAGGCGACGTTCGACCGGGTGACGACCTCACTCACCGAGGCGCGTTGATGTCCGGACCACGGCTTGCAGAGAGCACAACCGCAGCGGTCCCGGGTCCGCCGCGGCCCCGGGTGCCCGGCCGTCGACACAGCCGGATCCCTACAGTGGGGCGCTGTCATGGTGGTCACAGGTCCAGCGGGACTCTCGATCCCCGGACTCGACGTGGAGGTGGAATGGGAGCCAGCAGGACCAGCCGCACCCCACGGCGTGGGCGGTGACGGGATGACGCCCACCCTGACCGAGCTCGCCCTTCGGGTCCAGCTGGCGTCGTTCCCGGGTGCGTCGCTCCCACCCGAGATGGGCGAGCTCCTGGAGCGCGGCCTGGGCGGAGTGTGTCTCTTCGGGAGCAACACCGCGCGCGGCCCGGAGGCGACGGCGGCCCTGACCGGTGCGATCCGGACGGCGGCCCCCCACGCGGCCGTGGCCGTCGACGAGGAGGGTGGCGACGTGACCCGCCTGCACGCCGCAACCGGCAGTCCCGTGCTGGGAGCCGCGGCCCTCGGAGCGGCCGGCGACCTCGAGCTCACCCGGGCCACGGCCAGGGCCATCGGCGCCGACCTGGCCGCCGCCGGCATCACGCTCGACCTCGGCCCGGTCGCAGACGTCAACAGCAACCCCGACAACCCCGTCATCGGGACCCGCAGCTTCGGCAGCGACGCGGATCAGGTCGCGGCCCACGTCGCGGCGTGGGTGAACGGCCTGCAGGACACCGGCGTCGGCGCGTGTGCGAAGCACTTCCCCGGGCACGGGGACACGGCCCAGGACAGTCACGTGGAGCTGCCGAGCGTCGGTGTCGACCTGAGCACCCTCCGCGAGCGCGAGCTCGTCCCGTTCGCCGCCGCGGTCGCGGCAGGTTCCGCCGCGGTGATGACCTCTCACATCGTGCTCCCGGCCCTCGACCCGTCGCTCCCCGCCACGCTCAGCCCACGGGTCCTGGGGCTGCTCCGTGAGGAGCTCGGCTACGACGGCGTGATCGTCAGCGACGCGCTCGACATGGCCGGGGTCAGCTCCGGTCGCGGCATCCCCGAGGCCGCCGTCCTCTCGCTGGCTGCCGGGGCCGACCTGCTGTGCCTCGGGGCCGAGAAGGGGGCCGGGGTGGTCCGTGACGTGCAGGCGGCGATCCTCGAGGCCGTGCGTTCGGGTCGGCTCGCCGAGGAGCGGCTCGTCGAGGCGGTCGCGCGCATCGCCCTCCTGCCCCGGGCCGGGTCCGGACCGGGCCACCCGCTCGAGGTGAGCCCGGAGGCCACCGCCCGACAGCTGGCAGGTGCGCGTCGCGCGACGACCGTGGACGGCGTGCTTCCCGACCTACGCGGCGCTCGCGTCGTGACCGCCCTGACCGCCGCGAACATCGCCGTCGGCGAGGTCCCCTGGGGCCTGCCCGCCGACCTCGAGATCACCCCGGACTCCGACGCACTCGCCGGGAGCGGACCGGTCGTGCTGCAGGTGCGCGACGCGCACCGCCGCCCCGAGGTCCGCTCGTTGCTGGAACGGGTCGCCGCCGATGGGCGTCGCGTGGTCCTGCTGGAGTGGGGGTGGCCCGGGCCGCACGACGGTGTCGTGCCGCGGATCTGCGCCCGCGGCTACTCCCGCCCGGGAGCCGCCGCCGTGACCGAGGTGCTGAGGGAAGCGGGGTGGGACCGGTGAGCACCGGGGACCAGCGCGTCGGCCCCGACGTCCGCCGCCCGGCCGGAGTGGTCGTCCACGAGGGGTGCTGCTGATGGAGGTCGTTCCGCTTCCCACCACTGCCGAGGTGGCGGTCCTTGCCGCTGACACCATCGAGCGGCTGGTGGCGGTGCGCCCCGCAGCGGTCCTCGGGCTCGCGACCGGGTCGAGCCCCCTGCCCACCTACCAGGAGCTGATCCGGAGGCAGACCGCAGGAGCCGCGCCGTCGTACGCCGCCGTGCGTGTGTTCACCCTCGACGAGTACGTCGGGCTTCCTCCTGGCCACGACCAGACGTACTCGGAGACCATCGCCCGCGAGCTCACCGACGCGCTGGGCATCTCCCGCGAGCAGGTCTCCGGCCCCGACCCCGATCCCGAGGGCCTGCCCGACGCCGGCGTCCGCTACGAGAGATCCATCCGGGAGCACGGCGGGATCGATCTGCAGGTCCTCGGCATCGGGGCCGACGGCCACCTGGCCTTCAACGAGCCGGGGTCGTCGCTGGCCTCGCTGACCCGCATGAAGACGCTCACCGAGCAGACCCGGCAGGACAACGCTCGGTTCTTCGGGTCCGTCGACCGGGTGCCCCGACACGTCCTCACCCAGGGCCTCGGCACGATCCTGCGCGCGCGCCACCTGCTGTTGGTGGCCACGGGAGACCGCAAGGCCGAAGCGGTCGCCAACGCCGTGGAGGGCCCCCTGTCGGCCGTCGTGCCCGGCGTCGGTGCTCCAGCTCCATCCGCACGCGACGGTGATCGCCGACGAGGCAGCCTGCTCCCGGCTCCAGCGGGTCGACCACTATCGAGAGGTCTACGCCGCCAAGCCCGACTGGCAGCACCTCTGACGAGGGCCGCCGTCGACGTTGTCAGGTGTCAGCAGGTCGTCTTGACGTCGGCGACCAGGGTCTGGACCTTCGACCCGAAGGTCGAGAAGTCCTTGGCCGTGGCGGCCAGGCTGGCGGGCGTGGGCCTGGCCTTCGCGATCTCGGTGCTGGTCCGGAGGTCGGCGTAGGCAGTCTCGACGGCTGCGATCTGCGCAGAGAACTGCGCCTTCGCATCGGTCTTCACCGCGACGAGGTCGGTGCCGACGGCGGCGAGCGCGGTCGTACCGGCGGGAGTGGTGAGGGCCGTGCTCCTCAGGGCGCCGACGGAGCTGGTGAGGTCGTCCACCGAGCCGCACACGGCGGCGGCGGGCTTGCCGTGGCTTCCGCACGACACCAGGCAGCCGGCGACCAGCACGGCCACGACCGACAGCGAGAGTCGCGGATCCACGTGCTCGAGCGTACTCGGGGCTCCTGGCCGCTTCGGTCTCGACGGAAGGCACCGTCGATCCGAGGAAATCCGGGACGCGTCGCCCATTCCCACGGGCCGTCTGCAGGTCTACGGTCACGGAGGAACCTCTCCGCCGGGCCTGGCCCGGACCCACTCCTCAAGGGGGATCGATGCGCTCTGTGCATGTGCGCGGATCTGCGCTCGCGACACTGGTTGTCGCAGCCGCTCTCGTCGTCGCGACGGTCGCGACGCCGACATCTGCCGGCGCCGCCGGTACGTCGAAGGTCCAGGTGCCGGTGCACCTGTGCAAGACCGCGTCCGGCGGACACAAGTCCTGCGACGCGATGAAGCTCGTCACGCGTCAGGTGTCGAGTGCCAAGGCAGCCACGCTGAGGGCGCGCGGTCTCGCCCGCCCGAGCAAGACGCTCGGGTTCGGTCCGGCCGGCGGGTACACGCCCAGGCAGCTCGCTGCGGCGTACGGCATCAACCCGAACGCCAAGACGAAGCAGACGGTCGCGATCGTCGACGCCTTCGACAACCCCTCGGTGCGAGCCGACCTCAACGCCTTCGACCACCACTACGGGCTCCCCAAGGAGACGAGCAAGTCGTTCAAGGTGATCAACCAGGAAGGACACTCCAGCCCGCTGCCGCCCTCCGACGAGGGCTGGGCGGGGGAGATCACCCTCGACGTCCAGAGCGTCCGCGCGGTCTGCCATGCCTGCAAGATCCTGCTGGTCGAGGCCGACGACAACAACGACCCCAACCTCGCTGCGGCCGTCAACCAGGCCGTGAAGAAGGGCGCCAAGATCGTCAGCAACTCCTACGGCGGTCCGGAGAGCCACAGCCAGCAGGCGGCGTACAAGCACAAGGGCGTCGCCATCCTCGCCTCCACGGGCGACGACGGCTGGTACGACTGGGACAACGCCAACAGCGGCGGCGCCTCCAGCAACAAGCCGGCCACCCCGGCCTCCTTCCCGTCGGTGATCGCGGTCAGCGGCACGTCGCTCTACCTGAACCCCAACGGGTCCCGTGCCAGTGAGACGGTCTGGAACGGCAACGGTCCGGGTGACCTCGACGGTGCCAGCACGGTGGCCGCCCTCGGCTACGAGCCCGGCGCCGCCGGCGGCGGGTGCAGCAAGCTGTTCCCTGCCACGCCGTGGCAGAAGAACGCCAAGGGCTACGCCACGCTCGGCTGTGGCGCCAAGCGCAGCGGCACCGACGTCGCCGCGATCGCCGACCCGTTCACCGGGTTCGACGTCTTCGAGACCTTCGACTGGTGCACCAACCCCGACACGACCGTGTGCCCGCTGACGTCGGCCGACGACGGGTGGGCCACCTTCGGTGGCACCTCGCTCGCCTCGCCGGTCGTGGCCGGCCTGTGGGGTCTGGCCGGAGGTCCCCAGGGCGCGCCCTCACCGAGCAAGACGCTGTACGTCAACTTCAAGCACAAGAAGGGCACCTACGACGTCACGGTCGGTGGCACCGGCGGCTGCGACACGCTGTCGCCACGGGCCTGCGGAGGCCTGCTGGGCTTCCTGATCTACGGCGACACCTTCTCGAGCCCCAACCCGAACACGGGTCCGGACGGCCTCGTGGACTGTGCCTGGGGAGCGACCGGGACCGCCGTCAAGTCGGCTCGCGCGCAGTGCTACGCACGGCCGGGCTACGACGGCGTGTCCGGTGTCGGGACACCGAAGGGCCTGGCGGTCTTCAAGTAGGGCCGTCGTACCCGATCGGACAACAACGCGAGGGAGGCACCGCCCGCGGGCGGTGCCTCCCTCTCGTCTCAGGCTCCGACCCGGGCGTCGTCGGGACGCTCGACGGTGGCCTCCGCGACGTGGCCCTGGCAACGCTGCGACTCCGGCACGGCCGCCATCACCTCGGCGGCGTGGTCGCCGCAGCCCTCCCAGGTCGACCGGCCACAGGTGGTGCAGCTGACTACTCGACACATGGTGTCGTCTCCTGACGGTTGGTCCGGCGCGCTCTCGGGGCCACCAAAGTCGTTAAACTCGCGTGACTTCATATGGTACGCCGTGCCGGCGGGGCCGGCGGGTGGCCGGGAGACGGCGTACGTCGTCATCCGCGCTCGGGAAGAGCCCACACAAGAGAAGTGCTCCCGACCGCTGCTGCGGTGGGAGCACTTGCGCCGCGGGGGGTGCGGCTGGCCTTCTCTTGGGGGGTGAGAGATGCCGTTGCCACGAGTATGGCGAATTGCGCGCCTCTTCGCTGGCAAATCGGGCAAAAGTATGGATTCGCATCTCGGGTTGAACGACCCTTCAGTCACGGGGCCGCGCCCCGCCGGCCACTGGGGGGTGCCGGCGGGAGGCGGCCCCGGTCTGTTTGCCGGGCTGGTTCCGGACGCGAGACGCCCCGACGCCTCACCTACGGGGGTCGGCGGCGCCGGGGCGCAGCATCAGATCCTGACCGTGGCCGACGCCGGGGCGCAGGAACACCCGTGGCGAAGGTGTGCCATGGCGGAGGTTCGCCGCGGCCGGGGCGCCCTCGGGGCCGAGGAACCGTGCTCGGCCGCGGAGACGTCCGGACGCGTAGAGTGACGGAGCCGAGGATCCAGCACGAAGAGTCATTGCTCCGTCGTTTTCGGTGTTCACCGAGACATCCGGCCGTCAGACGCCGGGGGCGGGTCGACCGATGACAGCACTCCAGGATCACACCGCGGAACCGATCCGGGCGGTCCCGAGCGCTCCCCCTGAGCTGCGCGCCGTCATCGCGCGGGTGGCGCTCAGCCTGGCGACCGCTGTGGTCGTGCCGGCCGCCCTCTTCGCCACCACCTCGGTGGCCTTCGGCGTCGGCACCGCGATGATCGTCGCACTCGTCTGGATGGTCGGCGCGACCGCCTGCCGCTGGGCCACAGGTCGCCCGGTGTCGGGGCTGCTGCTGCTCACGCTGAGCATGCTGACGCTCAAGACGTGCGTCGCGCTCGCCACCGGCAACACCTTCGTCTACTTCGTGCAGCCGGTCTTCGTCGACGCCACGGTGGCGGTCGTCTTCCTGGCGTCGCTCCGGTCGGCCACTCCCGTGGTGGCTCGGCTGGCCCCCGACTTCTACCCGATCGACGCCGCCCTCGCCGCGCGCCCGGCGATCCGCGGTCTGTTCCGCAGGCTCACCCTGCTGTGGGGCCTCGTCATCCTGGTCAAGGGCGGGATCACCCTCTGGCTGCTCGAGTCGTTGTCGACGGTCCACTTCGTGGTGATCAAGGGCGGCGTCATCATCACGCTCACCCTCCTCGCGGCCGCCACCACGGTCGTCTGGGCAGCCCTCGTCGGTCGTGCGGAGGGCCTGCTGGGGCGAGTCTCAGCCGGTGACGGCCTTGACGACCTTCTTGACCGCACCCGGCTGTGACGGCCGGCGCGGCGCCTTCGTGCGGGCCTGCTCCAGCTCGGCGCCCAGCTCCTGGAGCTGCTTGCGACCGAGGCCGGCCCGGACCTGGGGGAACCACTCCTGCTCCTCCTCGGCCATGTGGTGCTCGACGTTCTCGATCAGGACCGTCGTCTTCGCCGTGAACCGCTCGTCCTCGGGCTTCATCGCCGAGAGCTCCAGCACCAGGACGTCGGCGACGTGGTGCTCCTCGTAGGACTCCAGGACGTCGTCCTCCAGCTGGGGCAGGAGGTCGCGCACCCGGGGGTACATGACCTCGTTCTCGATGTAGGTGTGGACGGTGAGCTGCTCGATCATCCGGTCGACGAGCTTGCCCTTGCTGGCGTAGGCCCGGTCACCGGCCTTCTCGAAGGCCCGGAAGGTCCTGCGGATCTCCTTGTGCTCGTCCTTGAGCAGGACGATGGCGTCGGTCGGCATGGGGTCTCCTCGAAGTCGTGGGAGGTCCCCGTACCCGGCCACCTCGGGGGCATGCACACCCGTGGACACAGGAGCGCCCCGCGCTGGCTTCGGGGGGCGGCAGCGCGGGGCGCACGGGGGATCCTGACGGTGGTGGAGGGGCCCAGGGAGGAACGCCTCCACCACCCACGAGGACCTCAAGGATGTCCCGAACGGACCATGCGGAGCATCCTGCGACCGGCCCGACCGGGCTGACCCGTTCGGACTAGTCACGAACGACGAGCGAGGAGGGCGAGGCTGTCCGATCAGCCCTTGCCGAGACGGAAACCGACGGCCCGCGACGCCACGTCGGCCTGCGCGAGCGTCACGTGGACGTCCTGGCCGAGCGGGAGCGCCTGGTCGGACGTGACACGAGCCTCGACGGCGGGTTCCTGGACGGTGACCGTGCCCCGCCGGTCGTCCCGGTCGTCGAGATCGACGATGACGCCCTCGAAGGTCTCCCCCACCCGGTGCTGCAGCACCCCGGCCTCGACCAGGTCGAGGACCGCCGACTCGTACTGGTGGGCGCGCCGGCCGGAGTCGCGCATCGTCTCGGGGACCACGTGCAGCTTCTCCAGCACCCAACCGGGCACCTCCGTGCCGGCGCACAGAGCCACGCAGATCTCCCCGGCGTAGCGGTCGCCGAGCCGGCGCAGCGGCGCCGTGACGTGGGCGTACTCGGAGGCGAGCGCGCTGTGCACCGGGTCGGCCGGCACCTCGCCGTCGAAGCCGACGTAGCCGCTCCCACGCAGCAGCCGCGTACAGGCGTTGATCATCGCGGCCTCGTGCGGCTTTCCCGGGTCGAGGGTCCGGATGAAGTCGGGGTAGAGCTGCTCGGCCGGCCACTCGATGTGGAGGGCGCGGGCGGTGCGGTGCAGGCGTTGTACGTCGCGTGGGTCCGGCGGCGGAAGGGTGCGGAGCAGCCCGACCCGGGCGTAGACCATCAGCGAGGCGGCCGCGAAGCCGGTCAGCAGCGAGATCTGGGCGTTCCAGCCCTCGGCCGGGATCAGCGACCGGAACTCCAGCGACCAGGTGTCGCCCTCGATGTCGACCTCCTGCTCGGGCAGCGGCAGCGAGATCCCGCCACGCGCGGCCTCGCGCGCGAGCCGGAGCTCGCCGAGCTCCTTGAGCAGCAGCAGGGTCTCGCCGGCGCTGCCGTCGTCGATCGCCTGCTGGACGCCGGCGTAGTCGAGCTTGGCGGTCGACCGCACCCGGGCCCGCTCGACCTGGACGTCGGTGCCCTCGCCGGTGTCGTCGACGTGGATGGTCCACAGCAGCGCCGGGCGGACCTGGTCGGGCAGGAGCGAGGCCGCTCCCTCGGAGAGCACGGTCGGGTGCAGCGGCACCTTGGAGTCGGCGCCGTAGAGCGTCTCGCCGCGCTCGTTCGCGGCCACGTCGACCGGGTCACCGGGCGTGATGAAGGCCGCGACGTCGGCGATCGCGTAGTGGACGACGTAGCCGCTGCCGTCGCGCTCGAGATGCAGGGCCTGGTCGAGATCCATCGACGACTCCGGGTCGATGGTGACCAGTGGCAGGTCCGTCCGGTCGAGCTCGGGCAGTCGCGGGGAGTCCGCCGCACGCTGCGCGGCCTCCTCGACCTCGGGTGCGAAGCCGGGCGTCACCTTGAGCTCGCTCTGGATCTTCGCGATCCCGTCACGCAGCGACTGTGCGCCCACCTGGTCACCGGCGTGGACCCGAACCACTCGACTCGAGGACATGACCCCACCCTAGTGTTTACGCGTGCTCATCCTGCTCCCCCCGAGTGAGGGGAAGGCCGCTCCCCGTCGGGGCGCTCCCTTGCGTCCCGGCGCCTGGCCGTCGGCTCTGGCCGAGCCGCGCGAGCAGGTGCTCGCCGCGCTGGTCCGGCTCTGCGCCGGAGACCTCGACCGCGCCGTGGCGACCCTCGGGCTCGGGCCGACCCAGGCCGACGAGGTACGGCGCAACGCGCGGCTGCGCGAGCTCCCCACCGCGGCCGCGGAGCGGGTCTACACCGGCGTGCTCTACGACGCGCTCGGGCTCACCGGTCTCGACGCGTCCGCCCACCGCAGGGCGCTCTCGCGGGTGGCGATGATCTCCTCGCTCTACGGGCTCGTCCGTCCCGGCGAGCGGATCGCGCCCTACCGCCTCGGCGGCAGCGTCAGCCTGCCCGGCCTCGGCGGTGTCGCCGCCCACTGGCGCCACGCCCTCGACCCCGTCGTCCGGGAGGCTGCCGGGAAGGGGTTGGTCGTCGACCTGCGCTCCTCGACGTACGCCGCGTTCTGGCGGCCGGCGGCCGACCTCGCGCAGCGGGTGGTCACCGTGCGGGTGCTGCACGAGGTCAACGGGAGGCGCCAGGTCGTGAGCCACTTCAACAAGGCGACCAAGGGTCGGCTCGTCCGCGCGCTGCTCGAGGACGGCCGTGACCCACGCTCGCCGAGGGCGTTCGCAGCCCTGCTGAGGGACCTCGGATGGACCGCCGAGCTGTCGTCCGCGGGCAGCACCGACACCCGGCTCGACGTGGTGGTGCGGGACCTCTGAGCGCTACCAGCGCTGCGGGTCGAGCATCTGGCCGGCTCCGGGCGGCTGCGCGTTGTAGAGCCGCATCGAGCCACGCCGGCCGTCGGCATCGGCGCCCGTCGCGCCGACGAACGACACGACACTGACCGAGGCGGTCGACAGCTCCATCCGGAACAGCGCCGAGAGCGGCGCAGCGACGGCGTGGGCCACCAGGATCTTGATCGGGGTGACGTGGCTGACCACGAGGACCGTCCGGCCGGCGTAGTCGTCGAGGACCCGCTCGAGGCCGGCGAGGACGCGCTTCTCGACCTCGCTGAACGACTCACCACCGTCGGGGGCCACGTCGACGGCGCCCAGCCAGCCCTCGATCTCGTCGGGGAACCGCTCACGGACCTCCGGGAAGGTCAGGCCGTCCCAGGCGCCGAACTCCATCTCGGCGAAGCCGGGCTCCTCGACGAGGTCGAGGTCGAGCCGCGCGGCGAGGATCTCCGCCGACTCGCGCGTGCGGCGGACCGGCGAGGTCACGACCGCCGCGACCGCCTCACCCAGCGGGGCCAGCCACTCGGCGACCTCGCGCACCTGGCCACGGCCCTCGTCGGTCAGGGCCGGGTTGCTGCCGCCGAGCCCGCCGGAGAAGCGCTTGTCGGCGGTGTGGGAGGTCGCGCCGTGCCGGACCAGGACGAGGGTGGTGACCGGCCCCTCGGGCGGCGACCACCCGCGGTAGCCCGCGACCTCCTCGCGCAGCGCCCCCTGCCGCTCGGGGCTCTCGACCTCCTCGACGAGCGAGTCGGGCTCGTCGGGGTCCTCCTCGGTGAGGTGCACGGTGACGCCGGAGCGCAGCCCGTCGAGAGCCTCGTTGGCGAGCCGGTCGGCGTGCTTGTTCTGCTCGCGCGGCACCCAGGTGTACGTCGTACCGAACGGCGCGAGGCGGTTGGCCTCCAGGGCCAGCGGCTTCATGTCGGGGTGCTTGATCTTCCAGTTGCCGCTCATCTGCTCCACGACCAGCTTGGAGTCCATCCGGACCTCGATGTCGGCGCCGGGGGCGACCTGCTCGGCCATCCTCAGGCCCGCGATCAGGCCGCTGTACTCCGCCACGTTGTTGCTGGCGGTCCCGATCGCGGTGCCCTCCTCGGCGAGCACACGGCCGGTGTCGGCGTCCTTGACCAGCGCGCCGTACGCCGCGCGGCCGGGGTTGCCGCGAGAGCCGCCGTCGGCCTCGATGACGACGCGCGTGACCGGTTCGCTCACAGACCACTCTCGGCGGTGCGGACCAGGATCCGGCTGCAGTCGTCGCACCGGATGACCTCGTCGTCGGCGGCGGCTCGGATCGTGGCCACCTCGGCATGGTCGAGGTCGAGGTTGCAGCCCGCGCAGCGGCGAGCCCGCAGGAGCGCCGCGGCCACGCCGCCCTTGCTCTCGCGGAGCCGGTCGTAGAGAGCCAGCAGGTCGGCCGGGAGGTCGGCGACGATCGGCCCCCGCCGGGCATCGAGCTCGCCCAGTGCCTGGTCGATCTCGGCGAGCCGTGCGTCGCGCTTCGCGGTGAGGTCGGCGATCTCGGCGTCGGTGTCGGTGAGCTGGGCGGTCAGCGAGTCGAGGGTGCGCTGGGCCTCCTCGGCCCGCTCCATCACCTCGATCTCGTCGTCCTCCAGCGAGCTGATCCGGCGCTCCAGGGAGACCATCTCCTGCTGCATGCGCTGGATGTCCTTGGGGTTGCTGATCAGCCCCTGGTCGATCCGCTGCTGGTCCCGTTCGCGCCGGGCCTTGACCTGCTCGACATCGGCGTCGACCTTGGCCTGCTCGACGGCCAGGTCGTCGACCTCGATCCGGGCGTCGCGGGCCTGGTCGTCACTCACCGTGCGGGCCTCGACGAGCTCGGCCAACCGGGCCCCCTCGGGCAGCGTGCGCCGCTGATGGCGGAGCTGGTCGGCGTGGGAGTCCAGCTCCTGGAGGTCGAGCAGTCTCACCTGGGCGGACGGGTCGGCCTTCACTCGGGCTCCTTGTGCGGTTCAGTTCGGGGGGTGGTCATCGCCGGGCCTGCCACACGTCGGTGCACAGCGTGCTCACCCGGATCTCCACCGTATCGCCCAGGGCCTCACCCAGCCGCACGGCCAGCTCCGGGAGCCAGGTCCACTCGGCAGCCCAGTGCGACACGTCGAGCAGCGCGGGGCCGCCCTGCTCCAGGAACTCGCCGGCCACGTGGTGGCGCAGGTCGCTGGTGACGTAGGCATCGGCCCCGCTGGCCAGGGCCCGGTCGAGCAGGAAGTCTCCGGCCCCGCCGGTCACGGCCACCCGTCGTACGACGCGGTCGGGGTCACCCCCGACGAGCACACCGCGGGCGGTGGACGGGAGGGCGGACGCCACCCGCGCGGCGTACTCCCCCAGGGTCGTCTCGTCGACGTCGCCGATCCGGCCGGCACCGGTGGCGCCGGTACCCGGGTCGGCGAGCTCGAGGACGTCGTAGGCGACCTCCTCGTAGGAGTGCGCCGCCAGCACGGCCCGGACGACGTCGGCCCGGCGGGCGCGCGGCAGCACCGCCTCGATCCGCAGCTCGTCGGTCAGCTCCAGCTCGCCGATCCTGCCGACCGCCGGGGTGGCTCCCGGCAGGGGCCGGAACCGTCCCTCCCCCGCCACGCTGTAGGAGACCGTGTCGTAGTCGCCCACGTGGCCGGCCCCGGCGGCGGCCAGGGCGGCGCGGACGGCCTCGGCGTCGCCGACGGGAGCGAAGACGACGATCTTGTCGAGCGGTGGCGCGCTGGGCGCGAGCGGTCGGATGTCGTGGAGGCCGAGCGCGCGGGCCAGTGCGTCGGACACGCCCGGGGTGCCGTGGTCGGCGTTGGTGTGGGCCGTCAGCAGGCCGCAGCCGGCCCGGGTGAGGGCCGCCAGCGTGCGGCCCTTGGGGGTCGTCTCCGCGACCCCGTGCACCCCGCGCAGGAACAGCGGGTGGTGGGTCAGCAGCAGGTCGGCACCCCAGTCGGCGGCCTCGTGGGCGACCGGCAGCGCGGGGTCCACGGCCAGCAGCACGCGTCGTACGTCGGACTCCGGGTCGCCGGCGGCCAGACCGACCGCGTCCCACTCGTCCGCGGTCTCCGGCGGGTACCAGCCGTGCAGCAGCTCGACGACATCGGCGAGGCGGGGCATGCGCCGACCCTAGTCGCCGCCCGGTCTCCACCTGAACGGGTCGTCCGCCCCACGTTCACCTAGAAGTGGTCCTCAGGCGGACGACCCACCCGGCCCTGTCAGTCGTCCGCCCCACGTTCACCTAGAAGTGGTCGTCAGGCGGACGACCCGGGGCGGACTCAGTTGACCTGGCGGTCGCGGCCCTCCCAGTACGGCGCTCGCAGCTTGAACTTCTGCAGCTTGCCGGTGGCCGTCCGGTCGAGCATCTCGCGGAACTCCACGCTGGACGGCGCCTTGTAGCGGGCCACCTTCGACTTCACGTAGTCGATCAGCTCCTGCTCGGTCAGGTCGGAGTCGTCGGCCTTGACCACGAGGGCCTTGATGGTCTCGCCCCACTTCTCGTCGGGTACGCCGATCACGGCGACCTCGGCGACGTCGGGATGGCTGAAGATCGCGTCCTCGACCTCGATCGAGGAGACGTTCTCGCCGCCGGTGATGATGACGTCCTTCTTCCGGTCCTGGATCGTCAGGTAGCCCTCGTCGTCGATGAGCCCGCCGTCGCCGGTGTGGAACCAGCCGTCGGCCAGGGCCTTGGCGGACTCCTCGGGCTGCTCCCAGTAGCCCTCGAGCACGACGTTGGACCGGGCGAGCACCTCGCCGCCGTCCGGGTCGATCTGCAGGGTGACGCCGATCGCCGGCGTCCCGGCCCGGACCAGCTTCTGGGCCCGCTCCTCGGCACCCAGGTCGTCCCACTCCTGGCGGCCGCGGTTGACGGTGAGGAGTGGGGAGGTCTCGGTGAGCCCGTAGATCTGGATGAACTCCCAGCCCAGCTCGGTCTCCACGCGTGCGACGGTCTTGGTGGGCGGGGGCGCACCGGCGACGATGATCCGGGTCCGGCCGCGACCCGGGATCTCGCCCTCCCAGTCGGGCGCGGCGTCCAGCACCGCTGCGACGACCGCCGGTGCCGCACACATCACGGTGACGCCGTACTTCTCGACGCGGCGCAGGATCTCGGCGCCGTCGACCTTCCGCAGCGCCACCTGGGGCACGCCGCAGCCGGTCATCGCGAAGGGCATCCCCCAGCCGTTGGCGTGGAACATCGGCAGGGTGTGGAGATAGACGTCGCGGTCGCCCACGCCGGCATGGAGGGCGAAGGTGACGGCGTTGGTCCAGATGTTGCGATGGGTGATCTGGACGCCCTTGGGCCGGGCGGTGGTGCCGGAGGTGTAGTTGATCGTCGCCGTGGCGTTCTCGTCGGGCTCCCACGCACGCGGCTCGGTGCCGTCCCGCAGGTAGAGGTCGTCGTCCTCGCCGAGCACGAACACGTGCTCGGCCCGCAGCCCGGCGAGCTGGTCCTTCAGCTCGGGGTCGACGTAGACCACGCGCGCGCCGGAGTGCTCGACGATGTACTGCACCTCGTCGAAGGACAGCCGGAAGTTCACCGGCACGAGCACCCGCCCGTAGCCGCAGACGCCGAAGAACGCCGTGAACAGCCGCGCACTGTTGTGGGAGACGAACGCGACCCGGTCGCCCACCTCGAGGCCGAGCCCGTCGTGCCGGGCGGCCATCGCCCGGGCGAGGTCGGCGACGCGGGCGTAGGTGAGGTCGCCCAGTGAGGCGGCCGGTTGCTCCGGCTCGTCGTGGATGCCGATCCGGTCGCCGTACACGGCCACCGCGCGCTGCAGGAAGTCGTTGACACTGAACGGGACGATCATGGCGTCAGGCTAGTCCCGGGACGCTGGCGGAAGGTTGGCCCGAAGGCCCTGGATTGTGCGGACCCGGAGGGGGAGGTTAGGGTCGCCTAAGTTACGACGGGGCGCCTCAGACCGGAAGGGACCGACGATGGGTATCGGCCAGACTCTGCTGCTCGGCTTCATCGCCGGGGTCACGATCCTGATCGGGATGCCGTTGGGCCGCATGCGGCGGCCCAGCGAGGCCCTCCGGGTCACCCTGAACGCGCTGGCGGTCGGCATCCTGCTCTTCCTGGTGTGGGACGTGCTGTCGGCGGCGTGGGAGCCGATCGACGAGGGGCTGGCGGCCCATCACGTCGAGGGCGGTCACCTCGGCTCGGTGGTGGGCTACGGGCTCCTCTTCGCGCTCGGCCTGACGGTCGGGCTGATGGGGCTCCAGCAGTACGAGGCCTGGATGGGCCGCAAGGTACGCCGCGGCCGGGCCCAGTCCTTCGGCCCCGGCGCGATGGCGAGCCAGGAGCTCGCCCCGCGCGGCATCGGCTCGTGGTCCCCTGCGCGCCAGCTGGCCCTGCTCATCGCGGTCGGCATCGGGCTGCACAACTTCGCCGAGGGTCTCGCCATCGGCCAGGCCGCTGCGGGCGACGAGATCGCCCTGGCCACCCTGCTGGTGATCGGCTTCGCCCTGCACAACGCCACCGAGGGCTTCGGGATCGTCGCTCCGCTGGCCGCCGACACCGAGCACGACTCCGCCGCACGCCCGAGCTGGGCGTTCCTCCTGACGCTCGCCGCGATCGGCGGTGGTCCCACGTTCGTCGGAACCGCCGTCGGTCACGCGTTCACCAGCGAGCCGCTGTCGGTGATCTTCCTGACCCTGGCCGCCGGCTCGATCATCTACGTGATCGTGCAGCTGCTGGCGATCGCCGGCCGCAGCACCCGCAAGGACCTGATCTACCTCGGCATCCTGGTCGGCCTGCTCGCGGGCTTCGCCACCGATGCGATCGTCACCGCCGCGGGCGTCTGACCCCGATACCACCCTTCGAGGGGACGACGCGTCCCGGCTGTGCCTCTAACGTGGCGGGTGTCCGGGTCGCCACGATCGGACGGTGCGCCCCGTGGGTGCGGGCCCAACACACCGCGGGGCGTTGCCATGCCCGGACCGGAACGCCCGATCGCGGCCCATAGCCGAGGAACGACCACAGCGCGTGCGTGTTCGCGCCACGCGGCCGGAACGGCGTGGGCGCAAAGGGACTCGAACCCCTGACATCCTCCTTGTAAGGGAGGCGCTCTACCAGCTGAGCTATGCGCCCGGAAGCGGGCACAGACTAATGGAGCCGATCGGCCTGCGCCGAACTCCCGGGCGGGGTCACGCGCAGGTCGAGCCGGCGCACGACCTCGTCGACCACGACCTCGACGGGCGCGCCCGACGACACGGTGATGCCGGGCTCGTCGGGAGCCAGCGGCTCGAGCGTCTCGAGCTGGCTCGACAGCAGCGAGGCCGGCATGAAGTGGCCCGAGCGGAGCGCCATCCGACGCTCGAGGACGGCGGGGTCCACCGTCAGGTGGCAGAACGTGACCGACGGGCGGCCGTCGCGGAGCTGGTCGCGGTAGCGCCTGCGCAGCGCCGAGCAGGTGACGACCGCACCGACACCCCGGTTCGCGCGACGGTCGATCCAGTCCCCGATCGCCGCCAGCCACGGCGTGCGGTCGGCATCGGTGAGCGGGCGGCCCGCCGCCATCGCGGCCACGTTCGCCGCCGGGTGCAGGTCGTCGCCCTCGAGCAGCTCGCATCCCAGCCGCTGAGCCAGGGCCAGAGCCACCGTCGACTTGCCGCTCCCGGACACACCCATCACGACGACGAATCGCTGTCCAGCCACGGGCCTCAGGCTACGTCGAGCACCGGGCGGCGGACGTCTCCGGTGCGATCACGGAGGGAGTCGGGAAATAGCGTCGAGCCGCTGGCGTCTCGGGTCACCAGCGGCTCAACGACATGAACAGTACCTACCGGAAAGGCCGAACTCCACCCCTGAACGGCGGTTTCATTGAAAATCATCCAACTGGTCTAGTCCAGGTGGTGCAGCCGGGCCAGGTGCTCGTCCAGGTCGCGCCCGTCGGGCAGCTCGTGGTGCACCGCCCAGCGCACGATCCCGCTGCGGTCGATGATGAACGACGATCGCCGGGCGACCCCCCGCTCGGCGTCGAAGACGGCGTACGCCTGCGCCACCGCACCGTGCGGCCAGAAGTCGCTGAGCAGCGGGAAGTTCAGCCCGTCGGTGTCGGCGAAGACGCGCAGGGAGTACGTCGGGTCGGTGGAGATGGCCAGCACCTCGGTACCGAAGGTCATGAACTCCGCGAGCCGGTCGCGGATGCCGGTCAGCTCCCCGGTGCAGACGTTGGAGAAGGCCCACGGGAAGAACACCAGGAGCACCGCCTTGCCGCCGGCGTAGGACGACAGCACGACGTCCTGCCCGAACTGGTCGCGCAGGGTGAAGTCGGGTGCCGGCGTGCCCTCGGCGAGACCCACGGGTGGGCCGGGCGCCGGGGCGTCAGTCGTGTTCAGCGAGCTCACGCTTGAGAATCTTGCCAGTCGCGTTCCGAGGGAGCTCATCGAGGAACACGATCTCGCGCGGCACCTTGTAGCGAGCGAGGTTCTGACGGACCCAGTCCTTGAGCTCGTCCTCGGTCGGGTGGGGGCTCCGGACCACCACGAAAGCCCGGAGGCGCTTGCCGAACTGGTCGTCGTCGACGCCCATCGCGGCGACCTCGACCACGGACCCGTGGCGGGACAGACAGTCCTCGACCTCCTGGGGGAACACGTTCTCACCGCCGGACACGATCATGTCGTCGTCGCGACCCTCGACGTAGAGGCGGCCGTCCGCGTCGAAGCGCCCCACGTCACCCGAGGACATCAGCCCGTCGACGACCTCCTTGGACTCGCCACCACCCGTGTAGCCCTCGAAGAGCATCCCGTTGCCGACGAAGATCCGGCCGGTCTCGCCCCGCGGCACCTCGTGCCCGTCGTGGTCGAGGATCCTCACGACGGTCCCCCACGGCGGCTTCCCGGCCGACGTGGGAGCGGCCCGGAGGTCCTCGGCGGTGGCGATCGAGGCGTAGGCGACCTCGGTCGAGCCGTAGATGTTGTAGAGGTTGTCGCCGAAGGTGTCCATCCACGTGGTGGCCAGGTCGCCCGGCAGCGCCGAGCCGGACGCCGCTACCACCTTGAGGGTCGGCAGTGAGTGGGAGTCGAGCGTGTCCTGCGGGAGGTCGAGGATCCGCTGGAGCATCACCGGGATCACCACGAGCGAGTCGCAGCGCTCGCGCTCCACGGCCTCCAGGCAGCCCTCGGCGTCGAACCTGCGACGCAGCACCACGGTGGAGCCGAGCAGCATCGCCAGTGCGAGGTGGGCGAAACCCCAGGTATGGAACAGCGGGGCCGCGATGTGGGTGCGCCAGCCGTAGCGCAGCGGCATCCGCGAGAGCAGGGCCACGGCGGCGCCCAGCCCGGCCTCGCTGCGGGGCGCGCCCTTGGGGGCCCCGGTGGTGCCGGACGTGAGGATCACGATGCGCGAGTGGCGCTGGGGCGGCTCGACGTCGGAGTCGTCGTACGCCGTGACGAGGGCGTCGAGGTCGTCCTCGTCGGTCTCGGTGTCGATCCACCCGAGCACCCGGGTCTCGATCCGGGCGCCCGCCAGCAGGTGGGTGAACTCCTGGTCGTGGATCACCACCTGTGGCCCCTCGCGCTCGAGCACGTCGACCAGCTGGGGTCCGGCGAACGCCGTGTTGAGCAGCAGGATGTCGGCTCCGAGCTTGGCCGTGGCGACGCAGGCGTCGACGAAGCCGCGATGGTTGCGGCACATCACCGCGACGCTGTCGCCCTCGCCGACACCGCGTGCGGACAGCGCGCGGGCGAGGGCGTTGGAGCGCCGGTGGAGCTCGCCCCAGGTCAGCGGCCCCTTCTCGTCGACCAGCCCGAGGCGGTGCGGCTCGCGCACCGCCATCGCGGTGAAACCGCCCGCCGGGCCGGTGCCCCAGTCCTTGAGCGCCCTGCCCATCCTGGCCAGGGCCGCCGGCGGGACGGGCCGCAGGATGCCGGCCGCGCCGAGCACCTTGGCACTCGTGCCGACCGAGCCGGCCAGGCCGAGGGCGCGGCCGATGACGACGTGGGGCAGCGGCCGCCCGGTCACGCCGGCGACTTGGGCGTGACGAGTCGCGTCGCCGTCCAGTCCTTGCTGACGGCGGCGGTGGTCGTCAGGGCGAGGCCGGCGATCGGCGCGGCCTCGGTGATGTCGGCGGGGTCGACGGCGTTGGGCCGGCCGACCTTCGGGGTGAGCAGCCAGATGACACCGCCGCCCACCAGGTCGGTGAGGGAGTCCACGAGCCCGTCGACCAGGTCGCCGTCCTCGTCACGCCACCACAGCACGACCGCGTCGACGACGTTGCCGTAGTCGCTGTCGACCATGTCGGAGTCGAGGGCGTCCTCGATGGCGACCCGCAGGTCGTCGTCGGTGTCGGAGTCCCACCCGAGCTCCTGGACGACCATGCCTGTGACCAGGCCGAGTCGCGCGGCCGGACCCGCGGGGGCGTCGGTATGGGTGGAACCGCCACCAGCGGTCGCGCTCAACGGGCTCCTCCAAGCTGTCGGCGTCGGCGGCACGGACGTTCGCCACCGACTCAGTGGTGAGTAGTCCATCGGACTCCGACCCGCGGCGCAACCCATCCCGAGGGACGGGCCTACTCATGGGTAGATTTCACCCGGCTCCAGCGCGTGACACGATGAACCGGTGAGTGAGACTTCTTCTGCCACCCCCGCGGTCAGCTCCGGGTCACCCAGCGAGCCGGTGCAGAGCCGTGCGGTCATCCACGAGGGCCTGCCGACGCAGCTCCCGGACATCGACCCCGAGGAGACCCAGGAGTGGCTCGACTCCTTCGACGACCTCACCGCCACCCACGGTCGTGACCGCGCGCGCTACATCATGCTGCGCCTCCTCGAGCGCGCCCGCGAGAGGCAGGTGGGCGTCCCGGCGCTCCGCAGCACCGACTTCATCAACACCATCCCGCCCGAGCGCGAGCCGTGGTTCCCCGGCGACGAGGAGATGGAGCGCCAGATCCGGCGGCTGATCCGCTGGAACGCCGCAGTGATGGTGTCGTCGGCCAACCGCAAGGGGCTCGAGGTCGGCGGCCACATCGCGACGTACGCCTCGGCCGCCAGCCTCTACGAGGTCGGCTACAACCACTTCTTCCGCGGCAAGGACCACCCCGGTGGCGGCGACCAGCTGTTCATCCAGGGCCACGCCTCCCCCGGCATCTACGCGCGGGCCTACCTGATGAAGCGGCTCAGCTCCGACCAGCTCCACCGCTTCCGCCAGGAGGTCCAGCACGGCCCCGGGAAGGGCCTCTCGTCCTACCCCCACCCACGGCTGATGCCGGAGTTCTGGGAGTTCCCGACCGTCTCCATGGGGCTCGCGGCGCTGAACTCCATCTACCAGGCGCGCTTCAACCGCTACCTGCACAACCGTGGCATCAAGGACACCAGCGGGCAGCACGTCTGGGCGTTCCTCGGTGACGGCGAGATGGGTGAGCCCGAGTCGCTCGGCGCGATCGGCCTCGCCGCGCGCGAGGAGCTCGACAACCTCACGTTCGTCATCAACTGCAACCTCCAGCAGCTCGACGGACCCGTGCGCGGCGACGGCAAGATCATCCAGGAGCTGGAGTCGTTCTTCCGCGGCGCCGGCTGGAACGTCGTCAAGGTCGTCTGGGGCCGCGAGTGGGACGCCCTGCTCGCCCAGGACGTCGACGGCGCCCTGGTCAACCAGATGAACAAGACGCCCGACGGCCAGTTCCAGACCTACTCGGTCGAGACCGGTGCCTACATCCGGGAGCACTTCTTCGGGGCCGACGCACGCCTGCGCAAGATGGTCGAGGGCCTGACCGACCGCGACATCGAGCTGCTGCCTCGGGGTGGTCACGACTACCGCAAGGTGTACGCCGCCTTCGACGCCGCGTCCAAGCATGCCGGCCAGCCGACCGTGATCCTGGCCCACACCATCAAGGGCTGGACGATCGACGCCCTGGAGGGCAAGAACGCCACCCACCAGATGAAGAAGCTGAACGCCACCACCCTCAAGGCGTTCCGCGACCGGCTCGAGCTGCCCGTCACCGACCAGGACATCGACGAGCACTACGAGTTCGACGGCTCGGCGCCGTTCTACCACCCGGGCGAGGGCTCGGCGGAGCTCGAGTACCTCCGCGACCGCCGTCGGGAGCTCGGCGGTGGCGTCCCGATGCGCCGCGTGAACCCGCGTGCGATCACGCTCCCCGGCGACGGGATGTACGACGAGCTGAAGCAGGGCTCCGGGAAGCAGAAGATCGCGACGACCATGGCGCTGGTCCGGCTGCTCAAGGACCTGATGAAGGACAAGGAGATCGGGCAGCGGATCGTGCCGATCGCCCCCGACGAGTACCGCACGTTCGGGATGGACTCGATGTTCAGCTCGGCCAAGATCTACAACCCGGCCGGCCAGCTCTACGAGTCGGTCGACCGCAAGCTGCTGCTGGCCTGGAAGGAGTCGCCGCAGGGACAGATGCTCCACGAGGGCATCTCCGAGGCGGGCTGCGTCGCGTCCGCCACGGCCGCGGGATCGTCGTACTCCACGCACGGCGAGCCGATGATCCCGTTCTACATCTTCTACTCGATGTTCGGCTTCCAGCGCACGGGCGACTCCATCTGGGCGATGGCCGACCAGCTCGCTCGCGGCTTCCTGATCGGCGCGACCGCGGGCCGTACGACGCTCACCGGCGAGGGCCTGCAGCACGCTGACGGGCACTCCCCGCTGCTGGCGCTGACCAACCCCGCCGTCGTCCACTACGACCCCGCGTTCGCCTACGAGATCGCCCACATCGTCCAGCACGGCCTCGGCCGGATGTACGGCTCCAGCGCCGACCACCCCCACGGCGAGGACGTCATCTACTACCTCACCGTCTACAACGAGCCGATCAGCATGCCCGTGCAGCCAGACGACCTCGACGTCGACGGACTGCTTCGTGGGATCTACCGGCTCGCCGGGGCGCCCGACGGCCTCCCCGACGACGCACCCCGGGTCCAGCTGTTCGCGAGCGGGGTGGGCGTGCCGTGGATCCAGCGTGCCCAGCAGCTGCTGGCCGACGACTGGGGCGTCGCGGCCGACCTGTGGTCGGTCACGTCGTGGAACGAGCTCTCGCGCGAGGCGCTCGACGTCGAGGAGTGGAACCTCATGCACCCGCTCGAGGAGCAGCGCACCCCCTACGTCACGAGCAAGCTCCAGGACGCGGCCGGACCGGTGGTCGCGGTCAGCGACTACATGCGCGCCGTGCCCCAGCAGCTCGCGCGCTGGGTGCCGCAGCGCTTCCACGCGCTCGGCGCCGACGGGTTCGGCTTCGCCGACACGCGACCGGCTGCGCGCCGCTACTTCAAGATCGACGCCGAGTCGGTGGTGTGCCAGGCGCTCTCCGCCCTGGCCGAGGAGGGCCGGATCGGCCGCGACGCGGTGCAGAAGGCCCTCGACCACTACCGGATCGACGACCCCACGGCGGTGTCGGGCGTGAAGCAGGAGGGCGGCGACGCCTAGGAGCCGCCGCCCTGGGCGATGAGCGCGACGGGCTGCCACTCGTTCCAGGTCCTCAACCGCTGCTCGTAGTCGGCGGTGGCGATCGAGAGCGGTACCTCGCCGAAGAACACGCGCAGCGGAGGCTCCTCCGCGTCGACGACGCGCAGGATCGCCTCGCGCGTCGCCTCGGGGTCGCCGGGGTTGCTGGCGCGCCGCTTGCGGTTCTCCTGCGTCGTGCGGTGCACCTCGGCGTACGCCGGGTGCTCGGCCGAGTGCTTCGCGGACGAGCCGGCCCAGTCGGTCGAGAAGGCACCCGGCTCGACGAGCGTCACGTGGACGCCGAACCCGGCGACCTCCTGTGACAACGCCTGGCTGAAGCCCTCGAGCCCCCACTTCGAGGCGTGGTAGATCCCGACCAGGGGGAACGCGGAGATGCCGCCGATCGAGGACACCTGGACGATGTGGCCGCTGCCTTGCTCGCGCAGGTAGGGCAGCGCCGCCTGGGTGATCCAGAGAGCGCCGAACAGGTTCGTCTCGATCTGCGCCCGCGCCTCGTCCTCGGTCAGCTCCTCGATCATGCCGAAGTGGCCGTAGCCGGCGTTGTTGACCACGATGTCGAGCCCGCCGAAGTGGTCGTGCGCCTGGGCGACGGCGGCGAAGTCGGCCTCGCGGTCGGTCACGTCCAGGGCGAGGGGGAGCAGCGCGTCGCCGTACTTCTGCACCAGGTCGTCGAGGCTCGCTGCGTCACGCGCCGTCGCCGCGACCCGGTCGCCCCGCTCCAGCGCGGCGATCGCCCACTCACGGCCGAACCCGCGGGACGTCCCGGTGATGAACCACGTCTTGCTCATCTCACTCCTCGGGTGGCCGGCCGGGCCCCGACTCTCGGGACCGCCGAGCCCACCTGAGGAGAAGACGGACCTCGGCCCCGGTATTCCGTCAGGCGCTCGGTGCCTCGACGGCTGCCAGAGGGGACGTGCCGTGGGCGCCGTTCTCGAGCAGCCGGCGCCAGCGCGCCCGGGAGTACGACGCCGGGCGCGTCGTCCGCACGAAGTCGTGGAGCACCTTCACGAACAGGTCCGGATGGTCCTTGTGGGGGAAGTGCCCGGAGTCGGGGAGGATCTCGATCCGCGCCTTCGGCGCCAGCTCGGCCGCGCGCGTGGCATGGCTGGTGGGGATCACCCGGTCCTCGTCACCCCACATCACCAGCATCGGCATGGCCTCGGTGAGGTAGGCCCGGTCGGCCATGGTCACGATCTGGCCCTGCCAGTCCACGACCGCGCGTACGACGTGGCGGATGGCGGCCCGCGCGGCGGGGTCCTCGAACGACTCGTAGATCGCCGCCACCTCGTCGAAGTCGCGGAACTCCTTGAGCCCCGTGCGTGACAGCGCTCGCAGGCCGGCCGTGCCGAGGTGGCGTACGCCGGGCAGGGTGAGCAGGCCCATCACCTGGTAGAAGCCGGTGGTGGTGATCGCGCGGATCGCTGCTGAGACCTCGGGCCCGAGACCGCCCGAGCCGACCAGCACCAGACGCTCGGTGCGCTCGGGGAACTGGTAGGCGAACTGCATCGCCACCCCGCCGCCGAAGCTGTGGCCGACCACCGTGGCCTTGTCGACGCCGAGGACGGTCAGGAGGTCTCGCATGCCGTTGGCGAAGCCACCGACGCTGTAGTCGGCCCGCGGCTTGTCGGACTGTCCGTGGCCGAGCAGGTCGGGCGCGATGACGGTGTAGTGGCGCGAGAGCGCGTCGATCACCGGCAGCCAGGTGCGGTGGTCACAGCCGAGACCGTGGAGGAGCAGGACGACCGGGCCGGACCCGAGCTTCACGAAGGCCCTGCGGTGCCCGTGGATGGTCACGTGGTGCACGCGGTGCTGGCGCATCGGCAACGTCGGTCTCCTGTCGCGGGTTGTGCCGGATTCAACCAGACGTACCCGTCGTATGTCAGGCGGAAACCCCACGTTCATCCGGGATTCCTCGCGACCTCGGTCCCCACTAGGGTCGACCCGTGACCGCTGCCGCAGTGCCGGAGCCCGCCGCCGGCGGCGCCGCGCTCCCCCACGAGGCGTCGCGGGAGCGCGCGGCCGAGGCGCTGCGACGCTCGACCGGCTCGCTGAGCAGCGCCGCCATGTCGCGGATGCTCACCGACATGCCCTGGTTCGCCGACCTGACGGCCGAGAGCCGCTCGTGGGTGGGGCAGATCCTCCAGGCGGGCATCCAGGGCTTCGTCGACTGGTTCCGGCTCGGCGACGATGCGGCGGCGCCCGGCGACACCGCAGCGGCTGTGTTCGGCGCCGCACCCCGGACCCTGACCGGCGTGATCACCCTCGGGCAGACCGTCGACCTGGTGCGCCTGGGCATCGAGGTCGTGGAGTCACACGTCGACGAGGTCGTCGACCCGGTCGACGCGCCGGCGGTGCACGCGGCGGTCCTGCGCTACGCCCGCGAGGTCGCGTTCGCCACGGCCGAGGTCTACGCCCGCGCCGCCGAGGCCCGCGGCGCCTGGGACGCCCGGCTCGAGGCGCTGGTCGTCGACTCCGTCCTGCGCGCCGAGGCCGACGAGGCGGTCGCCTCGCGCGCCAGCGCCCTGGGCTGGGCGCACCGCGGCGGGGTGACCGTCGTACTCGGGAACGCGCCGGCGCAGCGCAGCGAGGATCTCTTCGAGCAGGTACGGCGTGCCGCCCGGGCCGCGGGCATGGACGCCCTCTGCGCCACGCAGGGCGACCGCCTCGTGGTGATCCTCGGCGGGGCGGTCGACACCGACAAGGCCGCCCATGCGGTGGTGCGCTACTTCGGCGAGGGGCCGGTCGTCGTCGGCCCTCGCGCCGACGACCTCGCCGCGGCCCACGTGTCCGCGCGAGCCGCCCTGTCGGGGGTGCGTGCGGCCGTGGGCTGGCCCGACGCCCCACGGCCGGTGGCCACCGACGACCTGCTCCCCGAGCGGGTGCTCGCCGGCGACGGCCATGCGCGTCGGCACCTGGTCGAGGAGGTGTACGTGCCGCTGCGCCAGGCCAGCTCCGCGCGGGGGAACACCCTGATCGAGACGCTCACGGCGTACTTCCAGCACGGCCAGTCCCTGGAGGCGACGGCGCGAGCCCTGTTCGTCCACCCCAACACCGTGCGCTACCGGCTGCGGCAGGCCGCCGAGGTGACCGGGCTGTCGGCCACCGACGCCCGGGAGGCGCTCACCCTGCAGCTCGCGCTCGTGCTCGGGCGCCAGGCCCGCCTGCCTGCCGACGACTGAACCGCCGCGTTTGTAGGAAACCTACAAAGATCGGGGGGCAAGTTTCGTGCGCGCCCGACGGGCACGGGCGGGGCGCGACCGGCAAGGCTGGAGCCGTGCTCGTCATCGTCGCTCCCGGCCAGGGAGCCCAGTCCCCCGGCTTCCTCGCCCCCTGGCTCGAGGACGCCACCTTCGCCTCGCGCTTCGAGTGGCTCTCGACCGTCGCCGACCTCGACCTGGCCCACTACGGCACCGTGGCGGACGCCGAGACCATCCGCGACACGAAGATCGCCCAGCCGCTGCTCGTGGCCACGGGCCTGATCGCCGCGCTGGAGCTGTTCCCCCACCCCGCCGACGCGTTCAGCCAGATCGGCGCGGTCGCCGGCCACAGCGTCGGTGAGATCGCCGCGGCCGCCGGTGCCCGCGCGATCACCGCCGAGCAGGCGATGGTGCTGGTCCGCGAGCGCGGCAACGCGATGGCCGCGGCCGCGGCCACGACGCCGACCGGCATGACCGCCGTCCTCGGCGGCGACCGCGACGAGGTGCTGGCCGCGCTCGAGGCCCAGGGACTGACGCCGGCGAACGACAACGGTCCCGGCCAGATCGTCGCGGCCGGCACCCTGGAGCAGCTCCAGGGCCTGGCCGACAACCCGCCGGCCAAGGCGCGGCTGATCCCGCTCAGCGTCGCCGGGGCGTTCCACACCGAGCACATGGCGCCGGCCGTCGGCCGGATGGCGACGCTCGCCCGCTCCGTGTCGACGCACGACCCACGCACGCCGCTGATCTCCAACCGCGACGGTCAGATCGTCCACGACGGGCGCGAGGTCGTGGCCCGGATCGTGGGCCAGATCGCCCGCCCGGTGCGCTGGGACCTGTGCATGGAGACCATGTCCGACCTCGGGGTCACCGGGCTGCTGGAGATGCCGCCCGCCGGCACCCTGGCCGGGATCGCCAAGCGCGCCCTGCCCGGCGTCGAGACCTTCGCCCTCAAGACGCCCGACCAGCTCGACGACGCCCGCGACTTCTGTGCCAAGCACGGCGAGGCGTCGATGATCGACACCACCCCGACCTGGCTGATGGTCGTCTCACCGATGAAGGGCACGTTCCACCGTTCGGCGGAGGCCGCGGCGGCCGACATGCTGGCTCCCGGCGACGCCGTCGGCGACGTCGCCAGCTCGCGGGAGCGCACCGAGGTGCGCGCCGCCCACGGCGGCCAGGTGGTCGAGTGGCTGGTCGAGGACGGTGACCTCGTCTCACCCGGTCAGCCCCTCGTGCGGCTGCACCCGGAGGGGGCGGCCTGATGGCCGCGCTCGAGAGCGCCGCCGGGGCGCCGTACGCCGCCGTGCTGGGGATCGGCAGCTACCGCCCCTCGCTGATCGTCCCCAACGCCGACATCGTCGAGGCGATCGACTCCAGCGACGAGTGGATCCAGCAGCGCTCCGGGATCAAGCAGCGACGCTTCGCCACCCCCGAGGAGACGGTGCAGGTGATGTCGGTCGCGGCGTCCCGGGCCGCCCTCGAGCACGCGGGGATCGACGCCGAGCAGATCGACTGCGTGATCGTGGCCACCGTGACCCACCTGCTGCAGACCCCGGCCATCGCCACCGCGATCGCCCACGAGCTCGGCACCAACCAGGCGGCGGCCTTCGACATCTCCGCGGCCTGCGCCGGCTTCTGCCACGGCCTCGCGCTCGCCGACCAGATGGTCCGCGGCGGAGGCGCCGGGCACGTCCTGGTGATCGGCGTCGAGCGACTCTCCGACCTCACCGACTCCACCGACCGCGGGACTGCGTTCATCTTCGCCGACGGTGCCGGCGCGGCCGTGGTCGGTCCGAGCGACACCCCCCGGATCGGGCCGGTGGTGTGGGGCTCCGACGGTGAGCAGTTCGACCTGATCCGTCAGGACGAGGACTGGCGTGACGCGATGGCCGAGGACCACCCGGTCATGCCCAGCCTGACGATGCAGGGCAACCCGGTGTTCCGCTGGGCGTCCTTCACGATGGCCAAGGTGGCCCACCAGGCCCTCGATCGCGCGGGCATCACGCCCGACGACCTCGATGTGTTCGTGCCCCACCAGGCCAACATGCGGATCATCGATGCGATGGCCCGCGCCATGAAGCTTCCCGAGCGGGTGCGGATCGCCCGCGACATCGCCGAGCAGGGCAACACCTCGGCGGCCTCCATCCCCCTGGCCCTCGACCGCATGATCGACGAGGGTCAGGCCCGCAGCGGGGACACCGCGCTGCTGATCGCGTTCGGTGCCGGCCTGGCGTACGCCGCCCAGGTCATCACCGTTCCGTAGCACCTCCCCGGCACGCCGGGGAACACAACCGCAACCACCAATGGTGACAACAGAGAGCAGGGACCACAGCATGGCCACCACCGAAGAGATCCGCGCCGACCTCGCCGAGATCGTCAACGAGGTCGCGGGAATCCCCGTCGAGGACGTCCAGCTCGACAAGTCCTTCGTCGACGACCTGGACGTCGACTCCCTGTCCATGGTCGAGGTCGTCGTGGCCGCCGAGGAGAAGTTCGGCGTGTCCATCCCCGACGACGAGGTGAAGAACCTCAAGACGGTCGGCGACGCCGTCTCGTTCATCGAGAACGCCCAGGGCTGACCGCGGGGCACCCGCCCGCCACCCATCCATCCACCGAGCACACTCGCGAGGACCCCATGCCGAACAAGCGTGTCGTCGTCACCGGGCTGGGGACCACCTCCCCGGTCGGTGGCGATGTCCCGTCCACCTGGGACGCCCTGGTCAAGGGCCAGTCGGGCGTCCGCCATCTCGACGACCCCTGGGCCGAGGACCTGCCCGTCAAGATCGCCGGCCGGATCGCCGTCGAGCCGACCGAGGTGCTGGAGCGGGTCAAGGCCCGCCGGCTGGACCGCTCGTCGCAGTTCGCGATGGTGGCGGCGATGGAGGCGTGGGCGCGACTCGGGTCTCGACGACGCCGAGGTCGACCACGAGCGGCTCGGCGTCGCGATGGCGTCGGGCATCGGCGGCGTGACCACGCTGCTGTCCAACTACGACATCCTGCTCGAGAAGGGCCCGCGCCGGGTCTCGCCGCTCGCCGTACCGATGCTGATGCCGAACGCGCCGGCGGCGCAGATCAGCCTCTACGTCGGCGCGCGGGCCGCGGTGAACACCCCGGTCTCGGCGTGCGCCTCGGGCAACGAGGCGATCTCCCTCGCCCTCGACCAGATCCGCCTCGGGTCGTGCCGACATCGTGCTGGCCGGCGGCACCGAGGCCGCCATCCACCCGCTGCCGATGGCGGCGTTCGCGAACATGATGGCGCTGTCGAAGAACACCGCCGACCCGACCACGGTCTCTCGGCCGTGGGACGTCGGCCGTGACGGGTTCGTGCTCGGCGAAGGGGCCGGCGTCCTCGTGCTCGAGTCGGAGGAGCACGCCCGGGCCCGCGGCGCGACCATCTACGCCGAGGTGCTCGGCGCAGGCATCACCGCCGACGCCCACGACATCGCCCAGCCCGACCCGGCCGGTCGCGGCGGCGCCCGGGCGATCGTGCGGGCCCTCCAGGAGTCCGAGATCAGCGCCTCCGACATCGCCCACATCAACGCGCACGCGACGTCGACGCCGCAGGGCGACATCGCCGAGGGCCTGATGATCCACGCGACGCTCGGCGCCCATGCCGACGAGGTGGTGGTCACCAGCACCAAGTCGATGACCGGGCACCTGCTCGGCGGCGCGGGCGCGCTGGAGGCGATCGCCACCGTCCTGGCGATCCACCACCGGGTCAGCCCGCCCACGATCAACCTCGACGACAAGGACCCGCAGGTCGAGCTCGACATCCCCACCTCTGCCCGCGACCTGCCAGCGGGCGACATCGCCGCGCTCAACAACTCCTTCGGCTTCGGCGGCGCCAACGTCGCCGTCGCGTTCGGATCTGTGTGATGACGGCGACCGCGACCAAGCCGCCGCGCACCGAGGACCCGCGCCACCCGCTCCACCGGATCACCGCGCTCCTCGACGAGGGCACCCTGCGGCTGATCAGTCCCGAGGACGACTGCGGCATGCTCGCCGCCGTCGGGCGCGTGCACGGCCGGCGCGTGGTGGTCTTCTGCTCCGACGCGACCGTGATGGGCGGCGCGATGGGCGACGAGGGATGCAAGGTCGTCGTCAACGCCTACCACCGGGCGATGACCGAGGGCACGCCGATCATCGGGCTGTGGCACTCCGGCGGGGCCCGGCTCGCCGAGGGCGTCCTGTCCCTGCACGCCGTGGGCCGGATCTTCCAGGTGATGACCCAGGCCTCGGGCAAGATCCCGCAGATCTCGGTCGTGCTCGGCCCGGCGGCCGGTGGCGCGGCGTACGGCCCGGCGCTGACCGACGTGGTCATCCTCGGCCCCGAGGGCCGGATCTTCGTGACCGGCCCCGACGTGGTCCGCTCGGTCACGGGCGAGGACGTCGACATGCTGCGACTCGGCGGCCCCGAGCCGCACGGTCGCCGGTCGGGCGTCGTCCACATCCTCACCGACAGCGAGCAGGAGGCGCTCGAGCGGGCGCGCACCGTGGCGTCCCTGCTCGGTTCGCAGGGTCAGCTGGACGTCGCGGCCGTCGAGGACCGCGACCTGTCGCAGATGCTGCCCGAGTCCAAGAGGCGCGCCTACGACGTGCACCCGCTGGTCGCCGCCGTCCTCGACGACGGCACGATGCAGGAGCTCCACGAGCGCTGGGCCCCCAACATCGTCACGGCGCTCGGCCGCCTCGGCGGCCGGACGGTCGGCGTCGTCGCCAACAACCCGCTGCGGCTCGGCGGCTGCCTCGACTCGCTGTCGGCCGAGAAGGCCTCGCGCTTCGTCCGGCTGTGCGACGCGCTCGGCGTGCCGCTGGTGGTGCTGGTCGACGTGCCCGGCTACCTACCGGGGGTCGGGCAGGAGTGGGACGGCGTGGTCCGGCGCGGTGCGAAGCTGCTGCACGCGTTCGGTGAGTGCGTGGTGCCCCGGGTGACGCTGGTGACCCGCAAGACCTACGGCGGCGCCTACATCGCCATGAACTCCCGTGCGCTGGGCGCGACCAGGGTCTTCGCCTGGCCGGGCGCCGAGGTCGCGGTGATGGGGGCGGTCGCAGCGATCCGGGTCCTCCACCGGCGCAAGCTCGCCGACGTGGCGCCGGAGATCCGGCCGCAGGTCGAGGCGGAGCTCGCCGCGGAGCACGAGCGTCAGGCCGGCGGCGTGGACAAGGCCGTCGAGATCGGGGTCGTCGACGAGGTCGTCGAGCCGACGGCCACCCGCTCGGCCATCGCCCGCGCGATCGACCACGCGGTCCAGCGCGACGGCGTACGACGGGGAGCGCACGGCAACATCCCCCTCTGAGGCGGGCGCCTCGCGAGCGGAGCTCGCTGGGCGTTTCGCTGCGGCCGTGCCGCTCCGGCTTCGCCGGATCGGCTCGTCCTCGCTCAGACCACGTGGTGCAGCCACCGCACCGGGGCGCCCTCGCCGGCGTGACGGAAGGTCTCGAGCTCGTCGTCCCACGGCTTGCCGAGCAGCTTGTCGATCTCGTTGAGCAGCGTGGTGTCTCCGAGGGCGGCCTTGACCACCGCGGCCTTGAGGCGGTCCTCGGGGATCATCAGGTCGCCGTGCAGCCCGGTGACGGCGTGGAAGACCCCGAGGTCGGGGGTGTAGGAGAAGCGGGCGCCCTCGGACTGGGGCGTGGGGTCCTCGGTCGCCTCGAAGCGCAGGTGGTTCCAGCCGCGCAGGGCCGAGGCGATCGCCGCGGCGGTGCCGGGCTCACCGGAGAAGGACAGCTCGGCGCGGTAGGTGCCGGCCTGCGCGGGCTGGGGGGACCACTCCAGGCTGACGGCGGCACCGAGCACGCCCCCGACCGCCCACTCGAGGTGGGGGCACAGTGCCGAGGGCGCCGAGTGCACGAACAACACGCCACGCGTCGTCGGGACGGGGCGGCTGGTGAGAGGTGCGGTCACCGTGGTTCTCCTTCATCCGCGGCGTCGGAGCGACGCCTTCCCCGGCGGGCTCACGCGCGGATGAGTGAACGCATGTGACTCGTGTGTAGTTGTGCAGTCATTGTGACCGATGGGACTGCGAAACGCCAGTGACACCCCTGGGCCAGGGGTGTCACCGTGCGGCCCTCGGGCCGCCTTGCCGCGCAGCGGCGGCGGGGCTCCCGGCGGCCGTGCGTCAGTCGAGGCGCTTCTCGAGGATCTCGGCGCGGTCGGCCGCGTCGGTGAGGTCCTGGGAGTCGACGGCGTGGGTGCGGTGGAACCACGCCAGGGCCTCGGTCTCGCGGCCGGCCGACTCGAGGGTGTCGGCGTAGGCGTAGCGCAGGCGCACCACCCACGGCTCCCGGCTCTTCGACTGCAGCGGGGCGAGCTCGAGGGTGCGGAGCGCGGCGTCGAGCTGGCCCATGTCGCGTCGGGCGCCGGCCTCGACCAGGGTCATCTCCGCCTTGGCGGCCGAGCTGAAGTTGGCGACGGCCGGGCTCTTGGCCAGCTTGAGCGCCTGCTCGGGATGGCCGAGGGCACGCTGGCAGTCGGCCATGATCGGCAGGTAGTCGGTGGCGCCGTTCATGCGCTTGGCGGCGCGGAGCTCGGCGAGCGCCTCCGCGTAGTGGCCGGCGGCGTAGGCAGCCTCCCCCGTCGCCTCGCGCACCACGGCGAGCCGCGAGGCCCGGGCGCGCGCGGCCAGCGTGTGCTGGTACGCCGTCTCCGGGTCGGAGTCGATCAGCGTGCCGGCGGCGGCCAGGTGACGCGCCACGCGCAGCGCGAGCTTGTCGGGCAGCCCCTTGAGCTGGGCGCTGACCGAGCGGTCGAGCTCACGCCCGGTGATCTCCTCGGGCAGCGGCGGACCGTCGTACCGCTCCTGGTCGGCGGTGCGAGGTCCCTGCTCGGAGTCCGGCCGCGACCAGTCGCCCTTGCGAGGCGCGCGGCCGGAGGAGCCGCGGCCCTGACCACCACGCGAGTCGGAGCGGGCGCCACCGCCGGACCTGGGCTTGCCGGAGCGCGGCTTGTCCGAGCGTGGCCGGTCGGAACGAGGCTTGTCGGTGCGGCTGCCCGCGGGCTTGCTCGTCGCGGGTCGCCCCTGCTGGGGACGCCCATGGGACGATCCCTCGTTCGACCGACGGCCACCGTCTGCCACGTGCTCTCCACTCCTCGGGTCCTGCTCGGTGCGGGCGCGCAATGCGCCCCACGATAGCGATGGGGGCCATCAGAAGATGGCCCCCATCGGCAAAGGTTGTTCGGCGGCGTCCTACTCTCCCACATCCTGTCGGGTGCAGTACCATTGGCGCTGGCTGGCTTAACTTCCGGGTTCGGGATGGGTCCGGGTGTTTCCCTGCCGCTGTGGCCGCCGTAACGTGGTGAACCGTTGTTCTGTTGTGTACAGGTCAACCCTGTGTGTTTCCCCCGTGTTTTTGTGGGGGTGGGTTGTTGGTTCAGATTCTGGGTAGTGGACGCGTTGCTCCGTGTAGGGGTGGGTGGGTGACAAGCCCTCGGCCTATTAGTACCGGTCGGCTGGGCATTGCTGCTGTACACCTCCGGCCTATCAATCCCGTGGTCTGCGGGTGGCCTTACCCCATCTTGTGGGTGGGAAACCTTATCTTGAAATGTGCTTCCCGCTTAGATGCGTTCAGCGGTTATCACGTCCGGACGTAGCTAACCAGCGGTGCCCCTGGCGGGACAACTGGCACACCAGAGGTTCGTCCATCCCGGTCCTCTCGTACTAGGGACAGCTTTTCTCAAGTTTCCTGCGCGCGCGGCGGATAGGGACCGAACTGTCTCACGACGTTCTAAACCCAGCTCGCGTGCCGCTTTAATGGGCGAACAGCCCAACCCTTGGGACCTACTCCAGCCCCAGGATGCGACGAGCCGACATCGAGGTGCCAAACCATCCCGTCGATATGGACTCTTGGGGAAGATCAGCCTGTTATCCCCGGGGTACCTTTTATCCGTTGAGCGACACCCCATCCACATGGTGGTGCCGGATCACTAGTTCCGACTTTCGTCCCTGCTCGACATGTCTGTCTCACAGTCAAGCTCCCTTGTGCACTTACACTCGTCACCTGATTGCCAACCAGGCTGAGGGAACCTTTGAGCGCCTCCGTTACATTTTAGGAGGCAACCGCCCCAGTTAAACTACCCATCAGGCACTGTCCCTGGCCCAGATCATGGGCCTAGGTTAGACATCTAATACGACCAGAGTGGTATTTCAACGTTGACTCCACTCTCACTGGCGTGAGGGTTTCACAGTCTCCCACCTATCCTACACAAGCCGTACCAAACACCAATACCAAACTATAGTAAAGGTCCCGGGGTCTTTCCGTCCTGCCGCGCGTAACGAGCATCTTTACTCGTACTGCAATTTCGCCGAGTCCATGGTTGAGACAGCGCCCAAGTCGTTACTCCATTCGTGCAGGTCGGAACTTACCCGACAAGGAATTTCGCTACCTTAGGATGGTTATAGTTACCACCGCCGTTTACTGGGGCTTAAGTTCGAAGCTTCACCTCACCGAAGTGGGTTGACTCGTCCCCTTAACCTTCCAGCACCGGGCAGGAGTCAGTCCGTATACATCGTCTTGCGACTTCGCACGGACCTGTGTTTTTAGTAAACAGTCGCTTGGGCCTGGTCTCTGCGACCCTTCACGCTTCCCCAGCTGGTGGGTACACGCTCCGGGTCCCCCTTCTCCCGAAGTTACGGGGGCATTTTGCCGAGTTCCTTAACCATGGTTGTCTCGATCGCCTTGGTATTCTCTACCTGATCACCTGAGTCGGTTTGGGGTACGGGCGGCGCATGGCTCGCTAGAGGTTTTTCTTGGCAGCATAGGATCACCCACTTCGCCGTAGACGGCTCCGCGTCAGATCTCACACTCCACATTGAAGTGAGGGTGGCGGATTTGCCTACCACCCGTGCTACGTCCTTGCCCGTGGTCTACCATCGCCACGGTTGGGCTACCTTCCTGCGTCACCCCATCGCTTGACTACTACCGGTTCGGGTCCCACGCTCTGCCACCCCGCCTCGCCCCGAAGGGTCCGGTCGGTGTGGTTTCGGATGGTTAGCATCACCGGGCTCGTCAGGGGCGCCATGTTGCCGGTACGGGAATATCAACCCGTTGTCCATCGACTACGCCTGTCGGCCTCGCCTTAGGTCCCGACTTACCCAGGGCAGATTAGCTTGACCCTGGAACCCTTGATCATTCGGCGCACGTGTTTCTCACACGTGATTCGCTACTCATGCCTGCATTCTCACTCGTGCCGCCTCCACCCCTGGATCACTCCGGGACTTCACTGGCGGCACGACGCTCCCCTACCCATCCACACACCTGAACCAACCGGGACATGCCCGGCGGCTTGGTACACGCGTGAATGCCATAGCTTCGGCGGATGACTTGAGCCCCGCTACATTGTCGGCGCGGAATCACTTGACCAGTGAGCTATTACGCACTCTTTCAAGGGTGGCTGCTTCCAAGCCAACCTCCTGGTTGTCACTGCGACTCCACATCCTTTTCCACTTAGTCACCGCTTAGGGGCCTTAGCTGATGGTCTGGGCTGTTTCCCTCTCGACTACGGAGCTTATCCCCCGCAGTCTCACTGCTGCGCTCTGACTTACCGGCATTCGGAGTTTGGCTAACGTCAGTAACCTGGTCGGGCCCATCGGCTATCCAGTGCTCTACCTCCGGCAAGAAACACGCAACGCTGCACCTAAATGCATTTCGGGGAGAACCAGCTATCACGGAGTTTGATTGGCCTTTCACCCCTATCCACAGGTCATCCCCCCAGTTTTCAACCTAGGTGGGTTCGGTCCTCCACGTCGTCTTACCGACGCTTCAACCTGCCCATGGATAGATCACTCCGCTTCGGGTCTTGATCGTGCTACTGCAGCGCCCTGTTAGGACTCGCTTTCGCTACGGCTCCCCCACACGGGTTAACCTCGCAACACAACACAAACTCGCAGGCTCATTCTTCAAAAGGCACGCCATCACCCACCCACCCCACAAGGAGGCGTCAGGCTCTGACGGATTGTAGGCACACGGTTTCAGGTACTATTTCACTCCCCGCCAGGGGTACTTTTCACCTTTCCCTCACGGTACTTGTCCGCTATCGGTCATCAAGAAGTATTTAGGCTTGACGGGTGGTCCCGCCAGATTCACACGGAATTTCACGAGTTCCGTGTTACTTGGGAAAAACGTGCTCACGAAGAGTGCGGCTTACACCTACGGGACTATCACCCTCTACGGTGCCACTTTCCAATGGACTTCAACTTCACCACACCTTTTTTACTCCGCAACCGGCCGGCAGACCGGTAACAAACACGCCCCACAACCCCGCACACACAACCCCTGCCGGGTCTCACATATGCACGGTTTAGCCTCCTCCGCTTTCGCTCGCCACTACTCACGGAATCACTGTTGTTTTCTCTTCCTACCGGTACTGAGATGTTTCACTTCCCGGTGTTCCCTCCACACACCCTATTTCATTCAGGCGCGGGTAACTGGACATGACTCCAGCTGGGTTTCCCCATTCGGACACCCCCGGATCAACGCTCGGTTGCCAACTCCCCAGGGCTTATCGCAGGCTCCTACGTCCTTCATCGGCTCTTGATGCCAAGGCATCCACCATGTGCCCTTCACAGCTTGTCACACACACCACCAACCCAACCCACCCCAGAAACCAGAAAAGACCCCACCAGACCCCCACCCGCACCAAAGGCGGACAGAAGACAAGCAGAGCCCAAACCAATCACCGATCGATGAACCAGACGTGGCAGTGCACACAACACACTACAAAGATGCTCGCGTCCACTATCCAGATCTCAAACAACAACCCCACACCCGCACCACATCCACCACCACAGGCAGACGAGCACGAGCCGGGTCCCTTCGGGCCGAAGGCCCGAACCGAAGCCCCAGAAGCTCCCCCACACGGGGAGAACGCCTGATTCTTCAGAACCCCAACAGTGTGCCCCCACCCACCAGCACGCACCCGACACCGGCATCAGCCGGCACCAGACCCGCCCCGACCTGCACCCGGCGAACCGGACAGGGGGTGAGGGAATGTCGATGATTCCACTAGAAAGACACCACCACAACGCCGACACCACACAGCCACCGGCGAACGCCGGGACCCGGATGCCGATCGGGGTGCGTGCTCCTTAGAAAGGAGGTGATCCAGCCGCACCTTCCGGTACGGCTACCTTGTTACGACTTCGTCCCAATCGCCAGCCCCACCTTCGACCACTCCCTCCACACAAGGTGGTTGGGCCGTGGGCTTCGGGTGTTGCCGACTTTCGTGACGTGACGGGCGGTGTGTACAAGGCCCGGGAACGTATTCACCGCAGCGTTGCTGATCTGCGATTACTAGCGACTCCGACTTCATGGGGTCGAGTTGCAGACCCCAATCCGAACTGAGACCGGCTTTTTGGGATTCGCTCCCCCTCACGGGATCGCAGCCCTTTGTACCGGCCATTGTAGCATGCGTGAAGCCCTGGACATAAGGGGCATGATGACTTGACGTCATCCCCACCTTCCTCCGAGTTGACCCCGGCAGTCTCCCATGAGTCCCCAGCCACCCCGAAGGGTGCTGCTGGCAACATGGGACGAGGGTTGCGCTCGTTGCGGGACTTAACCCAACATCTCACGACACGAGCTGACGACAGCCATGCACCACCTGTACACCGACTAAAAGGGGCTCTATCTCTAGAGCTTTCCGGCGTATGTCAAACCCAGGTAAGGTTCTTCGCGTTGCATCGAATTAATCCGCATGCTCCGCCGCTTGTGCGGGCCCCCGTCAATTCCTTTGAGTTTTAGCCTTGCGGCCGTACTCCCCAGGCGGGGCGCTTAATGCGTTAGCTGCGGCACGGAACCCGTGGAATGGATCCCACACCTAGCGCCCAACGTTTACGGTGTGGACTACCAGGGTATCTAATCCTGTTCGCTCCCCACACTTTCGCTCCTCAGCGTCAGGACATGCCCAGAGAACCGCCTTCGCCACCGGTGTTCCTCCTGATATCTGCGCATTTCACCGCTACACCAGGAATTCCGTTCTCCCCTGCATACCTCCAGTCTGCCCGTATCGAAAGCAAGCCACCAGTTAAGCCAGTGGATTTCACTCCCGACGCGACAAACCGCCTACGAGCCCTTTACGCCCAATAATTCCGGACAACGCTCGCACCCTACGTATTACCGCGGCTGCTGGCACGTAGTTGGCCGGTGCTTCTTCTGCACATACCGTCACCACCTTCACAGGCGCTTCGTCTGTGCTGAAAGAGGTTTACAACCCGAAGGCCGTCATCCCTCACGCGGCGTTGCTGGATCAGGCTTCCGCCCATTGTCCAATATTCCCCACTGCTGCCTCCCGTAGGAGTCTGGGCCGTGTCTCAGTCCCAGTGTGGCCGGTCACCCTCTCAGGCCGGCTACCCGTCAAAGCCTTGGTAGGCCATTACCCCACCAACAAGCTGATAGGCCGCGAGCACATCCCCCACCGAAAAAACTTCCCACCCCACACCATGCGGTGCAAGGAGAATACCCGGTATTAGCCACCCTTTCAGGCAGTTATCCCGAAGTGAAGGGCAGATTACTCACGTGTTACTCACCCGTTCGCCGCTCGAGTACCCCCGAAGGAGCCTTTCCGCTCGACTTGCATGTGTTAAGCACGCCGCCAGCGTTCGTCCTGAGCCAGGATCAAACTCTCCATCGAAAACCAAAAAACATTTCCAACAAGAAAACAATCCAAGCCAAAAAACGAAAAACTAGCAATCGCCAGAATCATCGTTCGTCAACTCAAAAAGAAACCACCACCACAACCAAACAACCCACAAAGGGCCACCCAGCCATAGATGACGGGATCATACAAACCAATTCATCGACAAACACACTGTTGAGTTCTCAAAAATCAGACGCGCAACAACTCCGCCCGGTGAAGGGCTTCGCATTGAGAGCGTGGGTGGCCGCCTCGGGGCCGGAAGCCCGACCTCGCGGTCTTGCTTCCCGCCGCACCCTGGCGACAGGTGAGAACAGTATGGGGTCCTCCACGGCGACGCAAATCGGGATCGCGTGAGCCGGACCACAGCCGAGAACTCGCAGGTCAGCGGCCTGCGAGGCTCAGTCGACCGAGCAGGTCGCGCGCGTCGTCGGGCGTCGGCGCAGCCGGACAGCACGAGGGCCTCGCGCAGCTCGTCGGACAGGTCGGTCAGCAGCCGTTCGACGCCACGGGCGCCGTCCACGGCCAGGGCGTAGAGCGCGGGCCGGCCCACGAGGACCGCCCGAGCGCCGAGGGCGAGCGCTGCCAGCGCATCCAGGCCGCTGCGGACGCCCCCGTCGACGTACACCTCGGCGCGGTCCCCCACGGCCGCCACGACCTCGGCGCAGCGCCCGGGCGGTGCTCACGCTGCGGTCCAGCTGACGGCCGCCGTGGTTGGACACGTAGACGGCCTCGGCACCCGCATCGAGGCAGCGCACCGCGTCGTCGGCACGGAGCACGCCCTTGACCACGACCGGGAGGCCGGACCGGTCTCGCAGCCAGGTCACGTCGTCCGGTGAGAGGTCGCCCTTCCACGGGTCGGGAGACTCGGGCTCGGCGAAGTTCGTCCGCCACCAGCTGAGGTCGATCCCGGTCCAGTCGGCGTCGTCGACGCCGTACTTGGTCCCGGGGAACGGCGTGTCGACGGTGAGGACGACGGCCCGGGCGCCGTGGGCGACCGCCTCCTCGAGCACGGGCAGCATCGCCTCCCGCTCCGGCGGCAGGTACGCCTGCAGCCACCACGGGCCGCCTCCGAGGTCGGCGAACGACGTGCCGGCGTTCGAGGACACCACGTGGAGACAGCCGGCCGCGGCCGTGCCGGACGCCATCGCACGCTCGCCCTGCGGGTGTACGGCGCGCTGCATGGCGCTCGGTGCGACCCCGATCGGCGAGGCGAACGGCTCACCCAGCAGGGTCGTCCGCAGATCGGCGTCGGCCACCCCGCGGAGCACGCGGGGGCGGAACCGCACCGCCTCCCACGCCGCGGCTCGCCTCGGCCGTCGTCAGCCCCTCGCGCGCCCCGCACTCGACGTAGGTCCAGACGGCCGGAGGGACACGCCGGCTCGCCTCGTCGCGGAGGCTTCCGAGCCAGCGTCCTCCCTCGACGGGAGGCGACCCGGCCACGATCTCAGCCGACCTCGACGCCGGCGAAGCTCTTCTTGCCCCGACGCAGCACCAGCCACGAGCCGCCGATCAGGTCGCTCGGCTGCGGCTCCGCCTCGGGATCCTCGACCCGGACGTTGTTGAGGTAGGCCCCACCCTCACTGATCGTGCGCCGGGCCTCGCCGCGGCTCTGGGCGAGCCCGGTCTCCACCAGCAGGTCGACCACCGGCAGCAGCCCGGGCACCGAGGTCGCCCCTGCCTCACGCAGCGCGGCCTCCAGGGTGTCGGTACTCAGGGCATGGAGGTCTCCCCCGCCGAAGAGGGCGGCCGCCGCGGACCTCGGCCTGCTCGGTCTCCTCGGCGCCGTGCACGAGCGTGGTGATCTCGTCGGCCAGCCGCTTCTGCCCCGTGCGCAGCCACGGCTTCTCGGCACTCTCGGCCTCGATCGCCTCGATCTCGGCGCGCGGCAGGAACGTGAACAGCCGCAGCATCTGGCTCACCTGCGAGTCGTCGACGTTGAGCCACCACTGGTGGAACGTGTAGGGCGACATCATCGCCGGGTCGAGCCACAGGGCATCGCCCTCGGTCTTGCCGTACTTCGTGCCGTCCGGCTTGGTCACCAGAGGTGTCACGAAGGCATGGGCCTTGCCGCCGTCGGCGCGCCTGATCAGCTCCACCCCGCCGGTGATGTTGCCCCACTGGTCCTCGCCGCCGTGCTGGAGCGTGACCCCGTGGTCGCGGAAGAGGTTGAGGAAGTCCATCGACTGCAGGAGCACGTAGCTGAACTCGGTGTAGCTGATCCCCGACTCGAGCCTCCGCTTCACGGTGTCGCGGCCGAGCATCCGGTTGACCGGGAAGTGCTTGCCGATGTCGCGCAGGAAGTCGATGGTCGACAGGCTGGCGGTCCAGTCGTAGTTGTTGACCAACGTCGCCGCGTTGGGGCCCTCGAAGCTCACGAACGGCTGTACCTGGCGCCGCACGCGCTCGCTCCAGTCCTTGACCGTGTCGAGGGAGTTCAGCGTGCGCTCGCCGGAGTCCTTGGGATCGCCGATCATGCCGGTGGCACCCCCGACCAGGAGGTACGGCGTGTGGCCGGCGTCCTGCAAGCGACGCGCGGTGGTCAGCTGGAGCAGGTTGCCCATGTGGAGGCTCGGCGCGGTCGGGTCGAAGCCGACGTAGAACCGCACGCTCCCGGACGTGAGGGCCTCGCGCAGCGCGGCGAGGTCCGTGGAGTGGGCGATCAGACCGCGCCACTCCAGGTCGTCCAGCAGGGTCGGGTCGATGCTCACGCTCGGCCTCTCGTTCTCGGGAGTGTCGGGGCCAGCCTGCCGCATCGGCCCGGCCTGACTCCACCGGGTTCGCGGGCCAGGTCGCGGACCGCGTCCGGCAGGCGCTCGGCCAGGGTGTCGACGTCGTCCGACGTGGGCATGCCGGCGTTGGGCCTGGCAAGAGCGAGCGCCTACGCTGGCGAGCCGAAGGCCGGAGGCCGAAGGGACGGACGTTGATCGCTGGCAGGTACGAGCGCGGTCGGGAGATCGGGCGCGGTGGCATGGGCGCGGTCTGGCTCGGTCGGGACACGGTGCTCGGGCGCGAGGTCGCCCTCAAGCGGATCGGCATGATGCCCGGCGCCACGTCGCCCGACCTCCAGCGTGCGGAGCGGGAGGCCCGCCTCGCCGCGCGCCTGAACCATCCCCACGTGGTGGCGGTCTACGACCTGGTGACGGACGGCGACGACACCTGGCTCGTCATGGAGTACGTCGAGGGCGTCACCCTGAGCGCGCTGATCACGCGCGACGGCGCCCTCACCCCCGACGAGGCGGCTCCGCTCGTCCGCCAGGCGGCCGACGCGCTGGCAGCGGCCCATGCGGCGGGGATCGTGCACCGTGACGTCAAGCCGTCCAACATGCTGGTCACGCCCGACGGCTCGGTGAAGCTGACGGACTTCGGGATCGCCCGGGCACAGGCCGACGCGTCGCTGACCCAGACCGGCCTCGTCACGGGCTCCCCCGCCTACCTCTCGCCCGAGGTGGCCTCCGGAGCGACCGCCCACGAGGCCTCCGACGTCTGGTCGCTGGGCGCCACGCTCTACCACGCGCTCGCCGGCCACACGCCGTACGACGTGAGCGAGAACCTGATGGGCGGCCTCTACCGGATCGTGCACGAGGAGCCGCCCCGGCTGGAGAAGGCCGGCTGGCTCACGCCCGTGCTCGAGCACACGATGACCCGCGACCCGGCCGACCGCTGGTCGATGACCCAGGTGCGCGACTTCCTCGACCAGGGACACGACGTCACCATCCACCCCGCGCCTGCCATGACCGTGGACCCGGACGGCACCCGGGTGCTGCCGCCGACCCGGTCCGAGCCGGTCGGGGTCCCCCCGGTCGTGGCAGACCCTGCGCTCCTGGCCACCCCGGTCCCGGCTGGGCCACCGAGGCGACGGCGCCGCCCCGTCTGGCCCTGGGTCGCCGCCGTGGTCCTGCTGGTCGCCGTGGCCGTCCTCGGCTGGGCGGCGCTGACGACCGGCACCGGCGGAGGCGGCCACGACCAGGCCGCCGGCGGGAGGTCCTCCTCCCCCAGCGCGCCGAAGACCTCCGCCTCGTCGGGCACGAAGAGCCAGGCCGCCGCGATGGAGGAGTTCATCTCGACCTACCTCGCGACGGTCACCCAGGACTCTCACGCCACCTATGCCATGCTCACGCCCGCCTTCCAGCAGGAGAGCGGGAAGTACGGCGGCTACCACGGCTTCTGGAAGAACATCGAGAGCGCGACTCCGAGCAACATCCGGGCGGATCCGGCCGCGATGACGGTGTCGTACGACGTCGACTACGTGACGAAGAAGGGCGGCACCTCGAGCGACCACGTCACGCTGCAGCTGGAGAAGAACGGCTCGTCCTTCCTGATCGCCGGCGAGGCCTGACCGCTGAGGGACTCACCCGTCCGGGTCACCCTTCCGGGCGTCCTGCGACGCGACCTTGCCGCCTAGTCTCGATCGGGCGACGGAACCCCGGCGTACGACGAGGAAGGACATCATGCGCACCCTGATCGGCATCATCGTCATCGTCTGGCTGGTCATCGGCGTCTTCGCGGCGTGGCAGCGCGGCTACCTGAGCAACGACCGCGACGTCAGCTGCAAGAACTTCGGTGACACTGCTGTCACCATCGTCGCGGGACCGCTCAACTACGTCGGCGCGAACCCCAAGGTCCACTGCTCGGTCCCGCAGCCCTCCACGTGAGGGCGGCTCAGCGCTCGAGGTGCTCCTTGAGGCCGGTGAGCGTGCTGTCGACCAGCCCCTTGATGACCCGGCTCCGGACGAAGCCGGGCAGGGGCAGGTTGTGGTGGATGGTGAGGTCGTAGGTCACCGAGGTGAGGTCGCGGCCGAGCTCGCGGAGCCGGTAGCTCCCCTCCTGGCCGGTCTGCAGGTGGCCCTCGACCATCGTCCAGCTCAGGCCGTCGTCGGCGTGCTCGTAGGACAGCGTGTAGCGGTCGGTCCCGACCGTCGCGGACGCCTTGAACCGCGCCGTGGCCGGGAGGTCGTCGTCCTCGTAGACCTCGAGCAGCTCGGCCTCGAGGATCTCGGGGATCCACACGGCCTGGCTCTCGATGTCGCGGAGGGTGCCGAGCACCTCGCTGAAGGGTGCCTTGATCTCGATCGTCTCGCGGGCGTGGTCAGTCGGCATCGTCGCTCACCCCTCCGTAGTAGCCGGCCCTCAGCAGGTCGGTGATCTCGCTGACCAGCGGCATCCGCGGGTTGGTGCGGTTGCTCAGGTCCTGGAACGCCGTCATCGCCAGCTCCGGCAGGGCCGCGAGGAACGCGTCCTCGGGGACGCCGGCGTCACGCAGGGTCCGCGGCATTCCCAGCCGGTCCAGCAGCTCCTCGACGCCACGGAACAGGCGCCGCCGGCTCTCGTCGGCGGTGCGCCCGCCGAAGACCACGCGGCCGAGCTGGGCGTACTTGTCCGGGGCGACGTACGCCGAGTAGCCGGGTGCCGGCATGAACTTGCTGGGCAGCGCGGCGTTGTAGCGGAGCAGGTGGGGCAGGAAGATCCCGTTGGCCCGACCGTGGGCCAGCCCGAACCGCGCTCCCGTCGCATGCGCGAGGGCGTGGTTGGTGCCGACGAACGCGTTGGAGAAGGCCAGGCCCGCCAGGGTGGCGGCGTTGGCCATGTCGGTCCGCGCCGGGAGGTCGCCCGGGTCGTCGTACACGCGCGGGAGGGCCTCGAAGATCAAGCGGGCCGCCTGGACGCAGAACGCGTCGGTGTAGGGCGAGGCGAAGATCGACACCGCAGCCTCGAGCGCGTGGGTGAGGGCGTCGACGCCGCTGTCGACGGTCACCGACTCGGGCATCGACAGGGTGAGCATCGGGTCGACGATCGCCATGTCGGGCACGAGCGAGTAGTCGACCAGCGTCTCCTTGCGCGTCCCCACGGTGACGACGGCCGCCGGCGAGACCTCCGAGCCGGTGCCCGACGTGGTCGGGATCGCGACCAGGCGCACCGAGTGCGGGTTCTGCGGGAACTCGGCCATCCGCTTGCGCGGGTCGAGGAACGGCAGGGTCAGCTCGTCGAGGCTCTGCTCGGGGTGCTCGTGGAACAGCCGCATCGCCTTGGCGGCATCGAGCACCGAGCCGCCACCGAGCGCGATCAACGTGTCGGGACGTGTGCGGTCGAGCACGGCCACGCCGCGCCGGATGACGGCCTCGTCGGGCTCCGGCTCCACCTCGGCGAACACGTGCACGTGCCGCGTCCTCAGCCTGGAGCGGACGTCGTCGACGACACCGCGCGCATCGGTCAGCGCGTCGGTGACCACGACCACGACGTCGCAGTCGAGGTCGCGCAGGTTGTCGAGCGCGCCGGCGTTGAAGAACGTCGTGGACGGCACGCGGAACCACTGCGACGGCGTACGGCGTTGGGAGACGGTCTTGATGTTGAGCAGCTGGCGGTAGTTGACGTTCTCCGTCGTGGTCGAGCCGCCCCAGGTGCCGCAGCCGAGCGAGAAGGTGGGCGTGAGGTTGTTGTAGATGCCCCCGAGCGCCCCGACCGCCGTCGGCGCGTTGACGAGGATGCGGCCGGTGCGCACCGCGAGGGCGTAGGCGTCCACCACCTCCGGGTCGCGGGCGTAGACAGCCGCGGTGTGGCCGAGGCCGCCGTGCTCGGTCACGAGCACCGCCGCGGCGATGGCGTGGTCGACGGTGTCGGAGCGGACCAGTCCGAGCACCGGCATCAGCTTCTCCTGGACCAGCGGGTGGGCTCCCAGCTCGTCGAGGTCGCTCGGCAGCGGGGCCAGCAGGATCTTCGTCTCGGGCGGCACGGTGAACCCGGCACGCGCCGCCAGCTCGGGAGCCTGTTGGCCGAGCGCCGCCATGTTGACCCGGTCACCGCAGCCGAAGGCGAACTCGGTGAGCGCGTCGGCCTGCTGGGCGGTCAGCAGGTGCGCCCCCATCCGCTGGAACTCGGCCAGCATCTCGTCGTACACCGCGGTGTCGACGATGCAGGTCTGCTCGGCGGGGCAGATCACCGAGGCGTCGAACGTCTTGGAGATCAAGATGTCGACGACGGCTCCGGCGAGGTCGGCGCTGCGGTGGACGTAGATCGGGGCGTTGCCCGGGCCGACGCAGAGGCCGGGCTTGCCGGCGGCGTTGGCCAGCGCCACGATCTTCGGGCCGCCGGTCACCCAGATGAAGTCCACCTGCGGGTGCTTGAACAGGTAGTGGGTGACCTCGTGCTCGTCGTCCGGGATCACCTGCAGCGCGCCCGGCGGCATGCCGGCGGCCTCCGCCGCCTCGCGGAGGATCTCGACGCTGCGCTGGCAGGAGCGGACCGCGTACGGCGACGGCCGGAACAGGATCGCGTTGCGGGTCTTGGCCGCGACGATCGCCTTGTAGAGCACCGTCGACGTCGGGTTGGTGACGGGTGTGATCGCCAGGACGACTCCGATCGGCTCGGCGACGCGCACGATGTCGTGCTCGACGTCCTCCTCGATCACGCCGACCGAGCGCTTGTCGCGCAGGTAGTCGGAGAGGAACTCGGTGGCGGTGTAGTTCTTGACGACCTTGTCCTCGAAGACCCCGAAACCGGTCTCCTCGATCGCCAGGGCGGCGAGCTCACCGGCTGCCCGGATACCGGCCCGCACCATGGCGGCGACGATGGCGTCGACCTGCTCCTGGTCGAGCGCTCGGAACGCATGGGCAGCGGCCGCCGCGCGGTCGACGAGGACGTCGATGGCGCGCAACCGGTCGTCGGTCAGCTCGACCGGGGTCGACGGCGCCGGGGCGGTTCGGGTGTCGGTCATGATGGCTCCTGCCTCAGGAGGTGGGTGTCCGCGGCCGCGCAGGACGCGTGGTGCGCGTCGGTCGGAGGGTCGCGGGCGGGGTGGCTGGTGTCGGCTCGGCGCCGAGCGCCAGCACCTCGTCGAACCCGGCGACGAGGCACTCGCGGAACAGCGGGAGGTCCGGGATCGCGCCGCTGTCGGCGTTGATGCCGAGCGCGCAGGTGTCCTGGTAGGTGATCAGGGTGACGTTGACGCCCGCCCCGATGGTCGGGCCGAAGGCGTACTGCATGGTCACGGCGGCGCCCCCGACCCACACCGGGACCGGCATGCCGGGCACGTTGCTGGCCAGGAAGTCGACGTGGCGCAGGATCGCGCCGATGTACCAGCGGGGCAGCAGGTTGAGTCCGCCGGCGATGTCCTGGGTGAGCTTCAACGACGGCTCGTGGCGCGCGGCAACCGCGCGTTGGTGGATCTCGCGGATCCGCTCCACCGGGTCGGCCAGGCCGACGGGCAGCGGGATGCGCATCAGGGTGATCCGGTTCCCGCCCTCGGCGTCGCCGGGGACCCGGATGCTGATCGGCATCGTCACCACCAGCTCGTCCACCAGGGCGCCGTGCATCTCGTGGTAGCGCCGCAGCCCGGCCGTCACCGCGGCGAGGAAGGCGTCGTTCAGGGTGCCGTCGGCGCGGGCGCCGGCGGCCTTGAGGGCCGACATCGAGACGTCGTGGACGGCGAGCTCGCGGATCAGGCGGCGGTCCTGCATGATCGGCGACGCCGTCTCGTTGATCGGCCGCACCGTGCGATAGACCGACGTCGACGTCTCCCACACCGAGCGCAGGGTGGCGCGTGGTGCTCGCACCCCGTCGACGACGAGCTTCGCGCTCCCGACGGTGGCGTTGCGGGCCAGACGTCGGACCAGCGAGGCGTCGTACTGCACCGCATGGCGCAACGGCGTCGAAGCGGCCGGGCGTCGGTGCCTCCGGCACGAGCGGCAACGGACCGAGGTCGGCCGGCTCCTGCTGGAAGTCGAAGACGAGGGAGGCGATCTGCATGCCGCCGATGCCGTCGGCCAGGGAGTGGTGCATCATCACCACGAGCGCCGCACCGCCGTCCTCGAGCTCCTCCACGAGGGTCGCGGTCCACATCGGCCGGGCGTGGTCGAACTCGCTCATCTCGGCGCGACGCGCCATCTCCAGCACCGTCTCCAGCGTCCCGGGGTGCGGGGCGATGACCCGTCTCAGGTGGTAGCGGAGGTCGAAGTCGGGGTCGTAGACCCAGCGGGGCGGCGCGGGCGGCATCGTCGGTACGACGCGCTGCCGGAACATCGGCATCAGCCGGGCCACGCGTTCGAGCCGGTCGACGAGCACGTCCCAGTCGGGAGAGCGGTCGAGCATCACGATCGTGACGACCGTCGACCGCAGCCGGGCGTCCGCCTCCATCCCCAGTGCGAACGCGTCGGTGTTGCGCATGAACTCGGCCATCGGACTCGCCCTCCACTCGCTCTCACGCTAGGTGGGGCGGAGGCAGGCGCGGATGGGGCGAAGGTCCCGCTCGCGGGTGGCTTCAGGGCGTGCCGTCGAGGAACATCGTCAGCCGGGTCATCGTGTGCTCCGGGCCGCTGGGCAGCGCCCCGTTGACCGCCCGGCACACCCATCCCAGCCGCAGTGCCGGCTCGACGGCGGCCGCCAGGTCGACGTCCGGGTAGCGCGCTGCGAAGGGCGCGAGGTAGTCGTCGCGGAACGGCGCCGTGTCGACCGCGCCCTCCACGTCGTACAGGCCCCACTGGAGCACGCCCTCCAGCGTCACCGACAGGGTGAAGAAGGGGTGGGCGATGCAGGCATCGCCCCAGTCGAGCACGTGGAACCGGCCGTCGCGGACGAAGACCTGCGCGTCGTGGAGGTCGTCGTGCTCCACGGTCTCGGCGACCCCGAAGGCAGCGAGCCGGTCACAGAGGTCGACCACCCGCGGCACCGCGTCGTGGAAGCGCTGTTCCGCGCCCACCTCGTCGAGGAGCTCCTGGTAGCGCTGCGGGAGCGTCGCCAGCCTCAGGTCGGGAACACCGAGGGCGAGAAGGGTCTCGACCTCGTCTGTCATCGCCACCTGGAGCGCGGCGTAGCGGGGCAGTACGTCGCGCCACCCGTCGAGCCACGGCCCCTCCGGCTCGACCGAGCGGAGCATGACGCCGGCGTCGGTCATCAGCATCCAGCCGGTGGCCTCGTCCCACGCCAGCAGCGGTGGTACGACGTCGGGACGGCGCTCGGCGAGCAGCGCGACGAGGCCGGCCTCGAAGGCCAGCACCTCGGTGTTGGCCTTGAACCACACGTCACCGGCCTCGGTGGGGACTCGCATCACGGTCGACCAGTCCCGGACGTGGGGCTGCTCGATGGCGCCGGTCCTGGTCAGGCCGAGCTCACCGAGCCGGTCCGCGATCCAGCCGTGGGCCGTTGCGACCCACGCCGGGTCCTCCCAGTCCTGCTGCATGCCAGGACCGTAGGCCCGGTGTGGCCGGCGAGGCACGCGAGTATCCGGCGCGCGCTCGGTCAGCCCGCGGCGTCGACGTACACCCAGACGCCGCGGCGCCGTTCGAAGCGGCTCACCTCGTGCTGCACGCCGGGTCGGCCGGCTGAGACGTAGTGGGCCTCGAACTCCACGACGCCGGTGTCGTCGTCGGGCCCTCCGGCCTCGGTCGTCAGCACGACCAGCCCGGTCCAGGCGCTGTCCGCCGGCACCGTGACGGCATCGGGCCGGGTGCGCGGGTGCCAGGTCCGGAAGAGGTAGGCGTCGTCACCGACGACGAAGGCCGCGTAGCGCGAGCGCATCAGCTGCTCGGCGGTGTCGGCGACCTCGCCGCGGTGCAGCCGCCCGCAGCACCCGTCGTACGGCGTGCCGCTCCCGCACGGGCAGGCAGCCGGTCTCCGGTCGCTCCACATGCCCGCACTCTGCCACCCGCCCCACTGGCCGCGGTGCCGCCGACGAACCGGTCGCCGCGTGGCGCGGGTGCGCGCTAGCGTCGGCCTCATGGCCTTCATCTGCTGCGCTTCTGCTGGACGCACGCGCCGCTCCTGAGCGGCGAGCCCTTCCGAAGCACCCCGCTCCGCCGCTGTCAGCGCCCTCGTCGATACCTGTCGCGTATCGACTCCGCCGTCACGAAACGGAGCGTCCGCATGCCTCAGCAACCCAGCACGAGCCCGACCTCCCACCAGATTCGCCCATTGACGCCTGCCGATCTGGAGGCGGTGGTCGTCCTGTCTCTCCTCGCGTGGGAGCCGGTCTTCGTCTCCTTCTCGCACATCCTCGGGGAAGCGATCTTCGACGCGCTGTACCGACCGCACCGGCGCGCTGCTCAAGCCGCCGCCGTTCGCGGGAACTGTCTCGCCGAGGGCGGCCGAGTCCTTCGTGGCGACCACGGTTGACGACGTCGCGATCGGTTTCGTCGTCCTCCAGCATGACCGGGATGCGTCCCTCGGGGTCATCGAGATGATCGCCGTACACCCGGACCACCAACGCCGCGGTCACGCCCGAGCCCTGATGATGTTCGCCATCCAGCGCCTTCGAGATCAGGGACTCGAGCTCATCAACGTGGGAACGGGTGGCGACCCCGCACACGCACCCGCGCGCGCCCTCTCACGAGGCCGTCGGCTTCACGGGAGTTCCGCTCGTGAACTACTACCTGACGGATGTCGGTGGAGGAACCCTGACGCCGGGTGGGACCGCCTCGTGCCGGAAAACGCGGAACGGATCGAGGTCGCCGACGCCGGCGGGCCGATCCGTTCCGCGTTTTCCCGCCTGGCGCGCGTCACCTGGGCAGTGGTGGGGCAGGTGGGGCGGGGGGCGACTGGGACTTGAACCCAGGACCGAAGGATTATGAGTCCTCTGCTCTGACCGACTGAGCTACCGCCCCGCGAGGGTCACCTCGTGAGAGCGAGAGCGTAGCCGCCGCGGTCAGTCGACCTCGACGAGCGTCTGACCGCCGGTGACGGAGTCGCCGGCGGACACCAGGACGGCCGAGACCGTGCCGCTGCGCGGTGCGGTGATCTCGGTCTCCATCTTCATCGCCTCGAGGACGACGACCACGTCGCCCTCCTCGATGCCCTGGCCCTCCTCGACGAGCACGCGGGCGACGGTGCCGGACAGCGGCGCCTGGACGCCGTTCGTCGACGGCCCGACGGTCTGGACGTGGGTGGGCGCGAAGCTGCCGCCGGACATGAAGATCGCACCGAGCGTCGGACGCGGCTCCTCCTCGACCTCGACCTCGACCTCGTACTCGACGCCGTTGACTGTGACTTTGAGCTGCATCGTGCCTACCTCGGGGTGTGGGTGTCGTGGCGTCCCTGGACAACCGCCCGTCCCTGCTGCGCGTAGGCCGCGCCGGTGCGGTAGTGCAGCTGCGTGACCTTCGCGCGGTGCCCGAGGAACGCCGCCACCGCCGCCGAGATCGCGATCACGACCTCCTCGGGGATGCCGGCCGCCTCCTGCTCCTGCAGCGAGGCCTCGAGCTCCGTGACCCGGACGGTGAGCGCCCGGACGGCCTCGACCAGCTCCGCGAGCGTCTGCTCGACCGGGACCTCGGCGGAACCCTTCTCGTGCGTGCTCATGTCGGGCCCAGCCCGTGCTTCTTGGCCGGCCGGATGGTGCGCTTGGTGATCTGCAGCTCCAGCGCGCGCGACACGTGCTCGCGGGTCCGGGCCGGGTCGATGATGTCGTCCACCAGGCCTCGCGCGGCAGCGACGTACGGCGTGGAGAAGGTCGAGCGGTACTCCTCCACCAGCTCGGCGCGACGCGCCACCGGGTCCTCGGCGTCGGCGATCTCGCGGCGGAACACGATCTCCGCCGCGCCCTCGGCGCCCATCACCGCGATCTCGGCCGTCGGCCAGGCGAGCACCTTGTCGGCGCCGAGGTCCTTCGAGCACATCGCGACGTAGGCACCGCCGTAGGCCTTGCGGAGCACCACGGTGATCTTGGGGACGGTGGCAGCGGAGTAGGCGTAGAGCAGCTTCGCGCCGTGCCGGATGATGCCGTTGTGCTCCTGGGCGACCCCCGGCAGGAATCCCGGCACGTCGACGAGAGTGACCAGCGGGATGTTGAACGCGTTGCAGAAGCGGACGAACGACGAGCCCTTGTCGGAGGCGTTGATGTCGAGCACTCCGGAGAGCACGAGCGGCTGGTTGGCGACGAAACCCACCGTGCGACCGGTGATCCGGCCGAAGCCGACCACGATGTTGCCGGCGTACCCCGCCTGCACCTCGAGGAAGTCCTGGTGGTCGACGAGGCGCAGGATCACCTCGCGCACGTCGTACCCCTTCTTCTCCGACGACGGGATGACCTCGGGAAGTCCCGGGTCGGGCTCGACGACGTAGTCGGGGTCGACGACCGGCGGGTCCTCGGAGTTGTTCTGCGGGAGGAACGTGAGCAGCTTCTTGGCGATCAGGATCGCCTGCTCGTCGTCGTCGGCGACGAAGTGCGTGACGCCGGACAACGCCATGTGGGCGTCGGCGCCGCCCAGGTCGTCGGAGGTGACCTGTTCGCCTGTCACCTGGGCGATCACCTGGGGGCCGGTGATGAACATGTGCGCCTTGCGCGTCTGGATGATGAAGTCCGTCAGCGCAGGGGAGTACGCCGCCCCGCCGGCGCAGGGTCCGGCGATGATCGAGATCTGCGGCACCACGCCGGAGAGCAGCACGTTGTTGTAGAACACGCGTCCGTAGCCGGCGAGCGAGCCGATGCCTTCCTGGACCCGCGCTCCGCCGGAGTCGTTGATGAAGATGAACGGCGTGCCGGTGGCGAGGCTGGCGCGCAGCATCGCGGCGACCTTGTTGGAGTGGATCTCGCCGGCACTCCCGCCGGCGACCGTGAAGTCCTGGCTCGCGACGTGGACGGGCCGGCCCAGGACGGCACCCTCGCCGGTCACCACGCCGTCGGCCGGGTAGTCGGCGGAGTCGAGCCCGAAGTACGTCGACTGGTGCAGCGCGAACATCCCGGTCTCCTCGAACGTGCCCGGGTCGAGCAGCGACAGGACCCGTTCCCGGGCGGTCAGCTTGCCCTGGGCGCGCTGTCTCTCCTGCCGGGCCTCGCCACCGCCCTGTTCGATCAGGGCCCGTCGCTCGAGGAGCTCGGCGGTGCGCTCCTCCATCGAGAGTGCGTGGTGCTCGACCTTGTGCTTGCTCACGACGTCCTCAGGCTCTCTCGACGGTGACCGAGTGCTTGCGGCCGCCCAGGTCGACGGCGTAGTGGATCGGCCCCTTCACGGGGCCACCGGAGGACTTCGACAGCTCGTCGGCCGCGACCTCCACGGGGTCCTTGCCGACGTTCTTCGGGCCGTCGGCCCGTTCGGTGAAGAAGCCGGGGGCCACGCCGGGGAACATCGCGTAGGTCAAGACGTCCTCGTCGGTGCCGTCGCACCCGTCGAGCGCGGTGGCCTCGGAGACCAGCCGGTCCCACTCGGGCGGGATCAGGTCGGCCGGCCGCACGTCGATGGGGTCCTTGCCGGTCTGGACCCGCGAGGCCTCCACGATCTCGGGGTCGCGCTCCCCCAGCGTGGCGCCGTAGTAGCCGAGCATCAGGTCGGCGAACTCCGCGGTCAGCACCTTGTAGGGCCCCATCAGCACGTTGAACACGGCCTGCGTGCCGACGATCTGGCTCGAGGGCGTCACCAGCGGTGGGTAGCCGGCCACGGCGCGCACCTTCGGCACCTCGAGGAGCACCTCCCGGAGCCGGTCGCCCGCACCCTGCTGCCGCAGCTGGCTCTCCATGTTGGAGATCATGCCGCCGGGGATCTGGCTCTTGAAGATCTCGGTCTCCACGCCGGTGATGGCCGACATGAACTGGGTGTAGCGCGGCCGGACCTGCGCGAAGTGGTCCTTGATCCGCAGCAGACAGGCGTCGTCGAGGCTCGTGCTGTAGGGGGTGCCGCGCAGCATCTCGACCAGTGACTCGGTGGGGTTGTGGCCGGGGCCGAGGGAGAGGGAGGAGATCGACGTGTCGACGACGTCGGCGCCGGCCTCGATCGCCTTCATCAGGCTGACCAGGGTGACGCCGGTCGTGGCGTGACAGTGGACGTGGATCCGGGTCTCGGCCCCGAGGTCGTCCTTGATCGCCTTGACGATGTCGTAGGCGGCCTGCGGCTTGAGCAGCGCGGCCATGTCCTTGATGCACAGCGAGTCGCAGCCGAGGTCCATCAGGTCGCGGGCCATCTGCACGTAGCCCTCGACGGTGTGGAGCGGGCTCTCGGTGTAGCAGATGGTGCCCTGCGCGTGCCTGTCCACCCGCCGTACGGCGGCGATCGCCTGGCGAACGTTCCGGACGTCGTTCAAGGCGTCGAAGACGCGGTAGACGTCCATGCCGTTCTCGGCGGACTTCTCCACGAAGCGGTTGACGACCCCGTCCTCGTAGTGGCGGTAGCCCAGCAGGTTCTGGCCGCGCAGCAGCATCTGGAGCCTGCTGTTCGGCATCAGCTCGCGAAAGGTACGCAGCCGCTCCCACGGGTCCTCGTTCAGGAACCGGATGCAGGCGTCGTACGTCGCGCCGCCCCAGCACTCGACCGACCAGTAGCCGGCCGCGTCGATGTCGGCACAGGCGTCGACCATGTCCTCGAGCGCCATCCGCGTCGCCATCAGGCTCTGGTGTCCGTCACGCAGGACGAGCTCGGTGACACCGATCTCCCGCGTGGGCGTCTCTGTCATGTCTCCACCCTCTCGCACCCGGCGCCGGAATGAGCCGGCGAAGGACCCTGGTCGACCTGTCTTTGGACCCCCGTCCCGCGCCGGCGTTTTCGGTCGAGACCGGTCACCGGGTTGAATGTGCCTCACGGCGTCCCGGGCGAAGGGGGGCCGGGTCACGGGGAGGCAGGAGCGGATGACCGCAGCAGGGACGCGCACCGAGTCCGCGGTCGAGCCCACGGAGCGTGGCTCCGCGTGGGCCTGGAAGCTGCGCGTGCTGGCCCTCGTGGTCGCGTTCGCCCTCGTCACGCTGGCTCGTTCGCGGTCCGTCGACATCCCCCTCAAGGACCCCCACGGCAAGCTCTTCCGCGCCAAGCTCGTCGACACGGCCGAGATGCTGCTGGTGTTCCTGGTGATCGACGTCGTGGTCAGGTGGCTGCGCGGACGCCGGGACGGAGCGAGCCTCTGGTCGACCGTGCGCACCCGGTGGACGCCGTACCGCCTGCTGATGACGCTGGTCGGGCTCGTCGCCTACCTCGTGGTCTACGTCTGCTATCGCAACCTCAAGAGCTGGGACGTCCTCCTCGCTCCGCACGACGCGATGCTCCTGCGCTGGGACCGCTGGCTCTTCTTCGGCCACAGCCCGGCCGTGCTTCTCCACGACCTGCTCGGTCAGGGCCTGGCCGCACGCCTGCTGACCGACCTCTACGAGTCGTTCTCGTGGCTGGTCACGATCGCCCTGGTGTCCGCCCTGGCCTTCACCCCCACCGTCCGACAGGCCTACGTGTTCGTCGTCTCCGCGATGTGGGCCTGGATCATCGGCGTCGGCTCCTACTACCTGATCCCCTCCCTCGGCCCGTTCCACGCCGCCCCCGAGGAGTTCGCGGGCCTGAGGCGGACCTCGATCCAGACCACCCAGGAGAGCTACCTCGAGCAGCGCGCCCACCTGCTGGCCCATCCGCAGGCTCACGACGCCTTCGCCCAGATCTCGGCGTTCGCGAGCCTGCACTGCGCCCTGACCTGCCTGATCTGGCTGATGGCCCGCTACTACGGCCTGCGCATCCTGTCGTGGGTGGTCTTCGCGTTCCTGGTCGGGACGGTGCTGGCCACCGTCTACCTCGGATGGCACTTCGCGGTCGACGACGTGGCCGGGATCGCGATCGCCTGGGTCGCCGTCCAGCTCGGCAAGCTCACGGTGACGGGAACCACCAGAATCCCGCGGCGAGCAGGGGCGACGGCCTAGAATTCCGGCACGCCGAACGGGACGGCGCGCAATCGGAAGGGGTCCCATGAAGACGCTCGTCATGCTCATGGTGATCGTCTGGTTCGTGTTCGGGATCAGCGCCGCGCACGACCGCGGTTTCTTCGACGCCAGCGCTCCGCGCACCTGCACGTTCGTCGGCAGCGCCGCCCTGACGGTGGTCGCCGGACCGCTCAGCTTCGCCGGGGTCCATCCCCACGCCTACTGCTGACCGGGCACCCCGAGCGGCGGGTCCTGGTCGAGCGTGCCGAGCCAGGTGGCTGCCACCGGGCCCCACTCGGCGAGCTCGTCGTCGGTCAGCGACGGCTGGCAGCGCACCCACGACTCCACGCGTCCGAGCCGGCCGAGCTGCAGCGCCGCCGGCAGCGCGGCCCGGAGGTCTGCGAGCGGCACCAGGTCGCTCCAGACCTCCAGCGCTGCGTCCGCCACACGCCACAGCCGCGGGTCGTCGCCGTCGGCGCCGAGCCTGGCGCCGAGGACGTTCAACGGGATGAGCAGCACACCGAGCGGCTCGGTGAGCAGGGCGTCGCCGAAGTCGAAGAACAGCAGCCGACCGTCGACCTCGAAGACGTTCCGCTCGTGGAGGTCGTTGTGGTTGAGGGTGAGCGGGAGCCCGAGGGCAGCGACCTCCTCGACCCACCGGCGTACGACGGGCAGGTGGGCGCGCAGGCGGGCGGCGACGTCGGGTGCCAGGTGCCGGGAATCGTCGGAGCCCAGCCCGGCGTACTGCTCGACGCGCGCGGCGAGGTAGTCGTCGGCGACGCCGGGAGGAAGCTCGATCAGTCCCGTGGCGAGCAGCGCGTCGCGGTGGGGAGCCAGCTCGCGCTGGAGCAGCGCTGCCTGGCGGGCGAGGCGTACCCAGCTCTCGACGTCGTCGGCGGCGGTGTCGGCGAGGACCGGCCCCTGGTCGGGGGTCAGCAGGAAGCCGTCGGCCGCGGCGGTCACCGGGACGACCCGCTGCGGCGTCAACCGGGACAGGGCGGCCATCAGCGGCACCTCGGCCTGCTGACCGGGGCAGTTCTGCTTGGCGAACCACGCCCCCTCGGCCGTGGTCACCCGCCACACCGTCGCCCAGCCGCGCAGCTTGTGCTGCTCCATGCCGGTCAGGAGCCCGAGGTGCGCCTCGCACCAGGCCGCCAGCTCGGCGCGGAACTCCTCGGTCCGCCAGCGCGACGAGAGGGACAGGTCGCGGTCAGGCAGGGCGTCGTACCACTCAGGCATCGGCGTCCTCGGCCGTCTCGCCGCGCCCCTCCGGCTCGCCGATCGCGGTCATGGGCCCAGCCAACCGGGTGTGCCCCTGTGCGGCCAACCGAATTCGCGGCATGCTCGACCCCATGGATCTGCCACCGCCGCTGGAAGCACTGCCCGAGGACTGGAGCCGCGCGCTCGCGATCGTCGCGCATCCCGACGACATGGAGTTCGGCTCCGCGGCCGCCGTCGCGCGCTGGACTGCGCAGGGCAAGGAGGTCGTCTACTGCATGGTCACCTCCGGGGAGGCGGGCATCGACGGCATGCACCCCGACGAGTGCCGTCGGGTGCGCGAGGCCGAGGAGATCGAGTCGGCGAGGATCGTCGGTGTGGACGTCGTCGAGTTCCTCGGCCAGCCCGACGGCATCCTGGAGTACGGCGTGCCGTTGCGGCGGGTGCTCGCGGCGGTGGTCCGCAGGCACCGGCCCGAGATCGTGCTCACCGGCAACTTCCACGAGACCTTCGGCGGCCGCAACCTCAACCAGGCCGACCACATCGCCACCGGCCGGGCGGTGCTCGACGCGGTGCGCGACGCCGGCAACCGCTGGGTCTTCCCCGAGCAGCTGGTCGACGGCGTGGAGCCGTGGGGTGGCGTCAGGGCGGTCTGGGTCGGCGGTTCGCCCCTGGCCGAGCACGGCGTCGACACCACGAGCACCTTCGACCGGGGCGTCGAGTCCCTGGCCGCCCACGCGGCGTACATCGACGGACTGGGCTGGGAGAACTGGGACCCGCGGGAGTTCCTCGAGGGCTTCGGGCGGCAGACCGGTCAGCGGATGGGCGTGGCCTTCGCGACGTCGTTCGAGGTCTACCCGATGGGCTGGGGAGGCTGATGGCGTCGATCACCTCCGACCCGGCCATCTCGCTCGACGGCTTCATCGCCGGCCCCGACCAGGACCTCGAGCACCCGCTCGGGGTCGGTGGGGAGTCGCTGCACCGCTGGCACTTCGAGCAACCCGAGGAGAACGCCGCCGAGCTCGACGCGATCTGCTCGGCCGGTGCCTACATCATGGGGCGCCACATGTTCGGCCCCGACCGTGGCGAGTGGGACCTGGCCTGGCGCGGCTGGTGGGGTGACGACCCGCCGTACCACGGACCGGTCTTCGTCCTCGGCCACCGACCGCGAGACCCGGTCGAGATGCAGGGCGGGACGACGTTCCACTTCGTGACGGGCGGGATCGAGGAGGCGCTCCGGCTGGCGCGCGAGGCGGCCGGGGACCGGCACGTCTCGGTCTGCGGTGGCGCCTCGACCATCAACCAGTACCTCGCGGCCGGCTACATCGACGAGCTGCGTCTCCACGTCGCGCCGGTGGTCCTCGGCGCGGGCGAGGCCCTCTTCCGCGACCTGGGCGGCCTGTCGTTCGAGGTCGCGTCGAGCCGCTCCACGTCGCTGGTCACCCACGTCACGCTGCGTCGTACGGCCGGCTGACGCGGGGGCGTGGCTCGCGGTTTCGCTGGTGCCTCCGCTTCACCATGTTCACATGGTGAAGCGCGGGTTCTCATGGCGAACTCACCGTGTGAAGCCGAGGTTCACCACGTTCACATGGTGAAGCCGGGACACGATCACCCCGCCAGCACCGCGTCCCGGAGCAGCTCCTCCATCGACTGCGCGATGCCGTCGGCCAGGACCTGGAGGTCGGGGGTGGTGTCGTAGTCGGCGGTGATCCCGAAGCTGAGGGTGTCGCGGTAGGAGAACATCGCGACCCCGATCCGGACCCGGTCCGCGATCGGCACGTAGGGCAGCATCGCCACCGCGGGGCGGCCGAGGGCGTAGAGCGTCTGGCGCGGGCCGGGGACGTTCGTCGTGACGGTCGCGATCTGACGTTGGGGTACGTGGAACGCCGCGCGCATGCCCAGCGCCACCGACGGGAACACGCCGTACTCAGCCGCCGTGGTGAGGCTGCGCCCGGCCTCCGGCTCGTGCAGGGAGCGCAGCGCGCGGACCCGCGTGCGGACGGCGGCCAGCCGCTCGGCTGGGTCGGCGATGTCGACCGGGAGGTAGGGCAGCATGAGGGAGACCCGGTTGTCGGGGATGGACTCCGCGCCCGGCTCCCGGGTCGAGACCGGCACCAGCGAGCGCAGCGCGTGCGCGTTCGGGGTCTCGCCCCGGGCCAGCAGGAGCCGACGGAAGCCACCGGTCACCGCGGTCAGCGCCACGTCGTTGACCGTGACGCCGTACGCCGTACGGACGGTGCGGACGTCGTCGAACGAGAGGTCGGTCCAGGCGTAACGCCTGCTCCCGGACAGCGGCCCGGTCAGGGTCGTGTCGTGGACCGGCCGTATCGCACCCGCCAGCGCGAGCGCACCCCGCGCCGACTCCAGCGTGAACCGGGCCAGCTTCGGCGGTGCCGCCAGCGACCGTACGACGGCCCGCCCGGCAGCGACCGGCGTACCGACCAGGTGCCAGGCCGCCCCCGCCGCGAAGCCGAGAGAGCTCGCCGGTCGCTCGGGCTGCCAGTCGTCGGGCACCGGCTCACGGGGCTCCGGCGTGGGATCGAGGATCAGGCGGTAGAGGTCGGTGCCCGACACGCCGTCGACCATGCTGTGGTGGATCTTGGAGAGCAGAGCCCAGCGACCGTCGGCGAGGCCCTCGCAGAACCAGTACTCCCAGAGCGGGCGGTTGCGGTCCATGCGCCGGGTCATCACGCGGCTCATCAGCCGGCCGATCTCGGCCGGCCCGCCCGGTGCAGGCAGAGCGGTGTTGCGGATGTGCCAGCGCAGGTCGAAGCGCGGATCGTCGACCCAGGCCGGTGTCGCCAGCGAGAACGGGACGGTCCGTAGCTTCTGCCGGTAGCGCGGGATGAGAGCCAGACGACCGCGGATGGCCTCCACGAAGTCGCCGAAGTCGGGCGCCGGTCCCTCGAACACCGCGAACGAGCCGATCGCCAGGGACGCGGCGGGATCGGCGTCCTCGGCCTCGAGGAAGGCTGCTGCCAGCGGGGTCAGACGCTCCACGACGAGACACCTCCCATACGCGGTCGCACGCCGCGTACCTCGAGTCTGGCCGCGCTTCGTCGCCGCCACTCGGGTCGGAGGTCACGAACCCTCGGGACCAACCGAGGGGTCGGTCAGCGGACGAGCAGGCAGAAGGGGTGGCCGGACGGATCGGCGAGGACGTAGAGCGCCTCGTCGTCGTCGGCGGCGGTCCGGTCGAGCAGGAGCTCGGCGCCCAGCGACTCGGCCCGGGCGCGGTGCTCCTCGAGCTCGTCGCGGCTGCCGACGGAGAAGTCCAGGTGCAGCTGCATCGGTACGTCGTGGCTCGGCCACGTGGTCCGCTCCAGGCGCTCGACCCCCTGGATGGCCACCACCCTCCGGTCGTTCGGGTCGAGCAGCACCAGCCAGTCGGCGTCGTCGTCGCTGCCGTCGCCGGGCGGCTCGTCCCCGGGTCGGTAGTGCAGGCCGAACATCTGCCGGTAGAACTCGGCCAGCCCGCGGCAGTCGGTCGTGTCGATCGCGGTATGGAGCAGCGTGGGGTACTCAGCCATGGTCGCCTCGCATGCACCCATCCTGCCATCGCGGGCGCGCCGTTCGCGAGGCGAGCGTGTGCGACTCGAGAGTGGCTCCCCCGGTTGGACTCGAACCAACAACCCTTCGATTAACAGTCGAATGCTCTGCCAGTTGAGCTACAGGGGATCGTTCGGAGCCCGCACAGATTAGCAAGCAGGGTCGGGGGTCGCGAATCGGGAGCCACCCGCGTCGGAGGCGTGGTCAGTCGAGGCCGACATCGGCCCGGGCGGAGGCCAGGGCGGCCGACGCGGCCGCCTGGACGACCGGGTCGGTGGGCTCGATCCCGGCGTCGTACTCGTAGACCCAGTGCACCTCCGAGCGCCCGGACGGTGACCGACGCCCCACCACACGAACGCCCCGCTTGCCGGTGATCGGGACGTGCCGGACGAGCAGCACGCTCGCGGTCACCCGTTCGCGCACCAGCTGGAGCAGCCGGTCGGTGTCGTACGGCGCGGTCTCGTCGAGCTGCAGGGCGTGCTCGATCCGGGGGCGACCCCACTGGCCCACCTCGGAGACCCGGAGCCGGGCCAGCTCGTGGTCCCAGTCGGCCGCCTCCACCTCCTCCCAGGGCAGCCGTCCGGCCGGCAGGTAGAGCGCGTCGCGCGTGCCGGCCACCCACTGTCCGCCCGCGACCGGCGCCCACGCGAGCAGTCGCTCGCCCGACGCCACGGAGACCGGCGGCCGCTCACGTCGTAACGACCTCACTGGGCACCCAGCGCCAGGTCGCGGAGCTGACGCCGCTGCTGCTCGAGGGCGGTGAGCTCGCCGAACATCCGGTTGTACTCGGTCGTGTGCTCCACCGGGTTGGTGCGCTGGAGCCGCGACTTCACGTCGGCGATCCGGCGCTGCGCGGTCAGCTCCTGGAGCCGGTAGACGGTGTTGGCGACGAACGCGTCGTCCGCGCCCTTCCGGCTCGGCACCGGCTCCACGGCGAGAGCCGACACGGCGGCGACGACCGACGGGTCGGAGGTGGCGCCGGTCAGCCGGGCCGCCCAGCCTGCGTCGGCCGCGGCGAGCCCCCCGCACTGCTCGACCAGCCCCCAGACCGCGCGGTAGGTGGGATGGGTGAAGTCGTTGGCGCCGATGTCCTTGGTCGCGCGGGCCACGGCCGCGGGCTCCTGGACGACGAGCTTGAGGGCCTCGCGCTCGAGGGCGAACCGCGGGTCGCGCAGATGCGGCAGCGGGGGCGCCGCCGGCGCGTCGGGCGCAGCGCCCTGTGCGGTGGTCTGTGCGGTGGCCCGTGGCGCGGGCGGTGGCGTGACCTGTGGCGCGGGGCGAGCCGCGCGTCCGGCCGCCCGCCTGACCTCGGTGCGGGCCTGCTCGACGTCGACGCCGACCATCCCCGCCAGCTCGCGGGCGAAGGCCTCGACCTTGGACTTGTCGCGGATCGACGACACCAGGCGCGCCGCCTCGCGGACGGCGTCGACACGACCGTCGGCCCGGTCGAGGTCGTACTTGGAGACGACGTTCTCCAGCACGAAGCGGTAGAGCGGCCGTCGACGGGCGATCAGCTCGCGGACGGCCGCGTCACCGTGCTGGATGCGGAGGTCACAGGGGTCGAGGCCCCCCGGCTCGACCGCGACGTAGGTCTGGGCCACGAAGTTCTGGTCGCCGCCGAAGGCGCGCAGTGCGGCCTTCTGCCCCGCGGCGTCGCCGTCGAAGGTGAAGATCACCTCGCCGCGGAACTCCTCGTGGTCGTTGAGGAAGCGGCGCAGCACCCTGGCATGGTCGTCGCCGAACGCCGTACCGCAGGTGGCGACGGCCGTGGGCACGCCGGACAGGTGGCACGCCATCACGTCGGTGTAGCCCTCGACCACGACCGCCTGCATCGACCGCGCGATGTCGCGGCGGGCGAGGTCGATGCCGTAGAGCACCTGGCTCTTCTTGTAGATCGCGGTCTCGGGGGTGTTGAGGTACTTCGCCTCGATGCGGTCGTCGTCGAAGATCCGGCGGGCGCCGAACCCGATCGTCTCGCCGCTCGACTCGCGGATCGGCCACAGCAGGCGCCCCCGGAACCGGTCGTACGCCGACCGGCCGACCGCCACGAGCCCGGCCGCGACGGTCTCCTCCTCGGTGAACCCCTTCTGGCGCAGGTGGCGGAACAGGGCATCCCCGTCGCGGGGCGCGAAGCCGATCCCGAACTGCTCGGCCGAGGCCTGGTCGAAGCCGCGCTCCCCCAGGAACTGACGCCCCGCGACGGCGTCGGGCGTCGCCAGCGCGTCGGCATAGTAGGCCTGCGCCACCCGGTGGGCCTCGATCAGCCGAGCCCGCTGCGGCCCTCGCGGCCGCTCGTGGTGGTCGTCGCCCTCCTCGCGGCGCAGGGTCACGCCGTACTTGTCCGCCAGACGCTCGACCACCTCGGTGAACCCGAGACCGTCGATCTTCATCAGGAAGGCGATCACGTCGCCACCTTCCTGGCAGCCGAAGCAGTGGAAGAACTGGCGTTGCGGGTTCACGTTGAACGACGGGGACTTCTCGTCGTGGAAGGGGCACAGGCCCTTGAGCGAGCCGCCGCCGGCGGGACGGAGGGTGACGTAGTCGGAGACGACGTCATCGATCTTGGCCTTCTCACGCACCTCCGCGATGTCCTCCTCGCGAATCCGTCCGGCCACGACCGGGAGTCTACGGCCGCCCGGCGACAGCACTCGGGCGGATACCACCAGGACTCGTGGGTACGGCGTGGACATGAGTACGTCGACACCCGGCAGTCCCGGGCACTCGGTCAGCGAGGATCCGACCCTCGGGGCCCTCGTCCACGACCTCACCCAGCAGGTGCCCGAGCTGATCCGCTCCGAGCTGCGCCTGGCCCAGGCGGAGACGGCCGAGAAGGGCAAGCGGGCAGGTCTCGGGATCGGCATGTTCAGCGCCGCCGGGCTGCTCGCCTTCTTCGGGATCGCCTGTGTGATCGCCACCGCCATCCTGGGTCTGGCCCACGCCCTGCCCGACTGGCTCTCGGCCCTGCTCGTGGGCATCGTGCTGTTCGCCGGGGCTGCCGTGATGGCCCTCGTCGGCAAGAAGGAGATCCAGCAGGCGACGCCACCCGCTCCCGAGCAGGCGATCGAGGGCGTCAAGCAGGACATCGCCGTGATGAAGGGGGACCGCGCATGAGCGACCAGCGCACGCCCGCGGAGATCGAGGCCGACATCGTCCGCCAGCGAGACGAGCTGGCCCAGACCGTCGACCAGCTCACCCACAAGCTCGACGTGAAGGCGCAGGCCAAGGAACGCGCGGCCCAGGTCGCCGACCGAGCCACCACCGACGACGGCAGGCCCCGCCCCGAGCTGATCGCGGCCGGGGTCTCGGCCGTGCTGCTCCTGGGCCTGCTCGTCTGGTGGCGCCGACGATGACGAGCAGCGCCCGCTCCGGGGCAACCCGGACCCAGGACGCGACCCCCGACGTCGAGGACGACCGCTTGCCCGAGTCGCCCACCGACCTGACCCGCCGCTCGTGGACCTACGTGCTGCGCAGGACCGGGCGCGAGTTCGGCGACGACCACTGCACCGATCTCGCCGCCGCGCTGACCTACTACGCCGTCCTGGCACTGTTCCCTGCCGCCATCGCGCTGATCTCCCTGCTCGGGGTGGTCGGGCAGGGGCAGAGCAGCGTCGACAACATCATCAAGATCCTCCAGCCGTTGGTCTCGTCGAGCACCCTCGACACCATCCATCCCGCGCTGGACAGCATCGCGACCTCGCCACGGGCCGGACTCGGGCTCGTGGTGGGCATCGTGGGCGCACTCTGGTCGGCCTCGGGCTACGTCGGCGCCTTCGGCCGCGCGATGAACAGGGTCTACGAGATCGACGAGGGTCGGCCGTTCTGGAAGCTGCGGCCCCTGACCCTCCTGGTCACCCTCGTCGCCATCCTCCTGGTCGCCGTGGTGCTGGTGATGCTGGTCGTCTCCGGTCCGCTCGCGTCGTCGATCGGGTCGGTCATCGGGGTCAGCAGCCAGGCGGTGACGATCTGGAACATCGTGAAGTGGCCCGTGATCGTGCTGTTCGTCGTCGCGATCGTGGCGATCCTCTACTACGCGACTCCGAACGTGAAGCAGCCGCGGTTCCGCTGGCTGTCGATCGGGGCCTTCGTCGCGATCCTGGTCTGGATCCTGGCGTCTGCGGCGTTCGCGTTCTACGTCGCGACGTTCGGCAGCTACAACAAGACCTACGGCTCGCTCGCCGGCGCAGTGGTCGGCCTGCTCTGGCTGTGGATCACCAACCTGGCGCTCCTCTTCGGCGCCGAGCTGGACTCGGAGCTCGAGCGCGGCAGGCAGCTGCAGGCCGGCATCGAGGCCGAGGTGGAGCTCCAGCTGCCCGCGCGCGACACTCGGGGTATCACCAAGGCGCGGAAGAAGGAGCAGAAGGACCTGGCCCGGGGCCGGGCCATCCGAGAGCGTGCGGACGGGGACACCACCACCGACACAAGGGAGAAGACACCATGAAGAAGCTGAACCTGCTCATCGCGTTCGCGCTGGGCTACGTGCTCGGCGCACGGGCCGGTCGCGAGCGCTACGACCAGATCGTGGGCACCGTCGACAAGGTGCGGCAGGACCCCCGCGTGCAGGAGAAGGCCCACCAGGCCGTCGACGTCGCGAAGCACCAGGCGCCGGTCGTCGCCGACAAGGTGACGAGTGCCGCGAGCGCGGCCACCGCTGCTGCGAAGGACAAGGTCTCCGGCTCCAGCGGGCCGCAGCACGTCGAGCATCTGGCCGGCCCGCAGGGCGACCTGCCCTGAGGACGACGCGCTAGACCAGCCGGGCGTGCCAGGCGACGGCGCTGGCGTCGGTGAGGGAGGCGATCTGGTCGACCACCACCCGGCGCCGCGCCGCGTCGTCGCCGGCCGCCGTCCAGTCGTCGGCGAACCCCCGGTCGAGGTGGTCGCGGCCGGTCGCGGTCAGCCGGTCGAAGAGCTCGGCGAGGAGGGTCCGCTGTCGGTCCATGACGCTGACCCGGTCGTCGGTGCGCATCACGTAGTGGGCGGCGATCCCCTTGAGCACCGCCATCTCCACCGCGCTGTCGCCCGGGACGACCACGACCGCGGCGTGCCGGAGGAACGGGCCCTCACTCGCCTCGAACGTGGCCGTCTGGGCGGCCGAGCAGAACCGCCCGATCAGGTCGCTGGTCAGGTTCTTCAGCGCCGCCTGCTGGCGCCGCGAGCCGTCGTACGACGTGGTCGGCCAGCCCTCCACGGTCCGTAGCCGGTCGAGCGCGGCCTGCAGACGCTCGTCGGGCGTGCCGGGCAGGTACCAGTCGCGCACCGCCTCCCACACCGCCGCACGGTCGAGCCGACTCAGGTCGATCCTCTCGGCGACGACACCGTCCTCGACGTCGTGGACGGAGTAGGCGACATCGTCGGCGAGGTCCATCACCTGCGCCTCGAAGCACGGGGTCGGGCCGGCCACGCCGGCGCGGAGCCAGTCGAAGACCTCGCGGTCGTCGTCGTAGACGCCGAACTTCTCGCCGGGGCCCGAGCCGCTGCGCGGGTAGGGGTACTTGGTGCAGGCGTCGAGCGTGGCGCGGGTCAGGTTCAGCCCCACCGAGCGGCCCTCGGGCGCGAAGGTCTTGGCCTCCAGCCGGGTCAGGAGCCGCAGGGTCTGGGCGTTGCCCTCGAAGCCGCCGATGTCGTCGCTGAGCTCGGCCAGCGCCCGCTCCCCGTTGTGCCCGAACGGCGGGTGTCCGAGGTCGTGGGCGAGCGCGGCGGTCTCGGGGATGTCGGGCTCACACCCGAGGGCGCGGGCGAGGTCGCGCGCGATCTGGGCGACCTCGAGGCTGTGGGTGAGCCGGTTCCGCACGAAGTCGTCGCTCTGCGGCCCGACCACCTGGGTCTTGGCGGCCAGCCGGCGGCTCGCGGCGGCGTGCACCACCCGCGCCCGGTCGCGCTCGAACGGCGTGCGCTCGGGCGCGGGCACCCGCTTGGGCGGCTCGGGGACCCAGCGCTCGCGCGCGGCGTCGTCGTACTCGGGCATCGGGGCGAGACTAGGGGGCCGGCCCGACGCGTGCGCAAGCGCCGGTCGGCTGCTCGTGACCGGCTGCGGCCGGCGGCGCCGTCGTCGGCCCGCGGCGGGCCGGCCACGTCGTACCACTCGTCACACCTGCCCCACGCCGGGGATCCCGACGGCGCCCCGCGGCGGGGCGGCCCCGCTCAGGACACCGACACGTGCACGTGGTCCATGTGGTTGGCCGTGGCCGAACCGCGGTCGGCGAAGAGCCGCCAGCCCTCGGAGGCCCGGACCGGTGTCCAGATGTGCTGGCGCCACAGGATGTCGTAGAGGTGCAGCTGGGAGGCGTGCTGCTGCAGGAACGCCGCGATCGCGTTGCCGAGGGAGACGTCGCTGGTCATGATGTCGAGCGCCTTGCCACTGGCGTGCTCGCCGTGGGCGTCCCAGCCGCCGTACGACGTGATCTGCGGGAAGGCGTGGCACACGGAGCGGTAGACGTACACGGCCGCCGACGTCAGGCGGTACTCCACCGAGCCGTCGGGGCACGGCGCCATCGACAGGCCTGCCGCAGCGGTGACGGCCGCGCCCGAGGCAGAGGCGGGGTCGGGCTTCTGGTCGGCGAGGTACGCGGCGGTGACCCACCGTGACTGACCGTCGACGACGACCTCGGCGCGCCCGTCGGTCACGCGGCCCGTCACCAGGACGCGCTTGCCCGTGGCGACGAGCCCGACCTGGCGGGCCGCCTGGGACGCGCTCGACCACAGGTTGAGGTCGGTGGTGGTCCACTTCCGGACGTGGGCGCGCTGCACGGCGCGGGCCGTGGCCTCCTGGGCCGCGACGCCCTGCTGGAAGGTGCGCGACGCCGCGCGGTTGAAGGACCGGGAGACCGGCTCCTGGTCGTAGCGCGAGGGGTCGAGGACGATGGCCGGGCCCTGGGCGGCCACCAGAGCGGGCCGGACGGCGGGGTCGGCGGCCAGGACGCCGAGCGCGACGGCCGGAAGAGTGGTGGCCAGGGCGGCGCCTGCGGCGATCCGGGCGGCGCGTGAGCCGGTGAGGGCCACGAGCCTGCGGGCATTGGGCTCCCGCTTGTGGCGATGGTGTGCCACAGCGCTGATTCCTTTGCTGTTGCTGTCGGGGGTCTGGTCCGAGATGACCCCCCGTGGCCACGCTCCGGACTCGAACCAAGAGTCAAGCACACGACGGAGGGCCTGTCGCATCCCCGGCCGCGGGGTGTCGGGGTGTGCTTCCTCACCCCGGCAGCGGTCCGGAGGTCATCCGCCGGTGGTCTCCGTGGTGTCCTCGGTCAGGTGCAGCCGGGTCCCGTCGGTGTCGTCGAGCCAGCCCTCGGGAATGACGACGCGCTCCCGCGGCGAGCCCTGGCGGCCGCGCGGCGTGCCGAGCTCGGCGACCGGGAACGGCTCGTCGGGGTCGAGCGCGTCGAGCAGTACGTCGAGCGTGGCCAGCGAGTCGACCAGGGCCAGCGAGTGGCGGAGCTCGCCGCCGGCCCGGAAGCCCTTGAGGTACCACGACACGTGCTTGCGGAACTCCTTGCAGCCCCGCTCCTCCCCCATGTGCTCGCTCAGCAGCTCGGCGTGGCGGCGCATCATCACGCGGACCTCCCCCAGGGTCGGGAGCGCCGTGGGTCTCGACTCCGCTCGACCGACGAACGCGGGGTCGAAGGCGGCGGCGAGGTCGCGGAAGAGCCACGGGCGGCCCAGGCAGCCGCGGCCGACGACCACACCCGCCGCCCCGGTCTGCTCGACCATCCGCAGCGCGTCGCCGGCCTCCCAGATGTCGCCGTTGCCCAGGACCGGGATGTCGACGTGCTCGACCAGCCGGGCGATGGCCTCCCAGTCGGCCTGCCCGCTGTAGGACTGGGCGACGGTCCGGCCGTGCAGCGCGATGGCCGCACACCCGGCCTCCTGGGCGATCCGACCGGCGTCGAGATAGGTGAGGTGGTCGTCGTCGAGGCCCTTGCGGGTCTTGATCGTGACCGGCACGTCGTACGGCGTGGCGGCGGCGACCGCGGACCGCAGGATCTCGGCGAGCAGCCCGCGCTTCCAGGGGAGGGCACCGCCACCCCCCTTGCGGGTCACCTTCGGCACCGGGCAGCCGAAGTTGAGGTCGACGTGGTGGACGCCGTACTCCGCACAGAGGATCTCGGTCGCCTTGCCGACGTAGGCCGGGTCGGTGCCGTAGAGCTGGACCGACCGCGTGGTCTCCAGCTCGTCGAAGACGAGCATCTTCAGCGTCGTCGAGTCCCGCTCGACCAGTCCGCGGGACGTGATCATCTCGCAGACGTAGAGCCCGGCCCCCTGCTCGGCGCACAGTCGTCGGTAGGCCGCGTTGGTGATCCCCGCCATCGGCGCGAGCACGACCGGCGTGGGCACGGTCAGCGAGCCGAGGGTGAGCGGGGACATGCCCCGATTGTCCGCCGCGGGTGGCGGGCCGCCAACTTCCGAGCGCGGCGTCAGTGCTTCTTGGCGTGCTTCTTCGCCAGCTTCACCTTCGCGACCGGGCCGGTCCAGGTGATCGCGTCGAAGTCCTGCGTCGGTCGGAAGCTCACCGCGGTCAGCCTGCCGTGGTCGGGGGCGAAGTAGACGAGGCAGACCGCGGCCTTCTTGCCGTGGGTGAAACGGGCCGGCAACGGCGTGCTCGGACAGGGCCGGAACCGGGCCCGGAACGTGGAGGCCTGCAGGAGCGTGTTCCGGCCGTCGAGCACGTAGAGCGGCACGGGTGCGCCGGACAGGGCCTGCTTCCCGGCGTTGCGCACGGTCGCGTGGACGAAGTACGGCGTCGACTTCATCGTGGCCGCGTCGAGCTGCCAGGCCTTGAACATCGCGATCGGCACCTTCTGCAGCTTGTTCACCGACATCGTGACCACCCCGACCTGGTGCTGGTTCGGCATCCACGAGACGGTGGCCGGCTGTCCCAGCTTCAGCGCGGAGCCCTGGTCGGTGAGGGCGACACCCTGGATCGTCCTGGCGGGAGTCGACGAGCCCGAGTCGCTGCCCGACGCCGTCGTACGGCTTCCGGGTGCGCCGGCGCCGGAGGACGACGAACCTCCGCCGCATCCTGCGAGAGCCAGAGCTGCCACGGCCAGGAGGGCGGCGCTGGAGGCGGGTCGGCGGATCACGCCGTCATTGTGCCCGAGCCGTGCACGAATCCAGGCCGCCCCGCCGACGACCGGCAGGCGGCGTCGGCGCCATCGGTCAGCAACCCAGCAGCCGCTGCGCGAAGTAGGCGCCGACCTGGTCGAGCGCGATCCGGTCCTGGCTCATCGAGTCGCGCTCGCGGACGGTGACGGCCTGGTCGTCGAGGGTGTCGAAGTCGATGGTGACGCAGAACGGCGTACCGATCTCGTCCTGGCGCCGGTAGCGACGGCCGATCGCGCCGGAGTCGTCGAACTCGACGTTCCAGCCGTGACCGCGCAGCTCGGCGGCGAGGTCGCGGGCCTTGGGCGACAGGTCGGCGTTGCGGCTCAGCGGCAGGACCGCGACCTTGACCGGCGCCAGGCGCGGGTCGAGACGGAGCACGGTGCGCTTGTCGACGCCACCCTTGGTGTTGGGGGCCTCGTCCTCGACGTAGGCATCGAGGAGGAACGCCATCATCGCGCGGTTCGGGCCGAGCGCGGGCTCGATGACGTAGGGGACGTAGCGCTCGCCGCTGGCCTGGTCGAAGTAGGAGAGGTCCTGGCCCGAGAACGTCGAGTGCTGGGTGAGGTCGTAGTCGGTGCGGTTCGCGATGCCCTCGAGCTCCTCGAACTCGCGACCGGAGAAGCCGAAGCGGTACTCGATGTCGACGGTCCGCTTCGCGTAGTGGCTGAGCTTCTCCTGCGGGTGCTCGAAGTGGCGCAGGTTGTCGGGGTCGATGCCGAGGTCGGTGAACCAGCGGGTGCGCTCGTCGATCCAGTACTGGTGCCACTCCTCGTCCTCGCCCGGGCGGACGAAGAACTCCATCTCCATCTGCTCGAACTCGCGGGTCCGGAAGATGAAGTTGCCGGGCGTGATCTCGTTGCGGAAGCTCTTGCCCATCTGGGCGATGCCGAACGGCGGCTTCATCCGGGCGCTGGTCACGATGTTGGCGAAGTTGAGGAAGATGCCCTGGGCCGTCTCGGGCCGCAGGTAGTGCAGGCCCGACTCGTCCTCGATCACGCCGAGGTAGGTCTTCAGCATCATGTTGAACTGGCGGGGCTCGGTCCAGGTATGGCGGTTGCCGCAGTTCGGGCAGGGCACCGACTCGTTGATGTCGACGCTGTCGGGGTCGACCGGCTCGTCGTCGGTGGACTTGCGGCCGGCGTACTCCTCCTGGAGGTGGTCCTCGCGGAAGCGCTTGTGGCACGACTGGCACTCGACCAGGGGGTCGGTGAAGGTCGCCAGGTGACCGCTGGCCTCCCAGGTCTTCGTCGGCAGGATGATCGCCGAGTCGAGGCCGACCATGTCGTCGCGCTGGGTGACCATGAACCGCCACCACTGCTTCTTGACGTTCTCCTTCAGCTCCACGCCGAGCGGGCCGTAGTCCCAGGCCGAGCGGGTGCCGCCGTAGATCTCACCCGACGGGAAGACGAACCCGCGGCGCTTGCACAGGGAGACGACGGTGTCGAGCTTGCTGGGGGGTGGCTTGGCCACGAGAGCTCCGTTTCGCTGGTTGAGGAGGTCGCGCGGCGACCGTCTCGAAACCGGCTGGCTGCCGGTCGGTGTCGGTGAGCCCTCAGCCTAACGAGCGCGTCTGCTGGAGATTGAGGGCCTCCCCCGGTACGACGGCCTCGTACGCGCCGGGCTCGTCGATCGCCCGGCTGAGGGTCGGCACGGCCGCCGTCCTCACGTCGTACGACGAGAGCGCGCGGCGGTAGGCACCCGGACCCTGCCACTGCGTGGTGAGCAGCCACAGCCCGGGGTCGTCGACGTTGCGACCGACGTGTCCCGCGACGTAGCCGGCCTGCTCGGCCAGCGTCGCGTGCGCGCGCTCGAGGTCGGCGCGGAAGGACCCGGCGTCGTGCTCGTCGACCCGGAACCTGTTGACCACGATCACGGGGCGACCCTAGTCGCCTCCTGCTCTAGAGTCCGTCCATGACGCCACCCCTGGTCGGTGCGGACCGGTCGCTGACCCTGCCCGACGGCAGGACGGTCGTCTGCTGGGAGGGCGGTGACCCGGCGGGCAGCCCGGTCCTGTTCCACAGCGGTACGCCGTCGGGGCGACTCCAGGCGACCCTGGGCCACGAGGCCGCCGTGCGGGCCGGCGTACGGCTGCTGGCGTTCAACCGACCCGGCTACGGCGATTCCTCGCCCCTGCCGCCGGGGCTCGCGCAGGTCGGGCGCGACGGGCTCGACGTCCTGGACCGGTACGACGTCGAGCGGTGTGCCGTGCTCGGCGTCTCCGGAGGCGGGCCCTACGCGCTGGCCACCGGGCTCGCCGACCAGACGAGGGTCTCTGCCATCGGGGTCGCGGCCGGGGTCGGACCATGGACGCTGATCGACGACCCGGTCCCCGACGACTGGGAACGCCCCCTCCTGGAGCGCGCCGACGCCGGAGACGTGGCGGGCGCAGAGGCCGGGTTCGCTGCCCGCGCGGCCGAGGAGTTCGCCTGGCTCACGCCGGGTCTCTCGGACGAAGAGGTCATCGACGGGTTCTTCGGCGGCGCACCGCTCGAGTCGATCGGGTGGCTGGACGACACGGCGCGCCACCGCTGGGCGGCGGACACGCGCGACGCGCTCGCCCGGGCCGACGGGTATGTCCGCGACAACCTGTCCTGGGGGACGACGTGGGACCTCGACCTCGGTCGGCTCCGGGTGCCTTGCCACCTCTGGTACGGCGCCGAGGACGGGATGGTGCCGCCCAGCCACGGCGCGTGGCTGCGCGACCGTCTGCCCGACGCCCGCCTGGAGGTCCGGGCCGGTGAGGGGCACGGCGCGGTGATCTTCCCGAGGTTCGCGGAGGTCTTCGCCACCCTGACTTCTTGACAATGATTCTCATTCTCACTGAGAATGGTTCTCATGAAGTCCGTCCTGCTCGCCGTCGCCCTGGTGGCAGGTCTGCTGACGGGCTGCTCGGCGGGCGCCGACGAGGCCAAGCCGGGCCAGGTCACGATCGCCGCCAGCTTCTACCCCCTGGCCTGGGTGAGCGAGCAGATCGCGCCCGACGCGCTCGTCACGAACCTCACCCGCCCGGGCCTGGAGCCGCACGACGTCGAGCTGACCTTCGCCCAGACCGTCGACCTGGCCAGGGCCGATGTCGTGGTCTACGAACGCGGCTTCCAGCCTGCCGTCGACCAGGGCGTCGACAACGACGCGGAGGGCCTGACGCTCGACGTCGGACCGGTCGCCGGGCTCCAGGACTTCGCCTCCGACCCCGGGCAGGTCGACCCGCACTTCTGGCACGACCCGCTCAAGCTGGCGGCGGTCGCGGGAGCGGTGGCGCGGGAGCTGGGCCGGGTCGACCCTGCGCACGCCTCGTCGTACGACGCCAGGGCGGCCGCCCTGCAGCGGCGGCTCCAGGCACTCGACCGCGACTATCGCACCGGCCTGGCCGACTGTGCCCGCGACACGGTCGTGACCAGCCACGACGCCTTCGGCTACCTGGGTCGCTACGGCATCCGGGTCGCGCCGATCACCGGCCTCGCGCCGGGCGCCGAGCCGACCCCGGCCGACCTGGCGAGGCTCCAGCGGCTGATCCGCGACGACGGCATCACCACTGTCTTCAGCGAGACCCTCGCGAGCCCGGCCGCCGCGGACGCGCTCGCCCACGACATGGGCGTGCGCAGCGAGGTGCTCGACCCGATCGAGGGCCTCAGCGATGCCACGGCGGGTCAGACGTACCTGACCCTGATGCGCCGGAACCTGGCGGCCCTGAAGGAGGCGAACGGATGCACGACGTGAACCCGATCGAGCTGAGCAACGGCTCGGTCACGATCGGCGGCCGCCCGATCCTGCGCGGCATCGACCTCACCGTGGAGCCGGGCCAGTTCGTGGCCCTGATGGGCGCCAACGGCTCGGGGAAGTCGACCCTGGTCCGGGCGCTGGTCGGCCTGTGGCCGCTCAGCGGCGGCGACCTGCGCATCTACGGCACCCCGATCGCGTCGTACGACGAGTGGTCGCGGGTCGGGTTCGTGCCCCAGCGAGCGAGCGCCGAGAGCGGCGTACCGGCCTCGGTGTGGGAGGTCGTGGCCTCCGGCCGGCTGACGCATCGCCGACCGTTCCGGCCGATGTCGCGGGCCGACCGGGTCGCCGTGGACCGCGCGATCGAGGTGGTGGGACTCGAGGGCAAGGCCCGCGACGGGATCTCCAGCCTGTCGGGTGGTCAGCAGCAGCGCGCCCTGATCGCCAGAGCCCTGGCCGGCGAGCCCGACCTGTTCTTCCTCGACGAGCCCACCGCCGGCGTCGACCTGCCCAACCAGCAGGCCCTGGCCGACGCCCTCGCCCGGCTGTCGTCGCAGGGCGCGACGATCGTGCTGGTCGCCCACGAGCTGGGGCCGCTGGCGCCGCTGGTCGAGCGGTCGGTGGTCATGCGCGACGGCCGGATCGCCTACGACGGTGAGCCGCTCGGCGACCACGAGGTGCACGCGCCGCAGTTCGGCGAGGCGCACGGGCACCACCACCATCCGCGCAGCGTGCAGCACGACCACGTGCCGCACGTCTCGGCCCCCTTCGACGGAAGGCACTGATCGTGGACCTCTTCAGCCTCGCCTTCATGCAGCGGGCGCTGGTCGCAGCGCTCTTCACCGGCCTGGCCGCACCCGCCGTCGGCACCTACCTGGTCCAGCGGCGCCTGGCCCTGATGGGCGACGGCATCGGACACGTGGCCGTCACGGGCGTCGCCCTCGGCCTGCTCACCGGCCTGTCCCCCACCTGGACCGCGATCGTGGTCTGCGCGGTCGGCGCCGTGCTGATCGAGATCATCCGCGAGCGCGGCCACGCCAACGGCGACGTCGCGCTGGCCCTGATGTTCTACGGCGGCCTGGCCGGTGGCGTGCTGCTGACCGGGCTGGCCGGGCAGAGCGCGACGACGCTGCAGCAGTACCTCTTCGGGTCGATCACCACGATCTCGACCGGCGACGTCTGGGTGACGATCGCGCTGGCCGTGGTGGTGGTGGGAGTCTGCGTCGGGCTGGCGCCGCAGCTGTTCGCGGTGTCGCAGGACCAGGAGTTCGCGCGCGTGGCGGGGCTCAACGTCCGGGCCTACAACATCCTGGTCGCGGTGCTGGCAGCGGTGAGCGTGACCGTCGCGATGCGGACCGTGGGTCTGCTGCTCGTCTCGGCGCTGATGGTGGTGCCCGTGGCGACCGCGCAGCAGGTGACCCGGTCGTTCCGGACCACCCTGTTCGCCGCCATGGCGCTGGGCATCGGGGCGTCGCTCGGCGGCCTGCTGCTGGCGGCCTACGCACCCGCCGAGGCGTCGGTCGCACCCGGCCCCACGATCGTGCTGCTCTCGCTCCTCGGCTTCGCGGTGACGTGGCCGCTCGGTGTCTGGGTCCGGCGACGGGCGCGGCTGACGGCGCCGTTCGCGACCGGGGTTCCCGAGGGGCACCAGATCCCCGAGACGCATCCCCACCGGCACGGGCCCGACTGTGGCCACGTCGCGGTGGAGCACGACGACCACGTCGACTACGTGCACGACGGCCACCGGCACGCCGTACACGTGACCGGGGAGGGGCCCCACTATGACGAGCACTGAGCCGTCCGCGGCGCCCCGGACCACGCCGCAGCGCGAGGCCGTGCTCGACGCGCTGGGCGCGGTGGACGACTTCCGCTCGGCGCAGGAGGTGCACGAGATCCTGGCTGGGCGCGGCTCCGGCGTCGGACTCGCCACCGTCTACCGCACGCTGGCGCTGTACGCCGACCACGGTCTCCTCGACACCCTGCGGCGCGACGACGGCGAGGCGATCTACCGGCGGTGCTCCGACACCCACCACCATCACCTGGTGTGCCGCTCGTGCGGCGCCACGGTCGAGGTCGAGGGTCCGGCCGTCGAGCGCTGGACCTCCGCGATCGCCTCCGAGCACGGCTTCTCCGACCTCTCCCACACCCTGGAGATCGTGGGCACCTGCTCCGCGTGTGCGTCTCGGTGAGGGCAGCGTCGGGACACCCAGCTCAGCGGGCCCGGTTTGTGATCGCCTCAGCTTCACCATGTTCACGTGTGAAAACGTCGCTTCTCATGGCGAGCTCACCGTGAGAAGTGCTGCTTCACCATGTGAACATGGTGAAGCAACTGGCGCCAGGCCCGACGCTGAGGGTCAGGCCTTGCCGAAGCGGCGGTCCCGCCGGGCGTAGATCTCGATGGCGTTCCACAGCGCCAGCCGGTCGACGTCGGGCCACAGGATGTCGGTGAAGACCAGCTCGGCGTACGCCGCCTGCCACAGCAGGTAGTTCGACAGCCGGTTCTCCCCCGACGTCCGCCACAGCATGTCGGCATCAGCGAGCGCCGGGACGTAGAGATGGCGGGCGAAGGTCTTCTCGTCGACCTTCTCCGGGTTCAGCCGGCCGGCGGCCACCTCGCGCGCGATGGAGCGCGCGGTGTCGGCGAGCTCCGCGCGGCCGCCGTAGTTGACGCACATGTTCAGGGTCAGCACGTCGTTGTCGCGGGTCAGGTCCTCGGCGACCCGGAGCTCGCGGATCACCGACTTCCACAGCCGCGGCGCACGCCCCGACCAGCGCACCCGCACGCCCAGCTCGTGCATCTCGTCGCGACGCCGGCGGATCACGTCGCGGTTGAAGCCCATCAGGAACCGCACCTCGTCGGGCGAGCGGTTCCAGTTCTCGGTCGAGAACGCGTAGGCGCTGATCGCCTTCACGCCGATCTCGATCGCCCCCTCGACCACGTCGAAGAGCGCCGCCTCCCCGAGCTCGTGGCCCTTGGTCCGGGGCAGGCCACGCGCCTTCGCCCAGCGGCCGTTGCCGTCCATCGTGATCGCGACGTGCCGCGGGACCAGCGCGGACGGGATCTCGGGCGGCCGGGCTCCGGACGGGTGCGGGTTCGGCGGACGTACGGCGCGCTTCACGCGCACAGCCTAGAGGCGTGCCGACGGCGTGCTCGGGCGCCCGCCGGGGCATCTGGTGGGCTGCTCTTGCTCCTTGGTGCGGGCGGTGCGGGCACTTCGGCGGCGCTGATCGCGCCTCAGACCCGGACGGCGCGTCACCGCTCGACGTACTCCAGGGAGCGCAGGCCGCGCTCGAGGTGCCAGTGCAGGAACGCCGAGACGAGTCCCGACGCCTCGCGCAGCTGCCGGGCGTCGGCGGCGGCCACGGCCGGCCAGTCGCCGGCCAGGAGCGCCCCCATCACCTGGAGGGTGCCCGCCGACGGGGAGGCGGAGCCGGGCACCCGGCAGTCGGCGCACAGGGCACCACCCGCGGCCGGCGAGAACCACCGCGGCTCGGGCTCACCGCACTGCGCGCAGTGGTCGAACGACGGCGCGTAGCCGGCCACCGCGAGCGAGCGGAGGAGGTAGGAGTCGAGCACCTGGGCCGGCGCCCGGTCACCCGCCGTCATCGCCCGCAGCCCACCGACCAGCAGCAGGAACTGCTGCAACGACGGCTGCTTCTCCTCGGCCACCAGCCGGTCGGCGGTCTCGAGCATCACCGTGCCGGCGGTGTAGCGGTCGTAGTGGTCGCCGAGATGCGCGGGGAACGCGTCGATCGTGTCGGCCTGGGTGATCACGTCGAGGTTGCGCCCCTCGGCCAGCTGCAGGTCGACATGGGTGAACGGTTCGAGCCGGGAGCCCCACCGCGACGTCGTCTTCCGCACCCCCTTCGCCACCGCGCGCACCCGCCCGTGCTGACGCGTCAGGAGGGTGATGATGCGATCGGCCTCCCCGAGCTTGTGGGTACGCAGCACGATCGCCTCGTCGCGGTAGAGAGGCACCCGCCCATTCTGCCGCTCCGGACCGGCCCGCCCTAGGACCCGGTACGGCGTTTGCGGCGCGGGGTCTGCCAGCAGCGCAGGGCGAACTCGGCCGCCTTGGCGTCGAGGCGCTCCGGACGGGCCCGCCACTCCAGGACGCTGGCGGCCCGCACGAACTCGGCGTCCGTGAGCTCCTCGGCGAGCATCGCGGAGTCGGCGAAGGGGTGGATCGGGTCGGCGGGGTGCCCCACGATGAACGCCGGCGCCTTGATCCGCCGCCGTTGCCGGGACGACGGCGCGATCCGGCCGAAGATGACGCCGTGGAGGATCGCCGCGACCGAGTCGGCGCGCTGGTCCAGCGTGTCGAGGGCGATCCCGGCCCAGAACGGCACCAGACCCCGCGGGATCGGCCGGGTCAGCAGGCGCACGGCGTTGACCGTGAACGGCGCGAACCGGGCCGCGAACATCACCGGCACGAAGGCGATGATCCCGGCCTCGAGGGCGTTGTCGAGCACCGGCATCTCCACGATCAGACCCTTGACCCGCTCGGGGTGGTCGGCGGCCACCTCGAGGGAGACGTTGGCGCCGAGCGACGTACCGCCGATCACCGCCTGCTCGGCACCGAGGTGGTCGAGCAGGGCCACGACCTGGTCGGCGAAGGCCGACATCGAGTAGACCAACGGGTCGGCCGGCCGGTCGGAGCGACCGTGACCGAGCAGGTCGAGGGTGACCACGTGCAGACCCTGCCCGGCCAGCGCCCGGGCGAGAGGCTGGTGCATCCGGCGCGGCATCAGCTGGCAGTGGAGGAGCACCACCCAGTGGGGGCCGGCGCCGTACTCGGTGTACTCGAGCCGTTCCTTCCCCGAGCCGCTGTCGAAGAAGAACTGGCCGACGCGCTCGGAGACCAACATGAGGCGAAATCTAGTCGCCGCGGGCCCTGTTCGTGGGCACCCTGAGGTCATGCCCACGCTGCGTCTGCTCGGACCCGACGACTGGGAGACCCTCCGCGACATCCGGCTCAGCGCGCTCGCCGACGCTCCCGACGCGTTCGGCTCGACCCTCGAGCGGGAGCGCGCCTTCGGTGAGGACGACTGGCGCCGCCGGGCGTCCGGACCCGTCGTCGTGGTCGACGACCCCGGCCCGGTCTCGATGGGAGGCACCTTCCTCGCCGGCGACGAGCTCCACGTCTGGGGGATGTGGACCCACCCCGCGCACCGGGGCCGCGGCCACGCCCGCGCGGTGCTCGACGCCCTGCTGCCCACCGACCGGGGCGCCCGACTCGACGTGAACGTCGCCAACCTCGGCGCCCGCGCCGTCTACGAGCGTTACGGCTTCGTCGCCACCGGCCACCTCGAACCGCTGCGACCGGGCTCGGACCAGCGGATCGAGCTGATGGTGCTCAGGCGCGGTTGACCGCGCTGATCACCGCCTTGAGGGAGGCGGTGACGATGTTGGCGTCGAGCCCGACCCCCCACAGGACCTCGGTCTCGCCGTCGCCGTCGGTGATCGCGCACTCGACGTACGCCGCCGCGATGGCGTCGCCACCGGCGCTCAGCGCGTGCTCGGCGTAGTCGAGGACCCGGACGTCGAACCCTCCCGCGGGGCGCTCGAGCCCGTTGATCGCGTCGACGAACGCCGCGATCGGGCCGTTGCCCTCACCGGACAGCTCGTGGAGCTCGCCGTCGACGTAGACGTTGACGTCGAGCCGGTCCTTCTCGCCCGCGGCAGACGAGGTGTGCACCGAGTTGAGCTTCAGCGGCGCCTCGCGGTCGAGGTACTCGCCCTGGAACACCTCCCAGATCTCGGCCGGGCTGATCTCGCCGCCCTCGGTGTCGGTGCGCTCCTGGATCACCCGGCTGAACTCGATCTGGGCCCGCCGCGGCAGGTCGAGCTTGTGCTCTGCCTTGAGGACGTAGGCCACGCCGCCCTTGCCGGACTGGCTGTTGACGCGGATGACCGCCTCGTAGGAGCGGCCGACGTCCTTCGGGTCGATCGGCAGGTACGGGACGCCCCAGGGGTGGTCACCGACAGCGACGCCCTCGCGGTCGGCGTCCGCCTCGAGCGCCTCGAGGCCCTTCTTGATCGCGTCCTGGTGGGAGCCGGAGAATGCCGTGTAGACCAGGTCGCCGGCGTAGGGGTGACGCGGGTGCACGGGCAGCTGGGTGCACCACTCCACCGTACGACGGATCTCGTCGATGTCGGAGAAGTCGATCTGCGGGTCGATGCCCTGGCTGAAGAGGTTCATGCCGAGGGTCACCAGGCAGACGTTGCCGGTGCGCTCGCCGTGCCCGAACAGGCAGCCCTCGACCCGGTCGGCGCCGGCCATCACGGCCAGCTCGGTCGCGGCGACCGCCGTACCGCGGTCGTTGTGGGGGTGCAGGGAGACGGTGGTGAACTCGCGCCGGCTCAGCTGGCGGGAGAACCACTCGATCTGGTCGGCGTACACGTTCGGGCGTGGCCATCTCCACGGTGGCGGGCAGGTTGAGGATGATCTCGCGACCGTCGTCGGGCTGCCAGACGTCGCTGACGGCCTCGCACACCTCGACGCTGAACGGCAGCTCGGTGCCGGTGAAGATCTCGGGGCTGTACTCGTAGCCGATCACCGTCTGGCCGAGGACGTTCTCGGAGTGCTTCATCACCAGCTCGGTGCCGCGGACCGCGATGTCCTTGATCTCGTCCTTGCTGGCCCGGAACACCACGCGGCGGAACAGCGGCGCCAGCGCGTTGTAGAGGTGGATGTTGGCGTGGTGGACCCCGACCAGGGAGTGGACCGTGCGCTCGATCAGGTCCTCACGGGCCTGGGTCAGCACCGAGATCGTCACGTCCTCCGGGACGCGGTCCTGCTCGATCAGCTGCCGGACGAAGGCGAAGTCGGTCTCGCTGGCGCTGGGGAAGCCGACCTCGATCTCCTTGTAGCCCATGTCGACGAGCAGCTCGAACATCCGCAGCTTGCGGGCCGGGCTCATCGGGTCGATCAGCGCCTGGTTGCCGTCGCGCAGGTCGGTGGAGAGCCAACGCGGCGCCCGCTCGATCCGGGCCGACGGCCAGGTGCGGTCGGGCAGGTCGATCGGCTCGAAGGCCCGATAGCGCTGGTAGGGCATCGGGCTGGGCTGCTGGGTGTTGATGAAGCCTGAGTGCTGGAGTGTCATGGTCCCTCGTCGGCGGGTGGTGTCGGGCGCCGGCGGGCAGCACACACTCCGCAGCGAGGAGGACCGGCTGTTCAGGCCCCGCTGCGGCAGCGAAGGAGGAGCAGGCTGCGCGTCATGACCTGGTCAGAGTAGCAACCCCCGTCGTACTCCGCGCCCCCGAGATCCCGCCCCCTGGACACCGGGTCGTCCGCCTGACGTTCACCTAGGAGTGAACGTCAGGCGGACGACCGGGGGGGAAAGGCGGTGGCAGGGAGGGCGGCGTACGTCGAGACTGGGGCCGATGCCGACCTTCTCGCCGTTGCACCAGGACCTGACCTTCCTCTCCCCGCTCTCCGACGAGCGGGCAGCCAGGCTGGTCGGGTTCCTGACCGGGCACGAGCCCGCCACGGTGCTCGACGTCGGCTGCGGCTGGGCCGAGCTGCTGCTGCGCGTGCTCGAGTCCGCTCCGACGGCGAGCGGACTCGGCCTCGACCTCGACGAGGAGTCACTGGCCCGGGCGCGGCGCGTCGCCGCCGAGCGCGGCCTGGAGCGGCGCGCCACCTTCGAGACGCGCGACGCCCGCGACGTCGCCGGCCCGTTCGACGCGGTCACGTGCATCGGGGCGTCCCAGATCTGGGGTCCCGACGTCGAGGAGGCGCAGCCGCTCGACTACGCCGCCGCGCTGAGGGCGCTGCGGGCACTGCTCCCCCGCGGCGGCCGGCTGGTGTACGGCGAGGGGATCTGGTCGGCGCCGCCGACACCCGCCGCCACCGCACCGCTGTCCGGGCGCGACGACGAGTACGTCACGCTCGGTCGGCTGGTGACGATCGCCGAGTCGCTCGGCTTCGGCGTGATGGCCGTCCACGAGGCGTCACTCGACGAGTGGGACGCGTTCGAGTCCGGCTTCGCGGGCGGCTGGGTCCGCTGGCTGGCCGAGCACGAGCCCGACGACCCGGCGGCCGAGGAGGTGCGCTCCCGCCTCGCCCGCCAGCACGCGGCGTACCTCGACGGCTACCGCGGCGTTCTCGGGCTCGCCTACCTGCACCTGGTGGCGCTGTGAGCGTGGTGATCGAGCGGCTCGACGTCGCCGACCTCGACCTGGCCACCGCCGGAGAGCTGGCGGAGATCGACAACGCGGCGCTCGAGCGGACCGTCCTCCGCCACCACACCGCCGAGACGTTCCTGCTCGAGTGCCGCGACTACGGCGCCGAGGGGCCGTTGGAGGGGCTCTGGCTGGCCCGGCTGGGCGGGCGCCTCGTGGGCTATGCCGGGCTGACGCTCAACCTGTTCGAGAACCTCGACGGCGCCAAGGTGCTCGGCGCGGTCCACCCCTCCCACCAGCGGCACGGTGTGGGCCGCGCGCTGATGGAGGTGGCCGAGGCTGCCACCCACCGGCCGAGGCTCCGGGCTCCAGCGTGGGCGGGCACCGCCGGCGAGCACGCGGTCCCGAGGATGGGCTACAGCCGGCAGGGCTCTCACGAGGTACGCCGGCTCTCGCTGCACGACGTCCAGCCGGCATCGCTCGTGGCCCAGGCCGCGGCTGCTGCTGCCGACTACGACCTCGAGCGGTTCGTGGGCGCCTGCCCCGAGGAGCGGCTGGGCGAGATGCAGATGCTCCGCGAGGCCATCAACGACGCGCCGGGGGACGGTGAGTTCGAGGCGTACCCGCCGGAACGCATCCGCACCGTGGAGTGCTGGCTCGCCGGGCAGCAACAGACGCCGTACACGATCGTGGCGCGCCACCGGGCCACCGGCGTCGCCGCAGGGATCACCATCGTCTGCATCCACGAGCTGCGCCCGGCGATCGCCGCCCAGGAGGACACCTCCGTCACGGCGCCGCATCGCGGGCGCCGTCTCGGCCTGCGGATGAAGCTCGCCATGCTCGACTGGCTACGCGAGGAGCGTCCCGACGTGGAGGCCGTCGACACGTGGAACGCCGCGGGCAACGCCCCGATGATCGCGATCAACGACGCGCTGGGCTGCACGAAGGTGGCTGAGACGCTGTCGTTCCGCAAGCAGCGTGACGCCGGCTACGCGTCGTACTCGGCATAGGTCTGGGGCGCGACCTCGTCGAGCGTGCGTCCGGCCCAGTCGCCGTCGGACCAGCGCGACCAGACCCGCTCGCCGGCCCGCTGGACCCCGTGCCGCGCGGCCTCCACGTCGGCGCCCAGCACCTCGCCGTCCTCGACGAGGAGGCGGCCGTCCACGACCACGTCCGCCAGGTCGGACGGCTGCGCGTAGTAGACGATGTTGCGGATCGGGTCGCGCACCGGCGTCATCGTGAAACCGTCGGCGCGCCAGAACAGCAGGTCGGCCTTGGCCCCGGCGGCGATCCGACCGAGGTCGGGGCGGCCGAGCGCGCTGGCGGCGTTCACGGTGGCGGCGTCGAAGACGTCGCCGGCCGTGGAGACGTCCGTACGCCGGGACGCGACCTTGCCCGCGATCGCCGTCCACCGCAGCGACTCGATCATCGACTGCGGAGCGGTGTCCGTGCCCAGGCACATGGTGATGCCGGCGGCGACGTAGTCGGCGAACGACTCCATCACGAGCCCGCGTCGGATGAAGCACCAGGCGTTGTAGGACACCGCCGTCCCCGAGCCGGCGAGGAGGCCCAGGTCGTCGCCCGCGAAGTTCACCCACGAGCTCCCGGCGACGAAGACCGCGTGCCCGAGCAGGGTCCGCGGGCCGAGGAAGCCGATGTCGGAGAGCCACTCGACCGGGGTGCGGCCGTGGCGCCTGGTCATCTCCTGGAACTCCCACACGCCCTGCGAGGCGTGCAGCGAGAGCGGGACCTCGAGCTCGTCGGAGGCGGCCCGCGAGTCGCGCAGCAACGCCTCGCTGCAGGTGTCGACCTGGGCGGGCGCGAGCAGACCCCGCACGCGGCCGTCGGCCCGGCCCCGGAGCCGCTCGACGAAGCGGACGCCGGCCTCGAAGCCGGACCTGCCGTCGTCGGCGTCCCAGGCGTAGTCGACCCGCCTGCCGTCCGGGGTGAACCAGCGGCCGGAGCGATACATCGGGGCGACGTAGCCCCGCAGCCCGCTGGCCTCGATCGCGTCGGCGGCGTACTCCTCCAGCCCGCCCATCTGCACGACAGTGGTGGTGCCGGTGCGCGCCAGCTCGATCAGGGAGTAGTCGACGCACGCCCGAGCACCCTCCTCGTCGAGCCCGGCCATCTCGGTCGGGAGGATCTCGATCAGCCCGGTCAGCCAGAACTGACGGTTGCCCACGTCCTCCTGCACCGACTTGTCGATCGGCGACTCGTCGAGATGGGCGTGGGTGTTGATGAAGCCCGGCGTGATGATCCGGTCGGGCGCCTCCACGACCCGGTCGACCGGGTCGTCGTAGCGCGGGCCGACGTGGACGATCCGGTCGTCCTCGACGACGAGACAGCCGTTGCGCAGGATCCGGTGCCGGCCGTGCTGGAACGCGACGATGCATCCGGCCCGATAGAGAGTGGTCGTCACGTATGCCGCCTTCCGTCCCGGCCGATCATGGCAGGAGCCGCGTCGGCGCGGCTCAGGACAGGGGGCTGAGAGCGGTCTCCCCCTCGTGCGTCGAGAACGCGACGGGCCGCGGGGCCTCCCGTCGGATGCAGACCGAGAGCAGCGCGGCGACGACGCACAGGCCGGCGGCGAGGTAGAACGCCGGGTCGTAGGAGCCCGTCCGGTCGCGGATCACCCCCGCGCCGTACGCCGCGAACGCCGCGCCGACCTGGTGGGAGGCGAAGACCCAGCCGAACACGATCGGTCCCACGCTCGCCCCGAACCAGTCGCGGCACAGCATCACCGTCGGCGGCACCGTGGCCACCCAGTCGAGCCCGTAGAAGATGATGAAGACCCACGTGCCGGGCGTGGTGTGGGGCGCGAGGAGCGACGGCAGCACCGCGAGGCCCACGCCGCGCAGCGTGTAGTAGGCCAGCAGCAGCATCCGCGGGTCGACGCGGTCGGTGAACCAGCCCGAGGCGATCGTGCCGCCCACGTCGAAGATCCCGACGACCGCCAGCAGGCCGGCTGCGGTCGTCGGGGGCATCCCGTGGTCCATCGCCGCGGGGATGAAGTGGGTGGCGATCAGCCCGTTGGTGGTCGCTCCGCAGATCGCGAAGCCGCCGGCGAGCAGCCAGAACGTCGGCACCCGTGCGGCGTCACGCAGGACCCGGAGCGCTCGTCCCGCCGAGGAGCCCACCGGCTGGTGCGGCGGCGGGCCCGGGTCGGCGTCGGTGGCGCCGTACGCCCTCAGGCCCATGTCGGCGGGGTGGTTGCGCAGGAACAGCACGACGAGGGGTACGACGGCGAGCGCGGCCGCGGCCGTGGTCAGCGCAGCAGTGCGCCAGCCGTGATGGGTGGCCAGCCAGGCGACCAGGGGCAGGAAGATCAGCTGACCCGTCGCGTTGCCGGCGGTGAGGATGCCGGCCACCAGGCCGCGCCGGGCCACGAACCACCGGTTCACGACCGTCGCGATGAAGGCCATCGACATCGATCCCGCGCCGACGCCGACCAGCACGCCCCAACACAGCACGAGCTGCCAGGCGGCCGTCATGAACACCGTCAGCCCGCTGCCGAGGGCCACCATCACCAGCGCGAAGGTGACCACGGGCCGGATCCCGAAGCGGTCCATCAGCGCCGCCGCGAACGGCGAGATCAGGCCGAACAGCATCATGTTCACCGACACCGCGAACCCGATGGTGGCGTGCGACCAGCCGAACTCCATGTGGAGCGGGTCCATCAGGACGCCCGGTACGGACCGGAACGCCGCTGACCCGACCAGGGTCACGAACGTGACCGCCGCGACCACCCACGCCCAGTGCAGCCCGGCCGGTGCTGCCGGCCCGACCTCGGGAGCCGTCGCTCGAGCGGAGCTCCCCGTCGGTCGAGCGGAGCTCCCCGTCGGTCGAGCGGAGTCGAGACCAGCCATGGCGTCATCGTTCCCGAGATCGGTCACCGCCGACCAGTGGCATAATCGCCAATATGTGCAAGAATCCGGCCATGCCCCGGCCGCACCGCGTCGTCGTCCTGCTCCTCGAGCCGCTGATCGGGTACGACGCGGTGATCCCGGCCCAGCTCCTCGGCGAGGCCCGCGACTCCCACGGGCGGCCGCTGTACGACGTGACGATGGCGAGCCTCGACGGCGGCCCGGTCCGCACGTCGTCGGGCTATGCGATCACCCCGCAGCACGACGCGTCCGCCCTGGCGACGGCCGACACCGTGATCGTGCCGGGCACCCAGGTCGCGGGCCCGCGGACGGACGGCTCGCTGCCCGCCGACCTCGGGGCGGCGCTGGCGACGATCCGGCCCGGTACCCGGCTGGTCTCGATCTGTACCGGCGCCTTCGTGCTCGCGGCCGCCGGCCTGCTCGACGGCCGGACCGCCACGACCCACTGGGAGTACGCCGACCGGCTGAGCGCTCTCCACCCGAGGGTGGACGTCGATGCCGACGTGCTCTTCACCGACGACGGCGACGTGCTGACCAGCGCCGGTCTCAGCGCCGGCGTCGATCTCTGCCTCCACCTGCTCCGCCGCGACCACGGCAGCGAGGTCGCCAACGCGGTCGCCCGGCACTGCGTCGTACCTCCCTGGCGGGACGGCGGCCAGGCGCAGTTCATCGAGCGTCACGTGCCGTCTCCCGTCGGGGAGTCGACCGCCGCCGCGCGCGCCTGGGCCGTCCAGCACCTGGGGACCGACGTCCCCGCGCTGGCGCGTCACGCCGGCATGAGCCTGCGCACCTTCACCCGCCGCTTCCGGGAGGAGACCGGTCAGTCACCGGGCGCCTGGTTGATCCAGCAGCGCGTACGCCACGCCCAGCACCTGCTCGAGGCGACGGACCTGCCGATCGACGAGGTCGCCGAGCGGGCCGGGCTCGGCACGGCCGCCTCGCTGCGAGCCCACCTGCGCACCCAGGCGGGGGTCTCCCCGAGCGACTACCGGCGCACGTTCCGCGGTCTGCCGACCCGGTCGTCCGCCTGACGGGAGGTCCTACCGGCCGGTGGGCGGACGACCCGGGCTACTCGGCGAGCCAGACGCCGACGAACAGCGCGCCGAGGGCGGTCAGCCCGGTGAGGGCGCCGTACACCGCCATCGCCCTCGGCGACGTCGCGCGCTGGTGGAGGTACGCCGTCACGCCCGAGGCCAGCACCAGGGCGTACTTGAGCATCAGCGTGTGCTGGAACGACGGGGAGGTGTCGTCGAGCGCGACCACGTTCCACACACCGGTGACGACCAGCACCCCGAACGCCGGCCAGGCGATGCGGTTGAACGCCCGGGCGGCCACCTGGGTGACGCCCTCGGCGCTGCCGCGCAGGGCCGGCACCAGGGCGGCCAGCGTGATCTGGCCGCCGACCCACACCGTGGCGGCCAGCACGTGCAGGAACAGCCGGACCGTCTCCCAGTCCAGCGTCTGCACACCGTCGTCCTCATGCTCACCCGTCCTTGCGCCACATCGGCCACAGGTCGGGGCCGTCGGGCAGGCTGATCACCTCGCGCAGCTCGAAGCCGAAGCGCTCGTACAACGCGATGTTCTCCCGCTTGCTGCTCTCGAGGTACGCCGGGCCGCGCGACCTGCTCGAGCCGGTGCCGCAGCAGCGCCGAGCCGATCCCCTCGCCGCGCCGGACCGCCCCGACCCCGGCGAGGTACCAGAACTCCTCGTGCGGCCGGGAGCGGTGCATCACCGACTCGACGGTCACCCCGCGCCCGAACCGCCGACCCAGGGCCCGGACGTAGAACGGGATCGCGGCGACCTGTCGCAGCGCCGGCACCCGGAATCCCGGCGGGTCCCAGAACGCCGCGCCGACCGGCTCGCCGTCGAGGAGCGCGAGATCGGTGCAGCCCGGCGCGCAGTGCGCCCAGCGCGCGTGGGCGGCGAAGAGCGGGTCGAGAGAGCGCGGCGGTGGCACCAGCCAGCGGGTGACCGGGTCGTCGTCGAAGGCGGCCGCCATCACCCGGACGACGTCGCGGCGATCTGACGCCGTCGCCTCCCGCACCTCGAGCACGCGCCGATGCTAGGCCACGGGCCCCCTCCCGGCCCCGGTGCCACTGGGTAGCATCGCCAGCATTCCTGTCACCGAGGGCTGGGGGGTCCGATGTCGCACGCCTGGCGTGTCGTCGTGCTCCTGCTCGCCACGGCCACGGCGCTCTCCGGATGCCTCTGGAGGCCCGACGGCGGCGGGTCGAGCGCGTCGACCGCGGCACCCGACGTCGGCGCGTGCCGCACGCTGACCCCCGACGACGTCACCCATCCGAGCAACGCGACCGCCCCCGTGTCCTGCTCGCAGCCGCACACGGCGCAGACGTACGCCGTGGACTCGCTGCCGTCGCAGTTCCGGCACGCGTCGTACGGCGACGCCGGCGTGGCGGCATACGCCTATCGGACCTGCACCGAGCAGTTCATGACCTTCACCGGGGCCGACGAGAGCCTGTCCATGCGGACCGTCCTCAGCTGGGCCTGGTTCCGGCCCACCGCCGCGGCCTGGGACCACGGCGCCCGGTGGTTCCGCTGCGACGTGATCGGCGGCGGCGGCCAGAGCACGCACTACGTCGACCTCCCCCTCACCACCCAGGACCTGCTGACGGGTCGCCCGAAGGACATCTGGATGGTCTGCGCCCGGGGGGCCACCGTGGACGGGTCGGTGAAGGTGCCCTGCACCGAGAAGCACGACTGGCGCGCCGTGACCACGATCGTGCTCGGCGACGCCTCGGCGAGCTATCCCGGCGACCGGGCGGTGCAGGCCCGGACCAAGGACTTCTGCTCCAAGTCGGTCGGCGCCTGGCTGGACTACCCCGTCGACTACGACTTCGGCTACTCGTGGTTCCAGCAGCCCGAGTGGGACGCCGGCAACCGCCGCTCCGTGTGCTGGGCGAGGACCGACTCGTGAGGGCCGCGCTGGTCACCGTGGCCGCCGCTGCGCTCCTCGCCGGATGCTCGGGGTCGACCAGCTCGTCCCCGGGGGCCCTACCGCCCACGTCGGGGGCCGTCTCCTCTTCGAGCCCCACCACGGCGTCGGTGGCGCCCAAGCCCCAGCCCCCGCCGCCCCGTCACGCCTGCTACCGCCTGGGCTACGAGGACGCCCTCGCGCCGACGGTCGCCAAGACGCCCGTCCGGTGCTCGCGGCCGCACACCGCGGTGACCTTCTACGTCGGGCGCTTCGACCGGGACATCGCGGTCGACGGGGCGCAGGTGCACCGGCTGGTCTCCACCGACTGCCCGAGGCGCTTCGCCACGCTGGCGGGTGGCACCCTCGAGGACCGCCGCCTGAGCCTGCTGCGCACGGTGTGGTTCACCCCCACGCTCGACCAGGCCGCCTTGGGGGCCAGGTGGTACTCCTGTGTCGCCGTCGCCCTGCGCGACAGCCGGCACCTCGCCGTGCTCGGCCCGGTCACCGGCGCCCTCGACACCGAGGCGGGCCGCGCCCGCTACGGCCTGTGCGGCACGGCCGAGCCCGGCACGGCCGGCTTCGAGCAGCGCATCTGCTCGGCACCGCACGCCTGGAAGGCGCTGCGCACGATCGCCTTCCGCCCCGGCCGCTACCCCGGCGTCGCCCACGTGAGCGCGGCGGGCCGCCAGCCGTGCAAGGACGCCGGTCAGGCCGTGGCCAGCGACCCGCTGAGCTATCGGTGGTCCTACCAGTGGCCCACGCTCGCGCAGTGGCGCGGCGGCCAGACCTACGGCGTCTGCTGGGCCCCGAGCTGACGCAGCGGTCGGTGCACGGGTTCGGCGCGCAGGGTCGGCACGCGGGGTCGGCACGCGGTCGGTGCCCGATCGGTGCCCGGTCGGCCACGTCGGCCACGGTCGGCACCCGCGTCACCGGGTCTCGTCACGCTCGCGCGACCTCGTTCCTCGGTCGCGTCGCTTGCTCGACCTGCCCGCGCCCACGCAGCCCGCTCGTCCCTCGCGGTCTGCTGCGCGGTCAGAACCCGAGCTTGCGGAGCTGGCGGGGGTCGCGCTGCCAGTCCTTGGCGATCTTGACGTGGAGGTCGAGGTAGACCGGCGTGCCCAGGAGAGCCTCGATCTGCGTGCGCGCGACGGTGCCGACCTGGCGCAGGCGGGCGCCCTGGTGGCCGATCACGATGCCCTTCTGCGACGAGCGCTCGACGTAGAGGTTGGCGTGGATGTCGAGCAGCGGCCTGTCGTCGGGACGGTCCTCGCGCATCCCCATCTCCTCGACCAGGACGGCGATCGAGTGCGGCAGCTCGTCGCGGACGCCGTCGAGGGCGGCCTCGCGGATCAGCTCCGCCACGAGGACCTCCTCGGGCGCATCGGTGAGGTCGCCGTCGGGGTAGAGCTGCGGACCCTCGGGCAGCTGCGCGACGAACAGGTCGGCGAGGAGCTGCACCTGGTCGCCCGACACCGCGGAGACCGGCACGATCTCGGCCCAGTCGGTCTCGGTCCGGCGCCCCAGCTCGGCGATGTCGAGCAGGTGCCGGCCGATCCGGGCGCCGTCGACGAGGTCGGTCTTGGTCGCCACCGCGATCTTCGTCGTACGACGCACCTTGGCCAGCTCGCTGACGATGTAGCGGTCGCCGGGCCCGATCTTCTCGTTCGCCGGGAAGCACACGGCGACGACGTCGACCTCGGCCCAGGTGGTGCGGACCAGGTCGTTGAGCCGCTCGCCGAGCAGCGTGCGCGGCCGGTGCAGCCCGGGGGTGTCGACGAGGATCAGCTGCGCGTCGTCGCGGTGGACGATGCCGCGGACGACGGTTCGCGTGGTCTGCGGCTTGTCGGAGGTGATCACGATCTTCTGCCCGACCAGCGCGTTGGTCAGCGTGGACTTGCCGGCGTTGGGCCGGCCGACGAACGACGCGAAGCCGCTGCGGTAGGTGCTCGGGTGCTCAGCCACCGCGCGCCTCGTCGTACGCCGCCCAGATCTGCTCGTCGCTGTGGCCCGCGGCCTTGCCGGCCCGCCAGATCGGGCCGGGGTCGACAGCTCGGGGCTGCCGCGCGGCCACGGCGCGCCAGTAGCCCATCACGTCGTACGCCGTGCTCGGCAGGTGCCGCTCGCGCATCAGGTGCTTGCGGATCGCCCGCATCTGGGCCGACTCCCCCGCCATCCAGAAGTAGCCCTCGCCCTCGGGCCAGTCGATGGCCTCGACGACCTCGGCCAGTCGCGACTGGGCCTCCGCCGGCGGCTGGAGCCAGGTCACGTCGACGCCGTCGGGCAGGTAGCCCTCGAGGTCGTCGGACACCTCCGCCCAGATCCGGGTCTCGACTCCGCTCGACCGACGAGAGGAGGCGATGCGAGCCATCGCCGGCAGCGCGGTGAGGTCGCCCACCAGCAGCAGCCAGGCGGCGTCCGCGGGGGGCTCGAAGGAGCCCTGGGCCCCGGTGACCACGACCCGGTCGCCCACGCAGTCGCCGGTCGCCCAGCCCGTCACCAGACCCTCCGCATGCACGACGACGTCGATCTCGAGGCGGTCGCCGTCGAGCGAGCGCACGGTGTAGTAGCGCACCTGGAACTGTCCGGGCACCACCAGCCCGACCCACTCGTCGGCGATCCCGGTGGACTCCAGGCCGGGTACGGAGAGGGTCAGTCGGAGCAGGTGGGGGGAGATCTGGGCACGCGAGAGCACGACCGCGTCGTACCGCTGGGCCCGGGTGCTCATCGCGCCCAATCTAGTCTTCGCCCGTTCGCCCGTTAGCATCGCCGAGTGACCGCGACCGACCTCACCGAGGAGACCGGCCACCGCGTCGTCGGCCCCGAGCGGATGCGTGGGACCGGATGGCGCTGGCGCTACGTGCGCTACGCCGCCTTCGCGGCGTACGCCGTCGGGCTGCTGGTCTTCGTCGAGACGGTGGGAGTCCCGACCGACCGGCTCGGCATCTACGGCGGCATCCTGGTCTTCCTCACCATCGCGACGCTCGGCCGGGGCTGGGCCGCGTGGTGGCAGATGATGCTCGACTGGCTCCCGTTCCAGGCGATCCTGCTCGCCTACGACTACAGCCGCGGGTCCGCTTCCCCTACTCCGACGCCCAGGTCCACGCGCAGTCCTACCCGATCCACGACGTCCACAACGCGCTCGGCCTGCCGCTCCACGTGCAGTTCCCGATCTCCTTCGACCAGTGGGTCGGACGCCTCTTCGGCGGCAACGGGATGATGCCGACGACCTGGGTGCAGGAGCACTTCCACCCCGGCACGTCGATCCCGCTGATCGGCGTGTTCGTGAGCCTCGTGTACTGCAGCCACTTCCTGGTGATGCCGACCGTCGCGGTGGTGCTGTGGATCCGCAACCGCCCCCGCTTCCTGATCTGGATGCGGATGGTGATCGCGCTCGCCGTGGCCGGCGTGGCGACGTACTTCCTCTACCCGATGGCGCCGCCGTGGCTCGCCGACTCCGGTGGAGTGTTCCCCGGACCACCGGTCGGGCGCTACACCTCGGAGGGCTTCGACCTGATCAGGCTCCACATGGTCGGCGGCATGCTCAGCCAGGGGCAGTACCTCGTGAACCCGGTCGCCGCCATGCCGTCCCTCCACACGGCGTACGCGACGCTCGCGGCCGGCTTCTTCTGGTTCGGCAAGAAGTGGTGGCAGAAGGCGCTGCTCGCCTGCTACCCGTTCGCCATGGGCTTCTCGCTGCTCTACGGCGGCGAGCACTACGTGGTCGACGAGATCGCCGGAGCGGCGTACGCCCTGGCCATCATCGCCGGCTGGCGACTGCTCCGCCGACGGCGGATCCGCAACGGCGGCGTCGTCGTGCCCGACCCCTCCTGGTGACCCCGTGAGGGACCCCGGACGTCAGGCGGGGTACGTCGCGTCCTCGGCGAAGGTGGGCCGCAGGGGGTAGCCGTCGTGACCCGTGGCGTCGGTCTTGGTGGCGAGCACGTGGTGGAGCTGGATCTCGTTGCGCTCGAAGGCCAGCCGCGAGCCCGCCATGTAGAGGCCCCAGACCCGGGCCGTGCCCTCGCCGACCTCGGCGACGCACGCGTCCCAGTTCTCCTCGAGGTTGCGGCACCAGCCGGCCAGCGTGCGGGCATAGTGCACCCGGAAGTTCTCCTCGTGCTGCACCTCGAGCCCGACGTTCTGGACCGCGGTGATGATCTTCCCCGAGCCGGTGAGCTCGCCGTCGGGGAAGACGTAGCGGTCGATGAACGCGCCGGTCTCCTGGTGCTTGTTGTGCGGGCGGGTGATGCAGTGGTTGAGCAGGCGGCCCTGCGGTCGCATCCGGTCGCGCAGGAACCCGAAGTAGGACGGGTAGTTGCGCACCCCGATGTGCTCGGTCAGGCCGATCGAGCTGACGGCGTCGAACCCGGACTCGGTGACCTCGCGGTAGTCGCTGTGGCGCACCTCGGCGAGATGGTCGAGGCCCAGCTCCTTGATCTTCTCCTGGGCCCAGGTCGCCTGCTCGCGCGACAGGGTCACGCCGAGGGCCTTCACGCCGTAGTGCTGCGCCGCATGGCGGACCATCCCGCCCCAGCCGCAGCCGACGTCGAGCAGCGTCATGCCCGGCTCGAGCCCGAGCTTGCGGGCGACGAGGTCGTACTTGTAGTGCTGCGCCTGCTCCAGCGTCGCGTCGTCGGTCGGGTAGACGGCGCAGGTGTAGGTCATCGACGGCCCGAGCACGTACTCGTAGAACGTGTTGGACACGTCGTAGTGGTGGTGGATCGCCTCCTTGTCGCGGGTGCGCGAGTGGCGCACGCCCTCGACGACCCGGCGCCACTTGGGGAGCGTCTCCTCCTTCGGTGGCGTCGGCGGCTTCAGGTGGGAGATGCCGAGCCCGGAGACGATCTTGACCAGCTCGGCCGGCGACGGGCGCCGCAGCTTGAGGCCCTTCTGGAGGGCCTTCAGACCCTCGTAGGGGTCGCCGGGGTGGACGCCGGTGACGACGAGGTCGCCGCTGACGTAGGCGCGGCCGAGGCCGAGGTCACCGGGTGCCGTCATCAGGTAGGCGAGACCGCGCTCGGTGCGCAGGTCGAACCCGAACGGCGCGTCCTCGGGCCCGCTCGCGCTGCCGTCGTACGCCGTGAAGCGCAGGGGCAGCGGACCCTGGATCAGCTGCTCGAAAGCGTCGGCGATCCTCATGGTCATCGTCTCCTCACCGCCTTGTCATAGAGGGTGGTCAGCCGGCCCTCCGGGTCGTACCGGCTCTTGACCAGCGCCAGGTTGGCGCCGTCGTACAACTGGTCGAACGTCTCGCGGTCGTAGAAGGCCTCGGAGTAGAGCGACTTGTGGCCGCCGAGCTCGTGCACCTTCGCCTCGATCGCACGGTTGCGGGGCGCGTTCGGGGCGTCGGGGCCGACGGCGACGTTGCCCCAGAACCCGACGTTGACGTAGATCTCGTCCGGCGCCAGCGGGTAGGTGGGCCACTTCCGGCTGGCGGTCAAGGGGCACAGCCAGACCGGCCGCATCCCGACCTCGGCGTCGAACCACTCGAGGAACTCCGGCAGCCGGTCGACGGGGATCTCGACGTCCTGCACCACCCGCTCGCCCTCGGGGTTGCCCTTGCGACGGTCGAGCCAGGCGCCGACGTGGAGCCGGTGGTCGAGGCCGACCATCTTGTAGTAGACGTCGGAGCGCTTCCAGCGACGCGGCCACACCCGTCGTACGACGGGGTGCTGGGCGCCGAAGGCCCGCGAGCACCAGAACCAGTCGGTGTCCCACCGCCACAGGTAGTCGTAGGTCGTGAGCAGGTCGGTCTCGCGCTGCTGGATCGACCGGTAGTAGATCTCGCGACCGGTGTAGTCGCTCGGGCCGCCGGTCGAGCCGGTCGAGACCCGCGGCTGGTCGGTCCAGGTGGCCAGCGTCAGGTAGCACTCCCCGGGCGCGAAGGCGGTGCCGTCGAGCCCGTCGACGCGTACGCCGTCGTACTCCTTGGTCTCCATGATCTCGGTGACCGTCTTGGCGAGGAGGCCGGCGTCGTCGAAGCGCACGTGGCGCAGGGAGACGTACGCCGGGACCGGCTCGAGGCGGATCCGCAGGCGGGTGGCGTAGCCGAGCGAGCCGTAGGAGTTCGGGAAGGTGTCGAAGAGGTCGTCGCCCGGCCGGGTCGTGACGACCTCACCGGCGCCGGTGAAGATGTCCATCTCGACGACCGACTCGTGGGGCAGTCCGTTGCGGAAGCTGGTGGACTCGATGCCCAGGCCGCTCACCGCCCCACCGAGGGTGATCGTGCGCAGCTGAGGCACGACGTAGGGGATCAGCCCGTGGGGAAGGGTCTCGTCGACGAGGTGCTCGTAGGTGCACATGCCCTGGACGTCGGCCGTGCGGGCCTCGGTGTCGATCGAGATCACGCCGCCGAGACCGGAGACGTCGAGACCCGGCGCGCCGGTGCCCGCACGCGGGCGGAAGAGGTTGGAGGTCTTCTTGGCCAGCCGCACGCTCTGGCCGGCGGGGATGGCGGCGTACGACGCCCGGAGGCGCTCGACCGCCTCCTCATGGGCGGACAGACCGGTGACCACGGACGGAAACTTACTCCCGTCCGCGCCGGAACGGAGGAGGGGTCCGGTTCGGGGTCGTCAGGCCGGTGTCGCGAGCGCCTCCAGGTCGTCGTCGCTGAGCCGGAGGGAGGCGGCCGCGACGTTGTCCTCGAGGTGGGCCGGGTCACCGGTGCCGGGGATCGCGAGCACGTGCGGGCCGAGGGCGAGGGTCCAGGCGATGCGGACCTGGGCCGGGGTGGCGCCGTGGGATGCCGCGATGGCGCGGACCACGTCGTACGGCTCCTCGGCGGCACCCTCACGAGCCTGGCCGGCGATGGTGAAGAACGGGACGAAGGCGATGTCGTGCTCGAGGCACGCGGCGAGCACGTCGCCCGTGTCGGCACGCTCGTAGCCGGGGGCGTGCCGGTTCTGGACGCAGGCGACGTCCGTGACCCGCCGGGCGGCGTCGAGCGCCGAGACGTCGACGTTGGACAGACCGACGTGTCGCAGCAGGCCCTCGTCGCGGAGCGCGGCCAACGCGGTCACGGCGGCGGGGACGTCGTCGCGCCCGTTGCTGCGGTAGTTCACGACGTCGAGCCGCTCGAGCCCGAGCTCGGTGAGGTTGCGCTCCACCTCGGCGCGGAGGTCCTCGGGGCGTGCCCAGTCGAGCCACTCGCCGTCCGCCGCGCGGCGGGGTCCGACCTTGGGCACGATCACCAGGTCGTCGCCGTACGGCGCCAGGGCCAGCCGGATGATCGCGTTCGCCGCGCTCTCCGGCGAGAAGTAGAACGCTGCCGTGTCGAGATGGTCCACGCCCAGCTCGACCGCGCGGCGGAGCACGGCGACGGACTGGTCGACCGGGCGTAGGGTCCCGCGGCCCATGGCCGCGCTCCCGGTCAGGCGCATGCAGCCGAAGCCGAGGCGGTTCACGGAGCGGTCGCCGAGCCGGAACCTGCCGGCGGCGGCGCGCCGTCACGCCGTACCCGTGACCTGGCCGCGCACGTCGCCGAGATGGACGACGACGCTGTCACCGGCGAAGTCGTGGACTGCCCTCAGGTCGGGCGCGTCGTCGCCGCCGAGCCGGACGGCCGCCTCGAGACCCCGGCTCCCCGAGGCGAACGCCATCGCCACACACACCTCGAGCGCGGCCAGCCGGAGGGAGGGCAGGTCCACCGCTGCGCCGGCGTACGTCCGGCCGTCGAGGTCGCGCACTGCGGCACCCTCGACCGCCCGGGTGCGCGCCATCGTGGCCCGGGCCAGGGTCACCAGCTTCTGGTCCTCCGCGGAGAGCTCGCTCATGCGCTCGAGCGTAGTGACGGGCGCACACGCGCTTGGTGCCCCGGCCCACGCCCGGCGCCCAGACGGGCCTGCCGGGTCTGGTGGTGGGTCGTCCGCCCCACGACCACCTAGAGGTGAACCTCAGGCGGACGACCCGGATCTGGTGGTCGGTCGTCCGCCCCACGACCACCTAGAGGTGAACCTCAGGCGGACGACCCGGATCTGGCGCGGCGGCGCGCCGGGGTGGAGGTGACTCGGGCGGATCGCCTCCGATCCGTAGGATGGGCGGGCCGGGTCACTTCCCCGACCGGCGATGGAGGGTCGACCGTGGAGCCTGACACGCGCGCCCGCGCGGGCAGCGCCATGCTCGCCGACCCCTTGACCGGGCACCTCCTCGACGGCCGCTACCGGATCGGGCAACGCATCGCCCGCGGCGGCATGGCCGCGGTCTACGAGGCCGTCGACATCAGGCTCGACCGGGTCTGCGCGGTCAAGACCATGCACCGCAGCCTGGGTGACGACGCGGAGTTCGCCCACCGCTTCACCCGCGAGGCGCGAGCCGCGGCCCGGCTCTCCCACCCGAACGTCGTCAACGTCTTCGACCAGGGCGAGGACCCGACGGTCGAGGGCGGCACGCTCTACCTCGTCATGGAGCTGGTCCCCGGACACACCCTGCGCGACGTCATCCGGACCGACGCACCGATGCCGCCGGCGCAGGCGCTCGCGCTCCTCGAGCCGGTCGTCTCCGCGCTCGCCGCCGCCCACCGGGCCGGCGTGATCCACCGCGACATCAAGCCCGAGAACGTCCTGATCGCAGACGACGGCCGGGTCAAGGTCGCCGACTTCGGGCTCGCCAAGGCCGTCACCACCGACACCCGCCACACCGCGACGGGCGGCGTCCTGATCGGCACCGTCTCCTACCTGGCCCCCGAGCTCGTCGTCGACGGCACCAGCGACGCCCGCGCCGACGTCTACGCCGTGGGAGTGGTGCTCTACGAGCTCCTCACCGGTAGCAAGCCCCATGAGGGCGAGTCGCCGATCGCGGTCGCCTACAAGCACGTCCACGAGGACGTGCCCCCGCCGTCCGAGGTCGTGCCCGGGATCCCGCCGTACGTCGATGCCCTGGTGGCCCGCGCCACGGCCCGCGACCGTGCGCAGCGGCCGGCCGACGCCGGCGTGCTGCTCCACCAGTTCCACCGTGTCGCCCAGGCCGTGGCCGGCGGGGTCCCGGACGACGCGGAGCTGACCGCCGACCTGGCCCTGCCGCCCCGGGTCAGCGACGACACGACCATGCTCGAGGTCGACGTCCTCCCGATCGCCCCCGCCGAGCTCGTCGCCCCTCCCGCCGAGGAGCCCGTCATCACCAGCGTCCCGCCGGCCCCGCGCGCCGCGCGCTCCGGCCGCTCGCGGCGCGGGCCGCTCCTCCTGGTCGCGGCCCTGGTGATCGCCCTCGCCGCGGGCGTCGGCGCCTACTGGTTCGGGTGGGCCCGCTACACCGCGACCCCGGGCGTGCTCGGGATGACCCGGACCGCCGCGACCGCCAAGCTCGACCGCGAGGGCTTCGGGGTGAGGATGGCACCCGCGGCGTACTCCGAGAGCGTGCCGAAGGGCGAGGTGGTCAAGACCGACCCCGCGCCCGGCTCGCGGGTGCTCGACCACGGCACCGTCGTCCTGACCCTGTCGCTCGGCCAGGAGCGGTACGACGTCCCGAAGCTCCACGGCCTGACCGTCGACGAGGCCCAGGACGCGCTGGCGAAGGCTCACCTGACCTACGGCCGGTCGATCCTGCGCTGGTCGGACACCGTGCCCCACGGCGTCGTCATCGCCAGCAACCCGGCGCGAGGCACGCCCAGCGTCCCGCCACGGTCGTCGACCTGGTCGTCAGCCGCGGCCCCACCCCGGTCCATGTCGCCGACTGGACGGGCAAGAGCGCCGCTCGCGCCTCGCGCGCCCTCGCCCGTCATCGGCTGGAGGTCGCGACGGCCGGCGAGTTCTCCGACCAGGTGGCGAAGGGCCTCGTCATCTCGCAGGACCCGCCGACCGGCGTCCTCCACCACGGCGACACGGTGAAGCTCGTGGTCTCGAAGGGACCCGAGCTCGTGCAGATCCCGGGCAACCTCCGGGCGATGGGCGTGGGCGCGGCGACGCAGCTGCTCGAGGGTCTGGGCTTCCGCGTGAAGGTCGACCACGCCGACCTCTACCTCGGGCTCGGCTACGTCGCGAGCTCCAGCCCGAGCCCCGGCGACACCGCACCCAAGGGCAGCGTGGTCACGCTCCACATCGTGTGACCACTAGCGTGGTGCGGGTGCCCGCCTCCCCCACGCCGCGTCGTACGACGCTGCTCGCGACGGGGGCGCTGCTGGCGGTGACCGCCTGCTGGGGCTCGACCTTCTTCCTGATCCACGACCTCCTCCAGCGGGTGCCGACGCTCGACTTCCTGGCGATCCGGTTCGCGATCGCCAGCCTCACCCTGATCCTGCTGGCGCCGCGGGCGCTGGGCCGGCTCACCCGCGAGTCGCGCCGCCAGGCCGTCGTGCTCGGCTGTCTCTACGGCGGCGCGCAGATCCTGCAGACGGCCGGGCTCGCCGAGACCCCCGCCAGCGTGTCGGGCTTCATCACCGGCATGTACGTCGTGGCGACCCCGGTGTTCGCGGCCCTGATCCTGCGCAGCCGGATCGGCGGCCTCACCTGGGTCGCCGTGGCGGTGGCCATGGTCGGACTCGCCGTGCTGACCCTGGGCGGTCTCTCGGTCGGGTACGGCGAGGCGCTGATCTTCGTGGCGGCGATGATCTACGCGCTCCACATCGTCGGGCTCGGCGCGTGGTCCACGCCGCAGGAGGCGCTGGGCATGTCGATCGTGCAGCTGATCGTGATCACGGTGATCTGCACGCTGTGCACGGCTCCGAACGGGATCGTCCTCCCCACCCGGCTCGACGACTGGCTGAGCATCCTCTACATGGCGGTCTTCGCCGGCGCCGCCGCGATGATCGGCCAGACCTGGGCCCAGGCGCACCTGCCACCCACCCGGGCCGCGATCATCATGAGCATGGAGCCGGTCTTCGCCGCCCTGTTCGCGGTGCTGCTCGGCGGCGAGAGCATGACGGTCCGGATGGTCTTCGGCGGTCTGCTCGTCCTCGCCGCGATGGTGATGGCGGAGCTCGGTCCGCGGGGCGAGGTCGACGCCGAGGTGCAGCACCTGGTCGTCTGAGCCGTCTCATCCCCCCGACGGGCGGGGCGTCCGGCGGGGGGCTCCTTTACATTGAGGCACCATGGACGGCCAGACGACACGCTGCGCGCAGTGCGGCGCCGCGGTCAGCGGCGGTCGTTTCTGCACCCACTGCGGTGCCCCCACCGGCTCGCCGCCCGCGGCGCCGAGCGAGCCGTCGTACGACGACGCCGCGACGAGCGAGCGGCTCCACGTCGTACCGGACGAACCGGCGCGTCCCGTGGTCCCCGAGCCCGTGACGCCCGAGCCCGTGCGGCCGCCGCCGCTGTTCCGCGACGAGGTGTACCCGGAGCCACCCCCCGCGGCGCCGGTCCCCTCCGGGCCCGTCTACGCGGAGCCGACGCCGCGGCGCTCACCGGGGGTCGGCCTCTGGATCGGCGCGGTCGTCGGGCTGGTGGTGGTGCTCGTGCTCGGCGCCTTCCTGCTCCTCAGCGGAGGCGGTGACGACAGCCCGTCCGCCTCCTCGACGCCGCTGATCCCGGCGAGCCACCACCCGAGCTCGAGCCACCCGTCGTCGACCGCGCCCTCGTCCGCGTCCAGCAGCGGGCCGACCTCGACGCCCACCGGGAAGCCCACCGAGGTGGCCGGGCTGGCCACGGCGAGCGCGCCCTCCCACGCCCCGGCCGGCGTCGACTTCGCCGGGCGGAGGGTCACCTACATCGCGCCCAACATGGTCGACGGGAACCCCCAGACCTGCTGGCGCACCCCGGGCGACGCCACGGGGACGGTCCTCACCTTCCGGCTCGACCAGCCGACCCGCATCAGCGAGGTCGGGCTGGTGAACGGCTATGCGAAGACCGCGAACGCGGGCGGCAGGACCTACGACTGGTACCGCGGCGATCGCCGTGTCCTGGCCGTCCAGTGGATCTTCGACGACGGCTCGACCGTCAGCCAGGACTTCGGGCAGGGCCAGGCCATGCAGTCCCGCAGCGTCCCCCCGGTGACCACCTCGACGGTGAAGGTCCGGATCACCGCCGTCTCTCCTCCCGGCCACGGACGGGCCGCCCGCAACGACACCGCCATCAGCGAGGTGTCGCTCGTCGGCGCAGCGTCCTGACGGTCACAGACGCGCGAGGACGGCGGCCGCCGTCTTCGCGTCCGCGGCGCTGACGTCGAGGTGCGTCACGAGCCGTACGGCGCGTGGCCCGACGGGCGAGACGAGCACGCCGCCCTCCTTCGCGCCGGCCACGAACTGCGCGGCGTCCTCGCGCTGCACCACGACGATGTTGGTGTCGACGGTCTCCGGATCGACGCCGCAGGCCTCGGCCAGCAGGCGGGCATGGGCGTGGTCGTCGGCCAGCCGGTCGACGTGGTGGTCGAGCGCGTGCAGCCCCGCGGCCGCCAGGATGCCGACCTGGCGCATCCCGCCGCCCATCCGCTTGCGGCGTACCCGGGCCTCGGCCAGCGCCTCCGTCGAGCCGACCACGAGCGATCCGACAGGGGCGCCCAGCCCCTTGGAGAGGCACACCGCCATCACGTCGGCGCAGGCGCCGTACGACGCCAGCGGGACGCCGGTCGCGACGTGGGCGTTCCAGATGCGGGCGCCGTCGAGGTGGATCCCGACGCCGACCGACCGCGCCCAGGTGCGCAGGGCCTCGAGGTCCGCCAGCGGGAGCACGGCACCGCCGGCGAAGTTGTGGGTGTTCTCCACGGAGACCGCGGTGGTACGGACGAAGAAGGGGCCCAGGTCGGGTGCGTAGAGCTCCTGGATCGCCGCCAGGTCGACCTGCCCGCGTGCCTCGCGCCAGGTGCGCATGGTCAGCCCGGTGACGGCTCCGTGGGCGCCGAGCTCGGCCCGGGCGATGTGGGCCGAGGCCTCGCACAGGACCTCCTGGCCGGCCGCGACGAGCGAGGCGACCGCCAGCACGTTGGCCATCGAGCCGGTGGGGGTGAACAGGGCGTCCTCGTGGCCGAACAGCTCGGCCACCCGCCGCTGGAGCGCGAGCACCGTGGGGTCCTCGCCGTAGACGTCGTCCCCCACCTCGGCCGCCGCCATCGCGCGTCGCATGGCCTCGGTCGGGCGGGTCAGGGTGTCGGAGCGCAGGTCGACGGTCACGAAACCTGGATCGTACGCACCGGTGACCAGCCCGAGGTGTGTGCCTTCCGATGGGTGCGGGCCCGGAGCAGGTACCGACCCGCCTTCGCGGGGTGGTAGGACGCCCCCAGCCGCGTCGTGCGCGTCCGCAGCGGCGACCAGGACCGCGACCCCGGCTTCCTGACCTGGACGTCGACCGAGGAGTGCGCCGGCATCGACGCCGCCCAGCGCAGGTGCCAGCCCGCGGCGGCCGAGCCGGTCGCGGTCATCGAGACGAGGACGCGACCGTGCATGAAGGTGTGGATCGAGCAGTGGTAGCGGTAGGTCCCCGCGGTTGCGAACGTCCTGGCGAACGTCGCCCCGCCGCTCCGCGGCCCGCTGTTCCAGAAGCCGTTGTCGGAGGTGGTGGTGTGGGACATCATCTCGGGGAAGGTCCAGGTGACCCGGCCGCCCGGTCCGACGTGGGCGTGCGCGGGCGTGAACGAGAAGTTCGCCACCGTGACCGCCACCCCGGCCCGGGGCTGGGGGGTCGGCGCGGCCTCGGCGAGGGAACCGGAGCCGAGCACCATCGACCCGAGGACGGCCAGGGTCGCGGCAGTGCGGAGCGCGCGAGCGGCGGCGGGGAGTGCGGGAGGTGTGCTGCGTAGGTGAGGCCACATGGCCTCATCTACGCAGGGGGACCTCGTCGAGGTTCAGTGCGGTCTCAGTCGAGGTGGTGCAGCCGCGGCCAGAGGACGTCCCAGGAGGCTCGCGGACCGGTACAGACCGCGATCGGCAGACCCTGCTCCTCGTTGTCGACGTCGACCCCGTTGTCGAGGTGGGCGCGCACCGTGCACCGGTCGAACAGGGCGCGGACGTCGGGGTACTGGCCCCCGACGACCACGAGCGTGGTGACCGAGTCGGGTGGCCGCGCCTGGTCGTAGAGCGCGTTGTGGGCGCTGTAGACGGGGACGTCCGGCCGGTCGCGGACCAGGGCGCCGGCCTCGCCGTAGTTGGACGTGAACACGGCGGCCTCGCCGCGGTCCGGCAGTGCGTCGTACACGTCGGTGACCTGGCGGACGTACGCCGGCCAGCCGACGGAGTCCTGCGCGAGCAGGTTCACGTCGGGGATCGGCGTGGCCCCGACCGACCCGACCGGCACCAGCGGCAGCGCGAGCAAGAGGGACACCGCGCCGTTGAGCGCGAAGAGGGCGCCCCAGACCCGTCCGAGATGTCGCTCCATGGCGACCACGCCGGCCGCGAACGGGATGGGCAGGATGAAGACCGGGTAGTGCGGCTGGGCGCCCGAGACGAACGTGAAGAGCACGACCACGACGAACACGACCACGAAGAACCGCACCCGGCGGTCGCGCCAGAGCCGGTGCAGGCCGGCCACCCAGATCACCACCAGCGGCGGACCGAGCAGCACCAGCAGCAGCACCCACATGCTGACGCGCACGTCGCCGGCGTTGTTCTCCGACAGCGCCCGCCCCATCCGCACCTGCGGCAGGTCGTGGGTCAGCTGGTAGACGAGGTTCGGGAGGCCCAGGAGGAGCGTGAGCGCCGCGCCGCCCCAGACGTACGGCGACAGCAGCCGGCGGCGCGGACCGACGAGCGCCAGCCCGAGCGCGATCCCGGTCAGCAGGAGGAGCACCAGCAGCTTGTTGTAGGTCGCGAGCCCGGCGACGGCGCCCGCGACGAGCCACCAGCGGGGCTCGGCGCGCAGCTCGGCACGCATCACCAGCAGCGAGACCAGGGGCCAGGCGACCAGGTCGAGCGACGAGGTCAGGAACACGTGCCCGAACAGCAGGACGGCCGACGTCGTCGCCATCCCCCAGGCCGTCCAGGCCTGTGCCTTCGCGTCTCCGCCGAGCTCCCGGGCGATCAGCGCGGTGAGCACGAGACAGGCGGCCGCGCACAGGGTCGCCGGGATCCGCATCAGCCACGGGCCGCCGCCGTAGAGGGAGGCGATGGCGTGCGCGACCAGCGGGGTGAGCGGCGGCTGGTCGACGTAGCCCCACGCCGGCTTGAGCATCGCGAAGTAGAGCTCGTCGCGGTCGTAGCCGTAGCCGTTGCTGAACACGCTGAGCACCACGACCACGAGCAGCGCGGGCGGCCCGATCCGGCGCCAGGCGACCGGTGGTGGTCCCCCGTCGGACTCGACGCTCGACACTCGACGACCCGTCGCTCGACGACCCGTCGCTCGACGACTCGTCGGTCGAGCCTGTCGAGACCACGGGACACCCAGCCTCAGGCCGTCCGGAGCATCTCCGCGACGAGGAAGGCCAGCTCGAGGGACTGGACCCGGTTCAGACGCGGGTCGCAGACCGACTCGTAGCGCGAGCCGAGGTCGATCTCGGCGACCTCCTCGCCGCCGCCGACGCACTCGGTGACGTCGTCGCCGGTCAGCTCCACGTGGATGCCGCCGGGCCAGGTGCCCAGCGAGCGGTGCACGTCGAAGAAGCCCTGTACCTCGGCGATGACGTCCTCGAAGCGACGCGTCTTGTGACCGGTCGACGCCTCGAAGGTGTTGCCGTGCATCGGGTCGCAGACCCAGGCGACGTCGAGCCCGGCGGCCGCGACCTTCTCGATCAGCGACGGCAGCGCGTCGTGGATGCGGCCGGCACCCATCCGTGTGATGAAGGTGAGCCGGCCGGCCTCGTTGTCGGGGTTGAGCTTGGCGGCCAGGGCGATCAGATCGTCGGGGGTGGAGCGCGGGCCGACCTTGACCCCGATCGGGTTGCGGACGCGGCTGAGCAGCTCGGCGTGGGCGCCGTCGAGCGCGTTGGTGCGCTCGCCGATCCAGACGAAGTGGCCGGAGACGTCGTACGGCGTGCCGGTGCGGCTGTCGATGCGCGTCATCGCGTGCTCGTACTCGAGCAGCAGCGCTTCGTGGCAGGTGTGGAAGTCGACCCGGTGGAACTCGTCGGGGTCGGCGCCGATCGCGGCCATGAAGCTCATCGCACGGTCGATCTCGTGGGCGATCTTCTCGTAGCGCCGGCCTACGGCTGAGCTGACGACGAAGTCGGTGTTCCAGGTGTGGACCTGGCGCAGGTCGGCGTAGCCGCCGGTGACGAACGCGCGCACGAGGTTCAGCGTGGAGGCGCTGGAGTGGTAGGCCTCGATCAGCCGCTGCGGGTCGGGCACCCGGGCCTCGGGGGTGAAGTCGAAGCCGTTGACCGCGTCACCGCGGTAGGCCGGGAGGGTCACCCCGTCGCGGGTCTCGAGGTCGGAGGAGCGCGGCTTGGCGTACTGGCCGGCCAGCCGGCCGAGCTTCACGACCGGCACCGAGGCGGCGTAGGTGAGCACGACTGCCATCTGGAGCAGCACGCGGAGCTTGTTGCGCACGTTGTCGGCGGTCGCGCCCTCGAACGTCTCGGCGCAGTCGCCGCCCTGGAGCAGGAAGGCCTTGCCGTGCGCGACGTCGGCGAGCTTGCCCTTGAGCTCGTCGCACTCGCCGGCGAACACCAGCGGCGGCATCCGGCGCAGGCGGGCGACGGCGGCGTCGACGGCGGCCGGGTCGGGGTAGGCCGGCTGCTGGGCCGGGCCCAGCGCGCGCAGCGTCTCGAGGTCGGGGACGGCGGTGGCGACGCCCCCAGCGGTCCCCGGGGAGGCGGAGGACGAGCCGTCTCGAAGGGTCACCCGGCAAGGGTACGGCGTGCGCCCTCCCGGGCCCGCCTCGGCGACGTCATCCGGACGCCGCGCCCGGAATGACCGGTCGGCGCGGGAGGTTGGGCCGCCATGAGCATTCCGAGCAGACGTGTCGTGGCGGCCGCCTTCGGTGGTCCCGAGTCCCTCACGGTCGAGGAGGTCACCCTCCCCGACCCCGGGCCGCACGAGGTGCACGTGGAGGTGCGGGCCAGCGGCGTCAACCCGGCCGACGTGAAGTCCTACCGCGGCCCGGGCGACCCCTCGTCGCTGCCGCTGCCGCTCGGCTTCGAGGCCGCGGGCGTGGTGGTCGCGGTAGGTGAGGGGGCGGCCGACGACCAGGGTCCGCTCGCCGTCGGTGACGAGGTGATCGTCTTCCGGACCCGCGGCGCGTACGCCGCCGACCTGGTGGTGCCCGACTCCACGCTGACCCGCAAGCCGGCCGCACTCGACTGGCCCCAGGCCGCGGGGCTGCTGCTCGCGGGCGCGACGGCCGTCCACACGCTGGAGGCGACCGGCGTACGGGAGGGTGACACCGTGCTGGTGCACGGGGCGTCGGGCGGCGTCGGCCTGTGCGTCGTCCAGCTCGCCCGGCTGCGCGGAGCCCGGGTGATCGCGACCGCGGGCGCGCGCAACCACGACCTGCTGCGTGAGCTGGGCGCCGAGCCGGTCGCCTACGGCGACGGGCTGCTCGACCGCGTGCGTGCCCTCGCCCCCGACGGCATCGACGCCGCCCTCGACCTGGTCGGCAGCGACGAGGCCCTGGACGTGTCGCTGGCCCTCGTCGACCGCGACCGGATCGCGACCATCGCCAACTTCTCACGCGCGCCCGGCGAGGGCATCAAGCTGCTCGGCGGCGGTCCCGGGGCCGAGGCCGGCGACGCCCTGCGCGCGGCGGCCCGGCCCGAGCTGGCCCGGCTCGCCGGGACCGGATTGCTCCGGGTGCTGGTGGCCGCGACGTACCCCCTCGACGACGCGGCCGAGGCCCACCGCCAGATCGCCACGGGCCACACCACCGGCAAGCTCGCCCTCCTCCCCTGACGACGCGACGGATAGTCCCCGATCAGATGGCTGTGAAATCGGCAGATCCACGACCATCTGATCGGGGACTATCCGGAGCGAGGGACCAGGACGGTGAGGCCGGGGGGGCCGTCGGGGACCGGCAGGTGACGGTACGACGCGGGGTACTCGAAGCCGCAGGTCGCCATCGCGCGCCTCAGTGCCGGGTCGGGTGACCGGTCCAGGACCAGGACCGGCGGCCGGGCGGCGGACACGTCGCCGTTGCGGCAGGCAGCGCCAGGATGCCCGCCGTACGGGCCGGGCTGGCGCGGTCGGTCCAGGTCGGTCCCGCCGGGACGCCGTCCAGCAGGTAGGTGAGCCCGGCCTTCTGGTCGAGGGCCAGGACCGGCGTCTTCCCGCGGACGACGTACGGCGCGAGGGCGTCGGTGAGAGCGCGGTACTGACCGGCCAGGTCCGGAGCGACCCGCACCCCGAGCCCCGGGACGCGCACCGTGTCCTCGCCGAAGCGGCCGGCGTTGAACGGGTCGACGAGAGTGGTCGACCCGGCGAGGAGAGCGGTGCCCACGACGAAGACACCGAGGTCGGCCAGCACCGCGGTCACGGCCACGTGGGCCGGGTCCAGGTGCGCCACCAGCATCAGGATCAGGGCCATCCACATCGCCACGCACTCGACGGCCACGTAGATCAGCGGCACGTTGGTTCCGGCCGCCTGGAGGACCGGCACGAGCAGGAGTACGACGACGACGGCCCGGCCGACGGCGTGCCCGGGCAGCGGCCCTCGGGCCGGTGGGAGGAGGCCGACGACCAGCGCCGCGAGCAGACCGCCGAGCGCGATCGCGACGACGGCTCGGCCCCGGTCGCTCCCGCCGTGCCAGCCGACGGCGAACGGGAGCACCACCGCCGTCACGACCGCGCCCCCCCACAGCCACCAGCGAGCCCGGCGCTCGTCGCCCCGCTCGCTGGGGCGCCGTGCCAGGAGGTAGGCGCCGAGCAGGGGCAGCGCGAAGACGGCCGCGCCCACCGCGAAGCTCGCCGTGTTCGACGCGTAGGCCCGCGCCAGGAAGCCGAAGCCGTGGCTCGCGGTCGCGGTCAGCGACGAGACCGTGCGCATCACCGAGACGAAGCGGCCGACCGGGACCACGAACAGCTGGCACACGACGAGAGCGGCGCCCACGCCGGCCGCCACCAGCACGCCGTACCGGAGCGCGGCGGGTCTGCTCGTTCGGGCCAGCGACCAGCCGGCGACGCCGACGGTGAGCACGGGCACGGGAGCGGCCGGCCACTTCGTGGCGACCAGCACGACGGCCACGACGCCCACCGCCACGGCGTGCCACGGGCTCCGGCGCGGCGACCGCAACGACATCAGCATCAGCGCCACCAGGGCCAGGCCGGCGTCGGCCGTGAGGTCGTAGTAGCCGGGGGTCAGTGGCGCCCAGAGGTAGGACATCCCGCCGCCGGCGGTCAGGAGCAGGAGCAGGCTGGTTCGCGAGCTGGGCAGCGCTCCCCGCTGCTGCTCCAGCCAGGCCAGGAACGCCCAGGCGAACCACGCGTTGGCGCCCAGGACCATCGTGAGACGGAGCAGCCGCAGCGCGGGGATGCTCTCGCCGAGCGCTTCGAAGACAGGCCCGTAGACGTACTGCGAGCCGGAGACGAAGTAGGGGTTCGAGCTCCACCAGCGGTAGGTGAGGACGTAGGTGCCTTCGTCCTGGACCGCGAAGCCCTTGTCGAGCATCAGCAGGGCCGGCACCGCCCAGCCCAGGATGCACGCGGCGGAGACCAGGGCCACCAACCGCCCGCGCGCGCGGACCCCGTCCCCCACGTCGCGCCGCATGGGCGGAACTATCGCACCTGCCGCGGCGTCGTTCGGGCACATCGCCGATCCGCGGTAGTCCCCGATCAGATGGCTGCGAAATCGGCAGATCCACGACCATCTGATCGGGGACTATCCGGGAGGTCAGCCGAAGAAGACCTCGGCCTCGGCGTACTCCTCGGGGCTGACGAGCTTCAGCTCGCCGGTGCCCTCGAGCAGCGGGACGCGGACGATGTCGGCGCCGCGGAGGGCGACCATGGTCCCGAAGTCCTTCTCGGCGACGGCGTCGACGGCGTGCAGTCCGAAGCGGGTCGCGAGCCAGCGGTCGAACGCCGTCGGCGTACCGCCGCGCTGCACGTGCCCGAGTACGACGGCCCGCGCCTCCGCGCCGGTGCGCTGCTCGATCTCGCCGGCGAGCCGGTCGCCGATGCCGCCGAGGCGGACGTGACCGAACGCGTCGGTCTCGCCCGAGACCAGTGTCATGTCGCCGCCCTCGCGCGGCATCGCGCCCTCGGCGACGACGATGATCGGCGCGTACTGCGTCTCGAAGCGCTTCTTGACCAGCTCGCAGACCTGCTCGATGTCGAACGGCTGCTCGGGGATCAGGACGACGTTGGCACCGCCGGACATGCCGCTGTGCAGCGCGATCCAGCCGGCGTGGCGGCCCATCACCTCGACGACGAGCACCCGGTGGTGGGACTCGGCGGTGGTGTGGAGCCGGTCGATCGCCTCGCTCGCGATGTTCACCGCGGTGTCGAAGCCGAAGGTGAAGTCGGTGCCGGAGAGGTCGTTGTCGATCGTCTTCGGTACGCCGACCACGTCGACGCCGAGGTCGGCCAGCTTGGTCGCGACGCCGAGGGTGTCCTCGCCCCCGATCGCGATCAGGGCGTCCACGCCGTCGCGGGCGAGGTTGTCCTTGATCCGTTCGACCCCGCCCTCGATCTTGAAGGGGTTGGTCCGGCTGGAGCCCAGGATCGTCCCGCCGCGCGGCAGGATGCCACGCACCTGCGGCACGCCGAGGTCCATGGTCAGCCCCTCGAGCGGGCCCTTCCAGCCGTCGCGGTAGCCGATGAACTCGAGGCCATGGACGCCGACGCCCTTGCGGACCACCGCCCGGATCACCGCGTTGAGTCCGGGACAGTCGCCGCCTCCGGTGAGCACTCCGACCCGCATGCTGACTCCTGATCGTTGGTTGGATCGTTACAAGGGTGACGTCAGCCTAGGGCCACTCCCTGGTGCCCGCCACCGGGCCATCCGTCGGTGGTCGCGGGACCTGCGGCACTCGACGGCGCGCGGCGTCAGGTGACGTCGTACGGCGTCACGGCGTCGTCGGCGCCTCGAGGGTGGGGTCGACCGTCACGGCGTCGGCACCCTCGGCGAGGTTGGTGACCACGGCGTCGGCCAGCGGCATCCGCCGACCCAGCATCTGCACGGTCGCGGCCCACAGCAGGCACAGCACGAGCGCCCCGCCCCACATCGGTAGCCCACCGTGGTGGAGCAGGTAGGTGAACAGCAGCGGCGCGACCGCCCCCGAGGCGCCCCACGCAAGCTGGGAGGCCGCCATGAACCGGCCGCGCTGGTCGGGCGGCGGGGCCTCGGCGGACAGCGCCGCCACCACCGGGCCGGCGGTCATCTCCCCGAGGGTGTAGACCACGGCGCCCACGAGCACCACGACCACGCCGCTCGCGACCGTGAGCGCGCCGGCGGCGTAGAGCATGACGAACGAGACCGCGGTGAAGACGATCGCCACCTGCAGCACCCTGCGTCGCACCTGACCCGTCATGGCACGGACCACCAGGCCCTGGCCGACGCCGATCATCACGGTGTTGATCACGAACACCGTGCCCGGCACCCAGCCCGGCAGGTCGAGGGTGTCGACGAAGTACACCGGCATCGCGACGTTGAGCGTGGTCTCAGCCAGCGCGTAGAAGAAGATCACCACGATCAGCCAGCGGTAGCCGGGGTCCGCGAAGGCCACCCACCAGCCACGGTTGCTGCCGCCGGGCCGGGTCTCGCCCGCGGCGAGGGCGCGACCGCCCGCGACGCCGAGCATCAGCACGAAGGCCACGACGTACGACGTGGCGTTGAGCAGGACGACGGACTGGTACGCCGCGTCGGAGCCGATCGTCAGTGCGACCGCGGCCAGGAGTCCGCCGACGCCGTACCCGGCGTTCCGCATCGCCTGGAGGAAGCCGAACCACAGCTCCCGCTCGCCCTTCTCGGTGATCTGGGTGACCATCGGCCCGAGGGCGCCCCAGAAGGCGAACCGGGTGGCGGCGGCGGCGAAGACCAGCACCGCGACCGCGGTGAGCGAGTGGGCGAACGGGTAGAGCACGAAGGCGACCGCCGCTCCGGCGTTGCCGACCTGCATCACGACCTTCGGCCCGAGCCGGTCGACCAGCGACCCGATCACCGGGACCACCGGCATCACCGCGAGGTTGGCGATCGTCATCGCGGCCCCGAGCTGGACCAGGCTCAGCGAGGTCTGGTGGAGGAAGTAGAGCATCGACAGGGGCATCCAGATGCCGCTGCCCACCGAGTCGATGGCCAGCGCGCCGACGAAGCGCCGGTGGGGGCCGACGTCCGGGAAGCCGAGTCGCTGCAGCACCCCGCCATCCTGCAACTTCAAGGGCCCTTGAGGGCAAATGGAAATCCCCTAGGCTCCGCGCATGACGTTCTCCATCGTGGCCCGCTCCAGCGACGGTGAGTCGTGGGGCGTGGCCGTCGCCTCGAAGTTCCTGGCCGTGGGTGCCGTCGTACCGGCCGCCGTGGCGCAGGTCGGTGCCATCGCCACCCAGGCCGACGCCAACGTCGCCTACAAGGGGCTGGCTCTCTCCCATCTCGACGACGGCGCCACCGCGTCGGTGGCGCTGCTCCGGCTCCTCGAGGAGGACGACGGACGCGACGAGCGCCAGGTCGGGATCGTCGACGCCGAGGGCGGGGCGGCCACCCATACCGGCCATGCCTGCCTCGACTGGGCCGGCGGCGTGACCGGCGACGGCTACGCGATCCAGGGCAACATCCTGGCCGGCGAGTTCGTGGTGGCAGCCATGCAGGACGCGTTCGAGGCCAGCGACAGCGAGGAGCCGCTCGCCCGGCGGCTGCTGGCCGCCCTGGCCGCGGGCGACGACGCCGGCGGCGACCGCCGCGGTCGCCAGTCCGCGGCCCTGCTCGTCGTCAAGGAGGGCGCCGGGTACGCCGGTGGCGACGACATCGCGGCCGACCTGCGCGTCGACGACCATCCGGACCCGGTCACCGAGCTGGCCCGCCTGCTCGACCTCAACGACCTCTACCTGACGGCCTCCACCGAGACCGAGCGGGTCGAGATCACCCCCGACCTCGCGGCCGAGATCGAGCACCTGGTCCACGAGCGCGGCTTCCCCGACCTCAACGCGTGGGTCCGGCACCGAGAACTACGAGATGCGGGTCGACCCTCATGGCGCCTGGATCGACGAGAAGGTGCTCGAGATCCTCCGCTCGGCGGACGACGACCGATGAGCGTCCTCGCCATCGACGCCGGCACGACCGGCGTCACGGCCCTGGTCGTCACGCCCGACGGCCGGATCGCGGCCAAGGGCTACCAGGAGTTCGCCCAGCACTTCCCGCAGCCGGGCTGGGTGGAGCACGCGCCCGAGGAGATCTGGCAGGCGACGCTCCAGGCCACGCGCGAGGTGCTGACGTCGTACGACGCCTCGCAGCTGCAGGCGGTCGGCATCACCAACCAGCGCGAGACCGTGCTGCTGTGGGACCGCGAGACCCTCGGCTCGCCCCGCCGCGCGATCGTGTGGCAGGACCGGCGTACCGCCGGGATCTGCGAGCGTCTCCGCGGCGAGGGCCACGAGGCGCGCGTCTCCGAGCTGACCGGGCTGCGGCTCGACCCCTACTTCTCCGGCACCAAGCTGACCTGGCTCCGGGAGCACGAGCCGCACACGTGGGCGCTCGTCGAGTCGGGCCGCTACGCCGTCGGCACCGTCGACTCCTACCTGGTCGCCCGGATGACCCGGGGCACCTGGCACGTCACCGACGTCTCCAACGCCTCCCGGACCCTGCTGATGGACCTGTCGACCGGCGACTGGTCCGACGAGCTGTGCAGCCTCTTCGGCGTGCCCCGCGACGCGCTGCCCGACCTGGTGCCCAACTGGGGCGAGATCGCGACCACCGACCCGGCGTCGTTCGCCGGGCTCGAGCTGCCGATCGCGGGGCTGGCGGGCGACCAGCAGTCGGCGCTGTTCGGCCAGACCTGCTTCGACGCCGGCGACTCCAAGTGCACCTACGGCACCGGCTCGTTCATCCTCACCAACACCGGCACGTCGCTGCGAGCGCTCCGACGCCGGGCTGCTGTCGACGGCGGCCTGGCGCTCCCCCGACGGCGAGCTGACCTACGCCCTCGAGGGGGCGATCTTCGTGACCGGCGCGGCGGTGCAGTGGCTGCGCGACGGGCTGCAGATCGTCGGCTCGGCCGCCGAGACCGAGGCGGTCGCGGCCACCGTGGCGTCGTCGGAGGGTGTCGTGTTCGTGCCGGCCCTGACCGGGCTCGGCGCACCCCACTGGGACCCTCACGCGCGCGGCACGATCCTCGGCCTGACCCGCGGCACGACGCGCGCCCACCTCGTCCGCGCGACGCTGGAGGCGATCGCCTTCGAGGTGCGCGACGTGCTGGCGACGATGCCCGGCGCCGACTCCGTCGCCGCTGCGCGTCGACGGCGGCGCCAGCGCCAACGACCTGCTGTGCCGGCTCCAGGCCGACCAGCTCGGCGTACCGGTGGAGCGGCCGCGGATCGTCGAGACGACCGGCCTCGGCGCGGCGTTCCTGGCCGGCCTCGGGCGTCGGGCGTCTGGGACTCGACCGACGACCTGCGCGAGACCTGGCAGCTCGACCAGCGCTTCGAGCCCGAGGGCGACCGCGCGACCGCCGACGCGGCGTACGCCCGCTGGCAGGACGCCGTCGAGCGCGCCAAGGGCTGGGCCTCCGACTGACCCCTCCCCCTCTCCCGGTGCACAGCCGGGGATAGTCCGTGACGTTTCGGTCGTTCGCGAGCCTCGGGAACGACCGTTTCGTCACGGACTATCGGAAGCGTCCACAGGCCCGAGGGCGGGCGGTGTGGCGGGCCAGTCGAGGGCGGCGAGGGCCTTCCGGGCGGCGTCGCGGGCGCTGCGGCGTCGGTCCGGCTGCGCTCGGCCTCGGCCCGGGTCTCCTCGGCCTCCGCCAGCTCGTCGTCGGTCTCCTCGGCGCTCTCCTCGAGCTCGGCGAGCCGCCGCCTGAGCTCGTCGATCTCCGACTGGAGCTGGAGGCTCCGGGCCTGCAGCCTCTCGACCGCCTCGCCGCGCCGTGCCGAGCTCCTCCTCGGCCTCGGCGGCGGCCTGCTCGGCCTCGGCGAGCGCCTCCTCCGCCTCCCGCGGCGGCGCGCCGCGTCGTCCCCCGGTACGACGTGCAGCTCGGGCGGCGCGGGGGTCGCGGCGGTGGTCGGCGAGGCCGCGAAGCCGAGCGCCTCGGGCAGCGCCACCGCGGCCGCGACGTCGACGGCGTCGACCCCGGTCGTGCCGCAGCGTCCGCACCAGCAGCCCGCTGCGGACCGCGCGCGCGGCCTCCGGGTCGAGCAGCGCCGCGGTCAGCGTCGCCTCGACCTGGTCGGCGACCGACTGGGTGACCTTGACGCCCTCGTCGGCGGCGAGGGCCCGGGCCTGCGCGGTCACCGCCGAGGTCAGCTGCCGCCGCTGCTTGGTCAGCGCCCGCAGCTCGGCGCCGTCCATGCCCTCCTGCGCCTCGCGCAGCGCGGCCCCGACCGCCAGCACCTGCTCGACCTGCGTCGGAGTCGCGGCGTACGAACAGGTTGACGACCCAGGCCGCCAGCGACGGCTTCTTCAGCGCCTTGACCGCGGCGACAGGTCCTTGTCGCCCTTGAGCTCCTTGGCCCGGGCGTCGCGCGCGGGCGTGAACCGGTCGAGCGGCAGCGCGTAGAGCTCGTCGGCGACCTCGAGCAGGGTCGTCGGTCATCGCGCGTACTCCAGCTCGCGAGGGTACGGCGGCCACTCGGCGCCCTGCTCACGCCCGGTCGGCTGCCACCCGAGGTGCTCGTAGAGACCGCGCGCGCGACGGTTCTCCACCAGCACCCACAGCGCGCGTCACGCCCGCCGCGCGCTCGACCGCCCGTCGCGCCAGACCCTCCCCCCACCGCTCCGGACGCACCGCGAGGTGTCGCAGGGTGCGTCGCGTCCCAGGCAGACGTACGCGTCGAGCCGGGCCGGCGGCCCGCACACCTCCACCCGCACCTCGGGGTCGGCGAGCGACCGCTCCCAGCGGCGCGCGCACGTCGTCCTCCGGGTACGGCGTGTCCCGCGAAGACGTGCCCGAGGGCGACCAGGTTGGCGTCGCGCTCGAGGGCGGTCAGGGCCACCGCGTCCGACGGCGTGGCCGCGCGGAAGACGTCCATCGGCGGCTCACTCGTCGTCGTCGGCACCGAGCCCGCGCTCGATCGCGTAGCGGGTGAGCTCGACGCGGTTGTGCATCTGGAGCTTGCGCAGGGTGTTCTGCACGTGGTTCTGCACGGTGCGGTGGGAGAGCACGAGCCGCTCGGCGATCTGCTTGTAGCTCATGCCCTTGGCGACCATCTTGAGGATCTCGGTCTCGCGCGGGGTGAGCTCGTTGTCCGGCTCCGGCTCCGGACCGCCCTCGGCCATCCGCCGGAACTCGCCGAGCACGAGCCCGGCCAGGCCGGGCGTGAAGACGGCGTCGCCGGCGGCCACCCGGCGTACGGCCTCGATCAGCTCGTCGCGCGAGGCGGACTTCACCAGGTAGCCGGTCGCCCCGGCCTTCACCGCCTCGAGCACGTCGCTGTGCTCCCCCGACGCCGACAGGATCAGGACCCGCGCCGACGGGTCGCGGCCGAGCACGTCGGCGGTCACCTCGACGCCGTTCGGGCCCGGGATCTGCAGGTCGAGGACGACGACCTGCGGGCGCGCCGCCGGGAACCGCGCGATCGCCTGGTGGCCGTCGGCGGCGACGGCGACGACGTCGAAGCCGGCCCCGGCGAGGTCGCGCTCGACCGCGTCGCGCCACATCGGGTGGTCGTCGACGACCATCACCCGCAGCGTCGGCACTCGCTGACTCGGCGCCCTCCGATCGCGACATGGGCCGACGACCCTAACGCTGAGACCTAGCGGCCGCGCGCGGTGGCCGCAACGGCTCGTCGTCGTCACCGACCTCGAGGTGCTCGACGACGGTGGTGACCAGGGTCGACCAGCCGACCTGCTGCGCCGCCTCGAGCCGTACGCCGGCCCAGGTGCGTCGCCGACGCCAGCCGCGGGCCCCACGTCGGTCTGCTCGAACTCCGCGTGGCCGGAACACCCCGCCCGGTGCCGGTGCGGTGCCCGGCGAACATCTCGGCCAGGTCGCGGTGCTCCCACCCGAGCAGCTGGACGACCGCCGCGGCCGGTGGCCAGCAGGGCCTCGGTCAGGTCGGCGTCGGGGTCGAGCAGCGCGAGCACCCGCGCCGGCTCCCCCGCCGCCACCAGGAACGAGGTGACGGTCAGCCCGGCGCGGCGCGGTCTCCGCGCCCGGCGGTCCAGAGGCTGACCGTGCCGCCCACGCGGCCGCGGAACCGGCGTACCGGATCGGGCTCGGGGTCGCGCGAACGGATGCTCGGCGTGGATCGTCACGCACGGACCACGGAGCCTCCGGCCGGCGCCGAGCGCGAATGCCGGTCCCACGTCGGTCCCGCTGCGCCCGTGGTCGGACTCGCGTCGACGCCGCCGAGCTCGCTGCACCGTGCCGCGGATCGAGGTAGCCTCACTACGCCGAGTCGCCCGTCGCGCTCGGCCTCCTCGACGCCGGTCCGTCGGGGGACTGCCGAGGACTCTCCCGTCGCGGCAGCTGGACATCGGGGATCCGTGTCGGCGGGCCGCCTCGAGCCGCGGTCGACGCGCGACGCTCCGGCCGACCCTCGCGGTCGGCCGCTGACCGCCGGGCGGGATGCCCGGGCCGCGTCGCGGACGGTCACCAGGATCGCCTCGGGCGGCCTCGAGCAGGACCCACGCCGGCGCGGCGGCTCCGACATGGGCGACCACGTTGTCGAGGCAGGCGACACCACCGCGACGAGCTCGTCGGCCGTCGCCTGCTCCAGGAGCACGCCGCCCGAGGGCGCCGCGACCGACACACCGGCACGGCGCTCCAGCGCCGACAGCGCGCCGACCAGGTCGACCACCCCGGGCGTCGGGTCGACCGCGTCCTGCTGGCGGATCAGGGTCCGCAGCGCCGGCTCCTGCTCGCCCGCCAGGCGGCCGAGCTCCGCGCCCTCCGGGCCCGAGCTCCGGCCCGCGTCGCTGGACCAGCGCGAGCACCTGCAGCACCCCGTCGTGCACCGCGCGCGCCAGCCGGGTGCGCTCGGCCGCGGTCGCCGCGGTCCGCTCGGCGACCGCCGTCCGCGCCGCCGACCGCAGCAGCGAGTCGACCATCAGGCCGACGATCGGGCCGCCGATCAGGAGGAGGAACAGGTTCCCGTAGATGGTCTCGGACAGGTAGTGCCGGGTCGAGACGTCGGCCACCGAGAGCAGCACCGCGGCGACGAGGCCGCCCAGGACCCGCCAGTGGATGGCCCACGCGAACATCGCGGCCATCACCCAGAAGCCCGGGACCGTGGAGTGGTAGCCGGGCTCCTTCACCACCGCGGTCAGCACCACGCGCGGCCAGGGCGACGGCGAGGTCGGCGACGACCCAGCCCGTCGTACGGCGGGAGTAGGAGCGGTAGGCCCAGCTGACCACACACGTCCAGACCACCATCCCCGCCAGGAGGACCGCGCCGCCGACCGGGTGGGAGAAGCCGCCGCGGTAGAGGTTGAGGCCGACGGCGTTGACGACGAGCACGAAGCGGAGCACCGCGAGCCAGCGGTAGAGGCGGTCCTCGACCGCGATCGCGGCCGGCTCCGTCGGGCGTGCCGGGAGCCGCACGCGCGGGGTCAGGATGCCTGCTTCTGCTCGCCCGGGTCTGCGAGCCCCTCGCGCGCCTCGCGCTCGGCGCGCTTGGCCTCGGCCGCCGACTTCTGCGACAGCTCCTTGGCCTTGGTCGCGTAGAGGTCGACGTACTCCTGGCCGGACAGCTGCATGATCTCGTACATGATCTCGTCGGTGATCGCGCGCAGGATGTAGCGGTCGTTCTCCATGCCCTCGTAGCGGGAGAAGTCGAGCGGCGTGCCGAAGCGCACCCCGGGCCGGGTGAAGGTGCCGAACGTCTTGCCCGGCGGTGCGACGACGTCGGTGCCGAGCACGGCCACCGGGATCACCGGGGCGCCGGTCTCGAGCGCGAGCCGGGCGACGCCGGTCTTGCCGCGGTAGAGGCGGCCGTCGTGGGAGCGGGTGCCCTCGGGGTAGATGCCGAACAGGTCACCGCGCTCGAGGATCGCTCGCGCCGACGACAGCGCACCCTCGGCGGCCGAGGCACCCGAACGGTCGATCGGCACCTGGCCGGCGCCGGAGAAGAACTTCTTCTGGAACCATCCCTTGAGGCCCGGGGTGTTGAAGTACTCCGCCTTGGCCACGAACGTCACCCGCCGCGGCAGGGTCAGCGGCATGAACATCCAGTCGGTGTAGGACAGGTGGTTGCTGGCCAGGATGGCGGGGCCGGAGGCGGGGACGTTCTCGGCGCCCTCGATGTGGGGCCGGAAGACGATCCTCAGCCACGGACCCAGGGCGATCCACTTCATGAACCAGTAGAGCAACCCGACCCCCTTCCGACCCGACTGAGCGGCTGTGCGCGCGACGGCCAGCCTGCGGCACACCCTAGTCCCACTCGCGGAGTCGGCTCCTGACACCGCGCGGCGTCGTACGGCAGGATGCGCGCATGCCCGATGACGCGCCCGCCGATCCCCTGTCCCTGCCCGCCCGTCCGGAGCTCACCGGCGGGAAGCGGGTCGGGGTCCTGCTCAGCCACGGCTTCACCGGCTCGCCGTTCTCCATCAAGCCGTGGGCGCGAGCCCTCGCCGAGCAGGGGTACGCCGTCGAGGTGCCGCGGCTGCCCGGCCACGGCACCACCTGGCAGGAGCTGAACACGACCACCTGGGCCGACTGGTACGGCGAGGTGTCACGAGCCTTCGCGAAGCTGCGCTCCGAGAACGACGCCGTCGTGGTCGGCGGCCTGTCGATGGGTGGCGCGCTCGTGCTGCAGCTGGCGGCCGAGCACGACGCGGAGATCGCCGGCGTCGTGCTGGTGAACCCCGCCGTCGCGACCAAGCGCAAGGACGTCAAGCTGCTCCCGGTGCTCAAGCACGTCGTGCCGTCGTTCCCCGCCATCGCCAACGACATCAAGAAGCCCGGCCAGGACGAGCACGGCTACCCCAAGACCCCGCTCAAGGCCGCGCACTCGATGATGTCGTCGTGGCCCGGGGTGGTCGCCGGGCTCCGCCGGATCACCAAGCCGGTCCTCTACTTCCGCTCGACCGAGGACCACGTGGTCGACGAGCGTCGTCCGAGGGCATCATCAAGGAGGAGCTCGGGTCGACCGACGTCACCTGGAGCCCGCTCGAGACAGCTACCACGTCGCGACCCTCGACAACGACGCCCAGCAGATCTTCGAGGAGTCCGCGGCTTTCATCTCCCGCGTGACCGCCTAACCTTGGTCCGGTGAGCACGAGGGACGACGATGCCGCCTGGCAGCAGATCGTCGACAACTACGGCGAGCGGGCGGAGGTGCCCCCCGCCGAGCGCACCGGTCGTCGACTCGCCCGCGGTCGAGGGCCCCGAGCCGTTCCGGCTCGAGCTCTACGACGAGGAGTTCGTCCCGCCCCCCTGCCGCCACCGCCGGTGATCACGGCCCGAGCGCCGGCTGGCCTGGGTGGGCCTGGTCGGGTCGCCCGTGCTGCTGCTCGCCTTCACCTTCCTCGACTACGCACTTCCCACGGTGCTCACCGGCGGCCTGGTCGTGGCCTTCCTCGCCTCGTTCGGCTACCTCGTCGCGACGATGGAGCCGCACGACCCCGACGACGACGGCGCGCGCGTCTAGTCAGGGTCCGGGGTCGGCCAGCAGGACGTAGCCGTCGTCCGTGCCCTCGACCGTCCAGCCCCGGTCCTTCAGTCCCGCGGCCGCGGCGGAGTCCGAGCGCACCAGCGCGACGGCCGCCCCCGACCTCCGCACCACGTCGTACCAGCCCGGCGCCTGCGAGACGACGCGACCGTAGCCGTCGACGTGCTCCACGGAGTACGGCGTGACCAGGCCGTCGACGTAGTGCTCGAGGTCGGGATGACGCCAGGCCATCCAGCCGCCGACGTCGTAGTCGTTGAACACGCGGGTCCCGGCGGGCAGCCGGTCCAGGGCGGCGTCGAGACCGGTCGGCACGTCGCCGGGCCGGTCGGAGGTGACCGGCGCGACCAGGGCCACGACCACCAGGCAGAGCACGGCCCAGCCGCCGACGACCCGCACCTCCCACCGCGACACGCCGCGTGCGTCGGCGCCGACGCTGCCTGCGCTGCGCTCGACCAGCGTCGTCAGCGCCCGGGCGAACAGCGGCGAGACCACGAGCGCCGCGACGATCACGAGCCGCACGGCGTCCCAGACCAGGAAGCAGGCGCTGAGCAGGATCAGCGCGCGCGCCCAGGTGACCCCCTCGCGGGTCACCGCCCAGATCACGGCCGTGCCGACGATCATCACGACCGCACCCAGCGGCCAGACGAGACCCAGGTCGGTGCGCGACCACTCGGCGATGTACTGCGAGGTGCTCCGCACCACGAACGGCGCCTCGAGCACGCGGAGGCCCGCCGGGTTGAGGGCGACCACCGCCCCCGAGGCCACGGCCACGCCCAGCAGCCGGAGCGTCGTACGACGGTCGGCGCGGCGGGAGAGCACGATCCCGAGGCAGACCACGAGCCCGTAGGCGACGCCGAACAGCCAGAACCCGTGGCACAGCGACCAGAACCACAGCAGCGGCACCAGCCACCAGCGCGGCCGGAGGTCGCGCTCGGTCCGCAGCCAGGCGCCGAGCACGATCGGCAGGAGGACGAAGCTGACCAGCTGCGGCCGCGAGGTCATCGAGCCGACCGAGGCCAGCACCGTGAACACCGTGGCCACCGCGGCCGGCAGCACGGCCGCCTCGACCCGGTCGGTGACGTAGACGGTGACGACCACGGCGAGGCCCGCCGCGCAGAACAGCACTGCCAGCCCGGGCAGGCCGAACCAGCGCTCGACGTAGGCCGAGACGACCTCGGGCAGCGGCTCGGTCGGTACCCAGGGCAGCGTCGCGAAGACCGACCAGTGGTCGGGGGCCGACAGCGAGCGCTGCGCGATCAGGTCGTTGCCGAGGCGCAGGTGCCACCAGTCGTCCGGGTCGCTGATCGGCGCGGCCGCGCGACGCGCGACCCAGCCGAGGGCGCCACAGACCAGCACCAGCGGCAGCCAGCGCAGGACCCGGTCGACCATGGGGGTGATGGTGTCAGTGATGCGTGCACGGCGAGACCGAACCGGTGATCGTGTCACCGCAGGTCGAGCGCTCCCGGCCTCTGCAGGAGGAGATAGCCCTCGTCCGAGCCCACGGTCGTGCCAGCCCCGGGCCAGCAGGCCGGTGGCGAGCGGGCCGCGCCGCTCGACCAGGGCGTAGGGCGCCCCGGACCGCCGTACGACGCCGTACCACCCGGGCGAGGCCGTCTCGGCGCGGTGGAACTGCGCGTAGTGGTCCGCGGAGTACGGCGTGGCGAGGCCGTCGATGTACTGGTTCAGGTCCGGGTGGCGCCAGGCGATCCAGGCCCCCATCAGGTAGTCGTTGAAGACCGGGGTGCCGGCCGGGATCCGGTCGAGCTGCGCGTCGAGCGCGAGAGGGACCCGTCCCGGCTCCGCCGAGGTGTGCGGGACGACCACCGCCAGCACCGCGAGGTAGGCCGCACCGATCCCCGCCAGCAGCCCCAGCTCCCGGCGGCCGGCCCCTCGGGGCAGCGTGTCGGCGGCCGGGTCGTCGCCGCGCGACCGCGCCAGCAGGGCGTCCAGGGCACCGGCGAGGAGCGGTGCGGCGACGAGGGCGCCCACGATGACCAGCCGCTCGGCGTACCAGATCCAGAACACCGCGGAGACGAGCGTGAGGACGCGCGCCCAGGTCACGCCGCTGCGGGTGACGGCCCAGAGCACCGCGGTGAGGGCCACCATCAGCAGGGCTCCGAGCGGGCCGGCGGTGAGCAGCGGCGTGCGCTGCCACTCGGTGATGTAGGAGGCGGTCGCGTTCACCCGGAACGGCGCCTCGAAGACGCCGAGGCCGGCCGGGTTGAGCAGCACGACCGCGAAGCTCGCCACCGGGACGGCCGCCAGCCGGGCCAGGGTGCGGAGGTCGGCGCGCCGGCTGAGCGCGATCCCGGCCACGAACACGAAGCCGTAGGCCGCCCCGATGAACCAGAACCCGTGACAGAGCGACCAGACGAACACCAGCGGGACCAGCCACCAGCGTGGCCTCAGGTCGCGGTCGGTCTGGAGCCATGCCGCCAGGGTCACCGAGAGCAGGACGAAGCTGACCAGCTGCGGGCGCGGGGTCACCGAGCCGTAGGCCGGCAGCAGGAACAGCACGGTCGCGACGGTGGCCGGGAGCGGGGCGCCCTCCCGCCGGTTGGTGACCTGCACGGCGAGCACCACGAGCACGGCCCCGAGGCCGAACAGCCAGGCCAGCCCGGCGTACCCGAGTCCCCGCTGGACGTACGCCGAGACGATCTCGGGCAGTGGCTCGGTCGGCACCCAGGGCACGGTCGCGAACGAGGACCAGTGGTCCGGCGCCGACAGCGACCGCTGGGCGATGAGGTCGTTGCCGAGCCGCAGGTGCCACCAGGCGTCGGGGTCCCACAGGCGCGTCGCGGCCTTGGACCCCATCCAGACGACGGCGACCGCGAGGATGACGTAGGTCATCGCACGCACGAGCCGGTCACCCATGGGGGGATCGTGCCAGCCGCGGACCGGTTTCAGTGGCGGGTCAGGTCCGCCGCGCCGATCATCCCGGCACGGTTGCCGAGCCGCGCCTTGCGGATCTCGAGCATCGGACGGTGTCCTCGACCGGTGAGCTGAGCGGCGAACGCCTGGCGCACGGGCTCGAGGAGCAGGTCGTCGGCCGCACTGACGCCGCCGCCGATCACCACCACGGCCGGGTCGAGCACGGCCGTGAGCGAGGCGATGCCCTCGCCGAGCCAGCGACCCAGCGAGGACAGCTGCTCGACCGCGAAGAAGTCGCCGGCCCGCGCGGCCTCGGTGACGAGGGGTCCGGTGATGGCCTCGACGTCGCCGCCGGCGCGGTCGAGGAGGTCGGCGGCCAGGAGCGAGCCGGCCCGTGCCGCGGCCCGTGCCTCACGCACCAGCGCCGAGCCGCTCGCATACATCTCGAAGCACCCGCGGTTGCCACAGCCGCAGCGGATGCCGTCGGGCACGACCCGCATGTGCCCGATCTCGGCGCCCACGCCGAACGCTCCGCGGTAGAGCGAGCCGTCGAGCACGACACCGCCGCCCACGCCGGTGCCGACGGTCACGAGCAGGAGGTCGTCCACGTCGTGGCCGGCGCCGAACTGGAACTCGCCCCACGCCGCCGCGTTCGCGTCGTTCTCGACCACGACGTGCAGGCCGAGGGTCGACTCGAGGTCGGCCTTGAGGTCGAGGTCGCGCCAGGCCAGGTTGGGGGCGAAGAGGACGACGGAGCGCGCCTTGTCGATGTAGCCCGCCGCACCCACGCCGACGGCCTCGATCGCGTGCCGGGTGGACAGCTCGGTGACCAGCTTCTCGATCGCGGCCTCGATCGCGTGCACGTCGGTCGCGGGCGACTCGACGCGCAGCTCCTCGAGGACGGAGCCCGCTTCGTCGACGACACCACCGGCGATCTTGGTGCCCCCGACGTCGACGCCGATCGCCAGTGTCATCCGTCTTCCTCCGGCCGGTCGTCGTCGAGCGGGATGCGCTCGACCGAGCCGTCACGGCCGGGCTGAGGCGGCGCCATCATCCCGGCCACGGCGAGCATCAGCGACGAGGCTGCCGTCGAGAGATGGGCCATGACCTCGGGGCTGGTCTGGCGGATCGCAGCGACCGTACGGCAGACCGGGCACCATGCGCACTCCGCGGACCCCGTCGCGACGTGCTCGTGCAGGCCGTCGCTGAACGACGACAGGCCGTCGCCGTGCTCCTTGGCCCACCCCGAGAAGGCGCCGAACAGCTTGGCGGCCTCCTCGGCCACGCTCCCCACGGGCTCGGGACCACGCGGGTCCGCACCGTCCGTCTGCCCTGACACGTCAGTCCTCACGTCGTTCTGCGGCGAACCTCACCAGCAGCTCTCCCCCGTCCACGCGGGCCCCGGCGACCCGGTGGCGGGCCAGCCCGGCGGGCAGGGTGAGGAGACGACGATACGACGCCACGGTCACGACCAGATCGTCGCCGTCCCTGGCGAGATCCACGTCACCGCTCCCCACGAACGGCAGCCGCAGGTGGAGCAGGGCACCGTCAGCGGTCCGGGTGATCCGGAACGGCTCCCGCGCCGCCGGTACGGCGAGCGGGTCGCTGTCGCCGTACAGGTGTCGGCCGAGGTCGGCGAGCGCAGGCAGTCCCACGGGCTCGGACGGGCGGTACTCCGAGTGCCACACCTCGAGGCCGGCGAAGGAGTCCGCCACCTGGTCGAGCACGTCGGCCTGCGCCGCCACCCAGCCCGCGCGCCACGGATCGGCGTCGCCGGCCGGGAAGACCCGGTTGGCGACCACTCCGTCGACGCGGTAGCCGAAGAGGGAGAGGGTCGTGAAGCTGCGGCGCGCCTCGGCCAGCACGACCTGCTCGGGGGTCAGCACGAGGCGCACGCTCGCCTCGCGGCCCGTCAGCAGAGCGCGTACCTGGTCGAGCTCGGCGTGCAGCCGCTCGACCGCGGCGAACACGTCGTCCTCGGGCATCGGCACACCGGCCGCGCGCGACAGGACCGGCCGGAGGGCCTTCACCACGCGGCGCTCGACGGGGAAGACGCGGCTCATGTACCACCCGAGAGCCTCGGGCAGCGCGAGCAGCCGCAGGGTCTCGGCGGTCGGCGCGCAGTCGACGACGACGACGTCCCACTCGTCGGAGAGGGCGTGCTGGCGGAGCTCGAGGAGCGCCAGCACCTCCTCGGCGCCGGGGATCACCGTCAGCTCCTCGGCGGCGACCGGGTCGACTCCGGCGACCTCGAGCACCCGGAGCAGGTAGCCCTGGATCTCCGCCCAGGACTGCTCGAACCGGAGCTGCGCGTCGACCTGGTGCACGAAGAGGTGGGGGGCGACCGCCGCGGGCTCGGCGCCGACGGTCACGCCGAAGGCGTCGGCGAGCGAGTGGGCAGCGTCGGTGGAAAGCACCAGGGTGCGGTGCCCGGCCTCGGCCGAGAGGGCCGCCGTCGCGGCCGCGACCGTCGACTTGCCGACACCACCCTTGCCGGTGAAGAGGAGGATCCGCACGAGCCGTCTGGTGGTCGGCCCGTCAGGCGAGGGACTCGACGCGCTTCTTCAGCCCCTTCAGCGCCGCGTCGATGAGGATCTTCTCGCCCTTGCGCTTCAGCATCCCGATCAGCGGGATGGAGACGTCGAGGGCCAGGCGGTAGGTCACGTCGGTGGACCCGTTGCCGAGGTCGGTGAGGATGTAGGCCCCGTCGAGGGCCTTCAGCATCTTGCCCTCGTCGAGCTCCCAGGTGACCTGCTCGTCGCCGGACCACACGTAGACCAGCGTGTACTCGTCCTTGATCGGCGACACGTCGAGCTTGAAGAAGACCTTCTCCGCGCGCCCGTCGGGGAACTCGGAGACGACGTCGGCGGTGGAGACCCCCTTGGCCCAGGTGGGGTAGGCCGGGAAGTCGGCGATCACGTCCATCACGGCGCTCGGAGGCGCGTCGATCACGATCGACGACGTGGTCTGGTCGGCCACCGTGACCTCCTCGGGCTCGAGAGGACGATCCTCGCCGAGCGGAGCCGGTGAGGAACGCCCGGAGCGAGCCACGCGGCGAGCGTGCTCGCGAGCGGCCCCCTCGACCGGCTCCGCGAGCCTATCGGATCACGCGGACCCCGCTCGGCGGTAACCTCCCCGAGAGCCGTCATCCGTCCCGTGCTGGAGGCACCCTTGCGTGAGTACTCCTCCCCGCTGACCGTCGACGTCCCCGCGACGGGGAACCTGACCGACGACGTCGTACGCAACGCCGCCGAGGCCCCGGACGCCATCGCCTTCTCGCGGCGCCGGGACGGCGAGTGGGAGGACGTCACCGCCGCCACCTTCCTCGACGAGGTGCGTGCCGTCGCCAAGGGCCTGGTCGCCGCCGGTGTCCAGACCGGTGACCGGGTCGCCCTGATCTCCAAGACCCGCTACGAGTGGACGCTGGTCGACTACGCCATCTGGTTCGCCGGTGCGGTCACCGTGCCGATCTACGAGACGTCGTCGGCCGAGCAGATCGAGTGGATCCTGGGCGACTCCGGAGCCACGGCCGTGGTCGCCGAGGCGCCGCCCCACACCGCCCGGATCGCCGAACGGCGCTCCACCCTCGAGTCGCTCAACCACGTCTGGTCGCTGGCGGACAACGCGATCGACGTGCTGCGACGGCTCGGCGCGGACATCTCCGACGACGACCTCGAGGTCCGGCGTACGACGGCGACACCGCTCGACCTGGCCACGATCATCTACACCTCCGGCACCACCGGACGCCCCAAGGGCTGCCTCCTCACCCACGGCAACTTCATGTTCGAGCTCGGCGTCGCCGTACCCGAGCTGCACGAGCTGTTCGAGGCCGACGACGCCTCGACCCTGCTGTTCCTGCCCCTCGCCCACGTCTTCGCCCGGATCATCCAGGTCGGCGCGATCAAGGCGCGGGTGCGCCTCGGGCACAGCGCCGACATCAAGCACCTGCTCCCCGACCTCGACAAGTTCAAGCCCACGTTCGTCCTGGCGGTGCCGCGGGTCTTCGAGAAGATCTTCAACACGGCCTCCCAGAAGGCCACCGCCGAGGGTCGCGGCGGCATCTTCGAGCGCGCCGCCGACACGGCGATCGCCTACTCCCGGGCGCTCGACCGCGGCAAGGTGCCGCTCACGCTGCGGGCCCGTCACGCGTTGTTCTCCCGCCTCGTCTACGGCCGCCTGCGCGCCGCGCTCGGCGGCCGGTGTCAGTACGCCGTCTCCGGCGGCGCCCCGCTCGGCGACCGGCTGGGCCACTTCTACCGCGGGATCGGGCTGGTCGTCCTCGAGGGCTACGGCCTGACCGAGACCACCGCTGCCCTGACCGCCAACCGCCCCGATGCCCTCAAGATCGGCACCGTCGGGCAGCCGCTGCCCGGCACCGAGGTCCGGGTCGCCGAGGACGGCGAGCTGCTGTTCCGGGGCGGCCAGGTGTTCGCGGGCTACTGGGGCAACGAGAAGGCCACCGCCGAGGTCCTGCACCGCGACGGCTGGTTCCACACCGGCGACGTCGGGGAGATCGACGAGGAAGGCTTCGTCCGGATCACCGGCCGCAAGAAGGAGATCCTGGTGACGGCCGGCGGCAAGAACGTCGCGCCGGCGGTGCTCGAGGACCGCGTCCGCGCCCACGCCCTGGTCAGCCAGTGCCTGGTCGTCGGCGACGGGCAGCCGTTCATCGCCGCCCTGGTCACGATCGACCCCGAGGCCTTCGACGACTGGGCGAGCGCACACGCCAAGTCCGGCGACGTCCGCGCTCTGGTCGACGACCCCGACCTGCGGGCCGAGGTGCAGCTCGCGGTCGACGACGCCAACGCGGCCGTCTCACGGGCGGAGTCGATCCGGAAGTTCGTGATCCTCCCCGAGGACTGGACCGAGGAGGGCGGCCAGCTCACGCCCAGCCTCAAGCTCAAGCGCAACGTCGTCGTCCGCGAGCGCAAGGACGACATCGCCTCGCTCTTCGCCTGAGCGACCTCCGCGTCCACCCGGTCGGATGCTCCTGAGCGGGGCACCCCGGCTTTCTTTGCCATTCCGCCACGGACCCGGGTTTCTCACTCATACCATCTGACTCGCGTGTTTCGGGACCTGAAGGGCCGCCAGGCCCCTCGATCCTCGGGGCCGTCAAACAGCCCGGCCGATCCCCTAGGACGGCAGGTGTCCGAGCGAAAGGTAACGCCCGAATGGACCGCCGCCGACTGCTGCTGATCCTCGCAGTATTTGTCGCCGTGATCGGCACGGCACTCGTCTTCCTCTACGTCAAGGGTGCCGACAAGCGCGCCAACAACCAGTACGCGAACGTCACCGTGCTCAAGGCCACGGCCAACATCGCTCCCGGTGAGACGTACGACCAGGCACTGTCCTCCGGCAAGGTGACCCTCCAGGGTGTCCCCAAGAACCAGCTGATCGAGGGCTACCAGACCACGACCACGGCGCTGAAGGGCAAGATCGCCTCGGTCCAGATCTTCGCCGGGCAGCAGATCATCAGCAGCCAGTGGGGCGACGGCAGCAACGTGTCGGCCAGCACCAACCTGCCGATCCCCAAGGGCATGATCGCGATCTCGGTGCAGCTCTCCGACCCCGACCGGGTCGCCGGCAACGTCTACGCCGGCTCGCGCGTCGCCATCTTCACCACCGGTCTGGGCGGTCCCGGGAAGCCGGCCACGGCACCCACCGCCGGCAAGGGTGACCAGACCGCCCTGATGCTGCCCAACGTCCTGGTCCTCAACGTCGGTGACCCGGCCCAGAGCACGGCCACCACGACCACGACGGACGGGACGCAGACCACGGAGACCCTGCCGCGGACGTTGCTCACGCTGGCGGTCGACCAGAAGGACGCGCAGAAGATCATCCTGGCCGCCAAGACCGGCACGGAGACCATCACGTTCGCCCTCCTGACCGACACCAGCCAGGTCCACAAGGGCCCCGGAACGTCTCTCCAGCAGCTCTTCAAGTGAGGTCCTGATGCCCGTCATCGTCGATCCCGACAGCACCACAGCCCGACGGCTGCTGGGCGCCCTGCCGCCCGGCTGCCAGTCGGTGGACACCACCGAGCGGCTCCTGCCGTGGCTGGCCCAGCACCCCGAGGAGTACGTCGTGGTGCTGGGGCCGAACATCTCGTTCGGTGACGGCGTCACGGTCTGCGAGGGGCTGCGGACCAGCCGGCCCGCCACGAGCGTGGTGTTCGTGCGTCCGGCGCTCGACACCGCCCTGCTCGCCCGCGCCATGCAGGCGGGAGCCCGCGAGGTCGTCGCGATGGACGACCTCCACCTGGTCGCCGGTGCCGTCTCGCGCGCTCACCAGTTCTCCCAGGCCCTGCGCGGTCCGGAGGCGTCGCGCCACAACGGTCACGTCATCTCGATCTTCTCCCCCAAGGGCGGGGTCGGGAAGACCACGGTCGCGGTCAACCTCGCGCTGGCCCTGACCGACAAGGGCGCCCGGCAGGTCTGCCTGGTCGACTTCGACCTGGCCTTCGGCGACGTCGCCATCACCCTGCAGCTGTTCCCGTCGCACACCATCGAGCACGCGATCGGCTCCGAGGAGGACCTCGACACCGCGATGCTCAACTCGCTGCTCACCCGCTACCAGGACTCCCTCAAGGTGCTGGCCGCGCCGAGCCACCCGGACGTCCGCGAGCGGATCAGCCCGCTGCTCATCTCGAAGGTGCTGCGCACCCTGCGCACGATGTACGACTTCGTCGTGGTCGACACCGCGCCGGCCTTCGACGAGCAGACGCTGACCGCCCTGGACGAGACCGACGAGTGCATCATCGTGGCGACCCTCGACGTACCGACCCTGAAGAACGTCAAGGTCGCCCTCGACACCCTCGAGATGCTCAACATCGGACGGGGTCACCGCTACCTGCTCCTGAACCGGGCCGACGACGCCGTCGGCATCGGCGCGGAGAAGGTCGAGACGATCCTGGGGATGAACGTCGCCTCGCAGATCTCGACCTCCATCGACATCGCCGCGGCCACCAACGCCGGCACGCCGATCATCGCGGCCAGCCCCAACCACCCCTCGAGCGCCGCGTTCCGCAACCTCTCGGCCCTGCTCGTGGGCGAGCCCCAGGGTGCCGTCAGCGACGGCCAGGGTCGCCCCGCGGAAGCAGACAACGACCGCTTCGCCAAGCTCTTCCGGATCAAGAGGTGACATCGTGAGCAGTCTCGCCGAACGCCTGGCAGCCGCCCGTGCCCAGACCGAGAGCGGTGGCGCGCCGCCGACGCCTCCCCCGCCCAAGGGGCCCGACGGGCCGGAGCCGTCCCAGACCCCGCCGCCGCGCTCGAACGCGGGCGAGGACGCCGGGAGCCGCCAGCGCGCGGCCGCCGTGCAGGCGACGGCGACGTCCTCGGGCAACACCCGCGTCACGAACCGCCGCGGCAACGCCGAGTACGAGCGCCTCGAGGAGCTGAAGCACGACGTCCACAGCGAGCTGCTCAAGCAGCTCGGTCCGCAGCTGTACGACGCGAACCTCGACCAGGCCGACCTCGACCAGCGCGTGCGGGCGGTCCTCGCCCAGCTGATGAGCTCGCAGGAGCGGCCGATCAGCAACGCCGACCGCAACCGGCTCACCCAGGAGATCAGCGACGACATCCTCGGCTACGGTCCGATCGAGCCCTTCCTGCGCGACGTGGACGTGTCCGAGGTCATGGTCAACGGCCCCGACTCGATCTGGCTGGAGCGTGACGGCCGCCTGGTCAAGGCCAACGCCACCTTCAGCGACGAGGCCCACATCCGGCGCACGATCGACAAGATCGTCTCGCGCATCGGCCGGCGCGTCGACGAGTCCAGCCCGATGGTGGACGCCCGCCTCCCCGACGGAAGCCGTGTCAACGCGGTCATCCCGCCCCTGGCGATCGACGGCTCCACGCTGACGATCCGTAAGTTCGCGGCCGACCCGCTGACCGCCGACGACATGATCGCGTTCGGCACGCTCAGCGAGCGGTCGGTGGAGTTCCTCAGCGCCTGCGTGCGCGGCCGGCTCAACATCATCGTCTCCGGGAGCACCGGCGCCGGGAAGACCACGACCCTCAACGTGCTCTCGTCGTTCATCCCCGAGGACGAGCGCATCGTCACCATCGAGGACGCGGCGGAGCTCCAGCTCAAGCAGGACCACGTGGTGCGCCTCGAGTCCCGCCCGGCCAACATCGAGGGTCGCGGCATGGTCACCATCCGCGACCTGGTCAAGAACAGCCTGCGCATGCGACCCGACCGCATCATCGTCGGTGAGGTCCGCGACGCCTCCGCGCTCGACATGCTCCAGGCCATGAACACCGGTCACGACGGCTCGATCTGTACCCTCCACTCCAACGGTCCCCGCGACACCCTGGCCCGCATGGAGACCATGGTCCTGATGGCGGGCATGGACCTGCCGGTGCGCGCGATCCGCGAGCAGGTGGCCTCCGCCGTCGACCTGATCGTCCACCAGACCCGGTTCCGCGACGGCTCGCGCCGGATCACCTCGCTGACCGAGGTGGAGCGGATGGAGGGCGACATCATCACCCTCCAGGACATCTTCGTGTTCGACCACTCCGCCGGCTTCGACTCCGAGGGCAAGGCCCAGGGCTACCTGCGCTCCACCGGCCTGCGCCCGAAGTTCCTGGACAAGATGGAGCACTCCAACGTGCACGTCGACCCGATGCTCTTCGCGACGGAGGGACTGCGGTGACCGCACTCGTCACCACGGTCACGCCTCTCACGGCGAGCGGCGGCTCCTGGATGATGTACGCCGGCCTGGTCGCGCTCCTGTTGAGCCTCCTGGTCCTGCTGCTGATGTCCGTGCCGCGCGAGCGCACCCTCACCACCGAGGAGCGGGTCAAGCAGTACGCCGACCGGGCCGGCCGAGGCGCCCCCGCCACCAGCGCCGTCGCCCTGGCCGCGCCTCCTCGCCCCGAGGAGTCGGCGCTGCAGTCGGCCAAGACGGCCGCCGGCGCCGTGCTCAAGCGCAACCACGGCCTCGAGGTGAAGATCGCCCAGCGGCTGGAGGGCGCCGGCAGCGCCTGGCGTCCGGCCGAGTGGCTGCTGTTCCACTCCGCACTCTTCATCGGCATCTCGGTGCTGGGTCTGCTGATCGGGGGCGGCAGCCTGATCATCGGCGTCGTCTTCATGCTGATCGGTGCGCTCGGGCCGTGGTGGTACCTCGGCTTCCGGCGCAAGCGTCGCAAGAAGAAGTTCGAGGCCGCGCTGCCCGAGACGCTCCAGCTGATGTCCGGCTCGCTGGCCGCCGGCCTCTCGCTGGCCCAGTCCGTCGACACCATCGTCCGCGAGGGCACCGAGCCGATCGCCGGCGAGTTCCGCAAGGTCCTCGTCGAGACCCGCCTCGGCCTGTCGCTCGAGACGGCGCTCCAGGGCGTGGCCGACCGGTTCCAGAGCAAGGACTTCGACTGGGTCGTGATGGCGATCAACATCCAGCGGCAGGTCGGTGGAAACCTGGCCGAGCTGCTGAACACCGTCGCCGCCACGATGCGCGAGCGCGAGTACATCCGACGTCAGGTCGCCGCTCTCGCCGCGGAGGGCAAGCTCTCCGCGATGGTGCTCGGGGGTCTGCCGCCGGCGTTCCTGCTCTACCTGCTGCTGGCCAACCACAACTACGTGATCGTGCTCTTCACGCGTCCCCTGGGCATCCTGATGCTCGTCGGCGCCGCGGTCATCCTCTCCGTGGGCATCTTCTGGATGTCCCGCATCGTCAAGGTCGAGGTGTGACGTGACCATCCTCCTGATTCTCGGCGGCGCGCTCGTGGTCCTCGCCGTGGTCCTGGTCTCGGCGGCGGTCGGCACGACCGCCTCCGGACAGGCCGTGTCCGGCGTCGACCGCTCGGTGGCCCTCGTCCAGGCCCTGAGCAACGCGCCCACCGAGCTCACCAAGGAGTACGACGAGTCCTTCGCCGACCGGGTGATGGCGCCGTTCCAGGCCCGCGCCGTGCTCGTCGCGCGGCGGCTGTCCGGCGGCGACGCCGCCGAGCGGATCCGCCGTCGGCTCGACGTGGCCGGCAACCCGGTGGGCTGGACCGTCGAGCGGGTCCAGGCCGGCAAGGTGATCGGGGCGATCACCCTGTTCTTCATCTCGCTCGCCCTCACCACCGTGATGGGTGCGTCGTTCACGCTGCGGATCGTGCTGGTCGTGGCCGCGACCGCCATCGGCTGGTTCGGCCCCAACCTCTACCTCTACCAGCGCGTCTACGAGCGCTCGAAGCTGATCCAGCGCGCGCTGCCCGACGCCATCGACCTGATGACGATCAGCGTGGAGTCCGGACTGGCCTTCGACGCCGCCGTGCAGCAGGTCGCGCGCAACACCGACGGCCCGCTGGCCGACGAGTTCTCCCGGGTCCTGCGCGAGATGCAGATCGGCCAGGGTCGCGCCGAGGCGCTGCGAGGACTCGCGGAGCGGACCGAGGTCGACGACCTCAAGGGGTTCGTGACCTCGATGGTCCAGGCCGACAGCTTCGGCATCCCGATCGCCAACGTGCTGCGGATCCAGTCGTCGGAGATCCGGATGAAGCGACGTCAGCGCGCCGAGGAGCAGGCCCAGAAGGTGCCGGTGAAGATCACCGTGCCGCTGATCTTCTGTATCCTGCCCTGTCTCTTCATCGCGGTCATGGGCCCGGCCGTCATCCACATCATGGACTCCTTCTCGGGGAAGTGAACCAGTCATGAACCGGAACGATGATCTGGGGTAGCCCCCGCCGTCAGTACACCTGGCTGGCGGTGGGCGCGCGCACGTTCGCGCTGCTGACGCTTGCCATGCCCTTGCTGCTGGCCAAGAACCAGCTGATGCTGCTGGCACTCCTCTCCATCGGTGCCATCTGGGCGGCCGTGACCGCCGGCGAGCTGCTCGAGCTCCCGGCCACCGTGCTCCTGGTCCTCGACGCGGCGCTGGTCGGCACCGTCGCGGGCCTCGCGTCGTCCACGAACAACACCGCGGTGCTCGGGGCGCTCGCCGTACCGCCGTTCACCGCCGGCCTCGCACGCGGCACCCGCGGCGTCGCCCTCTCGCTGTCCGCCGAGCTCTCGATGTTCGTGGGGATCAGCCTGTTCGGCCACACCCTCGAGCCGGCGCTCGGCAGCGCGGCGTTCACCTGGGCGATCACCGGGCTCGGCCTGGGCCTGATCGCGTCGTTCGTCCGGACCAACTTCCTCGACGCCTCCGACCCACAGCGTGCCTACCGCGACGCGCAGGCCCTGATCCGCGAGCTGATCGGCCTGTCCGGACGCCTGAGCTCCGGCCTCGACCCGGTCGCCCTGGGCGGTCAGATCGAGAGCGCGGTGCGCGACGAGCTCCCGGTGGCCGCCCTGACGGTCCACATCCCACGCGGCGAGGTGCTGACTCCCCTCGTCGGCGACACCGGGGTCGGCGACCCCGACCTCGCGATCAGCGAGGAGCTCGCGCAGTACTGCCTCGTGACCGGCAACGTGCGCGTGGTCGGGCACAGCTTCGCCTTCCCGCTCAACAGTGGCGGCGGGGTGGCCGCGGTCGTGTCCGGCGTCCTGGCCCCGGGCCTCGACCCGCACGCGATGGACCTGCCCCGTCGCCTCTCCGCCCTCGACCGCAAGCTCAGCCCGGCCACGGTGCGTCTCGACACCGCGGTGCTGTTCTTGTCGTTCCGTGACTCGGCGACCGTGGAGGAGCGCCGTCGCCTCGCCCGCGAGATGCACGACGGCGTCGCGCAGGAGATGGCGTCCCTCGGCTACTTCGTCGACTCGCTCGTCGAGCAGGAGCCGCAGGGGTCGGACCGGGCCCGCCAGCTGCGCATGCTGCGCGAGCGGCTGACCATGGTCGTCGGTGAGGTACGACGGTCGGTCCAGACGCTGCGCACGAGCATCGGCGAGAACGACTCCCTCGGTACGGCGATCGGCTCGCTGGCGCGGCACCTCAGCGCGAGCAGCGGCACGCCCATCCACGTCACGCTCGACGAGTCGACCACGCGCCTGCGTCCCGAGGTCGAGAGCGAGCTGCTCCGGATCGCCCAGGAGGCGATGACCAACGCCGTCCGGCACTCCGGCGCGCAGGCGATCAACGTCCAGTGCCGCGTGGCTCCGCCGACCGCGGAGATCGTGATCCGCGACGACGGCCGAGGGCTCGGCCGCGGCCGCGACGACTCGCACGGCCTGGAGATCATGCGCGAGCGCGCGACGCTGATCGGGGCCGATCTCGACGTCGCCGACTCCGTGCCCCACGGCACGTCCGTGACCGTCCGTCTCAGCGGGATCGGCGTGTCGGTGCCGGAGGCAGTGCCCGAACCGGACACCCTGCTGGCATGACCACCGAGCCGGACGTCCTCCGGGTGCTGATCGTCGACGATCACGAGCTCATCCGCGAAGGCCTGTCAGGGGCGTTCTCCCGCGAGCCCGCGACCGAGGTGATCGGGTCCGTCGGCACCGTCGCGGAGGCCATCGCCGTCTACGACGCGAACCGGCCCGACGTGATCGTCACCGACCTCCAGCTCGAGGACGGGACCGGGCTCGACATCATCCGTCAGATCCGCACGCACGACGAGGGGATCGGCCTGGTCGTGGTCACCATGCACTCCGGCGACGACCAGATCTTCGCGGCCATGGAGGCCGGCGCCTCGGCGTTCGTCGGCAAGGACGCGCCCTCGACCGAGGTGGTCCGCGCCGCCCGGCACGCCGCGGTGTCGCCGCGCTCGTTCCTCTGCACCGGCCTGGCCGGGGCGATGATGCGCCGGATGAGCGCGGAGTCCACCCGGCTCTCCACCCGCGAGCACGACGTCCTGCTGCTGCTCGCGGACGGCGCCAACGCTGCCGCGATCGGCCAGCAGCTCTACATGAGCGAGTCGACGGTCAAGTCTCACATCGCGCGGATCTACCAGAAGCTGGGCGCCAGCAACCGCGCCCAGGCACTGGTCACGGCCATGCGGATCGGCCTGCTCTCCAGCGTGCAACGCAAGGAGTCCTGAGAGCACACGTCCGTGTGGCGTGTGAGCGTTTCTCACGATTTCCTCCCACTGCGCGCTGCTGAATGGTCCTAATTGACTAGGACGCTCGGATCGAAAGCGGGATCCCCCGGCGGGGCGAAAAGGGAATCATTGAGTCCGGAGGCCTCCGGCCTTCTCGGCTCTCAAACGCCTAACACCACACCTGTAGGAGAAACGAAAATGCTGGACTACCTCCGCATCATGCTGGACGCCCGCCTCGCCAAGATGGACGAGCGTGGCGCGTCCGCCGTTGAGTACGGCCTGCTGATCGCCGGCATCGCGGCCCTGATCGTCGTCGTCGTGTTCGCCTTCGGCGGCGTCATCAAGAACATCTTCCAGAACACCTGCAACAGCGTTGGCAAGAGCGGCGGCGGCAGCTGCTGAACGAGGCTCTTCGCCTTCGATGGCCGCGGACCTGTTGGTCCGCGGCCATCGTGCATCTCAGCCCTGTTCCTGCTTCGCCGGCCGCTTCCCCGGACGCCCTGCACGGCACCGGTGTCGGGCGCCCGGCGGCCCCGGTGTCCACCCGTCTAGTCCATACGGGTCATGACGTGCCGTGCTTTCGCCTGATCCGCTCACCCGCCGCCGTCCTCCACACTCGGACTGTCGCCACCCCGTCCTGACCAAGGAGTCACCGACATGCTCGACTTCCTTCGCATCCTGCTCGACGCCCGCCTCGCCAAGATGGACGAGCGTGGCGCCACGGCCGTGGAGTACGGCCTGCTGATCACCGGTGTCGCTGCCGTGATCGCCATCATCGTCTTCGCCTTCGGGGGCGTGGTGCAGAACATCTTCAACAACACTGCAACAGCCTCGGCGCCAGCGCGAAGGCCGGCAGCTGCTGACTGCCCTCAGACCTACGACGGGGGATGGCCGCGGACCCATGGGGGGCCCGCGGCCATCGCTTTTGTCGCGGTCGTCCTTCTGGAGGCGCGCGGACGACGGGGTGTTGTCGCGCCTCCCCACCGGGGCTACCGGCTCTCGGCCTGCTGCGCGCCGAGCTGGCGGGCGATCGCGATCCGCTCCAGGGTGGTGGGGTGCGAGCCGAACCAGAACTGCGACCAGGCCGGTGGCTGGTCGCTGAGGGCGTGCAGGGCGAGCTGTCGCTGCATCGCGACGAACGCGGCGGGGTTGCGCGTCGTCTGCAGCGAGTCGACGTCGGCGCGGGTCTCGATCAGGCGCGAGAGTCCGTTGTTCACCGGGCTCGACAGCAGCGTGCCGATCGCCACCAGGGCGGCGACCAGCGGCACCACCGTGGGGTCGCGCAGGGCGCCGGGACGCCGTCGTACGAGCGGGAGGACGAGGGCCAGCAGGCCGATCCCGAGCGTGGTGCCCAGGGCCGCCAGGATCGACCCGGACAGGACGTCGTCGTGTCGCGCATGGCCGAGCTCGTGGGCCACGATCGAGAGGATCTGGTCGCGCGGGAGGTCGCGGACGACGGTGTCGTAGAGGACGACGCGCCGCGTGCTGCCGTAGCCCGACACGTAGGCGTTGAGCGTCGTCGTACGACGTGACGCGTCCGCGACGAGCACGTCGTCGAGGTGCACGTGCTCGTCGGCGGCCAGCTGCAGGATCTGCGAGCGCAGCGGACCGTCGGGCAGCGGCGTGAAGTGGTTGAAGGCGGGCTCCACGAGCACCGGGTAGACGAACGACCCCAGCATCACCAAGCCGCCGAGCACGACGCCGGCCACCGCCGGCCAGGCGCGCGACCAGGTGCGGGCGCAGCCGATCAGGACGAGCAGCAGCAGCCCGGAGATCACCACGGAGAGCAGGAGGTCCTTCACCTGGTCGACGGCCCACGGACCCCAGGCCTCGTCGGTCAGGCCGTAGTCCAGCGAGCGATGGTGACCGACGATCGCGAACGGCAGCGTGACGAGCCTGCCGATCAGGGCCAGCATCAGCACGGCCAGCAGCACGCGCACCCACCACCAGCCCCGGAGCCGCCCGACCAGACGGGCTCCCAGCGGCGTGAAGCCGAGCACCAGGGTGACCACCAGGGACACCGCGAGCGACGCCCACGCGAGATGTCGGGCCGGGTCGGTGTAGGCGTTGGCCCGGGCGACCTGGGCCTGGGTGAACACGGTGTCGGCGGCTGCGGGCGGCGGCGTGCCGCCGGGCACGGGGTGCCACGGGATCCGCCAGGCCGCGACGGCCACGAAGGCCGCGGTGGCCACCAGGAACGTGGCCAGAGCCCAGCGGCGTTCAGTCACGCCGGCAAGTGTGCCAGGAGGGTCCGCCACCGCTCGGTGAGGCCATGGAGGCCGAAGCCGACCCGGCTCCGCAGCGCGGCATCGACCGGCTGTCCCCCGTCCACGGCCCGGTAGAACGCCACCAGGGCGTCCGGGCCGGCGGTCCGGGCGAGGAGCCGGCAGGCGAGCCACGCGCTCTCGTAGCGGGCCTCGAGGTGCGGGGCCCCGGTCGCGAAGTCGCCGTCCCCCGGGAGGTGCGCGGGGACGCCCCTGCTCCGGACCAGGGCGATGATGCGGGCCGCGGCGGTCCGCAGGGGGATCCGCTGGGCGCGGAGGGCGACGTAGTCGGCGAACCCCTCGACCAGCCAGGTCGGTGACCTGCTGACGGCCGCGGAGGTCGCGACGTGGGTGGCCTCGTGGGTGAGGACGACCTGGGCGCCGTCCTGCTTCAGGGGCAGGAACGTCTGCGGGTTCACGAAGACGTGGACCGGCGCCCGTCGCGAACGGGAGCCGTCGACCGAGGTGGTCACCGCAGCGATCCCGTCGTACTGGCCGGGGTCGGCGTGGAGCACGCTCTCGAGGCGCTGCTCGGTCGCCGGCACCTCCACGACCAGGCGGCCGCCCCAGCCCGGCAGGACACGGCGGACCTGGGGGACGGCGGTCCGGGCCAGCCCCGCCACGCGGTCGGCCTCGGCCGCGTCGCCCTGCACGACGACGAGTACGCCGGGTGAGCGGCGTACCTGCACCGGTCCGGAGAGCCACAGCGGCGAACGGCGGTCTCCCCCGCCGATGCCGGCGACGGCCAGGTGCCCGTCTCGCGGCGCGAAGCGGACCCGGACCTCCATCCGCTCCGGGCCCGGGTCGAAGCCGCCGAAGCGCCAGGAGGCGTGCACGTACGCCGTGAACGCGCCGTCGGGTGCCACTCCCCCGGCCTGGTCGACGTAGCGGAGCGAGAAGCCGCGCACGTGCAGGGCCCGGCCGTTGCGGACCACCCCCGCCAGGGTGCGGGAGGCACCGGCGCCGGCTCCGAGCCGGGCGCCCTGGGCCGCGTCACCCCGCCGCACCGCGGCCTGGAGGTCGCGGAGCAGCCCGGTCGCCTCGGCCGAGGCGGCCGGCGCGGTCGCGGGAGTGCGCAGCGGCGCGTGGTAGGTCGGGTCGCGGTGTGTCAGCCAGACGACGAGCCCGACCGCGACGGCCAGGAACAGCGAGAGGCCGGCCACCCACCAACGGGGGCGACCGGCCACTCCATGCGTGCTGGGGGGCGTGCTCGGGGGCGCAGGGTCAGCCAGGGCGGACCGCGCCGACGTACGGCATCATGTAGAGCGGAGCGACCCGGATGCCCGCCGAGGGGTTCTCGGCGTTCACGATCATGCCGTTGCCGATGTACATGCCGACGTGGCTGATCGGGCTGTAGTAGAACACCAGGTCACCGGGCTTCAGCTGGCTCGCCGCGATGTGGGTGCCGGAGCCGTACTGCGCGCTGGAGGAGTGCGGGAGCCCCACCCCTGCCGAGCCCCAGGCGGCCATGGTCAGGCCCGAGCAGTCGTAGGCGTTCGGTCCGGCTGCGCCGTAGACGTAGGCCTTGCCGATCTGGGCCATCGCGAAGTGCACGGCTGCGGCGGCGCGACCCGACACGGGGATGTCGGCCGACGAGATGCGGCTGGTGTCGCCGCGCGAGGCCTCGATCAGGCGAGCCCGCTGGTCGGCCTTCATCTTGTCGAGCACGCTCTTGGCCTCGGCCAGGCTGTGCGCGATGGTCGCCTTGTTCTGGGCGGCCTCCTGCTCGAGGCGCGCCACCTTGGCCAGCTGGCTGCTGGTGGCGTCCTGACGGATGCTCAGCGCCTTGGCCTGGGTGAGGTAGGAGGAGTACTGACCGGCCTGCATCGTGTTGAAGGCCGACATGGTGTTCAGCTGCGAGACGAACGCGCTCGGGTCGCTGGCCACCACGGCCTGACCGACGGCCGAGAGCGAGTCGCCCTCGTACTGACGGACGATGGAGTCGGCGACGATCTGCCGGGCCTTCTCGGTGCGGTTCTGCTGGCGCGCCTGGTCGGCGCGCAGTGCCTTGACGTCACCGCGCATCTGCTTGAGCTGGACGTGGATCTGGTTGTAGCGCTCCGAGGCCTGCTCGGCTGCGTGATACAGCCGGTCGACCCGGTGCTGCACGTCCTCGATCGAAGGGTTGGCCTGCGCGGAGCCGCCGGGGATGGATCCCACGGTGACGACCAACGAGGCTGCTGCAATGACGGTGATGAGGCTTTTCCGGCCGTTGAGCACGAGCGGAAGGTCTCCCTTACATGTCGTACGCCTACCAGGTGAGCTGACGGGTTCGGGCACGACAGGCCCTACTCCATCTCCTCGGAGGCTGTGCCTCCGCCTTGATGGCGATTCACCCCAGATGGGTTGGTTCCCCGGCTCTTCGTTCGCGACCCCGAGCGGTCACGACTTGTGACTCGGCGCGACCCCCGCATGAACCTCGGACTGGTCCATGGGTACGGGCGTCTGAGGCGTCACCCTAGCCACAGCCGCGCCCGCTCACCAAACTTTCAACCGGGTTGTCGTCACTATTTCGTGACCTGGCGCGACGCGCCGACCGCCTGTGTCACACAGGTCACATCCGCCCCATCGGTCACGGGTCCCCCACACCGGTCAGGCGGACTCGATCACCGGCCCCGCCACGGGCGTGACCAGGCGCAGCGGAGGCACGAGGCCACCGGCCGCGAGGGTGTCGAGCGCCCGGCACTCGTCGTCGGCCAGGGTCAGCTCGGGCGGTGGGCCGAGCAGCACGGTCACCACGCAGTCGTGGCAGGCCTGCCCCCGGACGAGGCAGGTGTCGCAGTCGATTCTCGTCGTCATGCTCCGCACTCTCACAGGGACCACCGACAGTGCCTCCTGCCCGCGTGTCGGAGGCTGGTGCCGTCGGGTTGTCGGCGGGCGGGCCTAGCGTCAGCGGCGTGACCACGACCGCCTCCCGAGCACAGCGCTGGGACGTCCAGCGCACGTTCGACGAGCTCGGGCGGCCGTTGCGCGACCTGACGTTCTGCGTGGTCGACCTCGAGACCACGGGCGGCTCGGCCGAGGGCGGCTCGATGATCACCGAGGTCGGCGCCGTGAAGGTGCGCGGGGGCGAGGTGCTCGGCGAGTTCCAGACGCTGGTCAACCCCCATGCCCAGATCCCACCGTTCATCGCGGTGCTCACCGGCATCACCAACTCCATGGTCAGCGATGCGCCGTCCATCGAGTCGGTGCTCCCGGCCTTCCTCGAGTTCGCCACCGGCTCGGTCCTGGTGGCCCACAACGCGCCGTTCGACGTCGGCTTCCTCCAGTGGTTCGCGGCTCGGCAGGGCCTGCCCTGGCCGGCGTTCGAGGTGCTCGACACGGCCAAGATCGCGCGCCGCGTCGTCACCCGCGACGACGCTCCCAACTGCAAGCTCTCCTCCCTGGCCAAGGCCTTCCACGCCACGACGACCCCCAACCACCGGGCGCTCTCCGACGCCCGCGCCACCGTCGACGTCCTCCACGGCCTGATGGAGCGGCTCGGCGGCCTCGGTGTGCACACCCTCGAGGAGCTCTCGACCTTCAGCGCCAAGGTCTCGACCGCCCAGCGGCGCAAGCGCCACCTCGCCGAGGGCCTGCCGCACGCTCCGGGGGTCTATCTCTTCCGCGACGACGGGGCCCGCGTCCTCTACGTCGGCACCTCCCGCGACCTGCGCACCCGCGTCCGCTCCTACTTCACCGCCTCGGAGACGCGCTCCCGGATGGGCGAGATGGTCGGGCTCGCCGAGTCCGTCACGGGCATCGAGTGCGCGACACCGCTCGAGGCCGAGGTCCGCGAGCTGCGCCTCATCGCCGAGCACAAGCCTCGCTACAACCGGCGCTCCCGCTTCCCGGAGAAGGCCCGCTACCTCAAGCTGACCCGCGAGGCCTGGCCGCGCCTGTCGCTCGTGCGTCGCGTGGTCGACGACGGCGCCGACTACGTCGGACCCTTCTCCAGCAGGCGCACGGCCGAGAAGTGCCTGTCCGCCCTCCACGAGACGTTCCCGCTGCGCCAGTGCACCCAGCGGCTCGCCCGGCAGCCGTCGGCGTCCCCCTGCGTGCTGGCCGAGATGGGCCGCTGCCTGGCGCCCTGCGACGGCAGCGTCGACCCCACGACCTACGCCGCCGTGGTGCGCCGGCTGCGCGACAACCTCCTCAGCCGGCCCGACGACGTGGTCGAGCTGATCACCCGACGGATGGCGGTCCTCGCCGACGACGAGCGCTTCGAGGAGGCGGGCGTCCATCGCGACCGTCTCGCCGCCTTCGTCCGCGCGGTGGCGCGCACCCAGCGGCTGTCCGCGCTGACCCGGATCCCCCACCTGGTGGCCGCGCGACGCGAGGCCGACGCGCGCGGCGGGGTGCGGTGGGCGGTGCACGTCGTACGCCACGGACGGCTCGCTGCGGCAGGGGTCATCCCACCCGGAGCCGACGCCCACCTCTACGTCGCCGACCTGGTCGCCAGCGGCGAGACGGTGCGCGGCGGGCCCGGGCCGGCCCCTGCTGCCACGGCCGAGGAGACCGAGCGGATCCTGCGCTGGCTCGAGGCCCCGGGCCTGCGTCTGATCGAGGTCGACGGCGAGTGGACCTGTCCCGTCGGCGGCGCCACCCGTCACCTCGCGCTCCACGACGCGGCCAGCCAGTCGCGGCTCGACCTGGTGCCGTTCGACGACCGACGTGACCTGCCGACCGTGAGCCGCCCGGTGCGTTGAGCGGTCCCCTGTCGGGGCGGGCCGTTCACCTGGAGGCGCCGGGTCTCGACACGCTCGCGCGACTTCGTTCCGCAGTCGCGTCGCTCGCTCGACCTCCCTCCCCGCGTCGTGCACTCCTTCGTCGTGCCCGACTAGGGTCGGGACATGATCACCGCCATCGTCTTCGTGAAGGCCGACGTCGCCCGGATCCCGCAGGTCGCCGAGGCGATCGCCGACCTCGAGGGCATCAGCGAGGTCTACTCCGTCACCGGCCAGATCGACCTGATCGCGCTGGTCCGGGTGCGCGACCACGACGACGTGGCGAACGTGGTCGCCGACCGTCTCAACAAGGTGCCCGGCGTGACCTCGACCGAGACCCACATCGCCTTCCGGGCCTACTCCCGTCACGACCTCGAGTCGGCCTTCGCGGTCGGCATCGACTGAGCCCTCGAGGAGCCCGCCGAGGGGTCTGAAACGAGTCGGATCCAGTTTCTCCATTCTCCCGTGGAGCAGGGGGTTCCGCCTCTACCGTGGGTCGGTCACAGCGCCGTCCGACCGAAGGGCCCCACGTGTCTCTCCGCCGCCTCTCCCGACCGCTCGGGCTGGCCCTCACGGGACTGCTCGCGACGGCTGCCCTTGCGCTCGTTCCCGCCAGTGCCCAGGCCCGGATCGCAGCCCCCTCGGGACTCGCGCCCAACGGCCCGACCTCCTCCAACACCCCGACGTTCACCTGGAACCGCGTGTCCGGTGCCACGCAGTACGACCTCGTGATCAGCGCGGGCGGCAACGCGCTCGTCCAGACGACGACGGCCAACAACCGGTGGGTGCCGACCTCGAACCTGCCGGACGGCGACATCACCTGGCAGGTCCGCGCGGACTCCCAGTCGGGCAACAGCTCGTGGGCGAGCGCCAGCGCCACCATCTCGTCGGCCGCCGCCCCGAGCCCGGTCTCACCGGTGGGCGGGACGGTGCTGACCCAGCCCGACAACCCGCCGCTCTTCACCTGGTCGCCGGTCGCCGGCGCGATCGGCTACGAGGTCCAGGTCGACAACACGGGCTCGTGGACCTCGCCCACCACCTACTCCCCGAGCGGGACGTCGTACTTCGTCGAGCTTCCCGCAGGCAGCCGGCACCTGGTTCTGGCGCGTCCGCGCCAACCGTGGCAACGGCCTCTACACCGCGTGGAGCAGCACGGCGACGTACGACGTCGGCCAGCTCGACGACCCCCAGCCCGGCGCGGACATGACGCCGGCCGCGCGATGCAGGACGTCTCCATCGACTGGCAGCCCGTGCCCGGTGCCACGGAGTACCAGCTCCAGGTGGGCAAGGACCCCGACTTCAACAACATCGTCGACGACCAGACTGGACGTCTATGGGCACCCGCTTCCAGCCCAACTTCAGACCTACACCAACGGCCGGTACTACTGGCGGGTGCGCGCGATCGACGCGGCCGGCACGCCGATGCCGTGGACGACGGCCGCGCCGTTCACCTTCCAGCGCAACTGGCCGCAGAAGCCGACGCTGGAGTGCCCGCTCAACCAGTTCACCCCGACCGTGGGCAACCCGATGTTCTACCAGTGGACGCCGGTCCGCACGCGCCAGCTCGTACCAGCTCGACGTCGGGCAGCGACCCGAACTTCTCGCCGGGCACGTACTTCACCTGCACGCACGACCTCCACGACGTACGCCGTGAACGGCGAACTGCTGCGGCGCGCTCGGCCAGGGCCAGACCACCTACTGGCGGGTGAAGCGCGATCGACTACTCCCGGGCTCGAACCAGCGGTCGAGGGCATCTACTCCGACATCCACCACTTCGTGTACAGCGCCGGGCAGGTCACCCAGACCTCGCCCGGCGGACGGCGACACGGTCGACGTCCCGACCCTCGACTGGGACCCCGATCGCCGGCACCCAGACCTACCACGTGGTGAGTCAAGGACAAGGACAACAACGTCGCCGCGCACGATCGGACACCAACTCCACTAGCTGGACGCCGGAGAGACTGCTCCGACCGTCGGGGAATCCCTACTCGTGGACCGTCCAGTCCACGCCCTACGGCGGCAACATCTCGCCGCTCTACCCCGGCATGCACCTTCAACGTCTCCGGCACCAACCCACGCGCGGGACCCCTGGTGCCGCTGACCGGCCTGGCCGGTGACCCGGCGACCGAGGAGTTCCCCGACCTGACCTGGGGAGCCGCAGCCCGGAGCGGCCTACTACCGCGTCCGGTCGGGGTGCGCGGCATCGGCTTCTACGACCAGCAACACCTCGCACATCAGCACCACGCCGTACTCCTACTCCGCCGCGACGGACACCGCCACCCACTACCTCTCGCCGGGCACCTACTTCTGGTACGTCGACGCGTACGACTCGACCAACCACGCTCGCTCGGCTGAGACATCCCCGGCCGACTACGGCCAGTTCACGATCAGGGACCTCCCGGCCGCGTCCGGCCAGAAGGTCGCCCTCGACGGCTCGCCCGGTGTCGGACTCCGCCGGCTGCACCAACGCCTGTCGGCCGCCCTGCCGGCCAACCAGATCTGCACCGGGGTGCCGGCGACGCCGGTCCTCAGCTGGGACGCCGAGTCCCACGCGCCGCGGGCTACGCCATCTACCTGGCGCAACGACCGCGACATCACCAACCGCGTGGTCGAACCCGTACGCCCTCACCACGAACACCATGTGGACGCCCGCCGCTCGGACCTGCCGGACAACACCGCCCAGGGCTCCTACTACTGGTATCGTGCGCCCCTGCAAGAGCATGCAGCCCCTGGTCAGTGCAACCCCGACCCGATCTCGACGAATGCGGCGGCCACCAACGCCTTCCGCAAGCTGTCGCCGGCGATCCAGCTGCGGCGCGCCGGCCAACGGGGCACGGTCCGGTCACCGGCGACGCCGACGCTCTCGCTGGACCGACTACTGACGACAACAACGCAGGCCGTGAACGCCTACGCCGGCGCGTCGACGACCCGTCGTACCAGACGGCGCTGGGCTACCACGTGCAGATCGCGCCATCGTCCAACTTTCGACCGAACAGCATCGTGGCTGACCGTCACCTGGACCAGCCCTTCTACACGCCCAGCGACCGCACGCTCCCCCAGGGGACGCTCTACTGGCGGGTGCAGGCCGTGGACCCGGCATGGCAACAACGTGAACTGGAGCCCGCGCTGAGCTTCAGCAACGACCAGCCGGCCGATCAGCCTCGCGGCGTCGGTGCGCGTGCCGTCGCCGGTGGGCGGCGCGACCGTCGCGGGCTCGACGCCGTTCCGGTGGGCGCCCATGAACGGCGCGTACTCCTACACGATCGAGGTCTACAAGAACGACGACGCGACGCACTGGCCCGCCAACCAGGTGATCGCCGCGACCACGCCACCAGTCGGCGTACGTGCCGCAGAACTACCTGCCGCCGTCGAGCAGCCGCCTACCGCTGGCGGGTGCGCTGGTACGACGCCGACGGCCAGCCGCGGCCGTGCTCGGCGGACGGGCGGTTCTTCGGTGAACGCCTCGGCGGTCACCCTGACCGCGCCGAGCACCGGCACTCTCCAGAAGCGCAACAACCTCTACTTCACCTGGAACCCGGTCCCGTTCGCCGCCAGCTACCGGCTCGACATCCGCGACGCGAACAACAACAGCGTGTACAACCTCGTCACGCCGGCGACGGCCAACGCGCCCTCGGTGATCGGTGACGGTGTCTACACCTGGCGCGTCACGGCGCTCGACCCGAGCGGCGGTGCGATCGCCACCAGCGCCGCGCGCACCTTCACCATCGACGCCACGGCGCCGATCGTGACCAAGGTGACGCCGACGCCGTACGGGAAGCCGACGTCACACCTGACGGTGACCTTCAGCGAGAAGGTCGCCGGCGTGTCCGCGTCGTCCTTCCAGCTCCACCCCTACGGCAAGAAGTCGAAGCTGGCCGGCAAGGTGAAGCTGTCGAGCAACGGCCGTACGGCCACGTTGACCCCGAAGGCGAGGCTGAAGAAGGGCAAGTCCTACACGGGCACGGTGACGAGCACCATCCACGACGCCGCCGGGAACCACCTGGTGACGTACTCCTGGTCGTTCAGCGTCTAGACCTTCGAGGAGCCATCCCCGTGACCCAGGTGCTGACGCAGCCGTCGTCGGAGGAGTCGCCGCGCGCGACTCCTCCGCCGCCGACCCCTGCCCGGCGCCCCTCGGTCCTACGACGCGGGCTCACGGTCGCGCTGTACGGCGCCCTGCTCGTCCTCCTGGTGCGGGTCGCGGCGCTGCCGCTCAGCAACACCGACACCTACTTCCATCTACGGTTCGGCTCCGAGTTCCTCCACCACTGGTCGCTGTGGCACCCGGGCTCGGTCAGCACGTTCGCGACCTCCTCGTGGCTGCCGACCCAGTGGCTGCCCGAGATCGCGATGGCGTGGCTCGAGCAGACCTTCGGGCTGGCGGCCGTGGCCTGGCTGTTCGGCGTCCTGCTGGTGGCGTTGTTCAGCACCCTCTACCTGGTCGCGCGGCGCTGGGTCGACCCGCTGGTCGCCCTCCTGCTCACGGTCGCGGCGCTGGGCGCAGCCTCGGAGAACCTGTCGATGCGCCCCCAGATGATCAGCTTCCTGATGGTCGCGGTCACCGCCGCGGCCTGGCTCCGTACGCGGGAGGACGGACGGCTGCGCTGGTGGCTGGTCCCGATGACCTGGCTGTGGGCGATGTCGCACGGCATGTGGTCGCTGGGGATCGTGATCGGCGTGGTCGCGGTGGTCGGGCTCGCGCTCGACCGCGCCCTGCCCCGACCCACGCTCCTGAGGGCCGCGCTCGTCCCGGCGCTGTCGGCCGTCGCGGCCGGGCTCACCCCGGTCGGGCCCGCGCTCTACGGTCAGGTGCTCGCGGTGGGCTCACGCTCGCAGTACTTCTCGGAGTGGAACCCTCCCGACTGGACCTACCCGTCGTGCATGGTGCTGGCGGTGCTCCTCGCGGTGACCATCACGCTGATGGTGCGCCGCCGGATGGCGACGTGGCTCGACCTGGCGCTGCTGCTGGTGACCGCCGGCTTCGCCGTGTCCTCGTGGCGGACGGTGCCGGTGGCCGCGATGATCGTGGTACCCCTCGCGGCCGCGCAGGCCAGGCCCCGCGAGGCCGATCCCGCACGTCGCATCGCGCGGCCCGAGCGGCTTCTCGTCGCCGGCGGTGCCGTCGCCGCTCTGCTCGCGCTGGCCGTGGCGGTCCCGCACACCTCCGACCAGCCTCCCCCGCAGCCGTCCTGGGTCGATCCCGCCCTGAGCTCGCTGCCCGCCGGCACGAAGGTCGTCGGCGCCTGGGACTGGGGCGGCTACCTGATGTGGCGCTACCCCCAGCTCGACCTGCTGATGCACGGCTACGGCGACACGTTCACCACCGCCGAGCTGCAGCGCAACACCGACATCGAGGCCCTGGCGCCCGGGTGGGACGACGAGCTGCGGGCCACTGGTGTCACCGTGGCGGTCCAGCGGCCGAGCAGTGCGCTGAGCTACGCGCTCGAGCACCAGGAGCACTGGGTCGTGGTGCACAGGTCGCCGTCGATCGAGATGCTGCAGGCGCCTGCCGGGTGGACCACCGGCGGCTGACCGGTCAGGGCAGCAGGTCGCGGACGACCGCGTCGGCGAGCAGCCGACCCTCGCGGGTGAGGACCAGCCGCTCCGCGGCCAGCTCGACCAGTCCGCGCTGGACCAGCCCGGCGACCTCGGCCCGCCCGTGCTGGTCGAGGGCCAGCACCGGCAGCCCGTCGCGCAGTCGCAGCTCGAGCAGCACCCGCTCGACGCGCCGGGTCTCGGCGTCGAGCGTCTCGCGGGCCGCGGCCGGGCTGGCGTCGGCGGCCAGCCGACCGGCGTACGCCGCCGGGTGCTTGACGTTCCACCACCGCACGCCCCCCACGTGGCTGTGGGCGCCGGGACCGACGCCCCACCAGTGGCCACCGGTCCAGTAGAGCTCGTTGTGCCGGCACCGGCTCGCACGGTCGCGGGCCCAGTTGGACACCTCGTACCACGCGAGGCCGGCCCGGCCGAGCCGGTCGTCGGCGTGGAGGTACTTGTCGGCGAGGTCGTCCTCGTCGGGCATCGGGAGCTCCCCGCGGGCGATCCGGCGGGCGAGCGCGGTACCGGGCTCGACGATCAGCGAGTACGCCGAGACGTGGTCGGGCGCGCAGGCCAGGGCCGCCTCGACGGAGACCTCCCAGTCCTGGAGGGTCTCCCCCGGGGTGCCGTAGATGAGGTCGAGGCTGATCTGCTCGAAGCCGGCCTCGCGAGCCCAGTCGACGACGGCTGGGACGCGCAGCGGGTCGTGGGTGCGGTCGAGGGTCGCCAGCACCGAGTCGACCGCCGACTGCATGCCGAAGCTCACCCGTGTGAACCCGGCCTCCCGGAGCGCGGCCAGGTCCCAGGCGGCCACGCTGTCGGGGTTCGCCTCGGTGGTCACCTCCACGTCGGGCGCCAGCCCGAACTCGGCGGCGATCGCCGCCAGCACCGACGCGAGGTCGGCCGGGCCGAGGAGGGTCGGCGTACCGCCGCCGAAGAAGACGGTGTCCACGGGCAGGTCACGCTCGCCGAGCACGCGTCGCGCCAGCCGGACCTCGGCGATGGCCGCCTCGGCGTACGTCGCGCGCGAGGCACCGGGCTGGTCGCCCAGCTCCTCGGCGGTGTAGGTGTTGAAGTCGCAGTAGCCGCACCGCACCGTGCAGAACGGCACGTGCACGTAGAACCCGAACGGCCGGGTGCCCAGCTCGTCGAGGGCGGACGACGGCAGCGACCCGTCGACCGGGGCCGGGTCGCCCGGGGGAAGCGAGGACGGCATCCGGCCATCCAACCACCCCGCCCTGGGTGGGTCGTCCGCCTGACAGGCCACGAGGACCTCCTGTGAGGCGGACGACCTGCTCTCCGGTTCCGCTCTCGGCGAACGAGGAAACGACCGCGGCCGGCCGAGGCGTTGCACCGACATGGACGAGCCCACGGCTCCGGGGACGGGTCCCGCGCGCGACGAGGAGGCCCTGGACGCCTACTCGGCGGTCGTCGTACACGTGGCCGAGACGCTGACGCCGCGCGTGGCGTCGATCCGCATCCGCAGCGGGCGCGGTGAGTCCGCGGGGTCGGCGGTGGTCCTGAGCGGCGAGGGCCACCTGATCACGAACGGGCACGTCGTGGGCGGGGCGACCTCGGGCGAAGCGGCCTTCGCCGACGGCACCGTGGCCCGGTTCGACGTCGTGGGGCGCGACGCGCTCTCCGACCTCGCCGTCCTACGGGCCGACCGCGCCGTGCCCGGCCCGCCGCCGTACGGCGACGCCGACTCGCTCCGCGTGGGCTCGCTCGTCGTGGCGGTCGGCAACCCGCTCGGGCTCGCGGGCAGCGTCACGGCGGGCGTGGTCAGCGGCCTGGGTCGCAGCATGCCGGCCCGAGGACGCACGACCGCGCGGATGATCGAGAACGTGATCCAGACCGACGCGGCCCTCAACCCGGGCAACTCCGGTGGCGCACTCGCGGACTCGTCGGGGCGGGTGGTCGGGATCAACACGGCCGTGGCCGGCGTGGGGCTGGGTCTGGCCGTGCCGGTGAACGCCACGACCAATCGCATCATCTACGCGTTGCTGCACGAGGGCCGCGTCCGCCGTGCCTACCTCGGTCTCGTGACGGCCCCGTCGGCCCTGCCGCCGGCCTGGGCGCACCGCACCGGCCAGCGCACCGCCCTGCGCGTCGTCGAGGTGGTCGAGCACAGCCCCGCCGAGGCGAGCGGTCTCCACCGCGGCGACCTGGTGCTGGCCGTCGACGGCTCACCGCTCTCCGATGCCGGCTCCCTGCAGGGGCTGCTCCTCGACGACGCCATCGGCGCCCGGGTCGAGATCACGGTGCTCCGCAACGGAGCCCTGGTCGACGTGGTCGCCGAGCCGACCGAGCTCGTCGACTGACTCGCCCTCCTGTGGGTCGTCCGCCTGAGGTTCACCTAGGCGTGAACGTGGGGCGGACGACCGAAGGTGGTGAGTGAGTCGTCCGCCTGAGGTTCACCTAGGCGTGAACGTCGGGCGGACGACCGAAGGTGGTGAGTGACGCGAGCTGTGGATGACGCCGTACGCCGGGAACGGATCGCGGTCAGGCTGTGAAGGTGCCCCTTCGACGTGTCAGCGGTTGGCGAGACCTCGCGGCTTCGCAGGCCGGGGTCGTCGCGCGCAGACAGCTACTTCGGCTGCGGATACGGCGCGCGCTACGTCGACGGTCAGCTCGCGGCCCAGCGCTGGCAGCTGGTCTCCGACGTCGTGGTGTGTACGACGACGGGTCCGCTCAGCCGGGCCCAGCTGATGTGGGCTGGGGTGCTGCACGCGGGGCCGAACAGCGCGATCGCGGGCCTCACCGCACTCGAGCTGCGCGGGTCTGCGGCGTTGGCACCGCGACGAGGTCACCGTTCTGCTGCCGAAGTCGCACAACCTCGAGCCTCTGTCCGGCGTTCGATTCGTGGAGACGCGGCGACCGGTGATGCTGTTCGCGACCGGGAGCTCCTCCGGTGTGGCGGACCGAGCCGGCGGCGTTGCTGTTCGCGGGTTACCACCCGAGCACGCGAACAGCCCTCGGCCTGCTGGCTGCCGTCGTACAACAGCGACTGACCTCGGCTGACCGGCTGCTCCATGAGCTCCCCCACCTGCATCCGCTGCGACGGTCCCGCGTCTTCCGGGCCACGCTGGAGGAGATCGCCCATGGGTCGCAGTCGGTCAACGAGCTCGACCTGGTGCGCATGTGTCACCGGGAGGGTCTGCCGCTCCCCGACCGGCAGACCCCTCGCCGCGACGGCGCCGGTCGGTTGCGCTACAGCGATGCCGAGTGGCGACTGCGCGACGGAAGACTCGTGATCCTCGAGATCGATGGTGGCTTCCACATGGAGGTCGAGCACTGGGAGAACGACATCGTCCGCGAACGTGACCTGGTCACCACCGGCGCGATCGTGCTCCGCTGCACCGGTCGGGAGCTGCGCGACGACTCGCCCCGTGTTGCCGCCTCCCTCCGCGCTGTCGGCGTAGGCCGGTCGTCCGCCTGAGGTTCACCTAGAAGTGAACGTGGGGCGGACGACCGAGGCTTCCAGTCCGAGTCGTCCGCCTGAGGTTCACCTAGAAGTGAACGTGGGGCGGACGACCAGGACGCGGCGGCCGCCGTCGGCTGGCGACGGGTCAGGCGTAGAAGGAGTCGATGAGCTGGGCGTAGTTGTCCTCGACCACGTTGCGCTTGACCTTCATCGAGGGGGTGAGCTCGCCGGACTCGACGGACAGGTCGTGGTCGAGCAGCTTCCACTTCTTGATGGTCTCCCAGCGGTTGAGGCGCCGGTTGAGCTCCTCGACGTAGCCCTGGACCATCTTCTCGCAGGCGTCGGACGCGACGATCTCGGCGTAGTCACCGCGCACGTCGTTCTCCTTGGCCCACTCGGCGAGCGCGTCGGGGTCGAGGGTGACCAGGGCCACCACGAAGTTGCGCTCGTTGCCGAACACCACGAACTGGCTGGCGTAGGGGCAGATCGCCTTGAACTTCGACTCGATCGCCGGGGGCGCGATGTACTTGCCGCCGGAGGTCTTGAACAGCTCCTTGATCCGGCCGGTGATCCGCAGGAACCCGTCGCCGTCGATCTGGCCCTTGTCGCCGGTGCGCAGCCAGCCGTCCTCGGTCAGGGAGTTGGCCGTCTCGCCCTCGAGGTTGTGATAGCCGTCCATGACGCCGGGGCCCTTGATCTGGATCTCGTCGCCGTCGCCGAGCCGCACCTCGCTGCCGGGGAACACCAGCCCCACGCTGCCCATCCGGTAGTTGTCGGGGAGGTTGACGAAGGAGCCGGCCGACGACTCGGTCAGCCCGTAGCCCTCCAGGATCAAGATGCCGGCGGCATGGAACCACTCCGCGATCTCCTGGTTGAGGGCGGCGGCCCCGGAGATGAAGAAGCGGACCCGGCCGCCGAACCGCTCGCGCACCTTGGCGAACACGAGCCTGTCGAAGACGGCGTGCTGGACGTTGAGGACGACGCCGGGGTTGCGCCCCTCGCGCTTGGCCCTGTCGACCGCCAGCCCCACCTTGAAGGCCTGCTTGAAGATCGCCTCCTTGGCGCCCCCCTCGGCGGCCTGCATCGTGACGATGCGGGCGTGCGCCTTCTCGAAGATGCGCGGCGCCGCGCCCATGAACGTCGGCTTCACCACGCCGAGGTTGTCGACGATCTTGTCGACGCGGCCGTCGATCGCGGCGGGGTAGCCGATCGCCAGCTGAGTGGAGAGCAGCACCTTGCCGAACGAGTGCGCCATCGGCAGCCAGCGGAACTCGAGGTCGTTCTCGCTGAGGATGTCCTTGGCCTGGATCGCCGAGCCCTCGTAGACCCACGACCGGTGCCGGAGCCGGACGCCCTTGGGCCGGCCCGTGGTGCCCGAGGTGTAGATCAGCGTGGCCAGCTGGTCGGGGCCGATCTCCTGCGCGATCTTCTCGATCACGCCGGGGTGCTCGGCCAGATAGGTGTCGCCCAGACCCGCGAGGTCGTCGAGCCCGATCACCCACTCACCGTCGGTGGTGCCGTCGAAGGTGACGATCTTGGCGAGGTGGGGCAGCTCGGCCCGGTTGTCCTTGAGCTTCGCGACCTGCTCGTCGTCCTCGGCGAACACGACGCGGCACTCCGAGTCGCTCAGGATGTACGCCGTGTCCTCGGCGTTGGTGGACGGGTAGACGGTCGTGGTCGCGCCGCCGGCGCACATCACGGCCAGGTCGGCCAGGATCCACTCGTAGCGGGTGCCCGAGGCGATCCCGACGCGCTGCTCGGACTGCAGCCCCAGCGCCAGCAGGCCCGCCGCGAGCCGCGAGACCTCGGTCCCGGCCTCGGCCCAGGTGATCGACACCCACCGCTCGCCGTCGGGGTAGCGGAACGCCTCGCCGCGAGGGCTCTTCGAGACCCGGTCGAGGAACTGGAGGGCGACGTTGGCGACCATGTCGTCGACGAAGCTGGAGTCTGGCGTGACGGACATGTCTCTCCTGGAAGCGGGGACGGCTGGATCGCGGCGACCGAGGCCGGGACCCAATCTAGTTCACGAAGTTACGCGCGGGTAGCCAACCGGCGGGGCCCGGGTCGTCAATCGTGGGTGCGTGCGGGCTGGCGGCCCAGCACGCGCAGCCGACCCTCGGCGTCGACGACTCCGGTGTCGCCGGAGTGCCACCAGCCCTGCTCGAGTACGGCGATCGTGTCGGCGCGACGGCGGTGGTAGCCCTCCATCACCCCCGGGCCCGCAACCAGGATCTCCCCGTCGTCGGCGATCCTGACCTCGGTGCCGGGCAGCGGCCGGCCCGCCGTACCGGGAGGGTCGTCGGGGCGCGCGACGCAGGCCGCGCCACCGGTCTCCGGGCGGCCGTAGGCCTCGACCACGCTGACCCCGGCCAGGGCGAAGAAGTCCACGAGCTCGGCGTCCAGTCCCGCGCCCGCCGACACCACGAAGCGGAGCCGGTCACCGAAGACCTCCCGGACACCGGAGAGGACCCGTCGCTCCGCCCGGCGGCGCAGCAGGCGGGGACGATGCTGGCTCTCCACGCGCTCCCGCACCTCCGCGAGCTGGGACGGCGTCAGGCCGACCAGGGTCGGACGCACGAGCGCGAGCGAGTCGAGGACGCGGTCGGGCCTGCCCTCCAGCGCGACCGGGAAGCCGCACGCGAGATGGGCGGCCAGCAGCGTCCAGCCGAACGTCAGGTCGAGCGGCAGGCAGAGGTAGAGGAGGTCGGGTTCGCCCACGAGGCCCAGCGACGCGATCGCAGCACCCTGATAGCTCAGGGCGGAGTGCGTGAGCCGCACGCCGCGCCAGAACCCGTCGTCGTCCGGCTCGTACACGATCGCCGCCAGCCCCTGCCGACGTACGGCGTAGAGGCGCTGGGCGATGATGCGCGGCTCGCTCTCCAGCCGCTCGGCTCCCAGGGCCAGGAGCCCCTCGAGCGAGAGCACGCGGGCGTCGGGGTAGTCGCCCTCGATCTGCACCACCTTGGTCACGTCGCGGATCCGCGCCCGGATCCGCCACAGGGCACGGGTCGCCTCGTAGTCCTCGGTGATCACCACGCGCGTGCCGGAGTCGCGCAGGGCGTGGGCCACCTCGGCGTCGCCGGCTGCCGGGTCGACGAGCGTCACCGCCGCCCCGGAGAACTGCACGGCGAGGAACGCCAGCACCCACTCGTAGCGGGTGGTCGCCATCACCGCGACGCGGTCCTCGGTGCGGATCCCGAGCGCGACCAGACCGGCGGCGAGCGGCTCCACGAGGTGGCGCGTCTGCTCCCAGGTGGACTCCTGCCAACCGCCGTCGACGGGGTAGTAGTAGGCGTCGGCGTCGGGGGACGTCTCCACCCACTCGAGGAACATGTGGGCGAGCGACCGTGGACGCTTGTCGATCACCACGGGGTCGAAGGCCGGCAACAGCTCCTCCTTGGGGGTTGTGCCCAGTATCACCAGGAGGGGCGCCCGACACCCGCGCGACGGGCCGAGTGGCGACGGCGTGTCCTCAGTCCTGCACGGCCTTGCTGATCGCGATGCAGCGCGTGATCCACTCCCGCTCCTCGGCGTCGAGCGGTCGGCCGGCCCGCTCGGCGTCCTCGATCGCCCAGTTGGCGTTGACGACCATCCGGACCACGACCCAGTCGCGAGCACGAGCCTCGTCGAGACCCGCCGTGTCGACCAGGGTGTGGAACCGACGCCGTACGCCGTCGCGCACGTCGCCGGCGTACTCCTCGAAGCGGTTCCACAGCATCGGCGCGGGCTCGTAGTGCGGATCCCCCGACATCGGCTTGGGGTCGATCACCAGCCACGGATCCCGCTCGACCGACGAGCCCGCCGGCGCGGCCAGGACGTTCTCGTAGTGCAGGTCGCCGTGGATGATCCTGCCGATGCTGGCCGGGTCCGCGACCAGGTCGCGGCCGAGCGAGAGCGCCTGCTCGACCAGACGGCGCGGGATCGGCGCGTCGCTGGGCAGCCGGGCGAGCGAGTCGAGCCAGCCGTCGACGTACGACGTGACCGTGCGCAGCTGCGGCAGCGCCGGCCGGTGGATCCGCGGGTACAGACCGGCGACGATCTCGCACGCCTCGACGTCCCACACCTCGGTCAGATCGCGGCGGTCCAGGCGCTCGAGCAGGAGAGCGCGGCGGCGCGGGTCGGCACGGAGCAGGCGGACGACCCCGTCGCCGTGCCAGTGCTGCAGGGCGAGCGCCTCGTGCTCGGACTCGTCGTCCTCGTCGAAGCCGACCTTGAGCACGGCGGGCACGTCGTCGGCCGTGCGGACCGGGGCCACCAGCGAGCAGAAGCCGTGCCACAGGTCGTCGCCGTCGCGGGTGAGCCCCCACTCGTCGAGCAGGCCGGCGAACCTGCCGGGCAACCGGTCCAGCCACCGGCCCCAGTCGGGGCCCAGGCCGCGCTGGCGCTCGAGGCCGGCGGGGAGGGCGAACGGCATGCCCGCCATCGTGGCACGCGCGTCCGGACCGCCCGGGTCGGGTGTGCCGACGCCGACCGGGTCAGGCGCGGGTCGCGCCGGAAGCCGCGTGGCACACCGGGCAGCGCCCGCTCGGGTCGAACCGCTCGAACGGGTAGCGGCCGCGGTCGAACTCGTGCAGCGAGTCGAGCAGGATGCCGCAGAGGGTCCACTCGCCGCGGGCCTCGGCCGCATGGAGCAACCCCGCGGGGGCCAGACGCTCACGACGGCGCCAGACGGGACCCGAGGACCGGATCTCGACGTCCTCGGCGAACGTACGGCGGGCGTCGGCACCCGTCGTCGACACCAGGGCCAACCGCAGGCGCGGACGGCGTGGCGAGCTCGCGGCGTGGTCGGGGAGCGCGTGCTGGACGGTCATGACCCGATGGTGGCAGGCCACCGACCCGCGCCGGAGCCGATCGCCTCGAGTCCGTCCGAGCGGAGGCCGGGCGTAGCGCCACCGGGTCATCCGCGGCCGTCGACCGGACCTTTCGGCGCGGAACGGCGTGTCGGTGACCGGCCCTAGCCTGGGTCTGTGACGGCCTACGACCTCGACGAGCTGCGGGGGCTCAGCCTGGCGCGTCAGTTCCCCGAGGTCGCTGCGGTCGGCCCCGACGCCGTGGTGGCCACCATCGACCGGATCGGGCCGATCCAGTCCCAGACCGCGCGCTCGCCCTTCGTCGGGCTGGGTGCCCGGCTGCCGGGGCTCACCCGGGCCGACGTCTCCGAGGCCTACGAGTCCTGGCGGATCCTCCGCGGCAGCAACATCCGCGGCACGGTCCACACCTCCACCGCCGACGACCAGCTGCTGCTCGATGCGACCACCCGGGTCGGCCAGCGCACGCTGTGGCGCCGCTTCCTGCGACTCGAGCGCGCCGAGCTCGACGACGTCTGGGCGGCGATCGAGGCCTACGCCGCCGACGAGTGGCGCACGCCCGGCGAGCTCGCCGCGTTCCTCACCGCCTGGCTCGACCGCCACGGCGAGACCGAGGCCGTGACCCGGATGGACAACCAGGCGGGTCGCTACTTCGCGTTCGGCCACGGTGGCCTCGTACGACGACCGCTGGCGGGCGACTGGTCGGGGCAGGGGGCTCCCGGCTATCGCACGGCGTCGGCCCTGCTGCCCGACCGGCGTACCCCCGACGACCCGGTCCTGGCGGCCGTACGGCGACATGTCGCGTCCTACGGTCCGGTCAGCCGCCACGACGTCGCGTGGTGGTCGGGCCTGGGGCTGCGCCAGGTCGACGTCCTGCTCGACCGGCTCGACCTCACCTGGCGCGACGGCCCGGACGGCCGGGCCTACGCCGACCTGCCCGGCTCCCCCGCGGCGCGCGGCGTACCCGGCGTACGGCTGCTGCCGGAGTTCGACGCCCTCCTGTGCGGCTACGACCCGCACGCCCGCGACCGCTTCGTGGCGGCGGCCGACAACGAGGTGCTCTGGCACCGCAACAACGGGCTGATGCTCGCCCCCGTCCTCGTCGACGGCCGGATCGGCGGCTACTGGCGACTCGAGGGCGTGGGACGGGCCAGGACGCTCGCGGTCTCGTCGTTCCCGGGCTCGCGACGGTTGCGCAAGGCCGAGGTGCTCGAAGGGGCCGACGCCCTTGCGCTCGCCCTCGACCTGCCCCTCGCCGGGCTCACCACCACCAGGCTCTGAGGGTGGAGACTGGCCCGATGGACCCCGGCCACACGCTGATCCTGCTCCGCCACGCCAAGTCCGACTGGTCCACCGGAGCAGCCGACCACGAGCGACCGCTCGCCGCCCGCGGGATCCGTCAGGCTCCCGAGGCCGGTCGCTGGCTCGCCGCCCACGTCGACCGGATCGACCTGGCGGTCGTCTCCTCCGCGGAGCGGGCACGCCACACCTGGTCGCTCGCCGCGGCCGAGCTCGCCGAGGCGCCGCCGCTGCGGAGCGACGACGACCTCTACGGCGCCCCGGCCGACTCGCTGCTGCGCGTCGTACGCGACCTGTCCGACGACCTGTCCACCGTGGTGCTGGTCGGCCACAACCCCGGCCTCGAGGACCTGGTGTCGATGCTCGCCGGGACCTGGGTGCCGATGCCGACCTCTGCGCTCGCCGTCCTCGTCGTGGACGGAGCGTGGGCCGACGCCGGGCACTCCTCGACCGAGCTCACAGCGTCCGGTCGGCCGCCCTCCTAGCGGTGGGTGCCGACGTAGTAGGCGGTCCGCACCTGACGGACGACCACGCGCTGCTTGGTGCCGCTCTTCCAGACGTGGACGGTCCACGGCTGCCGCGAGCGGTTGATCCCGTCGCCGGTGGGCGGCCCGTAGACACTGCCGCGGTCGCAGGAGTAGAAGCCGAGCCACCGCGGGTGCGTCGGCAGCGTGCCCCAGGCCCCACCGACGCGGATCGAGCATCCCTGGTGGTGGGCCAGCCGGAGATCGAGCGGGCTGGGGTGCTTCGGCGCCGACACCTGCGGCAGGGACCCGGTGTAGCGGATGCGCACCAGCGTGCGCGTGCGGGCGTCGCGCAAGCAGAGCACGGTGTGATGCCCCGACTTCCAGCAGGCCGGGAGGTACTCCGCGGACGGGAAGCAGGCGACGATGTTCTGGCTGACCGCGGCGGCGGACGGCCCGTCGCAGCTGGCGGTGGCGCCGCGCTCGCGCTTCACGGTCCAGCCGGCGACCGCGTGGCCGTGGGCGTCGACGGGCCGGACGACGACACGGTGGGTGTGGGTCGGTGCGGTCGAGGCGTCGGCCTGACCTGCGGCCAGGGTGGCCGCCAGCGCGAGCGCACCGAAGGCGGCGGTCGAGACGAGTGAGATGGGAACGGCGAGTCGCATGGTGGTCCTCCTGAGAACGAGTGGTTGCGAGTAGGACCGCCCGGAGCTCGGCCGGGTTGCGCCGCGGCAGGAAGATCACCCGCGGGGATGACCCTCAGCCGCGCACGGTCCCCCACCAGACGTCAGGCCAGGTGGGTCACTTCTTGCCGGACTTCTCTCCGCTCGGGGCGTTGGACAGCGCGGCGATGAAGGCTTCCTGGGGCACCTCGACCCGGCCGACCATCTTCATCCGCTTCTTGCCCTCCTTCTGCTTCTCCAGCAGCTTGCGCTTGCGGGTGATGTCACCGCCGTAGCACTTGGCGAGGACGTCCTTGCGCAGCGCCCGGATGTTCTCGCGGGCGATCACGCGCGCTCCGATCGCGGCCTGGATCGGCACCTCGAACTGCTGCCTGGGGATCAGCTCCTTGAGCTTGCCGGCCAGCATCACGCCGTAGGAGTACGCCGCGTCGCGGTGCACGATCGCCGAGAACGCGTCGACGGGCTCGCCCTGGAGCAGGATGTCGACCTTGACCAGGTCGGCGGACTGCTCGCCGGAGCGCTCGTAGTCGAGCGACGCGTAGCCCTTGGTCCGCGACTTCAGCTGGTCGAAGAAGTCGAAGACGATCTCGCCCATCGGCAGGGTGTAGCGCATCTCGACGCGGTCCTCGGACAGGTAGTCCATGCCCTGCAGGTTGCCGCGCTTGGTCTGGCAGAGCTCCATGATCGTGCCGATGTAGTCGCTCGGGCTGAGGATCGTGGCCTTGACCACCGGCTCGCGGACCTCGGCGATCTTGCCGTCGGGATACTCGCTGGGGTTGGTGACGGTGTGGGTGGTGCCGTCCTCCATGACCACCTCGTAGACCACGTTGGGCGCGGTCGAGATCAGGTCGAGGTCGAACTCCCGCTCGAGCCGGTCGCGGGTGATCTCCATGTGGAGCAGGCCGAGGAAGCCGCAGCGGAAGCCGAAGCCCAGCGCGCCCGACGTCTCGGGCTCGAAGGCCAGTGCCGCGTCGTTCAGCTGGAGCCGCTCGAGCGCGTCGCGCAGCGTCGGGTAGTCGTCGCCGTCGATCGGGTAGAGCCCGGAGTAGACCATCGGGTTCGGGTGCTTGTAGCCGCCGAGCGCCTCACTGGCACCGTGGTGCTGGCTGGTGACCGTGTCACCGACCCGCGACTGACGGACGTCCTTCACCCCGGTGATCAGGTAGCCGACCTCGCCGACGCCCAGGTCGCCGGCCTTGACCGGCTCCGGGCTGATCACGCCGACCTCGAGCATCTCGTGCACGGCTCCGGTCGACATCATCTTGATCCGGTCGCGGTGGCTGAGCCGGCCGTCGATGACGCGGACGTAGGTGACCACGCCGCGGTAGGTGTCGTAGACCGAGTCGAAGATCAGCGCGCGCGGCGGTGCGTCCGCGTTGCCCGTCGGGGCCGGAGTCTGCTTGACGATCTCGTTGAGCAGCTCGACGACGCCGAGGCCGGTCTTGGCCGAGGTCTGCAACACGTCGGCCGGGTCGCAGCCGATGATGCCGGCCAGCTCCGCGGCGTACTTCTCCGGCTGCGCCGACGGCAGGTCGATCTTGTTGAGCACCGGGATGATCGTGAGGTCGGCGGCCAGGGCGAGGTAGAGGTTCGCCAGCGTCTGCGCCTCGATCCCCTGCGCGGCGTCCACCAGGAGCACGGCGGCCTCGCACGCCTCGAGCGAGCGCGACACCTCGTAGGTGAAGTCGACGTGCCCCGGGGTGTCGATCATGTTGAGCACGTAGGTGCCCGGCTCGGCGCCCTGCTCGTTGTCCGCCGGCACGGTCCACGGCATCCGGACGGCCTGGCTCTTGATGGTGATCCCGCGCTCGCGCTCGATGTCCATCCGGTCGAGGTACTGCGCCCGCGCGCTGCGCTCGTCGACCACGCCGGTCAGCTGCAGCATCCGGTCGGCCAGGGTGGACTTGCCGTGGTCGATGTGGGCGATGATGCAGAAGTTGCGGATGACCGCGGGGTCGGTACGGCCGGGGACGGGCGCGGTCGGGGTCGTGGGCACGGCGGTGTCTTCGCTGCTTTCGGCGGTCGTCGGCGTGGTGGGAGCGGACCCCAATCCTCCCACGCGGGTTCGGGCGTCCCTAAATCTCTGTCGATCAGCCGGGACGGCCGTCCGTCATCCCGGTGACGGACAATCCCCGTGACGAGAGGCAGCACCATGACCCAGTACCTGATCACCATCCCCGGCGACGAGGCCGTGTGGGACGCCCGCACCGACGACGACAACCGCCTCGTCGGCGACGCCCACCGCGCGTTCGTCGCGGCCCTCACCACCCGCGGGCATCGGGTGAGTGCCGGAGGCGAGCTGACACCGCTGGCCGAGGCCAAGGTCGTACGCCGGACCGACCGCGGCTCGCTCGTGACGGACGGACCGTACGCCGAGGCCGCCGAGCAGGCGGGCGGCTTCTACCTCGTCGAGTCCGATGACCTCGACGACCTCCTCGCGATCGTCGGTGAGCTGGCACGCGCCGAGCCGGTCGTCGAGGTCCGTCCGGTGCTCGGGCGCACCAGCGGCGTGCCCTCCTAGGAAGCGGGCAGGCCAGCGTCCGCGAGAGTCGGCTCGCACGACGTCGGGACACCGGGCTCCGGCGGGACACTCGGCGCTTGCGTGTCACTCCCGTGTCACCACGCTGGATCCTCTCAGCGCACAGCAGCACGCGGCGGTGCGCACGCTGGCAGACTGCCCGTCATGATCGATCACTTCGGCATCAACTGCGCCGATCTCGAGGCGGCCAAGACCTTCTACGACAAGGTGCTCGCGACGCTCGGCCACCGACGGGTCATGGACTTCGACGTGGCCGTCGGCTACGGCACGACGATGCCCGCCTTCTGGATCTCGCGGTTCGACGACATGGGTCCCAACCGCGAGGTGCACATCGCCTTCGTGGCGGAGTCGGTGGACCAGGTGAAGGCGTTCCACGCCGCAGCCACGGAGCTCGGGGCGGAGACGCTCCACGAGCCGCGCCTGTGGCCGGAGTACCACGCGCACTACTACGGCGCGTTCGTCCGCGACCCCGACGGCAACAACGTCGAGGCGGTCTGTCACACGGCCCCCGCCGAGTGAGGCCACCTCCCGCGCGAGCGCCCGGCGCCGTGGGTGAGGATGACGGCGTGAGACCCGCCCTCCCGAGCCCGATCCCGCACGGGCGCACCGCGCGCCGCCTGGAGTGGGCGCACCTGCCGCCGGCAGTGCGCGGTGAGATCGAGCAGCGCTGCGGGTCACCGGTCGTGGCCGCCGTCTCCCAGGGAGGCGGCTTCACGCCCGGCTTCGCCTCGGTGCTCACCTGTGCCGACGGATCGCGCCACTTCGTGAAGGCGGCCTCGACGGCCGCGCAGCGACCCTTCGCCGCGTCGTACCGGGAAGAGGCGCGCAAGCTGCGCGCCCTGCCCGACACCATCCCCGCGCCGCGGCTGCTCTGGACCATGGACGGTGACTGGGTCGTGCTCGGCCTGGAGTACGTCGAGGCGCGGGCGCCCCGCCGCCCGTGGCGGACGGCCGAGCTGAACGCCTGCCTCGACACCCTCGAGACCGTGGCCGACCTGCTCACGCCCGCTCCCCCGGGTCTCGGGCTCGACCCGATCACCGACGAGCTCGCCGGCTGGCCGGCGTACTGGGAGCACGTCAACGCGACCCGAGACCTGGCACACGGCGACGAGGCGGCCGCGCTGGCCGCGGGCTTCGCCGCGTCGCTCGCTGGCGACACCCTCGTCCACACCGACGTGCGCGACGACAACGTCCTGCTCGCGACCGACGGCCGCACCCTCTTCTGCGACTGGAACTGGCCGACCGTCGGCGCCGACTGGCTCGACTCCCTCTTCATGCTGATCGGCCCGCGCGGCGACGGCCTGGACGTGGAGGCCGTGATCGCCGAGCGGCGTCTGCTGCGCGGCGTACCACCCGAGGACCTCGACCGGGCCCTGGCCGTCACCTGCGGCTACTTCCTCCGCTCGGCCGACGAGCCGGTACCTCCGACGTCGCCGTACGTCCGCGACGTGCAGCGCTGGCAGGGCGAGGTGGTCTGGGACTGGCTCTGCGAACGCCGCGGCTGGGACGCGTGACCGCTCCGCGCGCGGTCGGCGTCCGCCTGCCCTACCCCGAGATCCCCCAGCGGGTCCGCGACTGGGTGACCGGCTCGCTGGGCTCCCCCGTCGTGTCGTGGGCCGAGCAGACCGGCGGGATGTCGCCGGGTTGCGCGACGCGCGTGGTCACCGCCGACGGGACCCGGGCGTTCGTCAAGGCCGTGGGCGCCGAGCTGAACCCGGACTCCCCCGGCTTGTTCCGGCGCGAGATCGGGGCGCTCGGGCTGATCGGTGCCGACGCGTTGTGGGCCGGTCTCGTCGCGTCGTACGACGACGGGTGCTGGGTCGCCCTCGTGCTGGAGGACGTCGCGGGCCGGCACGTCGACCTACGCGACGACCGCGAGATGGAGACGCTGCTCGCCGCCACCGATCGGCTCGGCGCCCGGCTGGCCGCCGTGTCCCCGCCGACCCGGCTCACCGACACCTTCGCCGGCCCGGGACTGATCGACGTGTCCGCAGTCCTGGCCCGCTGGGTCGGGGCCGTGGACCTGCTTCCGGACCTCCCGGCCGACCTGGTCCCGCCCGCCCTACGCCGGAGGGCCGAGGAGTGTCGCGACCTGAGCCGGGTGCTGCTCGATCCCTGGCCGGGCCAGGTCGTCCACTGGGACATCCGCAACGACAACCTCCTGGTCCGTCCGGACGGCTCCGTGGTGTTCGTCGACTGGGGCGCCTGCGGGGTCGGACCGGGCTGGGTCGACCCCCTGCTCGCCCGCCTCGAGCGCGTCGACAGCGCGTGGTTCGACGACTCCCTCACGACGTCGACCGCCTTGGTCGCCGCGGGCGACGATGCCGTCACCGCGTGGCTCCTGGGGTTCGGCTGCCACCTGGCGTGGCGTTCGACCACGGCCGTGGACGTCGGGCTGCCGACGCTCAACGACTTCCGGCGTACCGAGTCGCGCCGGGTCCTCGCCGGGGCGGCCCGACGCCTCGAGTCGTGATTTGGGGCGTCCCTCGCACCGCTGGTATCTTTTCTCCTCGTGTGTGCGCCCCGGTGCGCGCACGCCCACCGACTCCGATCCACTCGTGGAACACCCAGACCGAAGGCTCATCAGTGGCGAACATCAAGTCCCAGATCAAGCGGAACAAGCAGAACGAGAAGCGTCATCAGCGCAACAAGGCTGTGAAGTCCGAGCTGAAGACCCTCGTCCGCAGGTTCCGTGAGGCCGCCGCGGCCGGAGACAAGGACGCCGCGATCGAGGCGAGCCGGGTCGCGTCGCGCAAGCTCGACAAGGCTGTCTCCAAGGGTGTCATCCACAAGAACCAGGCGGCCAACCGCAAGTCGTCGATCATGAAGCAGGCCGCGTCTCTCTGAGACACGCCTCGCCGACGAGGCGTCGACCCCGAGGGGTCGGCGCCTTGTGTCATTTCAGGCCCGGTCGCGGAGTCCGGTCACGGTGAGCACCAGCCGCTCCAGCGTGTAGGAGGCGTCGCCGGCCGCTCCCTTGATGTCGGCGTCGGCCTGGGCGACGGTCCGGATGGCCCGGGCGATGCCGCTGTCGGACCAGCCACGCGACTGGTCGCGGATCGTGCGCAGCTTCCAGGGCGGGACCCCCACCTCGCGGGCGAGGTCGACCTCGCGCATCCCGCGCGGCGCCGACAGGTAACGGGCGATGCCGCGGGCCGACCCGGCGAACGCCGAGGTGACCAGGACGGGAGCCGTCCCGCCGTCCATCGCCCAGCGCAGCTCCTCCAGCGCCGGCCGGCGCCGACCCCAGAACGCAGCGTCGGCCACGGCGAACGACTTGGCCTCGGCCCGGCCGCCGAAGTAGCGCTTCACCTTCTCCTCGGTCAGCGTCTCGCCCGGGAAGTCGTTGGCCAGCTGGTCGGCCGCCGCCGACAGGGAGCGGAGATCCTGGCCGACGGCCTGCACCAGCGCTGCGGCCGCCTCGGGCTCGATCGTGCCGCCCTGCAGCCGCACCTCGCCGGTCACGAACCCGGGATAGTCCGAGGCGCGCAGCTCCTCGGACCTCACCTCGGTCACACCCGGGAGCTTGCGCAGCTTGGTCAGCACGCCGGAGCCCTTCTGCCCTCCCCCGTGGACCAGCACCAGCGCGACCTCGTCGGCCGGCGCCGCGGCGTACGCGAGGAGGCCGTCGACCGACTCCTCGGGGAGGTTCTCCAGACCACGTACGACGACGCACCGGGTCGAGGAGAACAGCGACGGCGCCGCCATCTCGCCGAGCGTGGCCAGGGAGAGCCCGGAGGCCTGGGTCTCGGAGATCTCGGCCTCGTGGTCGTGGCGGCGCACGGCCTCACGCACGCCCACCACCGTGCGCTCCGACAAGAACTCCTCCTTGCCGGTCACCAGGGTCACGTGAGCCAGCACATCGCCGGGGGTCGGGCCTCGCATGCCCGCAGCCTGACACATGGCGCCGACGCGCCGGGTGGGGGCACCGCGCGTACCCTGCCCCGGTGCGGACCACGCAAACGGGCCCGGGAGGAGCGCCCACGCGGCGCACCCTGCTGCGCGCTGGGCTCGGTGCCGGCGCTCTCGCGGCGGTGGCCGTAGGCTGCGGCGACGAGTCGGGATCGCGCAGCGCCTCGACTCCGCGCACCCCGTCTGCCGCGTCGGGTGACGGGCCGAGGGTCGCCGTGGTCGGAGCCGGTCTGGCCGGGCTGAGCTGCGCCTACGAGCTCACCCGGCGGGGGCTGGCGTGCACCGTCTACGAGGCCAACCCCGACCGCGTCGGTGGGCGCTGCTGGACCTCGCGCGGGTGGGCGCATGGTCAGACGGCCGAGCACGGCGGCGAGTTCATCGACACCGTGCACCACGAGATCCGCGGACTCGCGGCCCACCTCGGCCTCCACCTCGACGACCTCCACGCACTGCCGCAACCACGGCCGCGCCCGCGCGACCGATACTTCCTCGACGGCTCGGTGCGCGGCGAGGACGACGTGTACGCCGGGTACCACCTGCTCCGGCTTCGCGCCGACCACGACGCCCGCCGGGTCGGCCCCTACACCTTCGACCGGGCTGGGCGCGCGGCCCGGGCCCTCGACGAGGCGACCGCCGAACAGTGGCTGGACGACGTCCTGGGGCACGACCACCCGTTGCTCCGGGACGCGACGACGCAGTACATGGCCGAGGAGTACGGCCTCGACCCTGCCCGGCTCAGCGCCCTGACCATGGTGATGGAGTTCGCCGGAGGGGGTCTCCCGTCGGACGAGCGGTTCCACGTCCGGGGTGGCAACGACCAGCTCGTGTCGGAGCTCGTCGACCGCTTGCCCGACGGCACTGTCGTCAGCGACGCGACCCTCACCCGGCTGGTCCGCGACCCGGCCGGCAGCTACCGCCTCGGCTTCGCGACCGCCCGCGACGTCGCCGCCGACGTCGTGGTGCTCTGCACACCCTTCACGGCCCTGCGCCGGGTCGACCTCGACGGCGCAGGCCTGAGCGCACGCAAGCTGTCGTGCATCCGGACGTTGGGCATGGGCACCAATGCGAAGGTGCTCCTCCAGCTCGACGAGCACGTCACCGACTACGGAGCCACCCTGACCCGGCGCTGGAGCGGTGGCTACTACGACGCACGGGTCGACACCTGGGACTCCTCCGCGGCCCAGCCGGGCGCCTCCGGGTTGCTGACGGTGTACTCCGGTGGCCGGGCCGGCGCGTCCTACGCGCCGGTCAGCGCCCATGCCCCCGCGCCCGAGCGGGTGGTCGGTCGCACCCTGGCGGAGATCGGCCGCGCGGTACCGGACCTGCCGCGCGGGTACGCCGGGCGCGCGTGGCTCGACGCCTGGGTCGACGACCCCTACACCCACGGGTCCTATGCCGCGTTCGAGCCGGGACAGATCACCCGCTACTGGGGCTTCGTCGGGCTGCCCGAGCACGGTGTGCACTTCGCCGGGGAACACACCTCGCGGCGCGCCCTCGGCTTCCTCGAGGGCGCGGTCGAGAGCGGGCGCCGCGCGGCCCGCGAAGTGCTCGCCGGACGCTGAGCCCGCCACTACCGCGAGGTGGTGACCGCCGCCAGGCGCCCGTCGCGCTCGACGACCGCGACGCTGCCGTCGTGGTCGGTGCGCAGCACCCGTGCGCCGGTCGACTGCAGCGCCCGGACGGTCTCGGGCGCCGGGTGGCCGTAGTCGTTGCCCTCCCCGACGGAGATCACCGCGAGCCGCGCGCCGAGGGAGGCGAGGAAGGCGAGGTCCTGGTAGCGGCTGCCGTGGTGGGGCACCTTGAGGACGTCGACGTGGAGTCCCGGCAGCAGGGCGGCCAGCGTGGCCTGGCCCTCGGGCTCGATGTCTCCGCCGAGGAAGAACGTCACGTCGCGGATCCTGGCCAGCAGCACGACGCTGGCGTTGTTGGCGGTGCTGCCGTCGCCCGGGCCGACGGTGGGCGAGCCGGGCAGCGGCCAGACGGGTTCGAGGGTGACGTCGCCGATCCGGCGGGTCACGGCGTACGGCGCGTCGCGGGGGGTCCGCCCCGCGGCCTCGACGGCACGTCGGACGAGGGAGACGCCGGCGGGCGGGTCGCGCAGCCGGCTGACCTCCACGGCCCCGACCGTGCGGTCGTGGAGCACTCCGGGCAGCCCGTCGACGTGGTCGGCGTGGAAGTGGGTGAGCACCACCAGCGGGATCCGGGTGACGCCGAGGCCGGACAGGCAGGCGTCCATCGCCCGGGGATCGGGACCGGCGTCGACCACGACCGCGGTGTGGGGCGCCCCGGTGTTGAGGACCAGCCCGTCGCCCTGGCCCACGTCGCAGACCACCATCAGCCAGCCCTCGGGTGGCCAGCCGGGCGTGGGCACCCGCACCAGGACGGCCGCGACCAGGACACCGCAGCACGCCAGCCCCGTGGTGGGGCGGCGTACGAGCCGCGGCCCGTAGGCCGCCACCGCGGCACTCAGCACCGCGAGCCCCGCGATCGCCACCGGACCGCTTCCCCAGCCGACCGCGGCGGTGGGCAGGGAGGCCGTGTGGCGGGCGACCTCGACGATCCAGGCCACGCACCACCCGGCCGCACCGCCGAGGGCACGGCCGAACGGCGGGGCGACGAGCGTCACCAGCCCGCCGAGCAGCCCCAGGACCGTCGCCGGCCCCACGGCCGGAGCGGCGAGGAGGTTGGCGAGGACGGCCACCAGGCTGACCTGGCCCGAGATCGCCGCGATCATCGGCGTGCAGGCCAGCTGGGCCGCCGCCGGCACCGCCACGGCCTCGGCCAGCCAACGCGGGAGCCAGCGGGACAGGGCGTCGCGCCAGCCGGGCGCGAGCAGCAGGATGCCGGCGGTGGCGAGCACCGACAGCCCGAACCCGGCGGCCGAAGCGAGACCCGGGTCGAGCAGGAGCAGCAGCACGGTGGCGACCCCGAGTGCCCGGGTGCCGCGGTCGCGGCCGTTGGCGCCCAGCCCGACCAGGGCGACCGTGCCCATCACCGCTGCCCGCAGGACGCTGGGCTCGGCTCGGGCGACCAGGACGAAGCCGACGATCCCCGCGGCGCCCACGGCGTGGAGCCAGCGGCCGCGCACCCGGAGCCACCGGGCCACGACCAGGGCGAACCCGACCACGAGGGTCAGGTTGGTGCCCGACACCGCCAGCAGGTGGGTGAGCCCGGTGGTGCGGAAGTCGTCCTGCAGGGCCGGGTCGAGGCCGGCGTCGTCGCCGTCGACCAGGGCCGGGACGAGCGCCCGGCGGTCGGGCGGCAGCGACGAGACCGATCGTCGGAGAGCCGCCCGCACCTCGCCGGAGGCCCGCCACCAGGGGTCGGGGCCGGCGGTCACCTCGGGTGGGTCGCGGGTGGAGAGGGTCGCGGCCACGTCACCCCGGCTGCTCGGGGCCAGGTGCCCCACCACCCGCACCGCCGCTCCGAGCGGGACCGCGAGCCACGACGTGGCGCCGAGAACGACGACCGGCTGGCGGAGCCGCAGTCGCCGGTCGGCCGCGGTGACTCCCGTGACCTCGACCCGGACGAGGGCCTGGTCTCCGAACCGGCCGTGGAGCAGGAACGGGTCGCCACTGACGGTGCCGTCGAGGGTCACCTCGGCCCGCTGGGTGGCGAGCGGGGTGAGGGGGTTGTCGGCCACCCGCTCGGCCCGCACCCCGGCGGCGGTCGCGACCGAACCGAACACGACCAGGGCGGCCAGCGCGGTCGGGCCCGCGCGTCGGCCGCGCCACCGCCACACAGCCGCGACGCACGACGTCAGAGCCGCCGCGACGACGAGGGCCACGAGCGGTGTCGACCCGGTCGCGGTCAGCGCTCCCAGCCAGCCGACTCCGCCGAGGAGCACCATCCGGAGGTCGGCCGGCTCCCTCACGTCAGAGCGTCACGTAGGGGGTGAGCTTCGCGAGCGTGGCGTCCCCGATGCCGTCGACCTCGAGCAGCTGGCTCACGGCACTGAACCCGCCGTGCGCACTCCGCCAGGCCAGGATCGCCTGGGCGGTGACCGGTCCGACGCCGGGGAGCGACTCGAGCGCCGTCTGGTCGGCGGTGTTGAGGTGGACCAGCGCCGCCGCCGACGGTGCTCCGGTGGCTGCGGCCGCCACCCCGGTGGAGGGCGCCGGTGGACCACCCACCACGATCTGCTCCCCGTCGGTGACCACCTGGGCGAGGTTGAGGACGCCGAGGTCGACACCCGGCCGCGCCCCGCCGGCGGCACGGATCGCGTCGACCACCCGAGCCCCGGAGCGCAGCACTGCGATGCCGGGGCGGCGTACCTTGCCGGTGACGTCGACCACCACGCGTGAGGCAGCAGCACTCGGCCCGCCGGGTGCGGGGGCCGCCCCTGCCGGGGCGACCGACCCCTGGGGCCGCGCCAGGGCGGCGCCGGGGGTGTCGAGGGCAAGCGGAGCGCCCACTGCGTGACCCCCGCTGCGCACCAGGAACCAGCAGGTCACCACCAGGCCGACCACGGCCACCACGGCGACGACGGCCAGCTGGCCGGGCCCGAGACCCACTCGCCCGCGCAGCGGCTCGGGCACCCAAGGACTCCCACCGTCCGGTGCGCCGGCCGCGCGCCGCGAGGCGTGACGGCCGGGCATCCGCACCGGTGGAGGCTGCGGCGGGCTCTCGGCCCCGCCGGACTCGACGCCGGTCGCGAGGTCGGGCACCGCGCGGACCGGGGCCTGCCCACGCCGAGCCCCTGGGTCGGCCGGCAGGCCAGAGCCGTCCCGGGCGGCCGCGAGCTCGCTGGTCAGGAGCTCGAGCCTCCGGGCGACGGCAGCGTCGTGGTCATGGGCGAGGGATCGGGTGCGCATGCCGGCGACGCTAGGGCGGCGGTCGGACCAGCCTCTCGCGCCGAGGCGGGTGGCTGTGGAGACAGCGCACCGCGGAGGACGTTGTGGAGGGAGAGCGGGCCGGTCAGCCGAGCCGGGGCGCGACGCAGGCCGCCACCATCCCCGGTCCGACGTGCGCACCCAGCACCGCACCCAGCTCCCCGCACCAGACGGCACGGCCGTCGAGCTGGGTGGCCAGGCGGGCGGCCAGCCGGTCGGCGAGGTCGGCCGCCCGGTCGGGGTTGGCCAGGTGGGAGACGCAGACGTCGACGTCCTGGTCGCCGGCCGCCTCCACGACCAGGTCCTCGAGGCGGCTCAGCGCGCGCGCAGAGGTGCGCACCCGCTCGAGGTTCGCGACCCGTCCGTCGTCGATCCGGAGCAACGGCTTCACCGCGAGCGCACCGCCGAGCAGGGCGGCGGCGGCGCCGATCCGGCCACCGCGACGGAGGTACTCCAGCGTGTCGACGTAGAACAGCGACGTGGCCAGGCCGGCCCGCCGGCGAGCCGCAGCCGCGGCGTCCTCGACCGACCCACCGCCGTCGAGCACGTCCGCCGCGCTGAGGGCGGCGTACCCGGTGGCGACGCCGACCTGCCGCGAGTCGACCACGGTGACCGGCACCGACGCGTCGGCCGCCGCGAGCAGGGCCGACTCGTGCGTGCCGCTCATCTCAGCCGACAGGTGGATCGCCAGCACCGCGTCGGCGCCCTCGGCCGCAGCCTTCTCGTACACCTCGAGCAGGGCGGCCGGCGCGGGGCGCGAGGTGCTGACCGGCCGGAAGTCCTTCAGCGCCTGTGCCACCAGCTCGGGGGTCGCGCCGTCGGCCCCCTCGTCGTACACCGTCGCGCCGATCACGACCTGCAGAGGTACGACGACGATGCCGCGCTCCTGCGCCACCTCCGGCGGCAGCGAAGCCGTCGAGTCGGTGACGACCACGGTCCTTCCCGCCATGCGCGGAAGGCTAGCCGACGACGATGTTCACCAGCTTCGGCGCGCGCACGATGACGCGCCGCACGTCCAGCCCGTCGATCGCGCGTACGACGGCCGGGTCGGCCATCGCGGCAGCCTCCAGGTCGGCGTCGCTGATCGTCGGCGGGACGTCCAGGCGCGCCCGGACCTTGCCCCGCACCTGGACCACGGCGGTCACGGAGTCCTCGACCAGCAGTGCCTCGTCCACGACCGGCCAGCCGGCACGCGCCACCGACGGCTGGTGGCCCAGCCGCTCCCACATCTCCTCCGCGGTGTAGGGCGCCACCAGCGACAGCAGGATCGCCACGGCCTCCGTGGCCTCACGCACCGCCGGGTCGGCCGGGCCGCAGCCGCTGTCGATCGCCTTGCGCGTCGCGTTCACCAGCTCCATGGTCCGGGCCACCATCACGTTGAAGCGGTGGCTCTCCACCAGCTGCTCGGCCTCGCGCAGGGTGCGGTGGGTGACCTTGCGCAGGGCAGGTCGCCGTGGTCTCGACGTCGCTCGACCGACGAGGAGGCTCGACCGGACCGAGGACGGCTCGGACGTCACGTCACCGCTCAGTCGCCAGGCCCGCTGCAGGAAGCGCACCGAGCCGCTGGGCGACATGTCGGCCCAGTCGATGTCGTCCTCCGGAGGGCCCGCGAAGACCAGGGTCAGCCGCACCGCGTCCACGCCGTACGCCGATAGTTGCTCCCCCAATCTGACGCCGTTGCCCTTGGACTTCGACATCTTGGCGCCCTCGTTGATGACGATTCCCTGGTTCAGCTGGGCGGAGAACGGCTCGCCGAACTCCAGCAGCCCCATGTCGCGCAGCACCATCGTGAAGAACCGCGCGTACAGCAGGTGCAGCACGGCGTGCTCGACGCCGCCGATGTAGATGTCGCACGGGCCCCACAGGTTGGCCAGCTCGGGGTCGAAGGCCCGGTGGTCCTCGTGCGGGGAGCAGTAGCGCAGGAAGTACCACGACGAGTCCACGAAGGTGTCCATCGTGTCGCTGTCGCGCGTGGCCGGTCCGCCGCAGGTCGGGCAGGTGACGTTGACCCAGTCGGTGGCCGCGGCCAGGGGCGAGACGCCCTTCGGCGTCAGGTCGGCGCCGCGCAGCTCCGGCAGTACGACGGGCAGCTGGTCCTCGGGGACCGGCACCTCGCCGTCGGTCGGGCAGTGGATGATCGGGATCGGCGCGCCCCAGTAGCGCTGGCGCGACAGCAGCCAGTCACGCAGCCGGAAGTTCACCGCTCCCTGGCCGACGCCCTGCTCCTCCAGCCAGTCGATCATGGCGCGCTTCGCCTCGGTGACGCCCAGGCCGTCCAGGTCCAGCGAGTCGTTGCGCGAGTTGACCGCCGGCCCGTCGCCGGTGAAGGCATCGCCCTCCCAGCCGTCTGTGGGCTGGACGGTGCGGATGATCGGCAGGTCGAAGACCTTCGCGAAGTCCCAGTCACGCTGGTCCTGCCCGGGCACGGCCATGATCGCGCCGGTGCCGTAGTCGGCCAGCACGTAGTCGGCGGCGTACACCGGGATCTGGGTGCCGGTCACCGGGTTGGTCGCGTGGACGCCCAGGAACACGCCGGTCTTCGGGCGGTCGGTGGACAGCCGCTCGATGTCGCTGGCCTTGCGCACCTCCTCCAGGTACGCGTCGTACGCCGGTCGCTGCTCGTCGGTGACCAGCTCGGCGGCCAGCGCCGCATCGGCCGCGACCACCATGAAGGTCGCGCCGAACAGCGTGTCGGGACGCGTCGTGTAGACCGTCAGCGGCTCGTGGCCCTCGACCTCGAACGTGACGTGCGCGCCCTCGGACCGGCCGATCCAGTTGCGCTGGGCGTTGATCACACGCTCGGGCCAGGTCGGGGCCAGGTCGTCCAGGTCGTCCAGCAGCTCCTGGGCGTAGTCGGTGATCTTGAAGTACCACTGCGTCAGCTCGCGCTTGGTGACCTCGTTGCCGCACCGCTCGCACCGGCCGTCGATCACCTGCTCGTTGGCCAGCACGGTCTGGTCGAACGGACACCAGTTCACCGGGCTGTTCTTGCGGTAGGCCAGCCCGCGCTCGCGGAACTTCAGGAACAGCCACTGGGTCCAGTGGTAGTACTCCGGGTCGGAGGTGTTGAACGTGCGGGTCCAGTCGAAGCTGACCCCGAACTTCTTGCACGACTCCGTCGAGACGGCGATGTTCTCGTAGGTGAAGGTCGCGGGGTGTGCGTTGTCCCGGATCGCGGCGTTCTCGGCGTTCAGGCCGAACGAGTCGAACCCCATCGGGTTCAGCACCTCGTAGCCCTTCTGCCACCAGTAGCGGGCGATCACGTCGTGCAGCGCGAACACCTCGGCATGGCCCATGTGCAGGTCGCCCGAGGGGTAGGGGAACATCGTCAGCGCGTAGCGCTTCTCCCGCGCGCCGCTCCGCACGACGTCGTCGTCGGCACGGAAGGGCTGCAGCTCCTCCCACACGGGCTGCCACTTCGCCTCCACCGCGGCCGCGTCGTACGTCGCCGCCTCCGTGGCGACCTGTTCCTCACTCATCGATCCAGCCTTCGTTCGTTGGTCGAGCGGTCTTTCGTTGGTCGAGCGTCGTTCGAGCTCTTTCGTTGGTCGAGCCTGTCGAGACCCGCTCCAGGACATGAAAAAACCCCTCGCAGGGAGGGGTGGCCGCGCGATCAGGGGTCTGATCAGCGCGGCTGGCCGAGAAGCAGGGACGACGTGTGCATGGCACCCATGGTAGCGGACGAAGCAGCCGACGCCCACGGCAGAACCGGGTGGCCGGGCGCGGGGCCAGGCCCTAGGTTCGCAGCGTGAGCGACCTGAGCAGGTACGACGACTGGCTGGTGTGGCTGCGCGAGCGGGGCGGGGCCGATGCCGACGTCCGGGTGGTGTTCATCGGCGGCTCCGCGGTCACCGGCGGGTACGACGACCACTCCGACCTCGACGTCGAGGTGCTGGCCACCCCGGGCGAGTCCACCGCGACCTACCGGCGGCTGCTCGACGCGGCGGTGCGCGACTTCGAGGTGCACCAGGTCTGGGAGCTCCCCGAGGCGACCTGGCCAGACGGCCGGCAGGCGTTCCTCAACCTGACCGCCGACGCGGGTGACCTCAGCGTGCCGACCCGGATCGTCGACCTCCACGTCTCCGACCTGTCCGACGAGCACCGACTGGTCGACCCGCGCCGGCACGGCGAGCCGCTCGTCCTCCACGACCCCGACGGTCTGGTCGAGCTGAGGCCCGATGACGAGGAGGAGATGGCGCGGGCCCGCGCCGAGGCCGTGGCGCAGATCGCGGCCCGGCGACAGACCGCGGCCTGGCTGGTCAACCGCGCCCTCGCGCGCGGGCACGAGGCCGAGGCGGTCACCTTCCACCTGTCCTTCGCGGTCAACCCGCTGGTGCGGCTGCTGCGGATCGTGCACTGCCCGGCGCGGCACGACTTCGGGCTGCGCTACCTCGACACCGACCTGCCCGCGGGCTACGCCGCCCGGGTCGAGGCCCTGCTCCCCGGGCCCGACCTCGCGGCCCGGGCAGCTGCCGCCTTCGCCTGGCAGGACGAGCTGCTCGGCGAGCTCGGCCGCTAGTCAGTCGACGCTGCCACCCTCGTCGCGACGGCGGTGGGCCTCCTCCTCGACCGCCTTCTTGTCCGCCTCGAGCTGCTGCTCGTCGACCACGATCGGTCGCAGGATCGCCCAGCCGATGAAGAAGACAGCGAACGCGAGGAGCCCGATGCCGACCCAGAGGTTGGCGTTCACCCCGGACGCCTTGGCCAGCTGTCGGTCGGAGGTCGCGAACGACATGATCACCAGGACCACGCCGTAGATGCCCAGCAGCGCACCGATGATGTTGCGGATGTCGAAGAGGCTGACCTTCGGCTTCTCCGTGGTGTTCTCGCTCATGCGACCCGACTCCTAGCGGAAGATGACGTTGAGGATGATGACCATGACGAGCGAGACCCCTGCCAGCTTGGTCGCCGACAGCCACCAGTGGTCCTCGTGCTCGTCGAGGAGGTCCTCCTTGGGCGTCTCGGAGTAGACCAGGCCCCGCAGGGCGGAGTCCGGCTTGGGCTCGGTGGCGAAGGTGACCAGGACGCTCACCACGATGTCGACGACGAACGCCGCGCCCGCCGCCAGGAAGCTGGCTCCCTGACCACCGACGTGCAGGGCGCCGGTGCTGGCCGAGCCGAAGGCGTCCTCGGAGAGGAAGGCGATGAGCACGGCGGCCAGCGTGCCGGAGACCAGGCCCGTCCACGCCGCCGTCGAGGTCATCCGCTTCCAGAACATGCCCAGGATGAACGTCGCGAACAGGGGCGCGTTGAAGAAGCCGAACAGGGTCTGCAGGTAGGTCATGATGTTGGGGAACTGGCTCGCGAAGTACGACGTACCGATCGCCAGCGCCGTCGCGACGACCGTGGCCCCGCGCCCGAAGGCGGTGTAGAAGTTGTCCGGCTTGTGCTTCTGGATGTAGGTCTGCCAGATGTCATAGCTCATCACGGTGTTGAAGGCCGAGATGTTGGCCGCCATGCCGGCCATGAACGCCGCGAGCAGCCCGGCGATCGCCACCCCGAGCAGGCCGTTGGGCAACAGCTGCTTCATCAGCAGGAGCAGCGAGTCGTTGTAGGTGATCCCACCCGCGCCGCTGGCGGCCCCCGAGCTCTTCATCTTCGCCAGCGGGGTGATCAGGACCGCGGCCATCATGCCGGGGATGATGATGATGAACGGGATGAACATCTTCGGGAACGACCCGATGATCGGCGCACGACGCGCGGAGTTCATGTCCTTGGAGGCCATGGCGCGCTGCACCTCGACGAAGTTGGTCGTCCAGTACCCGAAGGACAGCACGAAGCCGAGCCCGAAGACGATCCCGACGACCGACCAGAACGACGAGCTGTAGGTCGTGATCGTGGTGCCGGGCCAGGAGTCGAGCTGGTTGCTCGTGCCCGCGGTCGACATCTTGTCCTTCAGACCGTTCCAGCCCCCGACCTGGTGCAGCGCGAGCAGGGTCAGCGGCAGGAGCGCCGCCACGATCACGAAGAACTGCAGCACCTCGTTGTAGATCGCCGCGGACAGGCCGCCGAGGGTGATGTAGGAGAGCACGATGATCGCGGCGACCACCGTCGACAGCCAGATGTTCCAGCCCAGCAGGGCGTTGACGATCGTGGCGAGCAGGTAGAGGTTCACCCCGGCGATCAGGATCTGGGCGACCGCGAAGCTGATGGAGTTGACCAGGTGGGCCCCGGGGCCGAACCGCCGGAGCATGAACTCCGGGACCGACCGGACCTTGGAGCCGTAGTAGAAGGGCATCATCACGACGCCCAGGAACAGCATCGCGGGGATGGCGCCGATCCAGTAGTAGTGGAACGTCGCCATGCCGTACTGGGCACCGTTGGCGGACATCCCCATGATCTCGACGGCGCCGAGGTTGGCGGAGATGAACGCCAGTCCGGTCACCCAGGCCGGCAAGGAGCGGCCGGACAGGAAGAAGTCGATGCTGCTCGACACCGAGGCGCGGGCCGAGAGCCCGATCCCCAGCACGAACACGAAGTACAAGGCAATGAGGCTGTAGTCGACCCAGTTCGCATCCATGCGCAGGATCGACGACGCGAGCACGTTCATCCAGACCTCCCGAGTCGACATGACCGGGTGGCACCTTACTCCCGGGCGGCCGTGACGCCGATCGACGCCGGACGTCGTACCCCGGAGCGGGCCGGATGATGCATCCGGCGCGCGACGGACCCCTACGATGCGGCCATGACCTCCCTCGACCTCTTCCGACTCGACGGGCGGGTGGCGATCGTCACGGGTGCGTCCTCCGGGCTCGGCGTCGCCTTCGCGCAGGGACTGGCCGAGGCCGGCGCCGACGTCGTCCTCGGCGCCCGGCGGGCCGACCGGCTCGAGTCCACGGCCGACCTGGTCCGGGGCGCCGGTCGCCGTGCCCTCGCCGTCGCGACGGACGTCTCCGACCCCGACGCCTGTACGGCGCTCGTCCGAGCCGCGATGGAGGAGTTCGGCCGCGTGGACATCCTGGTCAACAACGCCGGCCTCGGCACGGCCGTGCCGGCGACCCGGGAGACCCCCGAGCAGTTCCGCAGCGTCGTCGACGTCAACCTGAACGGCTGCTACTGGATGGCCCAGGCGTGCGGCCGGGTGATGCAGCCCGGGTCGTCGATCATCAACATCTCGTCCGTGCTGGGCCTCACCACCGGCGGTCTCCCACAGGCGGCGTACTCAGCGACCAAGGCGGGGCTGATCGGCCTGACCCGCGACCTCGCCCAGCAGTGGACCGGTCGCAAGGGCATCCGCGTCAACGCCGTCGCGCCGGGTTTCTTCGAGTCCGAGATGACCGACTCGTATCCCGAGGGCTACCTCGACCTGATGAGCTACCGCATCCTCTCCGGCCGCCAGGGCGACCCGGCGGAGCTGGCGGCGACCGTGGTGTTCCTCGCCTCGGACGCCGCGGGCTACGTCACCGGCCAGACCCTCCCCGTCGACGGCGGGATGACCATCACCTGAGCTACCAGGACCCGCAGGTGGGCCAGGTCGATCTCCGGCACGATCGTCGGGGAGGGGTCGTCGGTCAGCGGATGGTCCTCCCGCCCGAGCCGAACAGGTGCGCTCCGGCTCGCGACGCCACCTTGGCGTGGCCGTCGTCGTTGACGATGGTGCCGGTGGCGGCCCCGGTCGCGATGGCGATCGACGCCGAGTCGATCACGGCGTACATCACCTCGGTGGGCTCGGCGACCTTGTCCTTGACCACCTTCACGTGGAAGACGGCCGAACGGTGGTGCGCCTTGATCTTGACCGTGCCCGAGTGGGCGAGGTAGTCACCGGGCGCGACGGCCGTGCCGTCCTGCGTGTGGAGCTTCACCGTGACCGGGTGCGAGTACTTCCGCGACAGCGACACCGTGAAGTTCAGGGCGGTGTACTTCGAGTGCTTCCTGCGCGTCCCCTCCTTCACGGTCGCCGGCGCGACGGAGACCGTGCGCGGGGCCGGAGGCTGGTGCCCGGTCGCCTTCACCGAGAGAGCAGCCATGGTCAGCGAGTGGCAGTCGTTGGACAGGGGTGCGGCGATGGTGATCGTCTGCACGGCGGAGGGCGTGAAGATGCTCGTCACGTCGAACTTCTCCAGGTCGTACAGCGAGCCACCGCCCGCCCCTGCGGTCGAGCCGGCCCGGCTGTGGCCCATGTTGTGGACCGTCGTCCCGTCCCAGAGACCGTGGTTCGCCGGCGTGTCGGCGAAGGTCACCGGCCCGGCGTTGCCCGTCACCGTGACCGGACCGTCGTCCGACGTACCGAAGTCCTGGCCGTCGGCGACCGCGAGCTGGAGGCTCACCGGGCCACCGCGGTAGTCGATCTGCGTGAGGGGGTCGTTCCAGAAGTTGTCCTCACCGGGGTACCCGCCCGCGTCGGTGTCGTTGCCGTAGAACAGGTAGAGGTCCTGGTTGTTCGAGCGCTTCTTGTCCTTGAACGTCACGACGAGACTCGCGCCGTTGACGTCACCGTGGGCACCGAGCCCGGTGAGGTGGTACTTGCCGTTCCGCTTGGACTTGACGATCTTCGTGACGTCGGCCAGGTAGGTGCGTGACGTGGCCGCGAGACCCCAGCAGTTCGAGCCCGACTCGCCCTGGCTGACGCCGGTGACCTTCTTCCCGTTCACCCTGATGCCCGGGTTGTTGTAGGAGCCGGTGTAGGTGCCGTTGACCAGCGGACCGATGCCGTTCCAGGACAGCCAGGCGCCCGTGACCCTCCCCTTGACGCCCTTGAGCGTGATCGTGCCCTTGCCACCGTGCGTCTTGGCCGAGCCGACCCCCCCGACGCCGGCGGACACCCAGTCCGTCCCGGCCACTCTGACCTGGCGGCTCACCGGTGTCGCGGAGGCGCTGGACGGCAGGACCATCACCAGCCCCGCCGACGCGATGAGAGCCACGGACCCGAGGAAGCATGTGCTGCGGAACGAACCGACGCGGGAAGTCACCATGGCAACGAAGCCTGGCAGGACGTGGCCGGGGCCGAATCATCAAGACGCGTGATTCGACCTTCGGCCGGCGGCCACCCTTCAGTGGGCGTCTCCGAGCGTCAGCAGGGCTCGCAGGTCCGTCGCCTCCCGCCCGGTGACGCGCCGTACGTCGTCGGTCACCAGGGCGACCTCGCCCTCCTTGATCGCGGTGTACGTCGAGACCCAGGCGTCGTACTGCCAGTCCGGCGCCTGCCAGCGGCGCCGCGACTCGTACGCCTCCGGGATCGTCTCGTCGTGGAAGCTCACCGGGCTCCCGGTCACCTCGGTGAGGACAGCGGCGGCCTCGCTCAGCGTGAACGCCTCCGGCCCGGTCAGGGAGTACGTCGTGCCGCCGTGCGCCGCGGGGTCCGACAGCACCTCGACCGCCACGCGCGCGACGTCGGCCCTGGCCACGGCCGACAGGCGCCCGTCACCGGCCGGCCCGCGGATCACGCCGTCCTCACCCACCATCCGTGGGAGGAAGTCGAGGTAGAAGTTGTCGCGCAGGAACGTGTGGGTCAGGCCGCTGGCGCGCAGGTGCTCCTCGGTCGCCCAGTGGTCCCGGCCGAGGGTGAAGGTGCAGTCGGCCGAAGCTCCCACGAACGAGGTGTAGACGACGTGGCGCACCCCGGCCCGCACGGCGGCGTCCACGAACGTGCGGTGCTGGTCGAGCCGGTCGGCCGTCTCCGACGCCGAGACCATCAGCAGGGTCTCGACACCCTCGAGCGCGGTCATCGCCGACTCACGGTCGCCGTAGCTGCAGGGCAGCACGACGGCACCGTCGAGCGCCGGTGCCTTGGCCGGCGTACGGACCAGCAGCCGCTGGGCCACCCCGCGTGCCGCCAGTCCGCTCGCCACGAGCCCGCCGAGCGCGCCGGTCGACCCGGTGACCGCCAACGGCGGCCCCACCATCAGGTGTCCGGCCCGAGCAGCAGGTAGCCCAGCCAGGCGAAGAAGAGGACCAGCCCCCCGAGGAACAGCCAGGCCACCTCGAACTCGAAGCCCGCGACGATGACCAGGCCCAGGACCGCGCCGAGGACCATGCGACTGTGGTTGCTCTGCACGCGCCCAGCCTAGCGGGGCGGGGCCGTGACGAGCAGCGGGTGGCCGGGCCCGACGCCGCTCAGCGCACTCCCCAGGAGTACTCCTGCTTGCGGGTCTTCAGGTAGGGATGCACGCGCAACGTGCCCTCCCCCACGACGCCACGGATCCGTTGGATCAGCTCCAGGAAGGACTCGTCGTCGGCGGCGACCACCTCGAGCAGGATGTCCACCGAGCCGGCGACGAGCACGATGAAGTCGACCTCCTCGATCTCGGCCAGCGCGTCTGCCACCACCTCGGCGTCCGAGGCCACCGTGACGGCGATCATCGCCTCGTGGGAGAAGCCGAGCTGGAGCGGGTCGGTCACCGCGACGATCTGGATGATCCCCTGGCGACGCAGGTTGTGGACCCGCGAGCGCACGCTCGCCTCGGAGACGTTGGCCTGGCGGCCGATGGCGGAGTAGGCGATCCGGCCGTCGACCTGGAGCAGGGAGATGATCTGCTTGTCGACGTCGTCGATCCGCGAGCTGTTGACGACGTGGTCTGCTCGGGCCGGTGCGGGGTGACTCTCGGTCATTCTGCTCTCGTTCGCGTCGGTGAGAGGCGCGCGGCCCAGGTCCCCCCTGCGGTCCGTCCGATCGGGCAAGCGATCCACTCTCGACGCTAACACCCCGAGGGGTCGACCGCCGTGCAAGGACACGGGGTGGTCGGCCGTGCAGCCGGGCCGGCGGCCACGCGCCCGCTGATCTTCACGCGCCGTTCACGCTTGTCTCGCCCACGCGTGGCCTGCCCTCGGTTGGCTCCGGTGCGAGTGCGGCACGTCTGCGCGCGCTCGTCGAACTCGAGGAGGACGTCCAGATGACGCACGACCACGACCACGGGCACCAGCACCACGGCCACAGCCACGACCACAGCCACGGGGCCGGCGACGACCCGGCCCTGGACCTCAGCGTCCCCGACGCGGAGCTGAACCCGGGACAGCTGCGGCGCCGTGGCTTCCTGCGCGGCGCCGGCCTGCTGGGTGCCGGGATCGCCGGCGCCTCGGTGCTCGGCGGCGCGCCCGCCCTGGCCGACGAGGCGGTCCACGGACGGGCACAGGCGCGACGCAACCCCCGCCACGGCTTCTCGTGGCTGGCCGGTGACCACCACATCCACACCCAGAGCAGCAACGACGCCATGTACCGCGTCGCCGACCAGGTGCAGCACGCCTCGAGGTACGGCCTGGACTGGATGGTGATCACCGACCACGGCAGCGTGGCGCACGCCAAGATCGGCGTCGACAAGGTCAACCCCGACATCGTGGCGGCCCGCGAGCGGTTCGAGGACGAGACCCTCGTCTTCCAGGGCCTGGAGTGGAACATCCCGTCCGCCGAGCACGGCACGGTGTTCGTACACCCCGGGCGCAACGAGGTCGCGGTGCTCAAGGAGTTCGAGAACGCCTTCGACGGGGTCGTCAACGGTACGACGGCCAGCTCGGCGGCGAACGAGGAGCAGGCGCTCAAGGGCCTGGACTTCCTGGCCGCCAGCGTCACGAAGGGCCGGGTCCAGGACGCGATGTTCTTCGCCAACCACCCGGCTCGCAAGGGCCTCGACTCGCCCCACGAGATCCGGGGATGGCGGGATCGGCAGCCCCACATCGCGCTCGGCATGGAGGGCGCGCCGGGGCACCAGGCAGCCGGCCTCCCGGCACCGATCGGCGCCGGGTCTGGGCGCGGCTTCTACGACAACTCCCCCACGGCCGACAGCTTCGCGGCGTACCCGCTCGAGAGCTACATCACCTGGGGCGGCTACGACTGGATGACCGCGACGGTCGGCGGCCTCTGGGACAGCCTGCTCGCGGAGGGACGCCCGTGGTGGATCACGGCGAACTCCGACTCCCACACCGTCTACCTCGACGACTCGGTGCGGCCCGCGGGCCAGGACACGATCGACTACTTCAACGCCAACGGTCGCTACGGCGACCCGGTCCACGGCCACAACGGCGGAGCCACCACCAACGGCGACTTCTGGCCGGGCTACTACAGCCGGACCCACGTGGGGGCCGACGACTTCTCCTACCGAGCGGTCATGGGCGGCCTCCGGGCCGGCCGCGTGTGGGTCGACCACGGGGCACTGCTCGACGGCCTCGACGTCCGCCTGCGCCCGGCGGGCTCGCACGACCCCGGCTTCCCGCTGGGTAGCGCCGTGCGGACCCGCCGCGGTCAGCGCATGGAGCTGGTGATCACGGTGCAGAAGGCGACCGCGCCGAACTGGGCGCAGTTCGTCCCGGCGCTCGCCAAGGTCGACGTCATCCGCGGCACGGTCACCGGGCAGTCGGCCGTCCGCGACAGCTTCCACACGCCCGACACCTCCGTCGCCCAGACCTACGACGTCAGCGGACAGGGTCAGACGTTCACGCTCACCTACGCGCTGGGCCGCATCGACCAGCCCTGCTACGTGCGGGTGCGAGGCAGCGACGGCAAGCGTCTCGCCGTCGGCATCAACGGCGCGGGCATCGACCCGAGCGGTCCGGCAGCCGACGTCCTGGGGCACGCCGACCCGTGGGACGACCTGTGGTTCTACACCAACCCGATCTGGGTGCTTCCTGTATGACGGGCCAGCGGTTCTGCGTCGCGGGTGGCTGGGGGTCCACCCGCGACGCCGAGCACGGCTACTGGGAGGCGCGCGACCTGATCGGCTGCGGCTACCCCTACGTCGGCACGTCGTTCGAAGGCCCCGAGCGGGTCGTGGTCTGCGGCGCCGACGATGCCGGCGAGCTCCCGGAGCTGGTCCGGCTCTTCGTCTTCCCCGGGTGTGCCGGGCTCGCGGGGACCCTGACGGTCTCCGACCTGCTCCTGCTCAGCGGGATCGACGAGGTGCGCGGCCTGGCCGGCACGACACCCTCGCTCGACGACCTCCTCGACACCCAGGGCTTCGTGCGCCCGCGCAGCCACGAGGGGCGTCTCGTGCTGACCGTGCGCCCCGCCGAGCACGACCGCTACGTGCCGTTCGAGCAGCCGAACCCCACTCCCTGCTGCGCCGACCACTGACGGGCTGTTGCGGAATTCCGCCTTCCGCGACGCGCTCGGGCCTGCCACGATCGGCGGGGTGAGCACCGCCCTCGACCGCGACTCCGTGGACACGGTGGCGCTGATCGACGCCCTCGTCGACGGCGTCCTGGCGACCGTCGACGCCGAGATGCGCGGACAACCCGCGTCCATGGTCTACGAGATCCTCGACGCGACGCTCCAGCGCCGCCTGCCCGGCATCCCGATCGACGACGAGCGGCTGCGCGACGCCGCCGCCAGGATCTCCGTCGGGGTGCCGATCCCGTCGGGCGTCGTCGTCCGGTGGAGCTGAGCGATCCGACCCCCGGACCCAGGTTGCCGGGGGCTCGGACGACTGCGGCACCTACCGTCCGCGCCGGTGAACCGGTTACTGCTGCCCGACCAGGCGGTCCATCGCTTCCGCCACGGAGCCGGGCGCCTCGTGCCAGACGAAGTGGCCCGCTCCCGGTACGACGTGCGACCAGGCGTTCGGGATCCTCGTGGCGGTCTCCGTTCCCATGGCCGGCGGCATGGGGCTGAGCTCGCCGACCAGGACCCCGACCGGGACCGCGATCGAGGGCAGTGACGCCTCCAGCACGGCGAGCCTGGCAGCGACGTCGGCGAACAAGCCGAGCATGGCCGGCTTCGAGACCTCCGCGCGAGGCATCGGCGGCGCCGCGGACGGGTCAGCGAAGTACGACGGCCAGAACAGCGACAGTGCTTCCCGTGACTCCTCGGCCGTTGCCTTGCCCGCCATCTCCTTCTCGTCCAAGGCCTCCGCGCGAGCGCGCAACCGCTCAGGCACTCGCGCCGCCATCTCGGCACCGAATGCCGCCATCCCGCCGTCGTCCACGGCCCCCAGCGGGTCGACGGCGAGCACCCCCGAGAGCCGTTCGGGGATCTCAGCGGCGGCGTGCAACACCAGATGCCCGCCCCAGGAGTGGCCCATGAGGTACGCCGAGTCCCAACCCAGGCCGTCGAGGACCGCCACGATGTCGGACAGCGCCTCGGCGATCGTGAACGCCCCCTCCGGGGTGGAGGGTGCCAGACCGCGCTGCTGGTACGTCGCCACGCGGTACCTCTCCGCGAGCTCCATCACCGCGTCATCCAGGTAGTCGAAGCTCAAGCCAGGACCGCCGTGGATCGCCACCACCCGCGGCCCGTCGCCGGCGCACCAGCCCGAGAGCACACCCGATCCCGTCTCGACCTGGAAGACCGTTCGCTCCATGGCGCGCAGCGTAGGACCACGACATCTCGGACGCCATGCCCCCGCCGCCCCCGGTCGCCGCCGCGCGAAGCCGGGAGCGCTCAGGTCCGGTGAAAAGCCCGCCTACGGCACCTCGATCGAGATGTTGGCTCGCTCGGTGCCCGGAGTGGTGGACATCGAGGCCCAGAAATCCGTGTTGCGCATCCACGACGGGAGGCCCATGGGAAAGTCCTGGCTGGGAATCTCGGGCAGCTCCTCCGCCGTGAAGTCGTTGCCGTAGAGGACCAGGGGCTTGGTGACGTCAGGATGCTGGATGTCGGCATGGAGACTCTGCAGAGCGACGTTCCAGTTGTCGAGCAGGTCCTTCCGCGTGATCGGACCACCGGGCTTGTCGGCCGTCGGGTGCAGGGCCTTGTGGAAGTGGACCGTCGGGAGCACGCTCTGGCCGACAGGCGTGGCCGTGAACGCCGTCCACGCGTTGAAAGCGGGCGTGCCGAAGGTGACGACCGTCTCGATCTTGCCCGGCTCGAACGCCGCCTCCAGCCACTGGTGGCGATACGCCACGATGTCCGGGTCGTTCAGGTGCGGCAGGGCCATGGCCTGGTTGTAGATCCCGTACAGGAACGCGTTGATCATCAGGTAGCGCGTCGTGTAGCCCAGCTTCTCGACGAAGCCCTGAACGCGGCGGCCGGCCTGGCCCGACAGTATCCGGCGCGTGACCGCCTCGGTCTGGGCCGGGTCTTGTCCGATGCAGAGCAGGCGCGCGGTTCCGTTCGCACGTCCGCGGTAGAAGACAGGCCCCCAGAGCGAACGGAAACCATCGGCGCCCTTGAACACGGTGTCATCCGGGTAGTTGTGGCACAGGGTCTTGAACGTGCCCGTTGGTCCAGGGTCGAAGGGATCAGTGATCATCGTGGCCCCCGCTGAGTTGGAGGCTCCTAGTTCAACGGACTTCAGGGACAACCGCAACGGTCCACGTCCGTTCGTCTGTACGGCGCTCCGGGCGGACGCCGGCTGAAGGCTCACCGCGGGAGGCGTGGGGGTCGGGTCAGTCGTCGACTCTCGGGGCCCCCCACATCGAGAGGCAGAACGGGTGCCCGGCCGGGTCGGCGTAGACGAAGCAGTGGTCGGCGTTGGGTTGATGGTCAGGTCGGGTGGCGCCGGCAGCCAGTACGCGTGCTCCGGTCGCCTCGAGGTCGTCGACGAGGAACTCGAGGTGGAGCTGCGTGCCCACCTCGCCGTCCGGCCAGGTGGGTGGTCGGTGGTCCTCGACCTGTTGGAAGCCGAGGTCACCGTTCGGTCCTGCCACGAGCGCCCAACCCTGGTCACCCCTCGCGACCCCGCCGGTGATCTCGGCGTAGAACTGCGCGAGAGCGATCGCGTCGGGCGCGTCGACCGTCGTCAGGCTGAGCCTGATCACGTCCGACATCAACCGATCTCCATCTGCTGGTAGGTGGGCGTGAGCTCCTCCCAGCGTTCCTTCCAACCCGGCGCTCCGGCATCGGAGCCCCAGCCCTCCGGATGCACCGGGCCGTCGACGTCCAGCGACCGACCGAGATCCTCGAGGTGGACTCGCCAACCGGAGGCGTGGAACGGCAGATGCACCATCGGCAGGCCGCGCTCCTCGACCACCAGTCGGGTCCTGGAGCCCTCCTCGGTCAGCCACGCCTCGATCTGCCCCTCATCGTCCGTGCCCGGCTCGGTCGTCAGCAGCAGGTGGTGGGGACTGTCGCAGACCTCGATGCGCGCCGGACCGGTCCAGCTGCTCGCGAAGACGGCATGGATCGTGCCGCCGACCCGCAGGTCGCCCTCGACCCGAGCGATCCAGCGGGCCAGTCGCTCGGGCGTCGAACACGCCTGCCAGAGGTCGCCGATGTCGGTGTCGTAGAGGTCCTCGACGCGGACTGCCCCGCGGGCTCCGTCGAGTGCTCGCATCGTCGCGATCGTGGTCATCGTCGTGCCTTTCTTCCTCGTGCGATCTCGGTGTGCAGGGCGTCGAGCCGGTTCTCCCAGAGCCCGCGGTACGCGCCCAGCCACTCGTCGACCTCGACGAGCGTCTCGGGTCGGAGCGTGTAGATCCGGCGCTGTGCGTCCTGGCGTACGTCGACCAGGCCGGCTTCCCGCAGCACGCGGAGGTGCCGGGACACGCCCGGGCGAGCGATCGGGAGGGCCTCAGCCAGCTCTCCTGAACTCGCCGGGTGGTCGCGCAGTATCTCCAGGATCGTGCGCCGGCTTCCGTCTGCCAGCGCATGCAACACGGCGTCCATGAGGCTAAGTTACCTGACCGGGTAAGTACCCGCAAGGCTACATTCGGTTCAGTCAGGAGATGTCGCGCCCAGGAGGTCCACGCATCTTCCCCTGAGCGGTGGTCCCCCTACGATGCGCACCTGTGAGCGACGTACAGGATTTCGACATCGAGGCGCGCACCGAAGCGCCCCTGCACGGCGACGAGGTGGCCGTGCTCCGCGGGATGTTGGCCTACCAGCGCGACACGTTGCGCTGGAAGTGCGCCGGGCTCACCCAGGAGCAGCTGGCGATGACATTGCCTCCCAGCGACCTGACGCTCGGTGGGCTGATGAAGCACCTCGCGCTGGTCGAGTCCCAGTGGTTCGACCACTGGTTCCGAGACGCGGGCTTCGCACCGCCGTTCGACACCATGGAGTGGGACACGGACTGGGACATCGACTCCGCGCGCCACGACAGCCCGAAGGAGCTGCGGGCCCTGTTCGACGAGGCAGTGCGTCGGTCGGATGCAGTCGTCGATGAAGCGCTCCGACGCGGGGGGCTGGACAGCGAGTCGGTCCTGGCCAGTCCTCAGACCGGCGAGACGTTCACCCTGCGGTGGATCGTGGCGCACCTGATCGAGGAGTATGCGCGGCACATCGGGCATGCCGACTTGATCCGGCAGTCGGTCGACGGGCAGACCGGTTGACCGAGTACCGCACGCGTGCCGCTACCTGTGCGCGCGCTCACGCCGACGAGCGGTAGGTCGACTCCGGTGTCCGGTCAGGCGATGACGCAGAACAGGTTGCCCTCGGTGTCGGCCAGCACCACGAAGTCAGCGCCGTCGGGGTAGGTCCAGTCGACACGCGTCGCCCCCAGCGCGATGAGGCGTTCGACCTCCCCCTCGAGATCGGAGGTCGAGCGGTCCAGCCACAGGTCGAGATGCGTACGGTCTCGTTCATCGAGGTGGATGCGCACGCCGCTCCCGTCGGGCGGGACCAGAAAGTCGGGCGCGTCCTCCTCCGCTCGGTAGCCGAGGGCCACGGTCCAGAACGCCGCAGCACGACGGGCATCATCGACCTTCAACACAACCGCTCTTGCACTGACCGCCACCGGGACTCCTCCTCGCCGAGTTCTGAAGCCCAACCGTCGCAGAGCACCGCACGAAAGGCACGCCCACCGTGTCGAGGGTGCGGCTGAAGACCACGGTGTCCCGGCGAGCCATCTGCTCCCACGCGTCGTCGCGATGTTCCTGCGGGAGAGACGCGAGCAGCTCGTAGGTGCGCCGACCCATGAGGGCCGTGTGCTCACGGGCGACCTCGGAGTCGATCCATGCCCCGAACGGCCGCTCGTGCCGCGAGTCGAGCGGTTGATCGGGCGGGGTCAGCCGCGAAGCGTCAGGCGAGCCTCGTGCGCGCCAAGCCCGTGACATCAACGGCCCCGGTGACCAGCACGTGCCTGATGAACACGAAACCGAGTGCCGGAACGCCGGCGTCCCGCTGCTCGACGAGATAGTCCAGGTGCATCGAGGGGACCTCGGTGAGCTCCTCATAGGTGGCCGGGTCGAACGGCGTGAAGTCGGAGTCCGGAGGTACCTCGGGCACGCCCCCCCGGTCGGGTCGACTGTTTCGCCAGTGGGAGCGGCTGTCATAGACCGCGGCCGCCTGCCCGGCGATCCGCTCGAGCGGGATGCGGAGGACCCTCCGCTGCAAGAGGCTCGAGAACGGCATGCCGAGTCGTCGTCGTGCCTCGACGAGCAGAGCAGGGTCGAGTGCCGCCAGGTTGACCGTGTCCCCCCAGGTGACACCCAGATGCGGCACCTCGAACCGGATCACCGACTCACGCCCGGCCCACTTGCGCAGCTCACGCTCGTGGATGTCAGGGAATCGGGTCGCCAGCTGGTTGAGCGGCAACAGCTCGTCGCCTCGGAAGTCGTCGGCGCACAGGTGGTACAGGTACGACATCTTCCAGATCATGGACGACACAGCCGCAGAGTGCGTCGTTGCCGACGGGTTTCGACGTCGGGCCAGGCGCGGAAACACACGGGTGTGCCGCTGTCCGGGCGCGAGCGATATCCAGCCAGCCGCTTCACGCCAGGCGAGCCGTCGGCGGGCCTCCTGCTGACGCAAAGGCAAAGCGATCGTCCGGCGACCAGGGCGCGTCGTCGCTGCATCGGAATCCGCGCAGCCAGGGCGTCCCCTCCACGACCCGCAGGTAGAAACCCCGCGGATAGTCGTACGCGGCACGCAGTCGGGCCGACGCGACGTGGAGAGCGCCGGTCGGTGGACGCCCCTTCGACAGCACCGAGTCCGGAGCCGTCGGCTGGTCCGGCATCGCCAGCCGAAGGTATGGCCCCGTGAACGGCGGGCAGGGCAGCAGGTCGTGTTCGCGTGCGGAGGCCAGGATCTCTGGCAGCGTGGCGCCGACGGTCAGTCCCAACTGACCCACGGTGCACTCGACGATCTGGACGGTCGCGGCGGTCTCGGCCTCGTTGCTCGCAAACAGGGGGTCGTCAAGCAGTGTCTCGGCTGAGGCGTTGAGCCGAACCCCGGCCGCCGCGAGGGCCGACCGCAGGTCCGGGCGCGTGAGTCCACCGACTCGCACGACCCGTCGCTCGAGCTGTGATGAGTCTTCCAATGACCTTCCCATCGCGGATCAGGCGTGGACCTCAGACACGGTATGCCGGTCCTCGGGCCCTCGCCTCATGACGTGCAGCCACTCGTTGAACAGGTGGAGCACCCACCGGTAACTTCAGCCGTGACGTCGATGAACGGAGTCGGCCATGGGCGACAACACCGAGACCGTGGCCGACGCGGGCCGGTGCACCGGATTGCTGAGACACGCTCACGACCCGACGAGGAGATGGAAGCCCTCTGCCCTGCACGTTCGGTGGAGCTGAGGGGACTCGAACCCCTGACCCTCTGCATGCCATGCAGATGCGCTACCAGCTGCGCCACAGCCCCGGAACCGCCGCCCGCCGGTCCGGCGGGCAACTCGCGGAATCCTAGCCAACGGGCCCGTCGGTTGCGAAATCGGGTCCGTGGCGGGTGCCCACCGCCTTCTCGTTGTACGACGTGAGGCGCAGGCCGCCACGGACCACGTGCTCGGACAGCACGCTGTAGCCACAGTTCTCGGGCCCTTGGAGCGACCCCGCCAGCTCCCACGGCCAGCCCAGGAGTCCCATCAGGCCGACCTTCAGGCACGCCCCGTGCAGCACCACGATGCCGGTCTGACCAGGCTCGAGGGCGTCGAGGCAGTCGTGGAGGGCAGGGACGACCCGGTCGCGCACCTGCTCGGTCGACTCCTCCCCCGCCACCCGCGGGGTCGACCGGCCGGCGAGCCAGGCGGCGTACTCCTCCGGGAAGGCGGCGGCGAGGTCGGCCAGCGTGAGGCCCGACCGCGCCCCCATGTCGTACTCCCGCAGCCGCGCGTCCAGCTCCACGACCAGCCCGGTGGCGGACGCGACGTACTCGGCGGTCTGACTCGCCCGCGCCAGGTCGCTCGACCACAGCCGCGACGGCCGGAACGCCGTGAGCACCGGCGCGACGGTCTCGGCCTGGGCGCGGCCGACGGCGTTCAGCGGCACGTCGGCATGGCCCTGGGCGCGGCCCTGCGCGTTCCAGTCGGTCTCGCCGTGTCGGAGCAGGACCAGGGTGCGGGGGTCAGGCACCGTGGGCGCCGGCGGTGACGTCCGCCGGCAGCTCGATCAGGGGGCAGTCGCGCCAGAGCCGTTCGAGGGCGTAGAACTGCCGCTCCTCCTCGTGCTGCACGTGGACCACGACGTCGCCGTAGTCGATGAGCACCCAGCGGCCGTCGCGCTCGCCCTCGCGGCGGATCGGCTTGGCGCCGATCTCGCGGAGCTTGTCCTCGACCTCGTCCACGATGGACTTGACCTGGCGGTCGTTGCTCGCGGAGGCGAGCAGGAAGGCGTCGGTGATGGCGAGCTGGTCGCTGACGTCGAAGGCCACGATGTGCTGCGCCAGCTTCTCGGAGGCCGCGCGGGCGGCGGCGTGGACGAGGCTGACGGCGTGGTCGGTGGCGGTCATGAAGCACTTTCGTTGCTGGGGACGGGGGTGGTGCCTGGTGCGGGCGCGACGGCCGGCAGGCCGAGAGCCGGGCGCTCGGAGCCGTCGAGCGGGTACAGCTGGTGCTTGGCGATGTATTGCACGACGCCGTCCGGCACGAGGTACCACACCGGCTCTCCACGCATCGTACGTCGACGGCAGTCCGTCGAGCTGATCGCCAGCGCCGGCACCTCGACCATGGTGACCCGGTCGTGGGGGATCTTGGCGAGCGTGGCGGCGTCCATCACGAAACCCGGCCGCGTACAGCCGACGAACTTCGCGAGCGAGAAGAGCTCGTCCGCGTCGCGCCAGGTGAAGATGTCGGCGAGGGCGTCGGCGCCGGTGATGAAGTAGAGGTCGGCGTCGGGGCGCTGGGCGTGGAGGTCGCGCAGCGTGTCGATGGTGTACGTCGGTCCGCCGCGGTCGATGTCGACCCGCGAGACCCAGAACCGCGGGTTGGACGCGGTGGCGATCACCGTCATCAGGTAGCGGTGCTCGGCCGTGGTGACCTGCCGCTCGGACTTCTGCCAGGGCTCGCCGGTGGGCACGAACACGACCTCGTCGAGCTCGAACCACGCCAGGACCTCCGAGGCGGCCACGAGGTGACCGTGGTGGATCGGGTCGAAGGTGCCACCCATCACCCCGACGCGACGGGCCCGCGGGCTCACAGGGCCCTCATCGGGTCAGCTGTGCTCGCGTCCGGCGCCGAAGACCAGCAGCGCCAGCAGCGCCAGCAGCAGGATGGCGAGGACGGTGCCCCCGACGACCCAGTGGTTGATGACGAGCGGGCTGATCATGGCTGAACCCTAGCCGACGGGCACCGGTCGCCGGTGACGACCTCAGCGCACGTGACCGTCACCGGTGACGACGTACTTCGTGGAGGTCATCTCCGGCAGACCCATCGGGCCACGGGCGTGGAGCTTCTGGGTACTGATCCCGATCTCGGCACCGAAGCCGAACTCGCCGCCGTCGGTGAACCGGGTCGAGGCGTTGACCAGCACCGCCGCGGCGTCGACCTCGGCCACGAACCGGCGCGCCGCGGTCAGGTCACCGGTGACGATCGCCTCGGAGTGGCCGGTCGAGTAGCGCCGGATGTGGTCGAGCGCGGCGCCGAGGTCGGGGACGACGGCGGCCGAGATGTCGAGGCTCAGGTACTCACGGCCGAAGTCGTCGTCGGTCGCCGCGACCACCCCGTCGTACGACGTGAAGGCGGGGTCGCCGTGGATCGTCACGCCGGCGCCCTGCAGGGCCTCGACGACCCGCGGCAGGAAGTCGTCCGCGACCGCCGCGTGCACCAGCAGCGACTCCGCGGCGTTGCAGACGCTGGTGCGGTCGGTCTTGGCGTTGAGCACGATCGCCAGCGCCATGTCGAGGTCGGCGGCCGCGTCGACGTAGACGTGGCAGTTGCCGACGCCGGTCTCGATGACCGGAACGGTCGACTCCTCGACCACCGTCCGGATCAGCCCCGCTCCCCCGCGCGGCACGAGCACGTCGACGAGGCCCCGGGCACGCATCAGCTCCTTGACCGTCTCGCGCGACTCGGCCGGCACGAGCTGGACGACGTCCGCCGGCAGCCCGGCGTCGGTCACGGCCCCGCGCAGGACGGCCACCAGGGCGGCGTTGCTGTCGCGGGCGCTCCCGCTGCCGCGGAGCAGCACGGCGTTGCCCGACTTGAGGCAGATGCCCGCCGCGTCGACGGTGACGTTGGGGCGACCCTCGTAGATCATCCCGACGACGCCGAACGGCACCCGGACCTGTCGCAGCTCGAGCCCGTTGGCGAGCGTGCTCCCCCTGACCACCTCGCCGACGGGGTCGGGCAGCCGGGCGAGGTCGCGCAGGCCGCCGGCCATCGCGGCGACCCGATCTCGGTCCAGGCGGAGGCGGTCGACCAGGTGGGCGGGCGTGTCGGCCTCCCCGGCCCGTCGTACGTCCACGGCGTTGGCCGCGAGCACCTCGTCCGTACGACGGTCCACGGCGTCGGCCATCGCGAGCAGCGCGGCGTCCTTGACCGACCGGGTGGCCAGCGCCAGCTCGCGGCTCGCCACCCGGGCGCGCCGGGCCAGGTCGGCGACGTCGGAGGACGGTGGGGTCACGGGTCCACGGTAGACGGCCCGCCGTCCACCGTGGACGGGCCTCAGGATGCGGAAGGTGGAGGATCTCCGGCACCGGGTGCCGGGAACTCCTCCACAGGTCCCGGCCCGGCACGCCACGTGCACAGACCGGTCGGTTCGCTGCCCTCAGCGACGGGCGGCTCGCCACGGTCTGGTCCATGGAGCTCGAGATCGTCATGCGTGGTCAGGCCGGGGTCGTCTCGCGGCGGCAGGTGCTCGCGGTGGGCGCCGACGACGTGCTCATCGAGCGGATGATCCGTCGGCGGGTCTGGGCCCGCGTCTTCGAGGGCGTGTACGTCGACCACACCGGCCCCCTGGCCTGGGAGCAACGTGCGTGGGCGGCCGTCCTGGTCCATCAGCCCGCGGCCCTCTCTGCCGGCTCGGCCCTGCGCGCCTCCGGCGTCGCGCTGGACGCCCCCGACGAGCCGATCGAGGTCGCCGTCGCGGCGCCCAGGCGTGTCGACGACCCGCCCGGAGTGCGCACCAGCCGGTTCCACGACTTCGATCGGATCATCCATCCCCAGCTGGGCCCGCCCCGAATGAGGATCGAGCCGGCCGCCCTGCTCGTGGCGGCCCGGTCCCGCACCGTGGACGCCGCCGTCGCGGTCCTGGGTGACGTCTGCCAGCAGCGGCGGACGACCCCCTCACGCCTCCTGGCTGCGCTCGAGACCCGGCCGCGGCTTGCTCACCGGGCCGCGCTGCGGGGCGTGCTCGATGACGTGGCCACCGGTAGCTACTCCGCGCTGGAGCGGCGCTATCTCGTACACGTCGAGCGGGCCCATGGCATCCCCACGGGCCGACGACAGCGACGCGTGGTCACTGGTCGGGCGGTCTATCTGCGGGACGTCGAGTACCTGGGCCTCGGAGCCGTGATCGAGCTGGACGGGCGGCTCGGGCACGAACGGCCCGGCGATCGGTGGGCCGACCTCGAGCGCGACCTCGCTGGGCTGCTCCGCGGCGACGTCGACCGTGCGGCTCGGCTGGCGGCAGGTGCTGGAACCCTGTCGGCTCGCCGTCGCCGTGTCGCGACTGCTCACTGCGCGCGGGTGGTCCGGGTCGGCTCGCCCCTGTCGTGCCTGCGCCTGAACGACGAAGGAGGATCTCCGGCACCGGGTGCCGGGGATCCTCCTCGGTCGAGACTGCAGACGCTCAGCCCTTGCGCTGGGTGACCTCTTCGGTCAGCGCGGGCAGGACCGTGTGGAGGTCGCCGACCACGCCGAAGTCGACCAGCTCGAAGATCGGGGCCTCGTCGTCCTTGTTCACGGCCACGATCGTCTTGGAGGTCTGCATGCCGGCGCGGTGCTGGATCGCGCCGGAGATGCCGGCGGCGATGTAGAGCTGCGGCGAGACGGTCTTGCCGGTCTGGCCGATCTGGTAGCTGTGCGGCTTCCAGCCGGAGTCGACGGCGGCGCGGGAGGCGCCCACGGCCGCGCCGAGCGCATCGGCGAGGTCCTCGACCGGCTCGAACTTGCCGCCGGTGCCGCGTCCGCCGGAGACCACGATCGCGGCCTCGGTCAGCTCGGGGCGGCCGGTGGCCTTGCGGGGCTGGGAGGCCACGATCTGCGCGCCCTTGGCGGCGTCGGAGATCGTCACCGAGACCTCCTCGAGCGCGCCGGCGCCGTCGGCCTCGACCGGAGCGGCCGAGTTCGGCTTCACGGTGATGATCGGGGTGCCCTTGGTGACCTTGGCCTTGACGGTGTAGTTGCCGGCGAAGACCGACTGCGTCGTGACCGGGCCCTCCTCGACGTCGACGGCGTCGGTGATCAGGCCGGAGTCGATCTTGATCGCCAGGCGGGCCGCGATCTCCTTGCCCTCGGCCGACGACGCGATCAGGACCGCGCCGGGCGAGGTCTTCTCGACCAGCTGCTGGAGCGCCTCCGCCTTGGGCGCCACCAGGTAGCCCTTGAGGGGCGCGTCGTCGACGGCGTACACCTTGGCGGCGCCGTACTTCGCCACCGCAGCCGCGACCTCGGCGTTCTTGTCCGCCGGGCCGAGGTAGACCGCCGACGGCTCGCCGAGGCGGGCGGCCAGGGTCAGCATCTCGTAGGTCGGCTTCTTGACCGCGCCCTCGGCGTGGTCGACGACAACCAGGATCTCGCTCATGGGTCAGTCGCTCCTCAGATGAACTTCTGGGCGGCGAGGAAGTCGGCCAGCGCCTTGGCGCCGGTGCCGTCCTCGTCCTTGACGATCTCGCCCGCCTCGCGGGGCGGCCGGGCGGTGGTGTCCTCGACCTGGGACCAGGCCACCGACAGCCCCACGGCGTCGGCGTCGACCCCGAGGTCGGACAGCGACAGCGTCTCGAGCGGCTTCTTCTTGGCGGCCATGATCCCCTTGAACGACGGGTAGCGCGCCTCACCGGACTGGTCGGTCACCGACAGCACCAGCGGCATCGTGCCACCCACCACCTCGGTGGCGGTGTCGCCGTCGCGCTTGATCCGGACCTGGTCGCCCTGGGCCTCGACCACCGAGGCGAGCGTGAGCTGGGGCAGGCCCGAGCCGCTCGGCCAGCATCGCGGGTACGACGCTCATCGAGCCGTCGGTCGACGCCATGCCGCACATGACCAGGTCGTAGGAGCCCTTCTCGATCGCCTTCGCGAGCACCAGCGAGGTCGCGATGGCGTCGGAGCCGGCGATGGCCTCGTCGGAGACGTGGACCCCCTGGTCGGCACCCATCTGCAGGGCCTTGCGGACCGCGTCCACCGCCTGCTCGGGACCGACGCAGACCGCCGTGACGGTGACGTCGTCGGGGCTCTCGGCCTTCTCCTTGATCTGGAGCGCCTGCTCGACGGCGTACTCGTCGAGCTCGGAGAGCAGACCGTCGACGCCGACCCGGTCGACCGTCTTGTCGTCCTCGAAGTGGCGGTCTCCGGTGGCGTCCGGCACGTACTTCACACAGACAGCGATGTTCATGGCCGCGACGGCCCTCCTGTGATCTCGGGTGTGCTTGCGAGGTTACAAGGCGCCGGGACGGGGGTGGAACCGGGCCGACGGTGGCATCCCTCACAGTGACACTGTCACGGTTGCCGGCCTCCCGCGCAGCCGCGGCCGGACATGTCTGCGCCCCCGGTGAACCAGTCACCGGGGGCGCGGACGGAGTCGTCAGGGACGAGTCACTTGACCTTGAAGGTCGCCTTGCCCGAGGAGCCCTTGAGAGCGGCGTTCCCGGCGTACTTCGCGGTGATCGAGTACTTGCCCTTCGCCTTCACGTGCTTGAAGGCGGCCGTGGCCTTGCCCTTCTTCAGCGAGGCGGTGATGGACTTGACGGTCTTCGAGCCCTTCTTGAGGGTGAACTTCACCTTGCCCGTGCCGGCCAGCTTGAACTTGCTGCCCTTGACCGTGGCGGTGCCCGTGGCGACGTCCTTCTTGGCGTTGTAGGACGCCTTGGTGGTCGTCTTGGACCCGTCCTTGCTCACCGCGACGGTGGCGGGGACAGCGGAGGAGTTGACCAGTGCCGTCTTGCCAGCGTTGTTGGTGCACTGCCCGAACGCGCCACCGTCGGGGAAGACCACCGTGTTGAGGGCGGCGTCGCTGGCGTCGAAACCGTTCAGGGTGACCGCACCGGTCTTGCCGTTCGAGCTGCCGAGGTTGCCCAGCTTCAGGGTGTAGGTGCCCGCCTTGGTCGGGCGTCAGGATCGTCTTGCCGGTCGCGGTGGCGACAGTCGTGCCGCCGGCACCGTTCGCCATCGGGGTCTTGGGGAAGGAGAGGTTCTGGCCCACCGTGGTGCTCGTTGTCGGCGTCACGATGGTCCCGTCGAACTGCTTCCAGCCGAAGGCGCCGACGGCGAGGCCGGTGGTGGTGGCGTCGAGCGTGATCGTCGACGTGGTGTTGAGCTTCTGACCGTCTGACCGGCCACCATCTTGGCCGGCGGGGCGTCGACGGCGTACGTCGCGGAAGGCGTGGCGTTTCCTGCGGCTGTGACGCAGGAGTAGTTGACGGCGGCGGTGTCCTCGCCGGCGGCAACAGCGGGGCCGGCGACGGCGCCGATCGTCAGGGCGGCGGCACCGGCGGCGCCGATGAGCTTGAAGGTACGTGCTGACATGTGGTGGAACCCTCCCAGGGTCGGATCAGGAATCGGGACCCCCTGTCCCGCTGGTGCACCCCATCACACCGTGACGACAATTACCAGCGCCGAAGGTCCCGTCGACGGTGGATTTGTGACGAATCTCAGGAAGCACGCCGGGCCGGGTGGCTCAGGGGCGGATGACGCGCTCGAGGACGCGACCCACGACCAGCCAGACGACGGCCGCGAGCCCCCAGTTCACCAGGGCGTTCTTGGTCCGGGCCTCGTGGGTGTGGCCGGTGAAGTGGGCCACCCCGTCCTTGCCGCGCGAGAAGACCCCGAGGTCGAGCTTGTCGGCGGTCTGGAGGATGAACTTCACCAGCGCGTTGTCGGGGTTGGCCTTGAGCGCGATGCACAGGGCACCCGCCGCGAGGAACACCGCCGCGGCCACGCAGACGACCCAGACGACCTGGGCCACGCGCGTGCGTACGGCGGTCACGACGGCCCTGGCGCGAGCCGACCGGTCGGGTCTCGCCGACTCCTCGGTGCTGTCCCCGGCGGTCCCGGGCGTGGTGCGAGCCATCGGTGCCACTCCTGTCGCGCGGCCCGCGCGGGCCGTCCGTCGTTCCCGCGCAGGATGACACAGAGACGCCGCCGTGCGTACGCCGTTCGGGCCCACTCAGCGACCCCTGAACTCGGCCTTGCCGGGGCCGTTCTCGACGAACGACGTCATCCCGATCGCCCGGTCCTCCGTGGCGAAGAGGGCCGCGAACTGCTGCCGCTCGATGGCCAGCCCGGTGTCGAGGTCGGACTCGAGCCCGAGGTCGATCGACTCCTTCGCCGCGCGCAGGGCGAAGCTCGCCGCCCGCGTGAACTGGCCCGCCCACGCGACGGCCTCGTCGTAGACGCGGTCGGCCGGTACGACGCGGTCGACCAGTCCGATCGCGAGCGCCTCGTCGGCCTTCACGAATCGACCGGTGAAGATGATGTCCTTGGCGCGGCTCGGGCCGACCAGCCGGGAGAGCCGCTGGGTGCCGCCGGCGCCGGGGATGATGCCGAGGAGCACCTCGGGCTGGCCGAGCACGGCGTCCTCGGCCGCGAAGCGCACGTCGGCGCACAGCGCCAGCTCGCAGCCGCCGCCGAGGGCGTAGCCGGTGATCGCGGCGACGACCGGCTTCGGGATCCGGGCGACACTGCTCAGCGCCGACTGGAGCGGGCCGCTGCGCTGCACCATGTCGACGTAGGACATCTGGGCCATCTCCTTGATGTCGGCGCCCGCCGCGAAGACCCGCTCGCCGCCGTAGACCACGACCGCCTTGACGTCGTCGCGATCGGTCGCCTCGACCGCGGCGGCCCGGATCTCCTCCTGCACCTGCACGTTCAGCGCGTTCATCTTCGGCCGGTCGAGCCGGAGGGTGCCGACGCCGTCGCTGACCTCGAGCCGTACGAACTCCGCCATGTCGTCCTCATTTCGTCGATGTGGTGGTCTCGACTCCGCTCGACCGCCGAGACACCCAGAGGTCCGCTCGACCACCGAGAGATCCGCTCGACCACCGAGAGATCCGCTCGACCGTCGAGAGGTCTCGGGGCTCTGCGAGGCATTGTGCCGAGCGTCCGACACAATGTCGCGGGTGACCCCCGGAACCTGGAGCCGACCCGGCGAGAGCACCGCCGTCTGGCCGGGCCGCACCTGGCCGCTCGGGGTCGACTGGGGCGAGGAGGCGACCAACGTCGCGATCCACGCGCCGGAGGCGACGCGGATGTGGTTCTGCGTGTTCGACGACGCCGACGTGGAGACCCGCCACGAGCTCACCGAGGTCTCCCTCGGCATCTGGCACGGCGCCGTCCCCGGGGTCGCGCCGGGCACGCGCTACGGCTTCCGGGCCGACGGCCCGTGGCAGCCCGCGCTGGGTCTGCGGTTCAACCCCGAGAAGCTGCTGCTCGACCCGTATGCGCGTGCGATCAGCGGCCGGCTGGTCGACGACCCCGCGATCTTCGGCTTCCACGTGGGCGCCCCCGACACGCGCGACCGCCGCGACAGTGCGCCGTACGTTCCCAAGGGCGTGGTCGTCCAGGACCCCGGCTTCGACTGGCGCGGCGACCGGCGCCCCTACACGCGCTGGAGCGAGACCGTCATCTACGAGCTGCACGTGAAGGGGATGACCGCGCTGCACGACCGGGTCCCCGAGCACCTGCGCGGCACGTACGCCGGGCTGGCCTCGCCTGCGGTGATCGACTACCTGCGCGACCTGGGGGTGACCGCGGTCGAGCTGCTGCCGGTGCAGCAGTTCGTCAGCGAGCCGAAGGTGATGGCGCGCGGGATGGAGAACTACTGGGGCTACAACACGATCGGCTTCTTCGCGCCGCACAACGCCTACTCGTCGTCGGGCGACCGAGGCGAGCAGGTGCGGGAGTTCAAGGAGATGGTGCGGTCCTTCCACGCGGCCGGGCTGGAGGTGATCCTCGACGTCGTCTACAACCACACGGCCGAGGGCGGCGTCGACGGGCCGACGCTGTCGTTCCGTGGTCTCGACGACCGCGGGTTCTACCACCGGGTCGACCACACGACACCCGGTGATCCCTACGACGACACCTACTGGGACGTGACCGGCTGCGGCAACACCGTCGACGCGTCGAACCCCTTCGCCCTGCGCCTGATCCTCGACTCCCTGCGCTACTGGACCAAGGAGATGCGGGTCGACGGGTTCCGGTTCGACCTGATGTCGGCGCTGACCCGCGTCGGCTACGACGTCGACATGCGCTGCCACCTGCTGACCGCGATCGGCCAGGACCCGACGCTGCGGCACGTCAAGCTGATCGCGGAGCCGTGGGACGTGTCGATGGACGGCTACCGCGTCGGCGAGTTCCCGCCGCCATGGGTGGAGTGGAACGACCAGTACCGCGACACGGTCCGGGAGTTCTGGCGCGGCCACGCCGCCGGGATCCGCACCGTCGCGACGCGGCTGGCCGGCTCGTCGGACCTCTACGCCGACGACGGGCGCTCGCCGTACGCCTCGGTGAACTTCGTGACCGCGCACGACGGGTTCACCGTGCGCGACGCGGTCTCCTACGAGCGGAAGCACAACCTGGCCAACGGCGAGGACAACCGCGACGGGAGCGACCACAACCGCTCGCAGAGCTTCGGGGTCGAGGGCGAGACCGACGACGAGGACATCGTCGCCCTACGGCGTCGCGTCGCCGCGAACCTGATGGTCACGCTGTGCCTGTCGACCGGTGTCCCGATGATCACGGCCGGCGACGAGCGCGGGCGGACCCAGCGCGGCAACAACAACCCCTACGTGCAGGACAACGAGATCTCGTGGGTCGACTGGCGTGCCGACGACGCGTGGCTCGACGTGTACGAGGCGACCAGGGAGGCGCTGCGGCTACGGCGTGAGCACCCGGCACTGCGGCAGCGGCACTGGTTCGAGGGCCGCCCCACGATCGACGGCGGGCCCAAGGACCTGGTCTGGCTGCATCCCGACGGCCGCGAGATGGCGGGCGACGACTGGGCCGACGACGCCCTGAGCGTGGTCGGCATGCTCGTCACCGGCGACCCGCTCCGCTCCCCCGGCCCCCGCGGGGAGCAGCAGTGGGACAGCTCGTTCCTGCTCTGGCTCAACGCCGAGCCCGACCCGATCGAGGTCACCACCCCCGAACCCGGCTGGGGTCCGGGCGAGGTCATGGTGTCCACCTGCCCCGACCATCCGGTCGGCACGAAGGTGACGGCCGGCGAGTCGATGACCCTCGGCGGGCGGGTCGTCGTCGTACTCCGCGACGGCCAGGGCGGCTGATCGCCACCAGGGCGATTCCCGGGGTCATCCCCGATGTCCTCGGACGCCGGGGTCGCCCAGGCTCGGGTGGGTGACCACGACCGGCACGGACGACGCCCGCAGCCGCACCCCGCGGCTGGTCCTGGCGATCCTGGTGATCGCGGTGGTGGCGACGCCGGTGCTCGCGTTCCCCTACGTGCTCCTCGACCGCGCCGCGAGCCGGATCGACGTACAGACCGAGGCGGCGTGGGTGCTGCTGGTGATCCATGTGCCGACCGCCGCCACCGCGATGATCCTCGGGGCGCTGCAGTTCGTCCCGCGGATCCGCGCCCGCCGGGCGCGGCACCGGGCGATCGGGCGCACCTTCCTCGGCCTCGGCACGGTCGCCTTCGTGCTCACGGGCATCCCGCTCGCGCTGACCACGCCCGACGGCAACCTGACCCGCTTCGGCGTGCTGGTCCCCGCCGTGCTGTGGCCCTGTCTGGCGGTCCTGGCCTACCGGGCGATCCGCAGCGGCGACGTCTCCCGGCACCGCGAGTGGGCGACCCGGCTGTATGCCGTCACGTTCTTCGCGCTCACCGCCCGGATGGTGACGCCGCTGCTGCTGCTCGTGCAGGCTCCGATCATGCAGAGCCGGTACGACGGCGACGTCCGGGCCGCGGTCAGCGCGAGCATCCCCTACGGCCAGTGGCTCGGCTGGATCCTCAACCTGCTCATCGCCGAGCTGGTCATCCGCCGCTGGTACCGCGCCGAGGACGCTGACCCGGCCGAAGTTGACGCCAGCAGATGCGCTGACCCGGCTCTAGTTGACGCCGCGGAGCGCCGACCCGGCTCTTGTTGACGCCGCGAGTCAGCGCCGTACGGCGTGAACACGGGCCGGGTCAGCGTCGTACGGCGTGAACATGGGCCGGGTCGGCCTCGTACGGCGTGAACACGGGCCGGGTCAGCGTCGTACGGCGTGAACACGGGCCGGGTCAGCGTTACGGGAGGGCGACGAGGCCCATCTCGGAGACCGAGGCCAGGACGCTGTGGCGGGGCACGATCCGGACGGTGTAGCCGAAGGCGCCGCCGCGGCGGAGCTCGACCTCCCCGTCGAAGCGGAAGCGGCCGCCGTCGTAGCCGTCGGCCAGGGACAGCTGGGTGACGGTGGTGTCGACCAGGTCGTCGTCGCCGTCGATCACGCCGTGCACGACCTCGACCGCGACGTCGTCGGGGGTCAGCGAGCCGAGGGCGACGAAGGCCCGGACGGTCAGGCTGGATCCCACCTCGGGGTTGTCACCGACGCCGTGGCTCTCGACGTGCTCGACGCGCACCTCGTCCCAGCCGGCGCGGACCTCCTTCTTCCAGGCGGCCAGCTCGGTGGCGCCCTTGAAGTCGGAGTTCAGCGTGCGGCCGGTCACGGCGGCCGGGGTGTAGAGCAGGCGGACGTAGTCACGCACCATCCGGGTCGCGAGCACCCGGGGGCCCAGCGACTTCAGGGTGTGGCGCACCATCTCGATCCAGCGACCCGGTACGCCGTCGTGGTCGACGTCGTAGAAGCGCGGGGCGACGTCCTTCTCGATCAGGTCGTAGAGGGCGGTCGCCTCGAGGTCGTCGCGCCGGTCGGTGTCGTCGACGCCGTCGGCGGACGGGATCGCCCAGCCGTTGGAGCCGTCGTACCACTCGTCCCACCAGCCGTCGAGGATCGACAGGTTGAGCCCGCCGTTGAGCGCGGCCTTCATGCCCGAGGTGCCGCACGCCTCGTAGGGGCGCAGGGGGTTGTTGAGCCAGACGTCGCAGCCGGGGTAGAGCGGCTGCGCCATCGCGATGTCGTAATTGGGCAGGAAGACGATGCGGTGTCGCACCTCGGGGTCGTCGGCGAACCGCACGAGCTCCTGGATCAGCTTCTTGCCGCCGTCGTCGGCCGGGTGTGCCTTGCCGGCGATGATCAGCTGCACCGGCCGCTCGGGGTGGAGCAGCAGCCGCTTGAGCCGCTCGGGGTCGCGCAGCATCAGGGTGAGCCGCTTGTACGACGGCACGCGACGCGCGAAGCCGATCGTCAGCACGTCGGGGTCGAGCGCCTCGTCGACCCACTTGCACTCCGCCGCGGGGAAACCCCGGGTGGTGCACGACTTGAGCAGCCGGCGACGGGCGTCGACGACGAGCCGCTCGCGCAGCAGCCGCTTGACCGCCCAGATGTCGCCGGACGACGCCTGGTCGACCGCGCTCCAGTAGGAGTCGGTGTCGTCGGCCTCGCCGGCCGCACCGTGGCGGGTGGCGAGGTCGAAGACCTCGCGCCCGACCCAGGTCGGGGCGTGCACGCCGTTGGTGATCGAGGTGATCGGGACCTCTGCCTCGTCGAAGGCCGGCCACAGGCCGTGGAACATCTCCCGGCTGACGTGCCCGTGGAGCTGCGAGACGCCGTTGGCGCGCTGGCCGAGACGGAAGCCCATCACGGCCATGTTGAACACGGTCGGGTCGCCGCCGTCGTAGTCCTCGGCACCGAGGGCGAGGATCCGGTCGATCGGGACGCCGGCCAGCGGGCCGGTCGAGCCGAAGTACTGCTCGATGAGCTCGCGTGAGAACCGGTCGATGCCTGCGGGCACCGGAGTGTGGGTGGTGAAGACGGTGGAGGCCCGCGACACCTCGAGGGCGGTGTCGAAGTCGAGCTGCGGACCGCTCTCCTCGAGGGTCAGCTCGCGGATCCGCTCCAGACCCTGGAACCCGGCGTGGCCCTCGTTGGTGTGGTAGACCTCCGGCTCCGAGGTCCCGGTGATCCGGGCGTGGGCGCGCAGGGCGCGGACGCCGCCGACCCCGAGCAGGATCTCCTGGCGGAGCCGGTGCTCGGAGGTACCGCCGTAGAGGCGGTCGGTCACGTCGCGGTAGTGGTCGGGGTTGCCCTCGACGTCGGAGTCGAGCAGCAGCAGCGGCACGCGGCCGACCTGGGCGACCCAGATCTTGGCGAGCAGGTCGGGACCGTCGGGCTGGGCGATGGAGATCACCGCACGGTCGCCGTTCTCCTCGCGGAGCAGCGAGATGGGCAGCTCGTCGGGGTCGAGGACGGGGTACTGCTCGAGCTGCCAGCCCTCGCGGGAGAGCGACTGCTTGAAGTACCCGGCGTGGTAGAGCAGGCCGACCCCGATCAGGGGGACGCCGAGGTCGCTGGCGGCCTTGAGGTGGTCGCCGGCCAGGATGCCGAGGCCGCCGGAGTACTGCGGCAGCACCGCGGTGATGCCGAACTCCGGGGAGAAGTACGCGATCCGGGTCGGGGCCTCGCTGCCGGCCCTGCGGGAGTACCAGCGCTCACCACCGAGATAGGCGTCGAGGTCGGCCTTCGCCGCCCCGAGCCGGTCGAGGAAGCCCTGGTCACGGGCCAGCGCCTCGAGCCGCGAGGGGTTCACCGAGCCCAGCAGGCGCACCGGGTCGTGCTTGGTCGCCTCCCACACCTCGTCGTCCACCTCGGCGAAGACGTCCTGCGTCGGGGGGTGCCAGGACCACCTCAGGTTGCCGGCCAGATCTCCGAGGGCGGAGAGGGCCGGAGGCAGGACCGGACGGACCGTGAATCGTCGGATAGCACGCACAGAGGGACGTTAGCCGAGATTGACTTGATCGTTCCAATTTCCCACAGCCCGAACAAACAGACCCCCTGTCCGGCGCGGTCCGGGCACCGGACTCCGTTTGCATGCGAAGGGGCGATTCGGAAGGGTGGCGAGCATGGTCGGTCGCATCCCCGTCATGGACGTCATGCCCTTGGTCGACCTCGGTCGACTCCCGGCCAAGGCCACGGCGGGCGAGGCCCTGCCCGTCCGGGCCAGCGTGTTCCGCGAGGGTCACGACCAGCTCGGCGCCGAGGTGGTCCTGGTGGCGCCCGACGGCAGCCGCCGCGCGCCGGTCCGGATGGTGCCCGACGGCGACGCCCCCGACCGCTACGTCGCCTGGGTCACCCCCGACGTCGAGGGCGCCTGGACCTTCGAGGTGCACGCCTGGTCCGACCCGCTCGCGACCTGGGAGCACGATGCCGGGCTGAAGATCCCCGCCGGCGTCGACGTCGAGCTGATGTTCACCGCGGGCGGTCTGCTGCTCGACCGGGTGGCCGCCGGTCTCGACCAGCTCGACCCACGAGAGCGGCTCGCGACTCGCGAGGCCGAGGTCGTCCGCGGCGCGGCGTCGGCGGCCCGCGACACCACCCGGCCGGTGGAGGCGCGGCTGGCCGCGCTGCAGTCGCCCGAGCTGGTGGCCCTGCTCACCGCCCACCCGCTGCGTGAGCTGGTCACCGTCGAGGGCCCCTACCCGCTCTACGCCGACCGGCCGCGGGCGCTGTTCAGCGCGTGGTACGAGCTGTTCCCGCGGTCGGAGGGCGCGTCGTACGACGAGAAGACGCACACCGTGGTCAGCGGCACGTTCCGCACCGCCGCCGAGCGCCTCGACGCGGTGGCCGCGATGGGGTTCGACGTGGTGTACCTGCCGCCGATCCACCCGATCGGCGAGGTGAACCGCAAGGGACCCAACAACACCCTCGACCCCGGCCCCCACGACCCCGGGTCACCGTGGGCGATCGGCAGCAAGGACGGGGGGCACGACGCGATCCACCCCGACCTCGGCACGCTGGCCGACTTCGACGCGTTCGTGGCGAAGGCGACCTCGGTCGGGCTCGAGGTGGCGCTCGACCTGGCCCTGCAGTGCGCGCCGGACCATCCGTGGGTGACCAGTCACCCCGAGTGGTTCACCACCCAGGCCGACGGCACCATCGCCTACGCCGAGAACCCGCCGAAGAAGTACCAGGACATCTACCCGCTGAACTTCGACAACGACCCCCAGGGGATCTGCCGGGAGGTGCTCCGCGTCGTCCGGCACTGGATGAAGCACGGCGTGCGGATCTTCCGGGTCGACAACCCCCACACCAAGCCCGTGGCCTTCTGGGAGTGGCTGCTGCGCGAGGTACGCCGGACCGACCCCGACGTGCTCTTCCTGGCCGAGGCGTTCACCCGGCCGGCGATGATGCAGACCCTCGGCGCCGTCGGCTTCCACCAGAGCTACACCTACTTCACCTGGCGCACCGCCAAGTGGGAGATCGAGGAGTACCTCCGCGAGGTGTCGTCGCACACCGACCACCTGATGCGGCCGAACTTCTTCGTCAACACCCCCGACATCCTCCACGCCTTCCTGCAGTACGGCGGCCCCGCCGCCTTCAGGATCCGGGCCGTGCTGGCGGCCACGGGCTCGCCGAGCTGGGGCGTGTACGCCGGGTACGAGCTCTACGAGCACGTCGCGGTCCGACCCGGGAGCGAGGAGTACCTCGACTCGGAGAAGTACCAGATCCGGATCCGCGACTGGGAGGCCGCCGAGGCCGAGGGCCGCACCCTCGCGCCGTACCTGGCGAAGCTCAACGCGGTCCGTCGCGCGCACCCCGCGCTCCAGCAGCTGCGCAACCTGGTCATCCACTCCAGTGACGACGAGAACGTGCTGGTGTTCAGCAAGGGCACGGGCGCGTGGTCTCGACTCCGCTCGACCGACGAGAGACGGCCTGCCGACGAGAGACGACCGGCCGACGGGGGGAGCTCGACCGACGAGGTGCAGGACGACCTGGTGATCGTGGTGATCAACCTCGACCCCCACGGCGCCCGGGAGACCGTCGTACACCTCGACCTGCCGGCGCTCGGCCTCGACTGGCACGACAGCCTCGCCGTGCACGACGAGCTCTCCGGCCAGGACTGGCACTGGGGCCAGCACAGCTACGTGCGACTCGATCCCGGGGTCGAACCTGCCCACCTGCTGACCGTCCGGAGGACCGTATGACCGAGGTCTCGACAGGCTCGACCAGCGACACCCGCTCGGCCGACGAGTCGGTCACGACCAGCGACGACACGGCCCACGAGAGCTCGATCGTCGGCGCGACGGCCGAGCAGCAGACCCCCGACTGGTTCAAGTCGGCGGTCTTCTACGAGGTCCTGGTGCGGTCGTTCCGCGACTCCAACGCCGACGGCACCGGCGACTTCCGGGGCGTGATCGAGAAGCTCGACTATCTCCAGTGGCTCGGCATCGACTGCCTGTGGGTGCCGCCGTTCTTCACCTCGCCCCTGCGCGACGGCGGCTACGACATCGCCGACTACACCTCGATCCTGCCCGAGTGCGGGACCGTCGACGACTTCCGTGAGTTCGTCGAGGCGGCCCACCGGCGCGGCATGCGCGTGATCATCGACTTCGTCATGAACCACACCAGTGACGCACACCCGTGGTTCCAGGCCTCGCGCAGCGACCCCGAGGGCCCCTACGGCGACTTCTACGTCTGGTCCGACACCGACGAGCTCTACGAGGAGGCCCGGGTCATCTTCGTCGACACCGAGCCCTCGAACTGGACCTGGGACCCCGTCCGCCAGCAGTACTTCTGGCACCGCTTCTTCTCCCACCAGCCCGACCTCAACTACGACAACCCCAAGGTCCACGAGGCCATGCTCGAGGCGATGTCGTTCTGGCTCGACATGGGCCTCGACGGCTTCCGGCTCGACGCGGTGCCCTACCTCTACGAGCGGCCCGGCACGAACGGCGAGAACCTCCCCGAGACCCATGAGTTCCTGCGCACCGTGCGTCGCTTCATCGACGACAACTACCCCGGGCGGGTGCTCCTGGCCGAGGCCAACCAGTGGCCGGCCGACGTGGTCGACTACTTCGGCGGCAAGCGCGACCCCGACACCGGCGAGTACGCCGGCGAGGGCGACGAGTGCCACATGTGCTTCCACTTCCCGGTGATGCCGCGCATCTTCATGGCCGTGCGCCGCGAGTCGCGCTTCCCGATCTCGGAGATCATGGAGCAGACACCGCCGATCCCCGACGGCTGCCAGTGGGGCATCTTCCTGCGCAACCACGACGAGCTGACTCTCGAGATGGTCACCGACGAGGACCGCGACTACATGTGGGACGAGTACGCCAAGGACCCCCGCATGAAGGCGAACATCGGGATCCGGCGCCGGCTGGCTCCGCTGCTCGACAACGACGTCAACCGGATGGAGCTCTTCAGCGCACTCCTGCTCTCGCTGCCCGGCAGCCCCGTCCTCTACTACGGCGACGAGATCGGGATGGGCGACAACATCTGGCTCGGCGACCGCGACGGCGTACGCACGCCGATGCAGTGGACGCCCGACCGCAACGCCGGGTTCTCCTCGGCGACCCCCGGCCGGCTCCACCTGCCCGCGATCCAGGACCCGGTCTACGGCTACCAGAGCGTCAACGTCGAGGCGCAGCTCGAGGACTCCTCGTCGCTCCTGCACTGGACGCGCCGGATGATCCACGCCCGCCGCGGCCACCCGGCGTTCGGGATCGGCTCGTTCCTCGACCTCGGCGGCACGAACCCGTCGGTGCTGTCCTACGCGCGCGAGCACGGGACGGACGACGAGTCCGACATCATCGTCTGCGTCAACAACCTCTCGCGCTTCGCGCAGCCCGTGGAGCTCGACCTGCGGCGCTGGGAGGGCTACGTCCCCGTCGAGCTCCTGGGCGGTGTGCCGTTCCCGCCGATCGGCGAGCTCCCGTATCTCCTGACGCTGGGTGGGTACGGGTTCTACTGGTTCCGGCTGACCGCCCCGCCTGAGGAGGCCCTCGCCCCGTGACTGACGACATCCGTACCGATCCCCCCACCACCTCCCCGCCCGCCGACGACCGACGACAGCTGACCGACTTCATCGAGGGCGCGCGCTGGTTCGGCGGCAAGGGACGCCACGGCGAGGTGACCGACGTACGACGGCTCGGGGTGATCGCGGAGGACGCGCCGCGCGTGGTGGTCGACCTGGCCCAGGTGACCTACCCCGACGGCGACATCGAGTTCTACCAGGTGCCGCTGGCGCTCTACACCGACCCCGAGCACCGGCTCGACCACGCCTTCGTCGGCTGGTGGGAGGACCCCGACGTGGGCTGGACCCATGCCTACGACGCGGTGCACGACCGCGACGCGATGGCGGCGTACCTGCGGGCCTTCGCCTTCCCTCCCGACGGCGCGCTGGCCTTCCACCGGCTGCCGGGTGAGCCGCTCGACACCACCGCGCACTCCACGCCGTTCACCGGCGAGCAGTCCAACTCCTCGGTGGCCCTCGGCGAGCAGGCGCTGCTGAAGATCTTCCGGCGGATCACGCCGGGGACCAACCCCGACATCGAGATCCACGAGGTGCTGACCCGCGCCGGCTCCGACAACGTCGCCGCGCTCTACGGCTGGGTCGAGGTCGAGGACTTCCAGCTGGCGATGCTGCAGCAGTTCCTCCGGACGGCGAGCGACGGGTGGGAGCTCGCGCTGACCAGCGTGCGCAACCTGTTCGCCGAGGCCGACCTCTACGCCGACGAGGTCGGCGGCGACTTCGCCGCGGAGGCACAGCGGCTCGGTGAGGCAGTCGCCCGGACCCACACGCTCCTGGCGGAGCACTTTCCCACGGTCGAGCGCACGGCCGACGACCATCGAGCCCTGGGCGCGGCCATGGAGGCGCGGCTCGACGAGGCCCTCGAGGTGGTCCCCGAGCTGGCGCCGTACGCGCCCGAGCTGCGCACGCTGTTCGAGTCCGTGGGCTCGATCGTCTCGGGGACCGCCCAGCGCGTGCACGGAGACCTGCACCTGGGCCAGACCCTGCGCACCGCCAAGGGCTGGAAGATCGTCGACTTCGAGGGTGAGCCGGCCAAGCCGCTGTCGGAACGCATCGTGCCCGACTCACCGTGGCGCGACGTCGCGGGCATGCTCCGCTCGTTCGACTACGCCCCGCGGGTGGCCGCGATGACCGCAGCCGCGACCGGCGACAACGGCACCGAGCAGCGCGCCTACCGCGCGGCCGAGTGGTCGGCGCGCAACCAGGCGGCGTTCCTCGAGGCCTACACGCACCACGACCTGAGCGAGGACGAGCAGACCCTGCTGGCGGCGTACGTCGCGGACAAGGCCGTCTACGAGTGCGTCTACGAGGCGCGCAACCGACCCACGTGGCTGTCGATCCCGATCGCCGCGCTGAGCCAGCTCCCGGGCCTGACCCCTGAGGGGAACCGATGAAGAAGGTGTCCACGGCCGAGATCGACCAGCTGACGCGGGGCGAGCACGGGCAGCCGCACGCGATCCTCGGGCCGCACCCCGAGGGTGACACCGTGACGATCCGTACGTTCAAGCCGCTGGCGCGCACCGTCACGGCCGTCCTCGCCGGGGGCGCCCGGGTGCCGCTCGAGCACGAGTACGAGGGCGTCTGGGTGGGCGAGGTCTCGACAGGCTCGACCAGCGAGAAGAAGGGCTCGACCGAGGCTGGAGACGTGCCGGACTACCGCATCGAGGTCGACTACGGCGAGGGCGCGATCACCGTCGACGACCCCTACCGCTTCCTGCCGACCCTCGGTGACATGGACCTGCACCTGGTCAACGAGGGGCGCCACGAGCTGCTGTGGACCGTGCTCGGGGCTCGGGTCCACCACTACCGGTCGGCGACCGGCGATGTCTCCGGCACGTCGTTCGCCGTCTGGGCGCCCAGCGCCCGCGGCGTCCGACTCGAGGGTGACTTCAACAGCTGGGACGGTCGCGAGCACCCGATGCGACAGCTCGGACAGTCCGGTGTCTGGGAGCTCTTCGTGCCGGGGGTCGGTGCGGGTGCTTGCTACAAGTACGTGATCCTCGGTGCGGACGGCGCCTGGCGCGAGAAGGCCGACCCGATGGCCTTCTGGGCCGAGGTGCCGGCCGCGACGTCGAGCCGGGTCTTCGAGTCCAGCCACGAGTGGGGCGACGGCGCGTGGATGGAGCAGCGTCCCTCCCGGCAGCCGGTCCACGAGCCGATGTCGGTCTACGAGGTGCACCTCGCGTCGTGGCGCAAGCGGCACGGACAGGTGCTCACCTGGGACCAGCTGATCGACGAGCTGGTGCCCTACGTCGCCGACCTCGGGTTCAGCCACGTCGAGCTGATGCCGGTCATGCAGCACCCCTTCGGCGGCTCGTGGGGCTACCACGTGACGTCGTACTTCGCGCCGGACGCCCGCTTCGGCGACCCCGACGGGTTCCGCCGGCTCGTCGACGCCTTCCACCAGCGCGGCATCGGGGTGATCCTCGACTGGGTGCCCGGGCACTTCGCCACCGACGAGTGGGCGCTGGCCCGCTTCGACGGCACACCGCTCTACGAGGATCCCAACCCGCAGCGCGGCTGGCACAAGGAGTGGGGCTCCCACATCTTCAACTTCGGACGTCGCGAGGTGCGCAACTACCTCTACGCGAACGCGCTCTACTGGCTCGAGGAGTTCCACGCCGACGGCCTCCGGGTCGACGGCGTCGCCTCGATGCTCTACCTCGACTACGCGCGCGAGGAGGGCGAGTGGTCGCCGAACATCCACGGCGGCCGCGAGAACCTGGAGGCGGTGCAGTTCCTCCAGGAGATGAACGCCACCGTCTACAAGCGGGTCCCCGGCGCGACCACCATCGCCGAGGAGTCGACGTCCTGGCCCGGCGTCACGCAGCCGACCTCCGCCGACGGGCTCGGGTTCGGGTTCAAGTGGAACATGGGCTGGATGCACGACACCCTCGACTACCTCGAGCGCGAGCCCGTGCACCGGGCCTGGCACCACCACGACCTCACCTTCGGCCTGACCTACGCGTTCACCGAGAACTTCGTGCTCCCCCTCAGCCACGACGAGGTCGTCCACGGCAAGGGCTCCCTGTTGCGCAAGATGCCCGGCGACCGCTGGCAGCAGCTGGCGAACCTGCGGGCCTACCTCGCCTTCATGTGGGCCCATCCCGGCAAGCAGCTGGTGTTCATGGGCGCCGAGATCGGCCAGGAGTCGGAGTGGGCGGAGTCCCGCGAGCTCGACTGGTGGCTCCTGGACCATCCCGAGCACCTCGGCGTGCACCGTCTCGTGAAGGACCTCAACGCGGCGTACTCCTCCTCCCCGGCCATCTGGTCGCGCGAGGACGACGCGTCGTCGTTCGAGTGGATCGACGCCAACGACGCCGGCCGCAACGTGTTCTCGTTCATCCGTCGCGGGGTCTCGCATGGCTCGTCCGGCGGTGGAGACCTGGTCTGCGTCGTCCAACTTCGCCGCCGTGCCGCATGCCGACTTCCGGCTCGGGCTCCCGTCGGCCGGGACGTGGCACGAGGTGCTGAACACCGACGCCGGCACCTACACCGGGTCCGGCGTCGGCAACCTCGGCTCCGTCACCGCCCACGAGGGCCAGCACGGCAGCCAGCCCGCCCATGCCACGCTCGTCGTGCCGCCCTTGGCCACGATCTGGCTCCGCCGCGACTGAGGGACCGGGTTCTGGAACGCCTCGTGCACGTCCAGCCCGCCCCGCTGAGGCTTACCTGGAACGCCCCGTGCACCTCCCGCCCGCCCCGCTGAGCCGGACATGACACGACCCGTTCCATTTCCGCTCCAGCGGGGTGGGGTGGACGTGCACCCTCCGTTCCACATCCGCCACGGAGCAGGGGCCCGGACCGCGACAGGGTGTTCCACCTCCGGGGCTGTGGAGAACGAGCACGGGCCGAGTCGGATCCGGGATAGGACTGGGCCATGCCCGCACGCGTCGACTACGCCAGTCGCTACGAGTTCTTCCGCCAGGCCTGCTTCGCGCTCGTCCGCGATCGCGGCGTTGAGGCGCTGACCCGCCGGACGCTGGCCACACAGCTCGGATGCGCTGTGAACACGGTCCGCCGACTCGTGGATCCCGGGGTCGACCTGGCTGTCCTGGCCGCCGACGAAGTGGTGACCCGGCGCCGGCTCGGCCGCTGGGGACGACGGTCGGAGGATCCGGTCCTCCGCGCCGGCTATCTCATGCGCCGGCTGCTGCCCGAGGACGTCAGCCACATCGACGAGGAGCTGGTCTGGATGAAGCTGGTCGCAGCTGCTCAGGTCGGATCCAGGTCGGGCGAGGCCCTGGGCCAGGTGCGTCACGACTTCCAGGTCGCGTTGCGGGGCTGGGCCGACGACGAGATGGAGGGTGCCGAGAGTGAGGACGCGGCCGACGCGCTGGCCGACGCGCCGACCGGTGGGCGGGGGGACGCTCGCGCCGTTGCCCTCACCCGCCACGTGGAAGCACGACGGTCCGAGATCGACTCCACGATCACGACGGTCCTCGAGCTGCTCGAGGTGGCCGATCGCGACGCCGAGGCGCTGCGGCTCGAGGCCCTCGTCCACGGCCTGACCACCGCGGTCTGCACGGGCCGGATCACACCCGACCTGGCGCTCGACGCCATGGATCGCCACCTCGCCGAGCTCAAGGAAGGCGCGGCTAGGGTGGCCGGGTGAGTGAGCCGCCGGAGCAGCCGACCCTCACCGACGGCGAGGTGACGCTCCGGCCCTGGCGCGACGAGGACGTGCCCGAGGCGGTCGCGGGTCATGACGAGCTGATCGCTCACTGGTTCGGGTGGCCGACCGACGGCGTCACCCCCGAGCGCATGCAGCAGGCGATCCGCGACTGGCGGGCGGCCTACGTCGCCGACCGGTCGGTGGTCGGGTTCGCGGTCGAGGACGGCGAAGGCCTGGTCGGCACCGTCGACGTACGGCGTCGCGACCGGGGGGTGGGAGAGCTGTCCTGGGCGCTGTTCCGCGGCCGCCGCGGACGCGGGCTGGCCACCCGGGCGGTCCGGCTGCTGGCCGACTACGCCCTCACCGAGGCGGGTCAGGGTGGCCTCGGCTACTCACGCGTCGAGGCGAAGGTGGAGCCGGGCAACGAGGCGTCGTTGCGCGTGGCCACCCGGGCCGGCCTCCGCCGCGAGGGCGAGCGCCGCGTCGAGCCGGGCACCGGCGACCGGGCCGAGACGACGTCGTACGTCGTGCTGGCCCGGCTCACCAGCGACCCGCCGCTGACCGAGCCGGCCGCGTTCCGTGCGCTCCTGAACTCCTTCCTCCCCCGCAAGCGCGCGATCAGCCAGCTGCTGGTCCGCGACCGCGACGACCGGGTCCTGATCTGCCAGCTCACCTACAAGCGCGACTGGGACCTCCCCGGCGGCGTGGTCGAGGTCGGGGAGTCCCCGAGGGACGCCGCGGGCCGGGAGATCGAGGAGGAGCTCGCCCTCGCGATCGACGCCGGTGACCTCCTCCTGACCGACTGGCTGCCGCCGTGGGGCGGCTGGGACGACGCCGTCTGCCTGGTCTTCGACGGCGGCGAGCACGACGCCGAGATCCTGGCCGGTGTCGCCCTGCAGACCCGGGAGATCCGACGGGCCGAGTTCGCCACCCCGGAACAGGTGCGCGAGCGGTGCGCCGACTTCACCGCCCGCCGGATCGCCTCGGCGCTGGCGGTGGCGCGCGGCGCCGCGCGACCGGCGTACGTCGAGAGCGGAGGCGCGACCACGTCCGAGTGACCCTCGCCGCGGGACCTTCGGGCCTCGCCAAGGGCGCCGGTGACGCGCAAGGATCGGGTCCATGACCTACGTCTACGACTTCACCTACGGCGACAAGGACCAGAAGGACCTCCTCGGTGGCAAGGGCGCCAACCTCGCGGAGATGACCAACCTCGGGCTCCCGGTCCCGCCCGGCTTCACGATCTCGACCGAGGCGTGTCGCGCGTACCTGGAGAAGGGCGACGTACCCGAGGGTCTCGACGGTGAGATCGACGAGCGGCTGAAGGCGCTCGAGGACGCGATGGGACGCCGGCTCGGCGACCCGGCCGACCCCCTGCTGGTCAGCGTCCGCTCCGGCGCGAAGTTCTCGATGCCCGGGATGATGGAGACGGTCCTCAACGTCGGCCTCAACGACGAGTCCGTCCGCGGCCTGGCCTCGCAGAGCTCCGACGAGCGCTTCGCGATGGACTCCTACCGCCGGCTGCTCCAGATGTTCGGCGCCACCGTGCTGGGCATCGAGTCGGAGGTCTTCGCCCGCTCCCTGGACGCGATGAAGAAGGACCGCGGCACCGAGTCCGACACCGACCTCGGCGTCGACGACCTGCGCGAGCTGGTCGAGACCTTCAAGCGCGCGATCGCCGAGCACACCGGGCACGACTTCCCCCAGGACCCGCGCGAGCAGCTCGACCTGGCGATGCGCGCCGTCTTCGACTCGTGGAACACCGAGCGCGCCGTCCTCTACCGCCGCCAGGAGCGGATCGAGGAGGGCCTCGGCACCGCCGTCAACGTGCAGGCGATGGTCTTCGGCAACCGGGGCGACGACTCCGGCTCCGGGGTCGCCTTCACCCGCGACCCGGCGTCGGGCAACCAGGGGGTGTACGGCGACTACCTCCAGAACGCCCAGGGCGAGGACGTCGTCGCGGGCATCCGCAACACGGTGTCGCTGGCCGACATGGAGAAGATCGACCAGAAGTCGCACGACGAGCTGATCGGCATCATGTCGACGCTCGAGAAGCACTACCGCGACATGTGCGACATCGAGTTCACCGTCGAGCGCGGCAAGCTCTGGATGCTCCAGACCCGGGTCGGCAAGCGCACCCCGGCGGCGGCGTTCCGGATCGGCCGCCACATGACCGACGAGGGCCTGATCGACGCCGACGAGGCGACCCGTCGGGTCACCGGCGCCCAGCTCGCCCAGCTGATGTTCCCCAGCTTCGACGAGACGGCCGAGCGCACCCTGGTCGCCACCGGCATGAACGCCTCCCCCGGCGCTGCCGTGGGCAAGGCGGTCTTCGACTCCGACACGGCGGTCGAGTGGGCCGAGCGCGGCGAGGACGTGATCCTGGTCCGCAAGGAGACCAACCCCGACGACCTGCGCGGCATGGTCGCCGCGAAGGGCATCCTCACCAGCCGCGGCGGCAAGACCTCCCACGCCGCCGTCGTCGCCCGCGGCATGGGGCGCACCTGCGTGTGCGGCGCAGAGTCGCTCGACGTGAGCGTGAAGCGGCGTCGCGCCAAGATCCGCGGCGGCGACGCGATCAACGAGGGTGACGTGATCTCGATCGACGGCACCACCGGTGAGGTCTTCCTGGGGGCCGTGCCCGTGGTCGACTCCTCGGTGATGCGCTACTTCGAGGGCGACCACGTCGACGAGGACATCGTGCAGGCGGTCGACGGGGTCATGAAGCACGCCGACGACGTACGCCGGCTCCGGGTACGCGCGAACGCCGACACCCCCGAGGACGCTGCTCGTGCCCGTCGGTTCGGGGCCGAGGGGATCGGCCTGTGCCGGACCGAGCACATGTTCCTCGGTGACCGCCGTCAGCTCGTCGAGAACCTGATCGTGGCCGAGGACGAGGCCGGCCAGGAGGCCGCCCTGTCGGCGCTCCTGCCGCTCCAGCGCGACGACTTCCGCGGGATCTTCGAGGCGATGGACGGCCTACCCGGTCACGATCCGCCTGATCGACCCCCCGCTCCACGAGTTCCTCCCCGACTACACCGACCTGTCGGTGAAGGTCGCGCTCGAGGACGACCACCACGACCTCGACGAGCACGACCAGCGGCTGCTCGAGGCGGTCAAGCGGCTGCACGAGCAGAACCCCATGCTCGGCCTGCGCGGAGTGCGCCTGGGCATCGTGATCCCCGGGCTGTTCGCGATGCAGGTCCGCGCGATCCTGGAGGCCGCGGCCGAGCGGATCGCCGAGGGCGGCGACCCGCAGCCCGAGATCATGATCCCGCTCGTCGCCTCGGTCACCGAGCTCGATCTGGTGCGGAGGACGATCACCGCGGTGGCCGCGTCGATCGAGGAGGAGCGGGGACGACCGGTCCCCCACAAGGTCGGCACGATGATCGAGCTCCCGCGCGCGGCCGTGACCGCCCACGAGATCGCGAAGTCGGCCGAGTTCTTCTCCTTCGGGACCAACGACCTGACCCAGATGACGTGGGGCTTCTCGCGGGACGACGTCGAGTCGTCGTTCTTCAGCAACTACCTCGAGAGCGGCATCTTCCAGGTCAGCCCGTTCGAGAGCCTCGACGTCGACGGCGTCGGCCGTCTGGTGCGGCACGCCACCAAGATCGGCCGCAAGGCCAACCCGGACCTCCACCTCGGGGTGTGCGGCGAGCACGGTGGCGACCCTGCCTCGATCCACTTCTTCGACGAGGTCGGCCTCGACTACGTGTCCTGCTCGCCCTTCCGGGTGCCGGTCGCACGGCTGGAGGCGGGTCGCTCGGCGCTGGGCACCTGACTCCTCGTCGGTCGAGCGTCACCCTCGCCGGTCGAGCGAAGTCGAGACCCATCTCGCCGGTCGAGCGAAGTCGAGACCCCGACCCGCGCACGTCACCGGGTCTCGACACGCACACGCACGGCTTCGCAGGCTCAGCCGTGTGCTCGCTCGACCTGCCCTCGCCCACGCCGCGCGTTCGTTCCTCACGCGCGGCTGCTCAGGCAAAGGGCCAGCCCTCGCGCATCGGGCCCTCCACGCCCGGCTCGATGAAGTGCTCGTGGCCGAAGAACGCCGTGAACACCTCGGGCGGCATCGCCAGGAAGCCCTCGATGTCGGTCGCCTGGGAGCGGTGGGCCTCGAGGGAGGCGCGCTTGCGGTCGAGGTAGGCCGACACGTCGACCCGCCAGGTGATCTCGTCCTCGCTGCTGCCCAGCGGGTTGCCGTCGTCCATCGGCTGCTCGGGGTCGAAGTCACCCACGTCCAGCCCCGCCGCGCGGCCCAGCTCGCGGAAGCGCACCATCTCGGTGCGGTTCAGCGTGGACTCGAGCAGCCGCGGCCGCTGGACGGCGAGCTCGGCCGCCCGTCGTACGACGTGGTGGACCTTCACGTGGTCGGGATGCCCGTAGCCGCCGTGCCAGTCGTAGCCGACCAGGATGTCGGCCCGCTCCTCGTCGACGACGGCCGCCAGCCGGCCGGCTGCCTCGTCGAGGTCGGCCCGGTGCAGTGAGCCCTCGTAGTCGTTCTGGTCCCAGCCGGACATCCCGGAGTCGGCGTAGCCGAGCCAGGCGATGCGAGCGAGCCCGATCGCCGCGGCCGACGCCTCGGCCTCGCGGCGACGGTGGTCGGCGACGGTCTCGCCCTCCACCGCGTCGGCCGCGACCTCGCCGTGGTCGCCGTTGGTGGCGAAGACGACGACGACCCGGTGCCCCTCGTCCGCGGCCCGCGCCATGGCGCCCGAGGTCTGCGACGCCTCGTCGTCGGGGTGGGCGTGGCAGTAGACGATCGTGGCCATCGGGATCCCGTCAGAAGAGCGCGGACGCGAGGTTCTGACGACCGCGCAGGACCCGGGGGTCGTCGTTGCCGACGGCCGCGAAGAGCCCGAGCAGGTGCTCGCGGGCCTGGTTGCGCTCGTCCCCCGCCGTACGTCGGACCAGGTCGACCAGGCGGGCGAACGCGTCGTCGACGTTGCCGCCGAGCAGGTCGAGATCGGCGACCATGCCCTGGGCCGCGACGTCGTCGGGGCTCGCCGTCGCCGCCTGCCGTGCGGTCTCGAGGTCGACGCCCTGCGTCCGTTGCAGCACCTTCGCCATTGCCAGCCCGGCGGCCGCCTCGGTGTCGGCGGGGTTGGCGTCGACGAGCCGCTGGTACTCCTCGACCGCGCCGTCGATGTCGTTGTTCTCCAGCGCCTGCTGGGCGGCCGCGTAGCGGGGGTCGAGCAGCTCCTCGCCCTCGGCTGCGTCGGGCACGCCGACGTGGAGCGGCTGGTGCCGCCCGGTGACACCCTGCGCGGTGAGGCCCTGGGCCAGCTGGTTGAGCAGGGTCCGGATCTCGTCGAGCTTCAGCAGGCCCGGGATCGGCTGCGCGGCCGGCCGTCCGTCGAGGATCACCATCAGGAGTGGCACCTGCGGGATCTGCAGCGCCTGCGCTATGGCGGGCGCCGCGTCGATGTCGACCAGACCGGCCAGGAACCGACCGTCGTACTCGTCGCTCGCGGTCGTCACGTCGTCGGCCATCGCGGCGCTCTCGGGTGAGCGCGTCGGCGAGTAGAAGACGAGCACGACCGGAGCGGTCACCGAGGCGTCGAGGACCGTCTGGAGGTTGTCCTCGGTGATGTCCACGGCGTACGACGAGCGGGCACCGCCGGCGGGCGGGGCGCCGCCCGCGCCCGCGGGAGGAGCTCCCGCCGGGCGGCCACCGGTGGGTGGCTGCGCACCACCGGCGGCGGGGCGGCTCAGCCCCGACAGGTCGATCGCGCCGGGTCGGCTGAACGGCTGCTGCGTCATGGACGCAATCCTAGGGATGCCCTCACGGCGCCCGGAGGAGGCCCAGTGCCTCCGCCTCCTCCCACAGCTCCTCGCGGACGCTGGGATGGGCGGCGTTCTCGATCAGCTGGCGCGCCTGCTCGCCCTGGTCGTTGCCGTAGATCTCTGCGGCGCCCAGCTCGGTCACCACGGCGGTCATCTGGAACGACGTGACCGGCTCGTCGACGAGCGGCACGATCGTCGAGCAGTCGGCCTTGGGGTGCCAGGACCGCAGGGCGATGAACGCCTGGCCGCCCTGGCTGTGCATCGCGCCGACGATGAAGTCGGTCTGGCCGCCGAACCCGGAGTGGATGCGGGCGTTGATCCGGCTCGCGTTGGCCTGGGCGAACAGGTCGACCTGGAGCGCGGTGTTGACGCTGATCATGGCCGGGTTGCGCGCGATCAGGGCCGGGCTGTTGGTGACCTCGGTGCGCCGCATCTCGACCCGGTGGTTGCCGTCGACCCACTCCAGCAGCTCCGGGGAGCCGAACAGGAACGACGCGGTCAGCGGGACCTCGCGGTCGAGCGCGCCGGCCCGCTCGAGCGCGAGCACGCTGTCGGAGAACATCTCGGTCCACACCCGCAGGCCGCGGCGGCCGGACAGGCCGTGCATGGTCGCGTCAGGGACGGCGCCGATGCCCGCCTGGAGGGTGGCGCCGTCGGGGACCCGCTCCGACACGAGACGGCCGATGGTGGCCGAGTCCTCGTCGACGGTGCCGACCGGAGCCTGCGGCATCGGGCCGTCGGCCTCGACGAGCACGTCGACCTGCTCGAGGTCGAGGACGGCGTCGCCGAACGTCCACGGCATCTCGCGGTTGGTCTGGGCGATCACCACACCGCCGTTGCGGCGGGCCGCCTCGACGGCGGCGGGCAGCACGTTCACCTCGACGCCCAGCGACACCTTGCCGTCGCGGGGCGGGGTCGTGTGGAGGACGACCGCGTCCGGCGGGAGCCGGGTCTCGAACAGCTTCGGCACCATCGACAGCCGCGACGGCACATAGCTCAGCCGCGGGTTCTTGCGCATGCCGGGGCCGACGAACGACGTCTCGGGCGTGACCCCCTCGCGATCGGGGATGCCGGGCGGAGCGTTCAGGACCCAGACCCGGTAGGCGTCGAGGGACTCGTCGACCAGCCCGAGGGTGTGCCAGGGCACGGCATGGTTGCCGGAGACGACGACGCGGGGGTTGGCAGGGAGCGAGCGCAGAGCGCTCTGGAGGTCCACGCCGGCATGTTCTCAGAAGCGCGCCGGCTCCCGGTACTCGCCCCACTCGGCCCGCAGGGCGTCGCAGATCTCGCCGAGGGTCGCCTCGGCCCGGCAGGCCTCGAGCATCGCCTCGATCATGTTGCCGTCGGTGCGTCCGACCTCGACCATCCGGGTGACCGCAGCGCGGGCCGCGGCGTCGTCGCGGGTCGTACGGCGCTCGGCCAGCGCACGCACCTGCTCGACCTCGACCTCGTGGGAGACCCGCAGGATCTCCAGGTCGTGGGTGACCGAGTCGGTGTGGACGTTGACGCCGACGATCTTCTTCTCGCCCTTCTCCAGGGCGACCTGGTACTGGAAGGCGGCCTCGGCGATCTCGGACATGAACCAGCCGTCCTCGATGCCGCGCAGCAGACCCTTCGTGACCGGGCCGATCCCGTCGGTCGAGCCGGTCGAGACCCGGGTGGCCGCGGCCAGGCCCTCGGTGTCGTCGTGCGTCAGGTCGGAGCCACCCATGGCCAGGATCCGGTCGAAGATCGCGTTCGCCTCGGCCTCGATCCGGTCGGTGAGCGCCTCGACGTACCAGCTGCCTCCGAGCGGGTCGGCGACGTTGACGACACCGGTCTCCTCCATGATCACCTGCTGCGTGCGCAAGGCGATCTCGGCCGCCTGCTCGCTGGGCAGGGCGAGGGTCTCGTCGAGCGCGTTGGTGTGCAGCGAGTTGGTGCCGCCGAGCACCGCGGACAGCGCCTCGATGCCCGTCCGGACCACGTTGTTGTAGGGCTGCTGCGCCGTCAGCGAGACGCCGGCGGTCTGGGTGTGGAACCTCAGCCACTGCGCCTTCTCGCTCTGGGCGCCGTAGACGTCGCGCAGCCAGCGCGCCCAGATGCGTCGGGCGGCACGGAACTTGGCGATCTCCTCGAAGAAGTCGACGTGGGCGTCGAAGAAGAACGACAGACCCGGCGCGAAGACGTCGACGTCGAGACCGCGGCTCAGGCCGAGCTCGACGTAGCCGAACCCGTCGGCGAGGGTGAAGGCCAGCTCCTGCGCGGCCGTCGAACCCGCCTCGCGGATGTGGTAGCCGCTCACGCTCAGCGGCTTGTAGGCCGGGATCCTCTCCGCGCAGTACTCCATCAGGTCGCCGATCAGCCGCAGGTGGGGCTCCGGCGTGAACAGCCACTCCTTCTGCGCGATGTACTCCTTGAAGATGTCGGTCTGCAGCGTGCCGTTGAGGACGCCGGTGTCGACGCCGGCCCGTTCGGCGGCGACGAGCATCATGCAGAAGACCGGCACCGCCGGGCCGCTGATCGTCATCGACGTCGTGACCGAGCCGAGGTCGATGCCGGCGAAGAGCCGCTCCATGTCGGCGGCCGAGTCGATCGCGACGCCGCAGTGGCCCACCTCGCCGAGGCTCTTCGGGTCGTCGGAGTCGCGCCCCATCAGGGTCGGCATGTCGAAGGCGACGCTCAGCCCGCCACCGCCGCGGCCCAGGATCATCCGGTAGCGCTCGTTGGTCTGCTCGGCGTTGCCGAACCCCGCGAACTGGCGGATCGTCCAGGTGCGGCCGCGGTAGCCGGTCGGGTAGAGCCCGCGCGTGAACGGGAACTCGCCCGGCCACTCCGAGGAGTCCGTGCCGTACGCCGGCTCCACGGTCATGCCGCTCAGCGTCGTGAAGTCCGCCTCGCGCACCTGCGAGCCGTCGTAGCGTGCCTGCCAGCGGGAGCGCGCGTCTGATCCGGGGGTCGAGCCTGTGGAGACCATACCCAGATACTAGGACGTCCTACTAAATCCTGCTAACCACGGAGCCCGGCCAGCAGCGCGGGCTTGCTCCGGCCCGGCTCAACCGCGCGTCGCCCGGAGCTCACCCACGATCAAGGGCACGTCCGCCGTGGCACCCGACGCCACCAGCCGGACGAAGCGGACCGGGCCTCCGTCGCCTGCCAGGCTGCTGCGGAGGCTGGTCCCGGCGACGGTGCCGAGCGTGCGCCAGGTCCGGCCGTCGGCGGAGACCCTGACCGAGGCGGCCGCGCTCACCGTCGGCTTCGTGACGCCCTTGTCGCCGCCAGGAGGAGCGGGGTAGGTGGTGACCGGGTTGCGAGCGACGGTGACCGTGCCCACGGTCCTCGCGCGGCCCAGGTCGACGGTCAGCCGGGCGGAGGTGTCGTCGCCGATCCACTGGGTGATGATCGGTCCGTCCACGGCGGCCCCGGGAGGCTCGGCCGTCGCCGGCGAGGCGGTGGCCGGACGACAGCGGGCCAGGTCGCTCGTGGGCGCGAGATCGGGTCGTCGCGTCGGGATGACCAGGGTCGAGCGCAGCAGGTGCGTGCCGGCGGGCGTCGACAGCCGCACCGGCCGACCGGACTCGAGCCTCACCAGGGTGGTCCTCGGCCCGACCACGACACTCAGCGTGCGGCCACGCCAGTGCAGCGCCGACGCCCGGACACCCGTCAGCTGCGGCGGCAGGCTGGGGTCGAGCCGGATGCCGTTCGACCGCCACCTGAAGCCGGTGTAGCCGTAGAGGAACTCCTGCAGGAACCCGCCCGCCCCGGTGGTGAACGTGAAGGCTCCGCCGGTGCGGGCCTCGGAGAACTGGTCGTACGGCGGTCGCATGAACGGGTCGGCGCTACGTCGGGTGAAGGTGAACGCCGCACACCCGGGCGTGCCGAGCTGCGAGGTGACGATCGAGTGGATCGCGTCGGTCATCGACGGACCGCCGGGGTCGGTGCGCGGCACGTAGTAGTCGAGGTCGGCGCGGGTCACCCGCCGGGGCTGGGACTGCTCCCAGGGGTAGGAGAGCAGGGTGACGTCCGCCTGCTTGACGGCGTCGTGCGGGTATCCGGCGTACTCCGGATGGATGCCCTTCGCCCGGTCGAACAGGATCCGCAGCCCGTGCGCGACGCGCGACCAGCGAGGGTCGACCGGGCGGTGCAGGGTGCGCGCGGCCGCGACGGCGAACCGGAGCGCGTGCGCGGCCGACATGTTCGTGTAGACGCTGTCGTCCACGCCCTCGGCGTACTCGTCGGGAGGGATCACGTCGCGGATGCTGTAGGTGCCGTCCGACCGCTGGGTGACCCGGCTGACGTAGTAGCGCGCGATGCCCTCGAGGATCGGCCAGCCTCGGGAGGCCAGCCAGCGTCGATCACCGGTCGCCAGCCAGTACTGGTGCACGGCGAGGGCGATGTCGGCGTTGACGTGGATCTCGAGCTTCCCGGTCTTCGCGAACGCCGGCGTCTCCTCGGTGCCGCGCAGCGCGCTCTCCCACGGGAAGCGCGTCCCCTTCCAGCCGGTCCTGCGGGCGTTGGCGCGGGCCGCGCCGAGCCGGTCGTAGCGGTACTGCAGGCTCTCCCGCGCCAGCGCGGGCTCGGTGGCCAGCAGGGTGGGGTACATCCAGGTCTCGGAGTCCCAGAAGACGTGGCCGTTGTAGCCGTCGGACGACAGGCCGCCGGGCGACGGAGCCCACGGCGTGTCGTGCCGGACGCTGGCGAGGAGCGCAAAGAACGACGACCGCACCTGTCGCTGGAGCCGCGGATCGCCGGAGACGACGACGTCCGAGCGCCACAGCCGGGCCCAGGCAGCGTCGGAGGCGCGGCGCAGGCGGGCGTAGCCGAGCCGGGCCTCACGCTTCGAGGCTGCGACCGCGCGGTGGTGTGGCGACCGCGAGTCGGACGACGTCGCGATCCCGACGTACTTGGTGAACGTGTAGGCGTGGCCGCTGCGCACCTGGCGGGTGATCGCCTGACGGACGGTCATCGCGTCACCCCCGGAGCCCCGGGTGCGGACCCGGCCGCCGTCCAGGGTCGACACCTCGCTCGCGTGCACCCGCAGACCCGGCGTCACCACGTCCACCCACTGGGTGCGGCCGTGGTGGCCCTTTCCGTCACCGTGCAGGAACTCCGCGGCCTTGCCGTCGAGGGTGTCGGTGATCGTGACCTTCCCACTGAACTGCGGGACGACCCGCAGCCGGACCACGGCCGCGTGAGGGCGTGCGCGGTCGGGTGTCACGTCGTAGCGCAGGTGGACCTTCTTTCCTGCCGGCGAGGTCCAGAGCAGAGACGTGGTGAGCGTGCCGGTGCGGAGGTGCAGGCTCTGGCGATAGTGCGACACGGTGCCGCGCGAGAGCCGGTAGGCGCCGCTGCCGTCGTCGTAGGAGAGCGTCGACCAGGTGGGCAACGCCGACCGGCGCTCGACCTTCGGCTGAGGTGGTGAGCCGGGAGGGGCGTCCGGTACGGCGAGGGCGTAGAGGCCGTGCACCTCCGACTGCGTCGGCAGCGGGTCGGTCTGGCCGGGCAGGTCGATCTCGGCGAAGCCCTGCCCGTCGAACGGCTGGCGACCGGCGAGGTAGCCGTTGCCGACGAACGCCGGAGCCATCCCGGGTCCGCCGGGCTTCGTCGTGGTCAGCACGAAGCCACCCGCATGCGCAGCCTGCGCGAGCCGAGGTGCGGCTCGCTCCGGCGCGGCACTCGACGGTCGCGACACGCTCCCCGAGACGAGCAGCGCAGACACGATGACCAGGACGCCCGAGCGTGACCTCATCGTCTCGGCGTACCCCACGACCGCCGGTCCAAAACGCCGACCCGCTCACCGGCGCCAGCAGGAGAGCCGACCGTCGCGGACCTCGACCTCCGTCGGGGGCCGTGGTGTCGGGTGCGCGACCAGGTGGTCCATCACCCGGGTGCGCCCGCGCAGCGACACGTCGCCGTCGTCGAAGCGGAGGGCGGGGTGGAGCAGAGGCCGCACGGCGTGCCAGTCCTGCCGCTCGACCAGGTCCCACACGCGCATCGCGGGTGCGGGGAGCTCGGGCAGGTCGTGCAGCATCCGCGGGGTGCACATCCGCCAGGCGTCGGTGACCAGCTCGCGCATCTCCTCGTCGCCGAGGCGGTCGAGGTGGGCACAGACCCACTGGTAGCGCAGGTCGGCGGTCCCCGGCAGGTAGAAGGTGTCGGGATCCGAGGCGACCAGCCCGTCGCGCTCGGCCCTGGGGAAGCCGAACCCCATCTCGGTCTCGTCGCGCGAGAACGCCACGAAGACGATCTGCTTGACCTTCAGCTTCCACCGCCCGCGGACCTCGCGCTCGTGGACGCGCGGCAGGGCCAGTCCCACCCGTCGCACGGCGTCGGAGGTGGTCATCTCACGCGAAGTCGCCGGCTCCCCGGCGTACGGGGGCGAGCAGCGCGGACAGTGCGGAGAGCTGGTGGTCGGAGAGGGCCCCGAGCGCGAAGTCGGCGCCGACCAGCTCGGCGGTCGCCCGCTCGACCAGGGCCCGACCTGCGTCCGTGATCTCCGCCAGCACCGCGCGACCGTCGTCGGGGTGCGGCCGCCGGGAGACCAGTCCGTCGGCCTCCAGCCGCTGCACGATCGAGGTGATCGAGGTCGGGTGCACCTGCAGCCGCTCCCCCATCTTCCCCAACGGCAGCGAGCCGCGGGAGGAGAAGCACAGCAGCACCAGCGCCTCGTAGCGGGCGAACGTCAGCCCGTGCGGCTTGAGGATCGCGTCGAGCCGGCCGAGCACGAGCTGCTGGACGCGCATCAGCGAGGTCACCGCATGCATCGCCGGGACGCCGTCCCACCGCAGGGCCCACTGCCGGGCAGCCTCGTCGATCGGGTCGAACGGCAGCGGCATGGGCGCAGCCTATTCCTGGCGGCGCCGCCCGGGCGTGGTGGATCGAGGGTGGAACGGGGTGACTCGGTCCGGGCCACCCCGGTGAGGCGGACGTGGAACGAGGTGTGCCAGATCCGGATCAGAAGGGTGTCGGCGAACAGAGACACCGTGTTCCACATCCGGTGTCACCGAGCTCCCGGGACGGAGACACCCTGTTCCCTCTCAGAGGGCGGCCAGCAGGGTCTCGGCCGCGGCGTAGGGGTCGGACTCCCCCGCCGCGACCGCCGCGGCGAGCTCGTCGAGCTCCGAGCGGCCGTGCACGTCACCCCAGCGCTCACGGAGCGCGGTCACGGCGATGGCCTCGATCTCGTCGCGCGCCCGGCGGGTACGCCGGACGGCGAGCTCGCCGGACGACTCCAGCCAGGTGCGGTGCCGCTCGATCTCGGCGACGACCTCGTCGAGACCCTCCCCCTTCGAGGCGATGGTCTTGACGATCGGCGGCCTCCAGGAGCCCTCGGTCCGCTCGGCCAGCGCGAGCATGGACCGCAGGTCGCGACGCAGCGTGTCGGCGCCGTCGCGGTCGGCCTTGTTCACGACGTAGAGGTCGCCGATCTCGAGGATCCCCGCCTTGGCCGCCTGGATCCCGTCGCCCATGCCCGGCGCCAGCAGCACCAGGGTCGTGTCGGCCAGGCCGGCGATCTCGACCTCGCTCTGCCCGACGCCGACGGTCTCGACCAGGATCACGTCACAGCCAGCGGCGTCGAGCACCCGGAGTGCCTGGGGCGTGGTCCACGCCAGCCCACCGAGGTGGCCCCGCGAGGCCATCGAGCGGATGTAGACGTCGCGGTCGAGAGCGTGGTCCTGCATCCGCACCCGGTCACCCAGCAGGGCCCCGCCGGAGAACGGCGAGGACGGGTCGACCGCGAGCACGCCCACGCGCCGGCCCGCTGCGCGCAGCTCGCCGACGAGCGCGGAGGTGGAGGTGGACTTGCCGACCCCCGGGGAGCCGGTGATACCGACGATCTGGGCGTGACCGGCGTACGGCGCGAGGGCGGCCATCACCTCGCGGAGCAGCGGCGACGCGTCCTCGACGAGCGAGATCAGCCGGGCGACCGCCCGCGGATCACCCTCGCGGGCGCGCCGGACCAGGTCGCCGACGTCGCCCGTGGAGCGACGGCTCACGCAGGGACGCGCACGATGAGGGCGTCGCCCTGCCCGCCGCCGCCGCACAGCGCGGCCGCACCGACCCCACCGCCGCGACGCTTGAGCTCCAGCGCCAGGTGCAGCACGATCCGGGCCCCGGACATGCCGACCGGGTGACCGAGCGCGATGGCACCGCCGTTGACGTTGACCTTGGACTCGTCGAGGCCGAGGGCGCGGGTGGAGTCGATGCCGACGGCTGCGAACGCCTCGTTGAACTCGACCAGGTCGAGGTCGGCCGGCGTGATGCCTTCCTTGTCGCAGGCCAGCCGGGTCGCGTTGGCGGGCTGCAGCTGCAGGGTCGAGTCGGGGCCGGCGACCATGCCGTGGGCGCCGATCTCCGCGAGCCATTCCAGCCCCAGCTCCTGGGCCTTCGCCTTGCTCATCACGACGACCGCGCACGCCCCGTCGGAGATCTGGGACGCCGAGCCGGCGGTGATCGTGCCGTCCTTGCTGAACGCCGGGCGCAGGGCCGACAGCGACTCGACCGTGGTGTCGCCCCGCACGCCCTCGTCGGCGCTGACCACGACCGGGTCGCCCTTGCGCTGCGGGATCGAGACCGGGACCACCTCGTCGTCGAAGACGCCGTTCTTCCAGGCCTCGGCGGCCTTCTGGTGCGACGCGGCGGCGAAGGCGTCCTGCTCCTCGCGCGTGAGCGCGGTGTGGGAGGCGGTTGTAGTCCTCGGTCAGGGCTCCCATCGCCTGCTGGGTCGCCTGGTCGTAGAGGGCGTCGTAGGCCATCGAGTCGACGAGCGTGGTGTCGCCGTACTTGAACCCCTCGCGCGACTTCGGCAGCAGGTGGGGTGAGTTCGTCATCGACTCCATCCCGCCCGCGACCACGATCTCCGCCTCGCCGGCGTTGATCAGGAGGTCGGCCTGGGCGATCGCGTTCAGGCCCGACAGGCACACCTTGTTGATGGTGATCGAGGGCACCGAGAGCGGCAGGCCGCCGGCGATGCCGGCGCTGCGGGCGGGGTTCTGCCCGGCGCCGGCCAGGATGACCTGGCCCATGATCAGGTAGTCGACCTGGTCACCCGACACCCCGGCCTTCTCCAGCGCCCCCTGGATGGCCACGCCGCCCAGATCGGCCGCGGACAGGGACTTCAGGCCGCCGAGCAGACGCCCGATCGGCGTACGTGCTCCGGCCACGATGACGGTTCCGGACATGGTGCCTCCAGCCAGGGTTCGGTGATACCCGTGACGATACCCAGCGCCGGGCGACGCCCGCGAGGCCCACCCTGCCGGCCCTCCTGAGGAAAACGTCACACGCCCTAGGGCCACTCGCCCCGTGCGGCCCGGGCACCCGTCGTACGACGATGGGGGCATGGCCCTCGACGTCCCCGCTCACCTGTTCACCCACATCGACCACGTCGGCATCGCCGTGCCCGACCTCGACGAGGCGATCGCGTTCTACCGGGACACCTTCGGCATGCAGACCGTCCATCGGGAGGCCAACCCGGATCAGGGTGTCGAGGAGGCGATGGTCGCGGTCGGCGACTCGGGCAGCTGCATCCAGCTCCTGGCGCCGCTCGACGAGTCGTCCACGATCGCGAAGTTCCTCGAGCGCAGCGGCCCCGGCCTGCAGCAGCTGGCCTACCGGGTGACCGACGTCGACGCCGTGTGCGCCGTGCTGCGCGAGCGCGGGGTCCGGCTGCTGTACGACGTCCCGAAGCGCGGCACGAGCGACTCGCGGGTCAACTTCGTGCACCCCAAGGACGCCGGGGGCGTCCTCGTGGAGCTGGTCGAGCCGGCGGCTCGCTGAGCGCCGCGTGAGACGTCAGTCTCACCACCCGCACATCCCGAGCGGGCGCCACTAGGGTGCGAGCCACCTCGCCCCCGAGTCCTCTGGAGACGACCGTGCAGCAGATCCTCGACGCCATCCTGTCCGGAACCGCGACCGCGGAGGACTTCGCCGCCCTCGAGGTGCCCCAGAGCTACCGCGCCGCCACCGTCCATCAGGACGAGGTCGGCATGTTCGACGGGATGACGAGCAAGGAGAAGGACCCACGCCGGTCCCTCCACGTCGAGGACGTCCCGCTCCCCGAGCTCGGCCCGGGCGAGGCGCTGGTCGCGGTGATGGCGAGCGCCATCAACTACAACACGGTGTGGACCTCGATCTTCGAGCCGGTGCCGACCTTCGGCTTCCTCGAGCGCTACGGCCGGGTCAGCCCGCTGGGCAAGCGCCACGACCTGCCCTACCACGTCGTCGGCTCCGACCTGTCCGGCGTCGTGCTGGCCACCGGTGTGGGCGTCCACCTGTGGAAGCCGGGCGACGAGGTCGTCGCGCACTGCCTGTCGGTCGAGCTGGAGAGCCCCGACGGCCACAACGACACGATGATGGATCCCGAGCAGCGGATCTGGGGCTTCGAGACCAACTTCGGCGGCCTGGCCGAGGTCGCGCTGGTCAAGTCCAACCAGCTGATGCCCAAGCCCGACCACCTGACCTGGGAGGAGGCCGCGTCCCCCGGTCTGGTGAACAGCACGGCGTACCGCCAGCTCGTCAGCCGCAACGGCGCCGGCATGAAGCAGGGCGACAACGTCCTGATCTGGGGCGCCAGCGGCGGCCTCGGCGGCTTCGCCACGCAGTACGCGCTCAACGGCGGCGCGATCCCCGTCTGTGTCGTCTCCAGCCAGGAGAAGGCGGAGATCTGCCGCAAGATGGGCGCCGAGCTGATCATCAACCGGGCCGAGGCGGGCTACCGGTTCTGGAAGGACGAACAGACCCAGGACCCGAAGGAGTGGCGGCGGTTCGGCTCCGACATCCGCGAGCTGACCGGCGGCGAGGACGTCGACATCGTCTTCGAGCACCCGGGCCGCGAGACCTTCGGTGCCAGCGTGTACGCCGCTCGCAAGGGCGGCACGATCGTCACCTGCGCGTCGACCTCGGGCTTCATGCACGAGTACGACAACCGCTACCTGTGGATGAACCTCAAGCGGATCATCGGCTCCCACTTCGCCAACTACCGCGAGTCGTGGGAGGCCAACCGGCTGATCGCGAAGGGGATGATCCATCCGACGCTGTCGCGGACCTACCCGCTCGCCGAGGTCGGCCAGGCCGCGCTCGACGTCCACCACAACCTCCACCAGGGCAAGGTCGGGGTCCTGTGCCTGGCTCCCGAGGAGGGTCTGGGAGTGCACGACGAGGAGAAGCGGTCCCGCCACCTCGAGGCGATCAACGCGTTCCGCGACCTCTGAGGTCGCTCCGGCGACCCCTCGTCGGCGTGTCGCAGGACTGGCCCGGGCCGACCCGCGAGCCGGAGTGGAAGCGCTCCACCCCATCAGACACACTGGCCTTCACACCGAGTTCCGGGAGGACGTCCACACCATGAGCGACCAGGGCCTGTCCATCTTCGACGAGCCGGACGGCGAGGCCGTCGACGAGCAGCCGACGCAGGTGCTGGAGGCACAGGGCGGGTCCGACGCCGCCGCCACGACGTCCAAGCAGGCGAAGCCGAAGCCGCCGAAGGCACCGGCGGCCGAGCCCGACCCGACGCCGGCCGCCGAGACCCCGGCCGCCGAGACCACGCGCCAGGTCCCGGCCGTCACGCCGGCCGTCACACCGGCCGCGGCCCCGGTCACCGGCGGTCGTCCGCTCCCGCCCAGCCGGCCGACGCAGCCCGCCCAGCCCACCCAGTCCGCTCAGGCAAGCCCCGCCGCCGGCGCTCCGGGCTTCGCGACCGTCCGGCGCGGCGGCTACGACAAGGCCGCGGTCGACGCCCGCCTGCAGCAGGTGCTCCAGGAGAAGGCCGGCGCGGTCGCCGCGCTGACCCAGTCCGAGCAGCGGGTGAGCGCGCTCCAGGCCGAGCTCGAGGCGGCCCGGCACGACCTCGCCGAGAACGCCAACCCGTCGTACGCCGGGCTCGGGGGCCGCGCCAGCGCGATGCTCCGGCTCGCCGAGGAGGAGGCGGCCGAGATCCGCGCGGCCGGCCACTCCGACGCCGAGGAGATCCGCGAGCAGGCCGGTCGCGACGCCCTGAGCATCCGGGCAGAGGCGACCAAGGAGGCCGACGACATGCGGCTGGTCCAGCTCCAGGAGCTGGACGAGATGCGCGCGCGCATCACCGCCGACTCCGAGCAGGAGCGCTCGCTCGCCCAGAGCGAGGCCCAGGACACGCGCGCGGCGGCCAAGCGCGAGAGCGACCAGCTACGGCTCGCGGCCGAGCAGGAGACCAAGGAGCTGCGGGTCACCGCTCAGCGCGAGGCCGAGCAGGCACGCGCCAGCGCCGACCGCGAGGTGCAGGAGGCCCGTCGTACGCTCGCGGTCGAGAAGGAGCGCCTCGCCCGCGAGGCCAGCGACCACCACGCCACCGCCACCTCCGAGACCAAGCGCCTCGTCGACGAGGCCGAGCAGCGCGCGGAGGCGGCCGAGGCGCGGGCCCGCGAGGCGACCAACCAGGCGAACACCCACCGGCAGCAGGCCCAGACCGAGGCCGACGCCCTGCTGGCCCGGGCCCGGCGCGAGGCCGAGCAGATCGTCGCCTCCGCACGCACCCAGGCCGACGCGCTCGCCGCCTCGGGTCACGCCGAGCAGGAGCGCAACCTCGCGGCTCTGAAGGCCGAGGTGGACCGGATGACCAAGCGCCGTGAGGCGATCTCGGCCCAGCTCGGCTCGCTGCGCGAGCTGATGTCCGGGTTCGGCGACGACGACGCCTGAGCGCCGGTGAGCGTCGCCCTGCTCACTGCGGCAGGCGGGGCTCACCGAGCTTGACGAGGACGACACCGGCGAGCACGAACACCCCACCGAGCAGCTGCACGGACCGCGGGAGCTGACCCAGCAGGAGCCAGGCGAACACCACCGCGAAGAGCACCTCGAGCAGGGCGGCGAACGACGCCATCCGCGCGCCCAGGCCCCGCGCCGCGAGGATCCCCGCGACGTAGGCCAGGGCAGCGGTGACCACGCCGAGGGCGAGGACGGGCAGCCACCAGGGCACGCTCGTCCCGCGGTACGCCGCGTCGGCGGTCGACGCCGTCAGCCTCACCAGGCCGAGCCCGGCCGCCGCGGCCAGGCCGACCGCGCCCACGACGAGCCCTCCGGCCGCCAGCACGATCGGCGGCAGCACGTCGTCGTCGGAGGCCGAGACGATGAAGAAGAACGCGCAGCCCGCCATCGCGAGCAGCCCCCACACCACACCCAGCCCGTCCACCGCGCCGGCGTTCATCACGTCGAGGACCAGCATCAGGCCGCCGCCCGCGACCGCCGCGCCCACCAGCGTCAGACGCGTCGGGCGCTGTCCGTGCCGGGCCCAGAGCCACGCGATCACGGCGACCGGGGCGGTGTACTCGATCAGGAGCGCGACCGCGACCGGCAGGCGCTCGACGGCGCTGAAGTAGGCCAGCTGGCAGCCGGCGACGGCGACCAGGCCGTAGGCCACCAGGAGCGGTGCGTGCACGCGCAGGAGGTGCCAGCGGCCTCGCAGGGAGACGACGGCCGGCCCGGCGAGCACGAGCGCGCCGACGACGATGCGACACAGCACGAGCGCGGCCGGGCTCCAGCCGGCGTCCAGGAGCGAGGAGGCCAGCGCGCCGGACAGGCCGAACGACGCCGCGGCGAGGGCCGCGAAGGCGAAGCCCACCCGGGCCCGGCGCGTCACGACGAGCGTTGCGTCATGAGTCATCGTCGTCATGGCACATGACACTACGGACGTTCGGTGTAATCTGTCAATGTGGTTTTCACTCATGACACGGAGGCGTCCCTGCTCGCGGCGGTCGCGCTGGTCAACACCGCCGCCGAGCCCGACACCCTGGTCACCACCGACGACCTCGTCGCCTTCCTCGACGACCACGAGTTCACCGGCACCCGCCTGGGGGACGCCGCCGAGCTCGAGAGCGTACGACGGCTCCGGCCGCGGCTGCGCAGCATCCTCACCAGCGACCGCGACACCGCGGCCGGGCTGGTCAACGACCTGCTCGCCGAGGAGCACGCCCTTCCCCAGCTGGTCCGGCACGGGAGCCACGACTGGCACATCCACGCGGTGGTCGCCGACGCGCCGCTGGCCACCCGGATCGCGGTCGAGACCGCGATGGCCATGATCGACGTCATCCGCGCCGACGAGATCTCGCGTCTCGACGTCTGCGACGACCCCGACTGCGACGGCCTGGTGCTCGACCTCTCCCGCAACCGCTCCCGTCGCTTCTGCAGTACGGCGTGCGGCAACCGAGCGGCGGTCGCGGCCTACCGCGCCCGCCGCTCGGCCGGGTGAGGCCGCCTACGCCGCCCTCTGGTACGCCCCGAACGCCCGCGTCGCCAGCCACGCCATCAGGCACGCCACGACCACCAGTGCGCCGAGACGCGGCCAGACGACCGACCAGTCCGGTGACCCCAGGAGCGTCTCGCGCGACACCACGACCGCCCACTCGAGCGGGTTGAAACGGGCGATGTCGGCGATCCAGGCCGGCGCGAGCGCGAGGGTCATCACCGCCGACGACAGGAACGTCAGCGGCAGCGCGGTGAACTGGCTGATCCCGATCAGCGCCTCCTGCTGTCGCACCAGGAGTGCGACGGCGTTGGACAGCGCCGCGAAGATCACGGTCAGCAGGATCGCCGCGACCACGGTCACGAGCACCCCGCTCCACGCGAAGCGCGCGCCCAACAGAAAGGCCACCCCGAGCACGATCAGGGTCTGCACGACCGAGGTGATCGACTGGTAGGCCAGGGTGCCGTTCATCATCGCGGCCCGCGACACCGGCGAGGCGAGCAGCCGGTCCATGACCCCGCGCTGCATGTCGTCGATGTAGACCGTGCCGGCCCAGGCCGCCGAGAACAGCGCCGTCATGGCCACGACTCCCGGTGCCAGGAACTCCAGGTAGGTGCCGTCCACCGCGAAGCCGGGGATGTCGACGACCGACTTGAACAGCTCGCCGAACAGCAGCAGCCAGACCATCGGCTGGATCAGGGTGAGGACGAGGAAGATCGGCTGCCGCACCAGGGCGGTCACCGAGCGGCGGGTGAGGAACGCCGAGTGGGCGAGTGCGACGGTCATCACGCCACCTCCGCCCGGGCCGGGACCGGCTCGAAGCTGCGACCCACGTGCCGCAGGTAGACGTCGTCCAGCGAGGGCCGGGCGACCGTGGCGCTGACGACCTCGATCCCGCGACCGTCGAGGGCTGCGAACACCGCCGGGACGGCGCGCGCGCCCAGGTCGGCGCGGGCCCGCAGCGTGGTCCCGTCCGCGACGACCTCGGTGACGCCCGGCACTCCCGCCAGGGTCTCGGTGGCACCCAGCGCGTCGGCCGGGGTGGCGACCTCGACCACGACCGTGTCGCCGTGGAGCTCGCTCTTCAGCGCCTCGGGCGTCCCCTCGACCGCGACGCGACCGTGGTCCACGATCGCGAGCCGGTGGGCCAGCCGGTCCGCCTCGTCGAGGTAGTGGGTGGTCAGCAGGACCGTCATCGCGTCGTCGCCGGCGAGGCGCCCGATCTCGGCCCAGAGCTCGGCCCGCGCCTCGGGGTCGAGGCCCGTGGTGGGCTCGTCCAGGAACAGCACCTCCGGCCGGTGGACCAGCCCGATCGCGACGTCGAGCTTGCGGCTCATCCCGCCCGACCAGGTTCGGACGAGCCGGTCGGCCGCCTCTGCCAGACCGAAGCGGTCGAGCAGCCACCCGCTGCGGGCGTGGGCCTCGGCCCTCGACAGGCCCTGGATCCGAGCCGCCAGGACGAGGTTCTCCCGCCCGGTGGCGATCGGGTCGCTCGAGGGGCGTTGCGAGACCAGGCCGATCCGCCGGCGTACGGCGACCGGGTCCGTCGCGACGTCGACACCGGCGACGACCGCGGTGCCACGGTCGGCACGGGTCAAGGTGGCGAGGATCCTCACCGTGGTGGACTTGCCGGCTCCGTTCGGGCCGAGGAGCCCGAACACCGTGCCGCGCTCGACCTCGAAGCCGAGGCCGTCGAGAGCGACGACGTGCGGCGTTCCGCGGCCGCCCGGATAGGACTTGTGGAGGTCGACCGCCAGCAGCGCAGGCGCGATCGGGTGGGGTGTCATGCGTGTCTCCTTCATCGGGTGAAGGAGCCGGTCCGCGTAGACTGCAGGTGCGCCCTGGGCGGTCGTTCGCGATCGGCTCCTGGTGACGACCCCCGGCTGGTGTTGCCGCACCGGACGGGGGTCTGCTGCTATCCGGACCCGCCCACGAAGGGCGCGAACGGCTCACCGTCCGGCCCCAGGTGGGCCACCGGGTCTCGGAAGATCTCCTCGAGGGTCATCCCCTCGGCCAGGAGCTCGTGCACGCGGCGCCAGCCGGCGACCCCGGTGAGCGTGTCCGTACGCATCCGCTCGGCCAGCGCCGTGACGAAGTCGAGCTCCGCACGCAGCAGGGCCTGCCGGAGGTCGGCCTCGATGCTGAAGATCTCGGGGAGTCGCATCTCCTCGACGATCCGGAGCGACTCCTCGACGCTGGCGAGCTCGACACGGAGCTTGACCGTGCGCTCCTCGAGGGCCCGCACGACCTGGTCGGGAGCCAGCCCCGCCATCAGCGCCAGGCCGGCCTCGAGGGAGTGGTAGTCGCGCACCGGGGTGGCGATCAGGTCCTCCAGCCACTCGTCGTGCTCCTGCGCGCCCGCCTCGGTGATCGCGTAGACGGTGCGCTCGGGACGCTTGCCCTCGCGGACGGTCTCGCGTGGCTCGATCAGCCCGGCCTTGGCCAGCGACTCGACGACGCCGTACAGGGCGCCGTAGTTGAGCTTGATGCTCTGGTCCTTGCCCCGCTGGCGGAGGGTCTGCGAGATCTCGTAGGGATGCATCGGTCGCTCGTTGAGGCACGACAGGACGGCCAGGGCCAGGAGGTTGCTGAATCGACGGCGCGCCATCTCAACCCTCCGATCTGAATACTCGGATCAGAGTATTACTACTGGAGTGAGATGCGTCAAGGGCGCGCGTCGAGGAACCGCCGGAGCACCTCGAGGAACACCTCCGGCTGCTCGGAGTGCACCCAGTGGCCCGCCTGCTTGATCGTCACCAGCCGGTTGGTCGGGAACCAGCGGTCCATCGCCTCGGCGTACGCCGGCGTCACGTAGTCGGAACGCCCGCCGGCGACCCACAGCACCGGGCCGCCGTACGGCGGGGTCCCGGCCAGACGCTCCTCCGGCCATCCGCCGATCTCCGAGAGGTCCGCCCCGAGGACCTCGAGGTTGACCTGCCACCGCCAGACGTCGCCCTCACGCCGCAGGTTCTGGAGCAGGAAGCCACGCACGGCCGGGTCGGGCACCGCCTCGGCGAGGGCCCCGTCCGCGTCGTCCCGTCGCGACAGCGAGCGCAGGTCGAGCCCGCGCATCGCCGCGATGTAGCCCTCGAACTGCGACAGGTGGTCGTAGGCCACCGGCGACACGTCGACCACGCAGAGCCGCTCCACCAGGTCGGGATGCCGCAGCGCCAGCACCATGGCGACCTTGCCGCCCAGCGAGTGGCCGACCAGCGCGACCGGGTCGTCGGCGTCCAGGAGCCCGGCGACGCGGTCGGCGATCCCGACGTAGTCGAACTCGTCCTCCCAGCCCGAGCGGCCGTGGTGCGGCAGGTCGACGAGGAGCACCCGGTGCCGGTCGGACCGCGCGGGATCGGCCAGCGCCTTGCCGATCTGGGTCCAGTTCCGCCCCTGGCCGAAGAGTCCGTGGGCGAACACCACCGGGGAGCCGGCGTCACCGATCGTCGTGGTGTGGAGCGCACTCGGGTCGGGCCCCTCGTCGGTCGGGCGTGTCGCGACCACGGCTAGGCGCACCACCGGCGGGTGCCGTGCGCGGTGAGATCGACGTCGCGACGGACGACGGCGATCGTGTCACCCCAGGTGCGGCAGGCACGGTGGAAGGCATGGTCGGCGTACTCGACGGCGAGCACGTGGTGGCCGTAGCTCGCGACGTACCTGCCGCACTCGCGGTACTGCGCGCACTGCTCGGCGACCGCGAAGTCGAAGCCCACCGCGGTGCCGTCCCACTCCGCCCAGTTCTTCTGGGCGGCGGCGAGGTCGTGGCGGTGCGCCTTCTTCACCAGCAGGCCGGCATAGGCCTTGGCGTCGCGCCGGGTCACCAGCCCGTGGCTGCGGCTGAAGGAGTCGAGGTTGTCGTACTCCACGGCCTGGAAGCCGTGGGCCGCGCAGCCTGCGGTCCACCTCCCGATGATCCGGGCCAGTGCGGTGCGCTTGGCCTTGGTGCGGAGGTCGAGAAGCCACTCGCCCCAGACCGAGTCGACCACCGGACGTCCGTCGCGCTTGAGCACCAAGGACCAGTGCCGGCGCCAGAAGCGCTTCTCGTTCGACTGGGTCTGGAAGCCGTTGATGTAGCAGATGTCGTACTTCCCGGGCACCGGCTTCGCCCGTCGGTCGCGCTCGACGATGCCGACGTGGGCGGGCACCGGTCGTGCGCCACCGAGCTGGTAGTCCCAATCGGTGCCGGTCGGCGGCAGCGTGACCGTGCCGGCGTACGACGGGCCCGCGACCAGGGCGAGGAGCAGCGCGACCAGCACGGCGTACGGGAGGCTCCGCATCAGAAGTCGAACCCGTCGAAGACGTCGCCGATCCCGCTGCCGATGTCGCCGATGCCGTCGCCGAGCCCGCCGGCGAGGTCACCCAGTCCGTCGCCCATCCCGGCCGCCAGGCCCCCGAGCCCGTCGCCCATCCCCTCGAACATGAAGCCCATGAAGATCCAGTCGAGAGGACCGAAGCCGCCGAAGTAGCCCGCGGCGTAGGGCCGGTAGGCGCGGCCGCCCTCCCAGTAGGGCACGCGGCGGGTGCCGACCATGACCTGGCGGACGTCGGGGTCGGCGCCGGCGCGGACCCGCTCGGCGTCCAGGGCACAGGCCGGGACCTGACGCTCCGCACCTCCCGTCGGCGCGTAGGTCACGTCGGCGACCGACAGGCCGTGCCGCGGGTCGAAGAAGCACGCCGGGCGACGCTGGGGCAGCGGGTCGCCGGCGACCCGGGCCTTGACGCAGTCGATCGCGTAGCGGCCGTCGTCGAGGATCTTGGTGACGTCCTGCACCTGCTCGGGGCGGGCGATCGCGTCGGCCGCGGTCTTGGCCGACTCGTAGCTGTCGAGCGCGCGCTGGTAGTCGGCGTTCGCGCCCACGTCGAGCGGCTTCCCGGCCAGCTCGAGGTCGAGGTCCTGGAGGTCGACGCCGAGCGCGGTGACGTCCTCGAAGGCGAGCTTCTTGACCGGCTCGAGCTCGGCCGCGGCACGCGCGGCGCGCAGCTGCGTGTTGCGCCGGCGGATCACGACGAACGCGACGACCGCGATCACCACGAGGACGACCAGCACCCACTCCATGCCGGGAGCCTACGGGGTGGGGTCAGCCGGTCTCGGCCGCCCGCAGGGCCCGCGCGCCCATCGCCGCGAGCGTCTCGCGGAGCTCGGCGGGCTCCTGCACCTCGAACTCCCAGCCCAGCCAGGTGAGGTGGAAGGCCAGGCCGTGGAGGGTCTCCGAGCCCGCCTCGAGCAGGGTGGTCGCGTCGTCCACCGCGGTGAGGACGACCGTCCGCACGCTCGTCCGCTCGGCGACCTCGGCCAACGGCGCGTGCACGAGCACCCGCGCCTGGAAGCGGTACGCCGCGCTGGCCACGCCGCGCTGGACGAACGCCGCCGGGTCCTCGTGCTCGCGCTCGCGGAACCGCCAGGTCGTGGGCTCGACCGAGTGCAGCCGGTCGAGCCGGAAGGTCCGCCAGTCGTCGCGGTCGACGTCGTAGGCCATCAGGTACCACCGGCGGCCGGTGGCGACCAGGCCGACCGGCTCGACGGTGCGCGAGCTCGGCGTCCCGTCGCGGGCCTCGTAGGCGAACCGCACGCGCACCAGGTCGCGGCAGGAGCGCGCCAGCCTCAGGAGCGCCTCCCCGTCGACGGTGGCCTGCCCCTGGTCGAGGGTCTGGGTCGCCTCGTGGATCGCCCGCACCTCGCCGCGCAGCCGAGGCGGCATCACCTGGTCGAGCTTGGCGAGCGTCCGCAGAGCGGCCTCGCTGGCGCCGGAGACCGTGCCTCCGGCCGCCATCCGCAGCGACACCGCCACGGCGACGGCCTCGGCGTCGTCGAGGAGCAGCGGGGGCAGCCCCTTGCCCCGGCCCAGCTGGTAGCCGCCACCGACGCCCTGGGTCGCCAGCACCGGGTAGCCGAGGCCGCGGAGGCGCTCGACGTCGCGTCGAACGCTGCGGGTCGTCACTCCGAGCCGCTCGGCGAGCTCGGGTCCGGTCCAGACGGGCCGTTGCTGGAGCAGCCCCAGCAGGCTCAGCACGCGTTCGGTGGTCTCGGCCATGCGGGGAGTCTGCCAGCGATAGCGGACAGTTCCTGTCCTGCATCGGGGCGATACTGCGTCCATCGACCGAAAGGATCCCGCGATGGCCCTCCACGTCCCACCCGTCGGCGACGAGACCGACGCGATCGCCGCGTTCCTGGCCCAGCAGCAGGATGCGTTCCGCGTGCTGCTGTTCGGCCTCACCCCCGCGCAGGCGGCCGCCGCCCCGAGCGCCTCGTCGCTGAGCATCGGCGGCCTGGTGCGCCACGCCACCCTGACCCAGCGGCAGTGGCTGGCCTCGGCCGAGGCCGCGCCCGCTCGGCCGGAGCCGACCGGCGGCGGGGTGGACGACTATCTCGACGGCTTCCGCTTCCAGGCGGACGGCTCGCTCGACGACCTGCTCGCCGGCTTCGACGAGGTGAGCGCCGCGGTGCTCGACGCCGTACGACGGCTCGACCTCGACACGCCCGTCCCGGTGCCCGACGCGCCGTGGTTCCCGCAGGACGTCGAGGCCTGGTCGGTCCGCTGGGTCTGGTGGCACCTGATGGAGGAGCTGACGCGGCACGCCGGCCACGGCGACATCGTCCGCGAGACGCTCGACGGCGCCACCATGTATGCCCTCGTGGCAGCCCGCGACGGCCTGCCCGACCTGCCGTTCCTGAAGGCGTGGAAGCCCGCGGCGGAGGCCACCTCGTGACCGAGGTCGACTGGACCACGCAGCTCCACGACCAGCTCGGCTTCCACTGGGAGCACTCGCTGCGGCCGCGGCTCGCGGGGATGACCGACGCGGAGTACCTCTGGGAGCCGGTGCCCGACGCCTGGAGCATCCGCCCGCGCGGCACGAGTGTCTCTCCGGCTCCGATCGGCCTCGGCTCCTGGCAGCGCGACGACGCCCCCGACGAGCCCGATCCGGCCCCGGTCACCACGATCGCGTGGCGGATGGCCCACCTCACGGTCGAGGTGCTCGCGATGCGCACCGCCAGCCACTTCGGTGGACCACCGGCCGACTACGTCACGTGGACGTACGCCGAGACCGCCGACGACGCCCTCGCCCGCCTCGACGAGCAGTACGCCGCGTGGTCGGCCGGGGTGGGGGCTCTCGACCCCGCGGGGCTGGCCCGTCCGTGTGGCGACGCCGAGGGACCCTTCGCGTCCTACCCGTTGGCCGCGCTGGTGCTCCACATCAACCGCGAGATGATCCACCACGGGGCCGAGATCTGCCTGCTCCGGGACCTCTACCTCCGCTCCACCGACCACCAGGAGTCCGCATGAGCCGCACCGTCCAGATCACCTTCGACTGCGCCGACCCGAACGCCCTCGCCGGCTTCTGGAACGAGGTGCTCGGCTACCGCTACGACTCCCCTCCCTCCGGCTTCGACACGTGGGAGGAGGCGCTCGACCACTTCGAGGTGCCCGAGGACGAGCGCAACAACGCCTCGGCGTCGGTCGACCCCGACGAGGTGGGGCCGCGGCTGTTCTTCCAGAGGGTCCCCGAGGGCAAGGTCGCCAAGAACCGGCTCCACCTCGACGTCCGGGCCGCGCCCGGGCTGCAGGGCGACGACCGGATGGCGGCGCTCGAGGCCGAGTGCGAACGTCTGGTCGCGCTCGGCGCCGGCCGGCTCAGGCGCTCGGAGCCGGAGCCCCCGATGAGCGCCGGCTTCATCGTGATGGCCGACCCCGAGGGCAACGAGTTCTGCCTCGACTGAGGACGCTCCCCGGGCAGCCGCCGACCGCCCGTACCGCCCGTACCGACCCCCGACCTCCGCCGGCCCGGACCCGGACCCCGACCCGGAAAACGCGGAACGGATCAGCGACGCGCCCGGTACGACGCGGATCCGTTCCGCGTTTTCCCGCGCTCAGGCCTCCAGGGTCTCCCCCGGCGCGGCCGGATGCGTCTCGAGGTAGCGCTCGACGCGCCGGTCGGGCACCAGCCAGGTGATGGCGACGATGGTGAACGGGACCAGCCCCAGCCACGGCTCGACGAAGGCGAGCGCGATCCCGACGACGTACAGGACGAGAGACGCGATCTCCTTGACCGTCCTCCCGAAGACCTCGCGCATCACCTCGCCCTGGCCCGGCACCCGGGCCATGAAGTGCTGGAGGAAGTAGTACGCCGTCGCGGCCATCAGCAGGTTCACGCCGTAGATCACGACCGGGGTCCGGGCCAGGTGCGACTCGTCCATCCAGGCCGTGGTGAACGGGTAGAGCGAGAGCGAGAAGAGCAGCCCGAGGTTGGCCCACAGCACCGCACCGTTGATCCGGTCGCAGAGCTGGAAGAGGTGGTGGTGGTTGTTCCAGTAGATGCCGACGTAGACGAAGCTCAGCAGGTAGGTCAGCAGGCCGAGTCCCGAGGTGTGGATCAGGTTGTGGAGGTCGTAGGGCTCCTCGTCCGGGATCTTCAGCTCCAGCACCATCACCGTGATGATGATGGCGAGCACGCCGTCACTGAAGGCTTCGAGGCGGCCCGTCGACATAGGCCGGATCCTAGGCCGAGTAGTCGCGGAACCCGCGCTGCGTCTTGCGCCCCAGGTAGCCGGCCGTGACCAGGTGCTCCAGCAGGGGCGCGGGAGCGAACCCGGGCTCGCGGAACTCGAGATAGAGCTCGCGCTGGATGGCCAGCGACACGTCGTTGCCGACCACGTCGAGGAGCTCGAAGGGCCCCATCGGCAGCGCACACCCCTGCTTCATGGCGATGTCGATGTCGTCGGCGGTCGCGTAGTGCGCCTCGAGCATCTTCACCGCGTCGTTGAGGTAGGGGAACAGCAGGGCGTTGACGATGAAGCCCGCTCGGTCGCCGCAGGAGACCGCCACCTTGCCGACGCTCTCGCACAGCGCGAGCACGGTCTCGCGGACGTCCTCACCGGTGGTGACGGTGGAGACCACCTCGACCAGCTTCATGATCGGCGCGGGGTTGAAGAAGTGCATGCCGATCACGTCCTGCGGCCGCTGGGTGGCCGTCGCGCACGAGATGATCGGCAGGCTGCTGGTGGTGGTGGCCAGGATCGCGCCGGGCTTGCAGATCTCGTCGAGGTTCTCGAACAGGGTCGTCTTGACGGCCAGGTCCTCCGCGATCGCCTCGACCACGAGGTCGGCGTCGGCGAGGTCGTCGAGGCTGGTGGTCCCGGTCAGCCGACCGAGGACCTCGGGCCGGACCGACTCCTCGAGCTTGCCGCGCTGGATGGCCTTGTCGAGCGACCGCTCGATGGTGGCGCGGACCCCGTCGACCTTCGCCTGCGCCCGGCCGACGTAGGTCACGTCGTACCCGGCCCTGGCGAAGACCTCCACGATGCCGGTGGCCATGGTGCCGGTGCCGACGACGCCGATCCGCGTGATCGGGCGGACCAGGCGGGGCTTGTCGTCGGGGCTCGGGGTGTGGGCGTCGGCCACGACGACCGGGCTGTCGGGGCCCTCGTAGGTGTAGAAGCCGCGGCCGGTCTTGCGGCCGAGGAAGCCGGCGGTGACCAGCTGCTTGAGGATCGGCGTGGGCGCGTGGAGCCGGTCGCGGCCCTGCTTGTACATCGTGTCGAGGATCTCGTACGCCGTGTCGAGGCCGATCAGGTCGAGCAGCGCCAGCGGCCCCATCGGGTAGCCGCAGCCGAAGCGCATCGCGGCGTCGATGTCCTCGCGCGAGGCGAACCGCGCCTCGTACATCGACGCGGCGTGGTTGAGGTAGCCGAAGAGCAGGGTGTTGGCGATGAACCCGGCCCGGTCGCCGCAGATCACGGGGTTCTTCCCCAGGCGGGCGACCAGCGACTTCACGTCGTCGAGCACGTCGGGCTCGGTGACCACGGTGCGGATGATCTCGACGAAGCTCTGCACCGGCGCGGGGTTGAAGAAGTGGACGCCGATGACGCGTCCGGGGTGGGCGTTGGCGGTGGAGATCTCGGTCACGCTGAGGCTCGAGGTGTTGGTGGCCAGGATCGTCTCCGGCTTCACGATCGCCTCGAGGTCGCGGAAGATCGACTTCTTGACCTCGATCGACTCGACCACGGCCTCGACCACGAAGTCGGCGTCGGCCAGGTCCTTCATGCTCGTGGTGAAGGTGACCCGCGCGACCAGCGCCTGCTGGTCCTCCTCGCTGAGCTTGCCGCGCGACACCGCGCGACCGGTGGAGTGCAGGAGGTGCTCACGACCGCGCTCGAGGCTCTCGTCGTTCACCTCGACCCCGACCACGGCGAAGCCGTTGCGGGCGAAGACCTCGGCGATGCCCGCGCCCATCGTGCCGAGACCGACGACGCCGATCGTGGTGAAGTCGCGGGACGGCGAGGCTGCTTCGGGGGTGGGGCTGGTCATGGCCGCATCCTTCCACGCGTTCTCGGGGCCCACGTGGCGAGGTTCCTCACACGATCGTGGCGGATGGCGGCCGACCGTCATGCCCGCGCGGCCAGTGCCACCACCTCGTCGGCGCAGCCCCAGGAGAGCGTGACGCCGGCGCCACCGTGTCCGTAGCAGTGGATCACCTCGCCCACGCGCTCGAGCCGGATCGCCGGGCGGGCCGGGCGCAGCCCCACCCGGTGGCGCAGCACGCGGGAGCCGGCCAGGGCCGGGACCAGCGCGGTGGCCCGACGCAGGATGTCCGCGGCGACGTCCGGGTCGGGGTGGCGGTCCCACTCCCCTGCCTCCTCGGTGCCGCCGAGGACGATGTCGCCGCTGCGCGGGATCACGTACGTCGGGCCGTCCTCGGCCAGCCACCACTCCTCGAGCCCGCACTGCTCGACCACGACCACCTGGCCGCGCACCGGTGTCACGGTCGGGTCTCCGGCCAGCACCCGGGAGCCCAGCCCCGCGCAGTTCACGACCAAGGGGCCCTCGGGCAGGTGCGCCATCGCCAGCCGCGTCACCGTGCCACCGGCCTCCTCGACGCGAGCCCGCAGCCAGTCCAGGTAGAGCGGCATCTCGACGACCGGCGCGACGAACGACCAGCCGTCGGCGTACGGCGGTGGCGGCGGCACCCGGTCGAGACCCGGCACGGCGCCGACCCACCAGGGGTCGGGCGTCGGCTCGTCGAGCAGCTCGGTGCCGCGGCGCATCACCACGCCCGTGGCCCCGTCGACCGCCAGCCGCGCCAGCTCGTCGTACGTCGCCCGACCCCACGCGGTGACCCTGTCCTGCGGCAGGGCCAGGTAGGGGTACCAGAGCGCAGCCGCGACGCTCGAGGTCGTCTCCAGCGGCAGGTCACGCGCCAGCACGTCGACCCGGTGGCCGGCCTCGAGCAACCGGACGGCGCAGCTGAGGCCGACGACGCCCGCCCCGACCACGACCACCCGGTCCGACATGCGGCCGAGTCTGCCGCACCGGGTAGATTCCCCGCCCGTGAGGATCGTGGTCGCGCGCTGCCAGGTGGACTACGCCGGACGGCTCACCGCTCACCTCCCGATGGCCACCCGGGTGCTGATGATCAAGGCCGACGGCTCGGTGCTCGTGCACTCCGACGGAGGCTCCTACAAGCCGCTGAACTGGATGTCGCCCCCCTGCACGCTACGGGAGGGCACCACCGACGAGGGCGCCGCGCTCTGGACGGTCACCAGCAAGGCCGACGACACGCTCCAGATCCTGATCGAGGAGATCCTCAGCGACACCTCGCACGAGCTCGGCCTCGACCCCGGGCTGCAGAAGGACGGAGTCGAGAAGCACCTGCAGGAGCTGCTGGCCGAGCATCCCGCCACGCTCGGGGACGGCCTGACGCTCGTACGACGGGAGTTCCCCACCGCGATCGGGCCGGTCGACCTGATGTGCCGCGACGCCGCCGGCGCCAGCGTGGCCGTCGAGATCAAGCGGCGCGGCGAGATCGACGGCGTCGAGCAGCTGACCCGCTACCTCGAGCTCCTCAACCGCGACCCCCTGCTCGCCCCGGTCCGCGGGATCTTCGCCGCCCAGGAGATCAAGCCCCAGGCCAGGGTGCTCGCCGAGGACCGCGGCATCAGCTGCGCCGTGGTCGACTACGACGCACTCCGGGGGCTCGACGACCCCTCGCTGCGCCTCTTCTGAGCTGTTGAGTCCTCTGTTTCATCATGTGATGCAGGCGAACATCGGCTTCACATGGTGAGCTCACCGTGTGAAGCGCAGGTTCACCTGCATCACATGATGAAACTGGGACAAGCGCGCCGCCGACGGCGACTCCACGTCAGACCGCGTGCCCGTTGGCGCTCAGCAGCGGTTCAGACCGCGGTGCCTCGGCTTCGCTCGAGGCGGTCGTCGGCAGACCGGCCTCGCCGCGAGCAGCGGCCTCGAAGAAGCGCAGCATCTCGACCGGGAAGGGCAGCACCAGCGTCGAGTTCTTCTCGGCCGCCACCTCGACCATGGTCTGGAGCAGCCGGAGCTGGAGCGCCGCCGGGGTCTGGCTCATCGCGTGCGCGGCCTGCGAGAGCTTCGCCGAGGCCTGGAGCTCGCCGTCCGCGGTGATGATGCGCGACCGTCGTTCGCGCTCGGCCTCCGCCTGCCTCGACATCGACCGCTTCATGCTCTCGGGAAGGGCGACGTCCTTGATCTCCACCCGGTCGATCTCGACGCCCCACCCCGCGGCAGGGCTGTCCATCATGATCTCGAGCCCCTCGTTGAGCTTCTCGCGGTTCGAGAGCAGGTCGTCCATGTCGCTCTTGCCGATGATCGACCGGAGGGAGGTCTGGGCCACCTGCAATATGGCGAACTTGTAGTCCTCGACGATCACGGCCGCCCGCCACGGGTCGATGACGCGGAAGTAGACGACCGCGTCGACCCGCACGGTGACGTTGTCGCGGGTGATCCCCTCCTGGGCCGGCACCGGCATGGTGACGACCTGGACGTTGATCTTGGTCATCCGGTCCACGATCGGGATCAGCATCGTGAGGCCGGGTTGGCGCACCTCTCGCTGGGCCCGGCCGAGCCGGAACACCACGCCGCGCTCGATCTGGCGCACCACCCGCGCACTGACCCACCACGAGGCCAGCATCCCGACCGCGACGACGGCGAGGATCAGAAGCAGAATCTCCATCACGACCTCCTGACACGCTGCGCACACGCGCCTTCGAGCGTACGCCGGGAATCGTGCCGCCGTGAGGGCGCCTGCTGCGGGGTCAGGCCGCAGCCGGAGCGGCGACCGGCTCGTCCTCGAGCTCGACCTGAGCCGGGATCCGTCCCGGCAGCAGGAGCGCCGCGCCGACCGCACCGACCAGGCAGAGCAGCCCGACCATGACGCAGGCGCTCGACATCGCGGCCATGAAGGAGTCGTGGAACGCCGACACCAGACGCGGGTCCTGGACGGTCGCGGCCTGGGCGACTCCCACGGAGTCCTGGGCGCGCCCGAGCAGGTCGCCCGGCAGGGCGGCGTACGACCCCGCGGCGAGGTGGGAGCCGAACACCGAGGAGAAGACCGACCCCACGACGGCGACGCCGAGGGTGCCGCCCAGCTCGCGAGTCGCGTCGTTGACCGCGCTTCCGACCCCGGCACGGGCCGGCGGCAGCACCAACAGGATCGACTCGGTCGCCGGCGTCGAGATCAGGCCCATGCCGAGCCCCATCAGCACCATCTGCGGCACGATCGCGTGCACGTAGGACGTGGTGACCGACGAGGTCGAGATCCACAGGAACGCACTGCCGAACAGGACCATCCCGGTGGTCACCACGACCTTGGTCCCGATCCGCGGCGCGAGGGCCGCACCGACCACCGAGGCGACCGCGATGCTGAGCGCCACCGGCAGGATCCGGGCGCCGGTCGAGAGGGTCCCGTAGCCACGCACGAACTGGAAGTACTGGGTGACCAGGAAGATGAAGCCGAAGAGGGCGAAGAACGTGATCGTGACGGCGCCGCTCGCGGCGCTGAACCGGCGGTCCTTGAAGAGCGTCACGTCGAGCATCGGGTGGGCGGCCCGGCGCTCCCAGAGCACGAAGGTGGTGAGCAGCACGGCCGCGGCAGCGAAGCCGCCGACGGTCGCCGGGGACGACCAGCCGTGGCTCGGCGCCTCGATGATGGTGTAGGTCAGCGTGACCAGCATCGCCACCGACAGAACGAGCCCGGCGTAGTCGAGGCCCGGCACCGACGGGTCGCGCGACTCGGGGACGAAGACGAACGCCGCCACCGCTGTCAGGAGTGCGAGCGGCACCAGGGCCCAGAACACGCTGCCCCAGTAGAAGTGCTCGAGCAGCACCCCACCGGTGATCGGGCCGGTCGCGACCCCGAGCCCGACCACGGCTCCCCAGATGCCGAGCGCGGCTGCCCGCTCGCGGCGCTCGCGGAAGGTGTTGCTGATGATCGACAGGGTGGTCGGGAAGATCAGGGCCGCGAAGGTCCCCATCGCGAAGCGCGCGACGACCAGGGCGTCCGCCGAGTGGACGAGCGCACCCGCGGCACTGGCGAGGGCGAACCCGACCAGCCCCACGATCAGGGCCGGCCGACGGCCGAAGCGGTCCGACAGCGAGCCCGCGGCGAGCACCAGGCCCGCGAAGGCGAGGTTGTAGCCGTCGACGACCCACTGGAGCTGCCGGGTGCCCGCGGAGAGCTCCCGCGACATCGACGGCAGCGCCACGTTGACGATCGTGGTGTCGAGGTTGATGGCGAGCACGGCCGCGCAGACCGTGGCCAGGATCAAAGCCTTGTGGTTCCTCATGGTGTTCCTCCGAGGTGCGAGGCGCCCCGATGTGGACGCTGACAACATCACGGTACGCCGATGATGTGACCAGTGTCAACATCCTCTACCATCGAACGGGTGAGCACGAGCGGGCAGCCCTACCACCACGGCAACCTGCGACCCGTCCTGGTCGACACGGCCGTCGAGCTGGCGCGCACCACCGGCCCCGACGGCGTGGTGCTGCGCGAGGTCGCGCGCCGTGCCGGCGTCTCGCACAACGCGGCGTACCGGCACTTCTCCGACCGCGCTGCCCTGCTCTCGGAGGTCTCCGACTGCGCGATGGCCGACCTCGAGGTGGCCATGCGCACGCGCATCGACGCGGTGACGCTCACCGACCCCACCGCGCGCGCGGTCGAGCGACTGCGGGAGACCGGCCGGGCCTACGTCGCCTTCGCCCTACGCGAGCCCGGCCTGTTCGCCGTGGCCTTCACCGTCCACGAGGGCGCGGTCGCCCACAGCGACCCGGCCCGGCTGACCGGTCCGTACGGCGTGCTCAACGCCGTGCTCGACGAGCTCGTCGACTGCGGGGCGGTGACACCCGAGCGCCGCGTCGGCGCCGACGTCGCCTGCTGGGCGACGGTGCACGGGTTCGCCGACCTCAGCGTCCACGGCCCGCTCCGCGACGTACCCGCCGAGATGCGCGACCCGCTCCTCGAGACGGTCCTCGACGTCGTGCACCGCGGCCTGCTCGGCTAGGACGGGTCACAGCGCCGCCACCACGGCCGCCCAGCCCTGCGGGATCGCTCCGAGCCCCTCCCCGTTCTCCGGGTTCCAGTACTCCGCGAAGCCCGAGGCGAGCGCCCCGGCATGCGACCTCTCGCGCAGGCCGGCGTACGTCTCGTCGTCCCCCCAGCGCTCGGCCGCGAGGGCCGACAGGTAGCTCAGCTGTGGCCAGGCAGCCCCGCGCCAGTACTCGCCCGGGTCGTAGGTGGGGTGCCGGCGAGGCAGGTACGCCGGCCCGTACGGCGCGCCGAACCGGTCCGGGTCGCTCAGCTGGGCGAGCGCCCGTTCGGCCTTCCCGACATCGTCGGTCACCAGCGCGCCCAAGGTCCCGTCGAGCGTCGGGACGCGGCACCGCGGTCCGCCTCCGATCAGCGGCCGGTCGATCCAGAGCCCCTCCTGCTCGTCCCAGAGCAGGTCGTCGACCACTGCGGCCAGCTCCTCGCCGCGCTCGCGCCACCGGTCGTCGGCGGTGAGGAGCGCGCACTCCAGGGCGGCGTGCGCGCAGAGCGCGTTGAACGACGCGGGCACGCTCGCGAACGACCGCGACCAGGCAGCCGCACCGTGGCTGTCGAAGTAGGTCTCCGCGACCAGCTCCCGGTCGAAGGCGCTGTAGGCGGCGTGGTCGTAGCGTGGCAGGGACACCCAGTCGTCCCACCGCGGGGAGTCGTCGGTACCGGTCTCCCAGGGGTGCACGACGTAGATCAGCCCCTCGGGCGTCCGACGGTGCTGCCACAGCCAGTCGAGCCCCGACGCGATCCTGCCCACGAGAGCCGCGCCCGGCTGGTTTCCACCCCGCGCCAGCACTCGTGCGGCATGGGCGTAGATCGGCGGCTGCGTGAACGACGACCGGTCCGTCAGCGGGCCGCGGTTCGCGCTCGGGCCGAGGTAGCGCATGTGCGGGACGAACCCGCTGTGCAGCTGTCCGTCGAGGCAGCTCGTCAGCTCGCGGACACCGCGGCCGCCGTCGCCGAGCGCGGACCACGCGATCGCGTGGAAGCAGGAGTCCCACAACCACTGGTGGGGGTAGACCTCGGGGTTGGGCGGACAGAAGCCGTCCGCCTCCCGCCAGCTCGCCCGGAGGACGTCGAGCGCGCCCGCGCGGACCGCTGCCTCCGGATCGTCGGCGGCCGACCTCACGCCGGGCCGATCCGCCAGCCGTCGGCGTCGCGCTCCAGGAGTTGGGTCGAGCAGTGGGTGACCAGGTCGCTCGCCGGAGCCGCCGGGGAGCCCGGCGCGACCGCGCCCCACAGCGACAGGATCACGCCGCCGTGGCTGACCACCAGCACGGTCTCGCCGCGGTACTCGTCGGCGATTCCGTCGAGCACGCCGAGCACCCGGTCGGCCGTCTGCCGTCCGGTCTCTCCGCCGGGGACGCCGAGGTCCAGGTCGCCGGCCAGCCACGAGCGCACCATCGGGTCGAAGAAGCCGTGGTCGTAGCGCTGCCCTCGGAGGTCGCCCGCCGGAAACTCCTGGAGGCCCGCGCGCACCGCCACCGGCAGCCCGAGCACCTGGGCGGCGATCTCGGCGGTCTGCACCGCACGCGCCAGCTCGCTGCACACCACTGCTGCCACCTGCTCGACCCGCAGCCGCTCCCCCAGCCCTCGCGCCTGGTCGCGGCCGAGCGGGGTCAGGCTGCCGCCGGACTCCGTCATCGTGTCGGTCTCGTACTCCGCCTCCCCGTGCCGCGCCACCAGGAACCGGGCCGCACAGTGCAGGTCGCTCATGGCCCCACTGTGCCAGTGCGTGCGGCAGGATGCGGGTGTGCGGATCTTCCACATCGCGACGCTGGCCGACTGGAAGCAGGCGGAGGCGGACGGCACCTACACGACCTCGACCTATGGCGTGACCCTCGCCGAGGCGGGCTTCATCCACGCCGCGCGCCACGAGCAGGTCAGGGGCGTCCTCGACACCCACTACGCCGACGTGACCGAGCCCCTGGTGGTGCTCGAGATCGAGACCGACCTCCTCGACGTGCCCTGGCGTGACGACGACGTGGACGGCGTGCTGTTCCCCCACGTCTACGGCCCGCTGACCACGCAGGCCGTGGTGCGCTGGCGCCCGGCCAGGCTCCCCCCGATCGAGGCGGCGCCCAGGCCGCCCAGGCCGCCGCTGCCCCCGATCGTGGCCGCGTTCTACGGCGTCACCGTGATCCTCGGTGCGGTGGCCGTCACGTTCGCGATCTTCGGCCTCGTGGCCCATGCCCAGGTGAACGACCTCCCGCCGGACCTGCCCTTCTGGGCCGAGTTCTGGGTGTGGACCTCCGCCGCCGTCTGCGGTGTCGCCGCGGCCGCGGCCCTCGCTGTCGGGTGGCTCCTGGGCCAGCAGGCGTCGGGCGGGCCCACCGACCCGCCCGCGGCTCCGTGAGGCCGACCCCGCTGCCGCCCGGCCCTGGGCAGGAGTCCGTGTGGGACTACCCGCGCCCGCCCCGGGTCGAGCCGACCGCCTCCGTGGTCGAGATCCGTCTCGGCGGCCAGGTGGTCGCACACACGGCGGCGGCGTTGCGGGTCCTCGAGACCAGCCACCCGCCCACGTACTACCTGCCCACGAGCGCCTTCGCCGACGGCGTGCTCCGCCCCGCGGCCGGCTCGTCGTACTGCGAGTGGAAGGGTGACGCCTCGTACCTCGACGTGGTGACGCCGGCGCGCACCTCGGCGCGTGCGGCGTGGACCTATCCCCAGCCCTCCCCGGGCTTCGAGGCGCTGGTCGACCACGTCGCGGTGATGCCGGGCGCGATGGACGCGTGCACGGTCGACGGTGAGCTCGTGGTGCCCCAGGAGGGGGGCTTCTACGGCGGCTGGATCACCAGCCGGGTCGTCGGACCCTTCAAGGGCGGCGCCGGATCCTGGGGCTGGTAGCGCTCAGCCGCCGGCGACGCGCGGCGCCCCGGAGTCCGAGTCGTCGCCGCCCTGCTCGCGGGCGACGTACTCCTCGATGTTCTCGACGTCGGCGGTGTTGCGCCGGACCACGGCCAGCAGGTCGCTCATCGTGGCGACCTCCTCGACCTGCTCCTTGATGAACCACTGCATGAACTGCTCGGAGGCGAAGTCGCTCTCCTCGCGGGCGATCCGCAGGAGCTCGTCGATCTGCTCGGCGACGCGACGCTCCTGGTCCAGCGCGAGCTCGACGGGGGCCACGACCCCGTCGAAGGCGGGCACCGGGGCCTCCACGCCCGGGATCAGCACCGGAACGTCGGTGTCGAGGAGGTACTGCACCATCATCAGGGCGTGCGCGCGCTCCTCGAGCGCCTGACCGTAGAAGAACGCCGCCATCTGGGGCATCGTCAGGGCGTCGTAGTGCACGGCGCAGGAGAGGTACTGGTTGTGGGCGGCGAGCTCGTGCCCGATCTGCTCGTTCAGCCGACGGGTGAATCTCTCTGCGGGCATCGGGACTCCTCGGCTGTCGTGGTCAGGCGGCCTTGACCAGCTTGCGCTTCTTGACCGTATAGCCCTTCGGCAGCGTGCCGTTCTTCAGCATCCGGATCGGGCAGCGCTTGCAGCGCGACGTGCTGACGCAGCACTTCGACTTGGGCTTCTTCGGCACGGGAGCACTGTAGAGGACTGAGGGTTGCCTTACCTAACCGGCGTCGCCTCAGAACCTCCGCGGGACGAACGTCTGCTCGTGCATCGGCGGGCGCATGTAGGGGATCTCGCGCATCGTCGGCAGCCGGACGACGTCGGGCGCCACGTCGACGTAGTCGAACCGGCTGAGCAGGTGACTGATGCAGTTGAGCCGCGACGCCCGCTTGTCGTCCGACGGTACGACGTACCAGGGCGCCTGCTTGATGTCGGTGTACTGGAACGTCGTGTCCTTGGCCATGGAGTAGCGGACGTAGAGCTCGTGCTCGGCCAGATCCATGTCGGAGAGCTTCCAGCGCTTCAGCGGCTCGGCGTTGCGTGCCTCGAAGCGGCGGCGCTGCTCCTCGAACGACACCGAGAACCAGTACTTGAGGACCACGATCCCCGACCGCACCAGCATCCGCTCGAACTCCGGGCAGCTGCGCAGGAACTCCTGGTGCTCCTCCTCGCTGCAGAAGCCCATCACCCACTCGACGTTGGAGCGGTTGTACCAGCTGCGGTCGAACAGGACCATCTCCCCCTCGGCCGGCAGGTGCTCGACGTAGCGCTGGAAGTACCACTGCGTCCGCTCGCGCTCGGTCGGCGTCGGCAGGGCCACGACACGGACGGTGCGCGGGCTGGTGCGCTCGGTGATCCGCTTGATCACGCCACCCTTGCCGGCCGACCCGCGACCCTCGAAGATCACCGCCACCTTGAGCCCCTGCGAGGCGATCCAGTACTGCAGCAGCACCAGCTGCTCCTGGAGCCGCTCCATCTCGGCCTCGTAGACGACGGCCTTGAGCCGACCGCTCCTGGTGTAGTCCGACGCGTCGCGCTCGCTCGGCAGTCGCATCGCCCCCGATGTCGTCGGCGCCCTCGGGCAGTGTCTTGGTCATGGAGCCTCCCTTGCCGCCACCGTGACCTGCCGGACGACCCGCTGACAAGGGTCTTCAGTCCAGGTCGTTGGCGTCGCGGATCACATCCACGATCCCGCCCATGATCTCGGTCAGCCCGAAGTCCTTCGGCGTGTAGACCGCGGCGACGCCGGCGTCGATGAGGCGACGCGCGTCGGCGTCGGGAATGATGCCGCCGACGATCGACCGGGACGTCGCCGAGGCCGGCCTGCTCGAGACCGACCAGCACGGCCGGGACCAGCTCCATGTGGGAGCCGCTGAGGATGGACAGGCCCACGCAGTGCACGTCCTCGGCCACCGCGGCCGCCACGATCTGCTCGGGGGTGAGTCGGATCCCCTGGTAGATCACCTCGAAGCCTGCGTCGCGGGCGCGCACGGCGACCTGCTCGGCGCCGTTGGAGTGCCCGTCGAGACCCGGCTTGCCCACCAGCAGCCGCAGCCGGCCGCCGAGCTCGGCCCCGGTCTCCGCGACCCGGCGTCGTACGTCGGTGAGCTCGGCGCCGGCCTCGGTGACCCCCACCGCGCCGGACACGCCGGTCGGGGCCCGGAACTCGCCGAACACCCCGCGCAGGGTGCCCGCCCACTCGCCGGTGGTCGCCCCGGCCCGGGCAGCCGCGAGGGTCGCCGGCATCAGGTTGGTCCCGGTCTTGGCGTCCGCGGCGAGCCGGGCCAGCGCCTCGGTCACCTCGTCCGCGTCACGACCGGCCTTCCAGGCCTCGACGCTGGCGAGCGCCGCGCGCTCGGCCTCCGGGTCTGCCGCCTGGATGGCGGCCGCGAGGTCGGCCGTCAGGGGCGAGGGCTCGGTCGTCTCGAAGCGGTTGACGCCGACGACGACCTCCTCCCCCGACTCGATCCGGGCCCGCCGAGCCGCGTGGGCCCCGACGAGCTGCTGCTTCATGTAGCCGCTCTCGACCGCGGCGATCGCCCCGCCCATCGCCTGCACCCGGTCGATCTCGGCCGTGGCGCTCTCGACCAGCTCGGCGACCTTCGCCTCGATGACGTGCGACCCCTCGAAGATGTCGTCGTACTCCAGCAGGTCGGACTCGTAGGCCAGCACCTGCTGGAGCCGGAGCGACCACTGCTGGTCCCACGGACGCGGCAGCCCGAGCGCCTCGTTCCAGGCCGGCAGCTGGACGGCGCGGGCCCGGGCGTCCTTCGACAGCGTCACGCCGAGCATCTCGAGCACGATCCGCTGGACGTTGTTCTCCGGCTGCGCCTCGGTCAGCCCCAGGCTGTTCACCTGGACGCCGTAGCGGAAGCGTCGCATCGCCGGGTCCTGCACGCCGTACCGCTCGCGGGTGAGGCGGTCCCACAGCTGCACGAAGGCGCGCATCTTGCAGGTCTCCTCGATGAAGCGCACGCCGGCGTTGACGAAGAACGAGATCCGCCCGACGACCCGGCCGAAGTCCTGCTCCGAGACCTGGCCGGACACCCGGACCGCGTCGAGCACGGCGATCGCCGTGCACAGCGCGTAGGCGATCTCCTGCGTCGGCGTCGCGCCCGCCTCCTGCAGGTGGTAGCTGCAGATGTTGATCGGGTTCCAGCTCGGGATCTCGTGGACGGTGTAGGCGATCAGGTCGGTGATCAGCCGGAGCGAGTGCTCCGGCGGGAACACGTAGGTGCCACGGGAGAGGTACTCCTTGACGATGTCGTTCTGGGTCGTGCCCGCGAGACGGTGCGCGACCTCCTGTCGTTCGGCGGTCGAGCCGGTCGAGACCCCGTTCTGCTCCTCGGCGACGACCTGGTAGAGCGCGAGCAGCCACATCGCGGTGGCGTTGATCGTCATCGAGGTGTTCATCTCGGTGAGCGGGATGTCCGCGAACAGTCGCCGCATCTCGCCGAGGTGTGGGATCGGGACGCCGACCTTGCCGACCTCGCCTCGGCTGAGCGCGTCGTCGGGGTCGTAGCCGGTCTGGGTCGGCAGGTCGAAGGCGACCGAGAGGCCGGTCTGGCCCTTGGCCAGGTTGGTCCGGTAGAGGGCGTTGGAGGCCGCGGCGGTCGAGTGGCCGGCGTACGTCCTCATCACCCACGGGCGGTCCTTCTCGGTCATGAGACCGAGGGTAGGGCCGGCAACGCCGCAGGTCAGCGGCGTGTGAACAAAGCCTCAGGCACTGACGGCGGTCCGGTCCACCTCGACCACGCGGGCCAGGTGGGTCAGGTGCAGCATGCGCCGCACGGCCGGCCCGCACCCGCGGAGCCGGACGTGGTGACCGGTGCGGCCGGCCTCGAGCGTGGCGTAGGCCAGCACCCGAGCGGCGGTGAGGTCGATGGTCTCGACGCCGGTCAGGTCGACCACGACGTCCTGCTCGTAGGCGTGCGACGCCTCGTAGATGGCGGTGCGGACCTCCATCGTGCTGCGCACGTCGAAGTCTCCGCTGAGTCTCAGCGTGGGTCCATCGGTCTCGATGTCCATCGTGGTGCGTACCCCGTTCCCCGTGCCCCGAGTCGGGCTTTTCGTGCGGCTCATCGCCCGGCTCCATCATCCGGGATCCCGATCACCCGGTCCAGCCATATATGCGACGACCTGTTACCCACTATGACGCGCGAAGACCCCCGGACGGTTGCGCCCACGCGGATATTTCTCGCGGACGGCGCACTACTGTCCATTGTCATGGTCAACCTGACGAGGATCTACACCCGCACGGGCGACGGTGGTCGGACGAGCCTCGGCGACTTGTCGACGACGACGAAGAACGACCTGCGGCTCCATGCCTACGCAGACGTCGACGAGGCGAACGCCCAGCTGGGGGTAGCACTTGCTCATGACGTGGAGGAGCACGTGCGGGCGGTCCTGATACACGTCCAGAACGATCTGTTCGACGTCGGCGCCGACTTCTGCACGCCGGTGGTGGCGGACCCGGAGCACCCGCCGCTGCGGATCACCCAGGACTACGTCGACCGGCTGGAGGCCTGGTGCGACGAGTTCAACGCCGACCTGCCGAACCTGCGGTCGTTCATCCTGTCGGGAGGGACGCCGGTCGCGGCGCACCTCCACGTCGCGCGCACCGTCGTACGACGGGCGGAGCGGTCGGCGTGGGCGGCGTACGACGTGCACGGCGAGACCATGAACAAGGCGGCGATCCTCTACCTCAACCGGCTCTCCGACCTCGTGTTCATCCTGGCCCGCCATGCCAACCGCGAGCAGGGCGACGTGCTGTGGGTGCCCGGCGGGGAACGGGGCTGAGGCGCCGATGAGCGAGCCGAGACCGGACGCGAAGAGCGAGCCGAGGAACGAGCCGAAGGCCGAGAAGCCGGACCCGGTCGACGACCTCGTCATCACCCACCACACCGTGCGGACCCGGGCCGGTGAGCTGGCCTACACCGCCCGCACCGGCCGCGTGGTCCTGCGCGAGGAGGAGGTCGAGGACGACGTCTTCAAGGGCTGGAAGGCCCGCGCGGAGATGTCGGTGACGGCCTACACGCTGGCCGACGGCGACGTCACGACCCGCCCGATCACCTTCGTCTTCAACGGCGGCCCGGGCTCGTCGTCGATCTGGCTCCACATGGGGCTGCTGGGTCCCCGCCGCGTCGACCTGGGCGACGTGACCGCGCCGCACCCGCCGCCGTACCGCCTGGTCGACAACCCCGAGACGCTGCTCGCGGTCTCCGACCTGGTGTTCATCGACCCGATGTCGACCGGGCACACCCGCACCGTCGAGGGAGGGAAGCCGAAGGACTTCCACGGCTTCGGCAAGGACGTGGAGCAGGTCACCGAGCTGATCCGGCTGTGGTGCACGCGCGAGGACCGCTGGATGTCGCCGAAGTACGTGCTGGGCGAGTCCTACGGCACCGTACGGGCGGTCGCGGTGGCCGAGCGGCTCTCGACGCGGCACTCGATGGGCCTCAACGGCATCGTCCTGATCTCGAGCGTCCTCGACTTCGGCAGCCAGGACTTCGAGTTCCACCGCGTCGACGAGGCCTGCCTGAACTTCCTGCCGACCTACACCGCGATCGCGCACTACCACGGCAAGGTCAAGGGCCGGCTCGCCAAGCTGCGGCAGGAGGCCGAGGCGTTCGCTGCGGGGCCGTACCGGACGGCGCTCGCGGCCGGCCGGCGACTGCCCACCAAGGAGCGGGCGAACGTCGTGAAGACCTTGGCGCGCCTGACCGGCCTCGGCGAGGACTACGTCGAGCGCACCGACCTGCGGATCGAGCACTGGCGCTTCTGTACCGAGCTGCTGCGCGACCGCGGGCTCACCGTGGGCCGGATCGACGGCCGGTTCAGCGGCCCGCTGCACTCCCTGATCGCCGAGAACATGGATGCCGACCCCTCCATGGACGCCATGGAGGCGCCGTTCACCGCGGCCCTGCACCACTACCAGCGCAGCGAGCTCGGGAGCACCCAGGACCTGTCCTACGAGATCTTCGCCAGCGCCATCAAGGAGTGGTCGTTCAAGGAGTTCGAGGGCAAGCCGATCTTCGTGGCCGACAAGCTCGAGCGGGTGATGCGGGCCAACCCGCACCTGCGGGTCCGGATCGAGTACGGCTACTACGACCTGGCAACGCCCTACCACGCCGCGGAGGACATGGTCGCCCACCTGCGGCTTCCCGACGAGGCCTTCGACCGCATCGAGCACGCCTACTTCGAGACCGGCCACATGCCCTACCTGCACGAGCCGTCACGCAGGCGTGAGGCGGCCGGCATCGCGGCCTTCGTCGCAGGGCGCTGATGGTCCGCCGCGCTCCGCGCGCGTCGATGGTCGCGCCCCCGGGGGCCAGGTCCGTCTTCACCGACGGCGCGTGCTCCGGCAACCCGGGCCCGGGAGGCTGGGCCTGGGCGCTGGACCCGACGACGTACGCCTCGGGCTCGGAGCACGTGAGCACGAACCAGCGGATGGAGATCCGGGCGGCGCTCGAGGCCGTCCGCGCCCTCGAGGGGCCGCTGCTCGTGGTCAGCGACTCGACCTACGTCGTCAACTGCTTCCGCGACCGCTGGTGGGAGGGCTGGCTCGCACGCGGCTGGCTGACGTCGGCGAAGAAGCCGGTGGCCAACCGCGACCTCTGGGAGCCACTGATCCGGGCCGTCGACGAGCGCGGCCAGATCGCCTTCCAGTGGGTCAAGGGCCACTCGGGGCACGCGATGAACGACTTCGTCGACGGCCTCGCGGTGGCGGCCAGCCGCGCCGCGTAGCAAGGCGGACGGTCAGGAGTCGAAGCCCAGACCCAGCCGGTCGAGGCTGCGCAGCCACACGTTGCGCTGCCCCTGGTTGCGGTCGGCGGCGGCCAGCGAGCGCCGGGTCAGCTCGATGCCGGCCCAGGCGAACGGCTCGGGCGGGAACGGCAGGGGCTTCGAGCGGACCAGCGCCAGCCGCGTCCGCTCCGTGTCGGCCCCGTCGAGGAGGTCGAGCATGACCTCGGCGCCGAACCGGGTGGCCCCGACCCCGAGCCCGGTGTAGCCCAACGCATACGCCGCGCGGCCGCCGTACGCCGTACCGAAGAAGGCGCAGAAGCGGGTACAGGTGTCGATCGCCCCGCCCCAGCGGTGGCTGAAGCGCAGCCCCTCCAGCTGGGGGAAGGTCTCGAAGAACTGTCGGGCGAGCAGCTCGAAGGTCGCCGGGCGCTGGTCGTAGGACGGCCGGACATGGCGCCCGAAGTGGTAGATCGCGTCGTAGCCACCCCAGAGGATCCGGTGGTCCGAGGTCAGGCGGTAGTAGTGGAACTGGTTGGTCATGTCGTCGAGTCCCTGCCGCCCGGACCAGCCGACCGACGCGAGCTGCTCGGGGCTGAGCGGCTCGGTCATCAGGACGTAGTCGTAGACGGGCACCGTGAAGAGACGCAGCCTGCGGACCGGCGACGGGAACGCGTTCGTGCCGAGGGCGACGTGTCGGGCGCGGAGCACCCGGCCGGCGTGCGTCCGCACGTCGAGGCCGGCGCCGCTGCGAGCCAGGCCGGACACCGCCGTCTGCTCGTGGATCCGGACGCCCAGCGACTCGGCGGCGGAGGCGAGCCCCCACGCCAGGCGGGCCGGGTCGACCAGCGCCATGTCGTCGGGCTCGTGGACGCCCGCGAGGTAGGTGGGCGAGTCCACCTCGGCGCGCATCGCGTCCCGGTCGAGGAAGCGGCTCCGAGGGGACTCGGCGGCGAGCTCGTGGAGCCAGTCCACCTGGTGCGGCTCGGTCGCGACGGTGATCGCCCCGGGCCGCTCGAAGTCGCAGTCGATGCCGTAGCGGGTGAGCGTGGCCTCGAGCGAGTCGAGGTTCGACCGGCCGAGCTCGTCGAGCCGGTCGATCTCGTCGGGGAACCGCTCCGCACCGTTCGCGCGGCCGTGCGTCAGCGAGGCGGCGCAGAAGCCGCCGTTGCGTCCGGACGCCGCCCAGCCCACCCGGCCGCCCTCGAGGAGGACCACGTCGCGCGAGGGGTCGCGTTCCTTGGCCAGGATCGCGGTCCAGAGCCCGGAGTAGCCGCCGCCGACGACGCACAGGTCGGTCTCGCCGTGCGCGTCGAGCGGCGCCCGCGCTGCGGGACGGTCGGGGCGGTCGAGCCAGTACGGCGCCGCCGTGGCCTCGCGCAGGGACGGGTGCTCGGCCGCCCCAGGTGTCGCTGGCATGCACGCATCGTGCCAGGTGCGACCCCTCCGTCGACCCGGCGGTCCGGCTGCGCACTCCGAGTCGGTCCCGAGCGGGCTCCGCCCGGCACCTCGGTGACGGGGACGACGGCGCTCTCGCCGACCTCACCCACCTGCCGGCCGAGCGCCTGTGGGTGGGCGTCTCGGTGCTGCTGCTGCTGGCGAGGGGGTTCCGCTCGCGTGACCGCGTCCGATCAGAACCCGTAGCGGTCCCGCTGGCCGCGCAGCCACTGCGCGGCCAGCGGGACCTGCCACTGCGCGCACAGCCGTTCGGCGTCGTCCGCGTGGCGAGCGGCGAGGTCACGGTCGCCGCGAGCGGCCGCGGCCAGCGCGAGGAAGAGGTCGACGGGGCCGGCGTGGTTGCCGGAGCCGGCGCAGCAGGAGTAGCCGGCGTAGGGCAGCAGTCGGGCGTAGGCGTCCGCGCCCAGCGCCGGGTCGGCCATGTGCAGCGCGACGTCCGCGGCCATCCCCCAGTTGAGCAGGGCGAACCAGTCCTCGGTCGTGAGGTCGATGGGGTGGGCCCGGAAGTGGGCGCGCGCCGCCTCCTCCTGGCCGCTGCGCCACAGGGAGGAGACGACCGTGGCGGAGATCGGGAAGGGACCGCCCTCCATCGACTGCAGGATCGCGGCCGCCTCACCGGCGTCGCCCCGCCACGTCGCGAGCACCAGGAACGCACCGGCGGTGGCGGCCTCCGACTGGTCGAGCGAGATCTGGGCGTCGATCGCCTTGATGCGCTCGAAGGTCGCCTCGCAGTCCTCGAACCGTCCGGCCATCGCCAGCCACGGCAGCAGGAGGTTGTCGATGACCAGGAGCCCGTAGTGGATGCGCAAGCGCTCGGCCTCGCGACGCGCCACCTCGGCGGCCCGGAACATCTCCGCCGGCCGGCCCAGCTCGCCGTACACCACCGCCCGGAGACAGGCCGACACGACGACGGCGCGCTCGTTGCCCAGCCGCTCGGCCAGGGCGAGTGACTCCTCGGCCAGCGCGAGCCGCTCGACGGCGGTGCCGGCCCGCCACAGCGACGAGAACGACGTCTGGCACGCGTCGAGCAGCAGGGCGTCGTCGTCGAGGCGGCGCGCCATCGCCAGCGCCTCGTCGACGAGGGCACGCCGCTCCTCGTACGGCGCGCCGTAGTAGAGCTCGTTGGCCAGGCTGAGGAGCACCCGGCAGCGCAGGGCACCGTCGCTCGCCGGGAGCCGGTCGAGGCTTCGCCTGAGGGCGGCCACGACCTCCTCGTGCACCTCGCCCGGGGCGGCCGACTGCCACAGCGTCCCCTGGGTGGTCGCGATGGCGGCCCGGGCGGTCAGCTCGACGTCGCCGAGGCCCTCCCCGACCGCGACGGCCTCGACCACGGTCCGGGTCAGCTCGGGCCACATCGCCGACCAGCGATAGGCGTCGACCAGCTGCATCAGCACGTCGTAGCGCTCGCGCGGTCCGGCGGTGGGGTCGGCGTCCATCGTGTCCAGCGCGCCCTCCAGCAGGAGGGCGGACTGCTCGTGGGCATAGCGGCGCCGGGCCAGCGCGGCCGCGTCGACGGCTGCGCGCCAGGCCCGACCGGCGTACGACGGCCCGGCTGCCCGCCAGTGCAGGGCCCGCTCGGTGGCGCGCTCGGGGCTGTCCTCGAGCGCCTCCGCGACGCGGACGTGCACCCGGGCCCGTCGGGTGGCGCTCAGCCCGGCCGTCAGGGTGTCGCGGACCAGGGCATGGGCGAACGCGAAGCGCTCGATCCCGACGTCGCGCACCAGGCCGGCCGCCTCGGCCGGCTCCACCACGTCGAGCAGGTCGTCGGGGTCGATGCCCGTGGCCAGGGCGAGGGTCGGGGCGTCGAACCGGCGACCGATCACGGCCGCGGTGCGGAGCGCGCCCACCGTCGACTCGGGCAGCCGCGCCAGCCGTCGGGTCAGCACCTCCTGCACACCGGCCGGGGGGTGCTCCTCGGCGAGCAGATCGCCCAGATCGGCACGCTCGCCCGCGAGGCGGGCGTACTCCACGACGTAGAACGGGTTCCCGTCGGTGCGCTCCCGCAGCGCGGCCGCCTGGTCGGGGGTCGGCCGGTTGTGGGCGACGGTGGCGAACACCTCCCCCACGTCGTCGGGCGCCAGGCCGACGAGGCTGCGGCGCGTGGCGTGCCGGCGCGCCACGGCCTCGGCGACGTCGGCGAGCGCGCCGGTCGGCTCCGGGCTGTCACGCCAGGTCAGCAGCACGAGCAGCCGGCCCTCCTCCGCGGTCTCGACGAGGAGGCGGAGGACCCGCAGGCTGCAGGTGTCGGCCCAGTGCAGGTCGTCGAGCACCACCAGCACCGGCTCCTCGCGCGCCGCGTCGCGGACCGTCCGCGCGATCCGCTCGAACGCCCGGAACTCGTCGCTGTCGACCTCCGCACGGGTCTCCGGGAGCTGGCTGTCGAGGGCCTCGAGGACCGTCGCCCACGGCCACAGCGGCGGTGCGCCGTCGTCCTGCGAGCACCGGCCGATGCAGATCCGGGCACCGGCGGCCCCGGCAGTCGCGACCACCTCCGCGGCCAGGCGCGACTTGCCGATCCCGGGCTCGCCGGTCAGGACGGCGTACGTCGGGGTGCCGGCGCGGGCCCGGTCCCAGGCCTCGCCGAGCGCGGCGAGGTCGCCCTCGCGTCCGACCAGCGGCCAGTCGGCGCCGGACGCGGACACGGGCACCGGCTCGGGCTCCGGCCGGCCCGGCACGAAGGGCGTGCCGGGCTGATCCGGTGGTGGCACCCACTCCAGCGACGGGTCCTGCCGGAGCACCGCCGTCTGGAGGTCCCGGAGCTCGGCGTTGGGCTCGATCCCGAGCTCGTCGTCGAGCAGCTGCCGCACCTCGCGGAGCACCTGGAGGGCATCGCCTTGTCGTCCGGCCCGGGTCAGGGCGAGCGCGCGCAGTGCCCAGAGACGCTCGCGGAGCGGGTGCTCGGCCGTCATCGCCTCCAGGTCGCCCGCGACGGTCGCGTGCTGACCGAGCGCGAGCGCGGCGACGGCCCGGTCCTCCAGGGCGACCAGGCGCAGCTCCTCGAGCCGGGTCCGCTCGGCCACCGCCTGGGGCGCGTCCTCGAGCTCGGCGTACGGCGTGCCGCGCCACAGGGACAGTGCCTCGTCCAGGGCCGACGTACAGGCGTCGAGGTCGTCCGCGGAGAGCGCGGGCGGCCCGTACTGCGAGAGCAGCTGCACCCGCCGGTGCTGGTCGTCGACCAGGCGCTCGAACCGTTCGGCGTCGAGGGCGTCCGGGGCGAGGCGCAGGGCATAGCCCGGCGCCGCGGTCACGAGGATGCCGGCCGGTGCGCGCCGCGCCCGGTCGGGCTCCAGCACCCGGCGCAGGCCGCTCACGTAGGCCTGGAGAGTGCCCGCCACGCCCGCCGGCGGTCCGTCGCCCCAGAGCAGGTCGACGATCACGTCGACCGCGACCGGCCGGCCCCCGGAGAGGGCGAGCGCGGCCACCAGCGCTCGCTGCTTGGGCGTGCCGAGATCGAGCACGCGCAGGTCCAGCCGCGCGACGACCGGACCGAGGACCCCCACCTCCACGACGCGCAGCATAGGCAGGTCGGACGACTCCTCGCTTCCCCAAGTCGGTCCCAAGTCGATCCCAAGCCCCTCGCGGCACCGTGGTCCTCGACATCAACGGACCACAGAACCGACCAAGGAGCACCACCCATGTCCATCGACTTCATCGACACCGACCGGTCCGACGCCAGGGGCGTCGGCGACGGCCTGCGCCTCGGCCTCCCGGCCGACCGCGTCTCCCTCCCCGGCGACGCGTCGTACGACGAGCAGCGGATGCCCTGGAACGTCGCGATCGACCAGCGGCCCGCCGCCGTGGCCGTGCCGCGCAACGCCGCGGAGGTCTCCGCCGTCGTACGGGCAGCCGCGGACGCCGGCCTGCGTGTCGCACCCCAGAGCACCGGGCACAACCCCGGCCCCCTGGCCGCCCGCGGCCTCGACGACGTCGTCATCGTCCGCACCTCGGCGATGAGCCTCGCGATCTCCGACCCGACCCGCGGCATCGTGCGCGTCGAGGGCGGCGCCGTCTGGGAGCCCGCCGTGGACGCCGCTGCGGCGCACGGCCGGGCCGTGCTCCACGGCTCGTCCCCGGATGTCGGCATCGCCGGCTACTCCCTCGGTGGAGGCATCGGCTGGTATGCCCGGAAGCTCGGGATGGCCACCAACAGCCTCACCGCCGTCGAGCTCGTGATCGGCGACGGCACGCTCGTCCGGGCGACCGCCGAGGAGAACGCGGCCCTGTTCTGGGCGCTGCGGGGCGGCGGCGGCAGCTTCGGCGTCGTGACGGCGCTGGAGTTCCGCAGCTACCCCATCGAGACGGCGTACGCCGGGATGCTGCTGTGGGACGTGGCCGACGCGGAGCCGGTGCTCCGCGAGTGGAGCTCGTGGGCGCCCACCGCGCCCGACGCGATCAGCACGTCGTTCCGCATCCTGCGTCTGCCGCCGATGCCCGACCTGCCGCCGTTCCTCCAGGGACGCTCGGTCGTCGTCATCGACGGTGCGGTGCTCGGGTCCGACGACGAGGGGGCCGCGATGCTGCGCGGCCTGCGGGCCCTGCGTCCGGAGCTGGACACGTTCGGGCGGACGCCGGCCAAGGAGCTGGTGCGGCTGCACATGGACCCCGAGGGCCCGTCGCCGTTCGTCTCCGACTCGACGATGCTCGGCTCGCTCCCGGAGCAGGGCGTGGACGCCTTCCTCGAGGCCGTGGGCCCCGACGCGTCCACGTCGCTGCTGCTGGCCGAGCTGCGTCAGCTCGGTGGCGCGCTCGGTCGACCCCACGAGGGTGGCGGCGTGCTCTCGCACCTCGACGGCCAGTACGTCGCCTTCGCCGGTGCGATCGCGGCGACGCCGGAGATGGCCGAGCACGGTCACGCCGACGCGGTGCGCCTCACCGAGGCGCTCGCACCCTGGGCCAACGGCCGGCACTACCTCAACTTCGCCGAGTCCCCGGTCGACGTGAGGAGCGCGTACGCCGACGGCGTGTGGCGTCAGCTGTCCGGCATCCGGTCCGCGGTCGACCCCCACGGGACGTTCGTGGCCAACCACCCGGTGCCGCGCCTCCACGAGGAGGGCTGCGCGCGGGCCTGACGCCGACCGGTCAAGGGGGGTCGTCCGCCGCACGAGCCACGACGGGCTCGTGTCAAGCGGACGACCCCCTTGCCTCGGGTGCCGACGTCGCGGCGTACGGCGGTCACCAGCACCGCGGCCGGCAGCATCGCGACCGCGATCACCAGCAGGGAGTCGAGGGTGCCGACGTGGTCGCCGACGAAGCCCAGGAGCGGCGGACCGGCCAGGAAGGCGCCGTACCCGATCGTGGACACCACCGCGACCCGGTGGGCGGCGCGCACCGGGTCGTCGGCCGCGGCACTCATGCCCACCGGGAAGCCGAGCGCGGCGCCCAGCCCCCACAGCACGATCCCGACGACCACCAGCGCGACGACACCGGAGTAGACGACGATCAGCACCCCCGCAGACGCGGCGAACGCCGAGACGAGCATCGTGCTCGAGCGGCCGAACCGGTCGAGGACGACCGGCCCACCCAGGCGGCCCGACGTCATCGCGGCCACGAAGAGGGCGAAGCCGAGGACGCCGACCCAGTGGCGTGCGTCGTAGCCGTCGACGAGGGACAGCGCCAGCCAGTCGTTCGCCGCGCCCTCGGCGAGCGTGAACGACAGCACCATCAGGCCGATCGCGAGCGTCCGCGGCTCGAGCCAGGCCGACGCCACGGACTGCGTCTCCTCCGCCGACGTCTCGAGCGGGGTCGACGGGAACCGCCGCGAGGCGACGTGGGCCGCCGTCACGGCAGCGGCGCCGAGGACGAGGTAGTGGGCAGCGAGCGGTACGCCGAGCGCCGCCGCGACGGCTCCGAGGCCGGCGCCCGTGAACGTGCCGAAGCTCCAACCCGCGTGGAAGCGCGGCATGATGCTGCGGCCTAGCATCTGCTCGACGGCGGCCCCCTCGACGTTCATGCCGACGTCCCAGGTGCCGGTCCCGAAGCCGTAGCAGAGCAGGCCGACCGCCGTCCCGACCTCGGAGCCCGCCGTGGCGAACAGCCCCGCCAGCACCAGGCCGAGCAGCACCATCCGGGCACCGAGCCGGACCACCGCGCCGGCGCCCCAGCGCTCGATCAGGAACCCGCTGGCCGGCATCCCGGCCATCGAGCCGACGGCGACCGACAGCAGGAGCAGGCCGAGCCCGCCGTTGCTGAGGTCGAGCGACTCACGCAGGTCGGGCACGCGCGAGACGAGGGTGGCGAAGCACAGCCCGTTGAGCGCGAAGGCGGCCGCTACCGCGTTGCGTGCGGTGACCGCGGAGGGAGAGGTCACAGGTGATGGGCACCCGGCGGAGCGGCCTCGAGCCAGGACTGGAAGCCCATCAGGGACGACGCGCCGAGGGCCAGCTCGACGTCGCCGGCCGGCGTCTGGCAGCGGATCACCACATGGCCGGGGTAGAGGGACAGCTGCTCGACCCCCTCGGGATCACGGCGCTCGACGTAGGTCAGCGTGGCGCGCTGCCACACCCGCTTGGGACGGGGCGAGAGCGAGAAGATCCGGAACCACTCGAGCCGGTCACCGGTGTAGCGACCGAGGCCGAGCAGCCAACCGCGCCCGGGCTGCGAGGCCCGGGCGCGGTAGCTGAGCTCGAAGGTGCCGCCGTGGCGCGAGAGCCACCGGCGGCGGATGATGAGTGCGACGCCGAGGACGAGGACGAGCAGGAGCACGCCGGCGGCAGACTCCAGCAGCCACTCCCAGATCGGCATGCAGTCCCCTTGTCCGGCCCCGTGCTCCGAGAGGTACGACGCGGGCTAGGCGTCGCCCTCCAGTGCGGCCTTGCGCTCCTCGAGGAGTCGCTTCGCCTCTTCGAAGTCGCTCTCGTGGGACAGCTCGGCGTACTCGCAGAGCAGGCGGACGTGGTTGTCGGCGACGGAGATGAAGCCGCCGTCGACCGCCGCGACCCAGTGCCCGTCGTCCACGGTACGGACGTCGATCTGACCGGCCGCCAGCACCGACATCACCGGCGCGTGGTCGGCGAGGATGCCGATCTCGCCGGCGAGCGTCCGCGCGTTCACGACCGTGGCCTCGCCGGACCACACCTCGCGGTCGGCGGCCACCAGGGACACCTGCATCGTCTTGGCCATCTCAGAGACCCTTCTGGATCTCGTCCCACTTCTTCTCGACGTCGTCCAGACCGCCGCACATGAAGAACGCCTGCTCGGCCACGTGGTCGTAGTCGCCGTCGGCGATCTTGTTGAACGCCTCGACGGTCTCGGCGACCGGGACCGTGGAGCCCTCGAGGCCGGTGAACTGCTTGGCCACGTAGGTGTTCTGCGACAGGAAGCGCTGGATCCGGCGCGCCCGGCTGACGATGATCTTGTCCTCCTCGGACAGCTCGTCGACACCGAGGATCGCGATGATGTCCTGCAGCTCCTTGTTGCGCTGCAGGATCTGCTTGATCCGGATCGCGCAGTCGTAGTGGTCCTTGCCGATGTACTGCGCGTCGAGGATCCGCGAGGTCGACGTCAGCGGGTCCACCGCGGGGTAGATGCCGAGCGAGGCGATCTCGCGCGACAGCTCCGTGGTGGCGTCGAGGTGGGCGAAGGTGGTGGCCGGCGCCGGGTCGGTGTAGTCGTCGGCCGGCACGTAGATCGCCTGCAGCGAGGTGATCGAGTGACCACGCGTGGAGGTGATCCGCTCCTGGAGCGTGCCCATCTCGTCGGCGAGGTTGGGCTGGTAGCCCACGGCGGACGGCATCCGGCCCAGCAGGGTGGACACCTCGGAGCCGGCCTGGGTGAACCGGAAGATGTTGTCGATGAAGAGCAGCACGTCCTGGTTCTGCTCGTCGCGGAAGTACTCCGCCATCGTCAGCGCCGACAGCGCGACCCGCAGGCGCGTGCCCGGCGGCTCGTCCATCTGGCCGAAGACCAGCGCGGTCTGGCCGATGACGCCGGCCTCCTCCATCTCCACGATCAGGTCGTTGCCCTCACGGGTGCGCTCGCCGACCCCGGCGAACACCGACACACCACCGTGGTCACGGGCGACGCGCGCGATCATCTCCTGGATGAGCACGGTCTTGCCCACGCCGGCGCCGCCGAACAGGCCGATCTTGCCGCCCTGCACGTAGGGGGTCAGGAGGTCGATGACCTTGATGCCGGTCTCGAACATCTGGGTCTTGGACTCCAGCTGGTCGAAGTCCGGGGCCTTGCGGTGGATGCCCCACCGCTCCTTGACGTCGAGCTCCTCGCCCTCGGCCAGGTTGAGGCACTCGCCGAGGGTGTTGAACACG